>NZ_GL890954.1:0-34845 GCF_000211815.1 Moorena producens 3L
TTTGTTAATTTTAAAAGGAGAAGTATAGCATGAATTTAAAATTTATTGCAAAATACTTAGGAGCAGGTTTGGCTTGTTCTAGCTTCATTATAACAACTGGTCAATCTGTTACTGGTCAAAACTTATTAGCTCGAAGAACTGCTCCACAAATGGAATTTCGATGTGAATATGATGACGACGAACAAAAATATGTAACTACTGCTTTTGGACTAATAACTGGAAAAAAAGTACCACCAATAATTATTTGGAGGACTACAGAATTTGGTGAGTTGACACCAAAACAACGATGTGAGCATGTAACTCAAAAATTAAACTATCAGTATGCTCAGAATGGCTATTACCTGAAGGGACTAGGTGTAACCCATGGAGAAGTAGGTATTGAGCCTTATAAGATTAAGATAATTTGTCTAGCCCCTCATGGATTTGTTTGTAATAGGAAAAATCACTTGTTTAATGTTCCTTCTTCTGCTAAGAACCCAGAGGATTATATGGAACAAATAAATGTTGCGATCAGGAACTTAGGAGGTGAATCGGAGTCTAGGGCTATATACAATACCGGAGGAGAAACAAGAATGTGGATTCCCCTTGTTTATATAGAATATTATTTGGAAAAAGAAGAAGATTATAACAATAAACCTTCAAGACCTGAGCGTCCAGAACCTGAGCTACCAGTATGTGGTGAGTTTTGTTAATTTTAAAAGGATAAGTATAGCATGAATTTAAAATTTATTGCAAAATACTTAGGAGCAGGTTTGGCTTGTTCTAGCTTTATTCTAACAACTGGTCAATCTGTTACTGGTCAAAACTTATTAGCTCGAAGAACTGCTGCACAAATGGAATTTCGATGTGAATTTGATTCCAACAGACAAGCATATACAACTACTGCTGTTGGACTAAGAACTGGAAAAAAAGTCCCACCAATAATTATTTGGAGGACTACAGAATTTACTGGGTGGACACCAAAAGAACGATGTGAGCATGTAACTAAAAAATTAACGATCGGTATAAAGATAATGGCTATTACCTGAAGGGACTAGGTGTAACCCATGGAAAAGTAGGTGAAAATGAAAATGAAAATGAAAATAATATTAATATTAATAGAATTTGTCTAGCCCCTTATGGATTAGTTTGTAATAGGAAAAACCACTTGTTTAATGTTCCTTATGGTAAGAACCCAGAGGATTATATGGAACAAATAAATGTTGCGATCAGTAACTTAGGAGGTGAATCGAAGTTTAACCCTGTATATAATACAGGAGGAGAAACAAGAATGTGGATTCACCTTGTTTATATAGAAGATTATTTGGAAAAAGAAGAAGATTATAACAATAAACCTTCAAGACCTGAGCGTCCAGAACCTAATCCACCAGAATGTGGTGAGTTTTGCTAATCTCAAAAGTAGATGGCGTTGCTGATTATGGGTATGATTACGCACCCCTAGCGCTCCAATTTTGGGTGGAACAAAACTTTCTTTCGTCACCCAAAGTTGGGGTATTGTATTTAGGGGGATTTACCAAAACCATAAGATCTAAATTCATACTTGAATTCAGCAATGTCAAATTTTTGATATTAGTCGGCTATAAAAATAGCTACTTGAGGAAAAAATATGAATCACACTCATAAACTATCTTTGCTTGTTTTAGGAATAACTACAACATTAGGTTTACTAATAACTCCTCATGCAAAAACTTTATCTATAAATCAATATAGCGAAGACGATATAAATGCAATTAGCAGAATGACTACAGTTGTTATTGGTAATTATTCGGGAACTTTCGAGGAAGAAGATAGTTATGGAAATGTGAATTGTACAGAGCCAAAAATTATTAAAAATATAGACAAAAAAAAGAAACAAATTAAAGAAAATCAAGCTTCAGGGGTAATTATAGCTAAACGAAATAATACATTTTATGTTTTAACAAATCAGCACGTGCTTGAAAAAGGAGCTGATTGTTATGGGATTGTAGTTTGGGATGGCGACAAACATAGTATTCACTTTTCAAAAGACTCAGATATTCAATATATTGACAAAAAAGAATTTGGTCAAGGAGTAGATCTAGCACTAATTAAATTTCAGGGTTACAGTTCTAATCAATACTACGTTGCTTCCCTTAAAGATTCAAATACTATTCCAGATTCTGGTCAATTATTTGTCTCTGGTTGGCCAACTCCACCAGAAGATGAAAAAACTAGCAGTGAGCGCAAATTTTTATCAGCTAATATATTCTCAAATTTCCCCCCAGAAACAGTATCTACAGAAACATTTTTATGTCCCGACAAAAGAGGTTACAAATTATGTTATTTTAGTAAGGTTAGAAAAGGAATGAGTGGGGGACCAATATTTGACGCTAATGGTTATGTGGTTGGTATTCACGGACGAGGAAATAGTAAGTATAAAGGATCAGGTATTCCTATTACTGAATTTATTTATCTCATTAATCAAAACAAGTCAACTCTCAGCAAAAATGACTTAAATTTTAAACCACCAAGCCAGGATTTAATTGCTAAAGGTAGGGAAAATGCCAGGCAAGCTGATACTATCGAAGATCTCTATGAATTGTTTCTGGGTTGTTTGATAATTGAGCGCAACGAACTATCATGTATCACTGATTATCCATCAGATTTAGAATGGAATGATAAATGTAAATAAGCCAACTAGATGGGAATAAATTCAAGGATAAAGACGATTTGGTTTTCTGTTTATTTTAATAAAAACTACTAAAAGAGCCACCCTCAACCCATCTCTAAACTTTTTTTCAGTGTGCAGGAGTGACCATGAAAACTCAAAAACTCTTACTCCTTTTCCTATCAGGAGTAACCGGATTGCTATTAACTGCCCCCAAAACCTGGGCACTAACCGACAATTTACAACCTGGAAGCTGGTCTTACGAAGCCTTGAGAGAACTAGTTGAGTTTTCTGGCTGTACCACAGACAAGAGCGCCTTTGTAAACAATGAAGCCTTAACCCGTTCTGAATTTGCTGCTATCTTAAGTGCTTGTCAACAGCATATCGCCCAAACTTATAGCGCCGTATCAGAAGACGCAGTTATTCAACATCACCGAGCCAGACTAGAACGACTGCTTAAGGATTTTGATGCAGAACTCGGTATAGTCTTATTAGACAAAATCGAGAGTGTTAATACACCAACAACGACCAATCCAGTCAGTCCCAGGGTTGATCAACTCAGCGAACCCACATCAACAGTTCCAGAACTACCAGAACAATCAACATCCCTGGAACCATCACCTGAAATTGATGGCACAGCCATGACTCAGGTAACCAATATTGTCCAACTCCAAGATGTGCAACCGGGGGACTGGGCATTTGAAGCACTACGAAGTTTAATAGAACGCTATGGTTGTATTGCCGGATACCAAGATAGGACTTTTCAAGGCAACCGAGCCTTAACTCGCTATGAATTTGCCGCAGGTTTGAACGCCTGTATGGAACAGATTGAGAGACTGGTTGCGGTTGAAAGTGCTAATCGTATTTCTGAAGAAGATTTAGCCACATTACAACAATTAGCTAATCAATTTAACCCAGAATTAGCCCAACTAAAAACACGGGTAGATAACCTAGACAGTCGAGTTGCTTTCCTAGAGGAGCATCAGTTTTCCACCACTGTCAAATTTGGAGGAGAAGTTATTTTTGGCCTAGCTGCTGCTGAAGGAGGCAATCCACCAGGCACAGGAGATGCTAACATTGTTCTTAATTATCTTGTCCGCATTGGAACTGTTGCTTCATTCACAGGCAGAGATCGTCTGCGTATTGTTTTAGCTTCCGGTAATTTCGATGATGGTGGTTTTGCCAACCCCAATGTACTCAATACTTTTGCCGCCTTACTGTCTTACCAAGACGATCTCGATAATGATGTGGTTTTAGATAGCTTAGAATACCGATTTGCCATTAGTGACCGAGTTGTCTTTACTATAAAACCAGTCGGTTTTAGTTTAGGTAGTGTCCTTACTGCTAACAGTCCCTTCTTGGATGTGGGTATAGGTTCTATCTCTCGTTTCGGCGAAGCCAGTCCACTTTTCAAAATTGGCGCTCTCGATGCGGGGGTTGGTTTAGACTGGTTTGTAGCAGATCCACTCCGTTTACAAGTTGCTTACGGAACCCGGAATAGCAGTAGCCCTAGTGAGGGTTTTATTAGTCCAGATCATAGTGCTTTAGGAGTGCAATTATTGTTTACCCCAGCCAATAACATGGCGGCTGGACTACACTATATTAATGCCTACGCCAATGATGGTCAGTTAAATACTTTCGCAGGTAGCTTTAACGCTGATACTTCTAGTCTACTGCTTCAAGAAACTCAGACCCATGCTGTGGGCGGTAGCTTACAGTGGCGTTTTACTGATAACCTTACCTTTGCGGGTTGGGGAGGATATACCTTCACTAATGCTTTGGCATCAGATGATTTTGCTAATGCCAGCACTTACTTGCTTTCCTTAGCCTTTTCAGATCCTTTTGGTCAAGAAGGAAGTTTACTAGGCTTAATCATTGGTCAACCTCTAAAATTAGAGAACGGCAATGGTTTACTTTTAGGAGAAGATAACGCCACTTCAATTCACTATGAAATTTTCTATCGCCACAAATTTAGCAACAATATCTATATTACTCCAGGATTTTTTATGGTTACTGATCCTGGACATATAGAAGAAAACAACGATATTTATATCGGTGTACTCCGTGCCACTTTTCGTTTCTAAAACAGGATAGCTTATGTTAAAACTGCACAAATATTCTTGGCAATTTATTCGACAAGCTTTTTTAGTCGGAATATGCTTTTACAGTTTCAATAGTACTTTGGGCAATATTGTCAAAGCAGACGAAGTACCCAGCAATAACCGAACTTGTACCAACAATAGGGTTGCTCAAGCTGACTCAACCAACCCTTCTGAAACAGAACAATCACAAGCCCCAGCAGGAATAATAGACATAGACTGTCGTCGGGATATCCGAAAAATAAAATCTTTCTTACAAAATGCTCTCAATGGAGTCAGTGACCCTCTGCTTGATCGAGGAAGCACAGATACCCAAATTGGCACTGCCTTAAGACCAGGTATCAATGCTGATGCCATTCTTAATGTTAATGTTAATAACCCTGCTGGTGGTGTAACTATTCCCATCCTTTCACCAGGTTTTCGCTCTCCTAGTGCTGCACCTATGATGATCAGTTTTCCGGGTCAGCTTGATGCTCTAGGAAACTTTACTTTTAATGTTATGGACCCTGTCGTTTCGTCGTCCATGGGTGGGGCTCATATTGGTGGGTTGCCCGATTCTGTGTTTACTTTCAACGTTGGAACTACAGAATTTACTGCGAACCAATCCTTGGATGTCAGAAACAACTTTGTCAGAGCAATTTCAGACTCACCAGACGAAAACCAAACAGTATTTCGGATGCTTGGTATTATCATCAATCCTGATGATTCCTCTAGCGTTACTTCTGCTGGAGTTACTCCTGAGAGTGTTCCTACCGGTCAAGTGCCAATAATTTCTCTTCCTGGAGGTGTGATGAGAGGTTCTATGCCAGATCGCTAACGAGACTTGGCCTAGAAAAAGATACCACTAGAGCCAAGTTAGTGTAAGTCATTCACCGATTTTCTAAACCTTTAACTCTTTGCTCTAAGGCATTCATTCTTTCCTCTAAATCTAATTTGTCAGATTCTTGGGTGATGCTATATCCAATTAATCGTTCTAATATCCTTTCTTGTCGTTGTTGCTTTTCTTGAGACCTTAATTGTATTTCTTGTAGTTCACGTTGACCAACTTGTAGTTCACGTTGACCAACTTGTAGTTCACGTTGACCAACTTGTAGTTCACGTTGACTAGCTAGGATCTGTTCTAATATCCTTTCTTGTTGTTGTTGGTTCTCTTGAAACCTTAATTGTGTTTCTTGTAGTTCACGTTGAACAGCTAGCATCTGTTCTATTGTTGCTTCAATTCGATCTAATCTGTTGGAGCCGTTGTTAGTCATTGTTAATTTATTAATTAACCCAGGTTCTATCTATAGCCCTTGGCCAAGGGCTATATTCTATTATGACTTCTAACTGCTAAGTCCTGACTGTTGGATAAAGTTGGTTATCTTGATGCAAAGCGCGACTGACGGGAACCCCACAGGAGTAGGTTTTTTAAATTTGGGTCGGGAGTTGGGAGTATGGGACTCACCCCTAACCCCGACCAGAAGGGGCTTTGGCTTCCTCACCCCTGAATTTTAGGGTCAAGAATGAAACAGCCCCCCGAGCGAGCAATCCCTCGCTCGGGGGGCTAATAATAGCATTTCAGGCAAGCATGAATGCCTTAGCCTTTAGTAGTAAAAGCTGCGGTTACCAACGGCTGCGGCTAACACCTTCATTGGGCTTGTGAATGATGAAGCTAAGAACTTGGCACTGCTTAACGTTATCAAAACCCACAACCCGGATATAGCAGTCGCGGTATTCAGAGCGACACTCATCCACTTCAGCTAGCACATCTTTAGGTGAGGTAGCCTTGAACAAAGGCAGTTTCCATAATGTCCAGTAGTAAATCTCTGGTTCAGAGCTTTCGTTGAACTCGATCGCGGGAATGTAACCTTCTGCTAAGATGTACTCCACTTGCCGCATAATCTGAGCGTCACTCAGGGGAGGTAAGTAGGAAAGGGTTTCGTAACGACGCTCTTTTGGTAATGTTTTCATAGATTTTGATGCTCTGTTTGATTCTCTGTTGAAGTATAGGTATGAAATTTGGGGAATACCAGGTCACGTCTTCGGTTGAACCAATTAGGTGTCCGAATCAGTTTTCTGCTCAGAATTAGTTGGGTTATCTGGAAGAGTGAATTGCGTGATGCGTTCAAGATGCTGACGCCGATGTTCTATATTCGACTGCTGGATAGTAGTGCAAACCATTTCAGGTAAGAACTCGGCCACTTCGTCTGCGATATGTTGCCGCACAGTCATAATCCGTAAGGCTAATTCAGGTTTAGCCTGCAGTAATTCCTCAAGATAAGCGTCTCCATCTTGGATACTTTGTTGTGAGGAAAAAGACTGTAGCCAAAGCGCTCGGGGAGGGTCGGTTTCTCTTAACTGGTTTACCACTGTCCGCAGTGCTTGATAGGTCATATAGCTAGCCAGCACCTTGGCTGTATCTTTCGCAACTCGTTTTAAATCCATGGTTGAACCCAGTCGTTTGGAAAAAGTATGAAGTCTAAAGTATGGCGTTTCATACTTCAAACTTCACAGCTCAAACTGCATCAGACTGTATCCATTGCCTCGAACTCGAACTTGATTTCCTTCCACAGTTCGCAAGCAACTGCCAACTCAGGACTCCACTTAGCAGCTTCCCGGATCACGTCACCACCTTCACGCATCAGGTTACGACCTTCGTTACGAGCTTGAATACAAGCTTCTAGAGCTACCCGGTTTGCAGTAGCACCAGGAGCATTACCCCATGGGTGACCTAGAGTACCACCACCGAATTGTAGGCAGGAATCATCACCAAAGATTTCGACTAGCGCAGGCATGTGCCAAACGTGAATACCACCAGAAGCCACTGGCATTACACCAGGCATGGAAGCCCAGTCTTGAGTGAAGTAAATACCCCGTTCGCGGTCTTGCTCAATGTGGTCTTCCCGCATCAGGTCAACGAAGCCCATGGTGATACCTTTTTCACCTTCAAGCTTACCGACTACAGTACCGGAGTGGAGGTGGTCACCACCGGACATGCGCAAGCACTTAGCCAAGACACGGAAGTGCATACCGTGGTGTTTCTGACGGTCAATCACAGCGTGCATGGCGCGGTGGATGTGCAGCAGAACCCCATTATCACGGCACCAACGAGCCAGAGTGGTGTTGGCGGTAAAGCCACCAGTGAGGTAGTCGTGCATGATGATGGGCATGTTGAGTGATTTAGCAAACTCAGCCCGCTTCATCATCTCCTCGCAGGTGGGAGCAGTGACGTTGAGGTAGTGACCTTTGATTTCGCCAGTTTCAGCTTGGGATTTGTGGATTGCGTCTGCTACGAACAGGAAGCGATCGCGCCAGCGCATGAAGGGCTGGGAGTTAATGTTTTCGTCGTCTTTGGTGAAGTCCAGACCACCGCGCAAGCACTCATATACTGCACGACCGTAGTTCTTAGCGGATAGACCTAGCTTGGGCTTAATGGTACAACCGAGCAAAGGACGACCATACTTATTCAACTTGTCCCGCTCTACAACAATCCCGTGGGGTGGTCCCTGGAAGGTTTTGAGGTAAGCAATGGGAATCCGCAAGTCTTCTAAACGCAGTGCTCGCAGAGCTTTGAAACCAAATACGTTACCCACGATGGAGGTCAGCATGTTGGTGACTGAGCCTTCTTCAAACAGATCCAGTGGGTAGGCAATAAAGCAGATGAACTGGTTGTCTTCCCCACGTACTGGTTCGATGTCGTAGCAACGACCTTTGTAACGGTCTAGGTCAGTCAGCAAGTCAGTCCAAACTGTTGTCCAGGTACCCGTAGAAGACTCAGCTGCAACCGCTGCACCGGCTTCTTCCGGAGGTACACCAGGCTGCGGTGTTACGCGAAACGCTGCCAAAATATCCGTATCTTTTGGAGTATAATCTGGCGTATAATAGGTTAATTTATAGTCTTTTACACCGGCATCGTAGCCAGCTTTTGTCTGAGTCCTGGTTGATGAGTAAGACATGCGTTGCTTCCTTAGGAACTACTGAATGTTGCTATCGCTAGAAGAGATTTTCTTTTCTTAGTGTTGTGTGTTGCTCCTAGCTAAGAGAACACACAACCCATCTAGGCTTGTTGTCTAAGCCTGAAGAAGGGCACAACACCGATTCCACAATCACCTGTTTGTGGCTAATGTTGGGGATTACCTGTAGCTTTACTTACTTACCCGACTGCTCCGCTGATTGGTACAAGGTCGCTAGTGGGTCAAGTCGCTAAGGCAATTCAGGATTTCTTAATCATTTTGAAATATAGCAGGTAATGGGATCACTTGAACCTCAAATATTCTTTAGGAATGTATCAGCTCCTCTTATAACGTCACTCAATGTAAATATTTATCACATTTTTGTAACAAAAACGATAAAATTGACTATAATAGGTTCCTTGACAAGGTTGGGCAGCGGGCTTAGAAAACAAAACCAGATAAATAAAACTTGAACAGTTGCGCGATAGATCGTGAGGCTGCAACCATTGCGCCCCGACAATCGCCCCTAAAATTAGGATTGAGCAACGGATGCAAGGGTAAGTCCTGATGGATGCATCTCATTTTTGGTGTTTGACCCCGTGGTGCGTTACGGGGCAGACTTTCCCAAGGCTGGCTACGAGGCTGAAAATGACGGCGAGCCCTTCGGTGGTGCGTTACGGGGCTACTGGCTACGAAGTTGAATATGATGGCAATCCCCCCTAACGCACCCTACGTATCCTACGCAACATTTTCAAATATGAGATGCACCCAGTCGTGATCAACTAAAGGCTTAATCAAGAAGATGCTGGAAATAATGGCATGGTTAACTAACTGCTTAACTAACCGGTTAACTAATCGGTTAACTAACCGTATCGGTCTGGTAGTCAGTGCTACACTGCTGGGGCAAATCTTACCTGTGTCAATCCCAGACAGTGAGCCAAACAACCATTTCTCAACAGCGATCGCTCAAACACAGTTATCCACTGACTCAGTAAACAAAGAGGTATCCCCCCCCACGTCCCTTAGAAACCCTCCGCCCCCAACTAGACCTTTGCCTGATCAACGCCTCAGGCAAGAAACCCAGCCCCTGCCAGCGGATTTTCGGGTGTCTGCCTTGCAACCAGATTTTACTGGTGAGCTTTGGGTGGGCTCTTGGCTAGGATTAACTAGAATTGACCCTAATACTGGAAAAATCCGCACTCGCCTAAGTCTCCCCAATTACACTGTTGGTGCGATAGCTCAGGATCGGGTAGGGCGGATTTGGGTAGGAACCTATGAAGGACTATTGCGTATAGACCCCCGTAATAATGAAATTAATGCCCAAAACTTTACCTTACCGTCTAATAATGTGTTGTCCCTGTTGATTGACACTCGTGGCTATCTTTGGGTGGGAAGCGATCGCGGTCTGGCTCTGATTAGCCCTGACCAGGGATTGTTGATGACAACGTTACAAAAATTACCCGGTGTCAGTGCCAATGCTCTGACTCTAGATCAAGAGGGTCAGCTGTGGGTGGGCACTCTAGAAGGGCTAGTGCGAGTGGATACTGCTAGTGCTTTTGTGATCGCTCGCATCAAGGATTTACCAGGAAACACGGTGCAAACCTTGACCAGAGGACCGGAGGGAATGCTATGGGCTGGCACTCCTAATAGTTTACTGGTGATTAACCCAGACACTTACGAAGTGTTCAGGTCTGTAACTCCCCTAAGAGGACGTAATGTCACTGCTGTCCAGTTTGATCTAGATGGTAATGTTTGGGTTGGTACAGATAATGGCTTATTTAAAATTAAACGAGACAGTGGAGAAGTGTTGGCTAAACTAGGCAAGCTACCTTCTAGTCGTATTCTGGCATTAGCTCCTAATACTGGTAACAAGTTGTGGATCGGAACTTCCGAAGGACTAGCTTGGGTGAGCATGACTACAGGTCGCATCGAACCCCATTTGGGCTTTGTTAGAGAGATTCCAGGTAGTTTTTAGCTGCCAAAGCATCGGCTCATAGTGATCGGCCCATAGTGAGTGCGATCGCAAAAGCGCGGAAGCTGAGGCCGTAGGCCACGCGGGGCGCGTTCGCTTCATTGCGAAGCGTGAGCAAAGGTCAATCGCAAACCTTTAATTAAGGCTTATTCAGCTGAGAGTGCATCACAGTTAATGTTTCTGCTAGTTGACTGAGGCGATCTTCGAGGTATTTTTTCCGAATTAACAGTTGTCGCAGTTTTTGATAACGAGCGATGGCCATGCTCACACTGGGAACCTGATCCGCTGGACAAGACCTTGACCAAGATTGACCCTGCTCATCCAAGCCACAAAGACGGTAACCAGTACGAGGAGATTGATACGTAACATTAGTATTCGATTGCTCAACTCCTTCATCCACATAGTCCATCATCCGGTCACCATTGGCTAGTCTTACGGTTCCTATGGCATCTTGGGGTTGACTCCCTTGAGACTCTAACCAACCATCAACAATTGGGCCTTCTAGGTATAGGTCTTGAATTTGAAGGAGGATTTTGTGCAGTTCCTGCTGCCAACCCAGAACAATTCCCTCAATGTCTTGCAACAGATTCATTGCCAAAGCTGGGTTAGCACCATGGCGATGGTTTCCCAGTTTAGGGTATTTCAATCTAGGCAGAGTCGGTATCTTCTGTTCATCCTGGCGAGTGGGGAACGGTTGTACTGCCATAGAGAAAGAAGGTTCCTTTTTATTTCTACGACTTACTACACCTGCTTGTTGGTGATTAGTTTGATCAGCCACAGCTGGGGATGGTTGTGATGAATCAGTGGCACTAGCTTTTGCTAACTGATTTAGTGTTGTCTCGATCCGTCGCAATTTGGATTTCATGAAGACTGATTTTGTGAGTAAATATAGTTGATGTCAAGGGCTAAGATGCCCATTATTCTCGACGATAGGGTCTATTAATTTTGACTAAAGCGAAGATAACTCCCAATAGCCTTGAATACTACTAAATTTACCAGTACAAAATTGAGCAGTAATTTAATTTTAGTCACCGGACCATCCAGGTCTGGCAAAAGCGAGTGGGCAGAAACCCTGGCCACGCAGACTGGCAAATCGGTAATATACGTCGCTACTGCCACAACCAACCCGGATGATCCAGAGTGGCTGGCTCGGATTGAAAAACATCAGCAGCGACGCCCCAGTTCGTGGACAACCCTTTTGGTACCACTGGACTTGGCAACAACAATTACCAACTATTCTGACATCAATCACTGCCTGTTAGTAGATTCTCTAGGAACCTGGGTTGCCAATTGCCTAGAACAGGATGATACTGTTTGGCAGCAAACCTTACAAAACTTATGGAATAGTTTGACCAAGGTTAAAGGTTCTGTAATTTTTGTTGCAGAAGAGGCTGGCTGGGGAGTGGTTCCAGCTTATCCTATGGGTAGGGCATTTCGCGATCGCTTGGGAAATGTGGTGCGTTATTTGGGGCACTTGGCTAATCCAGTCTACTTAGTCACCGGTGGTCATGTGCTTAATCTCAGTACCCTGGGTCAACCATTACCCTATAATGGTACTGTTGGCGAATCACCTCAAACCTAATTAAATCCATCGCAAGAGGGGAAAGATACCGGCAGTGGAGAAGAAGCCTCCTAGCTCAGTCGTTCATTAACGGATTAAAACTAACTACTAACAAAACCATGGCATCTGAATCACAAGTCAAACGCTATCTCACCTACTGGTTCCAGTTAGGCAAAAAAGTTGTGATGCGCAATGGTTTTTCAGCTATGCAGCCGCAATCATTCACAAATGGCAAGCACTACAGCCAAGAATTTGAAACTATTTGGCAGCTAGCTATTTCACCAGAGACTGGTGATTGTTACCTGGAAGGAACTGAGCCAGCAATTGCGGATTTATTAACACCCAAGTGGGATATACTGCCTTGTGCCCGTTGTGATATGCCTTTAGCCATTAAAACGGCTGGGATACCACCAACCTGTTGTCCCTGTTTTGATCTACCCACATGGCCCAACACAGAATTGCCAGCACCACGAGATCCAGTGTGTAATCAAACCGAACTAAGAGGGATTTGCGATCGCTTAAATCAAATCACTGAGAATTGAATTACTTAAGAGGGTAGAAAAAACAATAAAATACTAGTTTTTAGCTTGTAGAGTCGCCCAAAAAAAGTTTGGTTATTTTGATAATTGTTATATAGAATACTGTCGTTTAACTGAAAGTGAAAGATATCACTAAAGACAATTAGTTTAATTGCTGCATATGGGGCAGATAAACTCCCCCATATGCTAGTGCTCTAGACAGTCAAGGAGATCACAGAGTTTTGAGATACTCAATCAAGGCTTTCTTATCCTGTTCAGGTAAATCAGTGCCATAAATATGTCCTTGGTTACCGTTAGCTATAACGCTAGTATCGTATCTGAAACCCTCCTTCTCAGCATTTGCGCCCTCCGAGACAAAGCCGACTTCTTCGGGATCATAGACATCATATCCCCGGTAAAATACCTTCGTCCGGTTTTCAGGAGTTTCCAGTAAGTTTGTTAGATTAGGCACCGAACCATTATGGAGATAAGGAGCTCTTAGCCAAAGTCCATCAAGGGCTACTGCCACATAACCATTAGTCTTACGCAGGTAGTCAAAGTCCCATTCATAGCCTTCAGCGTACTCATTATAAGCATCAGCTGCTTCCTGAGTCCACATATCTAAGCGGTTGCGGTCAGTACCAATCTCATCGATAGGAATAACAGTTCCTGTCCGTTCTCCACCAAAAGCATGGCAGGATGCACAGGTATTAGCAAAAATCTCACTACCTTTTGCTGCCAATGTTTGATTAACCTCAAAAGGATATGGGGGAGGAGGTAATTCAGTAATATAATCTTCTACCCGCTTTAAACCTTCGATATTAATCGACTTCCTAGTAGCACCATCCCCGATTGCCCCAGTCTGGATGGTTTCCGTTAGTGACGTTTCTAAGCCATCCCAATGATAGGCAAATCCTTCATGCATCTTTTGATTCCAAATCGACATCATGTCGGAGTTGTCAACAGAATCATCTAGAGGCTGTTCTAAGTATCGAAACTTGCCAGGGTTGAATGGAGAGATTCGACCAGGTCCCCAGTCCGGACGGGAATCCATCCAAGCATATCCTTCCCCAAGTTCCAGAATTGATTTCCTGGTCTGAGGAATAATTACATAGCGATAAAGTAGTTTATCAAACCAAGAAAGTTCATAATTGTATCCAATTTCTCCAAGAATATAGTCTGCTGTAAATCGTGGGTCATTGGCACAATCTTGCAGAAATCGGAGGTAGCCTTGAGAATCAAACTTACTTGAGGGTCCTCCTAAAATAATGGTAGGTTTATCTTTAGGATTTTCGCGAAATGTAGCCGTATGACAGGCAGCACAAGTTATGCCCTGACGGGGAAAACCAATAGTTTTTTTAGAAAAGCCAATGGGCAATTCTTTCCCCTCTTCCCAGGTAATTCCCAAAGACGTATAACCACCAGGTCCTGGTAGTTGGTCTGGAAATATCCGGGGAAGCACCAGCCAAATTAAATACGGTACACCTTCAGCATTTTCTGTGCCAATGGAACCATACTTGAAGTGTTCTTCTGGCGACTCATAATCGTAATAAGTGGGAGGATTGGGGTCTTCTCGAAATAGATTGTACCATCCCACATAGGCTACAACTCCAGCCAGCAAGAAAATACTAATCACAATCGTTATTAGTATTTTCCCTAATTTCGTCTTCACCATTTCCATAACGTTATTGTTCTCCCTACTGCTAGATAGTGGTGAGTGCAGTGCTAGGTGATAAGTATTACTATTCCCTAAAAGTTAGGATAATCCCTTGGCTGTTTCTAAAATAAAGGGTTGTTGAGTTTGCAGGGCAAGGAATAATAGAATTCCTTGGATAACTGCGAAGACAAGGTCAACCAAAGCGATACTCAGAAATCCCAGATCTTGACCAAATAACAAGACAGCCGTTATAAAAAACGTAGCTCCACCACCTCGTGTGACCAATATCGACATCCAAGCTGTTGCTTTATAGCGATAGGGATCCATGGCACCAGGAATGTATAAAATACTGATTTCCAGCAACAGCAACCCTGCAGCACGTACCCAGATAATCGGCACTGGAATTTGCATTTTTAATAACGAAAGCATGACTTCTGGGAAGAACAATAAGGGAATGACAAAAAACACCACATTGATAATGAGGCCAAGCCATACCACACGACCAAACCATTTAGCGTAAGTGTTCATTTTACCTCTTGCTTGAATCTGTTGTTTTAATCTCTTTGTTTAATGTATTGGTTGATTTTTGTTGTCCATAATTGTTGACATTTATCCCTTACTAAAGAGTCTTCATGTACTCTACTAAGGCATCTTTTGCTTCTGGAGAGAGGTCAGTTCCATACAGGTGACCACTCTTTAAATTGCCAGGAATTGTTGTATCAATCTTAAAGAATTCCTTGGTATTATCCTCGGCTACATCGGAAACAAAACCAACCTTTTGCTGATCGAAAACATCATCACCTCGATAGAATTCTTTGGGTCGGTTTTCGGGGGTTTCTAACAAGTCTCTGAGAGTTGGTACTGAACCATTGTGTAAATAGGGAGCTCGTAGCCAAATTCCATCTAGGGGCACATTGGCATAGCCATTAGTCTTGCGGAAATGTTTGAAACGCCTTGGTGTGCCAACAAAGAGGGTATTTTGGTTAGAAAGTAGTTCATAGGTGTAGGAATCCAGGCGATATCGGTCTGTACCAATTTCTTCAATAGGTGTTACCTTGCCAACCTTTGAACCACCAAAAGCATGGCAACTGGCGCAGTTGTTTTCATAAATTGGCTTACCCACTGCTGCCAAATTCTGGTTAATTTCATAGGGATAGGGCGGGGGTGGTAATTCCCACAGCCAATCAGCAACCCGTTGAATCCCATCCAAATCTACCGTGGTTGGTGTGACCCCTGCACCCAAAGCAGCGCTCAGGTTCCGCTCATCCACCGAGTCGTTATCACCATCCCAGTGCAACTGCAAACCCTCACGAGGCTTCTGATTCCAGATGGAGGGAAAATCTGCACCACCAATCAGTTCATCAGGATCTAACTGATCCATTGGGAAGCGAAATTGCAGGGATTTATAGGGATTAAAAGTATCCACCCGCCCAGGACCGCGATCAAGTTGGTTATCTAAAAAGGCGAGTAGGCTACCCTGAGCAATTAAAGCATCCCGAGTCTGGGGAATAACCAGGTAGCGATAAATCAATTTCTGGATCGGGTTGAACTTTTCCCCTTGGGCTGCAATCTCTGCCAAAATCCGGTCAGCGTTGAATCGTGGATCAAATGCTACTTCGGAGATTAACTTGATGTAGCCCGATAGATCGACCGTATTGGAAGGCATGGTGGTGATTACCCGGGGTGTACTATCGCGGGTATCTCGCACTGTACCAGCATGGCAGACTGCACAATTTAAACCAACACGGTCAACGAACATCCGACGCTTTGAAAAGCCGATGGGTCTGTCTTGTCCTGGTTCATAGATAAAGCCTAATGAAGCATAACCCTCACCGGGTAGCTTATCTGGGAAAATTGCTGGCAGTACTTTCCAGATCCAGTAGGGAACTCCATTCACTGGCTCGCTGCCGATGGAACCATACTTAAAGTGGTCATTAATATCTGCATATCTAACTGGGGAGTTGGATATCAACGGCCAAGCTATCACTAGGGTGATGACCAGTACAACTCCGATAATAAGAAGCCAAAACCGCTTTAAGCTTTTGAAAGCACCCTTGAGTAGGGTTGGGTTTTCTGATTCACTCATAAGTTTCTTAGCTGTGATCTATAAAATAGTGCGTCAGTGTTCAGTGCTCAGTCCTGAGTAGATCAAGACTTACCCTTGTATCCAAAAATGAACGCCATTTGTAGGGGTACACAGCCGTGCCCCCTCAACCTATGTACCGTAACATCCTAACTCCTATAGAAAAAAGCGTTCGAGGAAAGCGATTAGCCCGAAGGGCTACGCTACGCGATCGCATTCTCTATAACATGTAAAGAAACAAAAATGTTTCTTACAAAAGGTTTTTATTCCTCGTTGTTTACCAATATAATTAAGAATTAGGAGAATGGCGGTGGATCAAATACAGTCATCACCTGTTCAATCATTTTGTCGTGGTCGTCATTATATCGGCGCACATCGTAGCAGCCTAGGGGGTTTTGTAGGGCATTGACCAAGCACTTGTTGCAGTAGGTGCAGGGTCGTTCTGGCAAGTCTTTTCCTTGCTGAAACTGCTGGACTAGGTCATTATTGGCAACCAGAGGACGGGCGATACTAACTGCATCACAGAATCCTTCACTAATCGCCTCACGGATGTAAGATGCTTGCTGAAAACCTCCCGTGCAGATGACTGGGATATTGACATGCTTTTTGATTTCCCGAGCATCACTGATGCTAATACCTTGGTATTTATCTAGGAGTTCCTGCATGGTTTGACTTGATACAAACTCCCGGAAGGAGTCGTCCAAGGCTTTATCCTGTACATCTTTGCCGATTATCGGCTGAGTCGAACCCTTTCTGTAAACTCGGTTCCACAAGAACAAGAAGATGGGAAATAGGAATCTATACCGGAACAGTAAGTAATTGCGGAAGGTATAGATACCGCTTCCGAGCATGATCTCGTACCATCGGGATGCTTCGTCCCGGGGAAACTCACCGGGTGGGTTCAACGGGTGGGGAAATAAGCTTCCAGTGGATATATGAAGGGCATCTGCTCCAGCTTCCTCGACCCACTTGCAGATTTGGATAGAGTCTTCCAGGGTATTCCCAGGCTTATCCCAAGGAATCACAGCATCGTTGTATTCCACTGCACTGATTTTTGCCTGGAGGTGAAAATCGTTTCCTACCTCCTTGCGTATTCCCTGGATAATCTCCAGCAAGAAACGAGCTCGATTTTCCAGAGAACCGCCATACTCATCCTTGCGGTCGTTGATGCCTGAACTCAGAAATTGGGTAATCAGATAGCCATTGGCACTGTGAAGTTCTACCCCATCAAGTCCTGCCTCACGAGCTCGTCTGGCACCATCAGCGAATGCCTGAATCATTTCCTTGATTTCCTTGCGTGTCATTGCCTGACACTCCAGCCCATGAAATGACTCAGTTTCACTGGTTGAACTAAGACCCTTATTATGCAAATTCTCCACACCACCAACATCCCGCTGACGACCAGAGTGGCTCAGTTGCATCAAAAACTTACAGTCATATTCATGTACTTTCTCCCCGACCTTGCGCCAGAAAGGAATTCTATCATCGCGGTCAATCGTGGCATAGTTAGGTAAAATTCGTCCTCGGATTTGGACCGGTGTAAAGGAAGAGACGATTGCACCGACGCCGCCTCGGGCAAATTTCTCTTCCCAATTGATCCGTGCCTGGTTACCGGAACCATCATAGTTGTCAAATCGACCAGAGATATTAGAACGAAAGATCCGATTCTTTAGGGTCAAGTTTCGGAACTCCAAAGGTTCAAAAATTATATCCTTTTCCATTTGATTTAGTTGAATCTTGGCTTTTGTTGGAATAAAGCAAGCTACAAGCTCAATGCCTAGCATTCCAGATGCTGGCCGAATATTTTTTTAGGAAAACTATTTAATGCTCTTATTGAGAGTAAATAACAATAAGGATGTCATTTGTCTTTTGTCCTTTCTATTTTGTGACGCTTATTTGGTCTGATGCCCGATTCTCTGTTATACGCTGTCCCTAGGCTAGGAATAAATTACTGTCAGTGACTATCCCCTTTGACCCCATCCCCTTGCTTTAGGTTGGGGGAGGAGTCATTGAACTATCACAAATTTGTATAAGGGCGTTTGTTGGCCAATTTTGGGTCAGTCCTGACAAAATCTTGCTCCCCAGTTGGATGTTGTTAAGTCTCTCCTCGAAAAACTATAATTTCCAACACTTTCCATTATGACTTAACAACCATTGATATTTCATGATTATTAAGTTTTTTAACAACAATCCGGTTTTGGAAAAGCTCCCTGTGAGGATAACTATCAAGGCAATAGAGAGATTTTTGGCAGCTGAACCACCTACCTCAGCTAGCGCCCCCATTCTCCCTAAATTTATCAAAAGTATGCTATACCTCAACTAGAGTCCCTTTGCTTGCTTTATTGGCTTGATTTTTGATTGCCCTAGGATCTGGTGATCTGCTTAAAATGTAATTTAAGTTACAACTACTAGTGGATAACTATAACCTACATAGCATTTCCATTTGATTTGTGAACATAATCCCTTAGGGAAAGGCAAAAGGCAAGATTCAAAAGGCAAGAGCTAATCAAGTGTCTAGGGATTTTTTGTAATGAAAAAAACTGTCATACTTGTTTCCAATTCCTTTGGAAAGGCTATCGAAATAATTCTTCAAGATTTTCTGGGTTAATTTTTGTAAACATACACCTCAAATGAATCAAAAAAATCAGGTAAAGGATCGTCCGAAAACGGCTCTGATTACTGGTGCATCCAGTGGAATTGGTTATGAATTTACCAAGTTATTTGCTCGCGATGGCTACAAGTTAGTGTTAGTCGCCAGAAGTGAGTCGAAACTATCTCAACTAGCCGAGGGTTTTAGGGAAAAATTTGGGACATTCGTCAGGGTTATTCCGAAGGATTTGTCAGTTCCAGGAGCTGCACAGGAGATTTTTGACCAGCTCCAAGAGGAAGGTATCAAGGTTGATGCACTAGTCAACAACGCTGGATTCGCTACCTATGGAGCTTTTGCTGAAACAGACCTGGCTACTGAACTAGCCATGATGCAGCTAAACATAGTAGCCCTGACCCATTTGACCAAATTATTTCTGCCAGCTATGGTGCAACAACAGTATGGAAAAATTTTAAATATTGCCTCCACAGCAGCGTTTCAGCCTGGTCCGTTGATGGCAGTATATTATGCCACGAAAGCCTATGTCCTATCCTTTTCCGAGGCAATTGCCAATGAACTCAAGGGTTCAGGGGTGACGGTAACTACTCTGTGTCCAGGACCAACAGAATCGGGTTTTCAAGCTCGGGCAAACATGGAAGACTCTAAGCTGGTTAGTGGACAAAAGATTATGACTGCTGAAACTGTTGCTAGGATTGGCTATCTTGGTCTGATGAAAAATCGAACTGTTGTTGTGCCTGGTCTCAAAAACCAGTTGCTTGCCCTCAGTATAAGATTTATGCCCCGAAATCTAGTAACCCAAGTGGTGAGAAGCATGCAAGAAAGTAGCCACTAGTTCTGATTAGGGAGTGGATTGAGAAATTCTGGCTTAAGCTGATAGCCTTAAGGAAAATAGAAGCAATGGATATGGTAAGCATTCAGCTATCAGCTATCAGCTATCAGCTATCAGCTATCAGCTATCAGCTATCAGCTATCAGCTATCGGCTCTCAGCTTTTGAATAAAACAAGTAAGCATTGGTTTAATCTCTGTTACGTCAGCTGACCGCACCTCAAGTAGCGTGAGCTTTTAGCTCACGGCTGACGGCTGAATGCTTACTGGATAAGTCTCAGTAAAGCCTCAAGTAAGATTTGTCAACGAAACAATGAGCAATGAATAATGAACACCTACCCTTCTACCAATGTACTCGACTTGTTACGGCTTCTGGGTAATCTAGCCAGTGGCTTTATCCGTAACCCCCGTGGTTTCGACCTTGAAAAAGTATTAGGGGGTTGGATTGGTGATGTCATCAAACGCTATGGTAGTAAAAATGTCATTCTAAACTTTCTTCTCAAGAAAGTGTTGCTAGTATCTGGGCGTGACTTATCAGACCACATTTTACAAGACCCACCGGACAGCCAAGGCTATATCGAAGGCAATCTCAAGAAGGATGGTATGTCTTTCCTTGCTCCCAACGCCCTCACTATCAGCCATGATCAACAGTGGCAGCGCCTGAGACCTTATAACGAGGGAGTGCTTGGCACAGGTTGCCAGCACCAGTACCAACAGGCTTTCCTCGAACAGGTACATCATGCTTTTTCAAAGCCAGTATCCAACATTGAGGATATCCGGAAATGTATGGGTGAGGCAATGCTTGGCATCGTGTTTGGGGAAAATGTTGCTCCTGGGCGGTTGGTCAAGGATATACAGGTGTTATTCTCAATGGTGGGAAATCCGATCAAGCGGATTGTATTGGGAAGGTTTGAAACTAAGCGTTTAGAAAAATTTTATGAAACTCTTGAGCAGCTTTGGGAAGGCAGCGAAGCGTCTGAAAAGCCCTCTCTGTTGTCTATGGCTCATGGCATAAAGCCCTACACTACCGAAGAGGAACTCCTACAACAAATCCCCCACTGGATGTTTACTTTTACTGGTTCAGGGACTGACTTGCTGGCGAGAACCCTGACTATGATTACCTCTAGACCAAAGGTGCTGGAACGGGTGCGACAGGAAATCAAGAAAACAGGTTCGTTGGAGCAAGCCTCAACCATTGCTAAACTCAGCTATTTAGAAGCTTGTTTGTTGGAAACTGGTCGTTTGTTCCCTCCAGTGACCAGAACCTTTCACATCACAACAGCTGGCGACAGGTATAATAACACCCGTATTCCCCCAGACATGGAAATTCTGCACTTTTTCCCGATTATGCAACGGGAACGGTCACGAGACCCATCCACCGATTCGTTTGTACCTCAACGGTGGCTAGATCCGAGGGATCATGACAATTCGACTTACTCCAATTTGTTTCTGAGAGGATCTCGTACTTGTCCCGGAAGGGATTTGATCCTGTTTGTGTGTAAGAGTGCGATCGCAATTCTCCTCGACCAGCAGCAGCTGACATCCAAAACCAATGTACTCTCCCGAGACCCTCTACCAGCGTACTTCCAAGAAAAGGATATCCAATTTGTTAACCCTTGACCCTTGACTGTGAAATTTATTGACAGTTCAGTGATCAGCAAAGAGTACCCCAGATGGGTACTGTCAATTCTAGACAATTAGACAACACTAAATTTATTAGGTCATCCTCTTTAATTTATAAATTAATGAGTTATGATGAACATAAAAAACTGAGAAATAGAAAGAGCTAGACAACGGTGAATTAAGATCATGCCCAGTCTTATTCACCTAGGCTTAGGAGTGATTAGTAAGCTCCCACGAGAATTCCTGACACTCCAAACCTAAAACATTAAATCCCTCGGTAATAACTAAAGGAATTAGCACAATGACAAAGAAACCTTGGCATGAGTTCCCTACTCCTCTAGCCCTATTAAAATTAAATAAATTCCGGGATAATATGCGGGAAGAAAACCTGCACGATACTTCCCAATTACCCACAAAAGGGGAGCCCCCTGAACCGACTCCTAGTCCTGATGGTCGCCATCTGAAAATTCGCACAGCAGATGGTTCATTTAATGACCCCAATGATCCTAAAATGGGTATGGCTGGCACCCGCTTTGGACGCAATGTAGCGCTGAAATACGCCTACCCCGACGAAAAGAATTTACTCAATCCCAATCCCCGTACTATCAGTCGGAAGTTATTGACGCGGGATGAATTTGTACCAGCTTCGACCTTAAACCTAACAGCTGCAGCATGGATTCAATTCCAGACCCACGATTGGTTTTCTCATGGCTATAATGAATCCCAGGAGAAAATCGAGATTCCTCTGGAACAGGATGACCCCTGGCCCGAAGAGCATCGACCTCTGGAAATCGAAACAACTCCAAAAGACCCCACTCGTTCTGAAGACGATACCAACAATCCCCCAACCTTTATCAACCGAGAAACTCACTGGTGGGATGCTTCCCAAATCTATGGCAGTTATCAGGAAACTATCGATAAGGTGCGTAGCCATGTCGATGGTAAGATGATCATTGGTGATGACGGTTTGTTACCTGTCAACCCAGAGAACGGAATCGATATTGTGGGCTTTGACGATAACTGGTGGATAGGACTGAGCATGTTGCATATCCTGTTCGTCAAAGAGCACAACACTATCTGTGATCATCTGAAAAAACAATACCCTGACTGGACAGATGATGACCTGTTCGACCACGCTCGACTGATTAATGCTGCCTTGCTAGCTAAAATTCATACTGTGGAATGGACTCCGGGCATCCTGGGGCATCCCGCCGTGCAAGTTGCCATGAGAGCTAATTGGTGGGGTCTATTAGGTCAGGAATTCAAAAATCGTTTTGGGCGTCTTGGGGACAGTGAAGCAGTCAGCGGCATTATCGGCTCATCTACTGACCACCATGGTGCTCCCTTCTACCTCACCGAAGAATTCGTTTCTGTGTATCGGATGCATCCCCTCATCCCCGATGAATTCCCGTTTTACTCGGTTAAAGACGGTAAAGAGCTGCTGACAAAAGACTTTTTTGAAGTGTCTGGCAAGCGCTCACGTGCCATTCTAGAACAGGTAGATATAGCTGATTTATTCTACTCCTTTGGAATCAGCCACCCAGGTGCTGTCACCCTTTACAATTATCCAAAGAAATTGCAGCAGCTACTAAGGGACAACGGTGAAGTATTTGACTTAGCTGCTGTAGATATCCTCCGAGATCGGGAGCGAGGGGTTCCCCGTTACAACCAGTTCCGGGAACTAATTGGTCGCGATCGAGTTAAATCCTTCGAGGAAATCACTGAGAAACCAGAATGGGCGAAAGAATTGCGGGAAGTTTACAACAATGATATCGATAGTGTAGACCTAATGATAGGTATGTTTGCCGAAAATCCTCCCAAGGGATTTGGTTTCAGCGATACCGCCTTTCGGATATTCATCCTGATGGCATCCCGACGACTGAAAAGCGATCGCTTCTTTACCAAGGATTACACTGCCGAAATCTATACTCAATTCGGTCTGGACTGGATTGAAAAGAACACTTTCATAAGTGTTGTGCTCCGACATTACCCCAGCTTGGCTGCTAGTCTTAAAGGTGTTGAAAATGGCTTTGCTCCCTGGAAGCGCATAGTCAAGTGACGACCCAGTTGAACCTTTGGGTTAATGTTGACACTCCCCGCTCGCTCAGAGACGGGGATTCTTGCTTCAACAACGAACCTTGCTGTTTTTGGTTTGCACGGCTGACAGTAGAGATCAAATCTCCCCCCTGATGCTCACACTTGAAACCTGACTCACGCCAAGCCTCTATGTCTACATCCGTGAGTTGGATTAGATCAGAGCATCGGGGTTGAATGACTTGAGACAGTAGCGCCCAAACCAAGCTGCGAGCAATGTCTATCCCAGTTTTGAGAGGGGATTCTGAATTACCAGGAATACCTTTCTCTTGCACCAAATCTGTCTCTACCCAAATCCCATGAGCTCCCAGTAGAATTTGCGCCATCCACTGAGCCCGTGGTACATGGGTGCCAGAGGTAATTAACTTGACCTTACGAACACCCCACCGCTGGAAAATTGGGATACTAAAGAAAAAGTTACCAAAGGTAGAATTGGCACACTTTTCTAACCAAACCTGTTCCGAAGATGCCATCTCCCGCTTAAAAATTAGCCAAATGCAGGGGTCTGGGGATCCATGAGAAATCAGAATTCGCTTGTCTGGGTACTGTTTGGCTAATTCAGCAACATGGATTTCTCGACGAATACTCCCCCCTAGCACAAAGAACGTATCCACAGGTGCTGATGCTGCTGCCTGCAATCTCAGAGTATTAATTAGCAGCCAGCCACACAAGAACATTGCTATAGTTAATAACCCCCAAACTCGTAGGCGTCGTCGCCATTGTACTGCTCGTGACAAGTTGATCATCTTACAGTATTTTTGACATGCTTGACATTCTCTAGCATAGGGGTCATTAAATATTCTAATCCATCATTCATCTGCCTGAAATATTACCTTTGACTTGGGTTTGTAGCTTGACTGATCTCTAGAATTTTCTGAGCTACTGCCTGAGAAACTGGCATCACCGAGAGTCGATTTCCACGTCTAGTAACCCATAGCTCTTGGTCACTAAATTCCTGTTTAAGGGTTGAAAGCTCTAGGAAATGGGGAAAAACCTCGACAAATTGCACTAGCACAGTATGCCACCGAGGAGATTCAACACTTGATTTGGGGTCATAGTAACGGCTAGTTTGGTCAAACTGAGTTGGGTCAACGACTTCACTTTTAATAATTTCCATTAAGCCCACAATTCCAGGGGGTTTAGTGTTGGAATGGTAAAAAAAAGCTAAGTCTCCCTCTTTCATTTCACGCAGAAAGTTTCTAGCTTGGTAATTACGAACCCCATCCCAAATTGTTTTCCCTTCTTTTTCCAGATCAGTGATGCTATAGACTTGTGGTTCCGACTTCATCAACCAGTAATTCATTAGTTATAGCGTAAGCATTCAGCTATCAGCCATCAGCCATCAGCCATCAGGTTATGCGCTATGGGCACACTACTTAGGCGTTGCTTAATAATGGAATGATTTGAAGAGTTTTTAGGTGCGCTTTCCGCATCTAATTATTAAATTCGCCACGGGTCGCACCTGTGGAATGGGCATCTTGCCCGTTCCTGATATTTGGGGGCAGGCATGATGCGCACCCCACTCCTATTCATTCCCTATTCAGCAACGCCCACTACTTAAGGTGCTAACGAGCAGGGATTTTCAACCAGCCGTACTAGAACCGTAAGCTTGTTTGCTACCTCCCGTTGATTAGCTGACCGCTGACCGCACCTCAAGTAGCGTGCGCGTAGCGCATTAGCTGAATGCTTACATAAAAAAAGACCTCCTAAGTTTACATCTTAAATACAAACGCTATATGAAACTAATATTGATCGTAAGCATTCGTTACGTCACAGCGTCGAAGCCTGTGCCACAAAGCTGATACGCGACACGCTGATACGCGACACGCTGAATGCTTACCTTTCACTGTTAGTTAATTTTACTCCCTGATGAAGCTATCCAAATTTCTCTTGCCTGTAGGCTTACTGGCAATTGTCTTACTGGGATGGAGAGTGTTCAGTGCTGCCTCTGCTCCCTTACCAGAAGGGTTTCCACCTCCTACCCCAGCTGGCAAAATCGAAATCAAACACTACCCTGCCTATCGCGCTGCCACAGTACCCTACTCTGGGGAACTGTCTGAGGCAGCTAATCGTGCTTTTGGCACCCTGTACCGCCATATTAGCTCTAACGATATTTCCATGACTGCTCCGGTAGAGACTCGTTATCCGATCAGTACCCTAGAAACTAGTCAGGGAGGTTCCTTTGCTCAGGTTGGTGAGGCTTATGTATCATTTCTATACCACCGCCGTAATATCACTCCTGAGCAGATTGAAAGGAATATTAAGGTAGAAGACATAGCACCGATGACAGTAGTGAGCCTTGGGATCAAAGGTAGCTATAGTTATATCAGCTACCAACAGAGTATTGAGCAGTTGAAGGAATGGTTAGCCCAACACTCGGAGTATACAGTCGTTGGTACACCCCGTCGCTTTTTTTATGATTCTCCCTTTGTTCCGGAACCCCTAAAGCGCAGTGAAGTTCAAGTTCCTATTCGACCGGTAAATGAATAATCCCAATTTACTTTATTCCTGCTACCAATAATGATAATTAGAGTGATCAGGATTTTTAAAAAATGGAAAGACAAGAATTCTTTGAATCCAAGGGTGCAAGGATTTATGGAACACTTACCCTACCAGAAGGTGTGGAAAACCCCTCCGCTTGCCTATTCATTGGAGGCTCTTTTCCTCAGACAAGAGAAGGAAATCTAGATAATTCAAAAACCGATTGGTTCCCTACACCATTACCAGAGCGAAACCTGTTCCGGGATGAAGCTAGAATTCTTGAGGAAATCGGGATAGCGACATTTAGATACGATAAGCGAGGATGTGGTCAAAGCGAAGGAAATTTTAATACTACTGGACTATTTGACTTGGTAGATGATGCTCGGATGGCATTGCAATGGATGCGGAGTATTCCTGAGATTGACAGCAGTAGAATCGGAGTTCTTGGTCAAAGTGAAGGGGCTGTAATTGCTTTGATTTTAGCAGCTTCTGACCCAGACATTAAGTTTTTTGTTTGGCAAGGGGGCATTTATAACAACCTGGAAGGGATACTGAAATGGCAAGCCAAAGCCTTTGAAAAGTTAGATAGTACAACTATCAAAAATTTTAAAGAAAATATGCCATTGATTTACTGGATATACAAACAGATTGATGAAATTTATGCTAGGGCAAAAAGGGGTGAAGAGTTCTTTCGCATCGGAGATGAAGATTGGTCTTTTAATTATTACCTACCCCTGGGTCAAGAGCATTTTGAGAATCCTCCCTATTTATTTGTGGACAAGGTCAAATGCCCAGTACTGATTTTACATGGTGCCTTGGATCACAATACACCTCCAGAAGAAGCTCAACAAATGCAGCAAGCACTTATCGATGCTGGTAATAGGAATGTGACAACTCATATTTTTCCTGGATTGGATCACAGCTTCAGAAGATTAGGTGACCCAGATGAGGATTTTGTTACTGCTATGAAACGACCGCTAGATCTAGAAATGCCGCAAGCACTAACTGCTTGGCTAAAAGTCTGGCAAGAAAAGTGATCCGGTGATCAGATCAGGTCATGGGGAGATAGGGAGATCAGCTACAGCAGAGGAAAGAATAACAGATTATGATATCCCTTAATCTAGGTAACAAACCCGGTTTCTTTTAGGGTAATTTTTGGTAATGGATAAATAAACCATTCTTGACACTCCCCACGGTTAGAAACCGGGGGATTCTTCGTTCAGCGACCCAAGTTGCTGAGACAGGATTTCTCCAGTCCCAGTAGTGCTCAGGTCTCCCGAAGCGTTGGGATCTTTATCGATCCAAGTTCCGATGTGCCCCATCGTACTTAAAGCAGAATTCAGAATATTGATGGCGGCATTTTGGTCGCGATCTAGAACACATCCACATCGACAAACATGGGTTCGAGTTGATAGTGATTTCTTGACCGTTGTTCCACAACTTGAACAATTTTGGTTTGTGTAGGCAGGGTTAACGACAACTGTTACTCTGCCCAACTTTTTGCCAAAATACTCTAACCACTTCCTGAATTGATACCAACCTGCATCATTAATAGACTTGGCGAGACAATGGTTTTTCACCAGGTTCTTAATCCTCAAATCTTCGTAGGCGACCATGTCGTTAGACAGGACTACGCAACGCGCTACTCTCTTAGCATGTTCTTCACGTTGCCTACTTATTTTGAGGTGTACACGTCCTAGCTTATTAATGGCGCGCTTACGGTTAGCACTGCCTTTTTTCTTTCGAGAAACGCGACGTTGATAGAACTTCATCCGTTTCTCGCTTTTTCTGTAGAATCGTGGGTTGGGTTCAGTATTGCCATCTGAATCTGTGTAGAACTCTTTGAGTCCGACATCTAAACCAACGTTGTGCTTTGTCGGTTCAACATCAACTTTGACATCTACTTGAATACAGAATTGGCAATAATAACCATCAGCTCGTCTAACCAGTCTCACTCGCTTAATCTGTTTAACTAGATAGAATGCCAAATCCCACGTCCCAATCAATTTAAGTTTACCAATCCCTTTTTTGTCGGTAAATTCAATGTGCTTGGGGTCTAGTAACTTCCACCCGGACGTTTTGTATTCAACAGAGCGGCTACGTTTTTTGAACCGAGGATATCCTTTTTTCCCGGGGAGATTTTTCTTACAGTTCTCAAAGAACTTAACAATGGCTGACCAGCATCGTTCTACAGATGTCTGACAAGCGTGGGAGTTCAAATCTTTGACAAAGGGATACATAGCGCGAAGTTCGGTGTTATACCGATATAGCTCTTTCCTCCCTAAACCTCGATTATCTATCCAGTAACGCAAGCATGAATTCCTAACGAATTGACCAGCCCGGATTGCCTCATCAATCGCTCGGTATTGATTGAGTTTTCCTTTAACTTTGAACTCGTAGACTATCATGCCTGTGACACTTGCTTATTTAGCCTATTACCTACAGTACCACAAGAATTGTTGTTTATGTGAGGGGGTGAGCTTACCCCATGGATGAATCGTAGGGGCTTGCGCTCACCCCCTCACACTCCCCGATTTCCGGTCAAGTCCGGAATCTAGGCTAAAGCCTTGGCCTAAACGAACCAAGTCCACCTAAGTGGACTCAAGTTTCTTTCTAGCCTACGGCTACTAACAATGGTGCAAGATATCAGTTAAACCGACTTCAGAAATTTTGGGAGTTTCCGGTTAGCACACCTCATTTGCTGGAATTTCATGGTTGATTTTATAAAAAGTACGAAATAGACCAAAAAAATTACAATTAGCAGGTTTTGTATAAAAATCACTCACTAGTTAAGTTTTACAAGCTCTAGCTATTTAATTAATCTAAGATTGTAGAATATAAGGAAAACGTACTATTTCAGATTCAGAGGTGAGGTAAAGTTATGCCCCGTGGTGGTTATCGAGAAAATAGTGGTCGCAAGCCGAAGTGGAATCTGGGTCAAACGAAAGCAGTAAGGATTCCGGTAGTGATCGCAGATATAATTCTGGAAGTGGCTAAACGACTGGATGACGGGGAGAGTAAAGAGTCGGTGATTATTCCTAAATCAGAAACGACTAAACTCTCTCAATTGACTGAAGAAATAGAGACATCAAAAGCAGACTCAAAAGACTAATTCATGGGGTCTTAATTCAGAACTGAAATACCTATAATTTCCCTCGACAGTAGCTGAGTTGGAAGGCACGCGATCGCTTACCCTACCGAAGCGCACCAATCCCTCAGTTTTTAGTCTGGCAACTTGTACTGTTCTACAATCCGCTTGGCATACTCTGGCACATGTGCCTCTAACTTTTGTGGATGATTGCGCTTTAAATATAAATAGTTGCGGGTGAAGTGGGAGTCAATGGAAAAACGAGCATACTCCAATCCTTTCGGACCAATTTTTTCTATCACCACTCCCATCATTTTTGCTGCCCACATCGGTAAGGTAACTCCCTTGTCATAGGCAGGAATACTCTGTTGCACTGCCTGTTTGCGATCGCCTTTTGACATGACTGGTTGAGTTTCCAACTGGTCTTGCACCAAATCCAACATTTCTTGCCCAATGTCATTACGAACCAGAATCCACTGCCAACCAAAGGGTGCTCCCATGTAACCTACCACTAAATCCGCTAGGGAGTTTACATAATCAAAGCAACTCATACAAGAGGAGGCAAACACATCTTTGAGTTGATTAGTCTTTAAGCCAAAGAAAGGTACTTTCTCAATCGAGCCATCCTCATGTTTAAAGTGAATCCGGAAATCCTGCATAAACTCGTAATGTACCACCGTTTCTGGTGAACGGCTGGTGGTTTCCAGAAATTTTTGCAACCCCTCACGGTTGACATTATCGACACAGGGCGTACCTAAAACATAGAGTTTTTCTAAACCGAGTTCGTTTTGCACTGATCGCAATGCTTGGATTTGGCAGCCAACACCAATTACTAATAATCGCTTCATCCCTGATTGTTCCACTTGCTCTAACACAGAGAGGTTAGGAGACAAGGTAGGCTTATTCACCCGTGCTGCTAACACCTCCTCTGGGGTACGAGCAATGATCGGCATCGGCTGAAAGCGGTCTTCTTCAGTGTTTTGGACACAGACTACACCTTCAACTTTACCCTGCTTGAGCATTTCCATAGCAATGGTACTGACAATTCCTGTCCACTGCGCCCCTTCTATCGGCTTAATCTTCTTAGCCGTGAGCATCTTCTGGTTAACACCAAAGTACCAATCATCTGGATGATCTAGATTGCGACTACGTCCATGGGCTTTTGTTTCCAAGTCAGCTATTTGCTGGTTTAAGAATGCACAAGCTTCCTTGACATAATGGATATAGTATGTATCACAAAGTCCACACTCGCTACACAGTTCCTTGGCAGGGCGTCGGCTACTTGGTTTTAAGGCTCTCGCTTTTTTATGTTTGGCAGGTTGAGGTGTCACTGAAGTCATTTTCTTAACTAATGGTCTATTGTCTCACGATGGTGAGCATTCAGCTGTCAGCTAATGCGCTACAGATGGTGCTACTTGAGGTGCTATCAGCCCTCAGCTTTAATTTGGATCTTGGTTATCGATTCCAACACAATAGACAGCAGTGTTAATGCGTTCGCTTAGCGGCTCAATACTTAGCATCGCATATCTCGATTGCCAACACTGATCGGATTGTCTCTTAATTTTCTCTTATTTGGTACATTTTTACTAAAGCAAGTCATGCGTTCGCGTAGCGTGGCCGTAGGCCAATCCCATGAAGGGGATATAATTAGACCCTCAGCTCAATCAAAGTACCACCGTAGGGGGGCAGGGCGTGCGCCCACCCACCAAGGGAAAAGAAAACCAGAAAAACCCTCCTTTTAGTTACCAAATTCTGCCACCTGAGATTCAGACAGACCTGTTCGATTGGCCACCTGCTCCACCGTCATCCCTTGCTCTAACAAGCTCTGCGCCACCTGCTGCAACTGAGACTCCGCTTGATCAGCCCTTTGTTGTTCTTGATCGGCTCTTTGTTGTTCTTGATCGGCTCTTTGTTGTTCTTGATCAGCTCTTTGCCGTTCTTGTTCAGCTCTTTGTTGTTCTTGTTCAGCTCTTTGTTGTTCTTGATCGGCTCTTTGTTGTTCTTGATCGGCTCTTTGTTGTTCTTGCTCAGCTTTTTCCTCAGAAGTGGGCAGTAACTCCCCATCTAAATTTGCCCAGCGTAACCAAGTTGCTTCGATGCCGTTATAATCACCATGCCAACGCACCAAGCTCAAACCTAATGCTTCAGATACCAGTTGGTTTTGCTGATTAGGTTCTATCGGTTGGTAAACTCTATTTTGGAGATGAAATCCAGCCCAATCATCTGGATTGAAAGGATCAAACCAGAAATACTCTGGCACACGCATCTGATTTTGATAAATCTGCTTTTTCTCGTTTTTGTCACGCTCAGCAGTGCTTGCCGACAAAAGTTCGATAATCACGTCAGGAGCCTTTTCCTCCTCCCAAATCACCCAGCTTCGACGCTCTCCCTTGGGTACATCTAGAGCAACAAAGAAATCTGGTCCTTTATAGTCCTTATTTTTGAGTTGGGCAACGCTGTAGTAAACAAACATATTACCACCGACATAGCCATCCGACCTATTATCTAGCCAAGGCGATAGGGTATAAATGAGCAGATCCATTTGGGCTTTGTGCCGTGCGGTTTCCATTGGTATATCATCGTCACAGGGAAGGTCGGCCTGAGTGGGTGGCGCTGCCACTGCCATTGACTCTATAGTTTTAGAGAGTGTAAGCTCTGACATGGCTCTCCAAAGGTGTTAGTTTACCAAGTTTTGACACTTCTATGTTAATGGGTGCTGCTTCAACGCAAATGGGATCATATTTTGCAGGCTCTGGTTTTGGCGGACGGAAACTCTCCTAGATACCTAGGGAAATCACCCCCATCCCCTGGTCAGTTAATGCTTCTTTACAAAGAAGCCAAATTTTACCTTTGATTGGGTCACTATCCGGCAACTATAAAGCATTCATCCCCTTCTTTGCTGCTGTCTTCAATGCTGCTTTTACCTCCTCAAAAGGCAGGGATTGCCCTAACACCTTCTGATAACTTTGCATTCAGGGGAAAGCACTGATGTATTCACAATTAAAGGTGAGGTAGCCAGAGTCCTCACCAATTTAGATAAACGAGAGATAGTCATTATTGTAACCAAATCGGGAATCGCTCACTGGATCTTCCCAAGGGGCTATCACGTCCTAGGTAAATCCTTTGGGTAACACCAAATCATCCACCACCCTGTAGTTATAGTAGTTTGCGTGTAGGTTAAGTAGACTCCCGACTCCTGACTCCTGACTGCTGAAGCGTTTGACCCACAGGCTTCAGCTTGTCCGGTATTAGCTGTAGAGGCTGAGTGCTGATCACTGTTCGCGTAGCGTGCGCCTAGGGCATTAGCTGAGTGCTCAATGTATAGATGGCTGCGATCGCGTAGCGTAGCCCTTCGGGCTAATCGCTACTTCCTCAAACCTAGACCCATCAGGCTGTTTGACTTTTTCAATGTCACCTTCGGTCTCTTAAAAGTAACGAAGAACTCTATCACTGTTTGCTGGACTTGACCAATAGTGGAGCTAGAGAGTAATTAATTATACAAAGTCGGACTATGTCTTCTGGTATTCACCAATCACCAGCTTAGTGATTAGTAATTAGTCCTTTGTGGCCAGTAACAAGTTTTCTGGTATTCACCCATGACCAGCTTAGTGATTAGTGATTAGTGATTAGTGATTAGTAATTAGTGCTTTGTGGCCAGTAACAAGTTTTCTGGTATTCACCCATGACTAATTACTAATCAATAAAAAACCGCCGCTAGCAATAATAGGGCGGCATGGTTAAGCAATCGGAGGGTAACTCTAGGTTACTTGGTTAATCTAGGATCCTGTTGTAGCAAATTTTACCAAATACCCCTGATTGTCTAGCTTTTACCATAAGCATTAATTGGCTCTTTGATAAGCCGGATATATAAATGCTTAAAGGTAGACCTAATTACTCGAGGCATACCAAAATCAATCGGTTTCATAGTATCAGGTAGTTTCCAATCCCTCACTTGGATTTCTAGAGGTCGATGGTAAGGAAAGTCAATCTCTGCTAAGTCTGGCAACAACCCCAGCCGTTTTTGAGCTGCCAGGGTAGGAACCAGGGCTGGCTCAACATTGAGAATTTCCACTATTGAGCGATCGAGAGCAAAGACATCCTCTGATGCTCCTAAGATCCCCAAATGTCTCGGTTCACCACCAATCGGACCATTCCCTTCCTGACCAATAATGCCATCAATGATAGTCAACTCCGGATTAATCGCCCGTGCTGTTTCCACCAGCATTTCCCCAAAGCGCGTCTCATCCTTACCCGCTTCCATATGCCACCAGGCTTTCATTTTTCCCGGAACACAGCCGAATAAATTCTTGACCCCCATGGTCAAGGTCAACTGCATGTGGGATTTTACCTTCGGTAGGTTAATCACCACATCGGCATTCATGGCCTCTTTAGACAAACGCAGATGATTAAAGGTTTCGCTAGCAGTTTCATAACCCTTGCCGTGGAATTCCACCATAGGGATATCAAGTTCTGTCATCATTGGCAGATAGCCATTCGCCTTAGCCACACCCCTAGCACTCCCAAAGGCTGGGCTATCTCCGAAAAAGGGTTTACCCCCAGCTTCTTTGACTAGTTGAGCCACGCAGTAAACAATTTCAGGGCGAGTGATACATTCTTTACCAGGACGACCAGCAGTAAGTAAATTAGGTTTAAGCAGAACCGAATTACCTTTCTTAACAAAAGCACTCATCCCTCCCAAAGGTTCTAGCAGCCTTTCCAAGGAAGCTCGTAAGAGTTGTGGATTATAGGAATCAGCATGAATTAAACTAACAGTTGGCATAATTTAATAGTTTTGATGTCAGGGGAAAATGATGAATTGTGTATTGTTATACCAATTTTCTGTAAAAGATGTAAACTTATAGTAAACTTGGGGATTGGAAATTTTTCAGCTTGTTTCCCGCCTCCAACAGATAAGTGACATTTTTCAAGAAAATCTGGTATTATTCCTGGAGGAAGTTGCCTATAGTAACAATTGTCTGTTGTAGTCTGAAAATCTTTTACTCTAGGGTGGCAGATTCTTCGATACACACGTAGAATAAGAATACATAGTGCATCTACTGAGTCTTAAATGTATCTACAGCTTGTCAGTTGCGTCTGCGGTCTTGTATCTAGGTTGAGCCTTAAATAATCACTCTAGGTCATGTTTAGGTTGAAAGCGTTATTCAATCGTTTCAGGGTGTATCAGTGAACGCATTTGTCCTATTCCAGGGTTTTAAGGACAGTACCTTGATACAGTAGTGCACTTACCAAACTTTTAAAGGATGTGGATTTTAACAAAATGTTTCTAATTCTCTAACTTACCTAATCCTGAAGTGTTTACTCTCCTTAGGAAGAATGGTTCCTTGTGTCATTCGTTGAATGCCGGGAAGTGTATCTAATCTGTAACCAATAAACGTTTCCGTTGCCGAATTTAAGGCTAATTTTCAAGAAGATCGGAATTTTCTGTTGAAGCTAAAAAAACCTATATCAATTGAGAATACCGATGCTCTCTTGACTGAAACCCTATCTATGGCAAGGGTTAATCGCCACTTAAGGCAAAAAAATTTCACATTCAGCCTACGTTGCCAGATTTTACCTGGTTAAAACGTTTTGTACCAAGCAGGCTGAACAGAATAACATAATCAGTCAAACGAGGTGAACACACAAATGATTAATGTACAGGCTCCTGATTCCATCC
>NZ_GL890954.1:34865-39578 GCF_000211815.1 Moorena producens 3L
TAAAGCCACATACTGGCCCGCCCGGTTATGTGATCATGATTCCCAAGTTACCCTTGTGCCTGATGACCAAGTGACTGTGGTGGGACGACACGGGATTACGTTGCTGGTGGTTCCTGCAGGCTATATTTCCCCTGGCAATTCACCAGAGGATGAACCGGGGGTTCAAGAAGCTAGTCAATCCCAGAGCTTGGGATTGACTCAAAAACTGAGCTCAGTCTTTTCACAACTGTGGCGCTAGAGTTTAATAACCGTAAGCTTATGCGCTACGCGCACGCTGCGCGAACAGCTATCAGCAGTCAGCTTACGTGCTACTGGAAAAGCTTCCCTTTCTCGAAACAGTTAATGTTCTCCTAGCCAGGATAAATCAAGAAAGTTCAGACGTTATATATGTTACATATAACGTCTGAATTTGGGATTTTTTTTCTGGCCAAGCTTGCATCTAAAGCTTGCATCTTATTTCATGTTCGGATAATCACCATTAATCAAAATCTCCTCATCTCCCCATCTCCATCTCCATTTGTAGTCTTAATTTTAAGAATTGGTATAAGTCGGTCGGTTCTCTTGGACTCATCTAACCAAAGACAAATCACAATTGAAGCTTAGTCAATCCATCGCATCTGGACAAAATGGGCTGGACGTCCCCAGATATCAGATGTTTCCCTAATGTCTACAATCGCCAGGTTAAAAGGAATGGCAGTAGTTAAGTATCGTTGCGCTAAGTTCCCCAAATCAGGTGTTAGTTGAGTAGCAGCCACCCCTGCAAAGCCAAGACCCAACAGTTGTTCAATCGGTCCTCGCGGCAGTAACAGATGAACTGCCAACCCTAGTCCAGCACCTAAAAACACTGCTACTGAGAGATTCGTGCCGCAGCGGGGGTGGATAGCCATATTCCATTCTCCCCTAGTCAGTCGCTCTAGGGCAGTGGGTACTGCTCGTCTCAACTCAGCCAAATTTACCTGACCATAGAGATAAAATCCTTGGTCAGTTGATAGTCCTCCTATCGCATTATTATCTGATGGAGGAGTGCTAGGGGTTGCACCAGCACCACTAGCACCATAGCGCTGACTTAGAACCCAGACAGTAGCGTGTTCTAGAGCATGAACCTGACGCACCATGAGAATGTCTTTTAACCCTGGAACGAAATTCAGCTGCCTAAGCAAATCTGTATCCTGTGTCGGTTGAGGGGCTGTAAAATCAAAGTCCCAAAAGTTACTGGTGTTTACGGAAGCAGAATTACTCATGGCAGCAACAACGCAAAAGCAGGTTCATTAATATCAGACACTTTCACTGTAGCATTGTGTCCGATTGAATACTTATCATTCCTAAACATTCAGCTGACTGCTTAAGAATGATAGCTGACTGCTTAGAAAACTTGATCATTCTTAGTTGTTCGTCAATTAACCATTAAAAATTAAATAACAATTAACCATTAACAATAAATATAGCTCCTCGCTGTTCTAGCTCAGGTTGAATTTTATCAGGCAAAACTGCGTTGTACCAAAATTTAGCACCTTGGACATTGGCTTTCTGAAGATTACTACCAAATAGGTTAGTACCCATCAAATTTGTCTGACTCAAGTCAGCATTAGTCAGATCGACGTGACGCAGTTGAGCATAACTGAGTTCACTACCACTGAGGTCTCCATAACTCAACTGAGCATGACTTAATTGAGCATAGCTAAGGTTAGTCTTCCTTAAGCTGGCATAATTCAGAGAAGCACCACGCAGGTGAGCCTGAGTAAGGTTAGCACTATCTAAGTTTACGTGATTGAGATTGCTATGGTTTAGCTTGGCTTGACAGAGGTTGGCTTGACACAGCTTAGGGTTATTCAGGTTAGCTTGCGTCAATTTGGCACCCCTGAGGTTGGCATGATTGAGCTTAGTATGGCGTAAGTCACCTCGATTAAGGTTAGCACCACTAAGGTTGACCCCACTGAGTTTGGCATTTTGCAAACTAGCACCACTAAGGTTGGCATCGCTCAAATCAGCATGTTGTAAGTCAGCATGAACCAGATTAGTCTCGTTCAAACTGGCATTGCTGAGATTTGCTTGCTGTAAATTAGTACGACGTAAATCAGCACCCCTTAGGTTGGTACTACTCAAATCAGCACTATTCAGGTCAGCTGTGATTAACTTGACACCACTAAGATTAGCAGCGCTTAAGTTAGCCCCACTGAGTTTAGCAAGGCTTAAGTCAGCCTGACTTAAATTGGCACCACTAAGATTAGCACCACGCAGGTCAGCAGCCCTTAATTTCGTATTACGTAAATCGGCACCACTAAGATTAGTACCACGCAGGTCAGACCCTTTTAATTGTGGAAATACTCTATAGCTATCCGAAGAAATAACCCTCGGATTATCTGGCTGATCATCTTATCCGATTTTAATTAGATTATATTCAATATTTTGAGTGTAAATCCCTAGAACAATATTGAAAAATTCCCAAAAATTTATCAACCACTAACACTATTGCTCTGGAGAGTTTTCGTAATAGCAAATTATTTGAGCAATACAAACGTCTAGATGTGCTTTGACGTACTTACAAATTAAAACAATTTTGAGCAAAATACTAACAATAGTGAGCGCGTATTATTGAGTTGTTAGTAAAATAAATAGAGGAGATGGTTCCTGACTATCTTCAGTCGTAAAAAGCTCCACTAATCTTCTGAAGGTGCGCAGAATTAAGTCGAGGGTTATAGTTGATTGGTTATAGTCAATGTAGAGTTGATCGATTTTTTGATAAATTTTACTATTTACTATGGCTAAGGATTTATGATTATGTACGTAAATTAATAAATATTTTTTCAGACTTTGCTTAAAGTCTCTATAATTTAAATTTTTAATTTGCTTGACAAAAATACGGGCTTGGTAATTGTAATTACACCATAGCTGTTTAGATTAATTTTTTAAAAAAATATCAATAACTTCGTTTCCTATATTTGTCGGATTATAAGTGTCTTCATGTTTTAAGATAGGGGAATTATAGTGAACTGTATACCTAGCTATATCAAATGTAAATTGGTATTTTAATTGATTGGCTATATCTATAGCAATTTTTCGCTGTTCTATGGGATTTTTATGCTCAAGATATTGAGGAACTAATAAATAAGACGCATAGTGAAAACTCCAATAACCTCTTTTAGCATTTGAATTGATTTCATTAAAAAGCTTTAGTTGATTATATAGAGAATTGAATTTGAACAGCAAGTTGAGACAAACAAGCGACTCCTGAAAAACGTAAAATTGAGAGCAATGACTTTAGCCAATGAGGAATGTAATTTGCCCGGGTGGTCATTACTAGCTATAACCATCTCTGAGAGTACTGTGGAAGTTAATGTAAATTGTGCCCAAGACTGCATCAACGGTTCTATCTTAGGTAACAAATGCCCCAATAAACAATACCTTGCTGAGGCATCCCAGTTCATTAACGGTACTTCATTGGACAAAATGTTAGAGTTGGCAGCGGTGCGACCCCGCGCTTTTTCAAAGCTAAGCGTGAACGCGCACCGTGAGGAAGCACGGCTCAAGAAACTATCTCAACCCCCTAAATGAATGGGTGATTACCGACTTTCCTGAGTAGAAAACTCTCACCCCTAAGCCAAAAGCGCCTGATTCTATGGGAACCTAAGAGAATAAATACAAAAACCTACTATTTTCGCTAAGCCAAAGCAACTAACAGGTTATGCAAACTCTAAGCACACCTCAAAGGGCTGCTACATTACCAGCTTTCGATACTACTATCCACCGCCGTCAAACCCGCCCTGTCAGAGTGGCTAATGTCACTATTGGCGGGGGATACCCGGTGGTGGTGCAATCGATGATTAATGAAGATACCTTAGATATCAATGGTTCCGTTGCTGCTATTCGCCGCTTGCACGAGATTGGTTGCGAGATTGTCCGTGTCACTGTTCCGAGTATGGCACATGCTAAAGCCCTAGCCGAAATCAAAGAGAAACTAGCAGCGACCTATCAATCGGTGCCTCTAGTAGCTGATGTCCATCACAATGGCATGAAAATTGCTCTGGAAGTTGCCAAGCATGTGGATAAGGTGCGGATTAATCCAGGATTGTATGTATTTGAAAAGCCCAAAGCCAATCGCAGTGAATACACTGAAGCTGAATTTGAGGAAATTGGGGAAAAAATTCGGGAAACCCTAGAACCCCTAGTCATTTCCCTCCGTGACCAAGGGAAAGCTATGCGCATCGGAGTCAATCACGGTTCCCTAGCGGAACGGATGCTGTTTACCTACGGTGATACCCCAGAAGGGATGGTGGAATCTGCTCTGGAATTTATTCGTATCTGTGAATCCCTCGATTTCCGCAATTTGGTGATCTCCCTCAAGGCTTCACGGGTACCTGTGATGCTAGCCGCCTATCGCTTAATGGTACGGCGAATGAATCAGTTGGGGATGGATTACCCGTTGCATTTAGGTGTTACTGAAGCCGGGGATGGGGAATATGGACGGATTAAGTCTACTGCTGGTATTGCTACTCTGCTAGCTGAGGGGATTGGTGATACGATTCGTGTCTCTCTTACGGAAGCCCCAGAAAAAGAGATTCCTGTTTGCTACAGTATTCTGCAAGCTCTGGGATTGCGGAAAACTATGGTGGAGTATGTGGCTTGTCCGTCCTGTGGTCGTACTTTATTTAATTTAGAGGAAGTTCTGCATAAGGTGCGGGAAGCTACTAAACACCTCACTGGCTTAGATATTGC
>NZ_GL890954.1:39634-107547 GCF_000211815.1 Moorena producens 3L
ATTAAAGCTGATGGTCGCTGGGTGGATCCTTGATAATTGTTGAATAGAAACTATAAAAAACTATACTTATCACGTAAGCATTCAGCTATCAGCTATCAGCTATCAGCTATCAGCTATCAGCTATCAGCTATCAGCGAACAGCGATTAGCGCTACGCGCACGCTACTTGAGGTGCCAAAGGCCTGTGGCCAAGGTACTGTTCGCGCAGGGTGCGCGTAGTGCAATCGCTGCTTTTGAATACAGCGTTTTTCATAACTATAAGGTGAACAGGATTTTTCCCCACTTCCAACTTCCGTCTTCCGTCTTCTCTGTTGCCTGTTCCTGTGATCCGCTGTTCCCTAAAACCCATGAATCTGTACCTAACTCAATGGAAAACCGCTATAAAATAAGCTGACGGCTGACCGCTGAGGGCACCTCAAGTAGCGTGCGCGTAGCGCATATGCTTACCGATCGCTTATATGAAAATTGGCTTGAGGATTAATCAGCTGATAATCAACAATCACCTCAGTCCCTTTTGCCGTAACAACCCATCAGCCCAAGCTGCATCGGCTTCTGACAACACCGGTACTGGTTCGCGAGTATAATCAATAACAAAGCTATACCCTGAGCGGTCATAAACTCCATCAAATAACTCTTGTAAATTGACAAGGGGTTCAGTATCTTCTGGTTGCAAAGGGAGTGGAAAGGTAGGAATCGAATCTGGCAAATTAAAGGCATATAAATCAGCTTGAGGGCGGCGATGATTTTGACTGACCAGAACTCGATAATGGGTCTGAATGCCATTACTTAAGGTAGGCATAGGTTCCCACTGCCGCAATAAATCAATTTCCACTAAATGGGTTGAACTTCCTAATATAGTTTGACGCTTTCTTTCATACTGATTGCGTCCTTCTCCTGAGCGTTTATTGGTCGGGGAAAGAACTTCAAGCGCTGTCACCAGGTTACTTGTGGCGATCTCCCGTATCTCTAAATGTCCTTGTCTTGATGCAGTCGCTCATGGGGGAAACCCCCAAGACCGCGCTGCATCGCTGCCTAACTTTTTCAGGAATTGGTAAAATAACTTTTGTTGGCTGACTTGGCGCTGAGGCAACAGCAACATTGGTTTGTGTGGGATTGGTTTGTGTGGGATTGGCTGTTGTCTGAGTTAGTTTTACTGCTGCATCGGGAATGCCAACTAGGACTGAATCTGTTCCTATAGTTTGATAGATTCGCTCTTCAATCAGAACTTGATATTTGGGAAGCAGTTGGGGAGCCAAAAAGTCGGCAATTGCAGTAATTAGTCGATGATGAACATTCGGCCAAGCGCTGGGATGCTCTAAATAGGGATCCATTCCTGGAAAAGGAGAAGGAGGCATGATTGTCTTTCCCCAATGCTTTATTGGATAATTATAGCGCTTCTCGCCTTAATTTCAATGAAAAAGTATCAATTAAAAATTGAAAATTAGCAATTAACCCCCTAATCACTCGATCAGCTGATCATGGATTTACCTAGTTTTCTAGTTAGTTGACCAATGCCCGTTGGAGCAATGGCGAGAATCAAGCATCTGACTCATCACCTAACTCTTTGAGTCTAGCTAGCAATTCCTCTACCCGCTTTTCTGCCAATTCTCTTTGTTGCCGTTCAGCTTGAGCTTGTTGTTGAGCAGCTTGAGCTCTCTCGTCTGGTGTTGGTACCAATTGCTGATCTCCACTGAAAAACCGTAGCTGGGAATTATGCACACCTAAAAATAATTCCAACTGCTGACTCCACAGCCACCCCTGAGTATTAGGGTCGAGGGGTTGATACTGGCCTCCCATCAGGCGAAATCCCTGGAAATCGAGGGTATCGGGGTGAAACCAGAAATATTCTGGTGTCCTGAAAGTATCTTGGTAGAGAATTTTCTTTAATCCCTTGTCAACTTTAGCTGTACTGTTAGAGAGCAGTTCAATAATCACATTGGGATATTTTCCTTGTTCTGCCCATACTACCCAACTTTTGCGGGGTCGATTTTCCGTACCGAGTACCACAAAAAAGTCAGGTCCTCTAAAGTCTCTGGTGGTAATATGCTCAGGACTGAAATAGATAGTGAGATTCCCTGTAGCATAGAAGTCGCTTCGTTCTCGCCACCACCACTTTAGGCAAGCGAGTAACAGCTCAATTTGATCTCGATGGCGATCGCTTTCCAAGGGGGGTTCATCACTCCATAAATCACATGGTGGAATGATAATACTATCTGACTCAGCCATTACATTTACTTCCGCAGTGGCTTCTGAATTCTTGGCAACGGTCATAGCACTCACAGGCAAAATCGCTACCTCTAGTTTGACAGTTTTAATCAAAATGGTTAACTTAACCGTTGACTGTCAACCGTCAACTGTAAACTGTAAACAAATCGGGGCTCTTGATGTGTTAAAGCTGGATAAAAAGCTAGATGCTTTGTAAAAGCTGGATAAATAACTAGGGAATAATTTGGCAAGCAAGCATATAATAGTCAGGATCTAATAACTTTCATCTCACCACAGAGCAACCACTATGCCCCGCCGCGACGATATTCACAAAATCTTGCTCCTCGGTTCTGGTCCGATTGTGATTGGACAAGCCTGTGAGTTTGACTATTCCGGGACTCAGGCTTGTAAGGCACTCCGGGAAGAAGGCTATGAAGTGGTACTGGTAAACTCTAATCCAGCTAGTATCATGACTGACCCAGAAACGGCTGACCGTACCTACATCGAGCCCCTAACCCCAGAAATCGTCGAGAAGGTGATCGAAAAAGAACAACCATGTGCTTTACTGCCAACCATGGGGGGTCAGACGGCTCTGAATATTGCGGTTGACCTAGCGAAGAATGGGGTTTTGGAAAAGCATGGAGTGGAGCTAATTGGGGCAAAGCTAGAGGCGATAGAAAAGGCTGAAGACCGCCTGTTGTTCAAGGAAGCAATGGAAAGGATTGGGGTAGGGGTCTGTCCTTCGGGAATTGCGAATAATCTCAAAGAGGCTAAAGCGATCGCACAAAAAATCGGCTCTTACCCGCTGATTATTCGCCCGGCTTTTACCCTGGGGGGTAGTGGTGGTGGCATTGCCTATAACAAAGAAGAATACGAAACAATGGCTCAGGGGGGTTTGGATGCTTCGCCAGTGTCTCAAATCCTGGTGGAACAGTCTTTGTTGGGCTGGAAGGAGTATGAGTTAGAGGTGATGCGAGATTTGGCAGATAATGTAGTAATTATCTGCTCCATTGAAAATGTTGACCCGATGGGGATTCATACTGGGGATTCGATTACTGTTGCTCCCGCTCAAACCCTGACGGATAAGGAATACCAACGGTTGCGGGATTACTCGATTAAAATTATTCGGGAGATTGGGGTTGAAACCGGGGGGTCAAATATTCAGTTTGCTGTGAATCCCATCAATGGCCAGGTCATTGTAATTGAGATGAATCCTCGGGTTTCCCGCAGTTCTGCCCTAGCCTCGAAAGCAACAGGGTTCCCGATTGCTAAGTTTGCTGCTAAATTAGCCGTGGGATATACCCTCGATGAAATTCCCAACGATATTACTAAACAAACTCCTGCTTCCTTTGAACCAACTATTGACTATGTGGTAACTAAGGTACCCCGCTTTGCCTTTGAGAAGTTTCCCGGTAGTAAACCAATCCTTACTACTCAAATGAAGTCAGTGGGAGAAGCAATGGCGATTGGACGGACGTTTCTAGAATCGTTTCAGAAAGCGTTGCGCTCCCTGGAAACTGGACGGTTCGGGTGGGGATGCGATCGCAAAGAGAAGCTGCCATCTCTCGAACAAGTGCGCTATGGTTTACGAACCCCGAATCCAGAACGTATCTTCACGGTGGGTCATGGTTTGATGCTAGGGATGACCCGAGAAGAAGTACAGGAACTCACAGGAATTGACCCCTGGTTTTTGGATAAGTTGCTGGAATTGCTGGAAACGTCAAAATTCCTCAAACGTACGCCATTGGAAACCTTGAACAAAGAACAGTTATGGGCAGTCAAACGTCAGGGATTTAGCGATCGCCAAATTGCTTTTGCTACCAAGACCTCGGAAGATCAGGTGCGTCAATACCGTAAGCATCTAGGAGTAGTACCAGCATATAAGCTAGTAGATACCTGTGCAGCAGAGTTTGAGGCATTTACACCTTATTATTACTCCACTTATGAAGAAGAGTCGGAAGTAATACCTTCGGATCAGCGGAAGGTGATGATTTTAGGTGGGGGACCAAACCGGATTGGTCAGGGAATTGAGTTTGACTATTGCTGTTGTCATGCATCTTATGCTCTGAGTAAGCAGGGGTTTGAGACAATCATGGTCAACTCCAACCCAGAGACAGTTTCTACAGATTATGATACAAGCGATCGCTTATATTTTGAGCCCCTGACCAAAGAGGATGTACTCAATATTATTGAGGCGGAAAATCCGGAAGGGATTATTGTTCAATTTGGGGGACAGACACCGCTTAAGTTAGCAGTGCCGTTGCAAGAAGCCTTGAAGGTTAGCAGGTTGAAGGTTGGCAACCAACAACTGGTAACCCAAATTTGGGGAACCTCTCCCGACTCAATCGACGTAGCTGAGGATCGGGAGCGGTTTGAGAAGATTTTGCGGAAGTTAGATATTAAGCAGCCACCCAATGGAATTGCTCGCAGTTATGGGGAAGCACTAGAAGTGGCGAAGCGGATTAGTTATCCAGTGGTGGTGCGTCCGTCTTATGTGTTGGGGGGACGGGCTATGGAAATTGTCTATTCCGATGAGGATTTGAAACGCTACATGAAGTTTGCGGTGCAGGTGGAACCAGAGCATCCGATTCTGATTGATAAGTTTTTGGAAAATGCAGTAGAGGTAGATGTGGATGCGATCGCAGATCATACTGGTCGGGTAGTGATTGGTGGCATCATGGAACACATCGAACAGGCAGGGATTCACTCCGGGGACTCCGCTTGTTCTTTACCCCACACCTCTCTAACACCCGTTGCTTTGGAAACTATGCGCACTTGGACTTACCAGCTGGCCAAAGCTTTGAAGGTGGTGGGGTTGATGAATATTCAATTTGCGGTGCAGGGGGAAACCGTTTACATTCTCGAAGCCAATCCCAGAGCATCCCGAACAATTCCCTATGTTTCCAAGGCAACAGGGGTACCCCTGGCGGGGTTAGCATCTCGGGTTATGTCCCGTGAGACCTTGGAATCCCTTGGGTTAACTGAAGAAGCTAGCCCTAAGCACATTGCAGTCAAAGAAGCGGTATTGCCCTTTGAGAAATTTCCTGGTACAGACACCCTCCTCGGACCAGAAATGCGTTCTACTGGGGAAGTAATGGGGATTGACACAGATTTTGGCAAGGCATTTGCCAAAGCAGAATTAGCAGCTGGTCAGCGTTTACCCCTGTCTGGCACAGTGTTCGTTTCCACCAATCACCGAGATAAGCTAAATGTGGTACCAGTGGCGAAAGACTTAATCGAGTTGGGATTCGAGCTAGTGGCAACGGATGGGACTCGCAAAGTGCTGCAAGAGCATGGACTGGATGTGGAGTTGGTGTTAAAACTCCATGAAGGACGTCCCCATGTCTTGGATTGGATTAAGAATCAAAAGATTCAGCTAATTATTAATACCCCTTCTGGAGAAGATGCCTATGCCGATGGGCGGTTAATTCGTCGCACAGCATTAGGCTATAAGATTCCGATTGTAACTACAATTGCTAGTGCTAAAGCCACAGCAGCAGCAATTCGTTCACTACAGTCGCAACCACTGGGAGTAAAAGCTCTACAGGATTATATCACGAATTAGCTTTTGCTCTCACAGCGGTAGGGTGTGTTAGGGACGGGCTCGGCCTAATTTTCTCGGTAGTCAGTGTTAGGATAGCCCGTCCCGTAACGCACCGCCAGGGTTTGGACTACATCTTTACCACTACCGTTCCCTTGAAACCCTCTTTATTATTGCCTTTTGCCTTTTGCCTTTTGCCTTTTGCCTTTTGCCTTTTGCCTTTTGCCTGAAAAGCATAAGTAATGTGGCTCAAACGTTGTTGACTCAACCAACAAGCTAATTTTCCCAATCTTGGCTAGTATCACACAAAAAACTCTCCTCAATCACCTCTTCAAAGGAATAAAGACAAGCTTCTGGAAACGTTCGTATTGGTAAATTAGTTTCCCGCAAAGCCAAATCAAGACCTGCTTCATAGGCATCGATCATTGCTTCTGACCGCCGAGACTTTAAGCTGGGATTTTGCCGTAAATGCCGTTTAATAGCCCGACGTTGCTCTCTAATACTCAAAAACCAACTGCGGCTACGATTCTCTGGCTGATACTGCCACTTGAGCAGATGACCAAGAAGAACGCAAAGGCGACTTACCAATTCCCGATATTCCTGTCTTCCCAATGCTTGAATTTCTTCCTCCAGATGCTGCCAATCAAGCTTAGAAAATTGCTTATGCTTCAGTGCTTGGGCCTGCTGCTGAGTCCAAGCATAAAAGTCTTGCTGGTATAGGGAAGGTTTATCCATACATTTTAAAAAGTTATTACAGTTTTTTACATTACCCAAAATACCTATATATTTTATTCTCTCTTGCCTTTTGCCTCTTGCCTCTTGCCTAAATTAGTATGTTTACAACTCGAATTAAAATACGACTAGCTGGAAAAATCTTATCCATTATAAACCTTTATCAACCTTACACTATCAATCTGTCCAGCCCTCAATCATTGCCATCAAAATATTCACCAGCGGGTGGTCTATAGCTTCTTTTAAGGCTTCAGTTCCTTCAGCTTCCAAGGCATTGATTACTTTAGCTTTCAGGGTAGGATTACTCTTGATTTCTTGAGTGACCTTAGCTACAGTTTCTAATTTCTCCATTTCGGTTGTGGTTGGGTTGGTTTGTGAGAGTTGGTTTAGGAGTTGCTGAATCTCTGCTGCTGCCTCTGCCAAATTTTGTTTTTGGGTTGGGGCATAGTAGTGCTGAGTGCCAACTATTTGGCTGTCATTGGCTGTTCCCGCGTCACCAAAACCGATTGAATAATTGCTCTGGTCTATGTTGAATGTACGCTCTTCTGATATAGGTGGACTATCTACTGTGTTTGTGATATAAATATCATTATTCATAGGTTTGCTAGCCATAACCTTGATGATTTCTTTTAGATCCGCACTTTGATGACGATAAATCTGTATTTGTTCATCCTTAGCCTTTAAGTCAGCTAGATATTTTTCCTGAAATATTTTAAGTGATAAATCATAATTATGGATGAAATTATTGTGAATTTCTGCTTTGTTGAATTCCCTAGGTATGTTGATGCGAATCACGATCGTACCATCCCCCTTATTCTCAATAGATTGAATCGCTAGCTCCTGTGCCCCGCTTTCAACTTTTAGCTTCTCGAATGAGGGAATAAATGCCTGCCAGTTAACTCCATTAATGAAAATCAAATCAAGAGTTTCTAAAACTTTTTTAAATAACTTAGTAAATTCTCCTGGAGTAAAGTTACCGCTATGGGGACGGCGCTCTTGTTTAGAATCTCGTAGATAAACATAATAACAAATTATCCCATCAAGATTTGTGGCACGATTGATATTCCAGTCTTGTATACAAGCCCCAGTAAAATTGGCTTGTTCAAACTTAGTATTCAATGCTTGAACTGCCGTTAGATTAGCTCCAGTCAAATTGGCTTGATTGAGATTAGCTTCACTGAGATTAGCTTGACTGAGATTAGCTCCAGTAAGATTAACGTTACTAAGATTAGCTTGAGTGAGATTAGCTTGAGTGAGATTAGCTCCAGTAAGATTAACGTTACTAAGATTAGCTCCCCTAAGATTGGCTCCAGTTAAGTTTCTTTCCATGAGCTCTGGAACTAACTCAGTGTTCCTTTCCCTCCACTGATTCCAAGCTTCTAGTCTTTTTTGATATAAAATCAGGTCTTCGTTGTTGGCTTGCTGCTGAGTGATAAAGCTAATTGGAGCAAGATCATTCCAAGTGGGAGGCAATTCTGCGGGATTCTGGAACAAAACTGGCAACCAACTAGCACAGGGAAAATCATTCTCTAATCCTTGCAGTTGTTCCCGTGCTTCCCTTACTGAAATATATAACGATTTTCCCCTTGAAAATGACTTAAGAAATCCCTTTAAAAACTCCTGAGCCACTAGATCTGGTACTGGCTCTCGCATCACAATAACTTGCGGGATGTGCAAGTCAGTTAAACTTTGTGCTAAACCTAGCCCATCACAAGAGTTAAATATAGCTATCTTTAATCCCCGTTCAATTGAAGCTTTTAAAGCATTTTTTAACTCACTAATTATTAAGCTATCTGTTCGGTTAATAGAAATATAGCCACTCTTGCCATCTACTTGGCTGTAACTATGCCCAGAAAAAAAGAGGATATCCCAGCCTTTGTCGTCCCATAGTTCCCTATCTAATTTCAGGCGTGACGGCTCAACCAGAAACGTAATTTCTGTATTAGGTAAATGTTCTAGTAATTCTCGGTCTGTTTCAAGATTAATTCCATCACTGTTTCCCAAAACAGCTAAAATTCTCACCTTATCGTTGATAATAGAAGAGACGGTGCGCTTAACTCTATCATAGGTTAATTCCGCCAAAGCAACCTCAGCATACCGATAAAAATCAAAAATTTCCCACAGATGCCAGGGGATTCGTCGTAATTGAATATCTTCCACTTGGATAAGTACGCGAATTTCTTCATAATGGCTTAAATTTTTCAGCAATCCCTCTTTGATGACACGAAAATCTTCAGAATTAAGCCAACTATTTAGACTTTTTACCAAATTTATGGATAATTGGCGAAACTTATCTCTACTGATGATAGAAGTGTTTATCTCTGGTTTTTTCTTCAAAGCGCGTACAGAAAAACCTAGGTTTTGATATATTAAATGCCAGCGCTTATGGAGTTTTGCAAATTCTGGTGCTGGAGGCAATTTTCCTAGTATTTCTATTAATGTAAAAGTGCAATCATCTCCAATTCTTAGAGTAGCTGAACAACCAGTTTCAATGTTTCCATCTCCTAAATTTATTACAACTAATTTACCCATTTTGTAATTATAAAAAAAACTAAACCATAAACAACTCTGTAAAACTAAAATTACCACCATAGTCTATTTTAATACTGAATTTATCCCCATAATCAGCACTAAACCTTAGCTGGATGCCAAGATCATCAAGTTGTGATTGTGCTTCTATAAATGTTTGACCTGAGTCATCAAGTACAATCATCTTGGTATTTTCTGGTAAATCCTTTGGGTTGCTGATAGCATATAGCTGTAGAAAAATATCGACTTCATTATTAGTTTCTATAGCTACATTGAGCACTAAAGCCATCTGGTATCTATTATCCCAGCTAATTTTTTTAACTCGATGGACTCCTTTGATGTGCCTAAGAGCATATCTATAAGAAGGTTGTACTGTTCCTAAAATCTCGTGCCATGGATGCCAATTTTGTTGCTCCGCCTCACGAAAGTCATTGCCCAACCAATTCTTCAAGTTGATTGCCTTCTGAACAAGTTCAGTCTGCCACGGATTTAGCACTGATGTTTCAGGTTCTAGCAGCTCATAAATTATCTCATAAATATCAAAGTCCTTATCAAAGCAGTCTTCTAATGACTGACGATCTAACACTTGTTTGACTGAAAAAACTGGCAAAACTGGAAAAGTAAAGCCCATAGAATTTAATTGTTGAGCATTTAAGGTTACAAAGGCTTCCAGATTATTAGCGATTGCACAAACCAGCTCTTCAGCAACTTCAAAACCTGTCACCTTTATAAGGTCGTATAATCGATCTTTCTCCAAGATGGTGTAATCGACAGAGCATTCCTTTAGAATTCCCATTACCAGAGATAAAATTTCTGTCGCATCTTTTTCGCTCCTCAGGATTTTGGCGTAATAAAAGAATTTCGCCACAGTCGATTTGGCAACATAGCCCTCAATTCGCTGGGATTCAATAATTTCCAACAACTTTAGCGTCTGTTCCGAAAACGACTCTTGCTCGATCAGGAGACACATCAAGACGCTTAAACCGACCAAAATCCTCATGATTGAACATCAATAGCAGTTCTCAAATGAATAGACTACAGTGAACACACCCAGTGAACACACCCAGTGAATCTTGGTTACACCAACAGCTCATTCTCAGCTTACCCCCTAATCACGGATGGGGGCTATTCAAGTCAAAACCGCTGTATGCATCTTGTTACTAAATTTAGTAGTCCCTGAATTTAGAGTCTTTCGGAATCTCGGGGTTGACTGAGGACTGTTGATCTTTTAGTAGCTTGCGCAATCGCGCTGATTTAGACCCCTTTGATAGAGAAGACCGAGGTTTACGGCTGCTTGGCTCCTGATCCAGTACGTGGTTTAGATTCTCCTTCATCTCCATGAATAACTCTTGCAATTCATCCAGACGCCTCTCTACATTGGAGTCAGTCTTAGGTACAGGGGATACTCCCAGGGATTGAGCAACTCCTTGAATGGCAAGTGCGAGATCAGTAACATTGGTTTGTTTTCTGAGGTTCTCAACGGAGGCTTCTACTACTGTTAAACGCTCCTCTACTGAGTCATCGGTTTCCAAACCCTGTCTCAGCAGTCTGTTGATCAACTCTGTCACTGAAATGCCCTTCTCCTCAGCGCGCTCTTTGAGGGCTTGTGCTAGGTCTTCAGATAGTCTGAAGCTAACTAGTTTCCTAGACATAACAATTTATTGACATTAACTAGTGATATACGTATTATAGCTTTTTTGGAGGCTAGTGATATACGTATTATAGCTTTTTGGTGATCAGTGTGATCAGAAATTACTATGATCTGGTTCCCATAACCCAGTAAATATAGGTATTTAGGCTTTTTTGAAAAAAATATCCCCCAAGTCAGCCTGTCTGCTAGTGGTAAAATTCGCTATACGTATGATATACAAAATATATATGTACATCACTTAAGGGGTCAAAATGAAACGTGCCACTCTCAGGGACCATTTCAGAAGAGCGAAAACTCCGATAGCGGTAGTGAGCGCAATACTTGTCGGAGCTAACGCTGGGATTCAGATTTGGCAAAATTTAGATTTAAACAGTCAAATCCAGGAGATTATCAACAAAATATCGGCTCATAGTGAGTCTTCTGCTGAAACAAGCAGGAAAGATACGGACCTTCCTGAAGATCTACCTCCTAAACTCTTAAGAAGCTACAAAAATCCGTGACCTGCCCACCCAGTGGCAAGGGGAATGGGTGGATTCGGGTGCATATCTACCTATGGTGATCAATGCTCCCTGTTTTAGGGAGGCAACTGAGTTGGGACTTAAAAATTGTTCAAGTCCGGTTAAGTATAGTAATGTGAATAATTTCGACAAAGAGCTAGATGCAGCATTTGCGATCAACGTCTTGCCGTTACGGTAACACTTCCCTTTAAGCTGGTTGACTCAAGGCTTCAGTTAGATAATCCGCCGCTGCTTCTACTAATGCGATCGCATTTTCATAAATCATGCGAGTTGGTCCAATAATTCCCACACTTCCCACTGGGACTTGGTCTTGCTGATAGTTAGCAGATACCAAAGTACAGCCACGCATCGGTTCCAAGGAATTCTCGGCACCAATCCTAATTTTCACACGAGACTTAAATTCCAACTCTTCCGGTACTTTAAAGATTACTGACCACAGTTGCTCCTGTTCCTCTTCCAACAGATGTAGCAAGTCTAGAGTCTGGTCTATTTCCGAAAATTCTGGTTGACGCAACACCTCTGAGATGCCACGAATCATAATCGGGCTGGACTTAGGTACTACAGTGCGACGGGTCAACTCAGTTAATAAATTGCTTAAAAAATCCGCATAGCGGACAAATTCTCGGTCTAATTCACTCCAATCTAATTTCTCCAATTCCGTGAGAGTTCGCCCTCGCAGCTTACTATTCAAGAAGTTAGATAATATTTTTAACTCCCGCTCCACAATCGACTCATCAACCGTGCTATCATCCTCTGACTGGGGCAGATTCATCAATACCGACTGAGTTTCATAACTATCCGTAACTATAATCAACATCACCTGTCCTAGCTCTAGGTGCATCAACTGTAGATGGCGCAGGCGAGTAGTGCGATTGTCAGGGAAAGTAATTAAAGCAATATATCCACTGACTGTTGCCAGAATTTGAGCAGCATCCCTTAGCAATACCTCAAACTTAGCTTCCTCCCAGTTCAACTTCTCTGCCAGTAAATTTTCAACATACTGACTCAAGGTTTCTGACGGTTGAATCAGCTGGTCAACATAGGTTCGATAACCTGAATCAGAAGGAACCCTACCTGCAGAGGTGTGGGGTTGATATAGTAGTCCAACTTTTTCCAACATACTCATGCAAGAGCGAATCGTGGCTGGACTAACACTCAGGTCATATTCTTGAACCAAGGCTTTAGAACCAACCGGTTCCGCCGTGGCAATATAGTGACGAATAGTCGCCCAGAGAATATGTTGTTGCCGAGTTGTTAAACTTAGTTGTTGGCGAGACATTTTGAACCAAAGCTGAACTTAATTTGAAAGGGAAAAAAGTCTAAATTAGAGGGAGGAGTTACCATTAAGGTGATCAAACATACTAATAATGGAATGTTGCCTAAAAGCTGGGTCTAGTTAAGCCTGCTTTAGTCCAAAACAGTAGGGCTGATAATTAGATATCCCAATCAATCACCAAAAATCAGGGTTGGTTTTGGTGAAACTTGGAAGTATCTGGGATTTATCCATAGCTATGGCAGCGTCTGCTCACCCAAGGATTAAGTTGGTTATTAATACATTTTATCTAAAAATATTTGCTGTAAGAACATTTGTTCTAAGATAGCAGAATCTACTCATAGCAGTAGTTAGTAGTGAGCTGCAATTAGTAACGAGGAATGCTATGATCAACTATGATTGAGTATGCGTCAATACCCCCAGCTACATTCTTGACATTCGTGAACCCCTGACTGATTAACCACTGACACATCTGAGCAGAGCGCATACCATGATGGCACATCACCATGGTTTCAACTGCGGGATCAAAGCGAGTAGAGATTTCCCCAGACCACTGAGCAAATTCACTCAAAGGCAGAATTTCAAACCCTTCTATAGAAGCGATCGCAACTTCTTGCCGTTCTCGGACATCAATAAGCTGTAACTGCTCCGGGGAATCTGCCATCTGCCTTGCCAGTTGTTCAACACTGATTTCAAGAAGAGGTTGATCAAACGATTGAGCGACCATAGGACGTAAATAGCTGTAACGCGCTTGTTTTCGTAGTTTTGACCTTTATTCTACCTCTAGTAATCGCAATTTTATTTATTCACCCTAAATATAATGAGCAGATGATGGGGTGATCAGCTATCAAAACTTACTGAAATTTGAGAACCCCCGCGCTTTTAGCCGGGGGATGAAAAAGAGAGACTGGATTTATCCAGTCGTGTCCTCTATTTGACTTCTAGCCCAACGTTCTATAAATTCACCAACACTGGTGTTTGAGTCCTTGGCGGAAAGTTGTAACCACTTCCACACACTGTCAGTGAACATTATAGTGTGTGGTTTTTTGAGTTCATCGTAATAGACAGGAACTCCCCTCATCTTTTTCTTTGAGTTTTTCTGGTTTTGAATTGACATATTTAGACCCTACGTATAGACTAGACATATGGTAACAAAAGAGGTCGAGGTTATCAATGTATAAGACGATACCAGTAAAAGCTGTTTTTTCAGATGAAGAAAAAGCGTTTTGGGAATTTCAATGCCAGCAAGCTAATAGCTTATTTAACTGCGCTATTTATTACGCAAAACAGAAACACTATAAATGGCTAGAAGAGCAGCAGGCTTATACAACTTATTGGCGAGAAGACGAACTAAAGGCAGGTTGGACGACCTACAAATGTGGGGTTAAATACCCTGAGATAGATAAAGCTTTAAAAATGTCGCCTCACTACAAAGCTATGGCTGCCCAATCTGCTCAGCAGACTCTTAAAACTGTAGGAGAGGCGATCGCAAGCTATAACCAGTTAGTTGGATTATATTACAAAGGAGAAGTTGACAAACCTAGATTTCCTCGTTACAGAAAATCCGGTGGATTAGCTTCTGTTACTTTCCCTAGGCAGGCGCTCACTTATAAGCAGGGTTTGTTTTATCCTTCAGTTAGCAAAGAAAGTAAGCCAGAACTGCTAACTCAAATAACCTTAGATCCTCCGGACTTTATAGATCCGGATTGGGTTAAAGAGGTCGCAGTTCGCCCCTGTTATGGACAGCTGTGGATCGACTGGATCATAGAGGATGGGAAGCAGCCACTAGCTACTAATCCAGATCTCAATTACTCCCAAGCCTTGGGTATAGATCATGGTGGAGATAATTGGCTGACCTGCGTTTCGACCTTAGGGAAGAGCTTCATTGTAGATGGAAAGAAGCTCAAGGCTATGAATCAAGGCTATTCCCGATTAGTAGCGAAACATAAAACTGGAAAACCAGAAAAATACTGGAATTCAACCCTAGACAGAATCCAGTTGAAGCGAAACAATCAAATGAGGGACGCAGTCAACAAAGCTGCCCGATTTATTATTAATCGCTGCTTGAACGACGGAATAGGAAACATAGTAATAGGTTGGAACGAAGGCCAAAAGAGCCGTTCCAATATGGGGAGAAAAGGTAATCAAAAGTTTGTAGTTATTCCCACTAAACGACTAATAGAAAGGCTTAAGCAACTTTGTCTCGAATATGGAATAAAGCTCATAATCACAGAAGAGTCATACACTAGTAAAGCGTCTTTCTTGGATGACGACTCCTTACCGAAATTAGGTGCAAAACCCGAAGGATGGAGGCCATCTGGCAAAAGAGTTAGGCGCGGACTTTATCAGACTGCTTCAGGAATGTTGATCAACGCCGATTGTAACGGCGCTGGTAACATCCTCAGAAAAGTAACCACACAGCCATTCGACCTGGCTAAGGTGGCTAGGGGAGCATTGACACTCCCGCACCGATACGATTTATTCAGTCACTTGTCTAAATCATATCGATATAAGGGTGGAGCGGTACGGGTTCACCCTACCGCGTAACATCCTTTAAGAATCCCCCGTGCTTTAGCCGGGGGAGATGTCAAGGTGGCTGATTAATATCTACCAATATTTAAAGTAGTTACCATCAGTATTAACATCCGGTGCCCAAACTATTCTTTTTATTCCCAAGTTCCATACAGCGTAAACGCATCTAATGGTGAAATGCCTACTCGATATGAAACTAATACGATAAGTAATTTTGCTTATTAATTTTGTAATCTTGTCTGAGTAAGGCTTCTATAGTTTAGATGTTTTTGCCCTGAATTTCCATAGGAAAGTAAATTTTCAAAAATCTTAAAGCTAGTTGAATCTACCATTCAATGACGCAATCACTAAGAGGTTGTCTGAGAAGTCTCATTTGCTACATCCAAGCCCCCGTTGTTCCCCCAAGCGAGGGATTGCTCGCTTGGGGTACTTTTAGCAGCAAATTGATTCTTGTTCCCCCCAAGCGAGGGATTGCTCGCTAGGGCGGCTAGGGGGGCAAAATTCAGTATAAAAAAACTTTTCAGATATCCTCTAAGATCGAGATTAGAGGCAAACAACTGCTCAGCAATACTAATCACCTCTTCAAGGAGGCTTTAAATGATTAAACTATCGACACCCTTTACCATGATCGCCCTTACCAGCGCTTCTATTTGCTATAAACTGTTGCGCGTGTGCCGTACTTTTCCAAAAATATAACAATTTTAAATGAACAAGACTTGAGATTTTGACGTACCAGTTGAGGCTCTTCTTATCTGCAACTGATAGGACCTCAAGTAGCATCTCAAGTAGCTTTTAAGCTGATAGCTGATAGCTTAAGCTAATTGCTAAATAATAAATTAACGACAAAGGTATCAATTAATAATCAATGTGGCAGATAGCATAGTGTCACAGTTATTCCTATCAAACAACAGAGGTTTATAGGAAAATATAAGTAAGTACTGTAATTGTTTAGAGTTTACTCGTACTCAAATAGGGAGGAAATAGTAACAACTAGTCTTAGGAGGGTTTTGCAATGGTGCGACAAGGTCTTAGAGGAGTCATAGCTTTAATAGTAGCCCTCTGTTCTATGCCCGTTTTATCCCAGACAGCGAATTTTGCTTCTTTAAACTTATCACCGGGTTTTTCCCCAAGTCAGGGAGAAGTCAGTGGTCACACCGGTGGTGCTTACTCGTTGTCATCGATTGCAAATAGCGATCGCAACAATGATCCCTGTATTGGTTTTGGAGACCCTACTCCAGATCACCTGATGGTTTTGGAGGCAGATTTACCCAGTTTAACTATAGGGGTCAACACAGAGGGAAAGGATACCACTTTACTGATTCAGTTTCCCAACAATCAAATCCTTTGTGGGGATGATACAGGTTCCAAAAAAGATGCCAGCATAACTGCACAAAATTGGCCAGCTGGCACATACCAAATCTGGGTTGGTGCCTTTGAGGGAGGACAACGGTGGGATTACACCCTGACGGCTGTTGAGTAACCAAAAAGCGATGCAGCGAGGTAGCGCGGTCTTGGGGGAAACCCCCACTCGCTATTCCATCAAGACAAGGTAAACTAGTTAGTAATTTGTTCAAGCGTTAATTATGGTGACCCCTAGTGCTATCTGCCCTGATTGCTGACTTCCGTATTATCTTTGAGCGTGACCCAGCTGCTCGGAACTGGCTTGAGGTTTTGTTCTGCTACCCCGGCTTACAGGCTCTGCTGTTCCATCGCTGCTGTCACTGGTTACATGGGATTGGGATTCCATTCATTCCTCGACTGCTCAGTCAGTTATCCCGATTTGTTACAGGTATTGAAATTCATCCGGGTGCCAAAATTGGTCATGGTGTGTTTATCGACCACGGTATGGGTGTGGTGATTGGAGAAACCGCCATTGTGGGAGACTACTGTCTAATCTATCAAGGTGTTACCCTCGGCGGTACAGGAAAGGAAAGTGGGAAGCGCCACCCTACTCTAGGAGAAAATGCGGTAGTGGGAGCTGGTGCTAAGGTGCTAGGGAATATCCAAATTGGTAATAATGTCCGCATTGGTGCTGGGTCAGTGGTCTTGCGAGATGTTCCTTCCGATTGTACTGTGGTCGGTATACCAGGTCGGATTGTCTATCGTTCCGGTGTACGAGTCAATCCCCTTGAACATGGTAGCTTGCCTGACTCAGAAGCCAAAGTAATTCGAGCGTTAGTAGACCGGATTGAGTCTCTCGAACAACAGCTACAAGAGTTAACTCAGCAAAGATCTTCAATGGCATCAATGATGTCTGATCACTCTTCAACACCAGATGCTCCAGAGAAGGGGGCTAAAGCCCCATGTTGTGATCTCCAGGATAAAGAAATTCGGCAGTGTTTAGATAGTTATGGGATTTGAGCTAGTTGTCAAATGTTAGCAGGTTAAAGGTTGAAGGTTTTACCTGTCGTTCCTGTTGGCTCTAGACAGGGAATCGGATTAGTAACACAATAGAATATTTTAACCACACCCATTTTGGTGTGACCCCGAAGCTAAGGATTAACAGCTTTTTGAAACCACTCCCCAGAACTGTCTTGGTAGTAAAGCCATCGGTTTTGGGGGAAACCCTGCAACCTTAGGTGATCAACCTTGACTGGTTCGAGCAATAATAGGCAAAAATTTGGCAAAGGCTGATCTAGGGCAGGTGGTGGTGGGGAAAAGGCTTGTTTATCTGGTACTCTAGCAACACCAGGGTCAGGCCACGCAAATTGTAAGCGAGCTGCATCGGAAAGATTTTGCCAAGTCTGCTGGCGGACTTGTTGAAGTCCTTCGTCAGGATAATCAGCAGTGATCAGGGTCAACTGGCCTGCTAAACGAAATTGTTCGCGAGTGTTGGGAAAGTACCAACAAACTTCTCCCCAGGGATGATGATTAATGTCGTGAATTTTCTGGCTACGGGTATCGGTAATAACTTTGAGTTGGTTGGAGTTGTCCAAAAAACCCCGAAAAACTACGGTGCGGTTAGCAGGATAGCCCTTGGGGTCAACGGTTGCCAGTTGAAAGTAACGAGCATAAGGTAGGCTGCGATTGTGATGGATTGCGCGAGCTAGGGGCGATCGCCAAACAGCAATAGGCATTTTTTTTTAGACATAGCCCATAAAATAGCGGAAAGGTGAGCTTTCCGCATCTAATTATTAAATTCGCCACGGGTCGCACCTAAATGTAGGGTAGTTTCAAGCTCAGGATGGAAGCAAGCCCCAAGTTGGCTGACCAAAGACCCTGAGGGCGCAAGCCCCTGGATTCTATCCCGGAGACGAAACCTTAGGAGAGTGGAGCCTTTATGGTTGGCAGGCTATGCATAAAAAGGTTAAAACTTATTGATTAGCGATGCAGCGCGGTCTTGGGGGTTTCCCCCATGAGCGACTGCATCAAGACAAGGCTCCACTCTCCTTACGGTAACTTCAAACCATGGGGTTAGCCCGAACAGGAATTTATTCCCTAACTGCCCGAAAATTTTCGTCCTAAGATATCGACTATAATAGAAAGCAATGCATCAATACCAAGGAGGTGATTTTAAGTGTTGGTTATGGAATTCAAGGCTGTCCTTAAAGAGCCTCAAAAGTTGGCAATAAATGAAGCCATTAGAACGGCTCGTTTTGTCCGTAACAAGGTACTTCGGTATTGGATGGACAATCGTGGAACAGGGAAGAAAGAACTCTATCGATACAACACTCAACTAAGGGAAGAGTTTGAATTTGTTAAAGACCTCAATAGTCATGCTTGCCAAGCCTCTGTTGAGAACGTAGAACGTGCTATCAAACGTTTCTTCGATAACTGCAAAAAGAAAATTCCTGGAAAGAAGGGTTATCCTCGTTTCAAGAAACATTCTAGGTCAGTCGAGTATAAGCAATCTGGATGGAAGTTATCCCCAGATAATAAGTCCATAAAATTCACCGACAAGAAGGGGATCGGAAAAGTCAAGCTCAAGGGTACATGGGACTTGTGGAGATTCGAACAAAAATTAATCAAGCGAGTTCGGATTGTCCAAAAAGCCGATGGTTACTATGTCCATTTTTGCGTCAAAGTAGACAATTCAGAACAATTAGAAGCCACTGGCTTTACTGTTGGATTGGACCTAGGCTTGAAGGAATTTTATACCGACTCTGACGGATACTCTGAACCTAATCCCAGGTTTTACAAAAAAGGTGAAAAGCGCGCTATATTTTATCAACGTCGAGTTTCTCGAAAAAAGAAAGGCTCTGCTAACCGTAAAAAAGCAATTAATAGACTAGGTAGGACACACCTTAAAATAAGTAGACAACGTGAAGAGCACGCCAAGAGACTGGTTAGAAGTTACCGTAAGATAGTGGAGCCTTATTACAAAAGATTTAACCCTTTTATGCAAAGCCGAACACCCATAAAGGCTCCACTATCTAAGGTTTCGTCTCCGGCGCGCTGCGTAATCCGGTCTAACGACCTGGTCGCCTACGTTCGCGCAGCGTGCCGAAGGCAAGATTTAAGAGTTAAAAACCTGGTTAAAAACCACTGTTTAGCTAAGTCTATTAACGATGCAGGTTGGTACCAATTTCGAGAGTGGTTAGAGTATTTCGGCCAAAAGTTTGGTCGGATAACTGTCGCAGTTAATCCAGCCTACACAAGCCAAAATTGTTCCAGCTGTGGTGAAGTGGTCAAGAAATCTTTATCGACTAGAACCCATGCCTGTAAATGCGGGTGTCGGCTGGATCGTGATGTTCCTTCGGAACCGCTTCGCGAACACAATGCTGCTAAAAATATCCTAAGCAGAGCCTTGGGTACCGTGGGGCACACGGGAACTTATCGTGCGGTTCGTTCCAACCAGGAGCTTTCAGAAACTGAAAGGGTATGGGTTGGGGGATTCGCGAGGGTTAAAACCTCAAAAATCCTAACTATCTAACGGATATGGGTGAAAACCCCATCCTTGAGGAGACAAGTGACTCCCTATCTGGCCACACCGAGCAGGCGGCAACCTCGCAGAGTGAAGCTGGCACCAGGGCGGAATCAGAGGTGAAACAGATTAGCCACACTGCCGCTAACGGGGAGGTGACACGGGTAAACAAATCCTAGAAAAATGTCTAATCCGGAAGCCACAATCTGAACAAAATACAATGTGGACTTCATCCTCTCATTCTCATAGTGTTCTGGTAGGGATAACTATAAACTCCGAGAAGAGGATAGGCAAATTGGATTGCCCTAAATCACCAGAATAATCTGTTGGATGGAACGAATAAAAACGACAGCAAAAATATGGGTCTGAGGATAGGTCGTAACCTCGGTAAGTTATGCCAAACTTAATCCCCACTGTCGGGTAAGATGCGCTCAAAACTGGGCGCGGGTATCCAGAATACACAAACTCTAAGAAGAGCATAGTTAGACACATGAGAAAACAATCTTATAGTGAACTGTGGAAAGGACAAAACTGGAAGCAACTCCGGAAGAATCTCTTCCGCCTACAAAGACGAGTGTATAAAGCGGTTCAAGCTGGTGACTTGAGGAAAGCAAGGTCTATACAGAAGCTGATTCTGAAATCCCGTTCGGCACAGTTATTGGCCATCCGTCAAGTGACACAGCTCAATCAGGGCAAGAAGACCGCCGGTATCGACGGAAAAACTGCCCTAAAATACAGCGAACGGTTTGAATTACTTGAAAGACTAGTATCCAGTGCGGAAAATTGGACGCACCAAGGGTTACGGGAAATCCCAATACCCAAGAAAAACGGGGGTACAAGAATGTTGAAAGTACCGACTATAGCTGATAGAGCATGGCAATGTCTAGCAAAATTTGCTCTCGAACCAGCACATGAAGCCAAGTTCCATGCCCGGAGTTACGGATTCAGAACAGGCAGAAGTGCTCATGACGCCCAGAAACAGATATTCAACAATCTGAGTTCCAACAAAAACGGCATAAATAAGAGGGTAATCGAACTGGACATCAAGAAGTGCTTCGACAAAATCTCCCACAAATCCATCATGGATAAGTTAATTGCACCAGCAAGTTTAAAGACTGGGATATTCCGCTGCCTCAAGGCCGGAGTTGACCTGGAATTTCCTGAGCAAGGAACACCGCAGGGAGGTGTAGTCAGTCCACTTCTAGCCAACATAGCACTTGACGGAATAGAGGAGATTCATCCTAGCGTCCGATACGCAGACGATATGGTAATTTTCCTAAAGCCAAAAGATAACAGCGAAAAGGTACTGAATAAAATCAAAGCCTTCCTCGCCGAAAGAGGGATGGAAATTAGTGAAGAAAAGACCAAGATAACCAAAACGACAGATGGATTTAACTTCCTGGGCTGGTATTTCCGAGTCCAGTATGACGGAAGATTCAAGAGCTACCCCGCTAAGGAGAATCTCAAGAAATTCCTAGAAAAAATAAAATCCATAGTCAACAGCTCGAATTATGGAGCAGAAATCAAAGCAAAGAAACTAGCACCCATTGTAAGAGGTTGGAGAAACTACCATAAGTGGTGCTGTATGGAAGACCCACCTAATAATTTATACTTCCCGATGAAATCTGCCGAAAAGAAATTCCGAAAGCAGAAATCAATAAATCGGTACGAATCCAAAAGATTATTAGGAAAAGCCTTCCCAAAAGTATCATGGGAAGAAAACGGCCACACAATGGTTAAAGGAATTAAGTCCCCTTATGACGGAGACTTAACCTACTGGAGCAAGCGTAACAGCATACTCTACAATAACGCTACATCAAAAGCTTTGAAGAAGCCAAACCATTCCTGCGGATATTGCGGATTAAAATTCATTGATGAAGAAAGAGTTCATCTCCACCACATTGATGAAAATCACGACAACTGGAAGCCTGAAAATTTGATGGCAGTACATCAAAGTTGTCACCAATACATCCATGGGAGCAGACCGAAAGGCCAGGATATCCAGGAGCCGTATGAGGGGAAACCTTCACGTACGGATTTGAAGGAGAGGTGCTCCCCTTAATAGGGGACATCGACTCTAATAAAACGCTTGGGGAGATCTGTCCTCTACTCTTCCTGGTTCCGGCTGGCCCACGCAAGACGGGTCTGTGAGCCAAGAATCCCCTGCCTTCTAGGCATGGGGAGTGTCAATAAACGTTAGAATCCCAATTAGAATCCCAATAGACATCTCCAGACACTCGGTTTTGACCCAGGCAGTGCAAGGGTTTGAGGTTAATTTTTGGAGATGTCTAATCTAATCACTCATACAACTATTGGCAGCACAACCAGCACCAGGAGATCAACTGATGTTCCTCAATGAACTGACACCAATTTTTGAAGAATTTACTCAGCAGCCTGTCGCTTTTTTGGGCGGATTTTTTTCAGGAGTGTTCCGCCTGAATCTCTCAGATGATCCTCTCAAGAGTTGGTTAGAGGCTCAAAATGGCTCTGAGATATACAAAGATGGTCATAACACAAGCGAAAATGATAAAAATAAAGGTCCGCAGTCTATTTCCATTGATTAAGAGCTAATTCAACTATATTTAGCCTGGTTATTTGGGGTCTAATTGGTGCTTAAGCACTACCCCAATACATTTTTTTGATGAATTATGAAATACTGTCAACTAGACAACCACTGATAATCCCGTAAGTGAGCTATCATGAAACGGTATTCACAAGTTCAGTGGATTCCTTTGGTAAAATTTTGATTTTGCTTCCCCCCCCTGGGGTGGTTGGCCACTGTCGAAATTTACCACTGGTTCCTCAGACATGACCGTGAGCAACCAAAATACGTTGTACTCCGTTCTTCTGTGCCTCTGAACTTTAGTTCTATGTTCTGCCTCATCGATCGACATGACCATTTACGTCGGAAACCTGTCCTATCAAGCCACCGAAGACGACTTAAAAACAGTTTTTGGAGACTACGGCACCGTTAAACGAGTTGTTATGCCCACAGACCGTGAAACCGGCAAAATGCGCGGGTTTGCCTTTGTGGAAATGACAGAATCAGATCAAGAAGACTCAGCTATAGAAAGCTTGGATGGTGCTGAGTGGATGGGACGTAGAATCAGGGTCAATAAAGCCAGACCTCGGGAAAATAATAATCGTAACACTCAACGGCGCAATTCCTGGTAGTTGGTAATAAGCTGTTGAACATCTAATTGGTACGACTGATTAAGTGTTCAGAATTTGACCATTGACCGTTGACCGTTGACCAGTACCAGTCAACAGTCAACACGATTCATGTACTTAAAACGTTCATAATCTTAAATACACTCTAATCTCCTAGACAAATACCCAATCCTCTAGCGGTTCTCACCAAAGTTCCGTTAGGATTCACAGCTTGATAATGCTTAATCGTTTCCTCAATCGGTACACTCACCACCTGGCGATATTGCCATGTCACCATCCGGTCATATTGTTCATTGGCGATTAAGTCAACTGCTGCCACACCAAAGGCTGAGGCAATTAAGCGATCAAGGGGTGAAGGAGTGGCACCCCGCTGGGTGTGTCCAAGAACTGTCACTCGCGTTTCCGCTCCAATCGAATTACAAATCTCTTGGGCTAGATATTGGCCAATGCCACCTAATCGACATTCACCAAACCCCACATTACTCTGAAGCACCTCACCGCTTGCAGTGCGAACCGCCTCGGAAACTACGATTAAACAGAAGTTTCGCCCCTGCTCCTGAAGTTGCTTAATTTTATGGCAGACATTGTTAAGGGTATAAGGAATTTCTGGAATCAGAATAACGTCAGCCCCTCCTGCAATGCCAGCACTGATAGCAATGTGACCAGCATCACGCCCCATCACTTCCAAAATCATCACCCGGTCATGGCTAGCCGCTGTGAAGTGTAAGCGATCTAGAGCTTCGGTGGCAATGTTAACGGCAGTGTCAAACCCAATAGAGCGTTCGGTAATGGCAACGTCATTATCGATAGTCTTGGGTATACCTACCAATTTCATCCCCCCTTGTTGGGCAAGTTTGCGCAAAATCGCCAAACTGCCATCGCCCCCAATACCAATGAGAGCGTCTAGACCCAGTTGGTGATAGCCATCAGCAATATCAGCGCTGCGATCGCATAGCGTACCATCTGGCATCGGAAAAGCAAAGGGGTCGCCTTTGTTAGTAGTGCCAAGCATTGTACCACCCATAGTCAAGATGCGATCAACCTTGTCCAAAGTTAGGTTAATCGCTTGAGGAGGATTTTGCATCAACCCCTGAGTAGCCCGACAGATGCCAAGCACCTCCCAGTTGTAAGTAGCCACAGCTCGGTGAGTCACAGCTCGAATCACCGCATTGAGACCAGCACAATCTCCACCACTGGTGAGAATGCCAATGCGTTTAGTTTCTCCCATAATCTCCGTTTAAGGTTGCAATGCCTATGTTCACATCAATTTGACCTCAGGTATAGGCTATTAGACAAGAAAAATGGTGTGAAGATTTGATTTCTGTATTTCTTCTAAAGTTATTAAGCATCATTAAAAATGCCTTCCTAAGATAGAAAGTGAAGAGGACTAGGCACTGGGCCAATCGGTACTCTTCCGATGGCCAATAGGCCACGCTACGCGAACACCAACATCTCTGACAAACCAAGTGCCCTAAGACCTAGGGAGGACAAAAATTATGGCAGAGGTAGCTGAACCTAGAACTCAAGAAAGAGCCCTGGATCGGGATTGTAAAACGTTATCCCGTCACGTTTTCGAGCAACTCCAAAGTTTTTCCATGGAGGCACAAGACCTCAGTGCCCTCATGAATCGCATAGCCCTAGCTGCCAAGCTAATTTCTCAACGCTTGAGCCGAGCTGGTTTGATGGAAGGGGTGTTAGGATTCACGGGTGAAGTCAATGTGCAGGGTGAATCTGTCAAAAGGATGGATCTCTATGCCAATGATGTCTTCATCTCGGTATTTAAGCAAAGTGGTCTCGTCTGTCGCTTGGCATCCGAGGAAATGGAAAAACCCTACTATATCCCGGAAAATTGCCCAATTGGACGTTACACTCTGCTATATGACCCCATTGATGGTTCCTCCAATATCGACACCAACTTGAATGTTGGTTCGATTTTTTCGATTCGTAAGCAAGAAGGAGAGGATCTAGACGGGGAAGCCCGTGATCTTCTGCAAAACGGGCATAAGCAAATTGCTGCTGGCTACGTTCTCTATGGTCCGAGCACAATGCTGGTGTATTCCATCGGTACGGGTGTTCATGTCTTCACCCTCGACCCAAGTTTGGGAGAGTTTATCCTGTCGAAGGAAAACATTAAGGTGCCAGAACATGGCCCAGTGTATAGCACCAATGAAGGAAACTTCTGGCAGTGGGAAGAATCAATAAGGGACTATATTCGCTATGTCCATCGCCATGAAGGCTATACTGCTCGCTATGGTGGGGCATTAGTGGGAGATTTTCACCGCATCTTGCATCAGGGTGGTGTCTTCCTTTATCCCGGTACTGTTAAGAAACCAGAAGGGAAGTTGCGTCTACTATACGAATCTTCTCCCCTAGCCTTTTTGATAGAACAAGCCGGAGGCGCTGCCAGTACAGGTACTGAAAACATTTTGGACGTTGTGCCAAAAACCCTCCATGCTCGTACTCCATTAATTATTGGCAGCAAAGAGGATGTAGCTTTGGTCAAGTCCTTTATTGAGGAAAAAGCAAGGCAGGCGCAAGAAAAGTTGGAAGTGGCAGGGCACGTAGATCAGGGTTAACCGGTTGAAGGTTAACTGGTTGAAGGTTAAGCGGTTGAAGGTTAACTGGTTGAAGGTTAAGCGGTTGAAGGTTAAGCGGTTGAAGGTTAACTGGTTGAAGGTTAAGCGGTTGAAGGTTAAGCGGTTGAAGGTTAACCGGTTGAAGGTGGCTTTGAAAACCTCCCTACCCTTCGGTTTATCCTTTGGGGTAAGGCGACGGCTACTCTTTGAGAAAGGCTTTACCCCACTCCAACCAACCGTCAAGCCAATAGTCAAGCCAATAACTTTCAACCAACCAACTAACCCTACACCGAACCCCAAGGCGAACAACCTTGGCCAAAAGGCCACGCGATCGCGTTCAACCAACCAACCTTCAACCAACCAACCTTCAACCAACCAACCTTCAACCAACCAACCTTCAACCAACCAACCTTCAACCAACCAACCTTCAACCAACCAACCTTCAACCAACCAACCTTCAACCAACCAACCTTCAACCAACCAACCTTCAACCAACCAACCTTCAACCAACCAACCTTCAACCAACCAACCTTCAACCAACCAACCAACCTACCCTAAGGGAATGCCAAAGGCGAACAACCAAATAACTGTAAACCCTTGACAAATAACAAGTAAGGAGCTAAGCAATGACAACGACAGCCGAGAATCCGATTTTTCAGATTGAAAAAAATTATGGTCAGAGTATCTGGATGGATAATCTGAGCCGCACGCTGATTGAGTCTGGAGAACTCAAAGAACTAATTCAAACCCGGGGAATTTGTGGGATCACTTCAAACCCAGCAATTTTTGAAAAAGCGATCGCAGGCAATGCCATCTACGATACCGATATCGAAGCCGGTATTCGTGCCGAGAAGTCGGTGATGGAAATTTACGAATCCCTGGTATTTGAAGACATTTCTAATGCTTGTGATATCTTCAAACCTGTCTACGACGAAACCAATGGGTTAGATGGTTACGTCAGCATTGAAGTCCCACCCACTATCGCTAAAGATACTCAAAGCACGATTTCCGAAGCCCAACGCTATTACCAAGCTATTGGTAGGGAAAACGTGATGATTAAGATTCCCGGTACCCCAGAAGGGTTACCCGCAGTAGAGCAAGCTATCAGTGAAGGCATCAACGTTAATGTCACCTTGCTCTTCTCTGTAGAAAGCTACGTTGAGACATTCTGGGCTTATATCCGGGGTTTGGAAAAACGAGCGGCAGAAGGGAAAGATATTAGCAAGATTGCTTCTGTAGCTAGTTTCTTCCTCAGCCGCATTGATAGCAAAGTGGATGCAAAATTGGAGGAAAAAAGTGCGGCGAGCGATGACCCGAATTTGACAGCGAAGCTAAAGGGAATCGAAGGCAAAGTTGCGATCGCTAATGCTAAAATTGCCTACCAGAAGTACAAAGAAATTATCCAAAGCGATCGCTGGAAAGCTCTATCAGCAAAAGGGGCACAGGTACAACGGTTATTGTGGGCAAGCACCAGCACCAAAAACCCTGCCTACAGCGATGTGATGTACGTCGATGAACTCATTGGACCGAATACTGTCAACACCCTGCCTCCCAATACTATCGAAGCTTGTGCCGATCACTGTTCCCCAGAAAGTCGGATTGAGACAGGTGTTGAAGAAGCTTACCAAACCATCAACTCTCTAAACGATCCTGATGTCAATATCAATCTCAGCCAAGTTATGGATGAATTGCTTGATGAAGGGATCGTTAAATTTGTTAAGCCCTTTGATTCCTTAATATCATCTTTAGAAAGCAAAGTCAAACTATTGGCTACGGTGTAATAGAAGACGTTTAAGGTTTCCAGTTAATTTAGGTTGAAGGTTGTCGGGTGACAAAATGGCTTCGATAGAAAGCTAATGTAAAGTCTTAACCTTGGCCAATAGGCACGCGCGTCGCGTTCAACCTTCAACCTACCCTAAACCAGACCCCTGGGCAAAAATAACCTTTAAGCTTTACCCTTGACCCTGATCACCTTCAATAGGCAAAGATGGTTACTCTGTTAGAAAATCCCTTAAGAGTGGGCTTGCAACAGGAGCGCACGCCAGAACCATTGATTATGGTGATTTATGGCGCGTCCGGAGATTTGACTAAACGCAAGCTTGTACCAGCACTTTACCAGCTTAAACGAGAACGACGGCTACCACCAGAAATTACCATCGTTGGTGTTGCCCGTCGAGATTGGACTCATGACTACTTCCGGGAACAAATGCGGGAGGGAATCGAAGAATTTTCCGACGGGATTCAATCGGAGGAGTTGTGGCAAGACTTTGCCGATGGCCTGTTCTACTGTTCCGGTGACATGGATAAACCGGAAAGTTACCAGAAGCTGAAAGCTTTCTTGGCAGAACTCGATGGTAGACGGGGAACACGGGGAAACCGGGTATTTTATTTAGCCGTAGCTCCCAGATTCTTTACAGAAGCCATCCAGCAATTGGGGGCAGCGGGAATGCTGACTGACCCAGTAAAGCAGCGCTTGGTAATTGAAAAACCCTTCGGGAAGGATTTAAGTTCAGCTCAATCTCTCAACCGGGTGGTACAAAAAGTTTGCAAGGAAGAGCAAATTTATCGCATTGACCACTATCTGGGTAAAGAAACTGTTCAGAATCTGTTAGTGTTCCGCTTTGGTAATGCTATCTTTGAGCCCCTGTGGAATCGCCAGTTTGTTGACCATATCCAGATTACCGTAGCCGAATCGGTAGGGGTAGAAGAACGGGCAGGTTACTACGACAAATCCGGCGCACTGCGGGATATGGTGCAGAACCATTTGATGCAGCTATTTTGCCTAACGGCCATGGAAGCTCCCAATGCTCTGGACGCTGACAGTATCCGTACTGAAAAGGTCAAGGTGATTCAAGCTACTCACCTGGCAGATATTCATAATCTAGAAAATTCAGCAGTGCGGGGTCAGTATTCAGCAGGTTGGATGAAAGGCAAACAAGTGCCTGGGTATCGCGAAGAGAAAGGGGTTGACCCCAATTCCACTACCCCCACCTACGTCGCCCTCAAGCTACTGATTGATAACTGGCGCTGGCAAGGAGTGCCCTTTTACCTCCGCACGGGTAAACGACTGCCGAAGAAAGTCAGTGAGATCTCAATTCAGTTTCGTAAAGTTCCCTTAATGATTTTTAAATCTGCGGCTCAGCAGACTAGCCCGAATGTCTTAACCCTGCGCTTGCAGCCCAATGAGGGAATTTCTCTGCGTTTTGAGGCAAAACGGCCAGGACCAGATTTGCGCACCCGCACTGTAGATATGGACTTTAGCTACGGTTCTTCCTTTGGCGTGGCAACCGCTGATGCCTATAATCGGCTGTTACTTGACTGTATGTTAGGGGATCAAACCTTGTTTACCCGTGCTGATGAAGTGGAAGAAGCCTGGCGGGTAGTGACACCAGCCTTGGCAGCTTGGGATGGTCCGGCTGATCCAGCATCCATACCTCAGTATGAAGCAGGAACTTGGGAACCGAAGGAAGCCGAACACCTAATTAATCGAGATGGACGTCGCTGGCGCAGACTTTAAGTTAGTTAGTCAGTAGTGACTATTGACTAGTGACTACTGACTAATGACTAGTAAGTAATGACTATTGACAAAAAACAAGTGAATTGCTATGGCTACACAATCTCCTCCGGTGCTTTCGATACAACCTCCCAAAGATGTTTCCTTGGGTGAAATTGAAGCGGAACTGCGTCAAATTTGGCAAAGCTATGGTGAAAACGGTGACTCTCCCAGTGCGATCAGGGCAACCACCTTTAGTTTAGTGGTTTATGAACCCGAAGAAACCCAGCAGCTATTAGCAGCACTGGGATATTATTCTGGTCCAATCGATGGTATCCTAGGTCCACGCATGGTCGCTGCTCTCAAGGCAGCACAGAAAGCCTACGGATTGGCAAGAACTGGTAAAGCAGATGAGGCGACTAAGGCAAAACTACGGGAGGAATACAATGAATCTCTCCAGAAGGGACAGAGACAGAAGAATCTACAGTATTCCGGTGATTTAGAAGGATTTGGAATTGCCGATGCGATCGCAGCCTCTAACCCCTGTCGCATTATTGCCCTTTGTCCTATTGCCGGGGAAGATGAAGGGGTTAAGGCTCAGGTATCTGCCTCTTGCCCCATTCAAAAGCAAAGCCAGAGTACATTAATATGTTGTGAATACATCACTCTAACTGGCACCGCTGCTGCTTTGGAACGGATTAGCGGTGTCATTTCGGAATTGATGTTAGCAGAACTGCCGAAATTCCTCTGGTGGAAGGGAACTCCTGATCCTGAGCATGGGTTGTTCCAACGGTTAGCAGGGCTAAGTAATACCGTCATTGTTGACTCAAGTAGCTTTACCAATCCAGAGGAACAGTTATCACAAATGTGTGAGCTGATCAATCAGGGCACACCAGTGGCTGACCTAAATTGGGCACGGTTGGCAGCATGGCAAGAGTTAACCGCAGAAGCATTTGATCCACCAGAACGTCGTGGGGCAATCTACGAAGTTGATCAAGTTACCATTGATTACGAAAAAGGGAATGAGGCTCAAGCACTGATGTTTCTCAGTTGGTTAGCGTCTCGCTTAGAATGGCTTCCCACGTCTGATCTCAAAGAAGGTGGGGATTACGACCTGCGGCGTGTTAAATTTATCAGACCCAACCAGCAACCTGTAGAAGCAGAATTGGCAGCTATCCCCGTAGCTGATGTCGGAGATGTGGCAGGTGATTTGATTAGCCTGCGCTTGGGTTCGACCAACCTGCAAGCTGATTGCTGCACTGTGTTGTGTTCACAAACCACAGGTTGTATGCGGATGGAAGCTGGTGGTGGGGCTCAGTCTTGCCGCATTCAGCAGGTATCGCCCTTGTTTGACCAGAAGACAGAGTTTTTGCTCTCTCAGCAATTACAACGCTGGGGTAGGGAGATGCTATACGAAGAAAGTATGGCAGTGACCAAGGAAATTTTGAATTTGACGGTAACAAGTTGAAGGTTTCACAAAAGCGTTGAAGGTTAACAAGTTGCACGTTCAATTTTGAGATCATAAACTTTAACCTTAAAACCTTAAACCTTCAACTATTCAATGGCTTTAATCATCGCTGGTGAACGTAGTGGGGTGGGCAAAACAACAGTTACGCTCGCCCTATTATCGTATTTATCCAAGTGTAACTATAAAATTCAATCCTTTAAAGTCGGTCCGGATTACATTGACCCCATGTTTCATCAGCGGGTTACTGGACGTCCTTGTCGGAATTTAGACCCAGTATTAACCTGTGAAGATTATGTTAAAGAGTGCTTTTATCGCCATTGCCAGGGAGTAGATTATGCCCTGATTGAAGGGGTGATGGGGTTATTTGATGGAGCATCAGGAAAAGATGATTTTGCCAGCACAGCTCATGTAGCACGGTTGTTAGACGTACCAGTGTTATTAGTGTTGGATTGCTCTCGGTTATCTCGTTCCGTGGCTGCGATCGCATATGGCTATCAATCCTTGGATCCCAGGATTACCATAGCTGGAGTAGTATTGAATCGAGTCGGAAGCTCACGGCATTTGGAATTGCTCAAGGATGCTCTCGAACCATTACACATTCCTGTATTAGGAGAGCTACAGCGTCAGGATAATATAACTATTCCCGATCGGCATTTGGGCTTGATACCTACTGCTGAAATTACTCAACTGGATGCTTTGATTAACCGACTTGCTGATCTAGGACAGAGTTGCTTTAATTGGGAGCATCTTGACTCAGAGTTGAAGGTTAGTAGGTTACAGGTTGTTCGCGAAGCGTGGCCAATAGGCCAAGGTTTTTCTGAGTTGAAGGTTAACAGGTTAGAGCTTAACTCTGAGTTGAATGTTGGCCGGTTAGAGGTTGTTCGCGTTCGCGCAGCGGAGGCCTTTGGCCACGCTACGCGAACGGCTTTGCCGAAAGCGTGGCCTATTGGCCAAGGTTCTCTAGACAACCTGCAACCAAATAACCTGCAACCTGTAACCTCTAATAACCTGCAACCTGTAACCTCTACTAACCTGCAACCAAATAACCCGCAACCTGTAACCTCTACTAACCAGCAACCTGTAACCTCTACTAACCAGCAACCTGCCCTAATCCGAATTGCTGTAGCATGCGATCGCGCTTTTAGTTTCTATTACCAAGACAATCTCGATAGTTTGGAACAGCTAGGAGCAGAGTTAGTGTATTGGAGTCCCCTCACCGATACTACTTTACCTCCTGATTTACAAGGGATGTACTTTGGTGGTGGTTTTCCAGAAGTTTTTGCTCAGCAACTCGCTGCAAATACTAGTGCGCGAGAGTCAGTAAGAACAGCTATTGAGTCAGGAATGCCCACTTATGCTGAGTGTGGCGGATTGATGTATTTAGGGGAGCAGATTACAGATTTTGACGGGAAATCTTGGTCAATGGTAGGGGTATTACCCACGGTTACGGTGATGGGAAAATCCCTTACTTTAGGATATCGACAGGCAACTGCTTTGGTAGATGGACCATTGTTACCTGCCGGAGCAACGGTTTGGGGACATGAATTTCATCGCTCCCACTTGACAGTCATGCCCTCCAATCCCTTGTTTGAGTTACGGGGATATCACCAGAGAAAGGTTGGAGTGGAAGGTTGGCAACTGTATCAGCTCCATGCTTCCTATGTTCATCTCCATTGGGGTAGTTGTCTTGAGGTTCCCCTGGGATTTTTGCAACGCTGTCAGCAGTTCACTTTTGAGGGAATGACAAGTTAGTTAACGACTACACAGGCAATCAGTCTAGTTTGTTCTTTAAAAGTTTATCAAATCAATCTTTGCCTGTTTCCTGTTGCTTGTTGTTTTATTTAACTACTTTTTTTTAACATATTCCACCAGTACCAAAAAATTAATAACGGAAGCGATGCAGCGCGGTCTTGGGGAGGCAGCGCGGTCTTGGGGGTCTCCCCCATGAGCGACTGCCGTGGTTTCCCCCATGAGCGACTGCATCAAGACAGTGATAACAATGAATTGAAGTACTGAAATAGTCAAATATTATCACTGTTCCCTGTTCTCCGTTCCCTGTTCCCTTTAAACCAAAATACTATATCCTCAACTATTCTTCCCTTGCTATATTTTCAGGCAACGCAATAATATTCAGTCTTCCTTGTAAATCCTCCCTAGAATTTATCGGAATTAGATGCCCTAGGTAAGGCTGATATTGAAATAGTTGATAGTCTCTATCTCTGAGAAAATCAGCAACAGCTAGGTTACTACCCCGACTCCCTGCAATATTTTCGTATAGTATCGTTGGGGTAAATTCCGTTAAAATTCTGTTGCTGCCTGTTAAAACTTGCAGTTCATGACCTTCTGCATCAATTTTTAACAAATCAACCTTGCTAATAGCTTCTTGCTCAATCAAACTATCCAGAGTAAAGCAGGAAACCTCCTCAAAATTACCTGGTTTGACCGTTGCTTCTTCATCACTAGAAACAATTTCATTAAGTTCGCTAGCACCATGAAGAGCCAGTTGAGCAGTACCATTGCGATCGCTAGCTGCTCCTGCACAAACTTTCACCCACTCTAACTGATTAATAGTACAGGTTTCTTCTAAACAACGAACACAACCAGAAAACGGTTCAACCGCTAGCACACAGCCTTCTGATCCTACTCGTAAAGCAGCACTAAAAGTGTAGACTCCCACATTAGCACCAACATCAATTACAGTCATCCCAGGTTGGAGCCAGTTGCGCCAAAACTCCATTTCTTTTTCAAACCAGTCTCCTTGAGCAATTAACACACTTGTCACCAAACTCCGGAGACTTGGCTCAACCGCTAATAGTAACTGCTCTTCAAAGGTTACATAAGTAAATGGACTTTCAAGCTCCAATTCAGTCCATTCAAACCCGATTAAATCCGAATATTCGTCCCTAATCTCGCCAGCCCTAGCTAGCCCCATATCTCGCCAATACTTAGCTAAGTCTATCTGTCCTAAATCTCGATAAGCGAGGTATAGGGATTGTATAATCCTAGCCGAATAGGGAGCCAAATTTTTAGCCTGGTGTAAATTAAATAATCCTTCCCATTGACTATTGATCAGGTTGGCAATTCCCAACTTTAAATGAATAGAAGGGGAATCGGAGAAGAGTTGAACAGCAAGATGGAGAAATCTTAATCCCGTAGCATTATAAAACACCAATTGTGAGCGACATAAAACCTCACTTAACAAAAAAATTGATTGAGCGTAGCCATCCTCAGCATCTAGAATGTGAGCCAATTGCTCATACCGATTATCTGTAAAGTCATTTCCAGGAGGTAGATAAACTAGTCCTAGAGGAATGGATTGCTCATTAATATCAGCAGGATGTAGGGTATTAATTAACGTCGGAAATGCTGTTTGTATCCCCTGCTCCATTTCTCCAGTCATGGCGAAAACTAGAGCTAAATGAGCAGCACACAGGGGATGATCAGACAACTCAATTCCCTGACTCAAAGCATCAAAAGCCATCTCAAGATACATGGCACGTAGGGATGAGTTTTCACATTGCTCAGCTTCAATTAATGCTATTACAGCACAGTTGTTCAATTCTATAGCAGAAGTCGGATTCTCCCAAGAGGTACCTTCAATACTGGTCTCTACAGTAGATAAAGCCTCTGAATCCAGATTCAGACCAGCACTTTCGAGATATTGCCAATAGGAATCAGCATAATTGACAGACATTTCCGCTTTCTCTCAATAAAGGTTCGCTGTACTGTTTATAGCTCTAACACACAGTTATGGGCTGATAGGAAAGACGATCAGGATCTGTTTTTGTTCACCAATCCATTACGATTACTATATGGATTATCCCACAATCTGATCAACAAACCCCCTCAACTTGTATGAATGCGATCGCTTCAACCCTCGAACCAATTGTCGGAAATTCCAATATCTACACCTGGGGAAACCTAGACCCAAGCTGGCAAGAGCGCATCAAACCAGCCATTGCTCCCGACACCCTTCCCGATAGTATCGTTTACCCTAGCACATCCGAGCAACTAGCCCAAGTCATCGCTCTAGCTCATTCGCAACATTATCATCTCCTCCCCTGTGGTAACGGCAGTAAATTAGGCTGGGGAGGTATCGGTAAAGACGTTGATGTGGTAGTAAGTACCAAGCACCTCAACCAAATCATTGACCACGCCGTAGGAGACTTGACAGTTACCGTAGAAGCTGGAGTTAAATTAGCTGACTTACAAGCTATTTTAGCAAAAACCGGTCAATTTCTAGGATTAGATCCAGCTTATCCTCAAGAAGCGACCATTGGAGGTATTATTGCTACCGCAGACAGCGGCTCCCTAAGTCAACGCTATGGAGGGGTTCGGGATATGTTGCTCGGGATTTCCTTTGTCCGCAGTGATGGACAAATCGCTAAAGCCGGGGGTCGAGTGGTAAAGAATGTCGCTGGATATGATTTGATGAAGCTATTTACTGGCTCCTATGGCACCCTCGGAATTATCACTCAGGCAACCTTTCGGCTATATCCATTACCAGAAGCAGCAGAAACTATTGTGTTGACAGGTGAAATGGATGGAATTGCCTCAGCTATAAAAACAGTATTAGCCTCAGCCTTGACTCCCACAGCACTAGATTTATTATCCCCTAAGTTAGTCACAGAATTAGGGATTGGTCAGGATATGGGATTAATGGTAAGGTTCCAAAGTGTAGCAGACAGTGTTAAAGAGCAATGTGCTCGAATACAGTCAGTTGCGGAACAGTTAGGGTTACGGAATAGTTTTTATAGTAACGGGGATGACACGAGTCTATGGGAATCATTGGCAAACTCAATCGGGAAATCGCGACAATCCTCAACAATTGTCTGCAAAATAGGAGTATTACCAACTGCTGCTGCTAAAACATTCAACACCCTAGAAAGCTTGGGAGGATTGGGAGTAATTCATGTTAGAAGTGGATTGGGTAAAGTGTGGTTTGATTCCGAAGCAGTTAGTTCGGAAATGATTAAAACTATGCGCAGTTATTGTGAATCTGAACAAGGATTTTTAACAGTATTAGAAGCTCCTATAACCTTGAAGCAAGAGTTAGATATTTGGGGATATCAAGGCAATGGGTTAGACGTAATGCGTGGTATTAAACAAAAATTTGACCCAGAAAATGTTTTAAGTCCTGGTCGATTTGTTGGAGGAATTTGATTTATGGGTTTTAGGGAGTCGGGAGTCGGAACCCACCCCTAACCCCTCCCAGGAGGGGAACGGGAGTCGGGAGTCGGGAGTCGGGAGTCGGGAGTCGGGAGTCGGGAGTCGGGAGTCGGGAGTCGGGAGTCGGGAGTCGGGAGTCGGGAGTCGGGGTAAAAAACTTGAAAGTATCATATAACTATCATAAACGCTATATCAATCATCAATTACCAATTAGCCTTTAACCAATTACCATTCAACCTTAAAGCTTCAACCTTCAACCTTCCAACCTTCAACCTTCAACATTCCAACCTTCAACCTTCAACCTTCCAACCTTCAACATTCCAACCTTCAACCTTCAACCTTCAACCTTCAACCTTCCAACCTTTAAACAATGACCAATATCCAAGAACTAACAACGAATAAGCAAAAGGGTTTTGATGCTCAAAAACCGCCCAAGCAAGAATTGATTGATGCCTGCGTTCATTGTGGCTTTTGTCTTTCCACCTGTCCAAGTTACCGGGTGCTTGGGAAAGAGATGGATTCCCCTCGGGGTCGGATCTATTTAATGAATGCAATTAGTCAAGGGGAAGCCCCCTTGGCCGAAGGGAGCACACAACATTTCGATTCTTGTTTGGGATGTTTAGCTTGTGTGACAACTTGTCCGTCTGGGGTTGAGTACGATAAGCTAATCTCTGCCACTCGTCATCAAGTTCAGCGAAATCAGCCTCGTAGTTTTCCAGATTTGCTGTTTAGACAGCTAATCTTTAGCTTGTTTCCCTATCCGGGGCGATTGCGTTCATTATTGTTTCCTTTGTATCTGTACCAGACCTTGGGCGTGCAGAAACTAGTGCGCTCTACGAATTGGCTCAAACTGCTATCTCCTCGCTTAGCAGCCATGGAGTCAATGCTACCAAAGGTTACTCTAGATTCCTTTCGGGATAATTTACCCGATGTCATTCCCCCTGTGGGCAAGAAGCGTTACCGGGTAGGAGTAATACTTGGCTGTGTGCAACGGTTGTTTTTCTCCTCAGTGAATCAAGCAACGGTGCGGGTGTTAACCGCCAATGGCTGTGAAGTGGTGATTCCCAAAACTCAGGGCTGTTGTGCCGCTTTGCCAGAACACCAAGGACAAACAGAGCAAGCTCAAGCCTTAGCACGACAGATGATTGATAGCTTTGAGGGCACAGAAGTTGATGCCATCATTATTAATGCTGCTGGCTGTGGTCATACCTTGAAGGAGTATGGTCACATCCTGGAAGATGACCCCGAGTATGCTCAAAAAGCTCAAGAATTTGCAGGTAAGGTCAGGGATGCCCAGGAGTTTATAGCTAGTGTAGGACTAACTGCAACCCTTTCACCGCTTAGGGATGAGCCATTAACTATTGTCTATCAGGATGCTTGTCACCTATTACATGGACAGAAAATTAGTGTACAACCGAGACAGTTATTGCGGCAAATTCCAGGAGTGACCTTAAAGGAACCGATGGATGCCGCCTTGTGTTGCGGTAGTGCTGGAGTTTACAACATGCTGCAACCGGAAGTAGCCGATGAGCTGGGACAGCAGAAGGTTAATAATTTATTAAATACTGGCGCAGAGTTGATTGCTTCCCCAAATCCAGGGTGTTCGTTACAGATCAAGAAGCATTTGCGGCTGCAAGGAAAAGACATTACCTTAATGCATCCGATAGAGTTATTGGATTATTCGATTCGAGGATTAGGAATTAGGCTTTAGGCACACAAGAACAACCGTCAACAACTAACTAACTAACACAAGACTTAAGTATCCAACCAATCACCAACCCCAATCCCCCAAACCGCACCCCATGCCAAAACGGTTCCTGTAGACTGTGCCAAGAAAACAACTGACTCTCTAAATTCAGCTCCAGGACTTCCAGTTGTTCCTGAATTTGCCTTAACTCAGCCTTTAGGGCTTGTCGATTACTATTAGTATTATTAGTTTTAGTATTATTACGTTTAGTCTTGCGCAAGTCTTTCCTAACTTGCTCTCGACGCTCCTGGAGTTGAGCTTGCTGTCGCTGATCCCGCTGCACCTGAGTATAACGTGTCTTGAGAGTATTAAGCGATCGCTCTATTTCTGCCAATTCCTCTTCAAACTCATTCACATCTTGTTGATCCTGTCTATTTTTTCGTGAATCACGGTAAGATGAATGAAACGATTCTGGAGGCATATAACAATCTTAAATCCTAGGTTAAAATAGTTGGGAGTTGGTAAGCACTGACACACTCCCCCACTCAGCACTCAAAAAACAATGCCTGAATCCATCCAATTCACCAAAACTGATGCTAAGATGGAACCTAGCACTCTGGAATTGGCTCAAGCCTTAGCAGAACGTTTGGCGATCAGACCCAATGATTGGCATCGCCTCAAGTCTAATCGCTCCGCCCGAGCCAGTGAGCAGGCTGCTGCTGCTTTGGTATTTCTGCTCAATGATCATCCAGAAGAAGCCCTTGAACGATTGCGCCAAGCCTCTGGATGGCTAGACCGCTCTATTTCAGCTCCCCCTTGTCCAACTCATGGGAAACGCCACCCTTAGGGAAATAGGGGCTTAGGAAAATAGAGGGCGCTTAGAGGGATGCTTCACTTGTTTACAAAGCCTAATTTCTGTTCCCTGGTTGTTCCACAGGACTTTATCGAAAATTTGGTGAAGCAGGCTCATGCCTCTACCGCTTTCTGATTCATCGCAGGGTAGGCTAACCTCGGGACTCTCTTGGTCATCACCATGGGTAAAACCAGACCCTTCATCTGAAATTACCCACCAATATTCACCATTGACTACTGAAAATTGAACCTCTACGGTCTTACTTGGGTCTAAATTATTACCGTGCTTTGCTGCATTCACTAACGCTTCTTGTAATCCCAGCCGGAGTTCCGGTTGCCATTTATTGGGAATTTGTTCAAGAAGCAAATCGAGGATCGGGCAAAGGTAAAGGGTAGAAGCAAAGCTAACCGTTTCCCAACCGCACTCAGCCGGACTCAAAGATGTGGCAATCACTCAAGAAACCCCTAGCTTTTTTTTGGTGGACTTGATATAATAGGAGGCTAGATGCCTGATTTTGATCGGGTTAACGCTAAACACGGCTGAATCGTGCTTAGCAACCACCTGACTAGGAACTCTCGATTTCTTGAGGTTGGCTTCTATATTCAGACATGAAGATTCCTGCTGGCATAGCTAAACTACAACCTCTCTATGGTTAATTATTCTGTTAATTAGTTCAATAGGTAGTTCAATAGGTTTTTCACTAATGTCGCTGCTTTACCTATCAGCTCAATGGAAAAAATGCCTAAACAGCGCTATAATAGCCATTTAGCGTTACTCATCTTCCCTAACCTTAGTGTATTTCTGATTCCCTACGTCTATAGTATCAGAAAATTTTCGCTCAGACCAGACCCTTCTGGGTAGTTTCCTCATGAAATACCAGTGAAATAGGTAAATAATTGATGTAGATAATTGAGACTATACATAAAGACTATACATAAAGAAACTATTTAGATGCCCGTGCCACCGTTGGGTAAGCTACCAATTCCCCATCACCAATTGCCCATCACCAATCAGGGATGATGCTTGGGTGTTCCACAATTGGGCAACGCCAATATCAGTGCTCGAGAAAAGCAGCACATTCAACATGAGAGGTTTGAGGAAAGAAGTCAGCAGGTTGGATGTGGGTTAACTGGTAGTCACCGTTGAGGCAAAGGAGTTTGAGGTCTCGTGCTAAGGTAGCTGGGTTACAGCTAATATAAACGATCCGTTTTGGTGCCACTTGCCTGAGGATGTCAATAACTGCTGGAGAACATCCCTTACGGGGTGGGTCAAGTAAGATAATATCTGGCGCTATAGTCAACTGGGGGAGTAACTGGTCCACTGATCCCGCCTGAAATTTCACATTAGTGATCCCATTGATCAAGGCATTTTGCTCAGCTTGCTCTACTGATGCGGCTTGCACTTCAATACCGATAGCTTGGCTTACCTGTTGGGCAAGGGGTAGAGTAAACGTGCCAATGCCACAGTAAGCATCAACTACACATTCATGCCCCTTCAGGGCTAGCTGTTTAATGATTAGGTTTAACAAAACCTCAGCCGCTTCAGTATTAACTTGGAAAAACGTATCTGGTCGCAGCCGCAACTCAAGACCAGCAAAGTTTTCCCTCAAGTATGGCTGACCTGCAACACAATAGGTTTGGGAACCAAAAATGACATTACTGCGGTGGGGGTTATGATTCACACAAACACCAACCAGTTGGGGATAACGATTTAGCCAAGTTTGCCCTTGGATATCCAAGTCTTTTAAATTCAGATCCGTTGTGACCAAGGTCAGCAACATCTCGCCAGTCTGTTGTCCAATCTGTAACGAAAGGTGACGCAATCGTCCTTGGTGGCGGCTTTCGTTGTATATCGACCACCCCAATTGCTGAATATCCTGCTTAATTTCCCCTAGCAGGGGATTCAAGCGCTGGTCTTGCACGGGGCATTGATTAAGATTAATGAGCTGGTGGCTACCTTTTTGGTAGTAACCCGCTTGAACTGAACCCGTTGCTGAGCGTTTAAGGGGATAGGTCGCTTTGTTGCGATAGCCCAAGGGAGAATCTGTGGTTAAGATTGGGGCTACGGTGGGTTCGCTAAATCCACCAATGCGTTTGAGGGCTTGAATCACCTGATTTTGCTTCGCCAACTGCTGATAGTCCCAGCTCACATGCTGCCATTGACAACCACCACACTTATCCGCCACGATACATCGGGAACGAACACGATTAGGGGATTCCACTAACAGTTGGTGTAACTTACCAGTAGCATAGTTAGGTTTGACCCGCATCAGGCGCACCAAAGCTCTATCGCCTGTGACAGTATCCGGAACAAAAACGACCCGATTTCCTAGGCGTCCAACGCCATCACCACTATCACTGAGGTCTGTAATCATTACCTCAATCAGTTGACCTTGTTGCCAACACTCAGGGCTGGGCTGATTAGTTATCATCATTGGCATTATATAGCAAAGGGAACAGCGGATCTGGGAGTAGGGAGTAGGGAGTAGGGAGATCGAATGCAGTAGCTCATGGTGGAAACCACCTCAGGTCGGCGCACCCGTCGCTACCTGTAGGTGGCTTTATTAAGGTACCCTAGTACTTATAGCGTTTTTGCGTAAATCCTGATAGTTTTGTTTTCATGCCAGCTACAGATGGCAAGAGGGGGCAAAGGATGCTTCAAGGGAATGTAAAGGATGGGGTAAGAGGGGAAAGAGACTATCGATGCCAGCAAGCAAGCATGGGTTTTGCTCTATTTGTTGATCTTATGCCCAATGCCTTCCGTTGTGTCACCCAAAGTCGGTAAACTACTAATTAACAGTTCTGGCAACAAGTCCCGAGGTAAAATCTGTAATTTAGCTTGGGATGAATTGCCTGAGTAACTCAATAAAAAACTCCATAAACTAATAACATGAGTGTAGTTAGTCAAGTCATTCTCAAAGCCGACGACGAGCTGAGATACCTCAGCTCTGGTGAACTCAAAAGTATCAATGATTTTTTGCAAAGCGGTGAGCAGCGATTGCGCATTGCTGCCACCCTGTCGGAAAATGAAAAAAAGATTGTACAAAAAGCCAGTAGTCAGCTGTGGCAGAAACGCCCTGACTTCATAGCACCAGGAGGCAATGCCTATGGTCAGCGTGAACGAAATCAGTGTTTACGGGACTATGGATGGTACTTGCGCTTGGTCACCTATGGTGTGCTTGCTGGTGATCAGAAACCTATTGAAGACATTGGTATAATCGGGGCAAGAGAAATGTATAATGCCCTAGGTGTGCCAATGGCAGGGATGTCAGAAGCGATAAATTGCTTAAAAGAGGCATCTTTGGGAATCCTCACCGACGAGGAGGCTGAGCTGACAGGTCCCTACTTCGATTACATTATTCAAGCAATGTCTCCTAAGTCCTAAGGTAAGCTATCAGCTATCAGCTATCAGCTATCAGCTATCAGCTATCAGCTATCAGCTTATGGGCATAGGGCAAGCTACAGTGAACAGCTTTTGAATAAAACAGGTAAGCATTGGTTTAATCTCTGTTACCTCAGCTGACAGCTGACGGCTGGCGGCTGACAGCTGACCTCCTAAGTCATTTGTGATTAGTCATTAGTCATTGGTCATTTAATAATAGGATATGGTTACTTGTTAATGGTTAATTAACAAGTAACCATTAACAATTAGCCATTAACAATTAATAAAAGACTAATGATTAATGACCTCAAATCCCACGCACTTTAGTCGTGGGATTCTTTAAATTAAATGTGGTTAATCAAAAAACTGCCCTGGTTTTCATTATCAATTCTTCTGTTAAGCCATAGTATTTTTGGCTGGATGATATCTGTTGACTTTCAGGAATTGATTACGGTAGAACACACTACATCAGCATCACATCCTTCCTTATTTCATATATCGGTATGGCTCTGGCTGATCGGAGCAGTTTATATCGTGTTGATGGCTTTAGCGATAACTGCTCCAGTGTATCAGATTAGAAAATTGTACGGGACTTGGATGAAATCTGATACCAAAGCTTTTGTCTCCGTAATTTTCAGCTCTTTCCTAGCCGTTATCATCCTGCGCTGGATTCATTATTCTAGCCGTATTCTGGTGCTGATTGCTGCTGCTGCCTTAACCAGATTAGATCTTCAAACAGAAGGATACGGTGAATGGCAGGCTTTTTGGATCATCTGTGGGGTTTCTCTAACAGGTTTTAGTCTAGGGTTATTACTAAATCAGTTACTAATAGCAATTTTATAGCCATGTTGATAGGAATGAGTGTCGTTTTTTTGGTAATGGGTAATGGGTAATGGATAATTGGTAATGGGTAATGGCGATCTCAGAGTCGTCAACCTTGGCCAATAGGCCACGCTACGCGAACAATCCTCAACCTACCCTACACCGAAGGCCAAAGGCGAACAACCTTCTAACCTTCTAACCTTCTAACCTTGGCCAAAAGGCCACGCTACGCGAACAACCTTCTAACCTTCTAACCTTCAACCTTGGCCAAAAGGCCACGCTACGCGAACAACCTTCTAACCTTCTAACCTTCTAACCTTAAACCTTCTAACCTTCAACCTTCTAACCTTAAACCTTCTAATCTTCAACCTTCTAACCTTCAACCTTCTAACCTTAAACCTTCTAACCTTCAACCACAAACACTATTAATCTGTCTGGGGCAGTTGAATTTTAACTGCTCCTTCTGGTGTGATGATAACTTTACCACCTAGGGCTTCAATTCTACTGATGGCGATTTTGCTAGTGCGAGGGTCAGGAGAGTTATTTAAAACCATTGACCAAGCACTCACTTGAGCTATCTTACTAGTAGGATTGCGCTTTATAAATTCAGCAGTGTTGCGGGAAATTTCAGCAATGTTTTGACTTTGCTCATCAGGGTATTGACTTGCCCAATCTGCTGATTTTTCAAAGGATTTTTGGGCGGCTTTAGGGTCACCCAAAAATAATAATTCATCAATTCCTTTGTAACGCCACACATAATAAGATTTAGGAGGAACTTTAGGGGATAGTGACTGGAGTCCTTTTTCCATTAAGGCGACCGATTTTTCTGGCATTCCTGCATATAAGGAACTACTGCTAGATAGAAAAAAATACGCTGTTAAAAATTTGGGGTCTCGGTTTATAATAACGTCAAAGTACTCTGGGCTAAGCTGATAGCTAGTAATTCGGCGAGCGTCTTGATCACCAAAGTATTGAAGGAAATTCAGAAATACCCAGTCAGCTAATACATTATCGAAGCCAAATGTAGGTAGTCTCTGAAGCAGATTGAGATACACTTGTTTTGCTTCTACGTCTCGCTGGAGGTCTGCGGGTGAGATGTTTTTGGAGCTTTGTTTAAGGGCATTGAGTTGGGGTTGCTGTAGCTTGCCAACTGCTAAGATACAACCTAGGATAATTATGATTGCTCCTAGGGATTGGGTTAGTCTTTGAGGAAATTGCCAAGGCATCTGTCTAAGATGAAGTATGAAGTAATATCAAGTATGAAGACAAGCATTCAGCTATCAGCTATCAGCTATCAGGCTTTGGCCTTGACCAAGGACTTTTATGAAAACTTTCAATTCTCATTAATCTATCAATTATCAATATTAAATTCTCCCCTTTGCCCATTGCGCATTGGCGCACGCTACGGGAAGAGCCTACGCTACGCCGGGTTTATTTTAAGCTGACAGCTGACAGCTGAGGGCTGAATGCTTACCTATGAAGGCGCTATGTATCAAGTACCGAGGAGACCATCAAAACATTCCCACCATAGTCTCAATTAACTCTGAGGGTAACTCCTTGAGAAACTGAGAACGGTTAGCCGGTTCCCGATTCCCATAAAAGCGTCGCTCATGAGCATGGGATAAAAACAGTTGTTCCTGAGCGCGAGTAATCCCTACATAACACAGACGCCGTTCTTCTTCCAACGCTACAGGATCTCTGAGACTACGACTGTGAGGAAACAGTCCTTGCTCTAGGCCGACTAGAAAGACAATGGGAAATTCTAGCCCTTTAGCAGAGTGAAGGGTCATTAAAGAAACTGCTTTTTTCCCCTCTTCCAGGTTATCCATGTCAGAGGCTAGAGTTGCATTAGCAAGAAACCCTTCTAAGCTCGTTTCTTCGTTTTCTTCTTGAAATTGCTGGACTGCATTAAACAATTCCACAATATTTTCCAATCGATTCTCAGCTTCTTCAGTGCCTTTGTTTCTTAAATCGCCAATATAACCAGACTCTTCCATAATCCCTTTGAGAATCTCTAATGCCGATCGCTCTTCCAATTGCTCCTGCCATTGAGAAATAAGCTGAGCAAATTTCTTTACCGCTTTAGCTGACCGTCCAGCAAATGTATGAACTGAGGTCTCATCACTGATAATTTCCCACAGGGGAACTCCTAATTCTTGGGCAGCTGCGACCAGATTGTTAATGGTAGTTTGTCCAATTCCTCGTCGAGGAGTATTGATAATGCGCAATAGACTAACAGTATCGGATGGGTTTGCGATCGCTCTTAGGTAAGCCAGAGCATCTTTAATTTCTTTACGGTCATAGAACTTGAACCCACCAACTACAGTATAGAGAATATCGGCTCTGATCAAGACATCTTCAAAGGCACGGGATTGAGCATTAGTACGATAAAGAATAGCAAAACTGCCTCCATCCAGTTCTGGATTTTGTCGTTTTAGCTGGATAATTTTACTGACTACAAACTGAGCTTCTTCCAATTCGTCATCAGCGCTATAACAATAGATTTTTTCCCCGATACCCCGTGTTGCTCGCAAAATTTTCTCAATCCGCTGGGTATTATTTTCGATCAGGTGGTTAGCAGCTTGAAGAATATTTTCCCTAGAGCGATAGTTTTCTTCTAGCTTGACCATAGTGCGAGTATCTTGATCGGCTAAACCGTCACCAAAGTCTTGCTGAAAACCCAGAAGGATGGTGAAGTCTGCCATTCGGAAACTGTAGATAGAGTTATGAGTAAGCAATCCATCGCTAAAGTAGACATGGTGCTTCTCTACCTCTAGGCTATACACCAAGCCACTGTATTCCTGACGCTGAATCCTAATTGGTTTCCAAGCCACTGTTTTGCCACCCTGATAGACGGCTATATCCATCAGTTCTGGTAATAAATTAATCGCTGCTAGCTCGATAGTACTTTTACCCCGTCCGCCTTGATAGGCAATATCAGGGCTGTAAATCGGGTAGTTTGGGTCGAGTCCAAAGTCTTGAAGACAGGAAATCCCCCGTTCTGGTAACACATCACCCAGGGCATTAAATAACTGCTCCAGCATCTGACGGGTGTACTCAGTGGCACCATTAATTGGTTCAAACGGGGCAGTGGGAATACCATAGCGAGCGGCAATATAAGAAACTTTGAAGGAAGCTTCTGTCCGATTGTCGGTTGTCACCAGAATCCAAGCGGCATCTGCTTTGTCAACCCTGGCTCGATAGCCTAACTGAAATCCACCATCGCTTTTAAATAGCTTGCACCATCCGACTCGGTACCACTGACCTCGGCGGATTAGGTAGACAACATGAGTCTTGTCCTTAGCTTGCTGATTCCACCGGATTGGCCATCGATGGTTTGGTGTGGAGCGAGTAGTTTGGCTATCAACCGTTACCTCAATCAGATGGCCACTAAAAGGACGACTGGCTTTGTTGAAACGATAACCTTCGACTCTGCCAACTACTGCGGAAGAATGAGGGTTATAGCTGACTAACCGATGTTGATTTGGATCTAGTGCTTCGATTGGGACATATCCTTCAGTAGTGAGTACTTGAGTACCTGGTGGCTGACACTGGTCTGCATCCCCTACTACAAAAACTGAGCGATTCTGCCAATCCCACTGACTCTTTCGAGTTTCGCCATTGGTACTCAACAAGCGAATCAGTTCATACTGAATCCGATTGGTATCTTGATACTCATCCACTAAAATGTGATAAAATTGCTGATGCCAGTAGCTTAAGACCGACTCATTCTGTTGGAATAGCCTCATTGGCACTAAGATGAGGTCATCAAAGTCCAAAGCATTGTTAGCAGCTAACTGCTCTTGGTAGTGGCTATAGACATCAGCAATCACTCGTCCCCGGAAATTGGACTGTTGTAGCTCAAATTCCTGGGGAGAAAAACCGCGATTTTTGGCATTGCTGATGGCATAGCGCACAGAACGGGGGTTAAATTTGTGGTCATCAAGATTTAAGGTTTGAGTGACAATGGTTTTAACCAGGGTCTGGGCATCGGATTCGTCAAAGATGGAAAAGTTACGATTCCACTTCCGTCCCTGCTCATCTTGATATTTATTGATATCGAACCGGAGAATCCTAGCAAACAGACTGTGGAAGGTGCCAATCCACAACGGTTTGGTGATAGTTTTGTAAACACGCGATCGCAACTGGGTTTGTTGGTCTTCTGGCAGAAGCTCCAACCGTTGACCATACTTCTGTTGCGCCAGCTGCTGAGCAAATATTTGCTCAATCCGCCCTTTCATTTCCCGTGCGGCTTTGTTAGTGAACGTCACCGCCAAGATATTTTCTGGTGAGACCTTGTGTTTGAGAATCAGATTAGCAATGCGATAGGTCAAGGCTCGGGTTTTGCCAGACCCGGCACCAGCAACAACTAACAACGGACCACAGAAATGTTCAACGGCTTGAAGTTGGGAAGGGTTGAGGTGGCTCAGGAAATCAGGGGTTGTACTCATAGGGGCGGATAAAATGCGATCGCAGATCTATCTAGATCTATATATCTTATAGCTGAGCTGATTCTAATGTTTTGTTTTGCCACTGTGATTCTAAAAATCCCATGATCTAGTAGCACTAAATTGTCCATGAACACTTTCCCGATTCTCTACTCCCGATTCCCGATTCTTGACCAAACAAAAATAATGGGTTTCAAGCCCCGCCCTTCTAGGGCGGCTTTGAGCATGTCATCCCACTTATTGAGCTAACGCTTGCACCTTTATTCAAAAATGTGTTATCCTGAGCTTAAGGAGGAAAGCCAATTGTTTAATTTAACCTACGAGTTTAAACTGAAGCCAACTGCCAAGCAAGTCTCTTTATTTGAAGACTGGTTGGAGCAATGCCGCAAGGTTTATAACTACGCTTTAGTCGAACGCAAGGACTGGTATAAGTCTCGTAGCTGTCAAATTAACGCCTGCTCTCTCCCTAGGGAATACATTATCCCAGCCGATGCTAAACGTCCTACTTATGCCAGTCAGTGTCGTGGTTTAACTGCTGCCAGAAAAGCTATTGAAGAATTAAGAGCTGTTCAAGTTCATGTCTTGCAACAAACACTCAAAAGGTTAGAAAAAGCCTTTGTAAGTATGTGGGAACAAGGACATGGCTTTCCTCGCTTTAAGAAGCAGGGACAAATGCGGTCTTTTGTCTTTCCACAACTAGGAGTCAAGCCCCTTGAAGCTAACAGAGTAAAACTACCCAAGATTGGTTGGGTGAAGATGAGGCAATCACGGGAGATACCCGCTGATGCTGTAGTCAAGCAAGCTAGAGTAGTCAAGAGATCCTCCGGTTGGTATGTGATGCTCACTCTAGCATGGGATGTAGATGTTCCCCAAGTCATGCCTCACGGAGAAGCCTTGGGGATTGATGTCGGAATTTCACATTTTGTTGCTGTTAGCAATGGTGCTTTGTTTCCTAATCCACGCCCTTTCAAACGCCTTGAACGCAAGCTTAAATTGCTGCAAAAGAGGGTAAGTAGGAAGCGCATTGGAAGTAGAAACCGTGTGCGAGCACAAAAGAAAGTCAGTAAGTTACACGAACGAATTGCTAACGTCAGAAAAGATTACCACTGGGAATTAGCTCATAATCTCTGTGATTGGGCTGGAATGATCTTTGTTGAAGATCTAAATCTTAAAGGGTTGGCCAGAGGGATGTTGGGTAAGCACTGCTTGGATGCAGGATGGGGACAGTTTTTCCAGATATTAGAGCAATGTTGTTTTAAGCGTGGCGTCTATTTTCAAAAAGTAGACTCCAAAAAGACTAGTCAGATCTGTCCCAACTGCTTAACTGAAACTGGGAAAAAGACGTTAGCTGAGCGTGTTCATCATTGCGAAGATTGCGGCTACACAACCAGTAGAGATGTTGCAGCCGCTCAAGTAGTCGCTATGCGCGGACTTGCAGCCGTGGGACACACGGTCAAGATGCTTTCTGAGGGTAAATTCGTTGGAATCCCTTTGAAGAAAGAATCCCCGTCCTTCAAGGGCGGGGAGTGTCAATAGATGGTTTACACACGCCCCCTCGCTCGCTTAATTGAAGAGCTACAACGCCTGCCTGGAGTTGGTCCAAAGACTGCCCAACGACTAGCCCTTCATATCCTCAAGCGTCCAACACCGGAAGTCAAAGCCCTAGCGCAAGCGTTGGTGGAAGCCAAACAACAAGTTGGTTTCTGTAGAGTATGCTTTCACTTGTCTGCTGAACCCGTCTGCCAAATTTGCCGCAATTCCAACCGGGACGAGAAGACTATCTGTGTAGTTGCCGACTCAAGGGATGTGATTGCCATCGAAAAAACCCGCGAGTACCGAGGTAAATACCACGTTCTGGGAGGAGTGATCTCCCCCATGGATGGCATTGGTCCAGAACAACTCCATATCCAGCAACTTGTACAACGAGTCAGCCAGAAAACGATTCAAGAAGTCATTTTAGCCATCAATCCCAGTGTAGAAGGGGAGACAACCACACTATATATAGGTCAACTGATCAGGCCGTTTACCAAAGTGACCCGGATTGCCTTTGGTTTACCCATGGGGGGAGACCTAGAATATGCAGATGAAGTAACCTTAGCTAGAGCCTTAGAAGGACGCCGTGAGTTGGAGTAATTGGACTAAGAATTAGTGAAGGATGAATGATGAAGTAAGAACATACTTCATCCTTTATACTTGCATAAACTACTTCAACTTTTGCTTAATAAAGGTCACCAGCTGACCTAATTGTTTCTTCAAGGCATCAATTTCTTTCTGCATTTTGGCAACCTTTGCCTTCAACTGTGCAATTTCTTGAGCTGATGCGACTGAGGACTGATCGGTAGCTGCACTAATTGTTGGTGGTGCAGGAGTTGCTGGTCGCTTCTTAGCCTTTTGCATAGATTCTTTGATAGCGTCCGTCAGCTGCTTTTTATTAAAAGGCTTTTCAATAAAGGCAAAATACTTAAAAGGTTCTTTAATTTTAGCAGTTACCTCTTCTTTTCGACCTGACATTAATACCAGAGGAATTCTTTGTAATTTAGGCTCACTTTGAAGTTTATCAAAAATCTCAAATCCACTCATTTTTGGCAGGATAAAATCTAACATTATAAAGTTAGGTTCTTCCTGGTAAATTAAATTAATTCCCTCCACCCCATCTTTAGCTTCGAGGACTTCAAACCCCGGAGGTAACATCTCTTTGACACGCTTGCGGATTACCGTACTATCATCGATTACCAGGATTTTATGACTTGCCACGACTGACTCCTTTCCAAGGTAGTTTGAGGTAATTTTAAAAAAACAAATGTTGAATGAAGCGACTGTCGCCGACTCCAGAGGCTAATGTGGACACCCTAACTTAGGATCAGGGGAGTGCCCGTTTGCCTAGCGATGATCGACAAGTCACGACCTACCCAACTAAGATAACTCAGCCCTATCAATCTATAGGCATACCCCTATAAAAAGGTGTGGGAGATGTGACAATCTATCCCTACTTAGTGCCATTTTACGGTAAGATTATACACCCGTTCGGGGTGAATGGGTGTTGAGGCTCCCCCGGTCACCCCTAATATCAATTCTGGTTGAATACCCATCAATTTTGGGGGGCGCGGGGAGGGTGGGGAGGGTGGAAAGTGTGGGGAGATGGGAACCCACCCCTAACCCCTCCCAGGAGGGGAATATGGGGAGATGGGGGAAATTTTTATTAAGGGTAATTATCCTGACATGATATAAGCGATCGCATTCCGATGCAAACTACTTGATCTGGTTCAGTTACGATTAACCAGTTAGGATTACGGCCTAATTTTACCCTACACCCAGTCACTCCACACTCTAACCAGGGACTGATTCCTCGGTGTAATCAAAACAACTTAACTGCCAATCTTTTCTTTCGACAACCAACGAGGCAAAGTAACCCGGCGCAGGGGTTAAACCAGCTATAGACCAAGGGTAAACTGCCTGAGGGTCTTTGTTGATGCTCAGCAAGGCAGTCGGTTCAGCTGGATTTACAGAAACTTCCACTTGTTCCAAGCCAGCTAGTCCTTCACCAATTGCTTTGAGATAGGCTTCCTTACTCGTCCATCCCTGAAAAAATGCCTTGTGCTTTTGCTCCTCAGACACAGAACAAATCACGGCATACTCTTGGGGGGAAAAGAAACGTTGAGCGAGTTGCTCAGCATCTGGCATTGGTCGCAGATATTCTAGGTCAACGCCAATGCGCTGATCCCGGGTAATAGCATACAGAATTAGTCCATGAGAGTGAGAAACATTAAAACGGAGTCTTCTGCCCCCAGAGGTTTCCTGGAGTGCTGGCTTGCCCCGCTTTCCATAACAAAACTCCACTTGGCGTGGGTTCATGGCCAAATAGCGACCCAAGATTTGGCGCAAAAGACCCCGACCTGCTATAAAATGCTTCCGATCCCGCTCAAAGTAAAATCGCTGAGCTCTTTGCTGCTCGTCCTCAGAAAGAGTAGTTGCCAATTTTTCAATCAATAATTCACTCAGCTCCAACTGCGCACGCCAGAGATGGACATCATGGTTCAATAGTTGCAAATCTGTTGGGGGAAGTAGCCACACTGGGGTCATGGTTCAAGAAAAACGTATAAAGATTTGTAGTTTCACAGTTACACCCAATAGTCAGATTTCAGAAATTTAATGATTTTTCTAGCGGTTTCTAGCCTAATGAGGTACACAGGATTTTTTCCCTGTTCCCTCTTATGTGTTCCGTGTTAGCTCTTCCATATTAACTCTTATGTGTTCCCTGTTCCGGGGATCCGCTGTTCCATAAAACCCAAGACTCTGTACCTCACCAAATTGATAACCGCTAGACAGATACTCAACAATTTGGCTTAGTATTAAAGTTAATGTAAAGATGTTAAGCTTCCATGAGCTTTCCCAATAAATATAAATTCTTGTTCCTTAATTACTCTAAAGAACCTCAAACCCGTAAAATAGATCAGCTTTGTATAGGGAATAGATAGAGCCTATGAGTTTTCTCCCATCTCCATCTAATCAAGATTCAACCTTCCCGGCTACCTCTGACCTGTTTCTGCGCCATCGACTTAAAATTGTAGAGGATTTGTGGGAATCTGTTCTCCTATCTGAATGTGGTCAGGAACTCGTTGATTTACTCAAGCAACTGCGGGAATTGTGTTCTCCAGAAGGACAAGCCACTGAAGATCCTAAATCTTCAGTAGCTGATTTAATCCAACAGCTTGACCTTAATGAGGCTATCCGGGCATCACGAGCCTTTGCTCTATACTTTCAGCTGATCAATATTGTCGAACAACATTATGAACAGCGAAATCAACAACTCTCAAGACGCCGTTCCTACCGAAAAAGCACTGAACCCGAGTTAAGCCCCTTCAGCCAAGGTATTTTAACAAAAAATGGTAATTCGTCTTTCTCAACTGTTGTAACAGTTGAGCAAGAGGTGGACATAGGCAATGATGTTACTCAACCAGGGGGTGCCGTTACCAATGTTATCGAAAAGAGCCAGCAAGAAAACCAAGGATCTCAAAGAAAATTAGGGCTACTAGATTGGTTATTTCCCCATTTGCATAAGCAAAATGTGCCACCAGGTCAAATTCAGCGGCTGATTGATAATCTTGATATTCGTTTAGTTTTCACAGCTCACCCTACTGAAATTGTCCGTCGTACCATTCGGGGTAAACAGCGACGGATGGCTAAGATTCTCGAACAATTAGACCAAGCGGAGCAAACCTATGGTACCTTGGGAATCACTTCGTCCTGGGAGGTGACTGAATGTAGCCAAAAGCTCATGGAAGAAATTCGCCTCTGGTGGCGCACCGATGAGCTACATCAGTTTAAGCCAGGAGTACTTGATGAAGTAGATTACACTCTTCACTACTTCCAAGAAGTACTGTTTGATACTATACCCCAATTGTATAGTCGCTTCAAGCAAGCCTTAAAGGGTTCATTCCCCTGGCTGAACCCACCCGCTAAGAACTTCTGTCATTTTGGCTCTTGGGTAGGGTCAGACCGGGATGGTAATCCTTTTGTCACTCCCCAAATTACCTGGCAAACTGCCTGCTATCAACGAGATTTGGTGCTAGGTAAATATATAGGTGAAGTTAGGAATCTGACTGAATTATTGAGCCTGTCCTTGCACTGGTGTGATGTGCTACCAGAACTGTTAGACTCTCTAGAACAAGACCGCTCTCAATTGCCAGAGGTTTACGAACAGCTCGCCATTCGCTATCGCCAAGAACCCTATCGACTCAAACTGACTTACGTTAAGCAAAAACTCGAAAACACCCGTGAGCGAAACCAACAGCTGGCCAATGGTATGCCTGTACCAGATGAGATGGCTAATGGTAAAAGCTGGAGTTTTTACCGCTCTGGAGAAGAATTCTTGGCAGAACTAAAGCTGATTGAGAGTAATCTGCTGGAAACCGGGTTGAACTGTCGTGAGTTAGACAATTTAATCTGTCAGGTGGAAATTTATGGCTTTTACCTGGCTCACCTAGATATTCGCCAGGAAAGTTCTCGCCACTCAGAAGCCCTGAGTGAAATTGCTGAGTACCTGCAAGTTTTGCCTAAGCCCTACAACTTGCTATCGGAATCCGAAGCATCCTTGTGGTTAACCGCTGAGTTGCGAACCCGACGTCCATTAATCCCAACAGAACTACCATTTTCGGAAAAAACCTGCGAGACTATCGAAACCTTCCGGATGGTGCGGCAACTGCAACAAGAGTTTGGTCCCCAAATCTGCCAAACCTACATCATCAGTATGAGTCACACGGCCAGTGATTTGTTGGAAGTCCTCTTGTTGGCGAAGGAAGCTGGTCTGTATGACCCAGCCACTGGTAAAAGTACCATTCGCGTGGTGCCACTGTTTGAAACAGTGGAAGACCTTAAGCGTGCTCCAGCAGTGATGAAATCCCTGTTTGAGCTACCCTTGTATCGTGCTAGTTTGGCTGGTGGATATCAACAGATGCAGGTTAGCCCAAATAACCGTCAACTAAATAACCTACCCTACTCGAATGCCAAAGCTGAACAACCAAATAACCCTGACCTTAAGGCCGTAGGCCACGCTGCGCGAACGGCCACGCTACGGGAACAAGGGTTAACCTCTCCTAACTTACAAGAGGTAATGCTCGGCTACTCCGACAGTAATAAAGATTCTGGCTTCCTCAGTAGCAACTGGGAAATCCACAAAGCTCAGAAAGCCTTAGAGCACATGGCCGAAGAGTATGGTATTGTTTTACGGATCTTCCATGGTCGTGGTGGTTCAGTGGGTCGTGGTGGCGGTCCATCTTATGAAGCTATCCTGGCGCAACCAGGTCGTAGTATCAATGGCCGAATCAAAATTACCGAACAGGGGGAAGTCCTTGCTTCTAGGTACTCTCTTCCAGGACTAGCGCTCTATCATCTTGAAACAATAGCCACAGCAGTGATGCAAGCTAGCTTACTCAATAATGGCTTTGATGATATCCAGCCCTGGAATGAAATTATGGAGGAATTAGCTCAGATCTCCCGTAGCCATTACCGAGCTCTGATTCACGACCAACCGGATCTGGTAGATTTCTTCCATCAAGTGACACCAATTCAAGAAATTAGCCAGTTGCAAATTAGTTCTCGCCCTGCACGGCGTAAATCAGGGAAGAAGGATTTAAGCAGTCTGCGGGCAATTCCTTGGGTCTTTAGTTGGACTCAAAGCCGCTTCCTGCTACCGAGCTGGTACGGTGTTGGCACTGCCCTACAAAGCTTTGTTGATCAAGCTCCAGAGGAAAATATCAACCTATTGCGCTGTTTCTATTCAAAATGGCCCTTCTTCAAAATGGTCATTTCCAAAGTAGAGATGACCTTAGCCAAGGTGGATCTACAAATTGCTCACCACTATGTCAAGGAACTTTCAAACCCTGAAGACCTGGAACGCTTCGAGCATTTGTTTGAGCAAATTGCTAAGGAATTTAACCTGACCCGCAACTTAGTCCTGACGATTACAGGACACCAAACACTCCTAGATGGCGACCCCAATTTACAACGGTCTGTACATTTGCGTAATGGTACCATCGTTCCCTTAGGATTTTTACAGGTATCTTTGCTCAAACGCCTACGTCAACATAGCAACCAGGTAACATTGGGTGTGGTTCAATCCCGGTATAGTAAGGGAGAGTTACTACGAGGAGCCTTATTGACGATCAACGGTATTGCTGCTGGCATGCGTAATACTGGCTGACATGTAAAAAATAAAGGTAAGCTATCAGCTATCAGCGTGTCGCGTATCAGCTGATGGGCATAGGGCACGCTACTTGAAGTGCTGATCGGCATAGGTCACACTACACCGAACAGCTTTTGAATAAAACAGGTCAGCATTCATTTAATCTGAGTTACGTAAAGCTGACGGCTGACGGCTGAATGCTTACCAATTAAGGATGAAAAACTAACTTTTTTTGTCCGGAATCATTGTAATGGCCAATTTAGCACTAATGATTAAATAGGTGTTCAACTCTTTGTATATCCTTCTGGCGGTGTCTGGCTTGCATCCTTTGTTTCCATTCTCGAATCGCGATCGCCGTTTTTTCTGTAGGAGGTGTATACTTCTGACTTTTCCCGGTGTTTTGCTTTGCCTGTCGTTGGTGTTGATTAGCTTGAGGTTGAATAACTAGAAACTCGTCAAGATTCTCTTGAAGTAATTTATGATCCAAGGCCCTTAGGATCGCTCTTGCGTTTGAATAACGCTCTTTGAGGGAAATAGCCAGCATTCTGTTGAGAATATTAGCAAAGGAATCACTCAAGTCCAATGCTTTGCCCCACTTCAGTTCACTAGTTTGGCGATCGCTCTGAAATTTTAGGGGGGCTTTTCCAGTAAGTAGGTAAAGACAGGTAACCCCTAGGGAATAAATATCACTGCTATACACAGGTCGTAGGCTAAACTGTTCCGGTGGTGCAAATCCTACCGTACCGATGAAATGGGTAGTTGGGTTTCTTACACTGTTATCTGATGCTTGGGCAATTAACTCCTTAACTGCCCCAAAATCAATTAGTACCAACCGACCATCATCATTAGAAAGAATAATATTCTGAGGTTTGATATCACGATGTATTACCCCATGGTCATGGATATACTGCAATAACGGTAGTATGTCTCGCAGAAAACCTTTAACGGCTCCTGGGGATAAGCAACCAGAACGCCTCACCAACCTAGCTAGGGTAATGCCTCGAATGTACTCTTGAACCAAGTAGAATTCTCCATGGTCTACGAAATAATCGAGCAACATGGGGATCTGGGGGTGAGTCCCCAGTTTGTTCAAAATTTTTGCCTCTCTCTCAAACCGCTGACGAGCATTATGTAATGCTTTTGGATCACTGAATTTGGGGCAAAGTTGCTTGATGACACAAAACGGCTGACCCGGTAAGGATGTATCTTTGGCTAGAAAGGTTACACCAAAACCACCTCGACCAATCATCCGTAACACTTCATAGCGTGCGCGAAACAGCTGCTTTTTGCCACAAAGCTGACCTAACTCGGTATTCTTTAAGACGTCACTGTGAAAAGGAGATAGCTTGACTTGGGGGAAATTCATTTATTTGTATATAGAAGGAGTAGCCATCAGCACCGATCTGCTTTTAGTTTAGGCAAAAATATAGGGGTTTGGATGAATTCTTCAGAGAGAAAAAAAATTTCCTACAGTTAATTAAAAATTAGGTAAAGTTGGTTGATAATACAGGGGTAAACAGAAAATATGACTATGCATCACAAACTAAACGAAGCCTTAAACCAAGGTCGTTGCCTGAAAGTAATTAGTGGCTTAAATAATTTTGATACCCAGAAAGTTGCTGCTGTAGTTAAAGCAGCTTCACGGGGTGGAGCGACTTTTGTCGATATTGCCGCCTGCCCCGATCTAGTCAGGTTGGCACGAGGGTTAACGGATTTACCAATTTGTGTTTCTGCTGTAGAACCAAAGCAGTTTGTTATTGCTATCCAAGCTGGTGCTGATCTGATTGAAATTGGTAACTTTGATAGCTTTTATGCTCAGGGGAAGTGGTTTGATGCTTCCGACGTATTGGCACTGACCATTGAAACCCGTAAATTATTACCCAATATAACCTTATCAGTAACTGTCCCCCACATTCTAAAGTTAGATCAGCAAGTAGAACTAGCGGCAGAATTAGTCAAAGCAGGTGCCGATATTATTCAAACTGAAGGGGGTACCAGCAGTAAACCTCGCTCCGCTGGCACCTTGGGTTTAATTGAAAAAGCGGCACCAACCTTGGCAGCTGCCTATGAAATTTCTCGTGCTGTCTCAGTACCAGTGTTGTGTGCTTCCGGGTTATCCAGTGTGACCCTTCCCATGGCCATTGCTGCTGGTGCTGCTGGTGTTGGCGTTGGTTCGGCTATCAATCAGTTAGATAGCGAAGTCGCAATGGTAGCAGCGGTTCGCAGCTTGGTAGAAGCCCTCCAAGGGGTCAAGGGTAAAGAGGTGAAGGTTTGATGGTTGTTCGCGTAGCGTGGCCTATTGGCCAAGGTTATCTGGTTGAAGGTTATCTGGTTGAAGGTTATCTGGTTGAAGGTTATCTGGTTGAAGGTTGGATGCTTGAACGGTTGAACGCGACGCGCGTGCCTATTGGCCAAGGTTGTTCGCCGTTAGAGTCGATGTCCCCTATTACGGGGAGCACCTCTCCTTCAGAACCGTGCATGAAACTTTCGTCTCACACGGCTCCTAGATATTCTTAGCTGAGGTGCGACCCAGGGGCAGTTTATCTGCCCATTGGAAAGCGCACCTCGCTTTTGCTCCAATGTATTTGCTGATGGCAGTTCTGATCAACTGCTAGAAGATTCTTCGTTTTCCAGTTGTCGTGGTTTCCATCTATGTGATGGAGATGTACATCCTCGTCTTCTAGGAATCTCAATCCGCAATATCCACAGGAATGGTTCTGCTTTTTCAAAGCTGTTGATGTAGCATCGGAGTATAATCGTGAGTTCCGATTACTCCAGTAAACTAAGTCACCGTCGTAGGGTGACTTAGTCCCCTTTACGTTTACGTGTTGGTTTTGCTTGTAACCTACCTTTGGGAATGCCTTCTTACATAGTTCATTGGCTTTGTACCGGTTTACCTTCTTTTCCTTACGGAATTTCCGATTTGCGGTGTGGTTCATGAACCATAGAGAATCCCTTGAGCTGCTCATGTCACAGCTGCTGTGGTAGTTACGCCATCCGCGAACTATAGGAGCTAGTTTCGTTGCTTTTACTTCAGCACCATAGTTCGAGTTATTAACCACGTGTTTGATTTTTTCGCGTATTTTCCGATGGTTGTCCGCTGAGGGAGTGCATTGGAATTTTCCGTTTTTCTGGACTCGGAAGTTCCAGCCCAAGAAATCAAAACCGTCTGTCGTGTTGGTTAGCTTGGTCTTTTCTTCGCTGATTTCCATTCCGCGCTCTGCTAGGAAGGCTTTTACTTTGTCAAGTATCTTCTCGGCATTGTCTTTTGGCTTTAGGATGAACACCATATCATCTGCGGATCGCAGGCTGGTGTGTATATCCTCTATTCCGTTAAGTGCGATATTAGCTAGTAGGGGGCTTACTACTCCACCTTGTGGGGTTCCTTGCTCAGGGAATTCCGGATTTATTCCGGCCTTGAGGCAGCGGAATATTCCGTGTTTTAATCCTGTTGGCGCAATTAACCTTATCATGATGGCGTTGTGGGAAATACGGTCAAAGCATTTCTTGATATCTAGTTCTATGATTCGCTTTTTGATTCCGTTGCTATTAGACCTTAGATTGTTAAACAGTTGTTTTTGTGCGTCTTGGGCACATCTTCCCGTTCTGAATCCGTAGCTTTTTGCGTGGAACGTGGCCTCGTGGGCTGGTTCTAAGGCGAATTTGGCTAGACATTGCCATGCTCTGTCAGGGATGGTAGGTATTTTCAACATCCTTACTTTCCCATTCTTTTTAGGGATAGGGATTTCGCGAAGTCGGCTATGCTTCCAGTCTGAAGCATGGTCGTTCAATGTTTCTACCAGTTCCCATCTCTGTCGGTAGTTGAGGCTTGACTTACCATCAATTCCCGCCGTTTTCTTACCCTTGTTTAGCTGAGTCACTTGACGGACGGCCAAAAGTTGAGCTGCACGGGACTTCATAATCAGTTTCTGTAATGACCGTGCCTTCTTCAGGTCGCCATCTCGAACTGCTTTGAACACTCGCTTTTGTAGGCGAAAGAGGTTTTGGCGGAGTTTCTTCCACTTTTGACTTTTCCAAAAGTCGCTATAACTGGTTGTCATGCGTCTACTTATACTCTCCTAGAGTTCGTGTTTTCTGAATACCCGCAGCCAGTTTCCGGCTGCATCCTACCCGACAGTGAGGATTAGACTTGGCATAGCTTACCGAGGGTTCGACCGTTCCTCAGACTCATGTTGCTGTCGTTTTTACTCGTTCCGACTGTTAGATTGTTTTGATGTTTTAGGGCAGTCCGGAGATGAAACCTTAGAATAGTGGAGCCTTACTACAAAATTTTTAACCCTTTTACCCATAGCCGACTAACTATAAAGGCTCCACTATTCTTGCGGTAACTTCTAACCAATTTGCCTATCCTCTCCTCGGAGTTTACGATTACCGCCAAAAGAGCATCGTGAGGATGTAGAGGATGAAGTCTCGCATATACTAGTCAGATGGCGGCTTCCGCATAAGACACTTTTTCAGGACTTTTGCTACTGTTACCCATGACATCTTCCCGTTAGCGGCAGTGTGGCACATCTGATTTACCTCTGATTCCGCCCTGTTGCCAGCGTCACTCTACAGGTTGCCGCCTGTTCGGTGTGGCCAGATAGGGTGTCACTTATCTCCAAAAGACCACCATCCGAACAGTCAGTTAGGCTTTGAAGGTTTTCCTTCGCGCCCCTAGCTCATAAGCCTTGTATTGTAAGGTTCCTAGCTAGAACGAGCCGCACTTTGGCGTTCGGTGTAGGGTAGGTTTGAAGGTTGGATGCTTGAAGGGTTGTTCACGTAGCGTGGCCTTTTGGCCAAGGTTGCATGCTTGAAAACTAGTCTTCTAACCTTCAACCGGTTAACCTTGGCCAATAGGCCACGCTACGCGAACAACCGGTTAACCTTCAACCGGTTAACCTTGGCCAATAGGCCACGCTACGCGAACAACCGGTTAACCTTCAACCGGTTAACTTTTAACCTGTTAACTTTTAACCTTCACCCTAAACAGTCCTTCAATCCATAAACCACCTGTTGCTGTTCCTCAACGGTAAGTTCTGGGAACATTGGCAGGGACAATACTTCATGGCAGACTTGCTCAGCAACTGGAAACTGACCGATTTGATAGCCTAAGTCTTTGTAGACTGGCTGCAAGTGTAACGGCAGGGGGTAATAGACCATAGAACTAATACCTGCCTGCTTTAATTTTTGGCGCACCTCGTCCCGATAGTTGCTATTGCTACTATCTTGAGTTAGGCGAATGGTGTACTGGTTCCAGACGGAGTTTCCCCCAGGGGTTTCCCGAGGCAGGATTATCTCAGGTAATGGCTCCAATAACTGGTGATACCGGGTTGCTACCTGACGACGGGCATTGTTCCAGCCATCGAGATAGGGTAGCTTTACGTTAAGAATAGCCGCTTGTAGGGCATCTAAACGGCTGTTGATGCCATTGACTTGATGGTAATAGCCCGAGCATCTGCCATGGTCTCGCAGCATCCGTATTGAGGCCGCAATAGTTTTGTCATTGGTAGTTACCGCACCACCATCGCCACAGGTTCCCAGATTCTTGGTGGGATAGAAGCTAAAGCAACCAATATGTCCAATACTGCCAACCTTTTTTCCCACCCATTCAGCACCAGTCCCTTGGGCGCAGTCTTCAATGACTGCAAGACAATGAGTCTTGGCGATATCCATCACAGCAGTCATATGAACTGGCTGTCCGAATAGGTGAACTGGTATGATTGCTCTAGTATTATGGGTAATTGCTTTCTCAATCTGATTGAGATCAATATTAAAGGTTTCGGCATTGATATCGACAAAGACTGGGGTAGCACCAACTTCAGCAATTACTTCAGCGGTGGCGATGAAGGTGAAGGGTGTGGTAATTACCTCATCACCAGGTCCGATATCTAAAGCTCGCAGGGCGAGATAGAGAGCGTCTGTACCAGAGTTACATCCAATGCATTCCAGGGTACCGGTGTAAGCGGCAAACTGTTGCTCAAAGTGCTCTACCACTGGACCACCAATATAACGTCCAGAAGAAAGAACCTCACCGACAGCAGCACTGACTTGTTCTCCAATCACCTGGTACTGCCGTGTTAAGTCAAGAGGGGGTATAGTATTCACTTGTTCCTCACACCTTAAGTTGTTTTTAATTAAAACAGAATTTTTTGCAAAAAGGGTTCAAATTTTACCTGCACGATCTGACACAATGGATGAAAACAAATTAGCTGTGGTGGTTGGTGGATTCTTTAATTGAACTCGATCTTAGCGATTTAGCGTGGGGATTGGCCATGATGGCGATCGCAATTGGTTTATCCAGCTGGCAAAGGCTGGGTTTGGAAGTTCAACTAGCGATCGCAACTGGCCGAACTATCGTACAACTCATTGTTGTGGGATATGTGCTGGCTATCATTTTTGCCTTAGATCACCCGATCCCTGTTTTAGCTATCTTAATGGTAATGCTGACTATTGGTACGATTACTGCTCGAAATCGGATTAGTAACCACAAGATACCGAGGCTGTTACCGATAGTATTCAGTTCCCTGTTTTTCAGTACAGCATTGACTTTAGTCTATACAAATCTATTGATGATTCAACCAGAACCTTGGTATGCACCCCAGTACCTGATTCCCTTAGGAGGTATTGTGCTGGGCAATGCCATGAATGGGGCTGCGATCGCAGGGGAACGCTTAGTTAGCACCATTAGCAATAGCACTCTAGAAATCGAAACCCATTTAAGCTTAGGCGCAACGGGACAACAAGCAGTAGCCGGTTACCGTAAGGATGCGATTCGGGCTGGGTTGATTCCTACTCTTAACTCGATGATGGTAGTGGGACTGGTGACTTTACCGGGAATCATCACAGGTCAATTGTTAAGTGGTATTGAGCCCTTGAATGCTGCTTCCTATCAGATCTTAATTATGTTTATGCTCGCATTTACTAATTTGATCGCAACCTTATTGATCACTTATGGGTTGACACGGCAATTTTTTAATCAGTATGAGCAGTTAACGATATAGCAGTTATCAATATTGATAACTGCTATATACTCCTTACTCTTGAGGCAATTGAGCAAATTCTTCGGAATAGACTTCAATCACCATATCTGGATCATCACGCTGAGAAAGCGATCGCATAACCTGACCCAACAATACCGGCTTGGATACACCAGCTTCCGGATGGATAATCGTCCGGGCTCGAATTGTTAACTGGTTATTTGCGCCACCGAGGCGTCCATAGGAATAAAAATTACTAGCAGCTTGGCGCAGTGTCGCTTCTACTTCTGACTCTGTAGCACTAGGGGGCAAAGCAATCACCGTTTGGTTGCCACCATTATCGTAGACTACAGTATATCGGATTGCCCCTGGAATGGTAGTACGGGTAAACGGTACTAAGGATAACGAGAAAAAGCTAGCCGTTAGCACCAGCATAAACCCAGTGACTCCCACCAGGCGAAACCGGAGACCCCATTTGAAGATAAAACCGAGTATAGCAATCAAGCCACAGGCTAAAGTCAGAATACCTGCCCATTGAGTGTAGATCAGAAAATCAGCTGTTGTTGGCATAGTTTAGAGATTTAGTAATATAGCATTTTTATTTGACTTGTGAATATACTCCCTTAAGGAAAGGCAAGAGGCAAGAGTTAATCAAGTATAGAAGGATTTTTGGCCGCGCTGCATCTTAACGTAGGGTGGGCAAATTTTTATGAGCTATAATACTCAAAATTACCCTACTATTTTTGCCCACCCGACCAGTAAAAAAAATCCTAATTCAATTAGGGTTAGGGTGGGCAAATTTTTATGATCTATAATACTCAAAATCACCCAACTATTTTTCCCTATCCTACAAGCTAGAGGATTTTTTGCCCACCCTACAAGTAAAAAAAATCCTAATTCAAGTAGGGTGGGCAAATTTTTATGATCTATAATACTCAAAATACCCCTACGGTTTTTGCCCACCCTACAAGCTGAATCTTACTGACTATATAAGGATTTAAGGATTTTTGGCCGTGCTGCATCTTAAAGTAGGGTGGGCAAATTTTTATGAGCTATAATACTCAAAATACCCCTACGGTTTTTGCCCACCCTACAAGCTACTAGATGTTGCTTACGACTATCACGTTCCTGTTCAAAAGACGTAAATTTATCTGGTTTAGCAATAGCCCTAAGGAGTTTAGTTGAAACTGGTTTAATTGAGACCATCAGAGATCACTAGAGACCATTTATTAAGTAAAATTATAAAATAAAATTATAAAATAAAATTATAAAATAAAATTATAAAATAAAATTATAAAATAAAAACCAAGAAGATAAGCGATAATTGGGACAACAGTAGAACAACTGGCCGATCGGTTCAAGTTTCTATTGCCCATTGTCCATTTTAAAGTACTATAATATACTGCTATGCTAAGAGCTGGAATTGTTGGACTGCCCAATGTAGGCAAATCAACCTTATTTAATGCCCTAGTTGCCAATGCCAAGGCAGATGCTGCGAATTTCCCTTTTTGTACCATTGAGCCGAATGTCGGTGTAGTTGCTGTCCCAGATCAGCGGTTGCAGGTTCTGGCCAAGATTTCTGAATCTGAGAAAATTGTGCCAACTCGGATTGAGTTTGTGGATATTGCTGGTTTAGTCAAGGGAGCCAGTAAAGGCGAAGGCTTGGGTAACCAGTTTTTAGCCAATATCCGAGAAGTCGATGCGATTGTCCATGTGGTGCGCTGCTTTGATGATGATGACATCATCCATGTTTCCGGCTCCGTTGACCCAGCTCGGGATATTGAAGTCATTAATTTAGAATTAGCCTTAGCTGATTTAGGGCAAGTTGAACGCCGGATTGAGCGTACCCGGAAGCAAGCTCGTAGTAACAAAGATGCCAAGATGGAACTTGATGCCTTGGAAACCTTGAGTGCTGGGTTGAATGAAGGCAAATTAGTGCGCCAGATTAGTTTAACAGAAGAAGAAGCCGAGTCAGTCAAGCAATTGGGGTTACTGACCAGTAAGCCAGTTATCTATGCCGCTAATGTATCTGAAGATGACTTAGCCACTGGCAATGACTGGGTCGAGCAAGTGCGGCAAATTGCTGCTACCGAAGATGCTCAAGTGGTAGTGGTTTCTGCTCAAGTAGAGTCAGAACTAATTGAGTTACCTGAGGAAGACCGAGAGGATTTTCTTCAGTCCCTTGGTGTAGAAGAAGGGGGATTAAAATCCTTGATTGGCGCTACCTACGAATTGTTGGGTTTACGTACCTTTCTGACCACTGGTCCCCAGGAAACTCGGGCGTGGACTATTGCTGCTGGTATGAAAGCCCCCCAAGCGGCTGGGACAATTCACTCGGATTTTGAGCGAGGCTTTATTCGGGCAGAAACCATTGCTTATGGGGATTTGGTAGCTGCTGGAGCGATGACCGCTGCTAAGGAAAAAGGGTTAGTTCGCTCAGAAGGTAAAGATTATGTTGTACAAGAGGGAGATGTGATGCTTTTCCGCTTTAATGTGTAAGTAGTGGTGCTCTAAAAGGTGATACCCATGGATATTATTAGTCTTTTAATTGCCTGTTTGGTTACTGCCGTCAGTTTGTTGATCATTTCCAAACTCCCAACTGGTGTCGAGATTGATAGTTTTGAGAAAGCATTGGTTTCAGCAGTGGTGTTCGGCATTCTCAATGCCCTATTGAAACCAATCCTGATTGTTTTATCTCTTCCTCTGACTATCTTGACTGTTGGGCTTTTTGCTATTGTGGTCAACGCGATTATTTTTGGCTTAGCCGCTGCTTTGGTAACAGGATTCCGACTTCGCTGGGGATTTTGGAGCGCTTTGATTGGCGCAATTGCCCTTGGTTTCGTTAATTCCTTGATCTATAAGCTGCTCGGAACCTTGGCTTGATTGTTGGTCACTAACTGGTAAACACACAGGTAAAAGACAGGTAAACACACAGCTTAAGCTGTCAGCTCTCAGCCGTCAGCTAATCAACGGGAGATAGTAAACAAGCATCTGGGTTACTGGTAGGACTGCTTGAAAATCCCTGCTCGTTTTACTCATCTGACCCCGTGCAGCGATCGCGCCTGCTATCAGCTCTCAGCTTTTGAATAAAAAAGCTGAGAGCTGACGGCTGAGAGCTGACGGCTGACGGCTGAGAGCTGACGGCACCTCAAGTAGCGCATATGCTTACCAAAATACTATCTCCTAAAGCATAATTCCGAAACTATATGAATTCAATCGCACCAGCAGTCTACATTATCGGTGCTGGACCAGGCGCTCCAGACTTATTAACTGTCAAAGCCTTGAAAATCCTCCAAAAGGCAGATGTTATTATCGTGGCAGATTCTCTAGTGCCCAAACAGATGTTAGAGAGTGTTCGGGCTGATGCCGAAATTATTCGCTCTGGCAACAAAACCCTAGAAGAGATTGTGCCACTGATGATTGAACGGGTGCGATCGCATAAATCTGTGGTCAGGCTACACTCAGGAGATTTGACTCTATATAGTGCTATCCACGAGCAAATGCAAGCTCTAAAGGAAGCCTCTATTCCCTTTGAACTTATCCCAGGCATCAGCGCCTTTCAAGCAGCAGCCGCACAACTTGGTGTTGAGCTAACTATACCGGGATTAGTACAAACGATTATCCTGACCCGGATCAGTGGTCGTGCTTCTGCGGTCCCAGACTCAGAGGAATTAGCATCCCTAGCTGCCCATCAAGCTAGTTTGTGCCTCTATCTGAGTGCTCGTCATGTAGAAGCGGCTCAAGCCAAACTCCTAAAACACTATTCTGCTGATACACCAGTAGCGGTTTGCTTCCGCATTGGCTGGCCAGATGAAAAAATTTGGCTAGTTGACCTTGATAAAATGGCAGCAACTACTCATGAGCACAATTTAATTCGGACAACCCTTTACTTAATCAGTCCGGCACTAAAGACGGCTTTAAACCGTGATGGCCTTAAAACCCGTTCCCGTCTCTATCATCCCGAACACTCTCACCTCTTTCGTCCTCACCCTTCTATTGTATAAGATATATGATATAACATTAATTTTTGTGTGAAAGTGTGAAGGAACTTAATTGCCCAACACTTAATTGCCCAAAGTGTAAAGGAAAATTAGAGCCAGTTACCTGCCATGGCATTGAAGTAGACCGCTGTGTCAACTGCAAAGGCATTTGGTTTGATTCCCTGGAGGCCGAAATACTCAAAAAGATTAAAGGTTCTGAGAGTCTAGATATTGGAGACCCGGAAATTGGCTCTGAGCTGAATAAGATCAATGATGATATTTGCTGTCCCCGCTGTGGAGCCAAAATGATCCGGATGCTTGATATTGATGAGTACAGCGTCTGGTACGAAAAATGCTTCCAATGCCACGGGGTTTGGCTAGATGCTGGGGAATTCAGGCAGTATAAGCATAATTTTCAGCCCAGAGGTGTTCTATATCGAGTTAAGCGCATGTTTAGAGCCCAAAAGGACATCCCCAATCCTGTCTTTTAAAAGGGAAAATTCTGTAAACTAATTGGGATTGACCGTTCGCCCAGCGTCGGGCTTTGCCCAAAAGCTCACGCGGGGCGCGTTCACTAAGAACTTAGGGAGAAAGACTCGTGCTAGACGAACAAGCAAAAAAGACCATGCTGCGCAAAATTCCCCATGGTCTATATATCTGTGGGGTCAGGGATGGTGAAGAAACAATCAATGGCTTCACGGTCAGCTGGGTAATGCAGTCTTCCTTCAAACCACCACTAATCGTTAACTGTGTTAAACAAGACTCTGGATCCCACGCCATTATTAAGAAAACAGGAGTATATGCCCTTAGCTTCCTCGATAGTGGGCAAAAAGATATGGCAGCCAAATTTTTAAACCCCAAAGTCGCGTTGGTAATAAGTTTGCTGATGTAGAATTTTACTTCGGAGAAGTAACTGGTTGTCCGATTATTTCTGACTCCCTCGGTTATGTAGAATGCCAGGTCAGAGGAACTGTGGAAGAAGGCGATCACACCGTCTTTGTTGCTGAAGTCGTTGGTGCTGGCATTCATCGGGAAGGAGATCAGTTGTTACTAGAAAGCACTGGTTGGCAGTATGGCGGTTAGAGCTATCAGCTATCAGCTATCAGTTATCAGCTATCAGTTATTAGCTATCAGTTATCAGTTATTAGTTCTCAGCTATCAGAGGTTGTCTGATAAGTCTCATTTGCTACATCCAAGCCCCCTAAATCCCCCAATTTTGGGGGACTTTTAGAAGCAAATTGACTCTTGTCCCCCCCAAGCGAGCAATCCCTCGCTTGGGGGGCTAGGGGGGCAAAATTAAGTATCAAAAAACTTTTCAGATATCCTCTCAGCTATCAGCTTTGGGTTAGTTGCCAACGACTGACGGCTGACGGCTGACGGCTGACCACTGACCGCTGACCACTGACCACTGACTGCTGACTACTGACCACTGACCGCTGACCGCTTAACATTTCAACTGTTCAAAAGCTCAACTAGGGTGTGATATCAAAACTATGCCACTAATTAAAGTTCAAACTTCCATTGATGCTCCAGAATCAGCAGCTGTTGAAGGGTTGCTGAAAATCCTGTCAGGAAAACTAGCCGAGCATGTGGGTAAACCTGAAGCTTATGTGATGACAGCGTTTGAGCCTGGTGTTGCTATGACGTTTGCTGGTAGCTTTGACCCAGTTTGCTATGTGGAAATTAAAAATATTGGCACCATGAAGCCCACTCAAACTAAGGCCATGAGTCAGGATTTTTGCAAGACGATTAATGAGACCTTGGGTGTAGCACTTAACCGAATTTATATTGAATTTGCTGATGCCCAGAGACATATGTGGGGTTGGAATGGCTCAACGTTTGATTGACCTTAGACCTGGCTCAGCTCACTTTAAAGTCAGAAATCGTCTCAATCCATACCCGTGCTCCACAGTGTAGGGGATTATCCGGGCGATACATGACCCGACAAGGGCCATTGACTTCTACGGTATGACCGTAAGTGTTATTAGTGCCTCGTTTGACAGTAATCACTGGATTCCTTTCGCCGGTGTTGTGATTTTGGCGAATCACTTTCTGGTTAACGTGGATCACAGCCTTCGTGTAATTTGTACGCTTTGACCAATTCCGCTTTGGTCCACGAGTGCCAGGAGTGACCACGGGCATGCCATCAAATAAGGGAATCACCCAAGTTCTACCGACTTTATAAGCACCTTTAACTCTGCCCTTGCTCAACAGGAAACGGACGCGAGTGGCAGAGATACCTAGTAATTCAGCGGCTTGTGCGGTAGAAATCATCATGGCGAAAAACCATTGTGTTTACGATATTGTTTATATTAACACGATTTTTAAAAGATGCAATGGGTGGAAAGTGTGGAGATAGT
>NZ_GL890955.1 GCF_000211815.1 Moorena producens 3L
AGTTGGTTGAAGGTTGAAGGTTAGTTGGTTGACGGGTTAGTTGGTTGAAGGTTGAAGGTTGAAGGTTAGTTGGTTGAAGGGTTAGTTGGTTGAAGGTTGAAGGTTAGTTGGTTTAAGGTTGAAGGTTAGTTGGGTTAAGGTTACTTGGTAAAAGGCGTGAAGCTTTTACTAGACCTCTTATAAAAGTATTGTCTTCATGCAGTCGTGAAGGTAGAACCACGCCAGTGCTGATCTGATTCCCTATCTCCCCATCTCCCTATCTCCCCATCTCTCCACACTTCCCACACTTCCCTCTCTTGTGCTATTCCCTGTTCCCGACTTCTGCAAGAACTTTAGTGTTGAGGGTATGGTTTTTACTACGATCAGAAGTAGTTAATTCTTCGATATCTTTCTCCACCAAGGCCACTAGATCAGGAAGTTCCATCAGATTAGGCTTTCTGGTGAAGCGACAGATAGATACAGTCTTAATCAGACTGGCGCACTGACGCAGATGAGTACTAACACAGTCTGGAGCAATTAGCACATCTACATCACGGCTATGACGGACTACTTCAGGGAAAGCTTGTTGAGGCGTTAGCTTGGTAATCTGATGTTGGTCTCCTTTGGCCAATACATAGAGCCGCTTCAGGGGTACAGCAGTGCGTTGAAACCCATCAGTGAATGTGTAGGAAAGCTTTGGTGCGTTTGGGTAAAGAGGAGGTAAGTTATTAGAATTGTGTCCTAGAGAATCTGCTGCTGATGGCCAAAGTTTAATCTGAGGAAAGCTAGGAATAATCAAAGGATAACCGTCATCAAGGTTGACAGGCATGACATCATCAGTTATAATCTGATAACCTTTACCATGAAAGGCTCCTGCTAAGGTGGATTTACCCCAGCCTGACCCACCCATGAATGCGATCGCTTGATTGTTGACCACAATGCTGCTAGCATGGAGTACTAGCAATCCGCGCTGTCGCAGCACCACAGACATACAAGCTCCAAGGATGTTAGGGCTGAGCTTAGAGTTGTCCGCTCCTGTCACAGGTTCGATAGTAATCTCTCGCCCATCTTCAATCAAAACCTTTGCTTTGCCATGCAATTCCCCAACAACACGGTTGCTCCAATTAGCTGTTTCTGGAGGAAGATGACTCAATTTCCCGAAACGTATGATCACATCAGGGGATCCATCAGACTCGATCAGCTCGAGTAAGGGAATCTCTGAGTGAATACAAAGGTTGTAGGCCGTATAGATGTACATAATTGATACTTAGGAGCAGGTTAAACTTGATCGGAGAACTTGATAGCAGAAAAGGCATCCCCTCACTCTAGCCAAGACCCTTCTGCTGAGTCAGTGTTGCAGGACTAACGAGTTGGGGATTCCTAGGCAACCTAAGTGGGAGTTGCCTAGGGATGATCTTGCTAGTAGTAGATAATTTAGTAGTAGATAATTTAGTAGTAAATAATGCCTTTGTCGCCCTTGGTGATAGCTCTACTAATATTCAGTACTTACCATCACCAGTGCTAATCGTATTACTGTAGTTTGAACGGATCACAATTATTATTGTTATCGCAGTTTAGGCTGCTTGAGCCATCTGATTCAGCTTGGGGATTAGCCACATCACCATTGAAAATCAGGACATCTGCAATCCGAGTATGCCCAGTGATTTGGGTTAGCTCCTCAATGGTGCCGTGAACCATAATCTCTGGTGTAGCGTAGCTCTTTTCCATGGTGTTTTCCTTTTGCTGACGGTAGCTTCAGGTAGTCACACCCTGATTTTAACTATTGATTAGTCGGCGTTGCTGATTCTGGGTATGGTTTTGCCCCCCTAGCCCCCCAAGCGAGGGATTGCTCGCTTGGGGGGAACAAAACTATCAAAGTCCCCCAGAATTGGGGGATTTAGGGGGCTTCAATAAAACCAAATGATCGCGCATTCATTCCTTAATTCAGCAACGCCGATTAGTCAGCATCACTAGTAGTAATCGTGTTACTGACGGTCTTCTAGTTTGAACGGATCACAATTACCATTATTGCAGTCTAGGCTGATTGAGTCGTTTGATTCAGCTGCGGGATTAGCCAAATCACCATTGAAAATCAGCACATCTGAAATCCGATCAGGTCCATTGATTTCGGTGAGCTCCTCAATAGAACCGTGAACAATCATCTCTGGAGTAGTGTAGGTTTTTACCATGGTGTTACTTTCCTTGTAATTTTTGTAGTTTAAGGTAGTTACACCCTGAATTAAACTATTGATTACTCATCATCAGTAGTAATCCTGTTAAGGTAGTTGGAACGGATCACAATTACCATTGTTATCGCAGTCTAGGCTGCTTGAGTCATCTGATTGAGCCTGGGGATTATTCAAATCACCATTGAAAATCAGGACATCTGCCATTCGATCAGGTCCACTGATTTCGGTCAGCTCTTCAATAGAACCGTGAACAATCATTTCTGGTGTAGTGTAGGTTTTTAGCATGGTGTTAATTTCGTTGTACTTATTGTGGGTTTAAGGTAGTCACACCCTGAGTTAAACTATTAATTACTCACTAATTACTCACTATCACCAGTAGTAATCCTGTTACGGTAGTTTGAACGGATCACAATTACCATTGTTATCGCAGTCTAGGCTGCTTGAGTCATCTGATTCAGCCGCAGGATTAGCCAAATCACCATTGAAAATCAGGACATCTGCAATCCGATCAGGCCCATTGATTTCGGTGAGCTCCTCAATAGAACCGTGAACAATCATCTCTGGTGTAGTGTAAGTTTTTAGCATGGTTTTACTTTCCTTTTGCTGATAGTAGTTTACGGTAGTTACAGCCTGAATTGGACTTACGGTGTTTCAAAGGTTGTGCCCAAACCACAATCCCAAGCAGATTCCCTGCCAAGTTAGACTTAGGGTGTCGCTTGGGTGCGGTCAAGCCACAAGGCCAAGATGATTCCCTGCCAGACTGTCATGCAGTCTTTTTCTCGCACCCTGCCTCCTGAGGTCATGCGTCGATGAACTTGTCTCAGAAAGTCTGTGTCAACGTACCCTTCAATGAGTTCAAGCTTATTCAAGATCACGTCGTCGAACACCTGACGATTTAGGGTGAGCAGACCGTGAATAAAGTTTGGACCCATATGGGCTTTGCCTCCTCGCCACTGGACAGCTTTTGGTAAAATATCTGCCATCCCACGGCGCAACACCATCCGACTCCATCCCTGGTAGAGTTTCTGCTCGGAAGGCAGTGCTAGACAGAATTCAAGTAACCGCTTATCCATAAAGGGATGACGAGCTTCGAGGGAAAATGCAGCATTGTAGCGGTCGAGCTGCTCTAGAATTAGGGGAAATATACCTTGGGTTAGATTACGCCAGTGGTCTTCTCTGACTGTAAGTGATGGTTGATCTGACTTGTCCAATGCTTGAATACGCTGATCAATACCAATGCGCTCAGCAAAGTTGCGGTTAACCAGAGGTGAAACAGAACTAGCTGACTTGTCTTGTCTGCGCCACTTTCGCCAAAGTTGGTTGATTGCTTCCGGAACTAACGCCTTGAGTCCATGATTGAGCAACAGGTGCTTACGGGAGATGCCAAAACGCTTGTGAATCTGATGTACAGCTTTTCCAAAGGCAATCCAGCGAAACTGCTTCGCCAGTGTTTTTAGGTGTAGGATACTGTAGTGTTTAAGCAAGCCTTGGGGTGAGTTACCAAAATGTTCAGAAAATGCTTCAGCTTCCTGGACAAAGGTTTCCCACTGTCCTTGATGGGCTAATTCTGTCAATCTAGACACACCATGAAACACGACATTATCGCCATCGAGACCATCTAAAACAATTCGCATCCCTGCTTGCTGAGCAGCTTGATTCAGTCGCCAAGGATAATGATGACTTGGGCCAAGTAAGGCTTCGTCTTCATACTCCCAAATTTCGTCAACGTCTGACAGCGGACCAAACTGATCAGCATGGACATAGTGGGGAATAAGTCCACCCTGTTCTAAAACCGCATTGATGAAGGGACGTTCATCACATTCCGTGACTTTGTCAAAAATGTTGGAGAAGCTGTGCAATTGAGCATCTCCTGTTTCAGCCAGTAGTTTCCTGGCTACACAAGTGATTGAGGAAGAATCTAATCCACCGCTCAAGTGAGAACCAATGGCAAAAGCACTACGGAGACGACAACGAACTGCTTCGGTAAAGATGTCACGAAATGCTTCAGCATAGGCTTCGTCAGAGTCTAATATTAGCTCACGATTGGGGTCTAGAGACCAGTAACAGTTTAGCTCTATTCCTGACTGACTAACGACCATGGTGTGAGCAGGAGGAAGCCGCAGAATCTCGTCATAGGTGGTGATGACTTTGTCTTCCATCATCAGGGCGACATAGTCAGCCATCCTGACTTCGTTAAGACGCTTTGGCACGAAGGGTAAACAGAAGAGTGCTTTGATTTCAGAGGCAAAAATAAACCCTTGACCGGATTGGTGATAGTAATAGAAAGGCTTAACCCCAACATGGTCTCTAGCACAGAAGAGGATCTGCTTGTGCTTATCCCAGATAGCGAAGGCAAAGTCACCTAATAGTTTTTCTGGACACTGCTCTCCCCATTTTTCATAAGCGGCTAATATCAGTTGGCTATCGGTAATTTTTTCTGCTGGACGGTCGTTCAACTCTAGAGCAACAATCAGTTCTTCTCGATTATCAATCCGAGCATCAGCAGTAATCACTAAATTTTTGGAGTGATTAACTAAAGGTAACTTTTCCAGCAGCGATTCAGGAGTAGTCCAAAGCATCCGATGACCGAGACCAACAGACCCCTCGCACCAGATATCTGCTCCGTCTGGTCCCCGGTGGGCAAGGATATCTAACATTTGCCCAATATTTTCCCGGTCTATTGGTTCTTGGTTGAGGTAGTAAATCCCTACAATGCCACTCATAGTTTGCCTCCTTTAAACGATGGTAGTGGAGTAAACCGTGAAAGGTCTCTGAGATAGCCGATCACAACCTGTCCTTGGTTTTCCACCCATGCATGAGCTTCTAATTTTCCTCCCTCCCCTTTGGCAACACCAATTCTGAGTTGAGGGGAGTAACCACAGCGACTCATTAGTACTTGTGTGGTTAATGCTCTAGCTAAACACTTAACACCACCTGGCATGTAGCGACTGCTGAGATTAACAGCTCCGACAATTTTGCTTAGGTTAGTTTGGTTTACGCTTTGAGCTTGAGGTGATGGCTGACTGATTTTTGCTACCAGTTGCCGCAATCTGTGAAATGGTAGTAACCATAGCCCTAGTCTGATTAATCCTAGTAAAATGAACGTGTTAATCACAAGTTGACGTTCTCTACTAGTAAGGCGCAAGAACTTACGCAACCGCTTCATCTTTTACCTCAATTAGCCCAACTGCTGCGAATTCTTGGAGTAATGCCAACAGATCGCGATCGCATTTTTCTGGCTCAACTTCGTACTCTGCTAGCAGTGCATTGCGAATTTCATCTAAAGTTTTCGGTTCCTGGATCAGATTCCAGATGCTAGCACCTACGGTATTCAAGCCATAGTAAACTCCCGACTTCATATCGAGGATGATTGCCTCTCCTCCAATATCAGAAGATAGTTGCTCTTGAGCTGCTACTACAATTGAATATTTTGAGATAGTACAATCCAAACTCATAATTTTTTATTCTCCAAGTAATTATTGCTGTTCTATAAAACTAGTGAGGTAATTATCTGGGCTTATAATTAATGGATTGAGAGTAATTACCCAGATTACTATCGTTGATTAGCCCTGAATGTTGTTACTTTTAGTAAAGTCATGGTATAGTAAATACATAAGTTGATTAGTTTGAGGAGTTAGTGGTGAGCTAGTTGCTCTAGTATTGCTTTATCTAGTATTGATCGATAAGCGCGTTTATAAACGAGTTGTGAAAATTCATAACCCCAAAATCATTGCTAGTGCGGTCATACTGCTCCCGTGATAGTTCGCAACCTATTTATAATTGCTATAAGCAAATAGGCATTTAAATTTCAGCTCGATCCACTTGTGCAAAAGCCGGTCCACCATCTCCCCATTTGGACCTATTCCTATCAGCCCAGATTCACAATTTAAATGTATAAATATTGTGTGAATAGTTTGTGAATATTGGTATTTATAGCAGAAGTCAGAAGTCAAACTCTTGCGCTTCTTGATGCAGTCGCTCATGGGGGAAACCCCCAAGACCGCGCTGCATCGCTTACTTAGGTTTGAGACTTTTGTCATGTCCTAACTGCCCTGGCGACTGCTATATAAGATTGAATTACAGCATTTATACTGTTATGAAGAAGTCAGAAGTGATAGGGAGTAATACTATTTAAATTAAAATTTAAGTTTTTTGATTTAATTTAACTGTAGCGTAATTCATCCCATAGTTAAACTAATTGTCGGAGATTTTAATAAAACTTTAATTCTTTATTGAATTAATAAAAAAAAATATCAAACTCTGTCAATTATCCCCTTGATGATGTAAACAGTAAAACTCTTTTATGGGATAAAAGTAAATTTACCAGGTTGGAGGTGGAATTAAAGAGCGATCGCATTTTAATCCGATAGACAATCCCCCACACATTTGGAGCCACCTGTTGTAACATTAGTTCAGAGCCACCGAAATCAGCTGATGATAAATTCATAATTAACTCTAATTAACTCTTTGTTGTCATCACTTTAATTTTTCCTTGCCTTCAATTAAATGTTCTCTCCCTTCCAAGTAAATTCCGGACAGTTTTTCAGAAAAACTTTTGCTGCTATATAAGGTCAGGATAAGGGCAGTGAAGCTAACAGCCTATGGGCTACGCCCACGCTACGCCAACAGCTCAGGGCGTTTTTATCTGGGTTGTAAACACCTTATGGCAGGAATTGGCTTGCATTTAAGAGGCAAAAGGCAAGATGGGAAAGAGATACAGAGTTTTATTGGACAAGAAAACAAGACCATACAAATTTACATCTCATTTGGAAATGCTATAACAGTCTTTAGCTTTGAGCTAGTGTTCTGGTAGCTGCAGTGGTAAATAAAAACAGCAAGTAGGAGCGCACGCCGTGCGCCCCTATCAGATAAGTGGGTTTGGTGACCAGTTTTGTGTCAGTCTTGACCCAGTGATACCGGAATACAACCGAAATACCACCGCCATACCATTGAACGGTAACAGTATCAATCCGATCGACTGTCTCCAAACCTGTCCAACAGTTCCTGACGGGACAAGTTGGACAGGTTAAGCAGCACCTGAGTACGCTCTGTGATCGGCAACTGCATCAAAGGCTCAATGGTTCGGGATAATTCGAGATCAACAGTGCCAAATCGCCCTGCTAGTAGATTTTCCACCATCAGGCGCTGTCCCTCTAAATTTCCTTGTTCCTTGCCTTGTTCCCGGCCTTGCTCTAAGGTTTCTTCCCGCCAACGCAAATAAGCTGGTGATAAATTCATAATTAACTCCCTGTCGTCTTCAGTTAAATCTTCACTTTCTCCTATTTTGTCTATTTTGATGCGCCAGTTAGCCAGAATCTCTAAGATGTTACGTCGTTTTGGGTGTCGATCAGGCAGTGCCAGCAACTCATTAATGGCTTGCGCTTGAGTGCGATCGCGTCCCAAAATTCTTAACCACAGGGTTTCTTCGGTAACAGGTAGCTGGTTAATGGCCACCAGGGCTGTGTTGAACCACTCAGGCAAAAAGTAAACTCCTTTGACCCAATTACCGGAATTATCAAGTTTTGCACCAAACCCGTTCAACAGCTGGCCTGAACAGGAAGGGGACAAAATCCATAAACAGGGCAAATCGGTTTCACTGATCAGGTTTTTCTCTCGTCGTGCCTTCCGCTGTAGGTCACTGTAGAGGGCAAACAACTTCAACAGGCAATTGCGCACTGCCATGATTCCTGTAGCATTGCGGAACGGTTCCAATAAACAGGCGGTTGATGCCATCTGACCGAGCAATCCAATTTCCTGGGGTGCTGTGGATTCAGAAGCTGTTGGTAGAAACCAAATATCCACTTGACGCACTTCACTGGTTAGTTCTCGGCTGACTTCTACCTGACCGTGAGCTGTTAACAACTCCGTTAGATACTGTTTGGCAAATTGATCATGAGGCTGTCGGGTCATTAATCCTAACTCTTTGGGGTTGGTGTTAGTAGCCTTTCACCGATCAACTGGCAAAAAACAGATCCATATGATCTTGACATTTTAGACTTTTACCCCATAACCCAAGCTAAGGGCGCAAGGGAAGCGCCCCTAAAACTTCTGAAATCGAACTGAGCTTGGAATACCACCGCAATCCCATTGAACGGTAACAGTATCAATCCGATCGACTGTCTCCAAACCTCTCCAAAAGTTCCTGACGAGACAGGTTAAGCAGCACCTGAGTACGGTCTGTGATCGGCAACTGCATCAAAGGCTCAATGGTTCGGGATAATTCGAGATCAACAGTGCCAAACCGCCCTGCTAGTAGATTCTCCACCATCAGGCGCTGTCCCTCTAAATTGCCTTGCTCTAAGGTTTCTTCCCGCCAACGCAAATAAGCTGGTGATAAATTCATAATTAACTCCCTGTCGTCTTCAGTTAAATCTTCACTTTCTCCTATTTTGTCTATTTTGATGCGCCAGTTAGCCAGAATCTCTAAGATGTTACGTCGTTTTGGGTGTCGATCAGGCAGTGCCAGCAACTCATTAATGGCTTGCGCTTGAGTGCGATCGCGTCCCAAAATTCTTAACCACAGGGTTTCTTCGGTAACAGGTAGCTGGTTAATGGCCACCAGGGCTGTGTTGAACCACTCAGGCAAAAAGTAAACTCCTTTGACCCAATTACCGGAATTATCAAGTTTTGCACCAAACCCGTTCAACAGCTGGCCTGAACAGGAAGGGGACAAAATCCATAAACAGGGCAAATCGGTTTCACTGATCAGGTTTTTCTCTCGTCGTGCCTTCCGCTGTAGGTCACTGTAGAGGGCAAACAACTTCAACAGGCAATTGCGCACTGCCATGATTCCTGTAGCATTGCGGAACGGTTCCAATAAACAGGCGGTTGATGCCATCTGACCGAGCAATCCAATTTCCTGGGGTGCTGTGGATTCAGAAGCTGTTGGTAGAAACCAAATATCCACTTGACGCACTTCACTGGTTAGTTCTCGGCTGACTTCTACCTGACCGTGAGCTGTTAACAACTCCGTTAGATACTGTTTGGCAAATTGATCATGAGGCTGTCGGGTCATTAATCCTAACTCTTTGGGGTTGGTGTTAGTAGCCTTTCACAGCTGGTCTGGCCAAAAACAGATCCATATGATCTTGACATTTGAGACCAAAACCCCTTTACCCAAGCTAGGGACTCTTGGCTTGCGCCCCTACAAACAAAATGATGTCTCAATCTGCCGTACAGCGGTAAGGGCAGAATAACTGACCCCAGCTGTTCCTTCTCCTGGATGAGTGGAGTCTCCTACTAACCACAGACTTTTGCAGGGTGTGCGAGTGGCAAAGCCAAAGGGCCCAAAGGTGGGTATCCGTTGCCCTATCCCTCCGACAATGCCTTGTTCTCTGGCAGTATAACGGGCAAAGGTGCGAGGGGTTGCTGCTTCTTGGTGAATGATGGTCTCTGGTGTTAAATCAAAGTATTGACTAAGACGTGCGATCGCATTTTCTGTATACTCTTCCTTTAACCGGTCATAGTCTTGCTTGGACCCCCGCCACCACATGGCAGCATCGGTAAAGGATGAGGCAGTAATCGTTGCTTTTCCCTCTGGTGCTCGTCCATCTCCTGGCTTACTAACCGAAATAAACAAGGAATTATTCTCGCCAATTGGTCCATCGTAGTCATAGAGAAACTGAAGATGGGGAGGACAACCATCAGGAATTGCACGTTTATCTACCCCAAGATAGATGACAAACGCACCGGATGGTGAAGGTAATTTATCGACTCGATATTTATAGCCTGCCATCGAGTAGCCTGCCATCGAGGTTCCATTGAAGCTCTGTAGATTATTACCTAATAATTTGACTAGGTTTTGCACCGTAACATTGGCAACTACCTCATCCGCTGGTTCTGTCCAAACTTCCCCTGTTTTCTGATTGCGAATCGAAACACCAGTAGCTTTACCAGCTGATGTTTCGATCTGTTCAACGGTGTGGCGCATTAGTAGCTTACCCCCCCATTTTTCCAGGGCTTCTACTAAGCGATCGCTTAACACCTGCATACTACCTTGGAGATGAAATAACCCTTGGGGTTCCTGGGAAACTCCTAAGGCTGTTGCTGCATACAACAGTGCTGTCTGATCAACATCGACTTGGGAATAAAGCTTCAGCTGCAAATCCAGAAAGGTTTTCAGACGCTTATTCCCATATAAGCCATATCCTCGCAACCCATCGGCTACGGTCATGAAGGTAAAAGGTAGGGTAATTAAGGTATCAGGACGCACTGCTGAGGTTAATTGCCACAAGTCCCATAAATTACGAGGTGGTAGCACTGGGTCACGGGATTGGAACTTCCAACTGGCATTGAATAAGGTTGCCATCAGTTGCCAGAAGGGTTCACTACCGGGAAACTGGCGTTCTCGTTCTCTTTTCCATTGCTCCGGGTTCCGCCAGATGTTAATTGGTTCGGTTTCACCGGGAAGAAATACCGCACAAGCAGGGTCACAGGGGGTAGCGGCTGGCAGGTCTACTTCCAGTTCATCAAAGATGCGTTTGTGAATGCCACCAGGTTCTAAGCCAGCTACCTGGGTCGCACCAACATCGAAGGTAAAGCCCCGACGTTTAAAGGTGGAGGCGCATCCTCCTGGTACTAGGGCTTGGTCTAGTATTACCACACGGTAGCCTCGGCGAGCAAGGAGTGCTCCAGCGGTTAGTCCACCAATTCCTGCACCGATTACTACTACTTTTTTCTGGTCTTTTTTCTGCGGGAATTCTTTATTGGTGTATTCTACCTTACCTTTACCGCCCTGAGTGCTTACCATGGTGGTTTATTTGCATTTCTTAATGTTTCTTATCATAATTCTACCTTGAGCCATGGCGTTTGGGAGTGGGGAATCGGGAGATGGGGAGATGGGGAGTTGGGGAGATAAGGAGATGGGGAGATAGGAAGTGTGGTGTTATCGTGGCTAATCCTGATTCGCGATTCGCGATTCGCGATTCGCGATTCCCGATTCCCGATATCAAAAACGCGATATCAAACGGAAAGATTACTATGAATAAATAGTGGTCAATCAGTGATTAATTTAATGACTTCCAGTTTGCTCAATACTCCCTGCCTCAATGCTCCCACTGTTGAAAAGCTACCGAATGGGTTAACCATTGTGGCGGAGCAGATGCCTGTTGAAGCTGTGAATCTGAATGTTTGGATTAATGTCGGTTCCGCAATGGAATCGGATCAGATTAATGGTATGGCTCATTTTCTGGAGCATATGGTGTTTAAGGGCACACCAAAATTGCAAAGTGGTGAGTTTGAGCGGCTGATTGAGCAACGGGGTGCCGTAACTAATGCGGCTACAAGTCAGGATTACACTCACTATTACATCACTACAGCTCCTAAAGATTTTGCCGAGCTTGCACCATTACAGCTAGAGGTGGTACTCAATCCTAGTATTCCTGACCATGGCTTTGAAAAGGAGCGAATGGTAGTTTTGGAAGAAATTCGCCGTTCCCAGGATAATCCCCGCCGCCGCACCCATAGATGGGCAATGGAGACTACTTTTGACCAGTTACCCTATCGACGTCCTGTGCTCGGACCTGCCTCGGTGATTGAACAACTCCAGCCTCAGCAGATGCGTGACTTTCATGGTAGGTGGTATCAACCAGGGTCTATGACTGCGGCAGTGGTGGGGAATTTGCCAGTTACGGAATTAATTGAAATTGTCAGCAATGGATTTAGTCAAGCACAGCCAAGGACGATAGAAGATAGAACAAACCTTACCCCAGAACCAGCTTTCGAGAACATTGTCCGTCGGGAGTATGTGGATGAGTCTTTACAACAAGCGCGGCTGGTGATGGTGTGGCGGGTGCCTGGTATACCTGAGTTGAAGGAAACCTATGCTTTGGATGTGCTAGCAGGAATTTTAGGACGAGGTCGTATGTCCAGGCTGTTTAGGGATTTGCGAGAAGAACGGCAACTGGTTACTCAAATTGGGGTTAGTAATATCACTCAGCGGCTGCAAGGGGTGTTTTATATTTCTGCTAAACTGCCAGCTGAGAATTTGGCAGAGGTGGAGAATGCGATCGCAAACCATATCCATCGCTGTCAGACAGAATTGGTATCAGACTCAGAGATTGCTCGGATTCGTACCAAAGTGGCCAATCAGTTTATCTTTAGTAATGAAAAACCAAGTGCTCGCAGCAATTTATATGGTTACTATTACTCCCAAGTCGGGGATTTAGAACCAGCACTGAATTACCCTAGTCATATTAAATCAGTTAGTGCTGTTGATATCCAAAAGGCTGCACAGCAGTATCTGTCTCCCCATGCTTATGGTATTGTGATCGCAAAGGGAACAGGGAACAGGGAGTAGGGAATAGACTAAGATGTGGAAAGAAATTGCTGACCAGATAAGCCAAGTCACTCGTGAAACCTTTGAGATTAACCAGCGCCAATCTGTTGGTGGTGGCTGTATTAATCAGGGTTATGCTCTGGTCGGTAAGACTAATAAGTATTTTGTTAAACTCAATTCTGCCTCTGCTGTCTATATGTTTGAGGCCGAAGCCCTCGGTCTAAAGCAGATGGTGGCAACTCAGACTATCCGAATCCCCAAACCAATTTGCTATGGTACTGCCGTGGATTGTTCTTATATTGTTTTGGAGTGGCTAGACCTTGGTGGCGGTAACAGTACCGAGTCTTGGGTAAAAATGGGACATCAGTTAGCAGCCATGCATCAGGCTGCTACTCCCCAAGCTTCAACCGAGATGGGTAAGTTTGGTTGGAATCAAAATAATACTATTGGTTCGACACCACAAGTTAATCAATGGATGTCGGATTGGGTAGAGTTTTTTGTAGAGTATCGCCTGGGTTATCAGTTTCAGCTAGCACGGCGTCGCAGTGGTCATTTCCCGAAACAAGACCAATTACTGGCAATAGTTCCTAAATTACTGGATCATCAGCCTCAACCTTCCTTAGTACACGGTGATTTATGGGGTGGTAATGCGGCTATTACCATGTCGGGAGAACCAGTAATTTTTGACCCTGCTACTTATGTAGGCGATCGCGAAGTTGATATTGCGATGACCGAATTGTTTGGTGGTTTCCCAGCAGCATTTTATCGAGGCTATAACGAGGTGTGGCCTTTAGAGCAAGGTTACAAACGGCGGAAAAACCTCTATAACCTTTACCACATCCTCAATCACTTTAATCTCTTTGGTAGTGGTTATGAATCCCAAGCTAACCGGATGATTGATCAGATTTTGAGGGATTAATTCTAATTAATTTGGCTCTCAATAATCTCCTCAATCATTGCTTCTAATTCACCCATAGGAAGATTGAGGTCATCGAGTGTTACCTGAAATTGGACATAACGTTCATCTAGATCGAATGTTTCTTCTAGAAAACCCCCAAATCCACGGGCTCGTTTATCTATTTCTAAGAAAACTTCTAAGTCTTCTGAGTAGAGAGAAAAAATGATTTCCAATTCATCCAAGCTACCCTGATACTTACCCATGGGACGAAACTCGAACTCTTGGACGAATGGATATCTACCCCCGAAGTGAGTATTATACTGACAATCGACTTCATGAAGTTGAAATCCTAGGTTTTCTAATGCATCAAACACCGCTTGCATTAACGGGTGTGGATGTACCTCAATGTAATCGGTGTCTTTCGGGTCAACGGCAATGGGAATATCTAAGCCAGTACGTAAATATACTGGTTGGCTGGTTAATGTCAGTGGTGTTTCCTCAGGGAGGGGAAACGAAAATGGAATAACTATTTCCTCTTTTGCCTCCAAGTTGAAGCGTTCCGAGAGGCGATATTGCATTAATATGCATTCCTCTGTGATTGAGGTATCTTCTTCTTCCCGCAAGTATTCGGTAACTAGATAAATATAAATATCATCAATCTTCTGGGAAACATCTCCCCCAGTAATATAAACTTCCCCTTCTACCATTTCCCCAGGAGCTAGGGAATCAAAGTACAAACGTGTATCTACCTTTGCTGCTCCAATGCCAACCTGAGCTAATAGCTTTTTGAACATAAACCTAGTTTTTTAACTAACTTTGCTACTAGCTTAATCTATGATTCTGGAGTTTTAGGGAGTCGGGAATCGGGAGTCGGGAATCGGGAGTCGGGATAATAAAATTTAATGTACCTGATCAGTATAATCAACTATATAAATGAAACACTTAGGTCGTGGGATTGCCCTACGGCCACGCTACGCGATTGATCTACGGTCACGCTACGCGAACACAAATTGAGATTATTTGGGCTTGAGGCAGATTAATTGGGGTTGGGGACAAATACAGTCAATCCCTTGGGAATACATTCAACTTTGATAGGAGTTGTTCCAATGACTTCTCCATCCACAACCACCTTCTGAGGGGGATCTGTGGCGATTTTGATACTGCGGGTTCGGACATGATGAATATTTTCTTGGTTGGGTGTCAGGTGAACCAACGCGGCACCAAAGGCATTGACCATTGATGTGACCGCCTGAAGTTTTGTGTCTACTTTGGCCATGGTGACATCCAGTAACCCGTCGTCGTAAATAACTTCACCCATTCCTTGGGCTAACACTGAGGTAGGGGGAGCCGCATTAGCCACAGTGATAGCCCCTACTTCAACTCGATAGATCTGGTCTTCAATTTCCACAGCCGCATCAAATAGCTCTTGTTCATCCAGTTGTTGCCATCCCGCTACCAGATAGGCCAGTACCCCCCACTGATCCTTGAATTCTCGGCTAGCTTTATCGACCATTTCTGCTTCAAAACCAATTCCGGTTAATAAAATCATGGGGGTGTCGTTACAGCGAGCCGCATCAATCACTTTGGTATAGCCTTCGGAAATGATGCGGCAGGCGGCGCGAATGGGCATTACTGTGCCACCAATGCCCAACGCCTGACAAAAGGCATTAGCGGTTCCTCTGGGAATAATGGCGAGGGGAATGTTGGTATCAATCAGCTGACTGGCAACGGCGGATACGGTGCCGTCACCGCCAGAGGCAATGATGAGATCGGCGTGGACTGCGATCGCCCGTTTGGTCAATTCTTCCGCCGTAATTTCTAGAGTAGTTTGATGGATATGGAGATTGAAATGGCCACCCAGCATGTTTTCAATAATGGTCAATTCATGATCGGAGTCTCCTTGACCGGCCACTGGATTAAAAATAAGGTGAGCCACTTGGGTCCGCGCTAGGGCACTGATGACCAGTTCTCCTGTAGCTAAGTTGGTGGCGATCGCTACATCATGGACATCACAAATCCGTAAGAGAGCCTGAATATCAGGTTCATGGGATTTAGCATGGAGTGCATCGATGAAGAAAAACACAGCACAGACCTTTCCCTCCGCCACCGCTGCAAACAACTGGGCATCTCCACCGATAGGACCAGGGAGTAAGCAATCAACAGGTAAGCCAGTGGAGTTTTGAATTTGTTTCCCTGTGTTCCCTGTAGCAATTAAGGTGTAGCGAGAGAAAACGATGTGGTGGCGCTTGACAAATGCCACTATATCATTTTTCTTGTTGTCGTGGGCAATCAGGGCAATAGTTGCAGGCATACTACTGTACCGGAACTCAAAACCAAAATTCTCAAAGGCCAATGGGCAAATGACCCAGTATTTACGTCATTCTAAAGCGTTTATTCCAGTTGTGTAGTTAAGCTATGGATAACTCGATACTAAGTTGCGGTCAAAGGTACAACTTTCTCTTTCCCAAATCTCCCTATCTCCCTATCTCCCTATCCCAGCAATCTACTATAGCAGTCGCCAGGGTAATTAGGACATGACAAAAGTCTCAAACTACAGTTTGGCTTGAGTTTAACTTCTGACTTCTGACTTCTGACTTCTGACTTCTGCTATATCTTTGAATGCAACTTGGTATAAAAATATTAACATTCCTAGATAAAAATACAAGCCTAAACATAAAAATTTACAAAAAAACCATTGACATTTTAAATTAGTTTATGCTAGGGTTAGATGTGATCAGATTTTTTTTGATATTCTAGTTTTTTCATCTTCTAGTCTTTAGCTTTTCCTTGAGGGGAAGGTTTTTACTAACTTTTTCTTCCCCATTTTTTTGGCTTTTTTCTAGGTTTTAGGGAGCAGGGAGCTAAGGCCGTGGGCCACGCTTACTGGCAGAGCCAGACGCTGCGCGAACGCGAACGGAGCTTCGGAGCAGGGAAAAATATTTATATGATGTACCTGATTAGACTAGGAAAAACTATAGAAAAATAAATACTATTCCCCATCTCCCTATCTCCCGACACTTGCCCATCTTCCCAATTGATATAATACCAAATCCGCTTGGTCATTACCCCTTTATTAAAATCGACCAAATCTTTTTATGCCAGGAATCTAGGGCTATGGGGATAAGGGGGGTATGGGAACAGAATTGATATAAGTCCTAATCCTATTCCACCATCTGCACCAATTTCCCTAGAATAGGTTCGATGGGAGGGAGTAAATATTCGGCGAGATCGAGGGTTACTGTTTTTTCCTCCAATTTCAGAAATCGCCATAGAGTCCCAGTGGTTACGGCACCGTAAACCGTTGCGATTGGCCGTAGGCCACGCTCCGCGAACGCATTACCGTTACTATTATTCTCCTGTTGGTTAAACCGACCAGCTGCTACCATCGCGGCGATACATTGTCCTAACCCCCCTTTCAGGTCTTCTTTTTTAGCTTCTATAATAATGGCTACCGGGGCTTTAATAAATAACTGTTCCGGTGACAGACTAATAATAAAATCACAGGTGCCATTTAATCCTACTTCTGGGTCAACATTAAACTCTTCCCCAGAAAACAAGCTAATCTGGTATTGATGGAATTCTCTAACTGCCAGTAACACTGGACATATCAAGAGTTCTGATCGGGCTTTTTCAGTATTTAGTGCGATGGCCAGTTGGTAATTTTGGGTGATAAATTCCGCTAAATAAGGACTAGGAGAAATTACGCGTTCGCGTAGCGTGGCCGTAGGCCAATCGCTTTCAAAAATATTCCCTTGTTCGATTAAAGTTAAGTCAAAATCCTTGACTACTTTTTGAATAGTAAATTGACGGTAAGACATGATCTAGGGAAGGGAGTAGGGAATCGGGAGTAGGGAATCGGGAATCGGGAATCGGGGGTAAAATATTGTGTACTTGATTACTAGGAAAAACGGGCTTATTGGATTTTTTAACTATTTTTTTTAACTATTTGCTGAAATGCTATACTTTGAATGCGAACGCAAACAGAAGGCAAAGTGTGCTATTCAATAATAATACTACCGTAAGGTAACGCTTCTTTTAGTGACGTTTATGAACTCTCCCAATGACAACCATTCCAACAATCTCAGAACATATTGAAATCACTCCGGGGGTTTGTGGCGGGAAACCTCGGATTGCCGGACATCGGATTCGAGTTCAAGATATTGTCATCTGCCACGAAAGCATGGGAATGTCACCGGATGAAATTCTCTATCGCCATCCTAGCATTACCATGTCAGATGTCTATGCAGCACTGGCTTACTACCACGACCATAAAGAAGAAATCAGACAGGATATTGAGGCAGGAGTTGCCTTTGTACAAACGGTACAAGCTCAAACACCGTCTCTATTACAGCAAAAACCTCAGAATCGGTAATGACCAAAAAGCGATGCAGCGCGGTCTTGGGGGTCCCCCCCATGAGCGACTGCATCAAGACAGATCCGATTCCATTTGGATGAAAGTGTTAGCAATGCCATCTGCTGAAAGTTTGGGTTTGATTTCTGTGATTTCCCTTGGTCAATCGCTTCGCGACCATTCAAAATTATCAATTCAAAATTCAAAAACACCCCACGATTCAATTATTAGGTAAATTCAATTTTGTTATTCCTACTCCCGATTCACCACTCCCGACTCCCGATTCCCGATTCCCGATTCCCGATTCCCGATTCCCGATTCCCCACTCCCCACTCCCCACTCCCCACTCCCGACTCCCGATTCCCCACTCCCGACTCCCCACTCCCACTAGTCTTTTGCGGAATTGAATTATCTACTGGTGTATACCGTTAAAGAAACTAACATTGATTCACCAAAGGTTTCCATCGTGTCTACTCCAGTTGAACCATGCTCTCCCCAAACCCTCGCTGAGGCCAACCTGCAACCGAGGGGCAATGTTTATCCAAGTCCGATTACTTGGCGAGACCAGATTCTATACTTTCTGCTACCTGACCGATTCAGTGATGGGTTAGAACTAGAGCGGAAAAAATTTGACCCTAGTAACCCCAACCAATTTAAAGCCAAAAATAAAGGTGACTGGATGAGCAAGGGAAAAAGGTTTCAAGGGGGTACCCTCAAGGGAATCGAAAGTAAATTGGACTACTTGAAACAATTAGGTGTCACTACCCTTTGGATTGGTCCAGTTTGGCGACAACGGATTGAACTAGACACCTATCACGGCTACGGGATTCAAAATTTCCTAGATGTTGACCCCCGATTTGGCAGCCGTCAGGATTTACGGGATTTAGTGGATGCTGCCCATGAGCGGGAAATGTATGTGATCTTAGACATCATTTATAACCACAGCGGCAATAACTTTTTCTACCAAGACGAGAATGATAATCCTAAAGCTAGCCTTCCCTACCGTTTTGAACCACCTTATCCAGTTCATAGTTGGCGTTCTGGCACTGGTAAAGCGATTTCCGAAATCACTACAGAAATTGATGGGGTATGGCCTCAAGACTTTCAAAACATTGATTGGTACACTCGTGCTGGTCATATTAACGAATGGGGTGCAGACCCTTGGGAAGACAAACTGCATCCGGAGCTAGAATTTCGCCGAGGGGATTTCTTTGATTTAAAAGACATTAATCTCGCTAAACCGGAAGTCCTAGCAGGGATTATTAAAGTCTATCAATACTGGATTGCCCTAAGTGACTGCGATGGATTTCGCATTGATACGGTTAAGCATATTCCTTGGCGAGTTTCCCGTAGTTTTTGTGGTGCTATCCGGGAATATGCGGAATCGATTGGTAAGGAAAACATCCTACTGTTGGGAGAAGTAACGGATGGGGCTCATATGTCCCGCAACTACCTGGAAGTATTTGGTCGCAACTTGGATGCTGTGCTTGATATTGGGGAACCCACAAAGCGATTAGCACGGATGGTAAAAGGATTAACACCACCAAGGGAGTTTTTTAATCAATTTGAGGAGCATAATATCCTTGGTAGCCACCGGGAAACGGGACGGTATCATGTTTCGATCTTAGATGACCATGATATGGTCGGACGCGATCGCAAGCATCGGTTTGCTGCTAATAACTCTATTCCTAGTAAATACCAGCAAATAGCCCATGCGGTAGGGTTGCAACTGACCACGTTGGGTATACCCTGTATCTATTACGGTACTGAACAAGCCTTTGATGGCACGGAAAACCGCCATGACCCTAGTGTTGAACCAATCAATGAGTATGGCAACATTTCCAATAGCGATCGCTATATTCGTGAATCGATGTTTGGGGGTAGCTTTGGAGCATTTGAAACCAGTGGCTGTCACTTCTTTGACCCAGACCATCCCACCTATCTCAGAATTTCTGCGATCGCAAACCTCCGAAATCGACAAGACCTGATTGGAAAAACCCTACGTGGGGGTCGTCAATACCTCCGAGAAACCTCCTATCTCGGCAAACCTTTTGCTATTCCTGATGCTGGAGAATTAATTGCTTGGTCAAGGATTCTCTACAATCAAGAAATTCTGGTTGCTTTAAACACCCATGGCACTGAAAACCGGGGTGCATACGTCACCATTGATGCCTCACTACACCCCCACGGCTCAACCCTTACTCTGCTCTACAACAGTTACTGGAGTAACTCTCAATTACGCCATCCACCCCAGAATCAAACCGTAATCGTTCAACATGACCAGGGTAGGGCAACGGTCAGGATTGAATTACCGCCTAGTGGCATGATGATTTTGGCCTAGGGATTCTACCTGAAAATTATTAAGGATTATAACATTTTGCTGGTTTAAAGGGATGAGGGGTTGCACCCCACATTTATCTTGCTATACTGAGATCAAGTAGATGCACCCTGATGATCAAGAGAGTCACAAGCACGGCTCTCTATTTTTTTGTGAGTATGGCTGAAACATTCTAATGGTGATTGAAGTCAAGGGTTTCAAGGGTTTCAAGTCAAGTACTGGTTGCTGTATGAGTGGGTACGCTTCAT
>NZ_GL890956.1:0-85833 GCF_000211815.1 Moorena producens 3L
CACTGTCCCACCGACAGTAACTTAGGGAAGTATGGGGGAGCAGTAATCGTAGGGTGGGCAGTGCTTCATAGCAATTAAAAAGCTTGTAATCGGTTGAATCGGCACTGCCCACCGACAGTAAATTAACTCGACAAAATAGTTAATTGTATTATTTTTTAATAATGTTAATCGTCAGGTGGGCAGTGCTTCATACCAATTAAAAAGCTGACAATCTCGAAGGTAAGCACTGCCCACCCTACATCTCTAATGAGGGATTTTTTCCCTCTTGCCTCTTGCCTCTTGCCTCTTGCCTCTTGCCTCTTGCCTGCTCCCTGCTCCGAACGCGCCCCGCGTGGCCTACGGCCTCAGTCCCTGCTCCCTAAAACCCATAAATTTGTACCTCACAAGTTGTAGAATTGCTATATCATTATCGGGGAGAAGAATTAGTGGACAGCAGAAAATACGCTGCAGCAACCCAGCGCAACCGGGAACCAATTTTAAAAGTACTTTTAGAGATACTACCAGCCACTGGCACAATTTTAGAAATTGCTAGCGGTACCGGAGAACATGCTATCTATTTTGCACAACAGTTAAACCCTCGAAAATGGATTCCTTCCGATATCAATGCTTCCCTCCGTGAAAGTATTATCGCCTGGGCTAAAGATTACCCTAGCGACAACCTCCATCAAACCCTTGATATTGATGTCAGTCAGCCAGTTTGGAAAGTAGAAACGGAAATACTATCAGAAATACCAGATATTGTAGCGATGGTGAACATTAATATGATTCACATTTCACCATGGTCTACTTGTTTAGGATTAATGGCAGGTGCTGGTCGTATCCTTTCATCAGGAGATATTCTATATTTATACGGTCCCTACAAACAAGGTAATAAACATACTGCACTTTCCAATGCTGATTTTGACTCCTATTTACGAGAACAAAACCCAGAATGGGGAGTACGTAATTTAGAAGATGTTGTAGACGTTGCTAATACTCATAATCTCATCCTTGAAAAAACTTATCAAATGCCAGCTAATAATCTTTCAGTAGTATTTAAACACATGTAAGTAAAATCGTAGGGTGGGCAGTGCCTAAGACCCATCCTAAAACTTGTAGTTGCTTTGATAAGCACTGCCCACCCTACTTGGATATAGTGCTACGCGCAAGGCATGCATGCCTTTAGCATGCATGCTAAAGAGAATAAAAATCATCGTAGGGTGGGCAGTGCCTAAGACCAATTTCAAAGGTTACCATCGCTATGATACTTACTGCCCACCCTACATCAACTAAAATAATTTAAAATTGCTATAATAAAATTAAGTATTTAAAACGAAGAATTATATGATTACAGTTACACGAGAAGAAATTGAGCAATTTCGGTATCAATTGGCAAATTATCCAGAGGCTTTGGCTGCCCTAAATGAGATAGAAGAAGAGGAAGGAGATTTGGAGTATGCGACTGAAATTATAGCTTCGGAAGCCGGAATCGACAGAATAGATATAAAAGAGAGTTGGTTGCAAAATTTAGCCAGGCGGTGTCGCCATATAATTTGTCAAGATGAATTTAAAAATGATCTACTCGCTGGAGGAATTACTACTTTGATTCCGTATTTAGTGCAGTCGGTAAATTTGCCCGTGGCATTGGCGACTCCAGTAGCTATTTATATAGTTAAGATTGGAGTCAAAAGTTTCTGCAATCAAGAGGAAACAAGAAACCATAAAGATTATCCATTAGCACAAGAATTAATTGCCGATAATAAAGGTAATATCGAGAAAGTATTAATTTATTTTCAGGACTATGAACGTTTAATTGAAAGCTTTGAAGATGAAGGACTATATCGTGCTATGATGGAAGTTAAAGATGAAACTCCCTTAAGTTTGGAAGAAGCATTAGCAGAACTAGATAAGGAATGAAAACCGAATATCTTCCAACCTTTCTTAAAGATCTTAAATCTCTGAAAAGCACGCCCGTTTATAGAACGATTAAAAAGTTTACGTTTCAGGATATTATTTCCTGTCAAAATCTTAGGGATATCAAAAACATCAAAAAATTAAAAGGAGAAGAAAATGCATATCGAATTCGTTTAGGGGATTATAGAATTGGTTTTTTTATAAAAGGCGATACTATCATATTCTCCCGTGTTCTCCATAGACGAGAATTTTATCGTTATTTTCCTTAAAGCAATAGAAAATTATAAAGTAGTAGGGTGGGCAGTAGAATCGCAGCCCACCGGCAGTAAATAAAATTAATCGTAGGGTGGGCAGTGCCTAAGACCAATCCCAAAGCTGGTAGTAGCTTTGATAAGCACTGCCCACCGACAGTAAATAAAATTAATCGTCAGGTGGGCAGTGTATATAACCAATTTCAAAGGTTTCCATCGCTATGATACTTACTGCCCACCCTACATCAACTACTCCCGACTCCCGACTCCCGACTCCCTACTCCCTAATGATCAAAATTGCTCAGGATCGATATTAATATAGATATCCTTCAACTCAGAATAGACATCCAACGCTTCTGTGCCTGGTTCACGGGTACCATTACCAGATTGCTTGAGTCCACCAAAGGGCATATGAGGTTCACTGCCATAAGTACCGGCATTCACTACAGCTACGCCAGTTTGGACTTTCTCACAAAACCTTACTGCACGGTGGATGTTGCGAGTGTGAATCGAAGCAGTTAAGCCATAGGGGGAATCGTTGGCAAGAGCAAGAGCTTCCTTAAAGTCTTTGACCCGGTAGAGACTAGCAATCGGACCAAATAATTCACATTGAGAAATTTCCGCGTGGGGGTCTACATTCTCTAGGAGGGTCGGAGCCATATAGAAACCAGTAGCATGGTCAGGGTCTGTTAAGCGATCGCCTCCCACCAACACCGTTGCTCCTGCTTCTTGTGCCTGTTTCACCGCTGCTATCATATTGATCAACTGTTGCTCATTAATCACTGGACCAAGGTCATCCTGGTCAGTGGGACCTAATTTTAATTCCTTAGTTTTCTCCACTAATTGGTCACGGAATTGATCATAAATGCTATCAAAGACAATGATTCGACTAGCAGAAGCACAACGTTGACCGGCATTACTGAACACTGAGAGTAAGGTCCACTTGATAGCATTGTTCAAATCCGCATCATCACACACGACCAAGGGATTCTTACCCCCCAATTCCAGGGATACCCTGCCAAAGCGCTCCCCAGCTACCCGTTGCACAATTCGTCCTACTTCTGTGGACCCGGTAAAGCTAACCACAGCGACATCATTATGAGCAACCAAGGGAGCGCCAGCTTCTTCACCATATCCCTGAATAATATTGAGGACACCAGGGGGTAACCCAGCCTCTTGAGCAATTTGTCCAACTATCCAAGCCGTGGCGGGAGTGTCTTCTGCTACTTTTAATACAGCGCTATTGCCACAAACCAGGGCTGGAAAGACTTTCCAGGCTACATTAGCAATGGGAGTATTGGCCGCAATAATTAATCCAGCAACTCCCAGAGGTTGACGCACAGTCATGGCATATTTATTAACCACACCGCTGGTAGTGGTGCGACCATACAACCGTTGTCCTTCACTAGCGTAGAATAATCCTAATGCGATCGCACCGCCAGTTTCTCCATAAGCTGAACTATAGGACTTACCGGTTTCTGCTGCTACTATCTTGGCAATCTCCTCCTGACGGGCTTTCATACCCAGGACAATCTCGTGTAAGATAGCTCCCCGTTGTACCGGGGGAGTATCAGCCCAAGCCGGTTGAGCCTGTTTAGCTGACCTTACCGCTTGCTCAATATCTGCTGCTCTTGAGCGAGCCACCTGACATAGCACTTGACCATTAGTGGGGTCTAGCTTCTCAAACCATTCTCCTGCCACTGCTGCTACTTGTTGACCATCAATCCAGTTCAAGACTTGGCTCGGTAAATAGTCTTGTGCCATTATTTTTTCCCCCTTGGAAGTGTCTCATGGTGAGTCATGATACCAATAGAAGTTCAAACAATAGCAATCAAGATAGGGAATAGGGAATAGGGAATAGGGAGTAGGAGTCTAATCTACCAAACTGTAAAACCACCATCAACTCTGAGTTCGATACCTGTGACATAGGCAGAGGCATCGGATGCCAGAAACACTAATGGGCCAAGTAAATCATCAAACTCTGCCATCCGTCCTAGAGGAACGCGATCGCAAAATTGACCTTTGAATTCCTCATCTTGTCCACCCAATACTCCTCCCGGAGAAAGGGCATTAACCCGGATGCCAAAGGGTCCCCAGTGGGTAGCAAAGTACCGGGTTAAATTCACCAGTGCTGCCTTGGATGCCCCATAGGCAGGGGGTTTTAAAAAAGGAGGGTCGCACTCCAGATGCTCATAAAACCGGGCATCGGGAGATACGCTCCCATACAAGGAACCGATATTAATGATTGAACCTCGTCTAGCTTCCAGCATCGGGCTACCGAAGACTTGAGTCACCTGGAATGCTCCCAAGACATTCACCTCAAACACATTGCGGCAAATCTCTAGGGGTATCTCTTCCAAGCTGTAGGTTTTCACTGGACCAGGAGGTTGGTCAATCCCAGCATTGTTGACAATCACAGCAGGAATGCCAATGTCGGTCAGGATGCGATCGCGGATTGCGATGATGGCAGTGCGATCGCATATATCACCCCGCTCCAAAAACAAACGAGTCTTGGGATAATGCCGTTGAAGTAGCTCAAAAGACCTTGGCACCTGAGCCAATGGTAGGTCTATCCCCACAACCGTTGCGCCAGCATCCAGTAATGCCCGACTCCACACCGGTCCAAGTTTACCTAAGACTCCAGTAACAATAGCGATTTTGCCAGAGAGGTCAAAATAGTTCACGAAGCCAACAACACCCTACAAAGCAACCTTTTCAACATTTTCCACCAACCCAGCCAACATAATCGACTCATCCACCCTTAGGGGTTTGGTTAAGACTTTACCAATCACATGGTCCAATTCATAAGGGGGTAAACCATCCCCTGGGGATTTCATCGCGATATCCTCTGCCCTTAAAACATGTCCTACAGGTAAATTATCCCCAGCAACCAGTTTTTTACCCATCTTCAAGTAAGCAGGACGTTCATTTAGGTGTACTTTCTTCACCCCATCCCCAAAAGCTTGGCGAGTGCGTCTGAGGTCTCTTACCATCTTGCGCAACCCTGTCGGTTCTAACGAGAAAGCATGGTCTGTTCCTTTCATCGCCCGGTTCAGGGTAAAGTGTTTCTCAATCACACGAGCCCCAAGAACATAAGCCGCCACTGCCATGGCGATACCGTTGTCATGGCTAGATAGACCAATCACAATATCACTGAACAGTTCCCGATAGGTCTCGATCACCTTCAGGTCAAGTTCTTCAAAGTCCGCTGGATAGCTTGCCGTACATTGGAGGATACACAGCTGGGGGTTAATCGGCATGATCGCATCATAAACCCGTTGCACATCCTCTAAAGTAGCTGCACCCGTGCTAACGATCATCGGCTTTTGGAATTGGGCAACATGTTTAATTAGGGGCAAGCTCTTAAGGTCTCCAGAAGCGATCTTATAAGCTGGCATATCCAACTCACCCAAAAAGTCCGCACTCGGAATATCAAAAGCAGTAGAGAAAAACGTAATCCCTACTTCTTCAGCATACTTTTTCAATTCCTGATATTCGTAAGCACCAAATTCTAGAAACTCCCGATGCTCACCGTAGGTCAAACCAAAACTATTTTCATGGTCATAAGGTCTGTCAAAAGCAGCTTTCGTGTAAAGGGCACGATTGTCTCGTTTTTGTAGTTTTACAGCATTCGCTCCGCATTCCTTAGCAATCCGGAACATTTCTTTACACTTTTCCAAGCTGCCTTGATGGTTATTCCCAATTTCAGCAATCACAAAGCAATCGCTATCGTCATGAATTTCAAAGCCATTAATAGTCAGTCTTCGAGACATTTTACACTCCTACAACCAATAAATTCCTATCGGTTTTTCACCACTGACCAATGGTTTACCATTAATTAGCTGAGATTTCAATACTTATTTGTCTTTTTGTCAGCATTCAGCATTCAGCAGTCAGCCGTCAGCCTTCAGCCGTCAGCGGTCAGCGGTCAGCGGTCAGCCGTCAGCTGATAGCTGATAGCTGATAGCTGATAGCTGATAGCTGATAGCTGATACGCGACACGCTAATAACTTATAGCTGATAGCTAATAACTTATAGCTGATAGCTAATAACTTATAGCGTTTCTCCCAGTTATGAGGTACGCTTGTCAACCTCAAAGTCCCCCTTATTAAGGGGGATTTAGGGGGATCAAGTTGTACCTTATGGGATATATAATTGCTATATAGCTAATAACTTATAGCTGATAGCTGATAGCTGATAGCTGATAGCTGATAGCTGATAGCTGATAGCTGATAGCTTTTACGATAACGGCTCGACTTCAAATGATCTCGGTCGTAAATATCCTGGACAATGTTGAATTAAGTGATAACTTTTACGTTGGGTAGTCATCGGATCGGTGATACTAATATACCGACTGGTCATGATGTTGTGCCAATCCCGAGGGATGAGATTCCAGAAGATCGGTTGGTCTGAATTGTAGTGTTGATCAAACCCGATCCCTTTACGAAACAATGCCCAAAGATACTTTTTCAGTTGCCATAACCAACCTGCTTTAGCATACTTTGAGTACCGTTCCGCATAAAGGGCTTTATAGTGCTTTTGCCTCTCCATCATTTGGGCATATTCTGGAGAATTAGGATCCGAACTCCAATTCCGGTAATGATGAATAGCAATTTTTTTAGTATAAACGATATCATTCCCTGAATATAAAACTTTCGTGGTCAAATCCGGATCAATCCCATAATCTCGAAATACTTCACAGAATCCACCCACCTGTTTTAATACGGAAGTTCTCAGCACACCTTGGTTAACATTTAACACACCAATTACTGAGACACCACCAATATAGGGAGCACTCACGAAGGGACCTTGTTTATCCCTTACTTTCAGAGCTACCATCCCGATCTTCGGCTTTTCCTCAAGTATTTTTACCGCCGTATCCAGACCCTGATTCACAATGACATTATCATCACTTACCCAACACACATAGGGAGTATCTATAAGTCTGAACACATCATTATAGGCTTTAGCTTGACCAAGCTTTTCTCCCACCAAAATCGGAATCACCTGTGGATTTGAGGATGCGATCGCATTTAAATACTCAATAGTGCCATCATCAGACCCCGCATCAGTTACATAAATTTTCGTAGGGGTTGATGTTTGTTCAAGAATACTAGTAATACATTGCTTCAGAAGACTCAATCGATTATAGGTACCAACAACAACAGAAAGTTTCATGGTTCCTTCACTCCTCACCTTCACTCCTAAAAATTAACGTAAGCATTCAGCTATCAGCATTCAGCTATCAGCATTCAGCTATCAGCATATGCGCTACCCGCACGCTACGCGAACAGCAGTCAGCGGTCAGCGGTCAGTGGTCAGTGGTCAGCCGTAGCACAGGCCACAAGCGTGATGTAGCCCATAAGCTAATAGCTATTAGCTGATACCTGATACCTGATAGCTGACCGCTGATAGCTGATACCTGATAGCTAATACCTGATATCTGACCGCTGATAGCTAATACCTGATAGCTGATACCTGATACCTGATACCTGATACCTGATACCTGATACCTGATAGCTGATACCTGATAGCTGATACCTGATAGCTGATAGCTTGCACAACCCTAACGGACATACAAACAATGACAGAATAATGGCTGTCCCGACTTGATAGAATTAATTTGATTTTTAATTCCCGCAAATCGGTAACCCAACTCTACCAAACATTCATGTACCTCTTCAAATAATGGTTGTTCCTTATACAGGGGAACAAATGACATTTCTACCAGAACACATCGCCCTATTGAAAATAGCTTTTTACCTCCCTTTATCACTTTATCTTCAACCCCTTGGACATCAATTTTTATAAAAACATCTCTCTCAAATTGATCAGACTCTAATTCTGACTGTAATAGGTCATCCAGGGGGCAAACCTTTACTTTCATTTCACTTTCTCCTGATGTCTGTGGAAATTCATTCTTACATACTTCACTGATTCTTAACATGGAAGAAGCTGGCCCATAAGAATTCTCATAAAATAACTCTTCTCCTTGATAATCCGACAACGCTACATTAAAAATTTTTAGATTAGGAATCTTAGCGCCTTTCCCTTCCAAGTCTGATATATAAGATGGCAATGGTTCAAATACATAGGTCTGTTTAGCATTGAAGTAAATGGCTAAAAATTCCGCAAAATCCCCATTATTTGCTCCAATATCAATTACCGTCTTAATCGAATAATTTTCACGAAGCCATCGCCATAGCTCCCTGCCTGGATCGGGACTCGCTTCAACAATTTGTTTGTAGTCTGAAAGCCTTAACAACTTTAAATTCATGGATGCTAACAGACGATTTACCAACCGACCAATTTCCTGTTTCACCGAAGCCATTTAGTTACTCCTATAAAACTTAATAAACTAAGTCCATAAACTGGTCTGCTGTTCTATTTTTGTCCTCATATAACCTATTTACTCGTCTCCGGAGATCCCGCTTATATCGATGATAATAAATTCCTTCCCATCGCTTCAAGTAAGCCTCTCGGTCATGGTCTAAAACAGCATTGTTAGTCTGGCGAACCGCTTCATTTCGATCATAATAATGTTCAACATAAGCCCCTGGACAATCTACAATTTCATAATTAAGCTGCCACATCTTTAAACAGAGATCACCATCAGCTTTATAAAAGATATATCGCTCTTCATCCGCCCAGTCAACTGCTGCTAGGGCTTCTTTTAAGTACATACCATGATTAACAAACAGTTTGCCACCAAGGGTATGTTGTACATAGTACTCTTCATCCTCTGGCCAATTCCGAAAATAGAAAGCTACTCCCCCTATTTTTCCGCCAGCTTTTTCCACCTCTTCAAACTTGTCCAACCCTAAATTAACCGCATTCGGTAATAGCAGACAATCATCACTGATCATCAAAATATATTTACCTTTAGCTGATTTAAAGCCAAGATTCATAAAATACCCCCAACTGCGACGCTTGAGTGGCTTTCCTTGGAATTCCCCTCGGTTATGTTGGATGATAGTAATAATATCTTTCTGCTGAATGAGCCATTCTAAAGAGCCATCCGTTGACCCCCCGTCAATCACAATGATTTCATAGGGAACCCGAATCTGATTATCTCGAACACTTTGAATCGCTTTTTCCAGTAAAGGTCTACGGTTATAACTCCCAATCACCACCGAGACGATGCAGGTTTTCTCAGAGCTAATTACCGGTTTAGCGAAAGACTTTAATATCTTCAAATGACTCAATTGTCCTGGATTAGCTGGTCCTGGATTAGCTAGTTTAATAGGAGAATGAGTCAATGAGCCATTATACAATTGTTTGACTTGACGAAAAGGCTTAGCTAGAATTTTGATATAGTTCATAAGGCACTCCTGAACACACCTGTATGGAGCCATCACCATTAAGCGATTTAGCTTAATCTGATGTGGCTGTTATAGTTGCACCCTCGGGGATAATGATATCAAAGTATCCCATTGTTTATGTTATAATAACAAGTCCTTAATGGATAGATAAATCTAAAAATTTTTAGTAAAAATTTTTAGATTATCAAAGGGAGCAGGAATCCCCCTTAACCCCCCTTAGTCCGTAGGGTGCGTTAGGGGCGCGCCTTGCCATCATATTCAACTTCGTAGCCAGTAGCCCCGTAACGCACCACCCAAGGGCTTGCCCTGATTTTCCGCCTCTTCTTAGTCCGTAGGGTGCGTTAGGGGCGCGCCTTGCCATCATATTCAACTTCGTAGCCAGTAGCCCCGTAACGCACCACCCAAGGGCTTGCCCTGATTTTCCGCCTCTTCGCGCCTGGTTGGGATAGTCCGTCCGGAAATTGATCACGGGCAAGATGCCCGTTCCACGCCTGATCCCCGTTCCACGCCTGATCCCCGTTCCACGCCTGATCCCCGTTCCACGCCTGATCCCCGTTCCACGCCTGATCCCCGTTCCACGCCTGATGCTCATGGCACCAAGATGCTCATGGCACCAAGATGTCCATGCCACCCACCGGGTCAAACAGCTTTAATGAGATGCACCAGATGCTTAATCCTTAGACGCGATCAATTCCCAACCGTTCCGCTGGATAGATAAAAGGAGAACCAGACAAGATTCCATCACAGATAATATCCAAACCCGGATCTGCACCAGGAAGTAATTGCTCTAGGCTAGTAATATTCAGCTTCACGTAAGGATTTTCAGATAGGGGTTCCGTAAATTGTAGGGGAATCATCCGTCTGAAAAAGAAATGGTAAGCGTACATCCTCGCCCGTTTAAGGGCATTGGAATCCAACCGTTCACCAAGGGGTAGCTTATCCAAGCACTGGAAATACTCCTGTGCTGTCGAAGGATCCATCGTGATTCCCTTATCTCGGATCCAAGCTTCACCACCAACGATCACCGGAATGCCTACACTGGTCAACTCTACTCCAGTTTTTGTCCCATAAATAATCACCGAATCGCACTCCATCATCGCTGCATAGGTACTCACAGGACTTTCTGGAGGAATGATGAAAATATTTTTAGGCAATTGAGACCAGACCTTCTTGATTTCTGGCAACAATGGTTGGCGAGAAGGCAACGTTCCCCGAATCTCTGCTGGATGAATCCGAATCAGCAGTTGTAAGTCAGAACGTTTAGCAAAATACTCAATCGTCTGGAGTACCCACGTTAGCATATTCGGAAAAGCATTAGCGCGATAGTGCAACTGGGCATCCCACATCACATTGGTGAGCATCCCAATCACCGGCTGGTTCAGGTCAAGCCCCATCTCCTCAGCATTTCGGCTAAATTCTTCATCAGGTTTTTCATGAAACCAAATCCAATCCCGAGTGCCTTGCCATCGACTTTTCAAATACTGTAGGATGTCATCTGTCATTGCCTGATTCCAAGGCATGGTTTCCCAGGCATGGAGAGGCTCACTGAGCATAGTGTGATGATAAGTGTCTCCATGGCTAAAAATAAAGCAACGCTTGCGGTAGGCAATCGTCCAGTTAACCACCCGCACTTGGCGTGAGCGACACACCTCACCAATGATGCCATGAGGTAAGTAGATGCCATGATTGAAGCAAGCAGCCTTAAAATTATAGTTACACAGTAGCTTACTGATAGCATACGCAGTCAGCAAAGCCCCTTCAAAATACCGACGCACCACGATTTCACTGTTGGGTTCGTTATCTAGATTCCCGCTGGTAAAATAGCGCAGCGCCCCAGCATAGGCGTGTTCACCAATATTCCAGTTGCCCAGGCAATAGTTTTCAATCTCTGATAGCCTTACGTGTGCTGCGATCTGTTTTGCCTCTAGCCTGTCGAGCCCAGTGAGCAGTTCACTGAATACATGGTTCGTCAAATGCAACGGTTGATACAGATAACGACCGGTTGCAAAACACTTTTGGCACTTGATCGTTTCTAGATCATAGTTTTCAATCCTTTCTTGAGGTGTATCTAGTTTTTGAAGATTGAGGCAGGCAGGCAGAGAATGGTCACACAGGAGAGTATGAACCTGTGCTCCTCTGAGGGTAAGGGCTACTGCTAGTAGGCTTTCTGGTAGTGACAGTGGCGCTGACCCCCCTACGGTAGTTGCTATTAGGACCATTGGTCCCTGGTGAGACCGTTGCTTGGCTTCTCTCCAGAGGGAGGGGTTAGTTTCGATAATAGCTCGCCAATCTAACAAGTTACTTTGCCCTAGTTGCCAAGAAAGCAAGGGACTTGGCTCTAGTTCGTCAGCACTAGTCAGAGACATATAATCAAGTCAGATACTTACTTCTCAAGGGATTATAACAAGTTCCTACTCGACAAATTTCCCTAAACTATGATAAGAATATACACACCGAAACAGAACGGTTGCGCGATGAAGCGTTCGCAAAGCGTGGCCTACGGCCTCAGCTTCCGCGCTTATGCGATTAGCCCAAAGGTCTACGCTACGCGAACGCGCCGTAACCAAAAGTGCGGGGTGGGAACACGACAGGGCGAATTTCTTCGCAGTATATGTTATGGTTCTAAAAATGCGCATCTAAGAACCAGTGGGGAGGCTAACTTGAATCCCTATATATTCGGTTCTATATATTCATATTCGGTTCTATATCTTCGGTGTATAAATTATGACCTTATCCCTCAAGGCTAACACCGCACGGTGGCAACTTCAGCGCTATTGGGAGTTGCTGTATATATTAACAGAGCGAAATCTGAAGGGACGTTATCGAGGATCGCTTCTGGGAGTATATTGGTCTTTGTTAAATCCTTTGATTATGACAGGACTATATACAGCAATTTTTGGTGCTACCTTTGCCTCTTATTATGACAACTCAACCATTAACTATATTCTGGCGGCTTTTACTGGGTTGCTTGTCACTAACTTTTTCTCCGCTTCAACCAACCAAGCATTAGTCAGCGTAGTTGGCAATGGTGCCCTGTTGAATAAAGTTCGTTTACCAATCAGTGTCTTCCCAGTTTCAACCATTGCTGCTAACGTGTTTCAGTTAGCTGTTGGCAGCTTTCCTCTCCTAGCTATTGTCACGTTGCTTACTTCAAAAAGTGTAGTCAATTTGCTAGCGTTGAGTCTTCCGTTAATCGCATTAATTTTGGTTAGTATCGGCCTCGGTTTTTTCGTCAGTGTTCTCTATGTTTTCTTTAGGGATTTACCTTATTTCTACGAACTAGTATGCTTTGTGATCTGGATTAGCTCTCCAGTCTTTTATCCAGCAGCAATTGTCCCAGAGGCGGTTCAACCCTTTTTGTTTTTAAATCCCTTATTGCCGATTATTGAAAGCATTCGACAGATTTCTTTGTCAGGAGGTTTGCCAGATGTAGGGTTAATTGGACACTCATGCCTAAGTGCCATAGTAATTGTATCCTTAGGCTGGACTTGCTTTCGAGTTTGGCAGCCTCACTTCATGGATTTGTTATAGATGACAGAAGAAGTTATTAGACTCGATCGGGTTTCATTGTGGCGAAGAACCCAAGAAGAGTTTTCCTATGACCTCAAGAAAACCATACTATCGTTTTTGGAGGGAAAATACCGCAAACCTTCCAGGAATTTAGTCCTTGATGACATTCATCTAGCAGTAGAAGCTGGGGAAAAAATCGGCATCATTGGACCGAATGGTTCAGGAAAATCAACGCTACTTAAAGTTATCTGTGGCATATTAAAGCCGACAGGGGGTCAGGTATGGATCAGAGGTGAAATCGCTCCTCTGATTGAGCTAGGAGCTGGATTCGATCCGGAACTTTCGGTAGTGGATAATATCAAACTCTATGGCGTGATGCTAGGTTTCTCTAAACAAGAGATGAAACTCAGAACCCCATCGATTTTGGAGTTTGCTGAGCTAGAAGACTACAAGTTAATGCCAGTGAAAGGATTATCCTCAGGGATGTCAGCGCGGCTAGGCTTTGCCATTGCCACTGATGTACAGCCAGATATCTTAATTTTAGATGAAGTGTTATCCGTAGGGGATCAAAGTTTTAGAATTAAGTGCCAGCGACGCATGGAAAGATTTTGGGAGGCTCATGCCACTGTTTTAGTGGTCTCCCATGATTTATCCTTTGTGCGCCATGACTGCAAGCGGGTGATTTGGTTAGACAAAGGCAGGATAAAGTTAGCGGGAGAGAGCAATGAGGTAGTCGATTCCTACTTGAATAGTGTTACCGAAGTGGTTTAACCTTAAAAAAAGTTAAAATTTTTAAACAAAAGTTAAAAGCTCAAGGTAAATGAAAGATGGTAATCTGAGCAGTTGGAATATAGTTAAACCTATAGTTAAAGCAGTATTATCACCCTGATAGTGATAATTTCGAGGAGGACGTGTGAGGATTTCAATTATCACTGTATGTAAAAATGCTGAGCGGTTTATAGAGCGAGCGATCAAGAGTGTCGTCTCTCAGACCTATGAGGATATAGAGTACATTATTATTGATGGGGACTCCCAAGACAAAACTAAGGAGATTGCGCATAAATATAGTGATCAGATTAGCCGATTTATTAGCGAACCTGATGGCGGTATCTATGAAGCCATGAATAAGGGAGTGAAGTACTCCTCTGGTGAGTTTATTGCTTTTATTAATTCAGATGACTATTATCTTGATAAAAAGGTAATCCAAGATACCGTTAACTTCCTGTTGGCAAATCCCTCCTGTGATTTTGTGTATGGAGACCTAGAGGTTAGAGAGCAATCTGGGTCTTCCTTTTTAGTCAAACCTCCCTTGCCTGAGGACGTACCTGATGCAATGATCTGTGGATGTTTGCCTCACCAAGCCAGCTTCTCCAGAGCTAACTTGTTTTTCTCTAAGATAGGGCTTTTCAATGAACGCTACAAAATAGCATCGGATTATGAATGGTTTCTGAGGCTAATCCAGAATGAGACTGTGAAATTGTGTTACTATCCTCGGACAATCGCATCCTATTATGCAGGAGGACTTTCTAGTCAGTTAAGACAATCTCTACCTGAAACCCATAGTATTCAGAACCAATGCCCAATGTATCAAGATTCCTACTGGTTAAACAGAAGAATTATAAAATATCAGGAGTTCGTCATTAACCTGAGAGAATGGCTTCAAAATGCCGAAAACAGTGGACATACATTCAATCTCAACTATAAAGCCCTTGAAAACAAATATCACGCCGTTGAAACGGAATACCATGCCCTTAAGCTTGAATTAGAACAAGCGCGGGCGAAAATTGCTGAAATTGCGAAAATTGTTGAGATGGAAACCGGGGTAAATCAGAATGGACAAAGTGGTAATATCAGACTCAACTTGACAAATTTGGAACAAGTCTGATTAATCTAACCGGTTAGACTAACACCTTAGACTAATAGGTTAAAGGTTATCTCTTGCCAAAGTTATTGCCAAGTTTTTTTTAAGGTGTGTGTGAGGGGCTGTGTAATATGCCAAGTAATAGGTCAGAATCCGAACTAGATTATGTGATTCCTCCTGAGATTAAAGACGACGATTTTTATAGAGCGATTCAGAGAATAGCTCGGGAAGAAGATATCAAGACGGTTCTAGAAATCGGGTCTTCATCCGGTGCGGGAAGCACCGAAGCCTTTGTTAAGGGGCTCAGGGAAAACCATTCTAATCCAGTGTTATTCTGTATGGAGGTTTCAAAACCTCGTTTTACTGAGTTAAGGGAACGCTATCGGGAGGATTCTTTTGTCAAGTGCTACAATATATCATCAATTTCCCTAGAGCAGTTTCCTAGGGAAGATGAGGTTAGGGAATTTTATCATGCCCATCGCAGCCCTCTAAATAACTACCCTGTTGAACAAGTCTTGGGTTGGCTTCGTCAAGATATCGATTATGTTAGGGAAATGGGAACCTCTGGAGATGGGATTGAAACGATTAAGCAAGAAAACCAAATCGAAGATTTTGATCTGGTCTTAATCGATGGCTCCGAGTTCACAGGTGAGGTAGAATTAGATCAGGTTTACGGAGCCAAATACATCCTACTTGATGATATTTGTACCTATAAAAATTATACTAATCACCATCGGTTATTAAGAGATAAAAACTATAAACTGATTGAGCAAAATGCGTCTGTGCGCAATGGTTACTCCATTTTTGCTAAAGCGGGTAGTCAGCACTCTGTTGGGAAGTCAGGTCAAGTCTCAACCCCTCTTCCCATCCATTTTTTTACCATTGTTCTCAATGGTGAACCCTTCATTCGCTATCATATTGACGTCTTCAGTAAACTGCCATTCCCATGGCATTGGCACATTATTGAAGGTGTAGCGCAATTGAAGCATGATACGGCCTGGAGTTTAGCGACGGGTGGGCATGTCAGTGATGAAATTCACCACAACGGTCGTAGTATTGATGGCACCACAGAGTATCTCGACCAACTGATGGAACGCTACCCTGACCAGATCACCGTCTATCGCAAACCGGATGGGGTTTTCTGGGAGGGCAAGCGAGAAATGGTGAATGCTCCCCTTGAGAATATCCAACAAGAGTGTTTGTTGTGGCAGGTAGATGTGGATGAGTTGTGGACAACTGAGCAAATTTGTAAAGCCCAACAGATGTTCATCGAGCAACCTGACAAGACGGCTGCTTTCTTCTGGTGTTGGTGTTTCGTCGGAGAAAATTTAATTATCAGCAGTCGCAATTGCTATACACAAAACCCCAAACAGGAATGGTTGCGCCTCTGGAGGTTTCGACCGGGAGCTATCTGGGCAGCCCACGAACCCCCAAGGCTAGTCCAACCGTCGTCAACTAATCAGTCAACTAATCATGGGCAAGATGTAGCAACCATCAATCCATTCCTACATCGAGAAACCGAAGCAGAGGGACTGGTCTTTCAACATTTTACTTATGTAACACCGAAACAATTGCGATTTAAGGAGAGCTACTACGGCTACCCGAATGCTCTGGCTGAGTGGCAGGTACTACAGCAGCAGTCTGAATTTCCGGTTTTTCTGCGTCAATTTTTATCCTGGGTTAAGGATGAAACCCTGGTTGAACCGGCGGATATCTGTGGTATAGTGCCGATTGCTCAGAAGGACCCTGACAGCGAAAAATGGCAGTTTTTGCAACTCGAAGAATTTCAGCAAGAAACTATGAAGATTGAAAGACCATTCCCCCAAATTGTGGTTGATGGGGTGTTTTTCCAATTTTTTCCTAACTCTGGGATTGCCCAAGTTTGGAAGTCTTTACTGGAGGAATGGGGAACTAATGGCTTTGCTGACCATGTGATTGTTTTAGACCGGGCTGGAACAGCTCCGAGGATTCCTGGAATTCGCTATCGCCCCATTCGAGCTTACGATTACAACAAAACGGGAGCAGATGCTGACTTGTTGCAGGAAATCTGTGATGAAAAAGGGGCTGATCTATTCATTTCCAGCTACTATACCGCACCCCTATCTACTCCTTCTGTATTTATGGCTCATGACATGATTCCAGAGGTGATCGGTGCCAATCTTAACGAAGCAGGTTGGAAAGAAAAGCATTACGGTATCTTACACGCCTCACATTATATTACGGTATCCGACAATACGGCTCGAGATCTGATTAAGTTTTTCCCCCATATTTCCCGGTCAAAGGTAACGGTAGCTAACAATGGGGTCAAAAAGGTTTTTTCCCCGGCAAGCGATGATGATATCGATGAGTTTAAGACTAAATTTAACCTGACCAAACCCTACATACTCTTAGTAGGGGAAAGGACTGGTGTTAATGGCTATAAAAACGCTATCTTTCTATTCAGAGCATTATCTAAGCTGGTGGATAAGCAAGAGTTTGGGGTGGTTTGTGTAGGTGGTAGACCTGAGTTAGAACCTGAGCTAGCTGCCTTGGCAGAAGGGATAACAAGGATGGTTCTGCCCCTGAGTGATGAAGAATTGAAAGTAGCGTATTCTGGTGCGATCGCTCTGATTGTCCCCTCTCTGTACGAAGGCTTCGGATTACCAGTTACCGAAGCAATGGCCTGTGGTTGCCCTGTCATTACCTGTCGTCACTCCTCTCTTCCTGAAGTGGCTGGGGAAGCAGCATTGTATGTGGATCAATCTAATCTTTACGAGCTGATTGATGCGCTGTACAAAGTTCAAAACCCAGAGGTTCGTAACCAGTTGATTGCTGATGGTTTTGAACAGGCAAAGAAATTTTCCTGGTCAAAGATGGCCGATACCGTGGCAGAGGTTCTAATCGAAACTGCCAAGACGATCAAAAATGATGGTACTGGTATAGGTTCCCCCCTTTGGGAAGAATTCAGGAAGTTACAGGCTCAAATCCAACAACAGCTACCCCCAAGTCCATCCCCAATTCAAGTTCAGTCAACTCAGGTTCAGTCAGGGGCTCTCGAACAGCAATTGAGGTACGCAGAGGCTCAACTTCAACAAAAACAGCGGGAACTTCAAGAAGCGGGGTCAACTCTAGCGGCAATGGAGTCCAGTAAATTCTGGAAACTGCGGGTAGGCTGGTTTCGACTAAAACCCCTATTAGTTCCACTAGTTAGTCTAATTTTAGGGATTAACTTACTACTGCTATCTACCGCCATCTATGCTGACAGGACTCTAGTACAACTAATCTCATTAGTTTCTCCTGTCCAAGGAAATCTATTCTTTGCTCTTGGCGGTAGTTTGTTGTCCATTGCACTAATGTTAGGGATGGTGGGCTATCTTGGCTATATGAAGCCTCAGGTTCTCCGGCGGGTCAGAATTGTCATGGGTAGTGGGGGATTAGGGTTGATAGGTTTGACGGTACTACAGACCATTAACCTGTTGTAGGTAACTGCCCAGTTTTCCAATTATGCTTAGTCCCTTTAGCCCAGAGGAGGCTGAGGTGGCGGTTAGACAAACTTTCGTCCACCTCCAGGGACTGAATTAAAACAAGGGTTTTCAACCTGGACTGGTGACCAGACTTAAGTTCGAGCTAATTTATCAACACCTGGGTGTAACAACAACATGACACAAACCTTAAGAGATATCTGTTGGTGTGGAAATACTGAGCTAACTGAATTTTCCCCTGATTACTTGGCGTGCTCTGAATGTGGCACTCTAGTGTCAAAAACTGGTTTGATGACTGAGCAGCTCCGTATAAAGGATGATAACCATGACTTCTACGGTAAAGAGTACTGGTTGTCTTATCAGACCGAGCATTATGGTTTTCCTGATATTCGTCAACGAGCCCGTCAAGACTTACCAGAGCGATGCCTCTACTGGCTGCGGACACTGATGACTTATAAACTACCGCCAGGCAAAGTGCTTGAGTTAGGTTGTGCTCATGGTGGTTTTGTGGCCATGATGGGCTGGGCAGGTTTTGAGGCTATGGGTCTGGAGCTTAGCCCTTGGGTGGTGGAATTTGCCCAACAGACATTCAATATGCCCATTTTCTTAGGACCTATTGAGGATCAGCAGCTAGAACCTGAATCTTTTGATGCCATCGTACTCTACGATGTCATGGAGCATCTACCTGATCCAGTGGCTACCATGAGCTATGGGGCATCTCTTCTCAAGGAAGATGGTATTTTCATTGTCCAGATGCCAAATTATGAAGAGGGTAAAACCTATTCAGAGATGGTTGCTCAAAAGGATCATTTTTTAGATCAAATGAAATCTATTGAGCATATCCATCTTTTGAGTCGGCGAGGGGCTTCGAAATTCTTTAAGAACCTTGGTTTTGAGTTTATGCAATTTGAACAACAGTTGTTCAAATATGACATGTTTTTCGTAGCTAGTCGGCAGCCTTTGGTTCCCTATACTGATGAGCAAATTAGTGACTCTCTTCTCAAGAGTCCATCTGGGCGAATGGTTCAGGCATTACTGGACAAATCATCTGACTTTAATCAACTCCAAGTTCAGCATCAAAATATCCAAGTTCAGTATCAAAAGAGCGAGAATAGTCGTGCTGAACTTATGAATATTATTGAGCAAAAGGCTCAAGAGATAACTTCTTTGTCCCCGGTGAGTGCAACTGTCACAAACGACCTTCAACATCCTCAGTCACAATTGGCAAAGTCACAGGAAAAAATTCAGCATTTTCAGAAAAATCAATTACAGCAGATTCAGAACCAACTGAACGAAACTGAGGCTAATTTGAAGGTAATTAATGTAGAAATTGCAGCTATGAAGACGAGTAAGTTTTGGAAATTGCGAACGCTGTGGTTCAAATTCAAAAGGTTTGTTGGTATCCCAACAGATAATGAATAAACTTTTCAATAATTAACGTCAGCTAAAACAGGAGTTTAATCATGGTTGATAGGGTGCTCGAGCAAGTTATCAGTGCTAAGGAACCATTTAACAGTTATGAGACGGTGAAAGAAGCTGTTGAAACCATTGATGGTTTCTTAGTTCCTGGTCAAGAAGAGTTCTTATTCAATAAAGTTAAGTCTCTTCCTGAGGATGCTCTTATTGTTGAAGTTGGGTCTTATAAAGGAAGGTCTACGGCAGCTATGGCTTTTGCCTGTGTGGGGACTAATCGAAAGATCTACTGTATTGATCCATGGATAGGGCAATGTCACGACCTACCTGAAAAGAGTGTCTTTGAGGTCTGGAAAGAAAACCTTGACAATTACCAACTGACTCCCTATATCAGATATTTTCAGGGATATTCTTCAGAAATTCTGAAGCGTTGGGGTGAACTAACTGGAGAAAAGACGATTGACTTTGTGTTTATCGATGGTTCTCATGAATACTTAGATGTGCTGACGGATTTTGGATTATTATTACCCCTGATGAAAGTTGGGGGATGGATGGCTTTTCATGATATTATTGAAACTTGGCCTGGATGCGACTATCTATGGCATGATATTGTAAAATTTCGTCTTACAGACCACGAGTACTCAACGACCCTTGCCTGTGGTCGAGTGAAAACTACTCAACAACTCTCGGAGGAGTTACAAGAACTAAATGAATTGCGGACATTGCTAGTTCAATCACAACAGCTTCAAGAGAGCGGAAGCATAGAATTAGAACAATCTCAAACTAAGCTAAAACAAACTCAAGAGCAATTACAAGACACTCAAGAGCAATTACAACAAACTCAAGGGCAATTACAAAACGCCCAAGTAGAGCTAGTTCAAACTAAACTCCAACAAACTCAAGAGCAATTACAAGAAATTCAAGAGCAATTACAAAACACCCAAGTAGAACTAATTCAATCCCAACAACTTCAAGAGAGTAAAAGTACAGAACTGCAACAAACTCAATACGAATTACACCACACCAAACTAGAAGTTGCGGCCATGAAGACAAGTAAATTTTGGAAATTGCGAACGCTCTGGTTTAAATTTAAAGGGTTTGTTGGCCTCCCAACAGATAATCAATAAAATTTTCGGCGTTGCTTAATGATGGTATAACTTTCACCCCCGTCGGGGGCAGGGGATTTAAGAGGCAACAGGCTAATGCTTTCAATAACTCATCCTTGAGTTCAGCAACGCCAAATAAATTTTCAAGGATCAACCTTAGGAAAAAACCGAACCTGGTGAAACTATTGACAGTGCAAAGGTTATAAGCCAATGAACTGTCAAAACTGCCAAAGTAAGAAGGTTCTCAAATCCTGCTAACAGACCAGGGTCAAGTTTTCGGTCTACTGAATCTGTTGACGAGGAAAACTAACAATTTTTTGATAGTCTAAAGGGTTAAAAAAACGCTCAGGACTAAAGGGAGGAGAAAAGGCATCATTGACTAAATCTTCACGCACATAAAATCCATTGGCAGAATATAATCCGCAACCTACTAACACCATCCCCTTACTGCGAGCTAGCTTCTCTAAAGCTACAAGAGAAGCTCCATAAGCCGTAGAATTACCATCCCAGCGATAATTAGGGTCATAGGGCATGATCCATTCTTGAGGTGGTGGATAGGCAGGATTATGCTCTAAACAAACAACTCTAGGTTGTATAACCGAAATAGCCTCATAAACGTAATAGTCATTACTATCAATATCCACTGAAAGAAAATCAATTTCTCCAGTAATACCACCCCTTTCAATTAAATCATTAATATTTTCGGCGTTAACTACCGCTTCGATAAATTTTAAGCGACCTTCAGCGATGGCATCTTGATGATTGGCTGGAATAGCTTGTGCATAGTCTGGATAGGATTCTAGCCACAATCCTGTCCATCCCTTTTCTAAAAGATAACGACTATTGTTTTCTTCTCCTGTTTCTGCTCCAAACTCCACAAAAATCCAGGATTTTATCCCAATTCTATTAAAGATTTCTTCTATAATGCCGTCTTCATCCGATTGAGAATATATCTTAAATCCAAAATGCTCTAACCTTCGTGGATCATCCCCTGCTAGAATCTTGCGGTCTTGTTTAATTTGTTCTATAACTGAATCGTGTTTACTCATGACTGTATTACCTTAAAACCCAACCAAATGTTTGGTCACTAGTTATCAGTGGGTGTATTATAGATTAAATCTACCTAACATCAATCTAAATACTACCGTCTTCGGGGTTTGAGTAGCAACTGATACTGCTGACAAACTTATAGCGGTGTCCAGGATTCATCACCTAATTGAACGATAACCATCCAAAGTCAGTTGAGCGGTCTTTTGCCATGTGAAAAGCTTAGCACGTTGCCGTCCTTTCTCAATCTATAGATGCCCGGTGTTCTGAGTCTTCTACAACTATTTCCATAGTGTTAACTAGTCCATCCACAGAATCTGGCTCAAATAAACTCGCTGCATCTCCTACCACTTCAGGCAAGGAAGAGGTTAAGCGGCAGATAACTGGACATTGGCATTCCATTGGCTCTACGGTGGGCAAACCAAATCCCTCATAGCGGCTGGTATAAATTAGGGCTTGGGCGTTACGATATAGGGTTTTGAGTAATAAATTGAGCAGTCAGAGTTTTAGTTTTTCTATGGGATTACATGCTCAAAAGTTCTTGGATTCAATTATCTTTTTCCAGTATTTGCTTTAATAATTGCTTTATTTTTATCCTTACACCCCCCCCGAGTCTCCGGATTATCTTAAAGGGATGAGAGTTGCTTACCTTATCCAGTAGACTTTCTAGGAAACTTGTCGCCCCTGCATATCTAGGAGGAAAACTAACTATTTTTTGATAGTCTAAAGGGTTAAAAAAACGCTCAGGAGTAAAGGGAGGATAAAAGGCATCATTGACTAAATCTTCACGCACATAAAATCCATTGGCAGAATATAATCCACAACCTACTAACACCATCCCCTTACGGCGAGCTAACTTCTCTAAAGCTACAAGAGAAGCTCCATAAGCAGTAGAATTATAATCCCAGCGATAATTAGGATCATAGGGCATGATCCATTCTTGAGGTGGTGGATAGGAATGATTATGCTCTAAACAAACAACTCTAGGTTGTATAACCGAAATAGCCTCATAAACGTAATAGTCATTACTATCAATATCCACTGAAAGAAAATCAATCTCTCCAGTAAGACCAGCACTTTCAATTAAATCATTAATATTTTCGGCGTTAACTGCCGCTTCGATAAATTTTAAGCGACCTTCACCGATGGCATCTTGATAATTGGCTCGAATAGTTTTTGCATAGTCTGGCAAGGATTCTATCCACAATCCTGTCCATCCCTTTTCTAAAAGATAATGACTATTGTTTTCTCGTCCTGTTTCGGCTCCAAACTCCACAAAAACCCTGGATTTTATCCCAATTCTATGAAAGATTTCTTCTATAATGCCGTCTTCATCCGATTGAGAGTGTACCTTAAACCCAAAATGCTCTAACCTTCGTGGATCATCCCCTGCTCGAATCTTTCGGTCTTGTTCAATTTGTTCGATAACTGAATCCTGTTTATTCATGACTGTATTACCTTAAAACCCAACAAAATTTTTGGTCACTACTTATCAGTGATAACGGGTATATATATTAAATCTACCTCACACCAATCCAAATACTACCGTCTTCGGGGTTTGATTAGCAACTGATACTGCTGACAAACTTATAGCTGTGTCCAGGATTCATCACCTAATTGAACGATAACCATCCAAAGTCCGTTGAGCGGTCTTTTGCCACGTGAAAAGCTTAGCACGTTGCCGTCCTTTCTCAATCATAGATGCTCGGTGTTCTGAGTCTTCTACAACTATTTCCATAGCGTTAACTAGTCCATCCACAGAATCTGGCTCAAATAAACTAGCTGCATCTCCTACTACCTCAGGTAAGGAAGAGGTTAAGCAGCAGATAACTGGACATTGGCATTCCATTGCCTCTAGGGGCGGTAAACCAAATCCCTCATAGCGGCTGGTGTAAATTAGGGCTTGGGCATTACGATATAGGGTTTTAAGTAGGGCATCATCACCCCTAAGATAGATGAAATTTTGCCGCATATTATGGTCTTCCATAACCCTTAATTCGGATTCCAAAAAATCACAGGAACCCCCAAAACAGACTAATTTGAAATTATCCCGTAATTTAGGACTAGCAGCAAACGCTTTGAGGACTATTTCAAAATTTTTATATTTTGAACGAGTTCCCACATACAGGAAGTAAGGCTGACTACGGAAATCCTTTGGTAATTCACATTCGTTAGCGTCTTGAATTCGACTTGCCCAATAGGTTACTTGAGTTTTTTTCGGATTAACTCCCAATAATTCTACTAAATCATTTTGGGTATTTTCGGAAGCTACAAAAATTAAATCGGCTTGTTCAACTAGCTGTTGCTTATTTTTAATTAATGGCTGAAACTTAGCTTGTCCTGATAAAAATTTCTCTGGAATCATATCATGGATCGTGATCACAAGTTTCTTAGGTTTAACAATCTCCACTAAGTCAGCATCATAGTAGGTAGGATGATAGATATCATATTGTCTACCAAATCTATGGACAAACCATTGAAAGGATAGTTTATTAATAGTGTCATTAATGGAATTAATCCTCGTAAAGGGCAATTTTGGTATCACCCCATATCCCGTGAGTTGATCGCGATACTCTGAAATATCATATCCATCGCTCTTGATGCCACGATGCCAATGAATTGAGCAGTCAGAGTTTGGCGATAACTCTCGCATTAACTCAATAAAAATTCGGGATATACCACCAAATTTCTGGATGGCAAACATTTGATGGTCGTAGAGAATATCCATGGTGACTTTTAACTTCTTAACAGACTACCTTAGGGGAAGGCAAGAGGCAATAGGCATGCTAGCAATAGGCATGCTAGCAATAGGCATGCTAGCAATAGGGAAAGGCAAGAGTTGCGTAGGGTGTGTTAGGGACGGGCTCGCCTTTATTTTCAGCTCTAACGCCAGGGTTGGCACAGCCCGTCCCGTAACGCACCACCGGGTATATATACTAATCCTTCTGTTGATGCACCCGTAAATCAAGGACAGGTTTTATAATTTCCAAAGTTTTATTGTTGAATAGGTTCAAAAATTATATTGTAAGTATGATGCCCGTCGGGGTATCTCAGCCTTCCTGTTGCTATTTTAGCATTTTGACATTGCCCCTTACCCACTAATTTTGTGCCTGAAACATCATACCAATCTAAATCCCATGTATCGTTTTTATTATAGTTGATTTGAAATCTTACAGGGTTGGGAAACTTATGAGTATATTTACCACTTGTTACTGATATTTGTTCTAGGTTCTTGTTTCCAGGATATGGATGGTCAAGAAGATACACTATACCTGTTACCAATGTATCGTTATCTCTTTCTATTATCTCTAGATTTTCGACTTCTCCAAACTCTAGATGTTTAAGGTCTGTCCGATTATATTTTGCTTCAATTCTTTGATTATTCTTGAATAACGATTTGCAATGCCCTTTTGGACAATTTTGGTTGATGATTGGAATCAAGCATCTAATTTCTGGTGTAACAATAGCGACGACAATACCAACAGCGGAAATAATCAACCCTATTGCAGTAGTTGTTTTTTCCCAATTCCATTGATTTAGCATAATTTTATTGAATGTACCTCATAATTATGGTATATAATATATTTCCAGTTTACTAATGATCATCTCCGAAATCAAATAAAAAAGATAGAGCACAGTAACCTTTTGGGGTGCATCTCCTAAAAGCTGTTTGACCCGGTGGTGCGTTACGGGGCGGGCTGTGCCAACCCTGGCGTTAGAGGCTGAAAATGAGAACCCCCCCTAACGCACCCTACTGGACTGACACAGCTAATTTGGTGCATTAGAATCTGCCATCTCTTCCTCTTCAAACACTGGATAAAGATGTTTAAGTTTGACTCTGGCATCCGGGGTTGAAAAATGCCAAATTACTTGACTGGCTGTTTTGTTTCGCTCTTGTTCCCAAGCTTTTAACTTCTTTTCCAATTTTTCAGGACTAGAAATCCTGCGGGCTAAACATTGTTTGGTTAAAATGCTTAGTTCAATCTCTGCGACATTCAACCAACTGCCATTACGAGGAGTATGATAAATTTCTAGTCGTCTGGCAAGACGATGAGCTTCATCAGCCGGGAAAGCTTCATAAAGAGAAGCAATATTATGAGTATTGAGATTATCGCAGACTAACTTGACTTTAAGAGCATGGGGATAGTCAACATCCAGTAATTGGCGAATTTCTTCCGCCCAGTCTACACGAGACCGTTCGCGTAGCGTGGCCAATAGGCCATGGTCTCGATTGCTAACTCGCCGCCATCCAGCATTAGGGTCAAAAAACATAAACAGGGCTTGTGTCCCTTCACGAGTATAGTGATAATCTTCTTTCTGGTCAAGACGACGGTTGCATTTTAATCGGTTTATAGAGATGATCTAGGAGTTGGACTGATGCTTCATCCATACAAATCAATGGCTGATCTCGACAATGGGATGAACAGTAAAGGTCTAAAATTACTTCCATCTGGGCGACAAATCTGGCCAAATCTCGTTCAGGAATACAGAAACGTTTTACTTTCCAAGGACGTAGCTGGTTTTTTTTAAAGTGCGACGTACCGTTTCACGAGAGATTTCTGTGACTACTCTTCGCTTTTTCAGTTCCGATGTCAGTAGTCTAATCGTCCAATCTGCTCTTCCTTCTGGAGGGTCTGAACAACACATGGCAATGATTTGGGCTTCTGTCGCGCCATCTATTTTTGGTGGAGTTGGTGGTTTCTTTCTTAACTTTCTATTGAGTGCTGGTTCTTCTCCTTGGGTCAGATATCTTTTTCTGATACGCCCTACGGTATTTCGATGTAGATTTAAAGCAAGGGCTATCCCTTCATCTGTCCATTTATCTATCGCTTGTTCTCCTTCGTCACACATCAGAAGAACCCGCTTAGTGCAGGATTTTCTTGGCAGGAGCATAGCCATTGCGACTGATGTTTTCTAGTCTTCGTCTTTGTTCGATTGTCAGCAGCACTTTATCTCTACGACCTCTTCCCATTTTTTTGACCTCAAATAATCATCCTTCTATTCCACTATTTTAGCTGTGCCAGTCCACTACACAAAATTTTCAAATATGAGATGCACCCACCTTTTACCTATTGCCTATTGCCTATTGCCTATTGCCTATTGCCTATTGCCTATTGCCTATTGCCTATTGCCTCTTGCCTTTTGCCTCTTGCCCTTTGGGACTATGTTCACAACCCAGATACAAACGCTATATCAGGTTCTTTGAGTTGATTACTATCTTCCTTTGTTTGTAAATTATGATAGACTTTACTCAATTGATGTTCACGCTCTGATCCAGAAACCATTAGGAATAAATTAGCGCTTGTAGCACTCCCTAACGTTAGTGCTGCTTCTGGAGTTGGTATAGATTTTAGTACTCTTGGGTTAGAATCTACGATCCAGCCCCGGAGGTTTTGATTGTAAAGATTCACCAGAGAGGACATCAATGCTTCACGTCTGTGCTCATTTAGATTCTTTGCACTCACTTCCATCATGATCACTAGATTTGGTGAGCGCTGAATGGTTTCTATGGCACCATTTAATACGGCAAATTCGTATCCTTCTACATCAATTTTGATAGCATCTATTTGGGATAATCCCAACTCCGAAAGTATGGAGTCTAGATTACGGACTGGAATTGATATCTTTTCACGCAAGACAGACCGTTTAGTATCATCCATACCACTAAATGCGGATTCCTGGGTAATATAAAAGTCTGTTTCTCCATCTTGATCACCGACGCATAGGTCATGGCAAGAAACTAACTGTTGTAAGTGGTTAACTTCTACATTTTGTTGTAAAAGCTGGTAGGCATCTGGGTTAGGTTCAAAGGCATGAACACAACCCCTAGAAGTTAATTTGGTAGCTGATGATACGGCGTAGTAACCAAAGTTTGCTCCTACATCTAGCACAATGGAATTGGCATCCAGCAGACCTAAAAAGAGTTGGGCATCAAAGTATTCTTGGTAATGACCATAGTAAAAGTCACAGCCCAGTCGATCCCCAACATCAACGTGGAATGTCAAGCCTGATGGCAAATTCACTGCTTGGATATCCCGAACCCCTACTGGATGGAGTTTCTCTCGAAGCGATCGCAAAAACAAGGTGTAGGGTACCGCCAAGTTGGGAAAATCCATCGCCTGAGGCAGAAAATGATGGAATACCTGAAGATAAATCTCCATCTTATCCAACTGATTTATGGACTCATGGCTAGGTAAATGCTCTTCCTGACTATCCATTAATTCGTCAACTCGTCTAGTTATTGTTTAGCAAAATTATACTTTGGCGTGACAATCTCAGGTGAGGGAACTAAATCACTGACTTGTAACTCAACTGTAGATGCTAAAAATATTCGGCGTCTTTGGTGCTTGGTCTCCGTTTCCCAGAAATCTTCATGGTCTACATAACCCTGATAGTCGTATAGATATGGAAATCCTGAAACTTGGAGCATTTTCAGCAAGCAACTTCGGCTAGGAATCATGGCATGGTAGGTTAAGCCCTGGGTTTCATTTTTGCCTTCTTCAACTATATAGGTAACTGGTTCATTTAAAGGAACATTCATACTTTCAATAAATAACACTTTTTTGGTTAATAACTGCAAATTACGAATGACTTTGAAGGGATTTTCTGTATGATAGAGCAAGCCAAAGCAAAACACTAAGTCTGCTGCCGAAAATTGAGACATTTGTTGGGTAGATTCAACATCAACCTGATAAAACTTAGCTTCAGGTACCCGTTTACTTGCCTCTTCAACAAGTTCTTGTCTCCCCTCTAAACCAATTACATTTACTCCCCAATTCACCAGCTTTTCAGAAAACCAACCGGGACCACATCCCACGTCAAGGCAACTGGTAAAACTTAATCCCTGATGGAGTCTAAGCTGATTGAGAACGTTTTCTGCTACAGCCCAGCGGGCTTGATTAATCGCAATATAGAAAGGTTCATCAAATAACATGGTTATAATTTGGATAAAATTCTTGATAAACAACTTAAATAGCAAACGGAGTAGGGAGTAGGGAGTAGGGAGCAGGGAGTAGGGAGCAGGGAGTAGGGAGTAGGGAGCAGAGGCACCCTCCCCACACCTCCCACACCTCCCACACCTCCCACACTTCCGACACTTCCCTAGATTATGGGTATTCAACCGGATTTGAGATCAGTCCCAGGAGCAACAGTGGAACTTATGGCAGTTTTCCCTGATGCGATCGCGACACATTCCGGTAAACTGAGGGGTGGTTTATCGTATGATCTAGTAGCAATGAAAATCGGGCAAAAAGTAAAAGTGTTTCGTCTAAGAGACCGGGTAGGCAACGACATCGCAAATAAACTGGGAAAAGTAGGCACGATCACAGATTATAAAATGACCGATGGCAGTGGAGTTGGCGCAACGGTGAAATTTGAGGACAACTCCTCTACCTGGTTCTTTGAGGATGAATTGAAAGTCGTAGACTAGATTTTAGTAACCGCGATCGCACCGAGGCAAAAGACTTGCACTATGGCACGGATTCTAACATTTCTGGGTAAAGGCGGCACAGGTCGCACTACTGTGGCAATTGCTGCCGCTAAGCAGCTGTCGAGCCTCGGTCAACGAGTGCTACTGGTAGGACAAGACCCAAGTCCTAGCTTTGGACTGCTACTGGGGCTATCCCCAACGTCTGACCCGGTGGAAATAAGTCCTAACCTCCGGGTAGTACAGCTAATGACTACAGTACTACTGGAACGCAGCTGGGAAGATGTTAAAAAGCTAGAGGAGCAATATTTGCGATCGCCTACCCTAAAAAATGTCTATGGTCAAGAACTGGGCATCTTACCGGGGATGGATCATGCTTTAGCCCTCAACGCCCTTCGGGAGTACTACCAAAGCGGTCAGTATGACGCGATCATCTACGATGGCACCTGCTCTCAAGCTACCCTGAGAATGTTGGGAATGCCAGAAATTATCAGTTGGTATAGTCGTAGATTTCGCCAAGTCATGGCAGATTCTGACCTGGGCAAAGCCCTTTCCCCCTTTATCCAACCAGTCACTAGCGCCATCCTAAATGTGTCATGGACGAGTGACGACTTGGCTGGTGAATCAAGTAATAAGGCCAACAATATGTTGGAGGATGGAAAAAATGCGATCGCAAATCCCAATCGGGTCGCATCCTATCTGGTCACTACCGATGACCCCCTAGCCATGGCCACAGCCAAGTATCTGTGGGGTAGTGCCCAACAAGTGGGTGTTACTGTCGGTGGTGTGCTGGTCAACCAAACCCCGGTAACCCCAGCAATAGAATCGGAATTTGCCCCTCTAGTCGTTAATGCTCTTCCCACTTCCCCACCAGGGGAAGATTGGCAATCCCTGATCGATGCCCTGCCAGATTTTAAACAGGCATCCCAGGCACCCAGACCCATGACTATCGACATTCCTGGTCGCAACGTTCGTTTATTCTTACCAGGTTTTAACAAAAAGCAGGTGAAACTGACCCAATACGGTCCAGAAGTCACCGTTGAAGCCGGGGATCAACGGCATAATATCCTGCTTCCCCCACAACTTAGTGGTCAATCCGTGAAAGGGGCTAAGTTTCAAGATGGCTATTTGATAATTTCATTCTAGGTAGTAGCTATGGCTGAAGAAAATCTAACTGAACAAAGTGCCAAAACCCGTCAGCTACTGGGTATGAAAGGCGCAGCTCCTGGTGAAAGCAACCTATGGAAGATTCGCCTGCAGTTGATGAAGCCAATTACCTGGATACCCCTGATGTGGGGGGTAGTGTGTGGTGCTGCTTCCTCCGGTGGCTATACTTGGACACTCGAAGACCTTCTGATGGCCGCCGCCTGTATGTTGCTTTCTGGTCCGTTGATGGCAGGGTATACCCAAACCTTGAATGATTTCTATGACCGCGAAATCGACGCCATTAATGAACCATACCGTCCTATCCCATCGGGAGCCATCTCTATCCCCCAGGTGATCACCCAGATTGTGGTGCTACTCCTAGCAGGTATCGCTCTTAGCTACGGACTCGATGTTTGGGCTGGTCATGAATTTCCCACACTCACCTGTCTTACCCTAGGTGGTGCCTTTCTAGCCTATATCTATTCTGCCCCACCCCTGAAACTGAAAAAAAATGGTTGGCTGGGAAACTATGCTCTCGGTGCCAGCTATATCGCCCTTCCCTGGTGGGCAGGTCATGGCTTATTTGGTCATCTTAACCTGACTATTATGATTCTGACCCTGTTCTACTCCCTGGCAGGGTTAGGTATTGCAGTAGTTAATGATTTCAAGAGTGTGGAAGGCGATCGCGAATTGGGCTTAAAATCCCTACCGGTCATGTTTGGTGTTACCACAGCAGCTTGGATTTGTGTGGTGATGATTGATCTATTTCAAGCAGGGATTGCTGGTTATTTAATCAGCATTCATCAGAACCTCTACGCTGCTATCCTGATCCTATTAATCATCCCCCAAATCACCTTCCAGGATATGTACTTTCTCCGTGACCCCCTGAAAAATGATGTCAAATACCAGGCTAGTGCGCAACCGTTTTTGGTACTAGGGATGCTAGTTGCTGGTTTGGCTTTGGGTCATAGTGCTATTTAAAATAGAGAACAGGGAATAGGGAACAGGGAATAGGGAATAGGGAATAGGGAAAAAATCCTGTGTACCTAACTAATAGCTATGATAAAGGCTATATATAGGGTTAAACCGGACTCGATCTGAAGGCTTATATGATGTTCAGCTAATCAGTTATGAAAAAACTTAGCTTCCTTCTGGTAGGCAATCTCCCTCCTAATTCCCTGTTCCATGTTCCCTGTTCCCTGTGCCCTATTACCTACTATTTATAAGTGTTCAACCGAGCATGATATTACTACTTACAGTGAATCGATCAATCCGGGTAAGAAGCAATCAAATCAAGGTTTTTTGGAAGCTCTCCACCATGGGGTTTGTCTAATACTTGAATTTTGTAGCCCAAAGATTCTAACAACTGACAACATTGCTGATAGACAGGTCGTCCATGGATAGACAAGAAAATGGTAGGATGAGCACTTTCCAACAGAGATTTGGCACCAAGTAGAACAAACTTCTCATGCCCCTCCACATCAATTTTGATGCAGTCCGGCACAGGAATTTCACCACTGGCGATCAGTTCATCTAAACTGACCATCTTGACTTGAAGTGTTCCTTGAGAAGAAATACCCCCCTGATAACTGCCAGAGGTTTCTCTAAAGGATGCCATACCAGAGCGCTCTGAAACCGCTGCTGCCATAACTGTTGCATTGGTAATGCTGTTGATAGACAGATGTTTTCTTAAGTAACCAAGGTTTTGGGGTAGGGGCTCAAAGGAAAAAACTTTTCCCTTCTCACCGACTAGCACCGAAGTCAATAGTGTAAAGAAACCAGCGTGAGCTCCAATATCAAATACAGTGTTTCCTAATTTCAGAGTTTTCTCAAGCACCCGTTGGTTCTGATACTCATAAGTTCCTAACCAACAGCCGTTTCTGCCAGCACCAACTATCCATTTTTTACCGGCGAGCTTACCTAGCCAGATCGGCATTGTCATCTCAGGAGGAATTAGCTTTAAGGGAAAACGTAAAACCTGACCAAAGATGCTTTTTCCGGAAATCTGTTCCAAATCCATAGTTTGATGACCTGATGAAGCTGAAAACTATTAGAGTTTCTATTGATAGAATTCCCGAAAGTTATGGTCAAGTAACAGCTTTACCTTTAGTGGTCAGCGGTCAGCGCTCAGTGGTCAGCGGTCAGCGGTCAGCGGTCAGTGGTCAGTGGTCAGTGGTCAGTGGTCAGTGGTCAGCGGTCAGTGGTCAGCTTATTTTATTCAAAAGCTGTTCGCGTAGCGTCGGCTCTGCCGAGAGTCCCGCTAAAAGCGATCGCATAAGCGCGGAAGCTGAGGCCTTTGGGCCACGCTTTGCGAACGCTTCATCGCGTGCGCTTAAGCTGAATGCTGAATGCTGAATGCTGAATGCTGACTGCTGAATGCTGAATGCTGAATGCTGAATGCTGACTGCTTACAGTTTAATACTACCAGTGTTGACCACAGGTTGTATATTTTGCTCAGCAGTCAAAACCACTAGCAAATTGTTAATCATTGCTGCTTTTGTTTCCTCGTCTAGCTGAATAATTTGGTTATCGTTCAGCCGCTTGATGGACATTTCCACCATGCTTAAGGCACCTTCGATAATTTCTTGACGAGCTGCTATAATTGCTTGTGCTTGCTGACGCCGTAGCATGACTTGGGCAATTTCTGGAGCGTAGGCTAAATAGGAAATACGACTATCAATCACCTCGACACCTGACACCTCTAAGCGAGCCTGTAATTCTTCCTTAAGAGCTGCTGCAATCTCTTCGGGGCTGCCTCTGAGTGACGCTAGGTTTTCTTGATTAGTATCGTAGGGATAACGACTGGCTAAACCACGGATAGCGGTCTCACTTTGGATGGCCACAAAATCTACATAGGAATTTACGTCAAAGGTGGCTTTGGCTGAGTCTACAACTCGCCAGACAACTACCGCAGCAATCTCAATGGGGTTGCCTTTCGCGTCATTTACCTTCAGCTTATCACTATTGAAATTACGCACTCGTAGAGAAACCAATTGCTTGGAGGCAAAAGGGTTAACCCACCAAAAACCAGAGGTACGGACACTGCCAACGTAGTTACCTAAAAACACTAGCACTCGGGCTTGGTTAGGCTGCACAGTCAAAAAGCCTTTTACGGCAACCAAGGCTACAATCACTAGACCAATACCAAATAAGTTGTTGGTATAGATCAATAAGTCGTTGATATTGGAAAACCCGACTAGACCTTTACCTAACCACACACCAAAACTAGCGATCGCAATAATCCCTACCAGAGCAGCAAAACCATTAACTTTAAAGGTAGGAATTTCCTGAATACGTTCCATTGTTATGTATCGTTCCTGTATTGCTCTGTGTTGTTGTATCTAATTGGCTGATAGGTCTATTTTGCTTGGTTTATCGGGGGTTTGACAGTACCCTTGCGGGTACTAATCACTAATTTGACGGTAAACCTGAATCATTTGTTGTGCGATCGCATTCCAACTATAGTGCTTTAAAGCATACTCCTGAGCCTTGACTCCCCGCAGTTGGCATTCATCTTTATTTTGAAGTGCTTCCCGTAACTGTCTAGTCAAAGCCTGAACCTCACAAGCACTCACCCATCCTGCTTCAGCATCTTTGACGTTTTCCCAAATATGGACCTGGTCAGAAATCACCACTGCTGTCCCAGCCACCATCGCTTCCGCTACCGCAATCCCAAAGTTTTCGTAGTAAGATGGCAGGACAAATACATCCGCATCCTTTAACAATGCTGCTTTCAAATCACCAGTCACGAAACCAGTAATGGTAGTATTTGATGATAGAGTTGAAGCCTTGATCTGGTCTATGATACTATTTTCATAACTTGGGTCTTGAGGATTAGTTCCCGCCAAGACAAAGTGAAACTGCAATCCCTCGTTTAATAGCTTTTCTAGAGCTGGGATAAGTAAATCCAATCCCTTCTTCGGGTCAATACGAGACATAAACAACACTAAGGGCTGGTCATGGGGAATCTTCAATTCAGTACGTGCTTGAGCTAGTTGTTGCTGAAGTTGTTGCTGGATTGGCGGCGTTACTCCTAAGGGAATCACGATATCAGGGGATGCTGTGCCAAAACGTTCCGAAATCTTAGCTTCCTGTTGACTGGTAAAGTGTATACCAGCTGCTCCAGCTAAATTCGGTTTCTCCCACAGTGCGGCATAGATGCGCTTTAGCTGTTGTTTCTTCCGCAAATCCGCTGGGTCAAGGGTACCTAAGGGACGCAATAGGTATGGTAATCCCTGTTTTCGGGCGATGGTAGCCGCTGCTGTACTGACTGGGGAAAACAAGGCATGGATATGGGCAAGGTCAAATTCTGAGGCGTGTTGCCATAGCCAGCGTAATAAGCCCAGGGAAAATTTATAGCGGCGAAAGGGAGAGCAACGGAAGTATCTGATCTGATAACCATCCTGTTCTACTGGTTGATCCAGGGGTACATCCAAAGGGGGTTGACCAGCATCCCCATTAGAGTTAGTAGTTAGTACTGTAATTGCTACCCCTTGAGATGCCAGAGCCTGAGATAGTCCCTTTACCATTTGACTCGGACCACCATATACCAGGGAAATCGACGGGACGATTTGTAAAATTCGCATGGGATATTGATTAATAGCAAGTTGGGTCAAACATAGCACTATTCCTAATCAACCTTAGGAGCAATCACGACCTTACGCCATAATTGAGCAACATGGGCGATTACTCAGGGTGCATCTCAATGCATGCAAAAACACTCTTCGGCAATAGAATGCTCATATTATTTTATGACAATTACCCTTAATAAAAATCTCCACCATCTCCCTATCTCCCTATCTCCCCACACTTCCTTTAGTTATAAATTTACAACAAAAAGATTCACCCGATTAATCCCGTTATTGCACCAATTCATAATACTCTTCCATCTGTGCTAAAGCTGCTTTTGCTTCTTGGGGAAATTTATCAAATTTGGCAGTCTTTTTGAACATAACATGTTCAAATCGGGGAGGATTCCTGTAAGCATTCAGCCGTCAGCTGTCAGCTATCATGCTTATTTTATTCAAAAGCACCATTAGTAGCGTACGCTATGGGCAGAAACTGTTCGGTGTAGCGTGGCCACAAGCCTTTAGCACCTCAAGTAGCGCTAATCGCTGTTCGCTGATACGCGACACGCTGATAGCTTACGGATTCCTGTTCCCTATTCCGAAGTTAAACAGTTGTGACGGTTAACCTTCTTCAAGGTCACCAATATCCCGCTTCAGAGGTCGCTTGTAGGTAAAGGTGAAGGTATCGCCACTCTCAATGACCTGGTGCATTTCGCTATACATGGGATAGTCACCCACTCCACTGACACTTGCCCAGCCCCGCGCCCTAGTTAATGCCACAAATAGCTGGTTACGTAAACTGACATCACTCTCGTTCCTGGCAACATTATCAACACCGACCACATACACCATATCGGCTTCATTACCCTTAGCACGGGGCACACGAGATATGGTTACGCCACCATCTTTCCAGAAGCGATCGCTATCAACATGAGGCCATTGAGGTTTTAGTTCATTCAACTCCAATGCTGTGGGAATATAAATATCAATGTCTTGCTCCATCAACACAACAGCGACATGATTTTCTAATTCAATTGCTTCGGAACTAGAGCCTAAAACTAGCACTAAGATTTCTTTACTGGCTTTAAGGTCATCATCAACCAGATTATGCATAATCTTATCGGCCAAAGCACTAATTTCTTCCTGACGAGAGCCATAGGTTTCAAAGTCTAATACTGGTGCGCTCCACAATTCAGGAACTGGATTGGGGGAGTTTTCTTTTGGACGATGGAGGGTAATTTGTTGACCGGGAATAAAGTTACCTTTGACTTCATAACCAATTTTTTCCCAATCTTCCTTTCTGGTAATTCCCGTTAGCATTCCCTCAGGACGTAGCAACCCCATTCCGAGGCCATGAGCAGCGGTGAGAATTGAGCCAGGAGTGCGGTAACAGCGCCGCATAACTTCAGATTTTTTAATACCACCGGGGTATTGTGGTCCTTGTGACAAAAGTCGGCTGAGATTTTCACCGAATAGTTCTTTTGTGGTAGGAATTTTTAAGGTGTCTAGGCTTTGAGCTTCGTCATAAGCCCAGATTAAGCGCCGTTGTTCTGGCTGTTGTGGGTCAACGGGTCGTAAGGCTTGATAAGCTAGCCAATAAATGGCTTGTTTGCCCTGGTACTTTAAGTGATCTTCAGTAACTAAGTCTTGTCCTTCATCAATTAAAATGGCATCAAAGCAGGGTTTAATGTTGATTTCTTCCGATAGCCGTTTACAAAGTTCTGCTAAACCCCGATTGGGCTGTCTTTCCCGAGTATCCCCAGCGGATTTGGGTCTAGCACCATTTAACTGGCAAATTGTGCTGTACAAACCAGGCTGATCCTTAGCACCCCAAGCATGAAGCACTCGCAGTTTCTGGTTAGTCTTGTGGTCATACTGGATATCACCATTGCTAAAACGACGCAGCCATCGATCTACTAACCCAATCATCAAGTCGTAGAGGGTGCGACTAAAAAACACTAACCCAATAGTCCAGTCTGGGTGCTTCAAGTGCATATGAGCGGCTTTTTGGCATAGCAGCACTGTTTTTCCTGACCCCGCAATTCCCCGCAGCCGCTGAAACCCAGGAGGGATTTCTTTTCCAATGTGTTCCTGCTGCCAATCTAATTCGTAGAGTTGTTGGGTGTAAGCGGCTACAACATTAGCGCGAGTTTTGCCTTCGGTAGAGACTAGGGTACGCGGAGGTTTACGGAAAATTGGTGCTCCGCTGATCACGGCTAAAAGTAACTTCCACTGCTGATCATCGATGTCTTCTCCTGGTATCACTGATTCAGTTTCTTGAATACACTCTAGGAAGCCAACTTTACCGAGTTGGTCCTGGAAGATAATGGGAGGACAGTCTGGCAGTTGGTCAAAACCGTGGTGTTGCCATTGTTCTTGAGTAATTAAAGGAAGAGCAATCATCGCCCTACCAGTAACTTTGCGCCAAATAGCAGGTTCGCGATCGCAAAAAGCGAGTATTGCTTTTAACTGATGTTCTGCTTGTTGGTAGGGATTTGGGTCAGCGCTGTAAGGGTTTTGGAGTTGCCACTGATCATCATCAATAGTAATAATTTCATCAATAGTGACAGATTGGATTTTAATTACTACTAGACCAAGGTCTTGATCAGTAATAAAAATATCAGGCTCCTTAGAGATTTCCCCTACTTTAGAAAAAATAGGATAGCGCCAGTAACCAATACAATTGCGTTCTGAAAATGCACTGCGAGTGGCATCCCACACTCTTTGTTTTCCTGTTTCTTCACTTTCTGTGATCGGTTCAGTGGTAATAAATTTGCGACCCTGATCTGTATCGATAACCGACATTTGGGATAATTTCCTATGGTAATATTTACTTTTTAATTCGGTGAGGGACAAAGTTATGGGTTTTAGGGAACAGGGAACAGGGAACAGGGAACAGGGAACAGGGAACAGGAACCGACCCCTACTCCCTGCTCCCAAGCTCCCTAAACACCAAGAAGAAGGTACTTCACCTAATTGAGAACTATTTAGAACTGCTATACTGCTTTATACAGTCCTAACCGTAGAGTTCCCAAATGGTCAGCTATTGAATACAGGGTGCAGAGAATTCCAATGAAACGAAAAATTAAGGGTTTAGCCAATCAGACAAGACGATGCAAATTTCCAGACCAAAAATAACTTATAAATTATGTTCTAGGGTTGTAGTAATTCGTGCTATGATACTACCAGTGGAATGTGGGTTATAATGTAAAGGGTTTGAGTAAAAACAGGTGCAGAGAACAACAATGAAGACAGCACTGATACTAGTAGATATTCAAAATGACTACTTTCCTGGTGGTTCTATGGAACTAGTGGGGATGAATTTAGCTAGTCAAAATTCTCAACATTTACTAGATCATTTTCGGTCAAACAAGTTGCCAACTTTTCATATACAGCACTTTTTTGAAGCTGATTCTAATGAACCCTTCTTTATCCGAGGTACTGAAGGAGTTGAAATCCATGAGATTGTTAAACCCCTTCCTGGTGAAACTGTAATCCCGAAAAATTATCCTAATAGCTTTCGGGAAACTACTTTGCTGGATCAACTCAAAGAAGCTGAGATTGAACAGCTAGTTATTTGCGGTGCCATGAGTCACATGTGTATTGATGCTACCACTCGCGCTGCTGCTGATTTGGGTTTTAAGTGTAAGGTAGTTCATGATGCCTGTGCTACTAGAGATCTGGTTTTTGGCAATCAGACTATTATCGCTCAAGACGTACATGGGGCATTTATGCATGCTTTGGGTGTTGCTTATGCTGATGTGATTAGCTTATCGGATTTTTCGTAGGGATTGAACTGAGATAACAACCAGTGCGATTCGTTATTCAAGACTGATAAGAGGTTGTCTGAGAAGTCTCATTTGCTACATCCAAGCCCCCGTTGGTCCCCCAATTTTGGGGGACTTCTACCAGCAAATTGATTCTTGTTCCCCCCAGAATTGGGGGGCTAGGGGGGCAAAATTCAGTATCAAAAAACTTTTCAGATATCCTCTAACAAGAAGATCAATTGTTTAATCACAAAACATCTTCTTGTTATCAAGCCCAATTACTTAACAAATTAAATCTTATCATTCATTGTTTGACTGATGACGTTAATCCTTAACCTGCCACCAGAATTGGAGCAATATCTCTTGCAGGAAGCCAAGCAGCAAGGGATATCCCTCGAAGCTATAACATTACAACTTTTGGCAAACTCTATTCTGGTAAGACAAAAGCAAGCTGAAGCGGTTAATCTGCTTCAGTCCTGGATTGATGATCAGGATATTGACGAACAGCAAGAAACAGGTCAGTACTTGATCGATGCATTGGATCAGGATCGACTTTCTGAGCGTCAGTTATTCCCAATTGAGATGAAGGGTGTAACTTGGTGAGGGGAGTGATAGTGTTGGATGCAGGACCGGTTGGTCTGATCACCAATCCCAAGCTGTCTGCTCAGAGTGTTGCTTGTGCTCAGGGTGGTGCGTTACGGGGCGGACTATCTCAACCCTGGCTACCGTAAAAATAAGGGCAAGTCCGCCCCTAACGCACCCTACGCACTCTCCCCAAACTCTTCCCCCGATTCCCGATTCCCGATTCCCGATTCCCGATTCCCAATTACCTATCCCCTATTTCCTCCGCACTCTCAACCAAATCAATAAACTCAGCTCGATAACCTTCTAAATCTACCCCTTCGGATTCCTTTGCTAATTGTAATGCTTGGTCAAAACTGGCTTTACCTTTGTAAGGAGAATCTCTTAAGACCATACCAAAACTGGCAACGGCAGCAGAAAACTTAAAGTTATCGGAAGCATCCTCTAGCTTTACAGCTTTATCAACCAAGGGATAGGTGAGGAGTTGAGAGGTGTTACCGTCAGGCTCTTTGTAACGTAACTTGACCTGCATTAATTCTTTGGAATTAGTGGTTGAAGCAGCATTGGATTGATATTTCAGAGGGTCAATATCTGGTAATTTGACATTAGTTTTCGCTCCCACAGGAATAATTTCATACAGTGCGGTGACAGTATGACCTGCTCCTAATTCTCCGGCATCTTTAGTATCATCATTAAAGTCTTCATCCTTCAGTCGCCGATTTTCATAACCAATCAAACGATAAGCTTGGACTTTGGCAGGATTAAACTCTACTTGAATCTTAACATCTTTGGCAATAGTGAGTAAAGTAGCTCCGATTTCGTTAACCAGGACTTTCTTAGCTTCTAACTCGTTATCAATATAAGCATAATTGCCATTTCCTTTATTAGCAATTTTCTCCATCTTGGAATCTTGTAAATTACCGCTACCAAATCCTAATACGGTCAGGAAAACTCCTTTGTTTCGCTTCTGTTCAATTAGTTTAACTAATTCGGTATCACTGGAAACTCCGACATTAAAGTCTCCGTCGGTTGCTAGAATAACTCGGTTATTTCCTGATTTAATAAAATTATCCTGGGCGAGTTTATAAGCCAGTTTAATTCCTGCTCCCCCAGCAGTAGACCCCCCGGCATTGAGATTCTCAATGGCTGTTAAGATTTTATCTTTCTCGTTGCCTGGAGTAGGGGGTAAAACCACCCCAGCAGCTCCAGCATAGACGACAATACTGACCTGGTCTTCTTCTCTTAATTCATTGACGAGCATCCGAAAGGCATCTTTGAGCAAGGGAAGCTTATTGGGAGTATTCATGGAACCGGAGACATCCAGCAAAAAGACTAGATTGCTGGGAGGCAAATCTTCAATCGCCATCTTTTCCCCCTGGATGCCAATGTGAACTAATTGGTGAGTGGGATTCCAAGGAGCTTGGGAAATTTCTGTGGTAATCGAAAAAGGGCGATCGCTTTCCGGTTCGGGATAGTCGTAGTTAAAGTAGTTAATTAATTCTTCGATACGGATGGCATTAGTAGGGGGGAGTTGACCGTTATTAAGGAAACGACGAAGATTGCTGTAGGAGGCGGTATCAACATCAATCGCAAAGGTAGACAGAGGATTATGCTTTACTCTCTTAAAGGCGTTCTCATCAATTGCACTATAGTTTTCTCTGTTGCTGGCTTCTGGGATAGCTTGCTCTGCTGTCAGTAACGGCTTGGGTTTGCTCGCAATTGAGCTACTAGGAACTGATTTAAAGCGTGCATTTGGGCTATGGGAGAGTCGCCTTGAGGCTCGGGGTGTCAAACCTCTGTTACGGAAATTCTGATTAACACTATCCGCCGACCTCCCGAGCGGGGCTGATTCCATAAGTTCTGATTGGCGCTGTCTTTGGTCACGTTCTACGTCTTTCGCTACAGGTAGACTAGAGCTTTCTTCTAATTGGACTGATGGCTGATTGTGGCAAGCTGTTGTTAGCTGTGCCAAGATAGCGACCATTCCGGAAAGGAGGAATAGTCTTAGTAATTTGTTCATTTGATTTGCCCTCTGTATTGCTTATTCCTAAGCTAATCGACAACAGAAGGCTGTTTGTTTGTGTTGCGGTTTCTGTAACAGTTAATGGGGAGTCGGGAGTCGGGCATCGGGAGTCGGGCATCGGGAATCGGGAGTCGGGAGTCGGGAGTCGGGAGTCGGGAATAGTGATTAATCCTAAGGTGGGCAGTGCCTAGCAATGCTATGGTCAGCAAATGAATCTGGATTAGGCTCTATATTAAATGGTATTTTGCCGGGTAAACGGATCTAATTTTGTTAATTCCTATCTATAATGTTTTTACCATCAAATAAACACTATATGTATAAAATATATTGTCAATGAGCGCCATAAGGCCAGGTTTATTGAAAAGTACCCGTGGTTGATTGACAAGATGGGTTTATCCTATGATACTTTTACAGATATAGGACTGGAAGCAAAGCTTAAGATATCTTCTGCTTCCTGATCCAAAGCTACCTGTCCCCTTTCAATAATAAAACTATGTCTTAAGCTGTACTTCTCTTCCTATAAAACTAGATAAACCATGGCTACTCGCCATAGTTTATACTGATGATGTAGTTAACCCTTTTTATAGAACTTTTCTTAATTAGGAGCTACACATCATTTTTTTTCTGTTCGCTATTTCCTATTTCCTTTTGTAGGTTCCGGTGATCCGCTTTTTTGGTGATCCGCTATTTCCTGTTGCCTAAAATCCAGGATTTTCTACCTCAAATCGGTAAGCTATCAGCTATCAGCTATCAGCTATCAGCTATCAGCTAATGCGCTACGGGAGGTGCTTTTGAATAAAACAGGTCAGCATTCGAATAATCCTGAGTGATGTCACAGGGTTGAAGCCTGTGCCACAAACATTAAGCCTGTGCCACAAAGCTATTCGCGTAGCGTGAGCTTTTAGCTCACGGCTGACGGCTAAATGCTGAATGCTTACTAAAATCGTTTAATACAACTGTTTACAACCACTATATAATCCCTAATTAAGGAAGTTGATGATGTCTACTAAACATTCTGCAGTCTGGGGATCTTCTTCCTTAGCCATTGCCATTTTTGCCCTATCGTCTTCACCAATTCTGACTCGCATAACAGAACATGATATGGGTCCTTATGGAACAATATTTAATCGGTTTTGGATTGCCAGCCTAGCGTTGGGCCTTGGCAAGGTTGTCAAACTACTTTGGGATAAGCAGAGCGGACGCTTATCTACTACTGATAACAAGGCTTATACTGTCCAGGATTTTTTCTCCTTATTTCTTGTTGCTAGCTTAGATTCAATTTGCCTAGTGACCTGGGCTTGGTCTTTGACAAAAACAAGTGTTGCTAATTCTAATCTTCTCCACAACACCACTCCTATCTTTGCAGCTGTCGGCGGATGGTTACTGTTAAGCCAATCCTTTAATCGTCGCTTCCTAATCGGCATGATACTGGCTCTAGCAGGAACGTTCTTAATTGGTTTTAACGATTTTCATATCGATCGAGATACATTGATAGGGGACAGCGTTGCATTACTATCTGCCCTTTTCTACGCGGGGACACTTTTGGTAACAGAGCATCTCCGAGTTAAATTTGACACAAGCACAATTTTACTATGGCTTTATACCTTGGGTGGCCTATTGTTGTTACCATTAACATTGCTATTTGAAGATAGACTATTTCCTGCTTCCTTTTCATCATGGTCTGCTGTTATTGGCCTAGGACTTTGTGGCTCTATAATTGGATTGGGTGCATTATTCTATAGTCTCAAACAATTTTCATCTAGCTTTGTCTCTCTCATCCTATTGCTGGAACCTATGATTGCAGCAGTCTTAGCCTGGCTAATTTTTGCGGAAAAATTGAGTTGGTTAAATGGCTTGACGTTTATAATTGTATTATCTGGGATTTATCTGGCTAAATCAGATGGAGAATTAGATAATATTGGCTCTACCGAAGCTACTTAAGATGTAAGCGATCAGCGATCAGCTATCAGCTAATGCGCTACGCCCACGCTACGCGAACAGCGATCAGTGGTGCGTTACGGGCCGGGCTATCTCAACCGATGTCAAGAGGGGGAAAATCAAGGGAAGCCCGTCCCTAACACACCCTACACCACTATTCCCGATTCCCGGTTCCCGATTCCCGATTCCCGATTCCCGATTCCCGATTCCCGATTTCCTGTTCCCTCTTCTGTGCTTCCAATTCGCTATTTGCCCGCTCCCGTGCTTTGATAGCCTCTCGGTAGTTTGGCTGGTAGCGCACTGCTTTGTCATAAGCAGCGATCGCTTTTTTATACTTGTTGCGTTTAACTAATGCATTGCCTAGGCTATACCAGGCTTGGCTGTAGTCAGGTTTATAGTTAACTGCTTGTTGGTAAGATGCGATCGCATCCTTATAGCGTTCCAATTTATAGAAGGTATTGCCTCGACTGTACCAAGCTTGGTAAGGCTTGGATTTTAGTTTAATGGCTTTGTAGTAAGCTTCCAGGGCATCTTCATATCGCTGGACTTGATGGAGTGTCCAACCGCGACTGTACCAGGCTTGATAGGACTTAGGCTGGAGTTTAACGGCTTGGTCAAAGGACCCTAAGGCTTCTTGGTATTTCCCCAATTGATTTAAGGTATTGCCCCAGCTATACCAAGCTTGGTAGAAGTTGGGCTGGAATTGAACCGCTTGCTGATAAGACTTGGCTGCATCTTTATACTTTCGCAAATTGCTCAAGTCATTACCCCGCTGATACCAGGCTTCAGCGGAATTAGGTTTGTAGTCTAAGGCTCGGTCGTAGGATTCTACTGCTGCTTTATATCGGCGCAAATTATGTAATGCCCAGCCCCGTCGATACCAAGCTTGGTAAGAATCTGGTTTGAGTTTCAGGGCTTTGTCAAAGGATGCGATCGCATCAAAATAATTCTTGGACTTAACCTGAACATTACCAAGACTGATCCAAGCATCCAAGTCATTGGGCTGGAGTTCCAGGGCGCTATTAAAAGCTTTAATTGCTGCGTCATAACGCTCCAACTGCTCCAAGGTTTTACCCCTACCCTTCCAAGCTGCACTATAATCCGGCTCAATTTGAATCGCTTGGTCGTAAGCATTTAGAGCTTCTTCATAGTACTTTAGTGCAAACAAGGTCTTACCCTGACCTTGCCAAGCTGGAGCATATTCCCCTCGGATTTCCACAGCTCGATTATAAGCGTCTAGAGCCTGTTCATAGCGCTTCAATTCTAAAAAGGTTTCGCCCTGGTTATACCAATCCGTAGCATTAGCTCCCCTGAATGTATGCACCATAAAAACCGTTGCTGCAAACCCCAATCCAATCACCCCGGTGTACAGTAACACTTGGTACGGTTTTAGTCTGAATCGTCGGGGTTTCGGGAGCAGCGGTTGTATAGATGAGGCAATTCCCAACATTAAAGTAGCGCCAGTTTTAGTAGTGTTAGGATTGGTGTTATTATTGCTATTTTTATTAGTAATTACAGTAGTTAGTGCTTGTAATGCTGAGGTAGCTGATTGGTAACGCTCTCGGAAATCATAGCACAGCATTTTATCTAAAGTATCGGCTAATTCAGCACTTACTGATATCTGGTTATGCCAGCTAATTTCCGCTGTATTAGGGTCAAGGGGCAATTGGTGAGGACGTAAACCGGTTAAACCAACAATCCCGATCATCCCGACAGCATAGATATCACTGCTTAATTTCGGGTAACCATTGGCTTGTTCACTGGGTCGATAGCCAGGAGTACCAATGGCAACGGTAAAGCCAGTGTTCCCCCCTTCTAGGATTTGGGTACTAACTTGTTTAACAGCACCGAAGTCAATCAGTACTAATTTGCCATCTGATTTACGCCGAAGGATGTTTTGAGGATTAATATCTCGGTGAATAATACGCCGTTGATGGACAAATTCTAAAACTTTCAGGATTTCCTGCAACAGGGAAATAATCTGATCTTCATTCACCTGTTGTCCCGGTACAAGTTCCTGGCTGAGGTCTTCCCCTTCAATCAATTCCTGGACGAGATAGAATTCTTGATTTTCTTCAAAATACGCAAAAAGCTGGGGAATTTGGTCATGACTTCCCAACTGGTGTAGGATTTGGGCTTCTGTCTCAAACAGTCGCCTAGCCGTCTGCAATGTCAAGGGATCCGTGGCTACTGGCTTGAGCTGCTTAACCACACACTGATTCTCACCAGGCAAGTGTTGGTCTTCAGCTACGAAAGTCTGACCAAATCCACCTTGTCCCAGTTGACGAATAATTTTATAGCGTCCACCGATCGTTTGTCCAAGACCCAAGTTCATGCAACTTCTACTGCTCCGGGAAAACCTCACCACCTGTTAAAGGAGGTAGATCACTAGGTATAGCGCTATGCGCAAGGCAAAAGGCAAAAGGCAAAAGGCAACAGTTAACTACAAGAGCTTTTCACTTTGTACCAATGTCTTAACCTTAATGCGTACTGCTATATAGTGCTACCAATCATAGTATACAAAAGCCTTCAATAGTGATCGGAACATTATCCCTGGGAGAGGGAAGTAGTGCGTAGGGTGCGTTAGGGGCGGGCTTGCCATGATGTTCAACCCCTAGAGCCAGTTTTGGGACAGCCGCACCGTAACGCACCACCAAGTAGAATGGGCGAATGTAAAATATTAAAATTGCCGAATATCCTAGAGCGAAATTTTTAGCACAGAAAAATAATTAATTGAGCAATAGATAAACTATAGAAATTCTCTATGCCATCAGGTACAAATGGATCCCCCTAAATCCCCCGAGCGAGCAATCCCTCGCTCGGGGGACTTTGAGCTTGAGAAGCGTACCTCATAAATCCTAGAAACGCTATAATTACCAAAATAGGAGGAATAAAAAATGAAAGCAAAGACAATTAAGTGGGATGATATTCGCTCGCAAGTTCTAGCAAATCCAGAGGTAAAAGCCGAGTATGAAGCTCTAGAATTTGAGTTTAATATTGCTAGTCAGGTTATTGCCCAGTCAGAAGTCAGAAGTCAGAAGTCAGAAGTCATAACTTCCAATTCTAAATTCTAAATTCTAAATTCTAAATTCTCAGGCTCCATCTCGGCAAAATGTTCCATCAACATCCGGTGGATAAAGATGTAGCCTCCTCCTACTTTTTGTAAGAAGATGCGATCGGCGGCATAGTCCAGAAAGCGGGCATAGTTCCAAGGGATGTATTTGTTGAAGTAGAGGGCAAGGCGGAGGCTGAAGTGGTGGATGCAGGCTTGACCACCATTCTTCAGCCCAACCATCAGCCCGATTATCAGCCCGATTATCAGCCCTTCGATCAGCCCGACCTTCAGCCCGACCATCAGCCCTCTTATCAGCCCTGTCCCCAGCCCTCCTATCAGCCCGACGATCAGCCCTCCTATCAGCCAAAACATCAGCCCTCCCATCAGACATACAGTTATAGCATTACGAGCTGATTTCCAAATTCCTTGATTTGGACTTGTTTTTATTTCAATTTCTGAACTCTCCAGCCCTTCGATCAGCCCTCCCATCAGCCCTCCCATCAGCACTACCGTCAGCCCTGCCATCAGCCCTGCCATCAGCCCTCCTTTCAGCCCGAAGTTCAGCCAAAACATCAGTCCTACCATCGACCCGACAATCAGCCCGACAATCAGTCCGACAATCCGCCCTCCCATCAGCCGGTTAATCTCCCAGTTAATCAAGATTTTTTTCCAATTAATATCAAGTCTTTCAACTGTTTTGATTTCTTCCGTTGCCTTTTTATCAAGCCCGAGCATCAGCCCTGCCATCAGCCAGACTATCAGCCAGACTATCAGCCCTGCCATCAGCCCTGCCATCAGCCCTACCATCAGCCCTGCCATCAGCCCGAACATCAACCTATAAATTCGTTTTTGCTTTCTATTTACTAACCAAGATGGCTGCATTTTTTCAATTAAAAATATCGTTTGTGATTCCTCAACCATCCTCTGAGCCAGCCAAATTAGCCAGTACTTTACTTGCGCATTCTCATATCGTTGATTAGTTTTACGACGCTTAAACATTTTCTTGATATATGCATCAAAAAGCTGCTTACGCCGTTCCTCCACTACGTCAGTTCTAGGCAAATCCTCAACTGCTACTCCCTGATAAGCTAGGGTCATAATATTGAGCATCAAGGGCGACTGGGCTAATTCTTGTAATACTTTATCCTTTGCAATTAATGTCCTCAAACCTATTAAATCAGCACCGACACTATCCAAGTAATGGCCAACTTGTTTTGAAGTCAGCAATCTTATACAAACTGCTTGCTGAAAATTCAAACGGTTGGATAGGGCTTCATAGTCTTTAATCCGACTACAGACTACCAGCTCGACACCAGAATTCTGCTTAAATTCGTTTAACTGGGTGATACAATCGTCTCGATAGTCTGACTTTACTTCATCCAAACCGTCAAGCAATGGTAGTAGTTGCTGTTGCGTTACTAAAGCTTCTCCAATTTTCTTGGTAACATCATACTTACTATTTAGTTCATCTACTAACCAATCGGCTATCGTCTGCCGTTTCTTTGCCCAAGACGAGAGGTTAAAGACTACGGGAATTAGCTGATTAGTGTCTTGTTCAGCACGAGCGATTAAATTCCGGGCAAGTTCAAGTAGTGTTGTAGTTTTTCCTGACCCTGGTTCTCCTAAAATTAGTAAGGTTGCTCCTGTCCCAATTTTGTCAAAAAAATCAATTACTTTAGTCCCTTCGCGGAGGGGTTGAGGTGAGTCGTCACCGATTTCGTGAATTTCGCTCCAAGGATTAGTAATGGCATCTGGTCTCTCCTCTAATCCCAATTCAATCATTACCTGGTGATAGAGGGATTTTTCCAGAACGCCTTTGACCCAAAAGTTTTTGACTTTAGTGAGTAATGCCTGACGGTTGCGGTATTCTTGACGAGTTAATTGGGTTCCTGGCGGATTGACAACAACATTATAATTATTGATCTTAGCGCCAATTTGATCAGCATTGACTGTATCAGCACGAACAAAACCACCCTCACACTGGGAATTCCTTAGGTCATTGTTAGAGACTTTTTTTTGCTCTTCAGACATGGGTATCTACCAATACTGCCGGTTACTCAGCTTCCGCCTCAATCCAACCTTTAACCATTTCAATGGGAATACCAATCGGGGCAAACAACACCTTCAGGGCTTCGATTCCGCCTTCTTTTAGGGCATTACTTAGCCTGGCCTTGAATGTTGGGTTTTGCTTAATTTCTTGTTGCAGAGTTACAGCTAAAGCACTCTGTTTTTCGATTGCCGTTGCATTGGGATAACTCTGGTCTAGTTGCTGCAAAAGCTTTTGAATTTCTGCTGCTGCATTTGCTAGGTTTTGTTTTTGCTCTGGAGCATAATTATTGATCTCGGCACCTATCTGATTTGCATAAACATTATTAGCATTTACTAATCCACCAGAAATTTTGATTTGTTTAAGGTCATTTGGAGTAGATTTATTAGAGTCTTCTGACATGATATCTCCTGGATAATGAATGGTTTCAGTATAAAAGCTAGGAGGATGTAATGACTATATTGTTGTAATTAAATAAAATTAATAGGCAAATTACTGGTAAAATTTACGTCGTGAAAGGATGTACTTTACTACCTTTTTATATTGCTTACTGGACGTACCAGTCTTGTTGATAGTTTAATTTATAATTATAGCACCTCCCATCACCAATATCTGGTAGAAGAAGAGGATGCGTTTGCGTAGCGTGGCCCAAAGGCCAATCGCAAAACTCCAGCAACTGTGATCCCTGCTTCACTTCAGGTGCTAGAGCAGCGAATCCAGATTACTTAACAAAAATGTACATATCATGTTTTCCCCATAAGTTGATTTAGGGTGGGCAGTGCAGCAGTATTAAACTAAAAACTGCAATAGAATCGAATCGGCGGCATTGATCAAAAAAGGAAAACCAAGATATGAAAGCCATAGGCTATAATCAGCCTGGACCAATCACTGCACCAGAAGCGCTGATCGAATTTGAAACCGAAACACCGGAATTAGAGCCACACGACCTGTTGGTGGAGGTTCGGGGAATTTCGGTCAATCCTGTGGACGTGAAAGTGCGCGCCAAGATGGCACCGGAAAAGGGCACCAAGGTCATTGGGTATGATGCCGCAGGTGTTGTTCGACAAGTTGGCAGCGATGTCAGTAAATTTAAAGTTGGTGATGAAGTCTTTTATGCCGGTGATATCACTCGACCGGGCACCAACTCCGAGCTCCATGCCGTTGATGAGCGGATTGTTGGGAAAAAGCCGAAATCCCTGGGCTTTGCGGAAGCAGCTGGTTTTCCACTCACCTCCATTACTGCCTGGGAAATCCTGTTCGACTGCCTCGGGGTCAAAGAAGGAGAAGGCAAGGGCGAGAGTATACTGATTATCGGTGGTGCGGGAGGTGTTGGATCAATCCTGATTCAACTTGCCAAGAAACTCACCGGGTTGACCGCGATCGCCACTGCATCTCGTCCGGAAACCATCGAGTGGGTTCAAAAGATGGGTGCCGACCATGTGATCAATCACCGCCAGTCCCTTGTTGATCAAATCAAGGAATTGGGACTCGAACCCCGCTACGTTGCTTCCCTTTCAGGATCAGACGGACATTTTCCTGGCATCATCGAGCTGATTAAGCCTCGCGGTCATATCGCAATAATTGATGACCCTCAGTCCCTAGACATCTCATTGATCAAAACCAAAGCCCTAAGCTTCAGCTGGGAGTTCATGTTTACTCGCTCGATGTATGAAGCTTCCACCGCCTGAACGAGGCGGTGGTGTCTTATGCTAATTTGGAGTTATCCCTAACCCACAACTCACACAAGGAAGCCCAGCTTCTAGGCGGTCGTCCAGATCTTTTGCTGGAACGACCCTCACCGTCATTTCTGCGAGTGAGTTTAATTACGCCTCTAGCACCGATGTTGTAAGCTCCGTTTAAGTCGGCATTAAATCGCTTACCTGAAGGAAAGGTTGTTAGGGCATAATTCCTTGAATTACGTTTAACCGTACCAGATCCATCATAGGCCAGCTTTGAAGTGTAAGCCGCCACGACTTCCACGACTTTACCCCCCAATTCAGTCCATTTCATTTCCGTAAAATCACGAATTTTTGCTTTGAGCCAACCGTGGAATCTTTGCCTTAGGTTAGACCGCTTTCGTCCACCCTTCGGCTTCCATCCTTTAAGATTCTCAAATACGATCGCTTCCGAGTTGAATTTCTCAGCAATCTCGACAATTCGCTTAGAAACTATGTGGCTGATTTGGTTGTTGATTCTTTGGCATTTTTTATAGGTTTTAGAACAGAAAGCCTTGTGAAGTTTCCCGCCTTTTCCCATAGTTTTAGATGCTCGTACAGATACGGACTTTAGTCGTTTGTCCCTACGGTCTATGTCTCTTCCTGGGTGAATAAATTCACGGTGGATTACAGTGCCGGTCTGGGTTACGACTGCTATTGTTGCGGTAGTGTTGATACCTAAATCTACCGCAGTAACGTTAGCTTCTGGTTTGCGCTTTTCTGGCTTGCAATTGAACGGAACAGACAGATGACAGTACCTATCATTGAAGATCAACGCAGGAGACATCATTTTGTTAGTCGCACAGGCGTGGCGTTCTCTTAAACCGGTAATCTGAACTTTAGTCCAGATCCAGTTCTTGCCATTAAAAACTTTAATTTCTACTTGGTTAAAACCATGTAATTTATAGCATTGACCTTTATACAAAGAGGGATAACAACCAGTGTCTGCGTTTAGTTTTGGAGGTTTGGCATCTTTCCTTTTTCTCGAACCTGATTGCCATTCCTGGTAACGGGTCACAAAGCTACTAACTTGACCAGCAGAGAATGCGATCGCCGATCTACGGTAGTAGCTGGGGAATTTGTAAAAAGCTTGATTGAACTGAGGGTATTTTATACTGGGGCGTTTAGCCGTCTGATGCATTAACTTCTCGACAGCAGGAGTCAAGTGATCTGCCGTTAAGGTACCTAATTCCCCCCAGTGGGTATAGATGATTCCAACCAAATATCTGCAAGCACGACGATAGACTTTAACCGTTTCCCTAAACAGTAAACGTTGTTCTGCGGTCGGGTTAAGCCTCCATTTGTCAGTGCGAATGATCTTGGTTGGTGTCTTCACGTCCTCACCTAAACTGCTAACATGTCACTATCTTAACCTATAGTGTTTTAACATGTCAACTACCATGCGTTCTTTCGCACATACAGTTTCGCTAATAAAGATTCATATAGTGTTTGTGACAAAGTACCGCCACCCAGTGATCACTGGGGATATAGAAGAGGATATCAAAGACTTAGTCAAAAGCATTTGCGACAAAAATGACTGCATCCTTGAAGATGCCAAGGCAGACCTGGGGACAAACGACCATATTCATCTTTTAATCGACTTAGCTCCCAAGGTATCAATTTCTAAACTCTGTAATACCCTCAAGACAGTAACCAGTAGAGAAATTAGAAAAAGGTACGCAAAAGAATTGGCTCCCTATTACTGGAGGCCAGTTTTCTGGAAAAGAGGTTTTAGTGCTGTATCCTGTGGAGGTGCTCCTCTTACTGTACTGAAGCAATATATAGAAAACCAGGGTTATGACGACTGACCAGCTTGCTCCTTGACGTAGGGCTTGCTGAATAAGTCGTAATTTTCGGGTTTGAATAGGTGGTAGGTGTTAGGTGGTAGGTGGTAGGTGGTAGGTGAGGTTAATGGTTTTAGAGAATTTTCATCTTTGAGGTGCTTATTAATTGTACCGATGGGCTCAAAAACCTTGCACTTATTTGGTCGAAAATTGCTTGAAACCGTTGTCTGGCATGGCTTCCACACTTATACAGCCAGCCCTAACTAAGACAGCATAGCCAACTGTGGTAAGTTATGGCCATCAAATTTTCGGCGTTGCGTCAGTCAAGGAATGAATGGGAGTAGAGTGGGCATCCTGCCCGCACCAAAAGATCCCCGAACAGGCAAGATGAATGGGAGTAGAGTGGGCATCCTGCCCGCACCAAAAGATCCCCGAACAGGCAAGATGCCTATTCTACCTCACTGACTTAAAATTATTGCATTATTAACCAATGCCAGATTTTCAATTTTTAACGAAAACCAAGGAAACAAAAACATGGCTAAATTGACTCTTGTTGCTCATATCACAGCTAAAGATGACCAAATTGATCTGGTAAAGACTGAGCTTAAAAAGTTGATCGACATCACTCGTGCTGAAGAGGGCTGCTTGCAATACGATTTGCATCAAAACAATGAAAATCCAGCTCACTTTATGTTTTTTGAAAATTGGGAATCCCGTGAGCTGTGGCAGAAGCATATGGGTGCCCAGCACCTGAAAGATTACATGGCTGCAACTGATGGCGCGGTTGAGGAATTCAGTTTCAATGAAATGACGCAAATAGGCTAGGGAATATAGAATATAGAATTTAGAATGTAGAATTTAGAATTTAGAATGTAGAATGTAGAATGTAGAATGTAGAATTTAGAATGGTGAATTAAGAATTTAGAATGGTGAATTAAGAATTTAGAATGTATATAAGCAGGTGCACAAAATTAATTACACATTTTTAAAAACTCAAAGCCTTACACTGTAAGGGTTACAGAGATTGGTAGTAGCAAATTAATTTTGTTTAGGTGCTTAAATCAAAATTTATACCTTTTGCCTTGTCTTCATCAAGGTTGATGAGATGCAAGAGGTCTAATTTTTAATTCACTATTATACATTCTACATTCACCATTCTAAATTCTAAATTCTAAATTCTACATTCTACATTCTAACAGACAACACCCCTTTACCGAAAAACCCTAGAGCAAAGTCGATTCAACAACTCCTTAGGAATTGCCTCGAAATTCTCCAAAACAAAATCCATTAAAGCCAGATGGTATAAGGAATCGGCATTAGGAGTTTTATAGCGAGCACCTTGGGCCAGCCAGCTATTTACGGCGTAAGTTGAGCGGCAGCAGATGTTACCCATGTCTTCTTGATTGACTTGCCACTTGCGGTAAAACGCCTGGGGAGTCATGGACAGTCGGTAGTTGCTGTATAGGTAGATCAAGATTTCCTCTCGCTCAGTGATGGCACGAGGCATTGAATCTGGGCGTGTGGATGGGCTCTCAGCAATTTGGGCAAGCCGGTCTAGGGCTCGCTGACAGTGAACCAGATGATCTACTGACCGTTTTTTTGGCATCATGGAATTACCTCAGACATAGCTTGTGACTGGGGATAAAGCCGCGCTTTGGCCTGCATGCGAGAAGCGCGGCTTTTTGTCCAGAAATCTTATCGAAATATCAGACATTTTTATTATTACTAATATCTCGAAAAAAGTCAAGAGTATTTGTTAAAACTAAATATATTTTTACAAATAAAATAATTGACTATAGGTGATATATTTGAGATGTAAAAATGTAAGTTAGCAGCTTAAGCGCTACGCGAAAAACTTATGTGCTACGCACACGCTACGCGAACAAATATCAGATAGCGTTTTGTAGTCTAATATAGCGTTTTCGCAGTTATGAGGTACGCTTATAAACCTCAAAGTCCCCCTTATTAAGGGGGATTTAGGGGGATCAATTTGTACCTTGTGGGATATCGAATTGCTATAATATACACATTATTTTTTCCCGATTCCCGATTCCTCACAACTGCTGTTTAACCCGGTGGTGCGTTACGGGACGGGCTTTTCCAATACTGCTGAAGAGGCTAAAAATTAAGGCGAGCCCGTCCCTAACGCACCCTACGCAAAATTTACTGTTTAACTACGTAACAACGATGGAAAAAGCGACATTTGGTGGTGGTTGTTTCTGGGGAGTAGAAGCAGCATTTCGGAAAGTGAAGGGAGTAGTCTCAACCTCTGTTGGTTATATGGGAGGACATTTTCCTAACCCATGCTATCTAGATGTATTATCAAGAATAACCGGTCACGCAGAAGTGGCACAGGTGGAGTATGACCCGGAAAAAGTTAGTTATGAACAATTACTTGACCTATTTTGGTCTATCCATGACCCTACGACATTAAACCGCCAAGGTCCTGATCGAGGAGAACAGTATCGATCGGTGATATTTTTCCACAATCAGGAACAAGAAGTGTTGGCAAGACTGTCAAAACAAAAGCTGCAAGTTTCTGGTAAGTTTGATAAGGATATTGTTACCGAAATTAAGCCAGCTTCCGACTATTATTTAGCTGATGACTATCATCAACAATATTTTGAAAAGAAGCAGAAGTCTTTACGTTAAATATTGCAGGAGATAATAGGGAACAGGGAATCGGGAATCGGGAGTCGGGAGTCGGGAGTCGGGATTAGGAATCCCCAAGGCGATCAAATTAGTTAAGAATAGAGAGCAGGTATCAGGGAACATAAATAAGTAATTTTAGTTAGTTTTGGGTTTCAAAGATAATTTCAATTTTGTTTATTCCAAGAACATAACTTTGACTTATAAATCATGACTCCTGTCTCCTAACTCGTGGATCAAGTTGGTTATGTCAAACTAAGGTTATTTGCCTTAATTTTTATTCCCGATTCCCGATTCCCGATTCCCGATTCCCGATTCCCGATTATTCACAACTTCAGCGAAGTATCATTCGATCGGATCGCAGCGAATTTCAACTATAAATCCATCGGGGTCATAAAAATAGATACCTCTGCCGGTAGGACGAGTTACTGGACCATGATCGATGGGAATTTGATTTTGTTTTAGCACTTCTACGGCTTGATCAAATAACTGAGGATCGATATCAAAGGCGAGATGATTCACCCGAGTAAAGCCACGATGGGGGTCTGGATCTGGTGGTGATAGGTCTGGCTCGGAAAACAAATCCACCACAATGCCATCTGGGGTAACGAAGTTAGTGACTTTTCCGGCTTCGACTAGCGATCGCAAAGTACTGGGCACTTCTTCACCAGTTAGTTCATGTAAACCTAGCAATGTACCATAAAAGTGGCGCGATGCTTGGATATCCTTCACATTCAGAGCAATATGATGGACTCGACGGAGACTACCTGGAGTTAGGGTAGGTTTGATTACTTCAGGGCTAGAAACCATTTTTTTTAATAATTGTTAGTTGTGAATGGAAGTGCTAATAGTTAATTATTAATGGTTATACCGTTTTTAATTTGCTATTTAAATTTCCCCTTTTCCTGGTAACATGACCACTTTTTCTCAAATCTTAGCCCAAGAACTGTCATTAAGTGCGACTCAAATCGAGAATGCCCTGTCTTTATTTGCTGAAGGGGCAACTATTCCGTTTATAGCTCGCTACCGTAAAGAGGTGACTGGTTCTCTCGATGAAGTTCAGCTACGCACGATAGCTGAGCGCCATACTTATCTAACGGAACTTGAGCAACGGAAGTCAGTAATCCTGAATGCGATCGCATCTGCGGGTAAGCTCACCGATGAACTAAAGGCTAAGATCGAAGCTTGCCAGCAAAAGACTGAATTAGAAGACCTTTACCTGCCCTATAAACCCAAACGACGCACTCGGGCAACCATGGCCAGGGAGAAAGGACTTGAACCCTTAGCGGACTGGATTGAGTCGATGAACACTCCAGAGGTTAAATCAGTATCCTTATCTGAAGAAGCGGCTAAATACATTTCCCCAGACCATAAGCTCAATACGGTAGAGGACGTTCTTCAAGGTGCCTCTGATATTTTAGCGGAAGCTGTAGCGGAAAAAGCCGACTTACGAGCATATTTGCGGGATTATTTCATGAAATCGGGAGTATTCGTCTCTCGGATTAAAAAGGATTATCCCGAAGGTACCACTAAGTTTGAAATGTACCGGGAGTTCCAAATCCCCGTAAAATCTGTAGCGCCACATAATATGTTAGCCCTGCTCAGGGGTGAAGCGGAGGGAGTACTAAAGCTGGAACTCTCTTTTGATGAAGACTATGTGATGTCCTACCTAGAGTCTGAGGAAATCTACACCAAAGCTACCCTACTGCGAGAGTTTTACCAGACCATGCTCAAAGATGGGTTTAATCGGCTGATGAAAACCTCCCTAACTACGGAAGTACGTAGCGATCGCAAAACCTATGCTGATGCAGAGTCCATTAAAACCTTTGAAGCCAATCTCCGAGAACTGTTGTTATCTCCTCCAGCAGGAATGAAGCCAACCTTAGCCATAGACCCAGGCTTCCGCACCGGTTGTAAAGTGGCTATCCTGGATGAGACAGCTAAATACATCACATACCAACCAGTGTTTCCCCATCAAGGCAGCCAAAAGCGCGAACAAGCTGCTAAAACGATTAAGCATTTAATTGAAACCTACCAGATCGAGCTAATTGCCATTGGTAACGGTACAGCGTCTCGTGAGACAGACGAGTTTATCTCGGAAGTACTCAAAACCATGGAGCGCAAACCGATAAAAGTAATGGTGAATGAATCTGGGGCATCGATTTATTCCGCCAGTGACTTAGCACGAGAGGAGTTTCCGGATTTAGATGTCACAGTCAGGGGAGCGATTAGTATTGGCAGACGGTTACAAGACCCCTTAGCTGAGTTGGTCAAGATTGACCCTAAATCCATTGGTGTGGGACAGTACCAACACGATGTTGATCAAAAATTGCTCAAGAAGAAACTTGATGACACCGTGGAAAGTTGTGTAAACTATGTAGGAGTAGATTTAAATACTGCATCCGCTCAACTGCTAACCTTTGTATCTGGGATTAGCCCGACCATTGCTAATAATATTGTGACCTATCGCAATCAGCAAGGTGCATTCAAGAACCGTCGGGAAATCCTTAAGGTACCGAAGCTAGGGCCAAAAGCCTTCGAGCAGTCAGCAGGATTCCTAAGGATTCGCAACGGGGATAATCCGTTGGATAACACAGCTGTGCATCCAGAGAGTTATCCCGTAGTAAAAGCGATCGCATCGGATTTGCAGTTACCTCTAGCCAAGATTAACCAAGGAGCAGATCGGTTCAAATCAGTAGATTTGAACCGTTACGTCACGGATACCATCGGCTTACCAACCCTAGAGGATATTATCCAGGAATTGGAAAAGCCAGGACGAGACCCCAGGGATGAATTTAAGTACGCCACCTTCAAAGAAGGCGTAAATGAGCTCAAAGACCTAAGTCCTGGAATGGAATTAGAAGGAATTGTCACCAATGTGGTCAACTTTGGAGCCTTCGTAGATATCGGTGTGCATCAAGATGGGTTAGTGCATATCTCCCAACTAGCTGACCGGTTTGTAGAAGATCCCAAACAGATAGTGAAAGTGGGACAGGTGGTCAAGGTGCGGGTTATGGAAGTGAATGAAAAACTAAAGCGCGTTAGTTTATCCATGCGATCGCCCAGGGGAAATTAGTGATCGCGGTAGAAATATTGGGTATTTCTTGAACTTCGCTGGCATAATACAGGCAAAACCAGATAAGGCCAGAAATTATGAAATTCAGAATCTTAGGAATTACTGTACTCCTAGCCTCCTTAGGGTTAATCGCTCCTATCAATGCTGAACAGCGGGAGCAGTATCTACAACTGCTGCAAACTAAGGAATGTCGAAGCTGTGACCTGGTAAATTCTGACCTAGCCAGAGCTGATTTGAGGGAAGCAGACCTGAGATATGCTAACCTCCAGGGAGCCAATCTCAGTGGCGCTAACCTTTCTGATGCCATGCTCGAAAGTGCAGCAATGAGAGTTATTGATGGCACAGGGGCAACCTTCCGCAATGCCAACTTAGATTCAGCCTACGCTACAGGGGCCAACATGAGTCGCGCCGACTTCAGTGGTGCTAGCGTAGTGTGGGCAAATTTCATCAGTGCTGACCTGAGTGGTAGTTCCTTTAGGGGTGCCGACCTCAGTAACACCACCTTTTTCAAGGCCAACCTCAATGGTGCTGATTTGAGTGGGGCTAACCTCACTAACGCTAATTTTATTAACGCTGATTTAACTAACGCTAACCTTGATAATGCTAACCTTACTGGTGCGCAACTTCCTAGGTAAATTAGGGACTGCCAAAGTGAATTAGCATTCAGCTATCAGCATTCAGCTAAAGGCCTTTGGCCACGCTACGCGAACAGCATTCAGCTATTAGCTAATGAGCTACAGATGGGGCGTTGCCTCAGTCTTCGAATGAATCGCAGTAGAGTGGGCATCCTGCCCGCCCGACAATATTGGCATCAATCGCAGTAGAGTGGGCATCCTGCCCGCCCGACAATAAGCATGAAACTGGCAAGATGCCAGTTCCACCAAGATGCCCATTCTAAAAAACTCTTAAAATCATTCCATTATTAAGCAACGCCCAAAAGCTGATAGCTGACGGCTGTTCGCGTAGCGTGCGCGTAGCGCATTAGCTGAATGCTTACAAGGAAAACACCTTACCCCATTGATAATTGCTACGGATTCTTATTAATACAGCCTGGTTTCTTAACATACTGACAAACGCGCTGGTTAAGAATAGCTCTCGTTCCCACTGGTCCAACTTTAAACATGACCTTATCCTCGACTTGGCCTCCTGGTATGATCCTGACACCACAGATAGGACAGACTTGTGCGTTTTGTTCAGACATAGCTATTAGTGGTAAATGAACCTGATGAATTGTTTCTTACCTATATATAGCGCTGGATGCAGGCAATAGGGAATAGCTCGGTTAAGCTGTTGTGCATTTAAACTGCGTGAAATCAAATAAAACAGATAGATCCCAGTCGCCTTTTACCTTTTACCTTTTGCCTTTTGCCTTTTGCCTTTTGCCTTTTGCCTTTTGCCTTGCTAAAACGCATTTTAAATGCGTTTTAGCTTACCTATCCCCTGCGCGTTCGCTTTTTCCCAATCAAACCACTACAAAGTTTACCAATTTACCGGGTACCACAATCACCTTCTTAATCTCCTTACCCTCTAGATATCGCTGTCCTACCTCAGATTCCCGAGCATAGGTTTCCAAAGCTGCCTTATCGGAGTTAGCGGGAACTTGAATAGTGCCGCGAGTTTTGCCTTTGATTTGAATAACCAAGGTAATTTCATCAGCTACTAACGCATCAGGATCATACTCAAGCCACGGTTGATTGTGTATGGATGAGCTATGACCCAGACTATGCCAAAGTTCTTCAGCAATATGGGGAGCAAAGGGAGCGAGTAATGTAATCAAGGTTTCAATCCCTTCTTTATAGACCGGGGAGTCTTTACACTTAGCATCAGTAATGCCATTACTTAGCTTCATCAATTCAGAAACTGCTGTATTAAATTGATACTCCCCTTCTAAATCCTCAGTTACCTCTTTAATGGCGGTATGAATTGCTCGTCGTAAGTCTTTTTCCGGTTTAGTTAAATCACCATTAGACGGGCTAGATTTAGTGCTACCATTAGCAGCAAAATCCGATACTAAACGCCAGACACGATTAAGGAAACGGAATTGCCCTTCTACATCAGCATCATCCCATTCCAAATCTTTTTCTGGTGGTGCTTTAAACAAGATAAACATCCTAGCGGTATCAGTACCGTATTTAGCTACTACATCTTCTGGTGCGACACCGTTGTATTTAGACTTGGACATTTTTTCATAGAATACCGCCAACGGTTCCCCAGTCTCTGGATCTTTAGGGTCATTGGGATCGATATCTACAACAGCGAAATATTTACCGGTTTTGGTATTTTTGTAAGCCGTATTCTGCACCATCCCCTGAGTTAGAAGACGTTGGAAGGGTTCATCAATGGTCAGTAAACCGCGATCGCGTAATACCTTAGTAAAGAATCGCGAGTAGAGCAAGTGCAAAATAGCATGTTCGATGCCCCCTACATACTGATCCACTCCCATCCAATCATTGGTTTTGTTGGAATCAAACACAGCAGAGTCATTCTTGGCATCGGGATAACGTAAGAAATACCAGGAGGAATCGATAAAGGTATCCATGGTATCAGTTTCCCGTTTCGCTGGTGTACCGCAATTGGGACAAGGTACATTCACCCAACTGTCTAATTGAGCCAAGGGAGAAAGACCACGTCCGCTAAAGTCCACATCTTCTGGTAATTCTACTGGCAGGTCTTGGTCTGGCACTGGCACTGCGCCGCAGTTAGGACAATGAATCACAGGGATCGGGGCACCCCAGTAACGCTGGCGAGAGATTAACCAATCTCGGAGGCGATACTGCACTCGGGCTTTGCCCCAGCCCTGTTGTTCAGCATACTCAATAATCCCGGTCTTGGCCTTGGGGGAATCCATGCCATTGAATTGGTCAGAATTCACTACAATCCCCGGTTCCGTGTAAGCCGCTTCTAGAGGAGTGTCATTAACTGTCTCGACATCATCTGAAGTTGGGACAATCACCACTTTGATGGGTAATTGCTTTTCCTGGGCAAACTTAAAGTCTCTGGTATCATGAGCTGGTACTCCCATCACCGCACCAGTACCATACTCATACAGCACATAGTCAGCAATCAATATTGGGATTTCGTCCCCAGTGAAGGGATTAATTGCTTTACCACCAGTAGGAATCCCTCGCTTGGGCTTATCTTCTGCTGTCCGTTCCAGTTCACTTTGGTTACTGACTTCCTCAATGAAGGCTTCAACTGCAGCCTTTTGGTCAGGGGTAGTGACTTTTGCGGTCAAGGGATGTTCCGGTGCTAGCACCACATAGGTAACCCCATAAACGGTATCGGGACGAGTGGTGAATACACCAATCTTGTTAGCTAAGCCCTGATCTGAGCTGTCATCTAAGCCCACAATGGGAAATTCTAGATAAGCACCAACAGATTTACCAATCCAGTTGGCCTGCATCAGCTTCACCCGTTCTGGCCAACCGGTTAAGGTATCCAAGTCCTTGAGCAATTCTTCGGCATAATCGGTAATTTTAAGGAACCACTGACGCAACAGTTTCCGTTCCACCTTGGCACCAGAACGCCAGGAACGTCCTTCACTATCCACTTGCTCATTGGCTAGCACGGTCTGATCTACCGGGTCCCAGTTCACTGCTGCTTCTTTCTGGTAGGCCAGTCCAGCGTTGAAGAACTGTAAGAAAATCCACTGAGTCCACTTGTAATAGTCTGGGGAGCAAGTGGTTACTTCACAATCCCAGTCATAGGACAGTCCCAGGCGCTTTAATTGCGATCGCATTTGGGAAATATTTTGGTATGTCCACTTCGCCGGATGAATCCCGCGAGCGATCGCAGCATTTTCTGCGGGTAATCCAAAGGCATCCCAACCCATAGGGTGAAGTACGCGATAGCCTTGCATCCGGCTTTTTCTGGCAATCACATCAGTAATTGTATAGTTACGGACATGACCCATGTGCAGGTTACCCGATGGATAGGGGAACATGGATAGAGCATAGAATTTCGGCTTGTCAGTTTCTGTGGAGGTTTGGTACAAGCCTTGCTCTTCCCAAATTTGTTGCCATTTTTCCTCTATCTCGGTGGGGTTGTATTGTGACTGCACAAGTGATACTCCTTGGGTGTGATTACGCGCTTTAGCTTACGTCAGTGTCTTGATGCAGTCGCTCATGGGGAGGGGCTGTGTGCGGAACCTGCGTCCGCACCTTGTAAGCCCCGTGGAAACCACGCCAGTTGCTCATGGGGGGAACCCCCAAGACCGCACTGGCTCCCCAAGACCGCTTAGGTGCGCTTTCCGTAGGCGAATTAAATTCGCCACGGGTCGCACCTCTGCATCGCTTATTACTGTAGTTTAATTTTGGCACATTCGTTAGCCAATGCCTGATCTAGTATACTTCTTGCCGATGTAGGGAACAGGAAAGTCAGAAGAGGGAATAGGCAACTTTAGAATTGGTAAAAAATACTGTCTATGCCATAAGTAGTAAAAACGAAATATAGCAATCCTAAATCATTTGTAAAATCAGCAAAATCTGGACTCGTTGCTGGGCAAGGGTTATAGCGAACGATTTGGCCAATATATTTCACGAATCATTTAGGACTGCTATATACAGTACAGACATTTTGACAATTTGAACACCTGTGTCCTAAAATGATAATTGCTGCCAAGGATTAAATGGTATGGATAGTTGCTACTCAGAAGCAGTACAAATTGCCGAGACTTACTATAATAACATTGAGACTGATCGGATATATAAGATGATTTGGGGTGGAGAGCATATCCATTTTGGGATTTACCTCGAACCTGATGATTCTATATTAGAGGCTTCCCAGCGAATCGTAAACATGATGGCAACAATGTTGCAACAGATCGGAGAAAATTCTCAGGTGATCGATTTGGGAGCAGGATATGGGGGCACAGCCCGTTATCTGGCCAAAAAATATGGTTGTTTTGTTTCTTGCCTCAATTTAAGTGAACTTCAAAATCAACGGAATTTGGAAATGAACCAAGCTCAAAATTTGAATCACCGAATTGAGGTAAAGCAAGGTAACTTTGAAAATATTCCCCATGACGATCGCTCCTTTGACATCGTTTGGTCTCAGGATTCAATGGTACACAGTGGTAACCGCCGTCAGGTTCTTTCGGAAATTCGCCGTATCTTGAAACCTGGGGGAGAACTCATTTTTACAGATACTTTACGCAATCATGATTGTTCGCCAGAGAAGTTACAGCCCGCGTTTAATCGATTGCAAATCAAAGACGCTGGATCCTTTCACTTTTATAAAAAAACTTTACAAGAACTAGGTTTTGAAGAAATACAAGTTATCGATCTTTCTAGGCATGTTAGCACTCACTACATTCGATTCAGGGATGAGATTTTGAAACGTTATGAAGAGATAATTGAACAAATCTCAAAAGAAGCAATAGACAAAACACTCAAAAGTATTGAACCCTGGATTAATTTCTATCAAGAGGGTGATATGCAATGGGGGGGGTTTCATTATTGTCTTTCCAATAATTAATGCCTACTTATTGAAAAAATAAAGATGAAAATTTCAGGATAATGAAATGATTAAATAGTTATTGATATATGATTTACAACCTTGAACGTTTAAAGCAACAGCTAGATAACCATTATTTGGATATAATCATAGCGGCTACCCGCGAAAATATTCTTTATCTAACGGGTTTTAATCCGGTCATTAAAACACTGAATCCCTACTATGGGCAATGCTATGTAGTGATCACTCGTGACAACCCGGACCAGGTAAATGTTGTTCATTCTATCGGAGAAATTGACCAACTCCTTGATGCAATTCCCCCCCTGGGTAAAGTTTATTGTTATGGCCGCTTTTACCGAGAGTACCTGTCGGAAACAGCTTTAACCGATGAGGAAAAGCTGTTACAGCAGTGGTCGATTGTTGAAGATGCTTACAAGTCTCCTGTCCAGGCTCTTGAGGCTTTACTGACTGCGCTAAATGCAAAGAGTAGTCGAATAGGATATGATCAAAATGGGTTTTCAGACATTGCTTTGGCAGAGCTGAAGTCTATGTTTTCTAAAGCTCAGTTTGTTGAATCTTCTGAGATTTTACGCTTTGTCCGTCGTGTTAAAACGTCTTATGAAGTTGAGCAGTTAACTCGTTCAGCCCAGATCAATGAGCGTGCGATCGCAGAAGTTTTGGATAACCTTTATGAGAATATACCAGAAACCGAAATCTCTCGCTTATTTGAAGTTTCATTGGTTAAACAAGGGGCCTATCCATCCTTAACAATGGTAAAAATTGGTCGCCATGCAGTCGGTGGGCAACGTCGTCAACGAGAAGACATTCGGTTAGCCCCTGGAGATTTGTTATGGTTCGATTCCGATGCATGGTATCAAGGATTTTGGTCAGATATTGCCAGAGTTTACGCTTACCGTGAAGTATCCCCAGCCGCTAGTGAACGTTATCATGCCTTGGCTTTAGGAATGAAGACCGCCATCTCAGAAATATCACCCGGTATGACAGGAGGTGATGTGTTTAATTTGACAATGGCTGCTATTCATGAAGCCGGTTTTCGAGAATATCGCAGACATCATGTCGGTCATGGTATTGGATTAGAACCCTACGAACGTCCTATTCTGGCACCAAGTGAAACAGAACGTATTGAGGCTGGTATGGTCATTTCTGTAGAAACTCCATTCTACGAATTTGGGTTTGGTGCGCTTCATATTGAAGACCCAATTTTGATTGGAAACGAGGATAATCATCTGCTCACTAACTATAGTATTCAGAACTTAATTGCTCTAGGTTAATCCTAATTGTGATTAGGATAAGTGCCTGTTTTTAGATGACCTATGGTTAGTAAACTAACCCAAAATCACGAGGTTCAACAGATGGACAAGATGCATACACAGGTATTTAATAATATTTTTGAAACAATCGGTCACACACCGATCGTTTCGTTACAGCATCGACTTTTGCCAGAGGGAAAAACACTTTATCTAAAGTTAGAGCAATTCAACCCTACTTTAAGTATCAAGGATAGAACTGCGTTAGGACTCATTCAAGCTGCCTTGGAAACGGGAAAACTCAAACCGAAGGGAACTGTTGTTGAGTCAACTTCGGGTAATTTAGGCAAAGCCCTGGCAATGTTGGGTGCAGCGATGGATTTTAAGGTGATCATTGTAGTTGATCCCAAAGTAAGCACTAAAAATCTTAATTTGTACCGAGCTTATGGAGCACAAGTTGAGATGGTGACAACTCCAGATGAACATGGAGGATACCAACAGGCTCGTATTGCACGGGTTAAGGAAATCATAAAACACCATCCTAATGCTTACTGGCCTAATCAATATGATAATCCTGATAATCCCGCATTTCATTGCAATCACACAGCTCTTGAAATCAGTCATTTGGATTTTGACTTATTAGTAGGAGCGGTTAGCACAGGTGGACATCTAAGTGGTATCGCTCGATGGTTTAAAAACAATCACCCATCAGTGCAAGTATTAGCTTGTGATGTTGAAGGTTCTGCTATATTTGGCACCCCTTTTAAACCGTATTTAGTGAATGGTATCGGTTTAGGATGGTGCGCTCAAAACACTGATTTTTCAGTATTCGATTATCGATGTCAAATCAGCGATCAGGAAGCCATTTCTATGTGTCACCTGCTTGCACAAGAAACTGGCATATTACTCGGCGGTTCTGGAGGAGTGCTGGTGAGTGCTGCTCTAACCTATCTGTACCGACTTCACATCAGATCAGCTCTGGCTGTAATACCAGATACTGGTGTTAACTATTTAGATCAGATTTATGATAAAGACTGGTTAAGTGACAAAAATGTGAAATTGCTCACGTTTCCTGAGATTATGGATAAGATTCGTGAGCGCGATTTAGCATGAATAAATAATTCACGTTCTAATGTATTTTGCTCTCCTAGAGTGGCTAGGATAAATTAGTATAAAATAATCGTCATAACCTTTACTAATCAAGGGGTTAATTAATTTAAAAAAGCGAAGTTTTAATAAAAAAAATGTATTTTTATTTTATTTAATTACTTGCTATTTAAGGGGTAATCGCTAATTTAAACTACTAATTTAGTATAATCAGTCTAGGAGAGCCAATTTATTTTTGATCGTCAGAAGTAATTAATTCTCGTTCAAACTACTTTTTCGGAGTTCGGTAAGCTCCTCTTTTAAGGTGACGGCATGTTTACTCAGTAGCGTCGGAATATCCCTCCCCATACGAATAAAAGCAGCGATTCTGTTGTTAATTCATTGCCCCATCTGGCCCGTGACCATGGTTTAGCTTCCCGTAAGTGCCGCCGCGCTGTGGGGGTGAGAACATAGTTTTTCCTAGCCACAATCGAGATTATCTTCCTCTAAAATATCGATGATGGATTCCGGGACAAATTCTTGATTCCTAATTTCCCGTAACCCTTGGATGATGTCGGAAACAATCAAATAGTCCTCCATATCCCGACGAATCAAATCGCGGATGTATTCACTAGGGGTTCCATAGACATCATCATCGCTTGCCCGCATATCAACATAGCGGCGCAGTTTATCGGTTAGCTCGATATTCAGACTGCTGCTCATTGGGATCGTTTGTAAGCGAAGAAACCTTTTATCACTCTAGCACCAATGGCATTAAACAAGAATATTTGCCATATTAACCCAAGAGAAACAACATTACAGCGTAGCTGATAGCTGATAGCTGATAGCTGATAGCTGATAGCTGATAGCTGATAGCTGATAGCTGACGACTATATTTTTTTAGCAATCTGAATAACAGAGAGATAGGAAGTTTCGAGACTATTGCCCAATTCTAGGTCTAGTATTTCTTTAATCCCTTGAAACAAAGACTCTCGCTGCTCAGGGTTTAAAGCTATATAAGGTGACAAAGTACTCAAAAGCGCTATATAATTATCAATACTATAGGTAACGTCACACACCAACTGTTCCGATACTAAGTCTTGGAATTTCCCGGAATTAATAACAGTTTCTGCAATTTTGCTGAGGTTCCGTTGATGAGTTTCTATCTCTTCACAGGGTTTCAGAGAGGGAGCGTGAGTTTGATAGACCTGATTCAACAGTTGGCAAACCTCATGGTTGGGTTGAGGAGGCGTATTCCATAGCAAAATCAGAAATCCATTGTCTTTTAGAGCATCAGCTGCTTTTTGATACCGGATTTCTTGTGAAACCCAATGAAAAGAAGTCGCTGCTAACACAGCATGGAATTTCCCAGTTTCTAGCTCCCACTCTTCAAAGGTACTATTGATAAGTTCTACAGCTGGATATTGGCTACAGTTATGTCGCGCTAGCTGGCAAGATTCCTGGCTCGGTTCAATAGCAACTATAGAGAAGCCCAAGTCAGCAAATGCTGTCGTAGCAGTGCCCGGACCGCATCCCACTTCAAGAATGATCCCATCGGCAGGAAGTTGGGCTAACTCCACGGCACGGTTAATCAGTTGCTGAGGATAGCGTGGTCTGGCCTGGTCGTAGGCTTCTGCAACCGAAGAATACCAAATTTTTTTCTCTTCCAAGTCTTTAGAGTAGATAGCTTGGATTAGTTCTTTAATGTCTTTCATCGTAAGCATTCAGCTATCAGCTATCAGCCGTGAGCTAAAGCTCACGCTAAGCGAACAGCTTAACATAAACCTCAAAAGGTAGAATTTAATAGTTCGAGATTAATCAGAATTGAAAGTCTAGGGAAAAGCCCAAGGCCATTCCCGTAGCGTGGCCAAAGGCCAAGGCTGACAGCTGAATGCTGACAGCTGAATGCTGACAGCTGAATGCTGACAGCTGAATGCTTACATTTAACATCACCGTAGTCCAACTAACTTTTCGCTCAATTCCCACAAGCGCTTAGCTTTAGAATCATCCATGGCTTCATTCGAAACTTCTTGAACAAAGGACTTACGACCTTCTTTTTGTCGATTACCCCAGCTCCAGTAAACACCGGATTTATTATAGTTAGGATCAGCAACTACTGTTGCTAGTCTATCGCCTGCTAATTCCTGGGAGACATAGCCTTTAGTAATGTTTTTCTGGAACAATGGGAATAGTTTTTGGAACAGGGAATAGTGGTTACGGAATAGAGCGGTTTCAGCAACACATCCTGGATAAAGGGAGCTGAAAACTATTCCGGTAGAGTCATGATAGCGGTGGTGCAGCTCTCGCATGGTCAGCATGTTACAGAGTTTGCTGTCCTTGTAAGCTTTTCCAGATTTAAAGGCTTTGCCATTAATCATTGAGATGGGGGGTTTGAATCCTTCTTCAAAACCCTTGAGGTCTCCCAGGTCTGGAGGTGCTGGAATTGGAATCTTTCCTCCCAATTCCTTGGGATTAGCAGTAACAGTTCCCACAATCACTAGCCTTGGCTGGGAAGAGGATGAATTCTTCAAATCCTCTAGCATCAGATTACATAGGAGGAAATGACCGAGATGATTAGTAGCAACACTCAATTCATATCCCTCGGGATTTCGCAACGGTTCCTTTGATAACGGCAGATAGATGGCGGCATTGCACACCAAGGCATCAAGGGTTCTGCCGGTTGCTCTGAAAGCATTCACAAACTGCCGGACACTGGCAAAGCTAGCTAAGTCAATATATAGCGCTGTATAGCTATCTTTTGGTATTCCCACCTCTTGGGCAGCTTTTTCAGCTTTATCGAGATTCCGACAAGCCATTACCACATGCCATCCCCAGGTTGTGGCAAGAGCTCTGGCGGCTTCCAAACCAACTCCCGAGGAGGCCCCTGTAATGATCACCGTTGATTTATGATCGTTTTCCATTTTCTTTAAAATTGATCGATTGATCGTAACTTTATTAGGTTCTCATCTTAAGTTACGATCAAAGATACTATCTTCCGGTTGAAGGTTACAGGTTGAAGGTTGAAGGTTAGGGGTTGAAGGTTACAGGTTACAGGTTACAGGTTACAGGTTACAGGTTACAGGTTACAGGTTACAGGTTGAAGGTTACAGGTTACAGGTTACAGGTTACAGGTTACAGGTTACAGGTTACAGGTTACAGGTTACAGGTTGAAGGTTACAGGTTACAGGTTACAGCCGGTTAACTTTAAACCGGTTAACCTACCCTAGACCGAACGCCAAAGGCGAACAACCTTGGCCTTTGGCCACGCTACGCGAACAACCTTCAACCGATTAAGGTTAAACCGATTAACCTTCAACCAGTTAACCTTCAACCTTCAACCAGTTAACCTTCAACCTTCAACCAGTTAACCTTCAACCTTCAACCGCCTTCAACCTTCAACCGCCTTCAACCTTCAACGGTGAAAAACCTTCAAGCTGTTGCAACTTGACCACATTACCAATGACTGCGATCGCAGGAGCAGAAAACTGTGTTTCCTCAATCTGAGCCACAATGGTCTCTAAGGTTCCAACCAACTGTTCGGAGTCAGGTCGTGTGCCCCAGCGAATCAGCACTACTGGTGTTTGGGGATTCAATCCTGCTTCACAAAATTCGGTGACAATCCGAGGCAGATTATGAACTCCCATATAAATCACAATAGTTTCTGAGCCATTTGCGATCGCATTCCAATTCACCTGAGGTCGATACTTGCCCACTGACTCATGACCTGTGACAAAGGTGACGGAAGAACTATAATCCCGATGGGTCAATGGAATTCCCAGATAGGCTGGTGCTGCAATTCCTGAAGTTATCCCTGGTACCACCTCCACTGGCACCCCTGCCGCGATCAAATCCCCCATTTCCTCACCACCACGACCAAACACAAAGGGGTCTCCCCCTTTCAGCCGTACCACCACGGCATGAGAGTGGGCCTTTTCAATCAACAGCTGAGTTGTCTGTTGCTGCAACATGGAATGACGACCCCTGCGCTTTCCGGCATTAATCTGTTCCGCCTGGGGATTAATCATCTTCAACACTTGCGGACTGACTAGGGCATCATAAACTACCACATCTGCAAATTCTAATAACCCCTTTCCTTCAAGGTCATTAATCCGGGATCTCCAGGACCTGCCCCAACCAAATACACCTTACCCAAACATTGATTGCTCACTACCTTCGCATCCTTGATGTCTTCGTGGTTCATTGCTGCCTAATCCCATCCATAATCAAATCCACTAATGCCTCACTCACACCAATTGGTTTTCCGAGATTCAACTGCACTTGAGGGAACTTCTGCTGTATCTCCAGTAACATTTGTGCGATCGCATCGGTAATTCTTCCCTCAAAAAAGAAATATGCCAAAATGGCAATCCTTTTTGCTCCAGAGTTTGCTATTATAGAGACCTGCTCCCAAAGGGACGGCTGTACTGACCAGTCGGCCGCCACAGCCCCCAACTGGTTAGCTACAGCCCCCGTTTCTTCTTGAACCCCAGGGCGGCTCGTTCCATGGGACAACAAAATCTTGGCATCGCCATCTAGCTTTGCCCATTGATTTCTCAACAGCCTCACCAAAGCTGGATTAGCTCCCAAGTGAGGCAGTAGATGAATCACCATTTCACTACCTAATTTCTGTTGCGCTAGAGATACTTGCCAAGGAATATCCTCCATGACATGTACTCCCCGCAATAGAAATAGGGGCAATAGTTTCAATTCCTGACAGCCAGCACCTTTAGCCAGCTGAGCAAATCGGACAATTTGCTGATGTAGGGGTAAATCAGCTAGTTCTAAAGTTGCTGTACCTACCAAAGGTGCGCTCTTACTTGGCGAATTAAATTCGCCACGGGTCGCACCTAAAGGTTGACTGGAAAGACCGTTAGCTGTTAACAGATCACCGTCACCACTGCTGCCCTGTGGTGAGATTGTCGGTAAGATTGTCGGTGAGATGGTCTGTCTAGCCTTAGCTTGCTCAGAGGCTAGTCGAATTCGCAGCAACTGAGCCAATTGTGCCATAGCCCGCTGGGGACGCAGGTCATGACTGCCGTGGGAGATTAACAGATAAGCAGATGAGGGTGACAAGAGTATAGTGAACTACCTTGATCGAATGTGTTAAATAATACTATCTTCCCTAGAGAGAGAATTTTGTATAAACTATTTCTAAAGAATGTTGCATTGCGCTAATTTCCTTGCTACTGCACCAGCATGAAGCCACCAGTCAAATCCCCCAACCCAGCGCCGTGATGGCAAATGTCCTACTTGGGCTTGGAGTTGGAACTCGAAGTCTTGATCTCGAAGATGGGAGTTGTGAACGGGCCAGCTGATGCAATCGCAAAAACTATAGTAATCCTCTCCTACTGCTTCATAGATCCGGCTTTGAACACTAAAACCAAAGCGTCCACCACTATAGTTGATCCAAAGTTGGTCAATTTTAAGCAATTGGTCACAGGGCAAATTAGCAATATCTTGCTTATTGAGATAATAGCCTGGGGTTTTGTTAACCAACTGACATAGCATATCCCAGGTTTCTTGGTCTGCATCTTGCCATTTTTTTCGAGCTAGTAAATCCTGTAATCGAGTGTAGTCTAGGTCTACTGCTGAGATTAACCGTTGACTAGCACAGGCATGAATCACTGGCTGGATAGCTGGTGAGGTCGAGTTGAGCGCTTGCAATACTTGATCCGCAGATTGGTAGCGCTTTTTAACCGTATTGTGGACTAACTTATCCAGGATGTTACCCAAATGTTTACTGACCGATTTCCCTGATGGCAAGAAATCACGCCATACCCAGCAGTTATTGAGAGAATCATGCATATCCAAAGGTGGTACCCCTGTCAGCAAGTGAAGGCAAGTGACACCTAAGCTATACAGATCACTGGCAGGAAAGGCTTTCCCCCTAATTTGTTCTGGTGCCATGTATTCTGGGGTACCGATAACCGTACCTGTTTGTCCATTAGCTGTGTCAGTGATGAATTTGGCAATACCAAAATCAATCAGTACCAGCTCCTTTGATTCTGTTAGAGGAAGGCGTTGGGTTTTGTTCGAGGATAATCGGCGCGGATTTCTCTGGGATTGAATAATCAGATTTTGGCTCAGGGGTACAGTGGGAGAACTATAGCTAATTCCTGGACTTTGGGCAACGTTCGCCTTTGTAGAGCTGTCGCGGCGAATAATGTTCTCTGGCTTGATATCCCGATGAATCACCTGATGCTGATGAATATATTGCAGCACAGGTAAGATATCTTGTAATAATGCCCAAATTTGCTTCTCGTTGTATATCTGTTGTTGCTGCAACTCTTTGCTTAGGGTTTGTCCAGCAATCCACTCTTGGATCAAATAAAGCTGTTCATTCTGTTCAAAATGTGCCAACAAGCTAGGAATTTGGGGATGTTTGCCTAATTCATCCAATCGCACCGCTTCTTGGTGAAACAGTTCAATGGCTTTTTGGGAAACCCCTCTGTGTTGACTCTCCAGATAAAATTGTTTAATAACACAGTGAGGTTGAGAAGGGATATCTTCATCTACTGCCAAAAACGTTCTACCAAATCCACCGCGACCAATGGGATAAAGGGGTCTATATCGGTCTTTCAACCTTAATTTATATCCACAATTACTGCAAAATTTAGCTGAGTCTGGATTTTGAGGAGAGATGCATCCAGGAATTACACAATAGGTCATTAGTAATTAGTTTTTGTTAATTACACTATTTAATTATTTTTTAAGCTTTACTTGTTAAGTTTGAGCAGTTTTTAGTATTAAGTACACTTTAACTCATTATCCAGTAGCTTGTCATGTCTAGGTATAAACTAACGAGCTTACCGGCTCCGATAGCTTTGCCCAATTGTTGAGGGAACTGCTTTCACGCATTTAACTTGTCACAGCTTATTGCCTGGGCGCACCACTATATAGCCATCCTATCTGATTCGTGAAAGAAATGGGCTGCTTTAAGGCAGAAGGCAGAAGGCAGAAGGGACCGGATTTGGAACTATTTTTTAAGAAGTCCAGTGATTTTACAAATGATTTAGGATTGCTATAGTTTTAGTTTACTGTCAGCTAAATGCTGACTGCTGATAACTGAATGCTGACTATAATTATTTCTAACTTTCAAGTTCTAGTTCACATTGACTGAATACATAATTAATTGCTGAATACACTCGCTCTAAATCAGAAATTGTATAATTGTTAATTTCTCTAGTATAGAGATTTTCTTTGAGTTTACCAAACTGCCAAACTTGACCATTGGAAACAATTCCAAATATAGTTTGCTCAGATTGGTCATTAAGCTTTTGAATTGCGACCATTTCTGCTAAACATTGACCCCACCCCTTAATAAAATCATCCTTTTTAGCTTCTACAGCTACAAAATAGGGATTTTCAAAGATTTGTTTGCCAAGGGGAGACCGCTTTGCTAAAATATAATCGGGTATTCCAGTCAGCTGTTGATCATAGGTTATTGGTTTATGACTCCATAAGGTAAATTTATCTCGATACTGTCTATACACTTCCTTCAAGAGCGGAAAAATAATCGTTTCACAAATAGCATACTCTGACTCTTCAACGGTAAATTCTCGAAGACAAAACTCTAAATCTTCTTTAAACGCTTCTCTGATTACAGTGTCAGTTTCCAGGATATAATTGGCTTCAGTAGCAGTAATTGTAAATTCTTTAAGGACTTCGCCAATCGTTTTATAAGAATCGAAGGACATGAGGGAATTGGGAATTGGGAATCGGGAATCGGGAATCGGGAATCGGGAATCGGGTTACTCCCCATCACCCGATCGCCCCATTACCCCATACTTATCATATCTACCACACTTACCACGCCTCCCTCGCTCAGTACACTTCCCCCGCCACTTCTGCAAGAGGTCTAGTTTTAGCAAGTGCTGCCAAAAACTCAGTCAGTTGTGCTGGAATTTGATCGTGGACAATTTGGCGGTATTCAAGGAAATGCTCCAGATAGGCATGATCGCTAAGATACCGTTTCCATACCTGAGGATTGTGCCTGAGGATAGAAAAAAGTTGACCCCAGAATTGGAAGCGGGTTTGGCGCTTGATGCCATTGCGCCAGATAATAATTAGCAGTGCCCAGAAATAGATCAATTTTGGCATTACCAACTTAGGGTGATGGGGTTTCGGCTTCATGTTTAAGTAGTGCCGATAAAGTCTTCCTAAATAGGATTCTGGTTTATATAATTCCCAGAAACAACTGACATATTCCTGAGCCAGTTGTTCTATCGGGCGAGTGGGGATAAAATTGGTCAGGGTTGTCTGATTGATATTTTCTTCATTACCTTCTAGTAAACGCCCCTCTTGTTTGAGCCGATCCCAAAGGGCGGTATTGGGCAAGGCTTGTAACATACTAAAAACTGTATGGGGAATGGCGGTTGCTTCCACAAAATCGATAATGCGATCGCCTGCTCCTGGTTTTTCCCCATCCAAGCCAATAATAAAGCCAGCCATCACTCGCAAACCTGCCCGATTAATTTTCTCAACCGCATCTGCTAAGGGTTGACGAGTGTTTTGGTGTTTTTTGGTCAGGGTCAAGCTATCGGTATTTGGTGTTTCAATTCCCACAAAGACTGAACTAAAATTGGCAGCAATCATCAACTCCAAAAGTTCATCGTCTTCGGCCAGATTCAAAGAAGCTTCTGTGGACAAAGGAAAGGGGTAACCATGCTCTGCCATCCAGGGAGCTAGTTCCTGCAACAGAAGCTTAACATGGCGTTTATTGCCAATAAAATTATCATCAACTATAAATACAGGAAGCCGCCAACCCAGATTATAGAGGGTTTCCAATTCAGCCAAGACTTGAGCCGGGGTTTTGGTGCGTGGTTTACGGCCATATCGCACAGAGATGTCACAAAACTCGCACTCGAAAGGACAACCACGGGAAAACTGTACCGACATCTCGCTATAAGCATCCAATTCCATTGACACTCCCCGCCCTGGAAGGACGGGGATTCTTGCTTCAACGGGGTGACTTGTTATCCCTTGCCGGAGCCAGGAAAAATAGAGGTCTCCTCTCCACAAGCGTATTTGGTCTATGACCTAGGTTTCGGTGTGCCCCACCGTACCTAAAATAGTTAACAAATTTAAGTTAACAAATTTAGATAACAAATTTAGATGAACATTTTTTTGATCTTAGACTTTCATAGACGTCCAAATCGTTAGACTTGATTGTGCAACATGATTATCTCAAAACAGGTTTTTTACACTGTCTACTTATTCAAGATCATGTTTATCTAGAACATTAATTGTTTTTTTGTTATGTTTTTATCTTAACACGGTGCGATAAAACTGTCAATACATAGATGCTCCAAAGGAGCCTTCAGTTGCGAACAAAAAAAAGCCGTCCTGTAAGGACGGGGCGCGATTACCCAAATTTTTTGGTAAATCGTAGCGGGGAATTGGTGTCTTGGTTACATCTGCCCTTTCGCCATTAGCACGGAATACTCCCGAGCTTTCTCCCAGAGCCAGTGCCTCAACAAATCTCGGTAGGGTAATCTCACCTTCATCTAAAATCAGAAAGTCTACTCCTGCTTCTTGAGCTTCCTCTGCTATAGACGTGACATAAGGACCACCAACGGCTACCAATTTGCCCCGCCGTTTCCCCTCTCCAATCAGGTGGAGCATATCAGGTTTCTGGACGATCATACCGGAAACGATCACCACATCTGCCCATTCCCAGTCAGCGTCAGTTTCTAAACGAACATTACGGTCTACTAAGCGGAATTCCCAGGTTTGAGGAAGAATAGCTGCTACAGTAATCAGACCCATAGGGGGTTGGGCGACTTTGCAGCCGATCAGTTCTATGGCTTTATCAAAAGACCAATAGGATTTCGTGAACAGAGGAGACAGGAGTAAAACTCTCACGTTTGATGTTGAAATCAAGAATAGTACAATACTACAGCAGTTCTCAATTGAGGGAATCGGGAATCGGGAATCGGGAATCGGGAGTCGGGAGTCGGGAATCGGGAATCGGGAATCGGGAATCGGGAATCGGGAGTCGGGAATCGGGAATCGGGAGTCGGGAATCGGGAATCGGGAAAAAATCTTGTTTACCTCATTACTATCAGAACCGCTATACATTCTTGTCTTCAACCTCGAACCTTCAACCTCGAACCTTCAACCTCGAACCTTCAACCTTAAACCTTCAACCTTAAACCTTCAACCTCGAACCTTCAATCTTAAACCTTAAACCTTCAACCTCGAACCTTAAACCTTCAACCTTGAACCTTCAATCTTCAACCTTCAACCTTCAACTTTAAACCTTCAACCGACGAAAGTCCTAGTTATATTAAAACCCGACTAACCATGCGTTTACTATGCCTGAGCAATGGTCATGGAGAGGATGTGATTGCTGTCCAAATTCTACAGGAATTGCAACATTATTCTACTTGTCCAGAACTAGCCGCCTTACCCTTAGTTGGGGAAGGAAAGGCTTATCTCCCATTAGATATCCCCATTATCGGCTCCGTTGAGCAGATGCCATCGGGTGGATTTATCTATATGTCCCAACAGCAAGTGTGGCGTGATGTGCAGGGAGGCTTAGTGCAATTGATTTGGTCTCAATTAAAAGCAATTCGCCGTTGGGCTAAATCAGGGGACTTTATCCTAGCAGTAGGAGATATCGTACCACTGTTGTTTGCCTGGTGGAGTGGTTTACCCTATGGCTTTGTTGGTACTGCCAAATCGGAATACTATTTGCGGGATGAATCGGGATGGTTACCCAATCGACCCCGTTGGGAAGGGTGGTCAGGTTCGGTTTATTTGCCTTGGGAGCGTTGGCTGATGTCTAATCGCCGTTGTTTAGGGGTTTTTCCTAGAGATACCCTGACTACACAGATCTTAAAGCAGTGGTCTATCCCAGCTTTTGATCTGGGTAATCCGATGATGGATGGGATTTATCCAGACTATCCAGCACCAATGGTTTATGACAAAGATGCAGAATTAAACGAAACTAAGCGTACCCTAACTATTACGTTACTACCCGGTTCCAGAATACCGGAGGCTGATCACAATTGGCATCAAATCATCTTGGCAGCATCAGGGTTACTGGATACTTTTGCTTCGCGATCGCTTTTATTTCTCGCTGCCATTGCTCCAGGATTAAGCCAAGATCCTTTACGGGAGGTTTTAGTCGCTCATAGTTGGACTGAGGTCACCTTGCCATCCGATCCATTCAATCTCCAGCTCAAAGACAAACAGGCTTTGGCTTTTACCAAGCAAAATGGCACACTGATTTTAACCCAGAACGACTATAACCTCTGCCTGCTCCAAGGGGATTTCTGTATCGCCATGGCAGGCACAGCCACAGAGCAATTTGTCGGGTTAGGAAAACCAGCCATTGCCATGCCAGGAGTTGGTCCCCAATATACCCCTGCTTTTGCCGAAGCCCAAACTCGCTTGTTAGGTCCATCGTTAGTAATAGCACAGCAACCAGAATTGGTAGCAAGTATAGCGAAAGAGTTATTCCATAACCCCGACAAGTTACAGCTAATAGCAGAAAATGGTCAGCGACGCCTTGGTCAACCAGGGGCAGCAGCTAGGATTGCTAAGTGTTTGATGGAAAAGATGAATTATGAATTATGAATTATGAATTATGAATTATGAATTATGAATTATGAATTATAAATTAGACATCTCAGATGTCTATTATATCGGGTGCATCTCATATTTATAAATTTTGCGTAGGGTGCGTTAGGGAAGGGCTAGCCATCATTTTCCGCCTCTTTGCGCCTGGTTGGGACAGCCCGCCCCGTAACGCACCACCGGATCAAACAGCAAAAGTGAGATGCACCCATTATATCTAGCATATATAGGGCTGTTTTAACAGTCCTATTCAAACTACAATTTCCACACATTAAAAACAAGTATAAAGGTTATATATTGCGATGGATATTAAAACTTTGAGTGGTAATACTGTCAGTATTTTGGGTCTGGGAGCTAAAAACCCAATGGATAAAACTTGTGTAGAGATTGCTTACGAGGCTGGAATCAATTACTTCTTTTTTTACAACCTGAATTACACCAGTTTCCTAGAAGGACTAAAGCCTATTCTGGCAGCTCAACGAGATCAAGTGGTAGTTTCCACGGGCAGTAACAGTCGCGATCTTAACCAACTGCGCGAATATTTCGACCAAGTTCGTTCTTTGCTTGATGTGGATACAATAGATGTGTTCTTTTTGGAATATATCTCCCCTAAAGATGATCTCCACCAGGTTGCAGTAGCCTTAAACCAGATCCATACCTGGAAAACTGAAGGATTAATCCGCTATGTTGGCGCAACCACCCATAACCGCAAATTAGCCGTGGAATTATTGAGAAAGCAGTCCTGTGATGTGCTGATGCATCGTTATAACATGGCCCATCGCAAAGCCGAAGTAGAAGTGTTTCCTGCTGCGCTCAAAGCCGACATTCCAGTAGTTGGGTTTACTGCCACTCGTTGGGGTTCGCTGTTGCAAGGGCATAAAGACTGGAAAAATCCAGCTCCAAGTGCTGCTGACTGTTATCGCATGGTACTGCGCCAACCAGCGATTCGCTTAGTCCTCACTGCACCTAAAACCGAATCTGAATTAGTTGAAAATCTCAGGATTTTGCAATCTCCTGAGTTATCTCTTCAGGAAGTAAACCATTGGCAAACCTATGGCGATCTAATTTATGGAACCGGCCAGGATAGCTTCGATAATAAATGGCCTTAATTAGTTAATATCATCTGCGGTTGAAGACTTATAAATAGTAGGTAATAGGGAACAGGGAACAGGGAACAGGGAACAGAGAACAGAGAACAGGGAATTAGGAGGGAGATTACCTACGAAAAGGAAGCTATTTTTTTAAAATTATTATCTTAACATGATATAATAAAATGCTTGCAGAAGTCGGGAACTTTGGATCGGGCAAATTCGCAGCAGCAGGGAATAAAAATTGACGAAACCCTTATCAAAACTGGGATGCACCCCGGTCTGCTCTGGTTTTGTTACAAAAATTAACAAATTTTTCTCTCATGAAAAGTAATTCTTACGATACACTGGCTAAGTGGAAAACTTAGGAGGCAAGGAAATGAACGCTCAAACATGGATTACCCCTAGTTTTTAGCCTTGCTGAATCAATGGGGATTAGACCTACTGAGTTGTTAGCTCATAAGCCAGACGATGATTAGTGTAAAATTCATCCGGTTGACTGAATCAGTTGTTAGATAAGTAAATATAGAGAATGGCTCAAGTCTATACCAAAGATTTTGAAATTAAATGCCCTCCCCCACAGCGCACCTGGAGAGAAATTTCCCAAAAAATTGCTGAGCTTCCCTTACCAGGTGTTCCCATTCGCTTGATTTTAACCAAGGTTGAAGGAGATACTCTCACCTTTGAATCCAGCTTCATTGATACAGACAGAAAGCCGGTTTGGTCATCTTTACTTGATATTAATATTCGTCAACGGGTTTCTAACCAACCATTTGTCGCAGTTAGTATTATTCCCACCGGAGTCAGAGCAGAAATTGGTGGTTTTGCCGGAGATGCGACTCCTAGTACCAATCTGTTAGCCTCCGCTTGTGACTATCTGGTGACAAATCCCAATGCCGTTACAGCGTAGGATATCTATTTCGGTCAGGATAATGTGCTTTATCTGGAAGGGAATCTGATTTGTCAGTTACTACTGGGTAATACCGATCTGAAAGAGGGTGATTTAATCTCTAAGAGTAAATTTGTTTAGAGCTCTAACTTATGCTAAATCCTACATCCTAAATTCTTAAAAGCTTATGTCTTTGCTAGTCAACAAAATCACTATATCCCCAGAAGAAAAAAACTCTTTTGCTGAGAATGGGTTTATCAAACTAAAAAAACTGTTTACGGATGAAGCAATCGATAAATTACGGTATCTAACTGCCGAATCCAATCAAGTAAAAAAAGTTCCCGAATCTTACAGTGGCGATTTTTCCAGAGTAGGCTATGACCTAGAAAATGCTGTCACCCACCAGATCTATTCTGAAGAAAACTTTAAAAACACCTTCAAGCCATTAATCGAAAATGAATTAATCTTCACCCAAGGTGTGGGATTTGAATTAAAACCAAACAGAAAAGGATTTCATTTTCATCTCGATCTTGTTAGCTTCAACTTCATTAAACCAGAGGATTTAGGATATTCCCTATGGATACCACTAGTTCCAATTAATACGAAAGAGCAACATGGAGGCATGGCATATGTACCACGAAAGGCTTATCCAACCTCTGGGTACTATGCCCTCCGGTACGAACTAATACAACACAAAGATTTTGCAGAATTTTGTCAAACCGAAGAGTTTAATTATTTTGAGTTTTTCTATGCTTCTAAAGTTGAAGAGATGGTTTTAGATACAAATAAAGTAGAAGATAACTTTGAAGTGGGTGATGCCCTTCTACTAGACAAATTTGTTTGGCATAGAAGTGTCCCCCTCCTGGAGGGAAAATTACCATCGAGAATGGCATATACAATGCGTTTTGTCGATTCCCAAGCCCGCTACTCTAAAATATTTCTTGATGGTCTATACTCCCTGATCAAATCGAAAGGCGATGATACTTTAACTTCCTTTGGTTATAAATTAACTGACCTTAAGGATGGTGATTTAATTTATAAAAGTAAATTCGTTTAATAGTAAGTTTAAGATTAATTAAAGTTCGTATACTTCCTGTTTACTTTTAAGACTGATTTGAGTAAAACTTAAAAAAATGTAAATATGAGTGTAAATACAAAAAACTCTAATATAAATAATTCCATAACTACCTTTTATTCCCAAGAAGAACGACAGTTACGTGTAGATCTTGCTGCTGCTTACCGCTTGATTAACTATTATGGGATGACAGACATGATATACACCCATATTTCCGTGCGGATTAAAGAGGAGCCACCAATATTCCTCATTAATCCGTATGGTATGATGTTTGACGAAATATGTGCATCAAATTTGGTTCCAGTGGATGCTAATGGCAACAAAATTGACCAGGCAGACGCGGAAGTAAATCCAGCCGGATTTACTATACACAGTGCTATTCATTTAGGTTGCCCTAATGCCCATGCAATCATCCACACCCATACTGTTAGTGGCATGGCTGTTGCTGCGATGGAAGAGGGTTTGTTGCCCCTTAACCAAATTTCGATGGAATTTTATAATCGGGTTGCCTACCATGATTATGAGGGCATCTCACTTAACCTGGATGAGCGAGAAAGGCTGGTGGCATCTCTGGGAGACAAGAAATGTTTAATCCTCCGTAACCATGGTCTTTTAACTGTAGGTGAAACAGTAGCGGAAGCATTCTTCTATATGTACTACCTGAATAAGGCGTGCGAGATTCAGGTTAATGTATTAAGTAGTAACGCCAAGCCGATAATACCACCACCTGAGATTTGCGAACATACAGCAAAGCAGTTCGAGGGTCCATTCCTCCAGAACAACCGAGAATTCCAACTCGTATGGGAAGCTAATCGCCGTTTGCTCGATCGACTCGATTCTTCTTATAGTGACATACTCCCACCCAACTTACCCTAGGAAAAATTAGGCCATATTCAAATACACAAAAAAATACGGGGAATCCTGCCTCCTTCACTCCATTTGATAAAAATGGAAAACATCAAGGTTTACTAATTAGTAATAACTCTGAAACAATTATTCGCAATTGATTTGAACAACTAACTGGTAATTTAAAGGAGTACTAAAGCGATCCCAAGTTTCATCAATGCCAACCCCAATACTAACATTTCGGCCCATGGGAATTGACAAGATTTCGACTCTGTTAGCTCGAAACCAATCCCACTGGCGACCGATTTCTCTAGCTTTTGGTCAATCGGACTTCCCAATTCAAGAATACGTTGACCTGACTTTACAGGCTCCTGAAGTAGAAAAAGTACTAGGTTACGGGGATATTAGCGGACAGATGTCACTGCGGAAAAAAATTAGCAGCTTTTACGCCTCGACCTTAGGTATAGATATCCCAGCGGCACAGATATTGATAACTGATGGGGCGACTGGTGCATTAGTCTTAGCATTGGGGCTGTTGGTGCGCCGAGGTAGCGAAGTCATTATACCAGCCGTCGGATATGCGGCCTATCCGCGAATCGTGAAGATGTTTGGTGGCATTCCGATATCGGCACCCCTGGATGCAGAGTTTAACCTCTCACCCCACCGACTGCGGAATTTGATAACTGCCAAAACCGCTGCTATAATCGTCAACTCTCCGGGAAATCCCCACGGAAATATAGCTAGTCGGGAAATGCTAGCAGAAATTGCTTCATTCGGCATTCCAGTAATTTTCGACGAAGTTTACCAGTTAATGACTTTCGCGGGGGATTTTGCTCCCAGTGGGACGCAACTGCCTGGGGAACATTTCATTGTCAATGGATTTGCCAAGTCTTTTGCCGTTCCGGGATTGCGTATCGGTTTTGTGATTGTACCATCAAGCTTAGCTGAAGCTGCCGAGAGTATGAAAGTATTGTTGAATATTTGCCCGAATCTTCCCGGACAGCTGTTAACAGAACGACTGCTAGAGAGATCCCGGCTGCTGCTAAAGGCTCATCGAAGCTACCTGGGTCGCAGCCACAAGGTGTTCTTAGCGGCTTGCGATCGCTACTCTGTCCCTGTAATCAGAAATTCCCAGGCGGGGTTTTATGGTATCATACCGCTGCCTGAAGGTATGGACTCCATGAAAGCAGCATCGATATTAGCCAAAGACTATGCACTTGCCACTGCTCCGGGAACGGATTTTGCTGAAACCGACCCCGGTTTTTTGCGCGTCAACTTTACTAAAAGCCCTCAAGATGTGTCCGAAGGAGTGCTAAGGATAACCGAGTTCCTTGAAAAGGTCAATTCTGGGATCTGCGATCGGCGTTCGCGAAGCGTGGCCAAAGGCCTCAGCCGCGCCAAAGGCGATTAGCCCAAAGGGCTACGCTACGCGAACGCACTCCCTTCACACTTCGGACTTAAGCTTGAGTTGACTGCGAATGGACATGAATATGGCAGTGCTACTACTGGCAAACATCGATTTAGAGGAATGGTTTGCACAATTAACCGCAGAGTTGAAGAAACGCAAGGCCGGTCTAGATTTGCGAATCTGGCCTGAATCCGGGAAACTAGATGAGATTGAGATTGTGCTGGCATGGTGGCCCCCACTGGGAGTGATGCAAAAATTGCCTAATCTGAAGCTGATTATATCCCTAGGAGCCAGCGTAGATCGGATTTTAGTAGACCCAGATCTGCCCAAGCATATCCCGATTGTGCGTCTGCTCTCGGAGGGCAAAACTCAGCAAATAGCGGAGTATGTCACTCTAGCTGTTTTGCTGTTTCAACGGCGATTTATCGAGTATCAAGCATTGCACCGATCGCGACGCTGGGAATATCTACCGGTACCAGAGGCTAAAGAATTTACAGTGGGGATTTTGGGGTTAGGGGTATTTGGTTCGACGGTGGCCAAAAAGCTAGCAGCTATGGGTTTTTCCGTGCGGGGATGGAGTCGATCACCAAAAGCAATGGCTGGAGTGGAGTGCTTTCACGGGCGCGAACAGTTTAAGCTTTTCTTGAGCACATGTCGGGCGATTGTGTGTTTGCTGCCCGTAACGCCGGAAACCGAGGGTATTCTCTGCCATGAAACGTTTTCAGCTTTACCGACCGGGGCTTACTTAATTAATGTCGGTCGAGGCAAGCACTTGGTAGAAGCTGATTTATTGAGTGCATTAGATTCAGGTCAAATTGCCTGGGCGTGTTTGGACGTATTCCATCAGGAACCCTTGCCCAATGACGATCCTTTTTGGTCTCATCCGCGCATTATAGTAACTCCCCATATTGCTGCTGTGGGTAACCCTAAGGAGCTAGCCGCTCGCATTGTGGATACAATCGATTGCAGTCGCGAGGGCAGACCATTGGAGAATGCAATTGATCGGAACCGGGGCTACTAAGTCTTAATAGTGAGTTTTCTGCAATGCCAATCAATCCGAAAAATAATCTAGATTGGCTTACCATTTTATTGATAATATAATATTATTGTAGATGAATATAAGTAGAGAGTAAGTTGAGAGCATGACTATTAGATCGGATATTTTCAAATTCTTCCAAAATCTAAATTTTGTCTTCTTAAGTGGCTTCGATAAGATTAATTCGATCAATGAAAACAATAATTTATATATAAATGCCATGTATGATTTGATGGAAAATGATGAAATCAGAACCCAAGCCTATAGAAAAGTAATTTCTGAAAAAGTAAAAGACAAAGTAGCTGTTGAAATTGGCACGGGCAAAGCATTATTGTTACCAAAATTTTGTGTAGATGCAGGAGTAAAAAAGATTTACACAATAGAAGAAAATGAGAAAGCTTTCGCAGAGTCAAAAAAACTGCTCGAAGAACTTAATCTAGAAGAAAAAATTAAAATTTATCAAGGATTTTCACAAGATATAGAGATAGAAGAAAAATGCGATATATTGGTTCATGAAATTGTCGGGTCTATAGGTAGCCGGGAAGGTATGGTGCTAGCAGTTAACGATGCTAAAGAGAGATTTTTGAAGCCAAATGCCGAGTTTATTCCGTACCAGTGCATTACGAAAATAGCTCCTGTATCACCATTGAAACTTTCCCCATATCAGCAAATCGTTAATTTGTTTCTGAAGTTAATCATGAAAAATGTTATAATAAACTTAAGTGATGATTTTAATTTTTCTAAACCAAGAACTTATCTGACCTGTAATTTCCCCGTTTGTAACCTGATTGCCGAACCCCAAGAATTTGAAAATATAGTTTTTGCTGAAAATTTGACAATGATAGATGATAAAACTATAGAATTTATTATTGAAAAACCAAGCTTATTTGATGGATTTATTTTCTATATAAATCTCTGGGTAGACAGAGAAACAGTCATTGATACATTGTCACAAAAAACAAGTTGGTTAGTTAGATATGCTAAACTTTTTGAAAAACCCCTAAAACTAGAAGCTGGTGACTTCATTAAAGTTAAAATTGAGAGGGATGTTTCAACCACACAACCTAAATATGAGATTCATGCCACTGTGGGCAAAAATGGGAGAAGCGTATTTGCAAAAAAAAGTTATAAGCTATGTTGAAAATTATCAAGCCGTCAAAAGTTGTGCAACGGGCTTTTGTTGAAACCATCTAGGAACTACGAACCGGAGAATTTGTACTTTGATGCAAAAGCAAGATGTGCCCGTTCAACATGGGCCATGTACAACACCTGGATCAAGGATCGAAAAACGTATTCGGCTGACAGGATAACATGAAAACTAGGATGTCTGTATCGCCTCGATTTCCAAACTTCCGAAAGCTGTCGCCAGTTGTTAGGCCGGGTAGATGTAGAAGCAGTTGAATATACTTTAGAAGGTTTAACTGAGGCGATTGTGGCATGGGAGACTGGCAGAGGGGGAAACAAATAATATCAAGTTCGGTTGAATACCCATCATAAAAGTCTGGGGAGATGGGAACCCACCCCTAACCCCTCCCAGGAGGGGAATATGGGGAGATGGGGGATATTTTTATTAAGAGTAATTATCCTGAGATGATATAAAAGCAGAGATAATGTGATTTCATGGAATCCCACAACTAACAAAAAGTAAAAATAGAGACCACAATAATTAAATTAGATAAAGTCTGCGGGGGCGACAACTCGCCCAAAAAGCAACTAGGTCGAGATATTGACTAATAAAATAGTCACCCCTTTAAGATGAAAATAGCGTTTCTCATAGCTATGAGGTACACAGGATTTTTTCACTCTTGCTAGCATGCCTATTGCCTATTGCTAGCATGCCTATTGCCTATTGCCTGCTCCCTGCTCCCTAAAACCGATAAATTTGTACCTCACAAGTTGTATAATTGCTATAGATTACTGTAAAAATGAAAAACTCTAATATAAATAATTCCATAACTACCTTTTATTCCCAAGAAGAACGACAGTTACGTGTAGATCTTGCTGCTGCTTACCGCTTGATTAACTATTATGGGATGACAGACATGATATACACCCATATTTCCGTGCGGATTAAAGAGGAGCCACCAATATTCCTCATTAATCCGTATGGTATGATGTTTGACGAAATATGTGCATCAAATTTGGTTCCAGTGGATGCTAATGGCAACAAAATTGACCAGGCAGACGCGGAAGTAAATCCAGCCGGATTTACTATACACAGTGCTATTCATTTAGGTTGCCCTAATGCCCATGCAATCATCCACACCCATACTGTTAGTGGCATGGCTGTTGCTGCGATGGAAGAGGGTTTGTTGCCCCTTAACCAAATTTCGATGGAATTTTATAATCGGGTTGCCTACCATGATTATGAGGGCATCTCACTTAACCTGGATGAGCGAGAAAGGCTGGTGGCATCTCTGGGAGACAAGAAATGTTTAATCCTCCGTAACCATGGTCTTT
>NZ_GL890956.1:85853-101766 GCF_000211815.1 Moorena producens 3L
GTTTTATGGTATCATACCGCTGCCTGAAGGTATGGACTCCATGAAAGCAGCATCGATATTAGCCAAAGACTATGCACTTGCCACTGCTCCGGGAACGGATTTTGCTGAAACCGACCCCGGTTTTTTGCGCGTCAACTTTACTAAAAGCCCTCAAGATGTGTCCGAAGGAGTGCTAAGGATAACCGAGTTCCTTGAAAAGGTCAATTCTGGGATCTGCGATCGGCGTTCGCGAAGCGTGGCCAAAGGCCTCAGCCGCGCCAAAGGCGATTAGCCCAAAGGGCTACGCTACGCGAACGCACTCCCTTCACACTTCGGACTTAAGCTTGAGTTGACTGCGAATGGACATGAATATGGCAGTGCTACTACTGGCAAACATCGATTTAGAGGAATGGTTTGCACAATTAACCGCAGAGTTGAAGAAACGCAAGGCCGGTCTAGATTTGCGAATCTGGCCTGAATCCGGGAAACTAGTGGGACTTAAACAAAAATCAACCCCAAATGAAGCCTAAACTGGCTTTATAAGCAGCAAACACCTGCCGATTGTGAGTCAGCCATATGTGCTTTGCACACGCTACGCGAACAAAGAAACGAAAAGACATAGCTGTACGAAAAGCCTCCAAGGCTTCTGTAAAAGTAGTCAAAGGTTTGTTAGCCCATCGCCTTCGTAATCCCCCAGTTAACTTATGCCAAAGAATAAAAGTGTAGGCACAAAATACTAGGATAAAATGGCGAAATAGACTTCTTTTATCCCTGACTTGGTATTCTTTCAACCCTAGCCAACCCTTTGCTTCCCGATAAAATACTTCCACCCAATTTCTTTGAGAGTAGGTCATTACTACCCACTGTTTTGTTACTTTATCTGAATCAACATTGGTGATCAAATAATCAATGTCTGTTGCTTCTTCCCAAGAACTAGCATTCATGACGATAGCCATTGTCCTTTCTCCTTCTAGACCAGATATCTGAGCCTTCACTGTTGCCACCCAAACGGTTTTCGATTTCTCTAAGTTGAGTTCAACTTCCTCAAACTCCTCTTTGGATAGGCTTTTCGCTAATTCGTCTATACGTATTTCTATCTCAATATTTAACTCATTTTTTATAATTAATTTCCGATTTTTTGCCACTCCTCCTAAATACTTTAGATTCCTTTCTTCCAGTTTCTTGAGAAAGGTTGTGTTATTGCCATACCCCGCATCAATTAGGACGATTCCCGGACGATATCCTCGGGCTAAACTCCGGTCAATTAACTCTATCCCTAAATCGGGCTTCTTCTTAAATTCTTCATCTTTATTTCCATTGGGTAAGGAAGTCGCGTGTTGATACAACTCTAGGTCTAATGGTAAGCTTTTTTTGCCATCGTAAAGATGGGTTGTTACTAAGACTATTCCATTGTCTGTCTTTCCGATTTCTCCGATATATTGCCTTCCCACTCCGTCAGTCAAGTTACCACTTTTTCTATGTCCTGAGTCGTCCAAAATCAATGCAAATCCCCGACTGATCCGAGGAAAGAGAACATTTGTTCATCAACTCTAAACGGCGTTCATTGATTTGACTCCCTGACCAAGGGGCATCGGTTAAGAAGCGATGCAGCGCGGTCTTGGGGGTTTCCCCCATGAGCGACTGCATCAAGACAATGGTGTAATCGGTTATAAACTACTCCAATCGCGTTATCAGCGATCTGTGTCAGGTTTTTTCTCTCACTTTCCCCTAATAATCCCCCAATGAGCGTGTCTAAACCCGGTTTTTTGAGCCTTCGTTTTGAAGCAATCATCGAAACGCTTGCACCATTTTTCAAAGCAAGGGGGCATCGCAGAGGGGCTAGTTTCTCTCATGGGGGCAATTTCGACGTGAAACGTTCTTCTATCATAGATTATACCCTAATTTTTGTATTTTTATCGTTTAAGTCCCACTAGATGAGATTGAGATTGTGCTGGCATGGTGGCCCCCACTGGGAGTGATGCAAAAATTGCCTAATCTGAAGCTGATTATATCCCTAGGAGCCAGCGTAGATCGGATTTTAGTAGACCCAGATCTGCCCAAGCATATCCCGATTGTGCGTCTGCTCTCGGAGGGCAAAACTCAGCAAATAGCGGAGTATGTCACTCTAGCTGTTTTGCTGTTTCAACGGCGATTTATCGAGTATCAAGCATTGCACCGATCGCGACGCTGGGAATATCTACCGGTACCAGAGGCTAAAGAATTTACAGTGGGGATTTTGGGGTTAGGGGTATTTGGTTCGACGGTGGCCAAAAAGCTAGCAGCTATGGGTTTTTCCGTGCGGGGATGGAGTCGATCACCAAAAGCAATGGCTGGAGTGGAGTGCTTTCACGGGCGCGAACAGTTTAAGCTTTTCTTGAGCACATGTCGGGCGATTGTGTGTTTGCTGCCCGTAACGCCGGAAACCGAGGGTATTCTCTGCCATGAAACGTTTTCAGCTTTACCGACCGGGGCTTACTTAATTAATGTCGGTCGAGGCAAGCACTTGGTAGAAGCTGATTTATTGAGTGCATTAGATTCAGGTCAAATTGCCTGGGCGTGTTTGGACGTATTCCATCAGGAACCCTTGCCCAATGACGATCCTTTTTGGTCTCATCCGCGCATTATAGTAACTCCCCATATTGCTGCTGTGGGTAACCCTAAGGAGCTAGCCGCTCGCATTGTGGATACAATCGATTGCAGTCGTGAGGGAAGACCATTGGAGAATGCAATTGATCGCAACCGGGGCTACTAAGTCTTAATTGCGTGTTGGCTCAATAGTGCTTAAGTATATGCCAAAGAAATAGTCTTTGACGATCCACTAAATCCACCTTGATTTTAAAACAAAGGAGCTATCTTATGGAAGCAACACAACCTACCCAGCCCGAGAGGGCTTTCAAATACTTTGATTTGTATGGCTCAATGCGATCGCACAAAATCATGTTAGAAGATAGCGCGAGGATGGAAGCCTATCACTCAGCTATATTCAAGAACAAGTCGGAAATGATCGCGGACAAGGTCGTCCTTGATGTCGGTACTGGAACAGGTGTATTAGCTGTTTGGGCCGCTAAAGCTGGTGCAAAACGTGTTTACGCCGTGGACGCTAGTAATGCTGCTAAACTTGCTAGACGGTTAGTTCAGTCGTCAAATGTGTCAGATGTCGTGACAATTCTCAACTCAAAAGTAGAGGAGGTGGAAATACCCGAACCCGTAGATGTAATTGTCAGCGAATGGATGGGCTGCTTTTTGCTCAAAGAATCGATGTTTGATAGCGTGGCATATGCTCGCGACAAATGGCTAAAACCAGGTGGATTGATGTTGCCTTCCCGTGCCACAATTATCCTTGGACTGTATGCACCAGATAACGATCGCGATCGCACCGATTTTGTCAGATTCAAGCTGGAAAAAGAGATAGCAGAGTGGAACGAAACGGTTACTAATCTTCAGAGTCTTGATGTGGACTATTCCATTTTCACTTCGGAGGTGGTTCAGGATTTGTCAGACTACTTTTTGACAAATAAGTACCTGGACAAAAATAAACATTACTGTATTAACTTGTGTAAAGTGGCCAAAAGTCCCTCTGCTCCCTGCTCCCTGCTCCCTGCTCCCTATGTAAAGAGTTAATTTTAGTTTTGTCCGACTACTTAGTATGCGCGTCAACTACTTGTCCCCAGACAATCTCGCCTCAGCACCACAGAAAGTGCTTGAGTTTGACTGTGCCACAGTCGATGCGACCGCACTCCTCCAGTTCAGCCAGGATTTTGAGTACACTATCAGCAAACACGCTGAAATTAAAGGGTTTCTTGGCTGGTTCACCACAGATTTTCCCAACGGAGTCGTTCTCGATACTGGGCCTGGACCAACTTACAGCCACTGGGGTCAGCAACTATACCCCCTCAAAGAGAGCTTAAAAGTTGCACCGGGCGATCGGGTAGTGGGAACAATTACTGTTAGCCGAGATCCGGATGAGCCGAGATTTAACATAATTGAGTTAAAGTACCAAGTTAATACAGGTCTAGAACAGACTGCTCTGTTCAACGTGGGCCATGTACAACATCTGGATGAAGGATCAAAAAATGTATTCGGCTGACCACTGAATGTTAAGTAGGTGGAATAGCATTAACATAAGAATAATTGAATATTTTCTGATCTACTGTCACTATAGAACAATTAGATAATCTCGCCGTTGCGACAATTATTCTATCTGCCGGGTCTTTGTGAAAATCACCTGGTAGTGATTGAGCATCAACTGCGATCGCAGGAGTGATAGAAAAAAGAATAACTCCTTCTTGTGCTAGGGCAATTTCAAACCATTCTTGAATAGATACCGGAAGAATTATCCTGCCTGCACGCTTCTAGTCTTGCTATCTCAATAAGACTTATCGTACAAACTCCTAATCCATTTGGTCTCTCATTCTCAATGACCTCACGGTGGTAACTGGTCAGTTTAGGATCGTTATGATTCCACCAAACAAAAATATGAGTGTCCAGAACAATCATAAAACTTCTCGATCGCTATTCTCCATATCCCAGTCTTCTAGAGGGATAGCTGGCTCTTCAGGATCAGCATAGTATGCGTAGGGCTGCTTGTTTGCCAATGGTAAGATAGGATATTCCTTGTCTTGATGCAAAGCGCGAGTGGGGGAAACCACGGCAGTCGCTCATGGGGGAGACCACGGCAGTCGCTCATGGGGGAAACCACGGCAGTCGCTCATGGGGGAGACCACGGCAGTCGCTCATGGGGGAAACCCCCAAGACCGCGCTGCCTCCCCAAGACCGCGCTGCCTCCCCAAGACCGCGCTGCCTCCCCAAGACCGCGCTGCCTCCCCAAGACCGCGCTGCATCGCTTAATATTTCTGAAGCAAGATCCTCTACAGACATTCGTTTTTTCGCCGCCGCTTTTATTAAAATGTCTTGAGAATTTTGACTGATTTTGATATTTGTTATAAACATATTCAATCCCTTTAAAACATTCAAACTTAATCTAATACTTGAGAAGAATAAACAGTCTTCTCAATCAAACTCAGGTGCCCAAACCTCAACAACAGGCAATTCCCACCCAGGAAGCAATTCCGGCACTTGCAGCACATCCCCATTCCCCAGCACAACTTTATCTCGATTGAGGCGATAAACCTCCATGGTGCGAGTCCTCGGATCCACTAACACCCCAACTTGAGTCCCCAATTCCAGAAATTGCTGGATTTTCCGGCGTAATTTAGCCAAACTATCAGTTCTAGATTTAACTTCAAACATCAAGTCAGGAACTAACTCCGCGTAACCTTCTGTGGTGCGAGGTAAACGTTCAGCTAGGATAAAAGAAGCATCGGGAGCGCGAACATCTCCATCTTCGTTTATCAAAACAGGGATTCACCCCATTCTGATCTGGTTTTTTTACAAAATTTAACAATTTTTTTTACCATGAAAATTAATTCTTAGGATACTATGGCTAAGTGGAAAACTTAGGAGGCAAGGAAATGAACGCTCAAAGATGGATTCCCCTAGGTTTTCTCCATTGCTGAATCAATGGGAATTAGACCTAATGAGTTAATTCGTAAGGCAGTCGATGATTAGGGTAAAATTCATACCATTGGCTGAATAAGTTGTTAGATAAGTAAATATAGAGAATGACCCAAGTCTATACCAAAGATTTTGAAATCCAATGCCCTCCCTCACAGCGCACCTGGAGAGAAATTTCCCAAAAAATTGCTGCGCTTCCCTTACCAGGTGTTCCCATTCGCTTGATTTTAACCAAGGTTGAAGGAGACACACTCACCTTTGAATCCAGCTTTATCGATACAGACAGAGAGCCGGTTTGGTCATCATTACTTGATATTAATATTCGTCAACGGGTTTCTAACCAACCATTTGTCGCAGTTAGTATTATTCCCACCGGAGTCAGAGCAGAAATTGGTGGTTTTGCGGGAGATGCTACTCCTAGTACCAATCTGTTAGCCTCCGCTTGTGACTATCTGGTCACCAATCCCAATGCCGTTACTGCGTCGGATATCTATTTCGGTCAGGATAATGTGCTTTATCTGGAAGGGAATCTGATTTGTCAGTTACTACTGGGTAATATTGGAGTGATTCCAGAAAAGCGCAAAAACATCGCAGCGATTATTGAAAAGCCAAGAGATGAGAGATTTTTAAATAATGTTATTAATGCTCTCAATGGCTTGCGCGCTGTGGGGGGAATTAATATTGATCCAGTAGTGGTAACTGGTGGCCCAGTGGAAACCGCCTGTACCTATTCCCAGTATGGTAATGCTTCCGGGGAATTTAAAGGTATGGACGAGTTGATGAAGGCTCTAGATGTGGTGGAAAGTTCTTCGGCTAGGGCGGTGGCTTTAATGACCACTTTGGAAGTAGACGATAAAATACGTCAAGCTTACTACCGAGGGGAATCTATCCCCAATCCTTGGGGCGGTGCGGAAGCAATTATGACCCACATGCTCACTAATTTTTATCCCTTTACTGCTGCCCATGCTCCCTTATTATTGGAGTGGGAACATACGGGATTTGGGAAATTAGTAGACCCTAGGGATGGAGCAGAATTAATTTCCAGTGCCTATGTTTGTTCCCCCCTCAATGGTTTAATCAATTCTCCCCGTCCGGTAAGGTTTGATACTCCCGTAGCCGCAGGGGAAACTAGGATATCGGTGGAGAATGTTTCGGCGGTGGTAATGCCAGAAACAACCGTGGGTAATATTCCGTTTTTAGCGTGTTTAGACCAAGGTGTGCCCGTAATCTTAATCAAAGATAATACCACTAAGTACGATATTACTCCTGAAAGATTGCAAATCGAAACTCAGGGCAACCCGATATATCGTGTCAATAGCTACATGGAGGCGGCGGGATTACTGTTAGCCTTACGTAATGGTATTGCAGTGGAAAGTACAATTCGCCCGATGCCGCAACTTCAGCCGATTTTTCTGTAGCAAAGCCTGAAACTTTATATTGTATAAAGCTTAGAGGAGTAAGTTTCATTTTCATGAATTGTGTTGAAAAATCCCCATTATCTTCATCATCTCAAAAGGTTCAAGTTCAATCTTGGCAGACTAGTGACAAAGGCATCGAAGTGGATTTGGTTTATAAAGTCACCAATAATTTAGATAGGGTAAGCTTACCGTGGATGTGGCTGCGAGATCACTGTCAATGTAGTGAGTGTTTCACTTCTAGTGCCCAGAGAGAATTTGATGTATTCATTGGCTGGGAGAGATTTAGCTGGGAAGACGTCCTTGTAGATACTGATACCGCAGGGCTGATAATTCAATGGCAGGATAATCACAAAAGTTACTTTTCCTATGATTGGCTATGGAGAATGCTTAATCTTGAAAACTCCGTAGCAGTAGATGAACGAAAATACTGGAGTAATGATTTACCAAGTCTTGATTATCGAAGTGTCATTGACACAGATATCGGATTAAGGCACTTGGTTGAACATCTCACCCAAGTCGGAGTCTGTAAAGTGATTGGTGCCAAGGCGAGTAAAGCTGAAGCGGCTCAACTTATGCACCGAATTGCCTATCTGCGGCAAAGTAGTTTGGGGGACATAGTCGAAATTAAACCATCAAGTAATTCCGACTATGATGAAACCCATCTTCATACCGATGGAGCTTTTAATTACGACCCACCAGGTATCAAACTGGTTCAATGCCTCGACCAAACTATTTCACCCTGGGAAATGATTTTTGTTGATGGTCTGGCGCTTGTTGACAGAATCAAAAGCGAAGCACCCCAGACTCTAAGTTTATTACAAAATAATACTGTTTCTTATCAGTACCTGAGGCAGGATATCAATCTGATTGCTTCAGATCCGATTGTGACCCTAGATAGTTATGATCGACTCAAGCGTATACGCTACAATCCGAAAGCACAACTTGCTGTTGCTGAGCAGGATTTGCCAAACAAACAAGCCTTGCAAGCTGCTTTGAAGCAGTTTGAGGCATGGGTTGAGGAGCAATCCCAACATCGAAAACTCAGCTTAAATCCAGGAGAAATGGTGCTGTGGGATAATTGGCGTGTCTTGCATGGTGGTAGTGCGATGGATGGGAATCATCACCTTGCTGTCTGTATGTCAAATATGGAAGATTTCCATAGTCGTCTGCGCGTAATTCAGAACAAATCCTATCAACGTCCAGTTCCCCAGGCTCGTGAAAAGAAAGGGGTTTAAAGTATAAAAATTTTAAGCATGACAACCTTAAGCACCATTGACAAAAGTTCGACTCCCAAAAATTTAATCCTCTGGACAGCCAACACATTTGCTAATGGGCTACCCACAGTCACTTTCAATGAAGTAATGAGTGAATCTAGGGGATTAAAAAAATGGTTAGAGAATATTGCCTGTTATGGTCTGGGAATGGTATCAAATACACCACCTAATCGTGAGTCAACCCGAGCACTGATTGAACGGGTAGCTTATATTAGGATGGATATCTTTGGCGGTTTTGCTGACTCCGATACTAGCGAACCCCATGCTGATAGCGCCTATTCCAATGGGTATCTGGCAGCCCACACCGATGGAACTTATTCCTACGACCCCCCTGGACTGATTGTATTTCACGTTCTCGATCGCGATTATATTGGTGGAGAGAGTATTTTCATAGATGGCTTCTATGCTGCCCAAACTCTCCGGGAATCATATCCTGACGCTTTCTCCTTGCTTACCAAGGTTGATATGCCAGGGCACTATTTAGAAGTTGATACCCATTTAGAAACAAGGCAACCTCTAATTAAACTTGATGCTGAAAACCAGGTAAAACGAATTCGATTCAATCACATGGATCGCGCACCTTTTTACTGGGGAGAACAAACGACACAGGTCTATGAGGCTCTTTGGGAATGGCGTAAAATTATTGATGACCCAGCCAATCAATATCGCTTTCGCCTCACTCCTGGAAATGTTCTCTTGTTTGACAACTGGCGTCTTTTGCATGGACGACTAGCTTATGAAGGGGAAAGACGCATGGTAAACTGCTATTTAAATATGGAAGACTTTGAAAGCCGACTGAGAATACTTAGAACCAATACTTAGAACAACTTTCTAGAGTAATACTTCCTATTAAAAATGCCGATGAATTCCCAAAGCGATCGAAAATCCCCAGTCAATTCCAAGATCAGAGGTCTGGCCTCAGATAATGAGGCTGGAGTCGATCCCGAAATTATGAAGGCTATCCTAGCCGCTAACCAAGGACACGCTCATGCCTATAGCGAAGATGAGTGGACGCGCTTAGCTATGGAACAATTCCATAGAAATTTTGGGGCTGATTGTCAGGTATTTTTTACTTTCGGTGGGACTGGTTCCAACGTATTCGCTTTGGCTTGTTTGTGTCGCTCTTTTGAAGCCATATTCTGTTCTAGTAAAGCACACCTCTACCATAGTGAATGTGGGGCTGTGGAGAATTTCATTGGTAGTAAGTTAGTTCCGATTGAAACCGCTGATGGGCATCTGCGACCTCAAGATATTGAAAGTTACTTGTATTGGCAAGAGGAGGTTCATGCCTCTATCCCTCGTGTGATATCCATAACCCAGTCCACGGAACTTGGAACGGTGTATCGTCCCAAGGAGATTTTAGCTTTAGTGGAATATGCCCATCAGCAGGGTATGAGGGTTCACATGGATGGCACACGTCTTGTCAATGCTGCAGCTTCACTTAATTGTTCCTTGGGTGCGCTAACGACGGAACTCGGTGTTGATGCTATATCTTTTGGTGGAACTAAAAATGGGCTTTTGATGGGAGAAGCAGTCATCTTTACTAACTCTGACCCCTCGTTATGTCGGAATTTTTCGGCTATCTGGAAACAAAGTATGCAGATGCCTTCAAAAGCTCGATTTATCGCCGCCCAGTTTTTAGCGTTACTCAAAGATGACCACTGGCTGCAAAATGCTAGCCATGAAAACAAAATGGCTAAGTATCTTGCTGAACAAGTATCTACCATACCTGAAGTTGAGATAGTATATCCTGTTGAGACCAATGCTGTCTTTGCGAAAATTCCACCTAATTGGATCGAAGCTCTGGTTAATGTTTGTCATTTTTATGTTTGGGATAGTTCTACTGGATTAGTTCGATGGATGACCAATTTCGATACTCAGCCGGAAGATATTGATCTATTTATCCGCAAGCTTTATTCTCTTTCTATGGCTTCGGTGGGATCTGAAAATGCCATTGCGTTAGAACATAAGATGTCCAGAGAACAAGGCAAAGATATTTCAGAAACAAGACCTTGGTTATCTATGATTTGTGATAGCCAAAGCACTGAGGAATTAAAAACTAATTACGATAGTTGGGCAAATACCTATGATGCAGATGTAAGAGAAGATTGGTCTTTTATGCCTGGCAACATAGCACGGACATTAAGCAAACTGCTTCCTAAGAAAGATGCCACAATCTTAGATGCTGGTGCTGGGACAGGGTTAGTGGGTGAAGCCTTAGCCCAACAGGGATATACTAATCTGACTGCTGCGGATTTGTCAGAAAAAATGCTGGCGATCGCTAAAGAGAGACAAGTATATCAAAGTCTGCATCAGTGTAATCTAGAAGATTCCCAAATTTTTAGCAATTCAGTAACTTTTGATGCTATTATTGCAGCAGGAGTTTTTGCTTATGCTCATGCTGGAGTTGCAGTTTTAAACAATCTATTCGGTATTTTAAAAGAGGAGGGAATTTTTTTATTAACCATACGGGAAGACTATCGCCGTAAAATGCAGATAGACTTAGATAAATTACCGTGGACATTAGTTAGTGAAGAGGGTTTTCCGATATATGACGAAGCCAAGTTGATGTATCTGCTTGCTTTAAAAAAAAGGAAACTTAATAACTGATATTAAGTCCAAATATACCATTTCTCTTTTAATGTGAGTAAATATCTAACATAACAGGAAAAACCATGAATAAATCAAAAATTAATCTAGGTTTAGAAGAATTAAAAAAAGAATGGGAACAAAAAGGTTTTAAATGCGAAATTTATCAAACAAATTCTGTGGAATCTTGGTCAAATCCAGGTCATAAAACTGACGAATTTATTATCCTTATAGAAGGAGAAATGGAGATTTATTTTCAAGGTCAAACTTACTATCCTCCCATTGGTGAAATATTCAAAATACCTGCTAAAGTACCTCACAAAACTAGATATGGAAATTCCACCTGTCTGTATTGGATCTATGCTTTTGATTGGCAGTGGAATGAAGATGGGGTTGGTATTGAAGAGGGGAAAATACGATCACCAAAAGTTAAATCGGGTGCATCTCATATTTGTAAAAAAGTGCCGTAGGGTGCGTGATAAGACGGACTCGCCAAGAAGCAAGCTGTAGCCAGTTTTGTGGAAGTACGTCCCGTAACGCACCACGAGGTCAAACTTCAAAAATGAGATGCACCCAGTTAAATCTGTTTGAGGAGTGATCCCAATGAAGAATCAAAGTGCTGATCAATTCATTAGATCTGATCAAGAAATCTCACAGAATAAAAGACTTGTCAAAATTTCTGATCGAGAAGATATCTGCTCCCTTCCCAAGGGGATTTGGAGACCTCTGACTGAAAACTATCATTTACAAACCTGGAAAGGGATACCAATGGACAAAAGTCCTATAGAAATTGCCCTTTATCCAATGCTGATTTACGAACTCCAACCAAAGACAATTATTGAACTTGGTGCAGATACTGGAGGAAGTGCAGTATGGTTAGCAGATCAGTTGAAGTTATTTGAGATTGAAGGTCTTGTCTACTCTGTTGATATCGATTTATCCTTACTTGATGAAAAAGCCAAAGCCCAACCCAAGATAAAATTTTTGGAAGGCGATTGTAACCAGATCGATCTGGTTTTATCGACCACACTGCTTTCTACACTTCCTCATCCTTGGTTAATCATAGAAGATGCTCATGTTAATTTAGTCGGGATACTGGATTATTTTCATAATAATGGGTTACAAAATGGAGATTATTTAATTATTGAAGACACAAATAAAGCTTTATGGGAGGCTTGGTCAGATTGGGAAGATCAAGAATTTATTGAACGGATGAAATGTAAGCTTGATTTACTCAAAAACTGGATGATTCAGCATCAAAATGAGTACTTAATTGATACTTACTATCAAGATTTGTTTGGTTATAACGGCTCGAAGAATTGGAATTCGATGTTAAAAAGGATGTAAATAACAATGACTAACAAATCTAGAATAAACGAAATAATAAACGATTTGCAAAAAAAGAGGTTTAAGTGTAAAGTTTCTATTGATGACTTAGAAGATTAGGTAGTCCTGCATAGTGATGCTGGGTGGGGGCTGAAACCCTCACCATACCGTTACCGATATCATTACAATGCACCACTACCCATTTCCCCTACGAAGGATAAAAACTACTCTTTTCATTGCTTAAAGTCTGTAGTTAAAAGTGGTTATTCAATCCGCAGTCGATGTTCATAAAGTCTTTGGTAATAAGGTAAACAGTAGTCATAGGCCTGCTTCAAGTGTTCATTGTTTTCAACACTAACGTAATTTTTTCTGTCCCTTTCTTTAAATTCCCGACTCGATTGTAAGTAAGTGTGCCAATCTCCTTCCCATGGAAGAGTCCATATTTTAGAGCATATCTTAGGATCCCATTTTAACGCTTGGGGCATAAACGGAATTCCTACAGCATCACAGTAAGCTTTAATCGTGGCCTCTGGTTTTTGTACCAAGTCATCTGAGTCAATGAGGGGGGGGACTTGTCCCAGAAAGGCTTTGGTGACTTCAAACAATTGGTAAAGTTCTGCATACCCAGTTTCACTTAAGTGGAAGTCAGGCCAACCGGCAAATAGAGAAGGAAGGCTTTTGGCAGGATGGCGAATAAGGAAAGTGTGGTTAAAGTGGGATAAAAAAGCTTCATCGGCTCGCTCGTAAATATATAAAGCCATATCTTTAATAAAGACAGGTTGGCTTTGAGCCTTATTGATTAGGTCTTGGAATAGGGGTTGAAAATTATAAGCTGGATTAATCTCAGCTTTTGCACAGCGATCAGATTTCCTTTCCTCGCTACCGAAATAGTATAGGCTAAAGGGTTCATGAAGAACAATAAAGTCTCCCCTTGCTTGCATCATCATTTTAAAAGCGGTGGATGTTGATCGAAAAGTTGTCCATAATACCAAAATTTTTTTCATGGCTAGATCTCAATAGTAGATGTTAGAGTCAATGCCTCTGTTACCAGAGGACAGTTTATAAGGAGCACGTCAGTTTAGGATCGTTCTGATTCCACCAAACAAAAATATGAGTGTCCATAAAAATCATAAAACCTCTTCAGAACTCTTCTCCATATCCCAGTCTTCTAGAGGGATAGCTGGCTCTTCAGGATCGGCATAGTATGCGTAGGGCTGCTTGTTTGCCAATGGTAAGATAGGATATTCCTTGTCTTGATGCAATAGCGAGTGGGGGAAACCCCCGCGTGAAGGCGCTGCATCGCTTTTGACTTCACCAATAGTGGCAATTCCGGAAAGCTTATTTTGAATAGCTTCATTGTCTTGATGCAATAGCGAGTGGGGGAGACCCCCGCGTGAAGGCGCTGCATCGCTTAATATTTCTGAAGCCATATCCTCTACAGACATTCGTTTTTCCGCCGCCGCTTTTCTCAAAATTTCTTGAGACTTTTGACTAATATTGACATTCGTTATAATCATATAAAATACCTTTTAAACATTCAAAATTAACGTAATACCTTAGAATAATAAACTGGTTTTATCAATCAAATTCAGGAGCCCAAACTTCCACTACAGACAATTCCCACCCAGGAAGTAATTCCGGTACTTCCAGCACATCCCCATCCCCCAGCACAACCTTATCTCGATTAAAGCAATAAACTTCCATGGTGCGAGTTCTCGGATCCACTAACACCCCAACTTGAGTTCCCAATTCCAGAAATTGCTGGATCTTCCGGCGTAATTTAGCCAAACTGCCACTCTTAGATTTAACTTCAAACATCAAGTCAGGAACTAACTCCGCGTAACCTTCTGTAGTGCGAGGTAAACGTTCAGCTAGGATAAAAGAAGCATCGGGTGTGCGGACATCTCCATCTTCGTTAGGTAAACGAAAACCACCACTAGAAGCAGTTACCCTGCCTAGTCTACGAGGTCGTACCCAGTTTGATAACTGGGCAACAATTGCAGCAGCTACTTGATCTGATTCTATACCTGAAGGACTCATAACAATAATTTCTCCAGCCACTAGTTCCATCTGATAATCAGGATGTTCAGCTTGCAGTTTTTCTAAGTCTTTTACTGTTAAACCAGTTGAGTCTTGGAGGTAACATCCACTTCAATGGCTAGATCTGGCGGTGGGTCAAGGGTAAGATCGACGCGCCCCTTGTCTCGGATTCTAGCGTGGTTTTGGATGTAGAAGCATTGATCCGGTTCAATGCCACTGTCCATATTTTCTCCCTTGAAGGTAGTGGAACCAAAGCACTCGCAGTCGATTTCTAACTGATCAAGCAAAATTTTAACCAAATCACCGAGCAGTTCTTTATCGACTTCGTGTTCTGGGGTAGGCATTCTGATTTCTAAGGTTCCGTGGCTATAGGCAATACGGGCAGAGCGATGTTCCCCTAGTTCTTCTAGAACAGACTCAAATTCAGCCCACTCTAGGTTATGAATCAACAGTCTTTGGCCTGGGGGAACGGTAAGTTGTTGGAGTAGGAGAGTAACAGCCATACAGTAATCGGTTTTGATTCCCAATTTTTCCAAGAGGTCTAGTCTGATTTTAGGCAACTAAGGCATAGCTACCGTTAGTTAGAGTGCTCTTGGAGCCAGTTGAGTAAATCCTCACTGGTCTTAAAATCCCAGATTGCTTCTGATAAGCGTTCTAGGTCTTGGGAATTCAAGGCTTCAAGCAATGCGAAGGCATTACTTGTTAGTTTTCCAAAGCGGCGCTCAAGCTGTCGCAATAGTAAGCTTCTTTCACCTTCTAATCTGCCCTCTTCTCTGCCCTCTTCTCTGCCCTCTTCTCTGCCCTCTTCTCGTCCTTCTTCTATTCCCTCTTCTCGTCCTTCCCTTTTCGCTAGACTCAATGCACCTCGCCTATCCTCCCAGAACATCTCCTGTTTGCGGATCTTTTCCAATTCTGACACACTCAACCCCGCTTGATTGGCTATAGTTAAAGCTTGTTCCAGCTGTGGTATTTCCCTCATCTGATCAGGAATAACTTCTAAGCTGGGAGCATCTTTGATAAAATAGATCCACTTATCTACCAAACTTTCTAACTCTTCCAGCTGCTTAGTAAATTTGGGAAGTTCCACAAACACCATTTTTAACTCATTTTCCTGATAAGGCAAGTGGTCTTCTTCTTCTTGAAAGTAAAAACTGCTAATGACTTTCTCTGTTGAAGGGAACAGCTTAAAATCAGTGATAGTTAAAGCAATGACCGGATTGAGATCGAAATATCCCTGTCCGGATTTAAGTTGATTCCCGTAGGTTTTGCACAAATTATAAACGACTCGCTTCTCGAAAGCCTCTACATTCCAGAGTTGCATTTCAATGATAACAGTCGTTCCATTCTCTAATACTGCCTTAACATCCAGATAGGTGTCTTTTAAATCAACCACATCCCCCGCACTGTAGGGGTCAATAATTTCTAAATCCTGGATGACAGAATTACCGGAGTAAATCATGGCATTAAGGAAGGAAATCAGAATATCTTTACTCTGATCTGATCCAAAGATTTTCTTGAAAGCAAAGTCAGTTTTAGGACTAATGAATCTCATGGTTTTACAGGGTTAATTAAACCGTTTAGTTGTTAGTTAATTTTTTGTAAGCATTCAGCTATTAGCTAATGCGCTACGGAACTTTTGAATAAAAAAGGTAAGGATTGGTTTAATCTGAGTTAAGTCCCAGCGTCGTTCGCACAGCGTGGCCATTCGCGTAGCGTGGCCGTTCGCGTAGCGTGGCCAAAAGGCCAAAAGGCCAAGGCCAAAGCCTGTGCCAC
>NZ_GL890956.1:101981-108195 GCF_000211815.1 Moorena producens 3L
CCCCATGAGCGACTGCATCAAGACAATGCCGTATCCCCAAGAGAGATCCGGTGGGTTGCTGAAAAGCCAGGATTGATAATCGTGATTTTTTTGGCATCATGGAAGTAGCTCCTATTTAGGTGGGAGGAAAACCGCGCTGGAGATGATTAACGGCCATGACCAGCGCGGTTATTAGTTTCAGTCGTCACCTTCTATAGTATAGATAAATCCTCAAAAAAATGCAAGGGTAAATAAAAATATTTTACATTGATTTACAATTAGTTTTATTAACAATTTATAGACTCAATTATGTATAATTTATTGACATAATTTTTTTAATTAACTGAGCTACAAATTCTTGGTTTTTAGGGAGCAGGAATCCCCTCTAACTCCAGGGCTGTTTCTTGCGTCGGACTCAAATGTAATTGGTGGGGAGGTGGGGAGATAGGGAGATAGGGAGATAGGGAGTAGGGAGTAGCGATGCATCGCTATTCTAACCTTAATTTTTATCATTAAGATTAGTTTATTGATCATAAAATGTGGAGCTGAAACTTTTATTTGATGGTGCTTTCGCCAGAAGCCGTTAAAAGTCAGCTTATAACCACAAGTACGGTAGAGCCAGCAGGACTTACAAGAAATCTAACCAACAGCAAATCCATCATATTGACGCTTGAACTACCCCACCCTTTAGAGGGATGGGGATTCCCAGGCACAGTCGTGCGCGACTGTTGTCTCCGTGGGCGTAACTTTCCTTCGCACCGAAGGTAGCTGGGCAGGGTCAATTCCCAGTTTTTTGAGACCCTTATTTCTGATATTTACTCCGCCATTTATATCAGCATCATCGTGATACCCACATTCAGTACAGACAAATTTCTCCCCACTTCGGTTGTCTGCACTGGTGTGATGGCATTTTGGACATTCTTGGGATGTATGTCTGGGGTTTATCTTGATTACTGGAATGCCTGACTTTGCAGCCACGACTTCTACCTTTTTGATCAGTTCTCCCCAGGCAGCATCAGAGATCACACGGTTGAGCCCCTTTTTAGCAGATTGTCCGTTGTGATCATAACCACCATTTTCATTGGGCTTAGGCTTACAACGGGATTTCATTCCCCTGATATTTAAATCCTCAAATATCAGGGCGTCTGTGCCATCGGTTAACTGCTTTGCAATCTCCCAATGGCATGCAGAACGCTTGTTGGTTATTTTCTCGTGTAAATAGGCAACCTTACCAAATAATTTCTTGCGATTATTAGATCCTTTTTTCTTTCGACTTGCAGCTCTTTGCCTGAGTTTTAAACGTCTTGCTTGACGCTTAAATTTATTGGTATTAGCCGGATTTACGATAGTCTCCCCGTCAGAAGTACTAACCAGCTTTTTAATCCCAAGATCACATCCCTTAACACGATCTGGTCTAATCTCGTTGGCTGTTTTAACCGGAGACAATGGAACTGACTTGTTTTCAATTTGAAGACTGACAAACCAACCCCGAGATTTTCTGCGTACGGTTACAGATTTTATGGTGAAACCGTCTGGTATAGGACGGGAATTGTAAAAGCCCATCCAGCCAATCCCAGGTAAATAGATTCCATCGCCGTCTAGTTTTACCTGACCCGGGGAATATTTGAAGCTCCGATAGCGAGAACGCCTCTTAGGTCTAGGGTACTTAGCCTCCCCTTTAAAGAATTTTGTGAAAGCAGTATCCAACTGTCTTAACATTTGTTGTAAAACAGTTGAGTGAATTTTTTTATACCAAGGACGTTGCTTCTTTAGCACAGGAAGAGCTGAGCTTTGAATCTCGTAAGCATTACGCCTAGGATTTTTCTGGCTCTTTTTCCATGGATAGCCAACAGAGCTCGATTTGCTTACCGAACAAGTAAGCGGGCACGCTTCTCCATCACTCCTGAGATCGCAGAAATTCCCCAGTTTTGGAGATCTGGCTTGCTCATAGGAATCATTCCTGTCTCTCAACAAATAATTATATTGAGCTAACAACATGTCTAGCCATTCAACCATGGTGGCTTTTTGCTGAGGACTAGGCTTGAGTTTGTAGACATAACCCAGTTGCATAGAATCGACCTATTTGCTGTGCTATTTTAATTATATATTCCCGAAATTAATATGACAATAAAATGGTAAAACAAAAATCTAGAATAGTAGGACGTCCCTGTCTTTATGAGGAACCAAAAACAACACACACCATCAAGGCAACAAATACAGCTTGGAACGGATTAAAGCAGTTAGCAGCTAAAGCAGACTTGAGTTTGTATGAGTATCTAGAATTACTGGGGAGAACCGGTGTATTACCTGGTTGATAAATTGTAGCTTACGCCATTTGAGAAGGAAAATTCATCCCGGAGACAAAACCTTAGGATAGTGGAGCCTTAATCAAAAAGTTTTAACCAAAGGTGCGCTTTCCGTTCGCCGTAGGCGACGCTTTCGGCAAAGCCGACGCTGCGCTTTCCGTAGGCGAATTTAATTCGCCTACGGAAAACGCACCATTACGGTCTTGGGGCTTTCCCCCATGAGCAACTGCATCAAGACAATGATCTTGCTCAGGATCGAAGAATTTATAGACTTTGATATCTTCATTGGCTAGCTTAACCAGACTATGCTTTTCCAATATTTCCTGAATCAGACGACGATACTGAATTAACTTATCCACTGCAAAATTACCTCCTGATTTGGATCATATAGCAATAGGTGTATTTGAGATTCTTGAATCGTTTGTTGTGCGAAAGCTTGAGATGAATGCTGCGTAAGTATTCAGCCGTCAGCCGTCAGCCGTCAGCAGTGAACTTATTTTATTCAAAAGCACCTCGAGTAGCACCATCTGTAGCGCATAAAATGTTGGCCTAGCCTGACCTACGGCCAATAGCTGATAGCTGATAGCTGATAGCTGATAGCTGATAGCTGATAGCTGAATGCTTACAATGCTGCTGGCTAACGTTTTCCTACAAAGCCAGCTTGAAAATCTGCTCTGGGGATAATTTGAACTGGGGAAAAGTCGGGGAAACAATGGGAGTATTTCCCGTAAAGGGCGTCATCTGATATTCGCCGTCAACCAAACTACAAACAAAAAATGTGGGTTGCTTGGGGTTGCCAATAAATTTTCTCGCCCCCAATGCTGCATAATCGATAATCCAATATTCCTCGATGCCCATCTCTTCTCTTCGAGACGCTACGCGAACATAATCTCGAAGTTTATTGTAGTAATCGTCACGCCAATTAGTTGAAACAACCTCGACGATTAATTTGACTGAATCAGGATTTTGAATAATTGATTCGCTTTCCCAGCGAGATTCAGCCTCCATAACGTCTTGGTTCAAAACAATAATGTCCGGTTCATAACCTGAGTTTTCCCGTTTTGGTTTAACAATTGACTCTCTAGGAATAGTCCAAATACCTCCTTTATCTATCTGCCTAATAACTATCAATAATTGCTCAATCAGGGAACCGGTTAGATTTGAATGTTTACCCTTTGGCTTGGGCATTTCAATAATTACTCCATCATGTAGCTCGTAACGGACTGCTGAGTTTTCGGGATACCAGCTGATAAATTCATCAAAGCTGTATAATTTGGGTTCGGCTTTGGATTGAGTCATAGATCGTTATTCTTGAAGCTGAAATTTCTGGTGACAAAATGACACCATTCTGTTATAGTAAAAGAAATTGAATAATAAATTCAGATGGCAAGTACCACCCCTAATGATACTCGCGTCACAGCTAGGCTTCCTGCATCGGTCAAAGATACGTAAGCATTCAGCTATCAGCCGTCAGCCGTCAGCTAATCAACAGGAGGTAGTAAGCAATCTGGGCGGTGCTGGTAGGCCTGATTGAAAATCCCTGCTCGTTTTACTCATCCGACCTCGCTCAGTTAAAGCGCCTGCTAGCACCTCAAGTAGCACCATCTGTAGGGCTTAAGCTGTTCGCGTAGCGTGGCCGTAGGCCTTTAGCTGATAGCTGACGGCTGAATACTTACGGCTGCGGATTTAACAGGGGCAACCTTAAATCAATTTATGGTTCAGGCTCAGGTGAAAGAAGCCCAAAAAGTGATTAATACAGAACAGGTGATTCACTTATCACCCCAAGATGGGGATAGAATTTTTAGTCTGATTGAAAATCCGCCTGCCCCTAATAAGCATTTACAAGAAGCTATCCAACGTCATCAGGCTTTTTTCAGTGAAAAAGATTGAAATTATCGCTTATTATGAGGGATACGGGTTTGAAGGAACTAAAGAGCATCAATTATTGTTGTTTTTACCTTTATCTAGTTTAGGTAGTGCTTGACAAGCCAGGAAAAGAAATAGAATCGATTAAATCTCAAAAATAGAACTTTCCAGAAGATCGATAACTGCTGAAACCGCTGTTTGCACCGCTCCTTGAACTGAAGCATGATTAATTGCCAAGTGTTCCCCTGCAAAGAAAACACGAGGATTATCTACTGGATAAGCTTGACCGAGTAATGGTTGATATTTCTCCCGATCCCCTGGAGCAAAATAGGCATAAGAACCAGAACCAGACTGATTATCTTCATCCCAGATACTATGAATAATATCATCGGTATAGTCTTTAATATCAGGATGCAGTTGGGAAACTTCGTCTAGGGTTAAATCGGTTTTAGCTGTTTCCTCTAAAGTTCTAAATTTTCTGGAATTATCTTCCCAGCGATAAGCAGCCGTTAATACTGATGGCTGATAAGAAATATCCTTATCTTTAGCAACAATATGAGGTTGAGAAAGCTTGGTTGAGTCTAATTGAGCATTATCAGAAGGATACCAACACTTTTCGAAATTTAAATCCGTAAAGCTACCACCCCCATAAACATGATCGGCAAATTCCCAAGGACGAGCGGTACAGTGTAATAGAGTTTTACTGGCACTGCAATACCCCAAATTGTTAATCGCTTCCCGTTGTTGGCTAGGTAAACTAGGCTCAAAATTAATCTGAGCCAGAGCAGTAGCAGGAATAGTACAGATAATATAGTCAAATTCTGCGATTTGTTGCTGATCCAGCTTATTCCAGACAAGGCGAACCCCTCTATCGGTCATTTCTATATTTGTTACTCTGGCTTCAGTCTGGATTGTGCCTGATATGCTTTTAACCAAAGCCTTAATTAAGGTTTCCAGTCCTCCGATTAGTTCATATTGTTCTACTCGATGCCAGGCAAAGAAATCAATTAAACCATTTAACAGAGATACTTTGTCGTAATGAATGGCTCCAGTAGCATGACCGAGTAAGTCAAAAGCATCAGCAGAAAGATGACTGCGAAAATAGTCGGTAACCGTTAGGGTATCCCATTTTATAACTTGATCACTGGTAAAAGTGGGCGCAAATAACTCCCATTTATCTTTTTCAGTCAAAGAATCGATTAATTCTTCCAATAATTGGTCGTAAATTACCCCTGGGTCTTGTTGCTCATCAGGGTTTAAATTGTAAACAGCAAACAACTCTTGGTAATTATCTAAACGAGTTTTATTACCCCGTAGATAATAAAAAGCGGCGGGATTGTAATTAATAAAAGGTCTTTTTGGTAAATTAAATTTATCTATATAGTGTAAAGTGCAGCCATGACTAGTAGGAATTCGCATTGCGCCTAATTCCCCATAAGTGCCATCACTAAAATAATGAGTCTTAATTCTTCCTCCGAGGCGAGAATCAGCTTCTAATACAGTAACTTGATGGTTGAGTTGACTCAGTTCGTAAGCACTTACGAGTCCTGCAATTCCTCCACCGATAATCGCAATTCGTTTGCGAGTACCACCTTGATCGTAGGGACTAAGGGAACCAGGATGACGATACAGGCGCTCAAAGGAAAAAGGTTCCTCTAACTCTTGTGTATGGCGGTAAGGGTTAAACATCGAGCGTTATCCGAAATTAGGGCTTAGACTGATTTTCCCTTAAAAATGTCTTCCCGTAGCGGCTCAATGCTCGCGCATCGCGTTTTTTGAGGGATAACTCCCCTAACTAGTTAACCATTACCAGGGGATTACTCCCCAGACTTGTAAGCATTCAGCTATCAGCGTGTCGCGTATCAGCGTGTCGCGTATCAGCTTTTGAATAAGCGATGCAGCGCCTTCACGCGGGGGTTTCCACGGGGCTTACAGCGATGCAGAGGTGCGACCCGTGGCGAATTTAATTCTTAATGCGGAAAACGCACCATTACGGTCTTGGGGAGGCAGCGCGGTCTTGGGGAGGCAGCGCGGTCTTGGGGAGGCAGCGCGGTCTTGGGGAG
>NZ_GL890956.1:108269-126422 GCF_000211815.1 Moorena producens 3L
CGTGGTTTCCCCCATGAGCGACTGCCGTGGTTTCCCCCATGAGCGACTGCCGTGGTTTCCCCCATGAGCGACTGCCGTGGTTTCCCCCACTCGCGCTTTGCATCAAGACAGGTGCGGACGCAGGTTCCGCACACAGCTTATTCTAGGGACAAAACCATGAACTGTCCAGAAGATCTTGAGGGGTTGGGTCTGTAAACGTAAGTTACTCCCTGAGCCATCCGCTCCTGGTATAGTATCTCTTCATGCCCGTCAGAATTAATGACCAGTGCATACCATGCATCTTCTTGTGGCAAATTGAACACAGCATAGCCCAACTCATCTGTCCTGGCCTGCCCTTGTCCGATCACCCGAACCGAAGCGTTGTGAACCGGATCGCCTTTTTGATCAAGGATCCGAACTCGGCTAGCTCTGTATTCATTGGGAGAGCTGGTAACAGCTGAGCTCATTCCTGTGGGGCGATCTGGGACTAGATCCACAATGTCTTTTTCATAGCCGTAACGTTTCGGCGTCATCCATTCTATACCATATTTGGCCTGTAAGTATTCCTCGGGTGGATTGGGAACGAGGAAAGTATCTCCAAGGAAGTCGATTGCTTTTAGCTGGGTTACCAGTCTGGCAGGAATCAGGACCCCAGGATGGTGCCTGATATAGTCTTTGATAATCTTATGGCACATCCAATCAATCCTGATGAATGACTTCATCATCGTGATGCCAATGCCGCTATCGTAGGGTTGAACTTCGGTGTAAAAGCCATGTTCCCTGAAGGCACGAACAACAGGCTCTATAACTTCCCTAGTGACTACGTGGATCCCCATCACAGAACCCAAATCCAAATCATCATCCCAGGGTATGAATCCATGTTCTCGGATCGCGCCAAGACAGGTACCTTGCTGCAGAAAGAAGGTCACACCAAATTGATCCAAAATTTGCTTGACTTCTTTAAGCACTGTTTTGGCAGTAACTGGGTCCATGGGTTTAAAGACTTTACATGAAAGTTCCAGAGAGGTTTTATCTGCTCCAAGGTTTTGTTGCACTATATCTTTCCAGTTTTTTCTTTGATTATCCTAAGAGGTTGTCTGAGAAGTCTCATTTGCTACATCCAAGCCCCCGTTGGTTCCCCGAGCGAGGGGGGCTTGGGGGGCAAAAGTCAGTATCAAAAAACTTTTCAGATATCGTCTAATATTGAAAATATAGAGTTACATTACCATGATTGGGCTAATTCCAAGTGATACGCTTACATTTCTTTACTTTGAATTAGAAGGATGACAGACTTCTACCTAACGGGGTTTGAGCTTAATGGCGGCAGCCCCGCGCCCTACCTGAAAGGTGGGCGTCTTGAAGTTACCGTAAGGAGAGTGGAGCCTTTACAGTTGGCAGGCTATGCAGAAAAAGTTTAAAACTCATTAATTAAGGGGCGTTGCTGAATCATGAAATGGTTTCACCTGAAAGGGGGATTTTATGATATTTTAAATAATAAATAAGAAGCCTAATTGATAATTCCAACATTGTCTTGATGCAAAGCGCGAGTGGGGGAAACCACGGCAGTGCGGTCATGGGGGGAACCCCCGCGTGAAGGCACTGCCTCGCCATGACCGCGCTGCATCGCTTAGATACATTTTTAGGCACAGCAATTTAATCTTTTTATCGTAACCACGCTCACTTTTAACCTCTATAAATTGTCGTCCACATTCCTTGCCTTTATATCTTTGTTTTCCTCTTTGATGACCATATTTATGAGTTTTATTGCTATGACATTTAGGGCATTTCATGGTTTTATTTTTATAAAACCATTTTTTGATTCAGCAACGCATTAAAACCGCACGTGACACATAAACTATCACGGCTCCTCCGTGGATGGTTTATGTGGCTGCTAGCTCTTTAAAAATCTTTAACAACCAATAAGGTTAACAACTTATAAATTAAATAGTTCTTATTTAATCCTTAATCCTTAATCGTTCATCCTTTTTTTGACTTCGATGGGATTTTAAGTGAGCGTGAACCCCCCTTACCATTGTCTTTCTTACTATTGTCTTTCTTACCATTGTCTTTTTTGCCAGAGTTTTGGGCTTTGACAGGACCATTGAGTTGCTGACGTCCGTTGCGAATTACTCTAAGCATGTCACTGAGGTGCTGCTCAATATTGTAGAGCACTCCGTCAGCGTAGGCATCTGCCCCATTTTGAATTTCCTCACACTCCGCTAGGGTCATTTGGCGCATTTGCTCCAGTTCCTGCTGGGCTTTGCGGCGCATCTGCTCAAGCTCCGATGCCGTTTGCTTGTGCATCGCCTCACACTCTTTTTGAACTTGTTGGCTGATTTGTTGGGCTTCGTGTTCCGCTTGCTGAATAATACCGAGTTCATCTAAGATCATTTCAGCACGCCGCTGAGCTGTCTCAATGATTTCTTGAGCATACTGTTCAGCTTGCTGGATAATTGCATCGTGTTCCTCAATGATTCTAGTAGCTTGTTGAAAAGCTAAGGGCAAATTTTCCCGCACCAAGTCGAGTTGAGCCAGCAACAGTTCTTCATCAATCAGGGTGCGCCGGGTAAAGGGTATGTGGGGGCTATCGAAGATTATGTCCTCGATATAGTTAAATTGCCCCTGAATATCTATGTCTCCTGATCCAGGATTAAAGGATTCAGTCGGGTTTGGGGGTTTGTTTTGCTCGGGTGGGTCGTACCGGGATGATTCTTGGCGTAACATCGGTATATATCTAAGGCAACCTGTTGGGGGACAAGATGATCGACGGAGCCGCCAAATTTGGCAATCTCTTTGACTACGCTACTACTCAAGAAACTATATTCGTTAGAGGTGGCGAGAAAAACCGTTTCGATTTCATCCCAGAGGGTATGATTGGTATGAGCCATCTGGAGTTCCTTCTCAAAGTCAGAAAGCACCCTTAACCCTCGCAACAGTACTTGAGCTTTCTTCAGTTTGGCATATTCCACAGTTAAACCAGTAAAACTGTCCACTTCCACATTAGGTAAGTGTTGGGTGCAAAGTTGAATCTGCTCGACTCGCTCAAGCACTGTAAACAAGGGAGATTTATTTGGATTGCGCAGCACCGTCACAATCACCTTATCAAAGAGTCTACAGCCACGCTGGATGATGTCAAGGTGTCCTAGGGTAATGGGATCGAAGCTGCCTGGATAGATTGCAATCACGACGCAAGTATTACCAATGGGTTCTCCGGTGATTATATAGCTTGTTTCACGGCCATGACATACTAAACTAATAGTTAAGCTATTAGTTGTTAACTCATTGGTGATTAGTCCCTAGTCATTCGTTATTGGTGATTAGTTTTTTTTGATATAGTATATAGCATTTTAATTGCAGCCCCACACTGTCCCCCCTCCATCCCCCATCCGTTCCACCTGTTAACCCATTTACATCTTTTAACCCATTCGTAGCGCCATCTGCCTATTGCCCATGCTACGCTGATCAGCAATGTGTTCACTACGCACACTCTGTGTGACGACCCGGTTAACCTCAACCGATGAAACGCCTATGGTACACATCAAGCGAGTGGAACTCTCGCGGTTCAAATCCTTCGGCGGCACCACAAAAATCCCCCTCCTGGAAGGATTTACCGTAATTTCTGGGCCAAACGGGTCAGGCAAATCCAACATCCTTGATGCTCTTCTATTTTGTCTTGGTATCGCCAGTTCCAAAGGAATGCGAGCTGAACGCCTTCCTGATTTAGTTAACCACAATAAAGAACATCGAGGCACTGTCGAAGCCAGTGTCACAGTTACCTTTGACTTATCTGACTTCAATAACTATGACGAGTTACAGCTTAAAGAGTTAGACGAACCGTTACAGGTTAGCAAGTTACAGGTTGTTCGCGAAGCGTGGCCGAAAGGCCAAGGTTCAGAAAATAACCTTCAACCCAATAACCTTCAACCCAATAACCTTCAACCCAATAACCTTCAACCCAATAACCTTCAACCAGATAACCTTCAACCAAATAACCTTCAACCAGATAACCTTCAACCCAATAACCTTCAACCCAATAACCTTCAACCAGATAACCTTCAACCAAATAACCTTCAACCAGATAACCTTCAACCCAATAACCTTCAACCCAATAACCTTCAACCCAATAACCTTCAACCGTCAACTGATCTAGAATGGAGTGTGACTCGACGGCTGCGAGTCACTAAACAAGGTAATTACAGTTCCCAGTACTATATCAATGGTGAACCCTGTACTGTTACTGCACTTCATGAACAACTCAATCGCTTGCGGGTTTACCCAGAAGGTTACAATGTTGTCCAGCAAGGAGACGTCACTAGCATTATTTCAATGAAATCCCGAGAAAGGCGGGAGATTATTGACGAATTAGCTGGAGTTGCTGCCTTTGACCGCAAAATTACCCAAACTAAACAAACCCTCGCCACTGTCAAAGAGCGAGAAGAACGCTGCCGAATTATTGAACAAGAACTGACGGCTCAACGCGATCGCTTAGCTGCTGACCGTGCAAAAGCCGAGAAATATCAAAAACTCCGTGCTGAACTCCAACAAAAGCAACAGTGGGAAATTGTTATAAAATGGCGATTGCTCCAGAAGCAAGTATCCCAACTCCAACAGCAGATTGATGCTGCTAAGACGAAAAAAGCGCAGCTTATTGCTCAAATTACTAGCATTGAGGAACAAATAAACCAAACTACCACTGAACTTGACCAACTCAATGCTCGGGTCAAAGCCTTAGGAGAAGAAGAGCAAATTGCGATCGCATCCACCCTTGCCACTCAACAAGCTGAACAACGTCAATTACAAACCCGACAGCAGGAACTAACTGAGAACCTACAAAATGCCGCTGTCAATCTCCAACGTACACAAGAGACAATTCAACAAGTCGAGCAAACCCTGCAACAGTTGATCGCAGAAAAAAATGATCTAGAGACCTTGTCTAAAACCTCCTTACAAGTCGCACGGGATGAGGCCCAAGCTGCTCTCAACCAAAGCCGAGAACAAGCCAATGCGATCGCAGCCGCTAGTGATGCCTGGGTACAACAACAAACCACCCTCACCAAGCACATCGACACCCTACTCAAAACCATCAACCCCCAAAGGACAGAGCAAGCTCAACTCCAAGAGCGTCAGAATCAGCTAAATCGGCAAATCGAAGACCAAACCCAGCAACTGCAAACCTTAGAACCAGAAATCGCCACCAAGCAAACCCAAGCTGTGGCATTAGACACCCAATTAACCACTTATTCCCAACAAGTCCAGTCCCTCGCCCAATCCTTAGGGAATACCGAACAACAACTACAACTCCAACAACAAACCCAAACTCGCCTGCTGGGGGAACAACGGCAAAAACAACGGCAACTCGATAAACTAGAAGCCCAAGCCCAAGCTCAACAAGAAGCCCAAGGGACCTATGCTACTAAAGTTATCCTAGAAAGTAGTATACTAGGAGTGTGTGGATTAGTCGCCCAATTGGGTAGAGTTGAACCCCGCTATCAGCTAGCCCTAGAAATTGCCGCTGGCGCACGCCTCGGGAATTTAGTGGTAGAAGATGATAGGGTAGCAGCGGCTGGGATCGAACTCCTCAAACAAAAACGCGCGGGAAGAGCGACCTTCTTACCTCTGAACAAAATCCAACCTAGGCAATTTAGCGAAACGGTTGTGCTACGATATGCTAAGGGCTTTGTTGACTACGCCATTAGGCTAATTGATTGCGACCCCCGTTACCAAAAAGTCTTTGCCTATGTATTTGGGTCTACGGTAGTCTTTGAAACTCTCAATGATGCCCGTACCTACTTGGGTAAACACCGCATCGTTACCCTAGATGGGGAAATCTTGGAAATAAGCGGTGCCATGACTGGTGGTAGCAGCAGTCACCGTTCGGGATTGCACTTTGGTACCAGTGACACTATGGAGTCCTCTGAAATCCGTAGCTTGCGAACCCGATTAGCGGAAATTGAACAGGTTTTAAACCATTGTGAGGCATTGATTACTACCGAATCTGCTTCGGTGAAACAAATTACCCAGGAATTGACAGAAACTAGAGCAAAACACTCGGAAACCAAATTACGTTTGGAACAGTTACAAAGAGAGATTGAGCAATCTCAGACCAATCAAGCCCAAATGCGATCGCTTCTGGCTAAAAACAACCAAGAACTCTCCGCTGCTACTCAACGGCTAGAGACCATAGCGATAGAGTTACCCCAACAAGAATCCCAACTTGCCGACTTAAGGCAACAACTGGCTCAACTCGAAGAGTCTCAAACTCATAACGAGTGGCAACAGATTCAGAACACCATTAAAACCCAAGAAGCTCAGTTGCGCGAGTGTGAACAAGCCTTGAGAAATACCGAGAAACAGCTACAACAGAAAGAGAATCAGCAGCAGCGCCTCAGGGATAAACTTACCGAAGGTCACCGCCAAATAGCAGACTCTCAAACCCAAATCGAATCTTGGCAACAGCAGCAATCAGCAATTAACACTCAGTTAGAAACACTCACCAAGCAAATTACCGAAACGACAGTTGCCTTAAGCCAGTTAGAGGAGAAATTGGGGCAACAGAAACAAAAACGCGATCGCACCGAGCAACACCTACAGAGACTGCGCCAACAACACCAAGAAACCTCTTGGCAACAGCAAAAACTCCAAGAAACCCAGTCTGCTAGAGCAGAAAAACTTGCTAGTCTCCAAACTCAACTCCAAGACCAAGCTGCTGAATTACCAGACCCAATACCAGAAATACCTCAAATTGTCAAAAAAAATTCCCCCTCTAGTGATAAAAAAAGCTCAGAGGTAATTACCTTGGACTCCCTAGCTGCTCAACTAGAACAACTACAAAAGGAACTGCGCAACGGACAGAAACGTCTACAGGCTATGGAACCCGTGAATATGCTGGCCTTAGAAGAATATGACCGAACTCAAACTCGCCTCCAGGAACTGTCTGAGAAACTGGAAACCATAGCTGGTGAACGGACTGAACTGTTGCTAAGGATAGAAAACTTTACCACCTTGAGATACCGTGCTTTCAAAGAAGCCTTTGATGCAGTCAATGAAAATTTCCAAGCCATCTTTGCTGAACTCTCCGATGGGGATGGTTATTTACAACTCGATGATCCAGAGGACCCCTTTAGCGGTGGACTAAACCTGGTGGCGCACCCCAAAGGTAAACCGGTGCGGCGGCTAGCATCTATGTCAGGAGGAGAAAAATCCCTCACAGCCCTTAGCTTTATCTTTGCCCTACAACGCTACCGTCCCTCGCCATTTTATGCTTTTGATGAAGTCGATATGTTTTTGGACGGGGCAAATGTCCAGCGATTAGCTAAAATGATCAAACAACAGGCTAAACTTGCGCAATTTATTGTAGTAAGCTTACGCCGTCCTATGATTGAGTCTGCTCAACGCACCATTGGTGTTACCCAAGCCAGGGGAGCATACACTCAAGTCTTGGGTTTAAAACTATCACCCAAAAGTACGGTTAACTAGATAAAATCTCATTCATCAAATCCAGTATTATTGTAAGCATTAAGCCCAAGGCTGATCAGCTATAAGCCGTTCATGATTGATTTTGGAGAGAACCGACCCACGAACCCCTCGTCCGAAGGGCGTCCTGTACGAAAAAAAAACCGATGTTCAGAGGTGATTATATATAACCTCTGTAGTCTGTTGATCAACCTAAGGGTGGCATTACCTTAGCTGAAAGCTGATAGCTGAATGCTTACGTATTAATGCTCACGTATTAATGCTCACGTATTATTTATTTTTAATCCATCAGGAGTATAGCTCAGGAAAAGCGAGATATAATGACAACGGAACAAATTCGTCCACGCTCCGATATCTTAAATACTCAGGTAATTACCCGTGACAATGGTAAGCGCCTTGGAGTCGTCAAGGAACTCTTGGTAGATATAGACAGACGGCAGGTTGTGGCACTGGGTCTGCGAGATAACCTCCTGGCAGTAGCCGGTATGCCAAAGTATATGCTCCTGAGCAGCATTCGACAATTTGGTGATGTCATCCTGGTAGATGATCAAGACGTTATCGAAGATATTGATGTCGATGCCTATAGTACCCTGATTAACAGCGAAGTGATCACCGAAACCGGTGAACTCTTAGGTCGGGTTAGAGGCTTCAAGTTCAATGTAGAAGATGGCACCGTTTCCGCCCTAATCATTGCATCAATAGGGTTACCCCAAATACCCGACCAGGTGATTAGTACTTATGAGCTACCCATTGATGAAATTGTCAGCAGTGGTCCAGACCGATTAATTGTATTTGAGGAAGCTCAAGAGCATCTGGTCCAGTTAACCGTCGGGGTCTTAGAACGTATGGGGATTGGCAGACCCCCTTGGGAAAAGGACACAGAAGACCCCTACTATACCCCAACGGCTAGACCAGAAAATCAACTGGGAACGGGGATTCCAATACGTACTCCTATCTCTCAGACAGTAGAGAATGCCAACCGAGCCCAAGATGCCTGGGATGACGATTGGCAAGAGCCAGAACTAGAGCCGATCAAACGAGAAGCACCAGTCCCGAAGAAGTATGTCGAAGCCAGATTAGAAGAAGATAACTGGAGCGATGAACGGGAAGAGTCCCCTCAGCCAGTGCGCTACGAGCAGCCAGTCTATAGCTCACCCGAGCCTTCCTATGGTAAAACTAACACCCAGGACTATGACAAGTACGAAGTCGAGGGTGATGCCTGGGATGATGACCGCTCCCCAGAGCCTTACAAAGCACCGCGAGTCAATATTCCTGAGAAAAAGAAAGCTCCAGAATACGAAGAAGAGGCTGGTTACTAGAGGACGCACAAGTCGAAAGCCCCGCGTTTTTAAACCGGGTCAGAAGTTACCGCAAGAATAGGGCAGCCTTTACGATTGGTCGGCTATGAGCAAAAGGGTTAAAACTTTATAATTAAGGCTGCCCTATTCTAAGGTTTCGTCTCCGGGATGAAGACTCGCAGCGACTTTAGTCGCCAAAAGGTTGACGATACGTTAGCGCCATAGTAAAATCTAAATATGGGTACAGGCTGAAAAACCGAGGCACAACCGGGTCAGAGACCCGCAATTGTTTGACCTTAAAGTAGTAATGCCCGGAGGGCAGGGAAAATCCTCCTTAAAAACCCAATCATCAACTACCAATTGGTGTGTGAACCCAGCAAGATCACAACTTCAGAAAATAATGGTACGGCGGGGCACGCCGAAACCAAGTGAAACAGAGGAGCAACGGACTCTATAAGGCACTTCTCAAAAAAGTAGCTAAACGCCTAAGGAGACTAGCCCGCTGGGTCTTTCGTGAACTGAACTAAGATTTTAGTCTTGACGGGATTTCGGTTTAGATATTGCCATTTGGACACGGAGGTTTAAGGCCGGTCGTAGATCTAGGAATCCCCGTCTTTTTAAAGCGGGGAGTGTCAATAATTAATGACCATAGTTGAGGGTTGTTTGTTGATTGTTGTTTGTTGACTGTTGTTTGTTTACGGTTCATGCTTAATCCTAGAGTTGAGCACCCAGTGGATAACTGGTTGACGGTCAACCCTGGCCTTTCGGCCACGCGATCGCTGAAAGCGGGACTTCGTCCATCGCGTTCAACCCTGGCCTTTCGGCCACGCTAAGCGAACAACTCGCTTCAATTCAAAATTATCAATTCAAAATTAAAAAATACCCCACGAATGAATTCGGGGGCTTGTATCCGTTGAAACAATTAAAAATTAGAAAGCTATTCATTTTGAATTTTGAATTTTTCATTTTGAATTCAAAAATGGTCAGTCGATACAGGCAAAGGTAGTTGTTGTTAGAAAATAGGTCTATCCTTGATCAATAAAGAACTAGAGAATTCCGATTTGGCTTTTGTTTCAGGATTTTGACAGAAGAGGGATATAGCGTTTCTCCTAGTTATGAGGTACAGTCAATTTTCGCAACCCCTACTCCCTACTCCCTACTCCCTACTCCCTACTCCCTACTCATTTCTTGGTTAACACAAACAAACTCCCCTGATTCCCCCGTCCAATGCGCAGGTCATCATCAAGATAGGTGATCTCTAACCAACCCTGTTGATTGTCCCTATTGATGGGAAAGTCAATAGCTGGAAACCTTTTGCCAGCTTCGATTTGCTCAATGAAATCATTGGCAGAGCTATAACTCAGGAAGCTTTGTAGACCAATGATAGACCTCTCGAAGCTAACATTAACCCGGCATTGAGATACTGGCTCGAAACTAGCACAAACACTGACAACACCTTCGAGATAAGGAATACCAGATAATTCAGCTATGTTGTAAATTTTAGTATCTGAAGTACGAACACATTGGTAGATTTGACCCAGTTGTACCAAGGGAAATCCGTCAAGATTCAAAAGTTCTTGACTCGTAGTATATAGCAGACGCCAGTTACCATCTAGCAAGTCTTGCGCCTCAAGGGGTCGAGGGGTAGGGTTTCTCCCTTCCAGTTGAGTAACTGCTGCGAGTATTGCTGTTTTATCGGTTTTGCTTGCTAATAGACCACGATTCTTTCCTGCGATCGCTTCTAAGAGTTCCGCCTTGCCAATCATAATATTTCCTCTAGCTGACTGCTAGACTCAAAGTTAAAGGTTTTCACCTCGTCCATATTAGCTGAAGAAGTCTATGTACAATCCTGCTCTACGTGAAATACATCGTGATCAACTCGCTGAGGTTATTCCCCTTAAGCAAGAAACTTCCCTTTTAGATTGGTTAGAGTCTAATAATCGCCTGATCCCACGGGAGAATTTAGAGGAAGAAAATCCCCTAGGTGATGACGTAGAAATCTCTGAACTGATGGGGGTAGAGGACAGTAACTACGAGGAGGAAGAAGAAAATTTGGGTTAACACTAACTAGTTTTTCGTAAGCATTCAGCTGTCAGCTATCAGCTAATGCGCTACAGATGGTACTACTTGAGGTGCTAGCAGGCGATTTAACTGCACGGGGTCGGATGAGTAAAACGAGCAGGGATTTTCAAGCAGCCGTACCAGCACCCCCTATGCTTGTTTACTACCTCCCGTTGATTAGCATGATACCATTAGGCTGATAGCTGAATGCTTACAGTTTTACCCAATATTTTTAGCCCAATTGCAATCAGAAATGATTCAGAATGAGACCGTTGCTGAATCATTTCTGAAATCCTAAAAATCTAGGTAGCAGGAAACCCCGCGTCTTTAGACCGGGTCAGAAGTTACCGTAAGAAGAGTGGAGCCTTATTTCATGAGTTTTAACCCTTCAATGCAACCGCCTGTCGCCTATAAAGGCTCCACTCTTCTGAGGTTTCGTCTCCGGGAGGAATGCTCCACAGTGGCTAAAGCCACTTAGGGTTCAACCATGGTGAGGGTCGGGAATATATCTCTGGATAGGTTTAGTGCTGACTTTTCCGCTGTCGAAAAAAGTAGGGCAGTTCCTGTAGGTGGGCAGTGCTTGAAACACGATACATTTGCGTGGACAAAGGGCAAAAAGGTAAGCACTCGCCCACCCTTACGATTAATCTTAGAAAGCAGTTCCTGTAGGGTGGGCAGTGCTTGAAACAGATACATTTGCTGGCAAAGGGCAAAGGTAAGCACTGCCCACCCTACGATTAATCTTGAAAGGCTTTTCCGGTTCTATCCCTTTGAGTTGACAAAGCTCTAGGTAATCATCCACTGCTTCGTGAAAACTGGCGCGAAGAGATTCAACATCCTGACCTTCATAACTGATTAGCCTACGAATATACTCTACTTTCCCGTATAAAATCTCATCTTGGTCGTTGTAATTGACTGAGCCAAGGTATTCCTTGTATTTCACCAAGTTATTCATTTATTTAAAATGTAAACATAGATCTTGTCGGGTGGGCAAATGGGCATCATCGCTGATGAAATTATCAAATTCTCAAAATTTGCCCACCCTACCCCTACCTGATACATCTTGATACCAAGTTGCGGTCAAACGTACAACTTTATCTTCCCCCAATCTCCCTATCTCCCAATCTCCCTATCTCCCAATATCCCTATCTCCTTATCCAACCAATCTACTATCTTTGAATGCAACTCGGTATGAGTCACAATCTCGGTACATTCATCCCAAAAACTCACCCATGAGCGTACAAACCAATGTATAGCAGAAGTCAGAAGTCAGAAGTCAGAAGTCAAACTCTTGCGCTTCTTGATGCAGTCGCTCATGGGGGAAACCCCCAAGACCGCGCTGCATCGCTTACTTAGGTTTGAGACTTTTCTCATGTCCTAACTGCCCTGGCGACTGCTATAAAAACTGGACGGTGCGCGCCTCCAAGGCCGTGAGGGATTGCTCACGGCCTTGGGTCGCACCGCTATGTCTTCGCTCTTTTCCCTTGGCTTATTTCACAGGACCGATGTACTTTTGTATTCCTTAATCTAGATTAACTTTTTTTGTTGCTAATATCTGCTGCTTCATTAAACGTATAATTATCCCAAACATTTGTGCCATCAGCTCCAGGTTTTTGAAAGACATAGGGGCGGTTAGGCATCGATTTAAAATAGTCTTTCTCAAACCAATAACCTTTTTGTTTAGCTTCTTGAATTTGGATAGCCCCAGTATTTTCATCAATTACAATTAAGTGTCCAGTGAGTCCATAAATTACTTTTTCTGGAAAAATATTACGACGAGAAACTGTATGATATGGCGGTTTCATAATCCCACGATAAAATTGATCCCGTTGTTGAGGTGGAATACCTGCCATTGCGTCTTTTAATGCTCTTTCTGTGGAATCAGTTCGATATAAATCAGCTAATTTAATCGGATCTGTTTCAGCTTCATGATGATTTCTTTTTTGATTTTCTAAGACAATCTCCCAAGGCACAAATATGGTTTCTATTTCACAAATATGGGTTTGTAATTGTTTGAGAATTTCTGCTTCATTATTTCCAGGGGGATCATTGAGCAGCTTTAACATTATTAAAACAATCCGCTCTCCTTTATTAATTGTCTCACTGTTTTTGATTTTATCAAAAATTTTTTGTATTCTTTCTTTGCTAGCTGAAGGAATATTTTGTTGTAACCCATCCCAATCAACATTACTATCCAAGGAAAGGTAACGTTCTTCCAGCATAGTTGCTATTTTCATCCAAATATCATATCGGGGATCGACAAACTTATTTAAATTCATTAACTCAATAAACCTCTAGTAAAGGTAACAGAGAGTAGGGAACAAAAATTATCACAATTCATTTAGTATCCCTATTTTATTTTTCTTCAAAAACATTCAGGATGATGCCTAAATAATGCCACATCCAAATCCTTAGATATTATTCTCTATAGTTTAAAGGTGAAATAGTTCGAGCGTCAAGCCAGAAAAGGCTCCATAATTATCATAGTTAACCCTAAGTTGTTGCAGTTGGGAATCTGTCACTAGCCAATTTGCAGCAATGTTAAAGGAGGTACCAATATTCACTTGTTCAGGACAACTCAGAGAAATACCATCAGGAAAAAAGAACATTTTATTTCCTGCCAAAGGCCAGTGCAGTTGAGTTGCTATTGGCTCAGAAACCTTTAAATCTGGGGTCATGGTAACAGCAGTTCCTTGCCAGTTACCACTCAGATTTCTCTCAGGTAAGAGATTGATTTCCTTTGACCAATATTTACTGGGAAAACCGGCTGCATCTTCACGGATACTTACTGCCCTCATCAAACTGCCATTACTATCATAAATAAGGGCAACACTATGTCTTATATCTTCATGTTTTAATAACAATTCGTGTGGCAATACCGCACCTGATTCTAACTGTTTACCTGACAATACAGCTGCACCTTGTTCAAAGAAAAATCCTCTCATTGACTGTTTATCATACTGCCAATTTTTTTCTTCTATCCTGCCGTCAGCATATATATAACGATTAGTGTGATAAATTTCTGTTTGTTCTGGATTACTGCGGAAGCTTCTCAAACTTTGAAATGATTCTTTTACCTCTCCTTCAGGAGAATACCTTGTCCAAATACCATGCCAATCCCGCAAATGGTTTACCGTGAAATTTTTCCAGTTTTGCTCTTTTAAATCCATATCATTTACCAAAAAAAATCTTGATTATTTGCTCATTATATCTAGACAGCCTGATCTCAGATGAATAATCTTTATGAAGTATTGGAAAATATCTTAGGGATTCCCTCCAGCATCCGACAGGTAAAATTCTTCCAAAGTCAAGCTATACAAAGCTCCAGATTCATCATACTTGACCCTTAGTTGTTGTAAATCAGAGGGGGTAATCAGCCAATTTGCCGCAATGTTAAAGGAGGTACCAATATTCACTTGTTCAGGACAACTCAGAGAAATACCATCAGGAAAAAAGAACATTTTATTTCCTGCCAAAGGCCAGTGCAGTTGAGTTGCTATTGGCTCAGAAACCTTTAAATCTGGGGTCATGGTAACAGAAGTTCCTTGCCAGTTACCACTCAGATTTCTCTCAGGTAAGAGATTGATTTCCTTTGACCAATATTTACTGGGAAAACCGGCTGCATCTTCACGGATACTCACTGTCCGCATCAAACTGCCATTACTATCATAAAGAATGGCAACACTATGTCTTATATCTTCATGTTTTAAGAACAATTCAGCCGGTTGAAACACCGAACCAGGTTCTAACTGTTTAGCTGACCATGTAGCTGCACCTTGTTCAAAGAAAAATGATCTCATTGACGGAAATGCTGGGTGAACAATTCCATCAGGTAACACCTTATCCTGTTTATTGGAGTGCCATTTTTTTTCTTCTATCCTACCGTCAGCGTATATATAACGATTAGTGTGATAAATTTCTGTTTGTTCTGGATTGCTGCGGAAGCTTCTCAGACTTTGAAATGATTCTATTATCTCTCCTTCAGGAGAATACCTTGTCCAAATACCATGCCAGTCACGCAAATGGTTGGCCGTGAAATTTTTCCAGTTTTGTTCTTTTAAATCCATTTTTTATCCCTCCACTAAAGTCCAAAAATAGCCATCAGGTGCAATAAATGAGAAACTTTTATCACCAAATTCGTTCTCAGATACCTGTGTTACCTCAGTTGCTGCACTACTACTAATGCGCTGGTGGTATAAATCTATCTCCTGTACTCTAATAGTGTACAAAGAAACGCCTAAGCAACCTGGACGGGAGTGGCTATGCTTGTTGGGCAGATCTGACCCTTCAATCCGCATAATGTGCAAGCGCCCAGAACGCACCTGGGATAAATCCGTAGCTGAGGCACCAGGCGGTATGAAGTCAGTCGTGAACAGATGCTCTCCATTTTCTGGACCCTTTAGTTCGAGGATATGACGGGACGCTTCACCGTATTGGCTTTCGATACTATTTACCCCACAAACCAAACCCAGTACCTGTTCGTAAAAGTCCAACTGCTCCTTACCACCTGTTACCACCATTCCTAGGTGAACGAACTCTGAGGCTTTGAAATGGGACTCTGGGTTAACAACCCCAGACAAGGGCATGGTGTAATCATGGCGTTCAAAAATGACTTGCCGTGTCAGAGGCTGGATGAGAACCATTTCATGTACACAAGGATTAGCTTGCACAAAAGGCTGAAATGGATCGGGACGATAAATCAAATTTCTCTGGGGTGGAACATAGTATACAGGTAAGCCAGCAGCGATCGCATCTTCGGCATGATTGGCAATATTAAACACATCCAAAGACAGCATCGCTCCCCAACGGCTACCCACCGCTTTTAAAGGAGTCAGTCCCAATCCTTCGTTAACTGGTTTCTCCCACACCATTAAGCGGAGCAAACCCCTGTCTTTAAGTTGATTGTGTAGTCGATGCGATCGCAAACTGGAATTGACACCATATAACTGATTAGCTTGGGTTGCACTGAGAGTACCAGATTGTCCTACACTAAAGCCAAACTGTTGCCAATATTCGATCAGAGCTGCTTCATCCTCTGCTGTTGCACCGATGGCGAGTTCGTATAAACCACTAATGGATGGAGCGTCTTCTTCTGCTGTTGGTAATGATTCATTAGCCATGTTACTTTGAGGGTTTTCCATCTTTTTCTAGGTTATGTCATCAAAGTCAAAGGGCGAAAAGTGAGAAAATTTCTCCCCCTTGTTATAGTGGCGGATTCCGCTAATAATTGGCCAGGCTAAACCCATGGAATTTTCTTTGACAAATTATCTTTTGTATGTATCTTAGCTCAAAGGGGGTTCGCGAAGCGGCTCTTTTGGAGCATCGCATCTACCATCAGCTTACCTTCAGTCCCACCCAAAGAATCCGTTGCGCACTCCACACTGTTAATGCGATTCGGGCAAAGCCCGACGCTGCGCGAACGCATCTACAAGCTTACTCAAGGATCCCACTGACAGAAATCCGTTGCGCAGTCCACTCTGTTTCACTAAAATTCTCCAAGACCGATAATGTCTGCTCGTCAGCCGTCAGCGGTCAGCATATTTTATTCAAAAGCACCTCAACTAGCCTCGCCTACGGCCAATGGCTGATAGCTGATCGCACCTCAAGTAGCGTGCCCGTAGCCCATAGGCTGATAGCTGAACGCGCACGCGTGCGCGTAGCGCATATGCTGACATAACCTCTTTTATTCTACTAGGCGCGCTTACCGAAAAGCTGAATAAGTGAAGGTTTTACAGGATTTTGCTACTATTTACTCCATTTTAAGCGCTACTCTAGTATGCCGAGCCAAAAACTGTCATTACTCTCAACAACGTTTTCCGGAGTTTTACTATTAGTTACTCCATTTCAACCTTTACTCTAGTATGCAGATCCAAAAACCGTCCTTGCTCTCAACTTACCAGACAATATGCTTTGTATCATCAAAATTAAATTGATTAACATTATTGCACTTAAAGGTTGAGTAAAATGCAAGAACGATTTGGTAACCAAACCCATAGTACAGGTTGGATAATTCAGTCTTGGGCGTCTTTTGTTATTTCTGTTTTTGCCATGACTATTGGCATTGCGAATTTGCCAGCAGATAACTGGATCAAAGGCTATTTAGGTATCGGTTTACTTTTCTCTGTTGGCTCTAGCATCAACATCGCGAAAACTACAAGAGATATCCATGAATCCAAAAAATTAACTTCGAAAGTTGAAGAAGCTAGAGTTGAAAAACTACTAACTGACCACAACTCTCTGCATTAATATCAAGTGCATAAGCTATCAGCTATCAGCTATCAGTTATTACCTATAAGCAGTAGGGTGGGCAGCTATCAGTCATTAATCGTAGGGTGGGCAGTGCCTACCAACGTGGTTTGCAAGCTTCATTATCTGTCTGCTGCACTGCCCACCCTACATGAACCTATCAGTAGGGTGGGCAGTGCCTACCAACGTGGTTTGCAAGCTTCATTATCTGTCTGCTGCACTGCCCACCCTACATGAACCTATCAGCTATCAGCTATCAGCTATCAGCTATCAGCTATCAGTTATCGGCTATTGGCCGTAGGCTAAGCTACACCGAACAGCTTTTGAATAAAATAAGCTGACCACTGATGGCTGACCACTGATGGCTGACCACTGATGGCTGACCGCTGACCGCTAACCGCTGACCACTGACCACTGACCACTGACCACTGACCGCTGACCGCTTAAGCGATTACCTTAAAATCAGAAATCGTCTCAATCCATACCCGTGCTCCACACTTTAGGGGATCATCTGGGCGATACATGACCCGACAAGGGCCATTGACTTCGACAGTATGACCGTAAGTATTGTTAGAGCCTCGTTTTACCGTAATCACTGGATTGCGTTCGCCGCTGTTGTGATTTTGGCGAATCACTTTCTGATTAACGTGGATGACGGCCTTCGTGTAATTTGTACGCTTTGACCAATTCCGCTTCGGTCCGCGAGTACCAGGGGTAACCACGGGCATGCCATCAAATAAAGGAATCACCCAAGTTCTACCGACTTTATAAGCTCCTTTAACTCTGCCCTTGCTCAACAGGAAACGGACGCGAGTGGCAGAGATACCTAGTAATTCAGCAGCTTGTGCGGTAGAAATCATCATGGCGGTAAAACCATTGCTTTAACGATATTATTTATATTAACACGATTTCCGAAAAGATGCAAACTTTGGTAGTTAAGGGTTGTAAATATTGAAATAGTGGTAAGGGTGATGAGGGTGGTCGGTTAGAAAAACTATTGCATTAGCGCCAGGGGAGGTAAGAGTCTTAAAAGTGGTAAGGGTGGTTAGTTAGAAAAACTGTTGCATTAACGCAAGGTGTGGTAAGGGTGTTAAGG
>NZ_GL890957.1:0-7759 GCF_000211815.1 Moorena producens 3L
TGTGTCGCCTACCCCCAATCTGATTGCGTGATCACCACTCATCAAGAGGAAGCTCTGTACTAAATACTAATATAAGTACTAGTAACAAAGAGGATTACTAAAACATGGCAACTTACAAAGTCACCTTGAAAAGTGAAGCGGAAGGTATAAATACAACCATTGACGTTCCCGATGACGAAATCATTCTCGACGTTGCCGAGGAGCAAGGTTTAGATCTGCCTTATTCCTGCCGTGCGGGTGCCTGCTCTACCTGTGCTGGCAAAGTAGTCAGTGGTACTGTTGACCAGGACGACCAATCTTTCCTGGATGATGACCAAATAGAAGCTGGCTTCGTTCTAACCTGTGTCGCAAAGCCCACCTCTGATTGCGTGATCGAAACTCATCAAGAGGAAGCTCTGTACTAAGTACTAGTATATGTACTAATAACAGAGGGGAAGTAAGAGAGCTTAGAATTTGGATGTTTTATCCTTGAAGCTCTTTACTTCCCCTTTGCCGCAGATCGGGTGATGATATCCTTAGCTAATGGGGTGATGGCGAAATCACGCTCAATCCAAGCTAAATCAAGGAGGAGAAGGAGGTAATTTTCCTGAAATTATCTAAAGGGAGAGTTTGAGAGGGAAAAGAATACCCCATCCTTTTTTAAGGTGGGGATGAATTTTCCCTCTCAAATAGTGTTAAAATGAAAGGAAACGGTCTCAAAAAAACTGGGTATTGACCCTACTCAGCTACCCCCGGTGCGGGGGAAAGTTACGCCCATGGAGAGAACAATCTATTTGGTTGTGCCTGGGAATCCCCATCGAAGACGGTTGGGGAAGTTCAATCCATATATTCCCCTTCTCCCCCCTTTTACCCTTGATTAGACTAGGGCTTAACTAGTGCGCTGGCATTTTGCCAGAAGATAATAGAATTGTTCAAAGGCTGAATTTGAGTACCAGGATAATAGAAGCTGAGAATTTTTTCTGCGGACCAACCGAGTTTAGCTAAATTTTGGGAACCGTGTTGGCTAAAGCCAACCCCATGTCCAAAGCCGCCACCCACGAACACGTAGCCTTTGAGGGTTTGATTACCTTTGTCATAAATCGGGTCTACGTAGAAGAGGGTGCTGCGGGGAGGACCAAAGGCGCTGCGGGCTTCATTTTTACTCAGCTCCAGGATACCCCGATCCGTTGTTACCGCCATTTTCAGCACTCGTCCTGCTGGTGAACGCTCTACCACTTCCATATGCTCAATGGTCGTGAAGTTGGCAAGGGGGTGTTTGGTTTTTTTGAGATAGCGTTGTAAATGGCTGGTGACTTGTTTCAAGCTATTGTTGTACTTCCAGCGGAATAAGTAACTATTGTCAGTCTCATTAAATCCTTGCTTCAAGTTCATGAACTCACGGAAATTTTGTTCGTCTGCTAAGGATTTTTGTGACAAATTCCAGAGGGAGTATGGGGAGTCTACCACTGCTCTTAAGTAGGGACGTTCTGACCCATTCCAAACATCACTGAAGGGCGCACTGACTCCACCAGTTGCTGCTGAATACAGAGCATCTACTAACTCATTGTTGTAGGTCAGCACTAGACCTTTAGTAGCTGCGATCGCACGGTCAGCCACTGGATTGGTTTGATTTATTCCGAAATAAACCTGGCAGTGAGTATCGGCACAGAGTTCGTAACCGTCAACATTAAATCGGCGTCGGTTCCGCAAGGCGTAGGTGCGAGCAATAATGCTCTGAGCAGCTACGGTTGAATAGCGTGCTCCAGCTCCAATTTCATGAGGTACCACACCCCGCAAGTAGCTTTCTAGAGGTACCTGATTTACTAAGGTATAGTCACCATAGGCATTGGGCTGGATCCGTAGACTACCAGGATAAAGTCTTGTCCTACGGTTATTTTCTCCTTTGCTAACCCAGATCAGATTTTTGCCAGCAGTAATATCAATTTCCCGTCGATGGTAGCGATAGTTACCAATCACAAAGGAAGCATGGGGCACCTCGGTGACAACATTAGTATCAATATAGGCAGTAGTATCACCTTTGGCTTTGATACTTGCTAGCAGTAGACGTCGCAATAAAGGGGTTTGATAAACACTCCGTTTTGCCCACACCTGCCAGCGGTCAGGCTTGGCAACTTCCACCTCAATCCCCTTTTCCCGCCATTTATTGGCACTATCTTCTGCAGTTTCAAAGGTTCCATGGTTACTCAATACCACGTACTCTTCGATCTGGGGCTGCTGTAACGGTTTATTGACTATTTCCAGCTTGAGGCTGCTAAGCTGCTTGGTTTTCGGTTGCATATCACCGCCTAAAAATTTGACGGTTAGCTGATCGTCCGGGGCAGCTTTCAGAGTGAGCTTGTCCGTTGGTTCATCTCCAAAGCGCTGCACTACTCCCACTTTTAGTGGGATATCTGAGGCTTTGGCGGCTAACCCTGATAGGATTGGTAGTCCCCACAACGATAGTGTCATCAATGGTATTAGGAAATGGGGATTGGAAGCTGGGGAATTGAGAGAGACCGGTTTTTTCGTGAACCCCACTATCCAATTGCGAAACCGACCTGTCTTACCCGATGCCGTATTTTGATGCGAATTCAAGTCAAACGCTTTTATTGTCATTAGCTTAGTTTTTAAAGTACCCAATCCATAATTCCCATTCCCCGATTCTAGATCCCGAAAAGTACGATCCTCCACAGGTATTGTTACCCTGACCGGGTCTTTTCAGAGTTTTTGCTTTGGCATTGGAGGGTCTTTGCTTTGGCATAGGGATGATTTATTGGAATTTAAAGCATCAGGAGGAGGAGGAATATTGGAAAGATCGGGGGCGAGATAGTATAGTGCTACGCCGAAGGCAACAGGCCACAGGCCACAGGCCACAGGCAAAAGTTTACTCAAACAGCTTAGGTGCGCTTTCCGCTCTTTGTGCGCTTGACCCATTAAGAATTAAATTCGCGCTTAGGTGGGCTTTCCAATGGGCGAGTAAATCGCCCTTGGGTCGCACCTCAAGGTGGGCTTTCCAATGGGTGAGTAAATCGCCCTTGGGTCGCGCCTATCGGCAAAGCCGACGCGGGGCGCGTTCGGGTCGCACCTTTTTCAGCTTTTATCAATGTCAAACACCTTAATGCGTAGTTCCTTATATTATGAATTCAAATCTGTCAAGACTAATCAGCAATGACCAGCAATTCTCAGTATGAAATATTAACTAGTTTTGGGAGGGAGTTATAACTCCAATCCCTGGAGGATGAAAGTGAGCAGATCTTCCCAGCTATCGAAATACATGTAACGGGTCAAGGCTCGCAAATCCTCAAAAAAGGTTTTCCGAGTTGGTATAGCAGAAGTCAGAAGTCAGTGCGGCTTGTTCCTACTAGGAGCCTCTAGAAAATAGAGGGGTATGAGTAGGGGACTTCGCGAGGAATAAAAACCTCAAAAGTCTAACTGTCTAACGGATGCGGGTGAAAACCCCGCCCTTCAGGAGAGAAGTGACTCCTTATCTGGCCACACCGAGCAGGCGGCAACCTCGCAGAGTGAAGCTGGCAGCAGGGCGCAATCAGGACTGAAACAGGTAGGTTCCCCGGCGCTAATAGGGAGGTGACACGGGTAAACAGATTCTAAAAAAGTGTCTCATGACAAAGCCACAGCCTGGGAAATGTGTGGACTTCATCCTCTCATTCTCGCAGCATATTGCTTGATAGCTGCAATCTCCGAGAAGAGGGTAGGCAAACTGAATCACCCTAAATCACCAAAACAATCCAAAGGACGGAACAAGTAAAAACGACAGCAAACGGTGCGACCCCGTAATTTAATTCGTCAGTGGAAAGCGCACCAGCAGAGGTCTGGGGAAGGGTCGAAACCCCGGTAAGTTATGCCAAATCTAATCCCTCCTGTCGGGTAGGATGTGACCGGAAACTGGTCACGGGTATCTAGAAAACACAAATCAATGAAGAGCATAGTTAGACACATGGTAAAACATAGTGAACTCTGGAAAGAACAAAACTGGAAAAAACTCCGGCAAAATTTATTCCGCCTACAGAGACGAGTGTTTAAAGCAGTTCAAGATGGTGACCTCAAGAAAGCTCGGTCATTACAAAAACTGATTCTAAAATCCCGTTCAGCCCAACTTTTGGCCATCCGTCAAGTGACACAGCTCAATAAAGGTAAAAGGACAGCCGGTGTTGATGGAAAGGCATCCCTCTCCTACCGAAAAAGATTCGAGCTTCTTGAGGAACTCAAAGATTATGCTTTTACCTGGAAGCATAATCGACTTAGGGAAATCCCAATACCCAAGAAAAATGGTAAAACTCGAACTCTCAAAGTCCCTACAATTGCCGATAGAGCATGGCAATGTCTAGCCAAATATGCGTTAGAACCAGCACATGAAGCCACGTTCCACGCCCGAAGTTACGGGTTCAGAACCGGAAGAAGTGCTCACGACGCTCAGAAGCTGATATTCCAGAATTTATGCTCAAATAAAAACGGCATCAACAAAAGAATAATTGAGCTAGATATCAAGAAATGTTTTGACCGCATTTCCCATAAATCCATCATGGACGGGATAATTGCACCATCAGGCTTAAAATACGGGATTTTCAAATGCTTAAAAGCAGGAGTCAATCCTGAATTCCCTGAGCAAGGAACCCCACAAGGAGGTGTCGTCAGCCCATTACTTGCCAATATCGCACTTAATGGAATAGAAGATATACACAATAGCATTCGTTACGCGGATGACATGGTAATAATTCTCAAGCCAGAAGACAATGCAGAGGAAATTCTAGATAAAATCAAGAGCTTCCTCGCCGAACGTGGAATGGAAATCAGCGCTCGAAAGACTAAGCTAACTAAAACGACAGACGGATTTGACTTCCTGGGCTGGAATTTTCGAGTCCAGAAAAACGGAAAGTTCAGAAGTTTCCCCTCACCGGAAAACTATAAAACAACCCGAAAGAAAATCAAAGCCGTGGTCAGCAACTCGAATTATGGTGCAAAAGTTAAGGCAAGAAAACTAGCCCCCATTGTTCGGGGCTGGAGAAACTACCACCGGTATGGCAAGATGGACGGCTCCCGAAATAGTTTATGGTTTGCAAATGAATCAGCACGCCGTAAATTCATAAAGGAAAAGAAAATCGACAAACACGAAGCCGTAAGGTTAGTGAACAAAGCATTTCCGGCGGTACCTTATTCAGAGAACAAACATGTCAATGTTAAAGGGACTAAGTCACCCTATGATGGTGACCTAGTTTACTGGAGCAAACGCAATAGCAAGCTCTATGATAATGCTACCTCCAAAGCCTTAACTAAGCAAAACCATTCCTGTGGACAATGTGGACACAAATTCCTAGGGGAAGAAGTCGTACACTTACATCATATTGATGGAAACCACGATAACTGGAAACCAAAGAATTTGCTAGCAGTTCATCACAGCTGCCATCAACTAATCCACGGAAGCAGACCGAAAGGTCAGGATATCTAGGAGCTGGGTGCGGTGAAAGTCGCACGCCCAGATTTGAAGGAGAGGTGCCCTGGGTAATACCAGGCATCGACTCTAACGAAGTCAGAAGTCAGAAGTCAAACTCTTGCGCTTCTTGATGCAATAGCGAGTGGGGGAAACCCCCAAGACCGTAATGGTGCGCTTGACCTTGGCGAATTAAATTCGCCACGGGTCGCACCTCTGCATCGCTTACAAAGGGTGTGAGACTAATGTCGATGTCCTAACTGCCCTGGCGACTGCTATATACCAGTCGAAGCAAAGCTTAGGACATATTTCTTTTCCCTGCTCCCAGCTGTTGAAGCTGGTAGAGTCGATGCACTGTATTACCCGGGGCACCTCTCCTGTCATACCATACGTGAAAGTGGCGGGTAACAGAGCATACGTCACCGTATCTCCCTCCCCTAAGAACCGGACTTGACACTCCTCGCATCATCCGGCTCAAGCCTTTGCTTTCACAAAACATCTACCACTGTGTATTGTCTTATGGCAAATTTTGTGTAGGTGTTGAACACCTATTTCCTAAAATGAGAATTGCTGATTTCCAGCAAACTCCCTTGACAACTGGTATACAGCCTTAACTTGTCACCGATGACTATGAATTGAATTATGGACTCCTGTATAATTAGGTCTGTTGCTCCTAGGACACACTTTGTATTGTATTATTCCGATGCAGCTCAAAGTAAAGTAACTGCACAGGATAAAAAATACTGAAGCTTCATCTGGCACGCATCTTATTATAATATATGAACTCTACTAGTGAGGAATCCATAAATGAGTAGCTCTAACCCTTTTAAGGTTGCTCCAATTAAAGAAATTGTTTCTTATGAAGACTTTGAAAAAATTGATATACGTGTTGGCACAATCGAGCTAGTAGAAGATTTGCCAAAGTCAGATAAGTTGATCAGATTAACGGTTGACTTTGGTGATTTCAAACGCAAGATCCTAGTAGGTATGAAAAAAGAGAGAGAAAACCCTAAAGCAGAGATTGAGGGTAAGCAGGCTTTATTTATAGTTAATTTGAAGCCTAGGAAGATGATGGGAGAACAATCAGAGGGCATGCTTTTTGATATTGGCTATGCAGATGGTATAACCCCAGTTTTAGCTATGCCTGAAAAGATCATTCCGAATGGTACTCGTGCAGGATAAAGCAAGGGCATCTATCTAGTGTGGGGGGATATACGAACGCTACCCCACTATGCCCAAACGAATCAGCGTTGCTTAATAATGAAATGATTTTAAGAGTGAGGTGGAATGGGCATTTTGCTGTGGAATGGGCATTTTGCCGGTTATCAATATTCCCATTCCACAGCAGGATGCCCACTCTACTCCTATTGAACGTCAGTAAGGGATCATAAAAAAGCTGAAGTCCTTGCCTAATGAAGCTTGAACCCGATTAACTTCCCCCACGAATAGGAAAAGGAGGGGGGATACTCTTAAACCGTAATTAATCGGGATAATCCCGGATAAGACGGTCAAGGTGCATTTTATTGTGGTCTAAGTGAGGGGTGGTCATCGGCAATTGGAGTTAAGCCTGCCACCCATCTATTTAGACGTTCCTGGCATCCCGACCAGGAGTTCCTTGAAAGCCCGAGCAAAGCTCATGTTTACAATCAAGCAATCCAAGCTCAATTGCATCAAGCAAACTCAGTCCCATCCCTTCCAAGAAACGCGCGGTACGACGCAACAACACTGCCTGCACCTCGGTCTTACTCATGTACCGAGTAATGTCCTGATCCGTACCTCTGCTAAGGACATTTTTGGCAGCATTGTGGTCAGCCTGTAACACGACCCCATTAAACCTGGTGAAACTGTCCCCGCTCCTTTTCCCTAATAGGGTTCCAGTCACGGAGTCAATTTGCGACGTGTAACTAGGTTGAACTTCTGTAACAACCGACCCAGTCCAATTAGCCCACTTCTGTAAGGAGTCCCGCATTTGACCCTTCATCCAACTATTAAGCTTACGGGACATGGCCTTGGACTGACGTTTATTTTTTATTGGTTGTGTTAAATCTTCCGCAAAAACTTTCAACGATTCACCATTAAAAAGAGATTTAGAAGCGGCTCCTATAATGGCTGTAAGTTCCGATTGATTTTGTCTGTAGCGTTTATTTTCTGTCTTTCGACTAAGATTGTTTTTCAGTATTCGAGCAGATCTAGATGGATTTAGTTCCTCTAGCTTTCTATGAAGTGCCCATAGTTTCCCTCTATTGCGATTCTTGGCACATATTCTATCTGATTTCTTGGTAGTTTCTTTCCCTAGTCCCTTCCCATGCGCGTGACCATCCGAATCATAGAAAG
>NZ_GL890957.1:7921-15430 GCF_000211815.1 Moorena producens 3L
CACGTTGGTATTCCTTCCTGACAACCTGTGTAGTAAAGGATTTTCTAGGAAAGCTAAAGTTTTGAGCTGTCTACAAAGCTCTTTTCTTCTCTTTTGGTTGTATGTACCAGAGAACCTTTTGTAAATCCTTTTGACAACTGCCTCAGTGCAAGCTGCTTGTTGGGCTGTGATTGCTTTCGCTACATCACTGACCGTCCATTCCATTAGTTTTGAAGGTAGTCCCAGGGATTCGGGAGTCCTAAAACTCCTTACTTCTGGGTACGCCTTTTTCCAATCTAGTCCCCAATGGTTAATACTTCCCAGCTTGTTGTAGGACTCAGCCCTGACGATACCCAGCTTTTTCATTACCTGCAGCAATTCAAGTTCAACCGACTTTGTCATCCCTGCCACAGGGACGACTTGAGTCGATATCCTTTTTGTTACTCCTTCTTTTCTTGGCATCGTTAGAGCTGGATTCTACACTTCAATTATACTCTAGCGCTAAGTAAATGTCAATGTCCATTTTGTGGTATTAAATACCGATTTATCCCTATTTTTAAGGGTTTAATTGCGAGGCTGTTTCAATATTCTGCACACTGGCATTATGAATCATTTGTCCTTTTTGAGAAGCTGCCCTAACCAAACTGACTACTGTATTATAGCTGAGGGGGTGACAAAAAGGCTAAAAAGTAAACGGGGTGTGGGGTGTAGGGTGTGGGGTGTGGGGAAAATAGAAGGGAATTTCGAGTTACCCGGTGCAATTTCATTCCGTCCCCAACCTGATTCAAGCGTCCCTACCAACGTTTCAAGCTCCTGATCTAAACCCGACACCCTTGCACCCGGTCACCCCACACCCAGTAAGGCTTTTAAGGCTGTTTGTCACCCCGTCAGCATTGAGACCCATCCCTTCACTTCTGGCTTTGAGAATCTCGATCATGCGACTTAAGGGGGTGCGCAGTCCTGCTATGGGGGTGGCGAAGGTCTCACGCTCAGTACGTATCGCACTCAAAGCAATGGTAGATGGTTCCTGTGCCGTTTTGGGTCTCATAGCGGTCGTGGGGTTTAACTTGTGGACTACCACACAACGGACAATTTTGGGATAATAACTCCATTGCTCACCTCTAAGTCGTGACAGGTCAAATCTTACCTATTATCCCTCCTAATTCAGATATAGCAAGACTTTCAACCACCCGCTTAACGGAACCAGTGCCTATATTTCACGAATCATTTAAAACTCCTATATCTACTGGTCTGACAAACCTGCGTAATGGCTTAAATATCACATTTTTGATCAATTTTTATGGCCTTTATTTTTAATTAAGATTATTGATAACTTTTATTAACTGTGCATAATACTGTGCATAATTATGTGATATTCTTCTCTAAGAGTTAATACAACTACGAAATCACTAAGTCGATGTAACCAACAGTAAAGTGGGATACACTGTAATCCCTCAATATTCCTAATGCACAGCAGACAAGCATATCGGCTAGTCAAATTTATCTCGAATTAGTGGAGGATATCCATGGCATAGCAAACTATGTAGTTATTTAAACTACAATCAGCAAATTATGAGTATTAGTGATCAGTTCACCAAAACCTACAGTAACAATACTTAAAAGTATGTGATCACCGTTACTCAAAAGGCAGTAGTTATTTCCTTTGGCATGGACGACCAGCAGCGTAGTTACTATGCTGCGCTTAACCTCAATCATCAAGACGACTCCAAAAGATATTTTAATGGTAATTAATGGCCTGGAAGTCTTTCCCTGTTACCGTGATCAAAAAATAGTTTTTAATTTTGCTAGAAGCTATATAATCATAAAGGTCAAATACTGCAAAAATTCAATTCAGTGAACGGAAAGCGATAATAATGGAAATAGGTTTTTTAAAAGGGCGAGACTTACTTAGTCTGTCAGATCTAAAAGCTGAAGAAATTCTTCAGCTTTTAGATCTAGCAAGGAAAATGAAAAGTGGTCAAGTTAACATTCAATCGAATAAACTTTTGGGCTTGTTGTTTTACAAGCCTTCTACGCGAACTCGGGTTAGTTTCTGGGCAGCAATGTCTCGACTTGGAGGGAAGGTTCTAGATCTTAATCCTGCACTAACCCAAGAGTCTCGAGGAGAACCTTTATCAGATATGGCAAGAGTTTTGAGCAAGTACCTTGACGTGCTAGCAATTCGTACATTTGGCCAGGAGCACTTAGAAGAGTACGCCCGCTATGCCAACATTCCAGTTATTAATGCTTTGAGTGATTTTGAACACCCTTGTCAAGTACTGGCTGATCTCCTCACAATTCAAGAATGCTTCGGGTCTTTTTCTGATCTCACACTAACTTACTTAGGCGATGGCAACAATATCTCCCATTCACTTTTGCTTGCCTGTGCCCTAGTAGGCATGAATGTTAGAGTTGCTACGCCTCAAGAGTATCAACCAAATCTTACAGTTCTAGAGAAAGCTAAGGCAATTGCTCAAGGCCGAACTGAAGTGCAGCTTCTCCACGATCCCAAATTAGCAATACAAGATGCACAGATCATCTATACAGATATGTGGGCTAGTATGGGTCAAGACGACTCTGGAGACATGCGTCTTCCATTATTTGAGCCTTATCAAGTAAATGATGAATTATTGAGCAATGTAGGGTCAGAAACTATTGTGATGCACTGCTTACCAGCTCGGCGAGGGGAGGAAATTACGGAAGAGGTTATTGAAGGCTCTAGATCTCGAGTTTGGCAAGAAGCAGAAAACCGAATGCATATTCAACAGGCTTTATTAGCAAGCCTTCTAGGGGATGATTAGTTTTAAGTTGCTAATCCAGACTAGCTAATTGGTTAACTGTAAGAAGCTGTTTGAAAAGTCTGAAAGGTTACGCTGATTCACTCTTAGAGCCAAGTGAAAAATAGGGACTTTGATGGATAAGTCTAGGTAATCTAGACCACTTTGAGGTGATCATCTTTGAGGTGATAATCCATACTTTTCAAACAGTCTCTAAGTTTGCTAAATCAATAAAATTCATTTTTATAAATTAAACCTTTAATTTTTGTAAATTAAAATAATCTAGAAACTAATTTAGTTTTATGATATGAATGTAGACCTAAAATTTCTGTATCCAATACTACTATTACGGATATAATTAGCCATGAATTCACAGAAAGCAATTCAAGATCCAGAGAGAAAATCAATATTAACGGACTATTTAAGCCCTGATCATCCTATTGATGAAATATTTAATCGTTACGAGTCTAACGTTAGATCGTACTGTAGAAGTTTCCCTGCTGTTTTTAGTCGCTCTAAGGGCTCAAAACTTTATCTTGAGTCTGGAGAAGAATTAATTGATTTCTTCGCAGGTGCAGGAACTCTTAATTATGGGCATAACAATCCTTTTATTAAGGATAAAATATCTCAATATATATCCCAGGATGGTCTTATCCATGGCCTAGATATGTATTCTAGTGCAAAAAAAGAATTTCTCCATAAGTTTTCAAATATTCTGAATGTAAGGGAGTTGGACTACAAGATCCAATTTCCTGGTCCAACAGGAACTAACGCCATTGAAGCTGCTCTTAAGTTAGCTCGAAAAGTTACAGGTCGGGAAGGTATTTTCTCCTTCATGGGAGGCTTTCATGGTGTATCTTTAGGAAGCCTTGCTGTGACAGGGAATCAAAAATTTAGGAAAGCAGCTGGCTTGCCTTTGACTAATGTTACATTTATTCCTTATGAAAGTAGTCCATATGGGAATTTTGATTCCCTTGGCTATATAGATCGAATCTTAACAGATCCTTCTTCAGGCATTGAACTGCCAGCAGCAATAATTGTTGAAACAGTTCAGGCAGAGGGAGGTGTCTATGTAGCTTCTATTGATTGGCTAGAGAGCTTGAAGAGTTTGTGTGAGCGACATGATATTCTGCTGATTTGCGATGATATACAAGCAGGTTGTGGTCGCACAGGCTATTTCTTTTCCTTTGAAAGAGCTAATATTACACCAGATATTGTTACGCTCTCTAAATCCTTAAGTGGGTATGGTTTACCGTTATCAGTAGTCCTAATGAGGAGGGATATCGATATTTGGGAGCCTGGCGAACACAATGGAACATTTAGAGGAAACCAGCTCGCTTTTGTTGGGGCAAGTGCCGCTTTCGACCACTATTGGGGAGGAAAGAGTTTAGAAATTAAGTTAAGAGAAAAAGAATCTTTTCTATCCAATTTTATGCAATCTGAAATTTTAGAAAAGTTTGAAGGAGTTGAAGTGCGTGGAGCTGGTATGATTTGGGGAATTGATATGTCAAGTCACAGTAGTCCTGAAGTATCTAAAAGAGTTTCACAGCTTTGCTTTGAAAATGGTTTAGTTGTTGAGGTCTGCGGAAGGAACAGTAGTGTTATAAAATTGTTACCGCCATTAACTATTGATATCCATGACCTCCGCCAAGGTTGTGAGATAATAGTTAAAGCAATGAGCAGATTGTGGTAATTAACTGATAGGAATCAAATATGATTGTTTCCTAAAATCAAATTATCTGCATAAATACCTTTGTAATAAACTATTTGGAAAGTCATAAATGTTACTTTACTATTTTTTTATTATGGCCTGATCATAGGGGCTATAGAGACATATCCTAGAGATAGCTTGATTAGTTTAAGGTAATAACTTTGGCTTTCCAATGATCCTCTGAGAAATTGGATTAATTGCATCCTCTTATAAAGGAAGTAAAAACAGGAATAAAAAACTAAAATGAAAGATATTAATACAGTACTGGAAATTGCTGAAATTGGAGAACCAATTGCCTTTGCTGTATCAGGTGGGCTCGATAGTTGTACGATTACTCGTTGGCTTACTGATAGAGGAGTGAAAGCTATTTGTTTTACAGCCGATCTTGGCCAACCAGATGAGAAAGATATTTCTCATATTGGAGATCGCATAAGAAAATCCGGTGCATATAGCCATCATTTCCTTCATTTACAAGACCACTTTGCTGAAGCAGGGCTGAAACTCATTCAAGCTCAAGCCTTTTATGAAGGTGGATATTGGAATATAACAGGAATTGCACGCCACATCATTGTTAAGGGTATCCTTGAAGCAATGACTCAACATAAACTCTCAATTCTTGCCCATGGATCTACAGGGCGTGGCAATGATCAAATTCGTTTCCAAGTTATGGCTCACATGCTCAATCCAGAAGTGAAGTTATATGCTCCTTGGCGCGATCCGATCTATTTGGATAAATTTCAAGGTCGTGCCGAAATGATTGACTTCTGCCAGGCTCATGGGCTTCCAATTCGAGCAACTAAAGATACTCCGTACTCAACAGACGCAAATTTATTGGGTATCACCTATGAAGGAGGTAAGCTTGAAGACTTAAAGACACCTTCAGATTTTGTTACTCCTACTATGGGAGTTTATCCAAAAAATGCACCTGATAAGGTTGAAAGGTTTGTTGTTCGTTTTGAGCAAGGAAGGCCAGTCGCAATTAACGAAAATCAAGTGTCTTTACTTGATGGGTTTAAGTTGGCTAATCAAATAGGAGGTCGAAACGGGGTTGGAATTGGAGTTCACGTTGTTGAGAATCGAATTGTAGGGCTAAAATCTAGAGGAGTTTATGAACAGCCTGGTATAGATCTTCTTAGCAAATGTTACAGATTTCTCCTCCAACTAATTCTTGATCGAGCATCCCAAAAGATGTTCGATCAGATGGCTTCACAACTTGGAGAAAACATTTACTATGGTTTAGGTTTTGACCTCCCTTCGCAAATGGGTTTTCGAGCTATTGAGCCCGTAACAAATTTAGCTACAGGTACGATTACAGTAGATATTTACAAAGGACATGTAACATTTGTCTCTGCTGAAGATGTACCACACAGTATTTATACAAAAGAAACAACTTCTATGGAGAACATTGGAAGTTTTAGCCATCTTGACTCAGAAGGTCTGCTTCGCATTCTTAGTTTAAGTGCTCGGGCAAAAGCTCATAGCCGCTTAACGTCATAGTTGGTAAATCAAGATTTGTATTCATTGAGGCTAATTTTTTATGGCAAATATATGGATAGATGATATGCATTTTAACTTTGCGGTTATTGGGAATGGATTGCTAGGATCTGCTATTTTAGACGAGATTTCAAAAGATCATTCTAGTGTTGTGGGATATGGTGCCAACTATGGTACAGCAGGTCGTTATTTCTCAAGCCATGAGGATGATTCAAGGCTTGTTAGAACTTATCATGATGACCACTACTGGGAAGATCTGGCAATCCGTAATCTTCAGGAAATTAGAGCTTTGGAAAAGGAAGTAGAAATGAAAGTATTCTACGACCTTCCTGTATATTATAATCGTAAAGATAACCAAGATGCATTGTTGTATGCCAGCCTTCAGCCTATTGGTGAGCAACATTCAGAAAGGGTACGACCACTCTTCAATGCTGAAGATATAGAAGGAGGCTTCCTTGACCCAAAGAGATATATTAAAGCCATGAATAGGCGTTCAATAAGGCGTGGCATAAATATTTATCCAACGGCAGTAACCTCTGTTACACAGGATAGAGAGGTATATCAGCTTATTCCATTAACTGGTCAAAGCGCTAGCACAGACATTGTTATTGACACCAGGGGAGCGTTTTCGGAAGAAGCTTTCAAACAAGGTAAAATCACCATTGTAGGAAAAGTTCTTATTTACACCACTGCTCCATTAGATGTAGAAGAAGGTAGCTTTTGCTTTATCGATTCATCCCCAAAGCAAAATGTCTTTCAGAATGCCTACGGCTTTTTCCAGTATCAAAAATTAGAGAATACAGCTATCTCAAAGTTCGGATTTACAGAATTACATTATGAAGAGTTAGCTAGCATAGATAAGTTGATATGGTGGTTCCAAGGGGGATATACTGAGTACAGTTATTTACAGGAAGCATTGCTGTATATAGAGGAATTTATGGGTGGATCCCACAAACTTTTGTCAGTCAAGCCATGCGCCCTTTCACTTACGAGTAATGGTAAGCCATTTGTAGAGCGAAAAGGGAATTATATAACAATCACAGGAGGAAATGGAAACCTCGCAAAGTGTAGCCAAGCTTTTGCACAGGAAGCATTACATCTTGTCGGTTTATGATAATCCGTTTTGTACAGAAGTCACTAACAAGTTTTTTTTTTAAAGGAGTCAGATAGCTTATGTATATTCAACGTAAGATCGAAGCCTTAAGTAAGTATGAATATGGTTGCGATTTACGGCGACTTTATCCTTCCCAGGATTTATCTAACCCTCTCTACTGGGGATCCGCAATTGCTTCTGTGCGACCCGGTGAGTGTACAACCCCCCATAAGCATGATGAGCTAGAAACTTTTATCGTATTGGCAGGGAAGGGAAGGATGTACATTGAGGCAGAAGAAGAAGATCTTGAAGCTGGGGATGTTGTTTTCATTCCCAGAGAACAAACCCATAGGTTTCAGAACCTGTCAAATCAGGATCCACTAACTTTTATTACCATCTTCTGGGACTCGCCAGAGGCGCGAGAACAAATTAAAACCTATATAGATAATCAGACT
>NZ_GL890958.1 GCF_000211815.1 Moorena producens 3L
GAGTTTCAGGCATCTTAATTGCAGCACTCACAAAAAAATAATCATGAAATCTCCCGTTTATGTATGTCCTGTTCCAGAAGAGCAGCAACCCATAAATGAATACCAAGAACTAAGGGACTCTTGGTTTTTTAACTGGGTAAGGCTGGAACTACCAAATTATGTGATGAAGCTGGCTTGGGTTTGGGGGTTGAGCTGGCTGATTTCAGGGCCGATAGCAGCAGTGAGTTTTCCACCGCAAAAAGCGATAATCAAGTTTCTGCTCTGTGGCGGGGCAGGAGCAAGTATATTCTTGATTTTAGCCTTGCTGCGGCTATACCTGGGTTGGTTCTATGTACGCGATCGCTTGATCAGAGAAACCATTGTCTACGAGGAGTCAGGCTGGTATGACGGTCAAACCTGGACAAAAACCCCAGAAATTTTGGCTCGCGATCGCTTAATTGTTTCTTATGAACTCCAACCAATTTTGCGACGTTTATACTGGACGTTCGGATTTTTGATTATAGTCGTGATTGGTGGCAATATCATTTGGCGTGTGTTATCAGCCACCTAGCTCGATTGCTCCAACTAAGCTATAGGGTAGCTTTAAGTCTAATCCATGACCAGGGGAAAACGTACTCAAACACGAGCCTTAGAAGTCCGTTTACTACGGGAAGGCATTATCGAATCAGTTCATTCAGCTCAAGCGGTTGTGTGTGATGACCGGGGACGGATGTTATATGTTGCGGGTAACCCAGAAACCTCGACATTTATTCGCTCTGCACTCAAACCTTTCCAAGCCTTAGCGGTCACTACCACAGGTACCCTTGAGCGTTACAATCTCACGGACCGAGACTTGGCTATTATGTGTAGTTCCCATCACGGCACGATGGAGCAGGTCAGGCAAGTCTTTAATATTCTTTGGCGCTGTGATGTTGACCCATCAGCACTACAGTGTCCCATTCCCCCAGGCCAGGAAAGTTCACTCCAGCATTGCTGTTCCGGTAAACATGCTGGAATGTTGGCTGTTTGTCAACAAAGGCAGTGGCTAATCAAGAGCTATTTGGAGTATAATCATCCCGTGCAAATGTTAATCTTAAGCCAAGTAGCGGAGCTGCTACAGATGCCGGAGCAAGAGTTAATTCTCGCTCACGACGACTGTAACGCTCCGACTTATTTTTTACAGCTACGGCAAATGGCATTATTGTACGCTCTGCTCTCTTCTGGTAATAATCTGGCCATGGAGCGTATTGTCCGCGCCATGATCAGTCATCCCCAGATGGTGTCCGGGGATGGGGGATTTGATACAGAACTGATGCGATTATCCGAAGGGGAACTGGTCAGTAAATCGGGAGCACAAGGGGTTCAGTGTATCGGTCGCGTTGGGGAGAATATGGGTCTAGCCATTAAAGTCCTCGATGGTGGCAAATCTGCTAAGTATGCTGCAGCCATTGCCCTACTTAAGCAAATGGCTTGGATTACTCCTTCGGTAGCAGATACCTTGGAGTCGATGTTTATTAATCTCAGTAAATACAAGCGTTTAGAAGTGGTTGGTGAGTTATCTATGCCTTAAGGGGTGAGCTGATCACTCCCGACTCCCTCCATATAAGCATTCAGCGGTCAGCGGTCAGCGGTCAGCGGTCAGCGGTCAGCATTCAGCGGTCAGCGGTCAGCGGTCAGCGGTCAGCGGTCAGCGGTCAGCGGTCAGGTTTAGGCTCGCGCTGATAGCTGATAGCTGATAGCACCTCAAGTAGCGTGGCCAACGGCCTTTAGCTGATAGCTGATGACTGATAGCTGATAACTGATAGCTGATAGCTGATAGCTGATGACTGATAGCTGATGACTGATAGCTGATGACTGATAGCTGATAGCTGATAGCTGATGACTGATAGCTGATAGCTGATAGCTGATAGCTGATAGCTGATAGCTGATGACTGATAGCTGATAGCTGATAGCTGATGACTGATAGCTGATAGCTGATAGCTGATAGCTGATAGCTGATAGCTGATAGAATTAATTTGAGAAATTTCCAATTTCCCCTTGCCACTTTTGGAAATTAGGTGTTATAGTAAAAAAGACGACGCGGGATAGAGCAGCCTGGTAGCTCGTCGGGCTCAACAATCAAGTTAGCTAGACGCTTAATAGCTTGCTTGAGCATGGGCGGCACGAAGATAAATCTCCGTGTGTTTACCTGTCAAATTCGGGGAAGCCTGTAGCGAGGTAATCCCGAGCCAAGCTCCCAAAGGGAGAAGGTGTAGAGACTGGTTAGGCAGGCACCCTAACGTTTAAGGCGAGGGTGAAGGGACAGTCCAGACCACAAACTGGAAGATCCAGGCAACGAAAGTTGTAGTTGGTACGCATAACCCGAAGGTCGGTGGTTCAAATCCGCCTCCCGCCACCAAATAGAATATTATGAAGCCCTGCAAGGTTATGTCTTTGCGGGGTTTTGTGATTTTAGGGAATCGGGAATCGGGAATCGGGAATCGGGAATCGGGAATCGGGAGTCGGGAATCGGGAAAAGAATGAATAGGAGTAAAGTGGGCAGGATGCCCGTCCGAAAATATTGAATAGGAGTAGAGTGGGCAGGATGCCCGCCCGATCAATAGGAGTAGAGTGGGCAGGATGCCTGCCCGGGAATTGAAACGGGCAAGATGCCCATTCTACAGCAAGATCCCCATTCCAATGACACGGGCAAGATGCCCATTCTACTAAGATGACCATTCCACAAAACTATTAAAATCATCCCGCATTTATGCAACGCCCTTCTTAGCCATGTAATCTTACTCACTACTGGCTCGATTACCATAGTATTTATATTCCTAAACTAATAAACAATGCCCCAAGTAGAACTACTAAAAATTTTCCTGGCTTCCCCTAGTGATGTAAGAAGGGAGCGGGACTATGTAGAAAAAGTAGTGGAGGAAATTAACCGAACTACTGCTCTGAGTAAAGGTGTGATGCTACAAGTAGTACGTTCGGAAAAAAATACCTATCCGGGCTATGGTGAGGGTGGCCAAGCTGTACTCAATGCTCAGATAGCTAACATGGAAGAGTATGAGCTATTTGTGTGCATTATGTGGAATCGCTTGGGCACTCCCACGCGCAGTGCCGAGTCTGGAACTGTGGAAGAATACGAACGAGCAGTTGCGGCTTTTGAGAAAGATGAGAAACCCAATATCTGGTTTTATTTTCGAGAGGCATCAGCGAATCTAAATACAAAGGAGAAACTGAAACAGCGAGAAAAGGTGCTGGATTTCAAGAACAAAATTCAGCGCAAGGCATTAACAAAAGATTCTGGGGGGGTGACGAAATAAGTTAAAACGCAGACTCTATAAGCGACCTAGCCCTTAGACCTCGTTGATAATATTTTCGTTTATTAGGATTTAGTCTGATTAATTCAGTTACTAATTCTAGACAAACATCCTTAAGATTCACCCAGGTTTGACCGTATAAACCAACATAAAAACTGCTATGTCTCCGCTCCCTGCGACCATATTCTTTGACACGACCAACATATTTCTGCATTCCTTTTCGTTTAATATGTTGACCTTCAATCGTTGCAGAAGTATAAGCTATAGTTATCAATAAAACTAGAGAAATAAAGCGTTCACCCTCAACCTTAGTATTTTCCAAGTTATAACCACCTGTCTTAAAATCTCTAAACATTTCCTCAATATCAAATCTTTTTTTATAAGCGGAAATAGCGGACTCCAAATTATCAAAATTTGTCAAAATAAACCATGCTTCTTTTGGGGCTAATCCCTTAATTTTACGTTGCCATTTTCCGGCGACATTAAAACCTAGTAAACCACGAGTTTTAGTCACTCTAACTCCTTTGATAAACAAAGAAACTCCAGGGACTAGACCTAAATTATTTAATTCAATCCAACGATTTTTTTGATCCTCAATAAATTCATTCTTTTTTAAACGCAAACAAAAATATACACCAAAGTCCTGGAGATACTTTGCTAATTTAACAGAGCAAAATTCTCTATCTCCCAATACACAGATTTTATAGTTTTTAAAAATTGGAATAACTTTTGATAAAATACTTTTTTGCTCTTTTAAATTACTACTACCTAACTTTGGTAACAATGTAAAATATATTGGAAACGCTCTGTCTTGATGCAGTCGCTCATGGGGGGGACCCCCAAGACCGCGCTGCATCGCTTTTATCCCAAATGAAGCTAACCATTAATAAATTGATGCTACCCCAATTCGTTCTATCCATTGCTACATAAATTATTTGATCATCGGTAAAGTAGATTTTCAAGAATTTTTCAACTATTGGCAACCAAACTTTTTCAATTGTTAGGTTGGGCAACAATAATAATCTTTGAATTCTTTTTCTTCTACTTTCAAATTTAATAGGTAAAGGGAGAGCATTGGCTAACTTTTCCAAACTAACTTTTTTAATTGACTGTAAGAGATTGACGAAAATTTTTAAGAAAATATATTCTGCTAGAGTAAATTGACTTTTTAGGTGGTTTTGGTAGAATTCGGGTAACATTGTCAACAGGTAGGTTTTGTTGCAAATAGAAGACCTACCTTTTTTCTACCATAAAGTGGTACTACCTTTACATACCAGGCATTTCAGCCTGTTTCGTCACCCCTTCAGCAAAAGATTACAAACAACCAGCAAATTTTCGCGACATATTTCGTCAAAATTTGTTACAGTGGTTGGAAAATACTAAAGGAAAAACAGCTACAACGGAACGAAAAAAGTCATCCACTACGGCTAATAAAAGTAGAAAATCAAATTCGGCCTCCACGGCAGCAAAAAAGCCCTCAACTACTAACTCTCCCTCTAAAAAAACTGCTGTACAAAGCGTAAAAACTTCAGGTAATTGGATTTTGTTAAATAATAACTATTACTTAGCGAAATTAGTAGAAACAAAATCAGATGGGACGATTTCAGTTCAAATCACAACAAACGATCTGGAAGAACAGGCAAATTTGAAAGATCTAAAACCTGATCAATTTTCCCACTACTCACCAATCAGTTATGCCTATCAGGAGGAAGCTTTACTTACTGAAGTAAAGGATGTTATATTAACATCCACTGGGGGCAAAAATCTATTTGTTATTACTCTATTACCAATCCAACAGTCTCAGGAAAATATTTTTCAAGACATAAGAGTTGGTTCAAATAATGGTAATTATTATAGTCCTGACGAAATCGCTGAAATGCGCGTGATAATTTTACTGTTCAATGATGATAGTTTGCTATCCAATAAGGAAGATTATTTGAGGGTCGATTCTCTTATTAACTGTTCCGCTGGAGGAAAGCGTATAGAGCCAATTAATTTCCCCGAGCTATGGAAAAACCTAAAAATGCAAAAAGATAAGTTCTTGAGAATCGCAAGACTTGCCGCAGTTTATGAGCTCAAAATGAGCGGTATAGTTGAGCATATATTGGAACTCAAGCTAGGTCCTATCAAAAATCACTTAATGACTGTTGAATTTCGTGGGACGAGAATGTCAAGATACAAGAACAAAGAAACTAAGGTTATAGAGGTCAAAGGAAACTGCTCCCTGAGAGACTAATATAAAATAAAATTGCTAGGTAATTTTACTCATCAATCGAACGATTATTTATTATATTTGTTAGATATCTAAACCAATAAAAATGCCCCAAGTAGAACTACTTTATAGGCAGGGATTAGATCGTTTTAGCCAAACATTTTCTGAATTGGGACTAGGTGGGGATGATAATCCAGGTAGGAAACAGGAAATTTGGAAGAGGCAATATGGTTGGGCAGAGCTGCAACATTGGCTTGGTGTCTGTTTACTACAAAATCCTCAAGGACATCCAACTGATAATGTGGAGCAAGCAATCAAAGCATTTGAATTGGATAAATTTCCTCAATATTGGGCGAAAAATCAAAACTTTTTGGGATGCCTATTATCATCGGCTTCAGGGTGAAGTTGCTGATAATAAGCATTTGGCTATTGATGCTTTCCAAGACGCTCTTACTGTATTCACTTCTGGAGAGTTTCCGCAAGAAAGATTAATGGTGTTAAATAACCTGGGGATAACCTATCTAAATATCCCTGGGGAAGAGCAACCAGAAAATCAGGAACAGGCGATCGCGGCATTTGAAGAAGCTCTGACTCTGATCAATCCCGAAAAGTTACCTAACGAGTGGACAATCATGCAATACCGTCTAGGTATGGTTTATCGGGAGCGAATCCGAGGGGAGCAAGTCGAGAATCTAGAGCTTGCGAATAAGGCTTTTGAAGCTGCCCTGAAAGTTTCTATATCCCAAGATTTACCTGAAGGGTGGGTATAGTAGAATTTCTACACAGACTGGATACACATCTTGAAGAATTGATGCTCTATCTCAAACTCTTGACTCAGGTTGGGCTTAAACGCATAGGAAGCTCTTTTATCAGTATATTTGGTCTTTTATGGCTGTCTATCGAGCCAGTAGCACTTTTTTTTCCAGAGAGTCTGAATTTTGGTTGGATTGGCTACTTGGGACTAGTAGTAGTCTCCCTGGCGATAGCAGTTATTCAGCGTTTTCCCCGTAGCTCGGTGTGTAAAGCGTTGTCTTCTCCCGACTCAGTTGTAGAAATTAAAATTGGCAATCTTTTTAATCAGCCTGGGCATTTAGTCATAGGAGCTAACGATGTTTTCGATACGGAACTCGGAGAAGTCATCAAACCTTCTAGTGTACAGGGACAGTTTCTTACGGGCATTTATGGCAATGACCTTACTAAATTAGACACAGAGATTGAAGCAGTATTGGAGGACTACAAAGCTCAACGTACAAAAGAACCTAACAAAAACAAGGGAAAGTCTTGGCGCTATCCCATAGGCACAACTATAGCATTGGGTTCCCCTGACAAACGCTATTTCTGGACAGCTTACGGCTATATGGGCAATGACCTGAGAGTCCAGTCAAATGCTGACTACATTTGGAATTCTTTGAGCTGTCTTTGGGAAGAAGTTCGCCGGAAGGGTCATGGTATCGACGTTGCTATACCTGTTATTGGAGCGGACTTAGCTCGTACTAACTTACCTCGAATGGCATTAGCTAAGTTAATTATTCTTTCATTCGTAGTGGCTTCTAAGAAGGAGTTTGTCACCAGGAAACTAACTTTAGTCATCCATCCTAAAGACTTAGAAAACACAGATTTCTATGAATTAGAGGATTTCTTGACATCGGCTTGTTTTTGATATTGTCCTTAAAATCGGTATTATATAGTGTTTTCAATGGGGTGAGCTACAAAGCTCCTAAGTTAATGGGAGTAGGGATTAAGACCTGAGGGGGTGATAACAAGGGTAAAAAGGTGGCTTGTCACTCCCTTTGGGATGCGATCGCATTTAGTACTCGATTCTAGTTTCTGCACCAGCGAAAGTCACACAACAACCCAAACCAAAGTATCTCAGTGGTAGACTGCAAAGAGATCACAAGTGCAGACCCGGTGGTGCGTTACGGGACGGGCTATCTCAACACTGGCTACGAGGCGGAAAATTAGGGCGAGCCCGTCCCTAACGCACCCTACGCACTACATTCTGAATTCTACTAACCATCAACCTTCAACCTTCCAACCTCCTAACCTTCAACCTCCTAACCTCCTAACCTCCTAACCTCCTAACCTTCCAATCCCATTGGTTAAACAACGACTCGACAAATTATTAGTAGACCGTAACCTGTGTGAATCCCGACAGCGAGCTCAGGTGCTGATTCGTGCCGGTGAAGTAATGGTAGATGGACAAATATTAGATAAGCCGGGAACTGAAATTAAGACCACGGCTCAGATTCAGGTGAAAGAGAAACCCCCTTTTGTATCCAGAGGAGGGCAAAAACTTGCCAAAGCCTTGGAGGTATTTGGAATTTCAGTAAAGGGACGCATTTGCCTAGATGGTGGTATTTCCACCGGTGGCTTCACCGACTGCTTGCTAAAAGCTGGAGCAAAACAGGTTTATGGTGTTGATGTGGGATATGGACAAGTAGCCTGGAGTCTGCGCAATGACCAGCGGGTGGTGTTGAAAGAACGTACCAACTTACGCTATCTTCAGCCTGCGGACTTGTACGGTGTTTCACCAGTCCCGAATCAGAGTCAAGTCTATGCTGATTTAGGCGTAGTCGATGTTTCGTTTATTTCCTTAACCAAAATTCTTCCTGCTCTGTGGCAACTGCTATCCCCTCCCCGTGAAGTAGTGTTGCTAGTCAAGCCTCAGTTTGAAGTTGGTCGTGACCGTGTCGGGAAAAAGGGAGTAGTCAGGGACCCCCATCACCGTGCGGATGCGATCGCAAACGTTCTAGAATCCGCCAAACAGCTGGGTTGGCAGTACAAAGGATTAATCTCCTCTCCCATTACTGGCCCCGCCGGGAATATCGAGTACTTACTTTGGCTAGCAATGGATAGTATATTATGCTATCCCGATTTAGCAGCAATTAGAGAGATTACCAGCAAAATGAAGAATTTAGAATGAAGAATGAAGAATTTAGAATGGTTAAGGGTTAAGGCATAATTTCAAATTCTACATTCTTATAGCGTTTATCATAGCTATCAGATACACAATATTTTTAACCTATTGCCTATTGCCTCTTATCTGCTCCCTGCTCCCTGCTCCCTGCTCCCTGCTCCCTAAAACCCAGACATTTGTACCTCAAAAGTCGTAGAATTTATATAATTTAAAACTGATACAAATGAGACAAAAACTGAGAAATTTTGCGATTGTCTGGCCATTATTATGAAAATTGCAGAGTGTATTGGAGTAACTTATTAATGTCACACACCACTATTCCAGCAGGACAAACCCACAAAGCAGTTCCCGTTTTTCGCAGAGGTTCCGGAAGGCAAGGGGATTCAGGATCTAATAGCTCCCATTCCCCATTCCCCATTTCCCCTTCTCCCTTCCCTAAGGATAGTTTGAGATTAGACAATTTTAGATTAGACCCCAGCCCACCACAGCGATCAAAACCCAGTCAAAAGGTGGTAAAACTAAAGCGGTGGTTAGAGGATTGTTTTGATCCGGGTTGGGAAAACGTGGAGACTATCTTAGAGCAATACCCAGAGCGAGTTTTAAGTTTTAGAAGTGACTCCTTTCACCAAGCGATGCAGCGCGGTCTTGGGGGTTTCCCCCATGAGCGACTGCATCAAGAAGCTAGTAGCAAATTCCATACTACAGCAGGAGTGAAAAGAGGTAAGCTACTCGGTACTGAGATCGGCTGGGGTGATCAGCAAGTCGCTTTATTAGTGGAGCTACATCGGACAGAATCACCCAAAATGAATCTATCCATTGAGCTGCATCCTGCTGGTGGTCGAGACCTTCTCCCCAAAGGTTTACAAATTATGGTGCTAGATGAAGAAGGAATTGTGGTGATTCAAGTCCAAGCCAGAGAGACAGAAAATCTTAAGTTGCAAGTTAGCGGCGAAGCAGGAGAACATTTTACCATTAAGTTGGTTTGGAATGATATCAGTATTACCGAAAATTTCTTAATCTGAATGCTTACAATCAGATTAAGAATGAAGAATGAAGAATGAAGAATGAAGAATGAAAAAAAATCCAATTCTAAATTCTAAATTATACATTCTTCATTCCAATAATTTATCAAATTTTCCTGTGGCACTTTCCGTTAAGCGCACCGTAAGGATTCAGCTATCAGCTAATAGGCTATTAGCTTTTGAATAAAACAGGTCAGCATTGGTTGAATCTAAGTTATGTAACAGTGTCGAAGCCCGTGCCACAAACATTAAGCCTATGCCACAAAGCTGACTGCTGACTGCTGACTGCTGAATGCTTACAGCGCACCTAAGAACTTTGCTCACCAGAAGCTAGCTGCTGATTAACCACAACCATAAACTCCTCTACAGAAGCAATGGTAATTGCCTGTCTGTGCAACATTGTCAAAATCGAGTCCTCCTTAATTTGGTTGATTGTTTCCACCAACTCACTAGGCACATCTTCAAAACGAAGCCGAAGTACTTCCAGGAGCCATTCTCGACCTTTTTCCAAAATGCCGATTTCAATCCCTTCTTGACGAGCAAGGCGTTCAAAACTAGTAACTTGACACTCCCCACTAATCGCGAGACGGGGATTCTTGGTTCAATGACTCGGCTTGCTGTGACAGGTTTTCACCAATCAAAGTAGAGGCTAAATCTCCCCAAGCGTTTGGAATATTATTCCAAGTTCCGGTGTGCCCCACCGTACTCAAGGCTCGATTCAAAATGTTGATTGCGGCGTTGTGGTCACGATCTAATTCACATCCGCACGAACAGACATGGGTTCTAGTAGAAATCGACTTCTTAACCACTTCGCCACAATTAGAACAGTTTTGCGAAGTATAGGAAGGATTGACTGCAACAGTTACTCTACCAAACTTCGTACCAAAATGTTCTATCCATTTTCTGAATTGGTACCAACCTGCATCATAGATAGATTTAGCAAGAGAGTGGTTCTTAACCAAGTTTTTAACCCTCAAATCTTCATAGGCTACCAAATCGTTAGATTGGACTACGCAACGCGCCAGTCTCTTGGCATGTTCTTCACGCTGCCTACTTATATTAAGGTGAGTCTTGCCTAGTCTATTAATGGCTTTCTTACGGTTGGCTGTTCGCGAAGCGTGGCCTACGGCCTTGCCTTTCTTTTTCCGGGAAACCCGACGTTGATGAAATTTTAGTCGTTTCTCACCTTTTCGATAAAATCTAGGGTTAGGTTGACTATCGCCATTAGAATCGGTATAGAAGTTTTTTAATCCAACATCTAAACCAATAGTTTTGCCCGTTAATTCTATCTCCTCATAAATGTCAGTATTGACACAAAATTGGACATAGTATCCGTCTGCTCGGCGGACTATCCTAACTCTTTTTATCAGTTTTATTTCCAAACACCATAAATCCCATGTTCCTTTGAGTTTAAGTTTTCCAATACCTTTCTTGTCGATAAAATTAATCCACTTTTTGTCTGGACATAGTTTCCATCCCGTAGTCTTATATTCCACCGAGTGGCAGTGCTTTTTGAATTTTGGAAAACCTTTCTTCCCTGGGACTTTCTTCTTGCAGTTGTCATAGAAACGTGCAATCGATGACCATGCTCTTTCAGCGCTAGCTTGTCGAGCCATGGAATTGAGTTCATTGGCAAATGGGAATTCTTTGGCTAGGACAGCACAAAGAGCACTTAAATCAGTTTTCTTTACACCTTTATTATCCATCCAGTGACGGATGCATTTATTGCGAATAAATTTAGCTGTTTTTATAGCTTCATCAATCGCATTATATTGTTTTTGCTTGCCGTATGCCTTGAACTCTATAACTATCATCAGTATCGACCTTTTTTACTTACTTTATTATACACCACGCCGGAGAAAAATTACGGAATATTGAAAAGATTTTTTTCACGGCTAAAAGCGCGCTACCAACCTTCATCCCCGCTTTTAAAAGACCATGAGCGACTCCATCAAGACATTGTACACATAAATCCTCTCAGCAAACACGGATTCGTATTGACTTTGGACTTCCACATGAATTAGTACCCAAGTTTCCTGGCCATCGCTGCGCCAAACCTTAACTAATTTGTCTGCTTCCCTAGTGCTAATTTCCCCATCCCGGGCTATCTGTTGGAATTCCTTGTCGAGAAACTCATAGCCTTTATCCCAGTCAATGTTTTCCTCAATTTCGGGAAATAAAAATGCCATAAAAGGTTGGAAATATAAGGAAATTGCCTCTTTCCATGGATTATCGTAGTCTGCACGTTGATTGGTCATAACTCATGGAATAAATGTTACCCAATTCAGAATTTATAATAACTATTATACTACTAAAATTATCCCTTATTAATACAGTTTAAATATCAGCTAATGCGCTACGGTAACAGCTAAGCTAAATGGGTTCGCGTAGGGGCTATTTCAGAGCATAGCATTCCCTATTATTTTGATACTGCAATGGCGACAACTGCAAAAATAATGAAGAATGAAGAATGAAGAATGAAGAATGAAAAAAATCCAATTCTAAATTCTAAATTCTAAATTCCCAATTCTAAATTCTAACTTCTAACTTCTAACTTCTAACTTCATCCTATCGCTCCCAAAGTTTTCAAAGTTGCTTTCTGTGCCTCAGTTAACCCTCTAACTCCAGTAATATTCATGGCTTCATAGAGTCTAGGAGTTTTCAGGATTTTCAAACACTCCCCTGTTTCTACATCCTTTAGCCTTACCGTTTGGTCTTGAGACCCACTGGCCATAATTTGACCATCCACACTGAAGGCGACTGAAGAGACCAGATGGCTATGTCCGGTGCAAATGTCAAGGCACTCCCCTGTGGAAACATCCCAAAGTCTGACCGTTTTGTCAGCACTGCCACTGCTTAGGGTTTTCCCATCGGGACTGAAAGCAACTGACAATACCCAATTGGTATGTCCGGTCAAGGTTTTGCAGCACTTACTCTCACGGATATCCCACAGCTTCACCGTGTGGTCTGTACTGCCACTAGCCAAAAGCTGACCATTGGGACTAAAGGCGACCGAGTGGACTCGATTACTATGTCCGCGCAAAATTCCCACACAGCTTCCAGTCTCACAATTCCATAACCTCACCGTGTGGTCAGCACTGCCACTGGCTAAGGTTTTCCCGTCATTACTGAATGCCACTGAACGCAGTCTATCGGTATGTTCTTGAAACGTTCTGATGCAGTGACCTGTGCTGACATCCCACAGCTTGACCGTGTGGTCGGCACTGCCACTGGCTAAGGTTTTCCCGTCACTACTGAATGCTACTGAAAATACCCAATCAGTATGGCCATGTAGTGTTCTAATGCAGCAACCTGTGCTAACATCCCACAGCCTAATCGTATTGTCTGTACTGCCACTGGCTAAGGTTTTCCTATCACTACTGAATGCCACTGAATAGACAAAGTCAGTATGTCCGGGCAAGGTTCTGATGCAGCTACCAGTACCATAATCCCATACTCTTACCGTGTAGTCGTTACTGCCACTAGCCAGGGTGTGACCGTCACTACTAAACGCGATGGGCATTGCCCAATCCGTATTTCCATACCAAGTTTTCAAGCATTGACCGGTTTGACAATCCCACAGCTTCACCTTTTGGTCTAAACTCACACAAACCAGGGTGTTTCCATAAGGACTAAAGGCCACTGAAAATACCTGATTGCTGTGTCCATGCAAGGTTTTCAAACATTCATTGGTGCTAGTATCCCACAGCCTGACTATGTGGTCGCCACCGCCACTAGCCAGGGTTTTGCCATCTGGACTAAAGGCCACGGAGTAGACACCACTACTATGTCCAGTGTAAGTTCTTAAGCAGCGACCTGTGCTTACCTCCCAAAACTTCACCGTGTGGTCGCCACTGCCACTGGCTAGGGTTTTCCCGTCACTGGTGAATGCCACTGACCCAACGCAATCCCTATGTCCAGTGCCAGTGTTCAGGCATTCACCAGTGCCACTATCCCAGAATTTCACCGTGTGGTCGTCACTGCTACTGGCTATAGTCTTACCATCTGGACTAAAGGCAACGGATCTAACCCAACTGCTATGTCCGGTGCAAGTTTTGAGACATTCTGCAGTTTTGATATCCCAGACTTTCAAGGTGTGGTCGCCACTACTAGTAACTAGGGTCTTACCATCTGGACTAAAAGCGACTGAACATACTTCATTAGTATGTCCGGTACAAGTCTTTAAGCACTTACCATCACTGACATCCCAAAACTTAACGGTGTGATCGGCACTGCAACTAGCTAAGATTTTACCATCATGGCTGAAAGCAAGGTCTCGTACCAAATTGGTATGACCCTCACATAGCAAAACTAGTTTACCGCTTGGTACTTCCCACAGGCGAACTTTCCAATCTGTATCACAGGTTGCTAATAGTTTACCATCTGGGCTGAATGCTGCTGATAAAATATTTCCTAAGGTTTCCGTAAATACTGAGCTGGTCAAGTCAGCATCAGCGAAATTGACATTGTGTAATTTAATCCCCTCTAGGTTAGCTTGCCAAACTGTTAGATTAGAAAAGTCATAGCTGTTTAAATCAACCTGTAATTGGCGCATTATATTAATTATATTGCCGCAGATATATGCCGGATCTTGAGTTATTTTTTTTACCGTGGAAGTTGGGGAGCGCAGCATTGATATAATTTCTAGCAAGTGATTGCTGAGATTTTTTGTGCAACCAAAACTAGCGAGTAATCTTTCAATAATCGGTTCGATAATCAGAGAGACTTGACTATCCCGAATATACTCAGCAGCAGTGGCTTTGACTAATGCGTGAGTGCGGAACAGAGCCAAATTTTGACTAGTAATTTCCTCAGGAATCTGCTCAATTAATCGATTAACCATGTATTCCATCACTACAGGTTGTTGGGTAAACCCAGCCGAGGTTTTCTCAATCAATGAGCGCCGTTGTAGAGACCCTAGAGACTGTAAAATGTCAGGAGAGCATCGGTGGCAGACAACGTCCTGTTCCAACTCCTTAAAAAAAACCGGTTCGCGATTAATAGCTAGCCAGTACATCAGCTCTTGTTGTGTAGCACTCAGGCGCTGAAACTGCCGATCTAGCAAATCCCGAATATCATCAAAAATGAATGAGCCTTGCTTTAAAAAATTCAGGAACTGAGCAATATTGCCATAAAAAAAGTCTCTGACCACACAAGCCACCATTTTTAAGGCTAAAGGATTTCCAGCATAGTGCTCAATAACCGTTAGCCACTGGGTCTCATCCCCAGCAAAATTTCCTTTTTCCTTCAGGATTTCCTGCCCATCAGTGTCTGATAACCCTGTGAGTGGGAAGCAGCGAATGGGTAAGCTTTCCCCCTCCAGGATAATCAAGTCCTGGGGTGGCTCCCGAGAGGTCAGTAATAGACAGCTGTGGTGGGCGGTTTCACCAATACTTCTGAGCAGCTCACCGTATTCAGCATATCCTTCTCGATAACTACCGGTGCGATCGCCACTTTGCAGAATCGACTCAACATTATCTAGAACTAGCAAGCAACGCCGCCCTTGTAAATACCGAATCAATCGCAGAATTTTGCCATCCACAGAGGAGGGTAAATTGGTTTCCTGCTGTCCAGACAAAAATTGAATCAGGTCTGCCAGGAGTTCTTCTAGGGGAGGCGCATTGCGTAGAGTCCGCCAAATCACAAACTCAAATTTATCTTCCAGAAGATGGGCTAAAGTCACAGCCACAGAGGTTTTACCAATTCCCCCCATCCCTAGAAGTGTCACCAGGCGGCACTTGTCCTGAAGAATCCATTGCTGTAGGGTGTTGAGTTCCTCAGTACGACCGTAGAAACCTCTTAGCTTTGGTGCTTGTCCCCAATCAACACGTTTAATTTGAGCCACAGTGGGACTCTTGCCGTTATTGATTTGATCTGCCTTAATCTGATCTGGCTCAACAACCTTTTCCCAATCAACCCCTACAGCACTACAAATAGCGATGAAGGTGTCACAGCGAATCGGTTGTCTGGCCCAAAATCGGTTTAAAGTTGCCCTAGAGGTTAAGGCACTGCTACACCAAGCTTCTGCGGTTTTGTTCCATTTTTTCAGGCGTCTAGCCCGGTCAAGCAATTTGAGTCCTAATTCAGAAGCTCGCACTGAATTCTTCATACCGAAATCTGGTTCTGCTCACTATCCACGCCAATTGTTATGCCAAACTCTGAGATAACCATGAAGTCAATCTGAGACAATTGAGATAATCACCTCAGACAAGGGCACAGGTAACTTCGGATCCTAGAACAGCAAGGGTTTGAGGAACTTTAAGTTTTTTGAACACAGTTAATATAATTTAATGTAAGCATTCAGCTATCAGCTATCAGCTATCAGCTATCAGCTATCAGCTATCAGCTATCAGCTATCAGCTATCAGCTATCAGCTTATGGGCACGCTACTTGAGGTGCTATCAGCTATCAGCTATCAGCTATCAGCTATCAGCTATCAGCTATCAGCTATCAGCTATCAGCTATCAGCTATCAGCTATCAGCTATCAGCTATCAGCTATCAGCTATCAGCTATCAGCTATCAGCTATCAGCTATCAGCTATCAGCTATCAGCTTATGGGCACGCTACTTGAGGTGCTATCAGCTATCAGCTATCAGCTATCAGCTATCAGCTATCAGCTATCAGCTATCAGCTATCAGCTATCAGCTATCAGCTATCAGCTATCAGCTTATGGGCACGGTTGAGGAGGAAACCGTTAAGAATAAAATACGTAAGTATTAGTTTAATTTGAGTTAAGTCACAGCGTCAAAGCCTGTGCCACAAAGCTGTTTGCGTAGCGTGGCCTACGGCCAACGGCTGACAGCTGAAGGCTGACAGCACCTCAAGTAGCGTGGCCTACGGCCAACGGCTGACAGCTGACAGCTGACGGCTGATAGCTGGTGTTATCAAAAATCTTTAAAACCACTAACCGACTCCTGCAATTCCTGAGCTACGGCTACGGTTGAGGTTAAGGAACTTGAAATTTGCCTAGAGGAATCAACGGTGCGTTCCGAGAATTGAGCCATCTCTTTGATCAACATAGCCACGTTCTGAGTGGTTTCGGTTTGGGAAACACTCCCCTGGGAAATGGCTGCTACTAGCTGCTCGATCTGGCACGAAGCTTCCATCAGCTGTTTCAGATTCTGCTTAGCTTCCTCAACTCGACTTGTGCCCTTCTCCACCACAGCAGTGCTCTGTTCCATTACCTTCACTAATTGAGACATTTCTAGGTCGATATCATCTACTATTTTGTGAATTTCCTGGGTAGCTTTGATCAATTGGTTGCTAAGCTGATTTACTTCTTTGGCAATCACGACAAAACCCTGAATCCCATTACCAGACCGCCCAGCCTCAATCTCAGCGTTAATAGCCAAAACATTGGTTTGAACCAAGAGCATGTTGCTCTTGGCAACCACCTTAGCAATCTTTTCGGAAGATTTACCTAGCTGCTTCACTTTTGAGGTCGTTTCCCCAATCGTGTCTCGCAATTCCAGCATACTCTCCTGAGTTAGGTTAATAGCAGTGCTGCTAGCTTCAACAGTGGTTGTAACTCCATCAACTACTCTCGCCGCCTGATCAGCATTCTCAGCCACTGCTTGAATCGAATCGGTGATTTGCTCTACTGAATCCAGGGTGTGAGTGGTTTCTGAAGCCTGCTTAAGAGCATCTTCTGCTAGTTGACCGACTACCACCTCGTTGTTTCCTAGTAAGGTATTGACTTCAACCGCTGAGTTGTTGACCTGGGTTACGAGAGTTTGCAAATTCTCAATAATTGTGTTAAAACAATCAGCAACTTTACCAATCTCATCCAAAGTCCCGTCAGAGCGCACTGTCAGATCTCCTTGTGCTGCCCCTTGCAAATTTTCAAGCAGTACCAGCAGTTGCTTCTGGAGTGCTTCTTTTTCCTGTCTTTGCTCTTGAGAAATTCTTTCCCTCTTTTCGAGGAGATTAGCCTGCTCTAGAGCAAAGCCCAATTGAATCGCCACCTGAGTGAAAACCTTGATATCCGTTTCCTGCCAAGCTCTTGGCTGTGAACATTGATGGGCAGCCAGAAAGCCAATCAAGTTCTCTGCCACCAAAATCGGTGCCACTAAACTGGCCTTAGCTCCAAGCAGTAGAGAAGTTTGGCCAAGCCTCTCTACTTGGGACTGCTGGTACTGGGTCAACTCACCCTCAAGATTATCAATGGCTAGAACCTGACGTGACTGGTAGTGATCAACATCCTCTAGGGCAAAATCCAACTCTTCTTTCTGTGTTTGTGGGGTAACAGACCCATCCAGAGTTACTGAAAGGCCAACCATTGACCCTTTATGATTCTGTTCGAGGAGGTAAATGATTGTGCGATCGCACGAGAGCGCTCTTTTAATTCCCACCACCGTAGCCGCGAAAATCTTTTCCCGTTCTAAGGATTTAAGCATGCTAGCAGTAATCTCATTTAACCTTTGGGAAATGTCCACCGTGGCTTGCTGCTGTTCCAGGAGCAGGGCTTGGGTAAGGGCATCACCAATTTGTCTAGTTAACTGCTGCATTAACTCACGTTCTGACTCCTGCCAAGGGTGGGGTTTTGAGCAATCATTCGCATACAACAAGCCGAAAAGTTTACCCCCAACTATAATTGGCGCAACCAGGCTGGCTACGACACCAAGGCGTTGAAGGAACTGCCCAGGAGCACCAGTTAGAGTAGCTTGTTGAAGGTTCTCGACACTAACAAGCTTCTCCAACTTAAACTTTGTAATTTCCCCGGTCGTGATTGGTTCGTAAATAGTTTGCCCTAGGGCTTTAACAAAACCAGAATTTACGATCTCCGCTGCAATTATCCCGCTTTTGAAGTCAGGATTAAAGCGATAGATAAATACACGGTCTGTGTTGAGGGCAAGGTGTACCCCATAAACGGAAGTTTGTAGGATATTGTCGAAGTTTAAGGATTGCTGAAGCTGGTTGCTGACTAGCACTAGTGTCCGCGCCTGTTCAGTTTCTTGTTCTTGGTCCTGTAATCGACCTTTGACCCGTGTCACCAGGTTATTAAAGACTTGAGCCAGTAGCTGCGTCTCGGTAGCACCAACAAGCTCCGCCTGAACGTTCAGGTTGCCTGCAATCACCGCTTTGGCAGTATTAGCCAACTGACCCAAGGGTTTTGCTAACTGATCGGATAAAGCTCTGACTACCAAGGTAATAATAATGCCCAGTACCACGAACAAACTAGCAAAGCCTATTGCCGCTTTTCTACCCGCTGCTCTGAGTTCACTAAGTTTGATCGAGACGGCCACAGTCCAATTGCTATCAGGAACTGCAACCAATATATAGTGCCTGCTATTATGATCAAAGGTGGCCAGCTTTAAGTTTGGGAAAAGTTCTGAATTAGCTGATTTTATCGTCAGTCCCTTCTGCTGCACTGTTTGCCCAGTTTCAAAAGCTTTGAGCAAAATTTTTAGGTTCTGTACAAGTGCTTGATCCTTTGCCCCGAGCAGTTTCTGTGGCTGGTCTTTACTCTTCCCTTGGTAGATGGTATCAACAACAGCCACAGTGTCGTCTTTTTTCAGGGCTAGTAGCTGCATAGATTGAGAATCCCCAATTTCCAAATCCTTCAGCAGGTTTTTCAATATGCTGCTGAAAACCGAGGCAGGCAAAACTCCTCTAACAACCCCTAGGAATTCATCAGTTGCTGGGTCTGTGATCGCTTTGCTGAACTCAATCACGAACCTATCGTCAGTGTCATCAAATTTCGTGTTAATCACCTGCTGACTGGGATCATCTTTTGCCTCTTGCCACCAGGCTTCATCCCGTTGGACAAAGTCAGTAGTAAGACTGTTGTAAGCTACATTAAACCCGTGCTTTTCGGTGAAAGATATCTCGGCAAACTCATAAAGTTCTGTAGTTTTACGTAAGTAATACTTGAGAGTTTCATTTGGCTGGATTAACCTGGTAGCGGAGAAAGACTCTTCAACCTCGTAGTAGGGTAATTTGGAAAGGTTTTGATCTTGAGAAACTTTTGTTGCAGTGCTAGCCGCCTCAACTACTAGAGGGCTAGCCGCCAATGTAGAAGGTATTCTTTTTGCTTCCTCCAAAAATATATAGAAAACTCTGCCCGCAACTAGGGTTTCACCCTCTAATAGTTGCTCAGCTTGCTGTTGGGAGCTGCGGGAAATAGCACTGTAGCTGAATAGTCCAGCCAGACCTAGAGGGGTTAAAACCGCTGGGAGAATGGTCTTCAATAATTGAGTGCGCAGATCATTACTTTTCCTTTGTGGTTGGGAATTGTTGGAATCGGTGGGTTGACTTGATTGTTCATGGTAGTGCTGTTGTCCATCTTGGGTTATCCCTTGAGGTATGACTGGTAATTCCCAGGCTAAGTCTTTTGAACAATGCATATGACCGTGACTATTTTTCCTAGAAGGATAGCTATAGCGTTTATAAACGATTTGTGAAAATCCAGAAACCCCTAATTATTGGTAGTGCTGGAATTTTGACCCCGTGATCGTTCACAACCTATTTAGAATTTATAGATTTACTTCAGTTTTTAATCTAACCATATTTATCGAGGAAGTTATCTCAGTCAATTAACTGAATTTTGTGTCTTAAGAGTTACGCTAATTTACTGATTAGCGCAATTATCAGGACGAGTGAGGTACAAATTCCTAGGTTTTAGGGAGCAGGAAATTCGGAGCAGGGAGCAGCGGATATGGGAAGTGGGAAAAGGGAGTGGGAAACAATCCTGTGTACCTCATAGCTATAAGAAACGCTATATACGCTACTGGGAGTAGTTATGTATGTATAGTCGGTTTTAATCTAGTAAGGTACAAGTTTTTGAGGTGCGCTTGACCTTGGCGAATTTAATTCGCAAGGTCAAGCGCACCTAAGGTTTTAGGGACTTCGGAGCAGGGAGCAGGGACTTCGGAAGAGGGAAGAGGGAAGAGGTAAAAAAATATGTGTACCTCATGAGGATAAAAAGCGCTATAGTCATGGCTAACTCTACAGGTATATTTTTTCGGCAGTCTTGTGTATACTCGTAACTGCTGACAGTAAAAACTAAGGCTGGCTAGGGTATGTCTAAAACTTTATCGAAACTTTATCAAAGTATCCATCAGGTGAAATAACTCTTGTCAAGAAAAAAATAATATCTAGTTTAAATTATTTTTATGATTATTTTTATTAAAGAATTTAATCGGTTTTGATGGTTAAAAATATAGTTAACTCAATAAGTTATCAACAGACAATAATTCATCTGTTGACTGGTGTATCTATTGCTATTATCCTAGGGCTTACCGCCTGCGAGAATAAAAATTCTGCAAACCCATCAGTGATACCCGTTGATACTTCCCATCAACAAGTGTCGGACAATACTGTCCGGGTGGGTGTGCTTATCATTGATAGCGTGGATTCTGTCAAACAACGGTATCAGCCACTCCTAAACTACCTCTCTGGGGTGATTAATCGCCCTTTCTCCTTAGTACCTGTTACCCAAGAAAGTCAATTCATTGAAGTAGCCCAAGGTAATTTGCACTTTACCACCAACAATCCTCTGGCAGCTGTGCAAATCCGTCGGCTCTACGATACGGAGTTTCTACTTACCCACTCTCGACCTCAGGTGGGTACAAAATTTGGTGGTCTGATCATCGTCAGAAGCGATAGCAATATCTACAAGCTGAAGGATCTGCGGGGTAAGAAGGCAGCCTGCGTGGCTTTTCAAACGGCGGCGGCTGGCTGCATTTTCCAAATCTATCATCTGCTTCAACATGGTATTGACCCGTTCCTGGACTTCAGCAGTTTTGTGGAAAACAAATCACAAGACCAGATCGTGCTTGATGTAGTCAACGGCAAAATTGATGTTGGGTTTATCCGTACATGTCAATTAGAAAAGATGGTCAACCAAGGCTTGCTGGAAAACCTGGAACAGCTGAGAATCCTAGAGTCGGCTAAGGACGAATTCTTCTATACTCATACCACCGAGCTCTATCCCGAGTGGCCGATTGCTGCGGTTAAGGGTACTGACCCGCAATTAGTCGCAGCAGTGACCGAAGCGCTTCTAAATATCCCGCCGAACCATCCAGCCCTGGCAGCTGCTAACATAGATAAGTTTTTACCGGCAGAGGATTATGGCTCCCTGGATAAGCTGATTGAAACCTTGAGGCTAAAAAGTTGGGATGCTAATAGGGATCCGTTTAGGAATTCTGGGAACAGGGAACAGGGAGTAGGGAGTAGGGAGTAGGGAGTAGGGAGTAGGGAGTAGGGAGTTTTGTAGGGTGGGCAAGGGGAAATCAATGGGAGCGGTTGGGTTGACGAATCACCTTGCCCACCAGGATTAACTGTGGGTAGCTTGGCTTTTTGGTGGGCAAAAGTCCTAGAGTTTTCAGTACAGCTTATCTGTGATCACCTCTTGCCCACCCTACAGGGTCTTAAAGATTTTTAAGGGAGGTGATCCGCTGTTCCCTGTTCCGGTGATCCGCTGTTCCCTTTGCTATAGCAACCCATTCTAGATTGAGTAAAGTACTAAGCCGAAAATTCCAGCAATCGGGATAATCAACAGCACCTTCACGCGGAACCGCCACATGGCAACTAAGGCTGCGGCAAAGATCACCAGGCTGCCAACATGAAATTCAGCACTCCCAGCTACTACAATAGCAGCGGTAATGATCATGCCAATCACGGCAGGACGAATTCCTGTGAGCGCCGCCTGAATGACTGTAGATTCTTTGATATGTTTCAATAAGTGGGAACAGGTTACCATCAGCAGTCCTGGTGGTAAGAAAATCCCTACTGTTGCTACTATTGCTCCCGAAATCCCTTTCACCACATAACCGATGAAGGCAGCGCTGATCAGAATTGGTCCAGGAGTAATTTGCCCGATTGCGATCGCATTAGCAAATTCTGTCTGAGTCACCCAACCATAAGTATTCACTACCACTTCTTGAATCAGGGGAATGAACACGTAGCCTCCACCAAATAGCATCAGGCTCATTCCGGAAAATGTCACGAATAGTTTCCCGAGGCTGGTTTCCCCCAAAAAGGGTAGGGGAATCAGAGAAAGCAACAGAAAACTCAGGAGGATCACGAAGGTGACTGAGAGCTTCAGCCAGGAAATCCCCTCAATTGACTCCTGAATCGGTTGAGCTTGAGAACTCTCCTGTCCCGACTGCTTAGTGTCACGTAACCAAAACCATCCTAGCAATCCAGAACCCACCACCACTAGCACAGTAATGTAGAATCCTCCTACTACCTTGAGTAGGACTGCCGCTATTAAAGCAATCAGTAGTTCCCGCCAGCCTTTGATCGCTTTTTTGCTCATGCGCCTGGCGGCACTCAAGATAATCGCCGCCACCGCAGGAATAAATCCCGCAAAGGCTTTTTGAAGTGCTGGAATTTCCCCGGCCTGGAGATAAGCAATGGTTAGACCAATTACCAGAATAAAAGAAGGGAGCAACACACCGATGGCACTGACTACAGCCCCATTAGTCCTCCCCAAGCGATAGCCCACATAGGCTACTACATTAGCAGCAACTGGACCAGGTAAAACAGTGGCTAAGGAAATGCTGTCTAGCATATCTTCATGGGTGAGGAGTTTGTTCCGCCGCACCATCCGATTCTCCACCACGGAAATCAGAGCCATGAAACCGCCAAAGGCTGTACTTCCGATCTTGAAAAAGTTCCAGAACAGAAACCAAAGGGATACCGACTCGGAATTTGCCGAGTTTACATGCAGTTTTTTTAACATAGTCAGTTCTTTAAGCCACTACGGTCTGACGTGCTTTAATCTCTTTGAGCAGAGTGGCTTGGCGATCCCGTCGCTTTAAGTCCTCAGGATCCATCGTTTGGCGTGCCTCTGCTTTTAAGCTTTGGTTAATCGCATTAAATTTAGCGATCGCACTGCTGCTGAATTTGATTTCTTTGCCTTTAAGAATTCCAACCCGTTCGTAACCGAGAGCATCAAGTACATCTCCCGCCACCAATTCAAAAATCAGGATTTCCTCATCCGTAGCTTCCTGGAGAAACTTCTTAGTGTTTTGCTTAATTACAGGTTGCGTGACATTACTCCATAGGGAGCTAGAAGTGGCAGCATTCGAGGCTTCCTGGGATTGATGGAAATCCAGAATCTCAGGAGTATAGTGGACGCCAAGAAAATTACACAGATCCTGCAGGGTAGTCTCAGGAGAGCTGATTAGGGTTTCATAACTGATACTGAAAAACCTCTCGGGACTTAGGCGAGAGCGCATCTGGAGTGCTAAACCCTGGGCTTTTGCCCATTCTTGAGCAATATGGTAGAAGTGCTTTTCCCCAACCACTGCCTTTTTAAAAGAAACCGCCACATCTCGACCATCCCGGTACAAATAGATAAATTTAGCGTTTTCCAAGTAAGCGGTAATCTCTGGCAGGTAGTAAACGTTGGCTAAACTTTTGCAACACCATTGCTGTGCTCCCCAAGTTTGTGCCATAATATCGTAAACAGAGGCAAATATCGCCACCAAAGACCGCTCTCGGCAAAGGGAAATGACTTCCTTTGTATCTAAATTCACACCCTCCCAAGGAACGGGATTGAGTTCCACTAAACGACACACATCATTGACTAAGAGGGTAAAGGTGTCCGTTTGACTCAAATCCCCATAGCTAGGTAGTAATGGCATCATCCGCTGCAATATGTGAGGGGAGTGGGGAGCAGCGAGATCACCAATCTGATTCAACATCAGGCGCAATAAATTAGAGCCTGAGCGTTGGGTGCCGATCATAAAAATAGACATAACTTTGAGCTATCCTCATCACTGAATTCCAATTGCTGACCTTGATCACCGATTAAGTAGAAGCAGCCATCAGAAAACGTTGTGGTTGCAATGCACCACAATAAAAGCTTGGTCTTCACCAAACCAACTCTCCCTAGCTGTGAGTGGAGCGGTGTCTAGCTGACTAACCGTAAGCATTCAGCTATTAGCATTCAGCTATCAGCATTCAGCTATCAGCATTCAGATATCAGCATTCAGATATCAGCATTCAGATATCAGCATTCAGATATCAGCATTCAGCTATCAGCATTCAGCTTATGAGCTACGTCACAGGTTTCTAGCCTGTGCCACAAAGCAGACGGCACCTCAAGTAGCGTGAGCTAAAAGCTCACGGCTGACGGCTGTTCACGTAGCGTGCGCGTAGCGCATATGCTTACAAATTGTTTAACAACCGATCAGCGGGTTTATATCTTGGTTGTAAACAAAATTATTGCCGGAAAAGGCATGCATGTAAGAGGTAAAAGGCAAGAGGGGAAAGATATCCGGAGTTTTATTGGAGAATAAAAAAAGACCTCCTATGTTTACATCTGATTTATAAAACCTATAAACCAGATCACACCTTCGTTAACTGATTACCCGATCCGGGGTAACAGCCGAAAATTAAGCACTATCACTAAAGTAGATAGGCTAAATGATTGAAATTAAGACTGTAGGTTAATGGGGTGATGGGAGAATAACACGCTTGTTAAGCCAAATGTGATAGGAATTACTTTATAAATGAAGCAAAACTGAAGCAAAACTGAGAAAAAAAGCAAAACTGAGACAACTGAGACAAAAACTGAGACAACTATTATTCCAACTTATGCTATATAGCGCCTCTGAATAGGATTAATTTCATCGGTTGATGGCTCAACCTGAGATTAGTCTGAGAAAAATATAAGCTCACCCTGGGCTAAGTATGAAAAAAATTATACAACTAAACCTAGTTAAAATAACTGAGCTAAAAAACTGATACAAAAACTGAGACATTAGGCTCTGATCCGAATGCCATTGTAGAAATATAGACACCTTAGCGACTAGACAAAAGCGCTAATGCCCTGTTAAAACCTATGGTTTTTGCCTAAGGGTCAATGTTTGCCTGAGGTTAAAAACATTACACTGGTCTATTGCCGGTAGACCAGTGTTTACTTCCACTCTCAACTTAATTCACTTGCATTCGGAGGAACTTTCATGTCAAACACTTTTATTCCCACTGGAGAAACTCTAACCGAGCCAGTAATACTACCCGGAGTAGGGGATTCTTTAACCGTATTCGGTACATTGGATGTTGATGGTAGTGCTGTTGATATCACTGGCACTAATGCCAGCATCTTTAACGCAGAAACAGGCACAATTGATGGTAGCTTCAATGGTGTCAACTTCGTTAATGGTGGTGTTTCTTCTGGCACATTAACCAACCAAGGCTTGATTACCAGTGATAGTCGTCCCGTCAACATCGGTGGTCAGAACATCAAGGTTGATAACTTAGCCCAGATTATCTCCTCTGCCAGTCCGAGGGATGGTGTCGTTTACGCTGACCAGACCGCTACATCCTATGATATTTTCAATGGTCCTGATGCTGTAATTGATGTGGGTGAGGGGAATGATGGAGATGCCATTTCTCTACAACTCGGTGCTAATGTCACAGGCAGTGTGGTTAATCAAGGTACGGTGACCGGACGTGGTGTGCCGGTGGGTAACAACCAAGCTACTGCGATTCGCCTCAGACAGGGTACTGACATCGGAGGAGCGGATGTCTCAGTCTTCAATGGTGATATTGTCAATGAAGGCACTTTGATCTCAGAAACTGATAGTGGTATCCTGATTGAGTCGGGAGTAGAACTCAATGGTACCATCGTTAACAACGGTACGATTGATGGTGCTTTCAACGGCGTCAGCTTTGCCAATGGCGGTACCTCTTCTGGCGCGCTGCAAAATTTCGGTACTATCACTAGTGCTAGTCGTGCCGTAAATATCGGTGGTCAAGATATTAGCCTTCAAAACTTCGGTCAGATTCTCAGCTCTGCCAGTCCCCGGGATGGTGTGGTTTACACTGACCAGAGTGCGCTTTCCTACTCGATTGTCAACGAAAGTAGTGGTCTGATCGATGTGGGTGAAGGCAATGATGGGGATGCCATTTCTCTACAACTCGGTGCTGATGTCACAGGTAGTGTGATTAATCGGGGTACGGTGATCGGACGTGGTGTGCCGGTGGGTAACAACCGAGCTACTGCTGTTCGCCTCAGACAGGGTACTAATACTGACCTCTCAGTCTTCAATGGTGATATTGTCAATGAAGGCACCTTGACCTCAGAAACTGATGCGGCACTGCTGATTGAGGACGGAGTCGAACTCAACGGCGAAATCATTAATAGGGGCACTATCAACGGTGGTGTTGTTGCAGGCAGCCCTCAGGTGGGTATTGATGTTCAGGATGCTGAGGGTGACGTAACTATTGTTAACCAAGGCACTATCAACGGCGATGTTCTACTCAGTGGTGGTGATGATACCTATGATGGGATCGCAGGCACTGTTAACGGTACTGTTTTCGGTAATGAGGGCAATGATACTCTGATTGGTGGTAGCGCTAATGATGTCTTGAACGGAGGGGTTGGCAATGACTTGTTAACTGGCAATTCAGGTGCAGACATCTTCGCCTTCGGCAGTGAAATCTTCCAAGACGGTCTCCAGGACTTTGACCAAATCACTGACTTTGAGGCAGGGGATGCCTTTGATTTCGCTGATGAATTCTTGGGCAATATTAGTTTCGGTCGCGAAACAGTTAGTGGTCAAGAAGCCGTAGTAGCCATCCTTGGCGGCGAGGATAATCTGACTGTATTCGGCAATCTCGATGCTGCTGAGCAGGCACTTGATGTATTTGTCTAACACAAAAGTGTCATCCCAAGACTGTTAGCGATCGCTAGTTAGATTAGCGATCGCTTTTAGCGTGACCAAAGGTCAATCGCATTTTTTTTCTCAGCTAAATGGTTACATATAGCGGTTTGCGACTTTATTTTTTACAAATTTCTGGGTTTTTAGGGAGCAGGGAGCAGGGAGCAGGGAGCAGGGAACAGGGAAAAAATCCTGTGTACCTTATAGTTATGAAAAACGCCATAGCAATCCGTTTAGGAATTGTGATAATTTTTATTCCCTGTTTCCTTTGCTATATTTTTATTAATTTTTATTGTCTTTTTAAATAATTGTTAAATCAGTAAACCTTAACTCCAACTTTATGAAATAATCCGAGAAATCGGGAGCATTTTGATTGATAAACATGAAACCTCGGATTGACCGACTTGTGGCAGCAAGTCCCTTTGTTCTGTGTTCTCTATTAGCTGCAACTACGGCATTAGGGCAAATCACCCCAGATAATACCGTCGGTAATGAACGGTCTGTAGTAACGCCCAATGTTGATGTTAACGGGAACCTAGCAGATTTAATTGAAGGTGGGGCGATTAGAGAAAGCAATCTATTCCACAGCTTTCAAGATTTTAATGTGGCCGAGTTTGGACGAGTTTATTTTGCGAATCCAGCAGGAATTGAGAACATCCTCAGTCGGGTAACGGGAGGTAATGTTTCCAATATTTTGGGGACTCTAGGAGTGTTGGGCAATGCTAATTTATTTTTGATCAATCCCAACGGTATTGTCTTTGGTCCCAATAGCATACTGGATATTGGAGGTTCATTTTTTGGGAGTACTGCTGATAGTGTGTTGTTTGAAGATGGCACAGTATTCAGTGCTAAAAATCCGAATGGTAAACCGTTGTTGACGATTAATATTCCCTCTGGGTTGCAATATGGTTCTAATCCCGGGAGTATTACTAATCAATCTAGTCTGTTTCAGGTACCAAATGGTCAAACCTTAGGGCTAATTGGTGGTGACATTAATATTCCTGGTGGTAATTTAACAGCAACCGATGGACGCATTGAGCTGGGGAGTGTTGGTTCTAATAGTGTAGTGAACTTGACCCCAAAAGATACTAGTTTTGTGTTGGATTATTCAGGAGTTCAAGAGTTTCAGGATATTAGTTTGTCTGAGAGGGCTATAGTCATTACCAGTGGGGAAGGTGGTGGGAGTATCCAGGTGCAAGGGGCTAATGTGACTTTACGCGATCGCTCTTTTGTTTTTGCGAGAACCAACGGCAGTGGAAGTGGCGGTCGCATAGTTGTTAAGGCTTCTCACCTCAGCCTTGAGGGTGGTTCTAGGATAACTACAGATGTATTGGGCTCAGGACAGGGGGGAGATTTGATAGTGAATGCCACTGAATCTGTTCGAGTAATTGGTGTATCGGCTGATGGTAATTTCAGCCTCTTGGGAGCCCGAGTTTTTCCAGGAGCAACAGGAAATGGGGGAGATTTGAGTATTACCACTGGTCAGTTAATGGTCTCTGATGGAGCAATTGTTTCAGCTAGGACTTTTGGTGAAGGGGACGGGGGAGATTTGACTGTGGATGCCGACTCAAAGGTTCAACTGATTGGTACCTCAGCCGATGGTCGGTTTCCCAATGGCTTGTTTGCTCAAACTTTTGGGACAGGAAATTCGGGAGATGTGAATATTGCTACTGGGCAGTTAATTGTCAAAGATGGAGCAATTGTTTCAGCTAGCACTTTTGGTGAAGGGGACGGGGGAAATTTGACTGTTGATGCCGACTCAAAGGTTCAACTGATTGGTACCTCAGTGGATAGTCTGTTTCCCAGCGGCTTGTTTACTCAAGCTAATCGGGAAGCAACAGGAAATGCGGGAGAGTTGAAGATTACCACTGGGCAGTTAATGGTCTCTGATGGAGCACAAGTTGCAGCTAGGACTTTTGGTGAAGGGGACGGTGGAAATTTGATAGTGAATGCTTCCGAAAAGGTTCAACTCATTGGAACATCAGCCGATGGTCGGTTTGTCAGTGGCTTGTTTACTCAAGCTCAAGGAACAGGAAATGCCGGAAAGTTGTTGAATATTACCACTGGGCAGTTAATTGTCTCTGATGGACCGGTTAGTGCTAGAAGCTTTGAACAGGAGAATTCAGCAGGGGAGGTAAAGATTAATGCCAACTCTATCTTCCTTAACAACAATGGAATCATCGCAGCAGAAACAGCAGGAGGAGACAAAGGCAATATTACTCTATTTTCCCGTAACATCCGACTCCTCAACGAAAGCAAGATTAGAACTGACGCCCAGAATGTAACTGGGGGCAATATCACCATTGATACTGAAACCTTAGTCGGTCTGGGAAATAGCGACATCACCGCCAATGCTGAATTTGGCCCAGGAGGTAGTGTTGAGATTAATGCCCAAGGCATCTTTGGTTTAGAGTTTCGAGACCGTCTAACTCCAGACAATGACATCACCGCCACCTCCACCCTTGGCTCATCCTTCAACGGTGATGTAATCCTCAACATCTCCCAGGTAGACCCCACCTCAGGCTTAACGGAATTACCAGCAAGCCCCGTAGATGCAGAAGCGATCCTGGCCAATGACCTTTGTGGCTTTGAAAATAATCGGATTGCTGGCGGGAGTTCCTTTATCATTACCGGAAAAGGCGGTTTACCAGCTAGTGCAGAAGATCCGGTGATTAATGCCCACAGAACAGTGAGGTGGCGAACTCGTCCTGGCTTACCCAGCAGCAGCAGGAAACAATCATTACAGCAATTACAGCAGCAACCTTCAGTGATACAGCCTCAACCTCCCGAAGAAAAAAAAGTGATTATCGAAGCCCAAGGCTGGGTCAGAGCAAAGGATGGCACAATTATTCTGACTGCGCAACCGTTTAGGGGGACTCCTGTTGATCAGATATTGCCCCATCTTGATTGCCATTCGGGAGGAGGGAATCGGGAGGAGGGAATCGGGAGGAGGGAATCGGGAGTCGTCAGCCATCAGCCATCAGCTATCAGCCAAAGGCCAATGGCTGACAGCTGACAGCTGACGGCACCTCAAGTAGCGTGCGCGTAGCGCATATGCTTACCGGGAGTCGGGAGATGAGGAGAATTATCGGGGAAATTATTGTATATTTGGATACATATTTTTAGGGATTTATACCCAATAGTTACCAGAGGGTTTAAGAAAAGTTGCACCTGGCTGACAAGAAACGATCAGCCAGAGTTCAATGCAACTATCAACTCACAAATTTTAATCATAACAAAAACTGAGATCAACACTGATCTCTTTTGGATCTAGGTAAGCTGTTTGAGCTAGTGGTGCGTTACGGGCAGCAACCTAACCCTGGCTACGAGGCGGAAAATGAGCGCTCCCCTAACGCACCACTAGCAACTGAATCTCTTTACTAGCAGATGGGGTGCTCGGTTGCTCGGTTGCTCAGCTGATGGGAAAAATTTGTATTAAGGCTAATTATCCTCAGATGATATAATTCAAGGTTGGGGGTTGTTTGATATCATGTCCGGATAATTAGTGATAAAAAACTTTCTGAGATTAAACCTTACTCCTTTACTTCTGCCTTCTGCCCTCTGCCTTATGCCCTCTGCCTTGCTTTCCCCAAAGTGTAAGTATTCAACGGGAAATTATATCACTTGCTGCCAACCACAGGTTTAAGAGCGCACAGGGTTCGGGCGCAAGGGAAGCGCCCCTAGAATTGATTGGTTTGACGCTCATGATCAGAAGTGATATAGTTTATTCCACTACTCGAATCAATCCACGGTTCAAACCGTCATAAATCTCTTGGACTAGGGTTTGCTCTTCTAGTGAAAGTGATGCCTTGGCTAGTAAAGCTGACATAAAGAGCTGTTGGTCAATGCGGGTAATTTGGCGCATATGAATAATACGCTTAGCTATTTGCTTAACCGGGAATTTGGGGAAGATGACTTGAAAGGATTTCATGGGCTCCACATAATCTCTGTAATTTTAACTATCGACAATTTTGAAGAGATCTTCTGTGAGAGAAAGTCCTACCTAGTAGTGATTCGAGATCAAGATTTGTTGTGATAGGATAGGGCTTAAGCTGTGATCTGAGTTACAACGATGGCAGACTAGTAGCCGATCAGGGTTGACGGTCGTTATATACAGCATCTTTTCTATGAGAAGAGAACGACAGGAGAAGGGAAGCAGCAGATTAGAAAAGGAATAAATACTACTATATTCCAATACTTAGATGCCTGTAACTGTTTAAAGGTTAATAGTTTGGCATCTGAGAGCTTTATAGTTGTGGTTGGCACTGATGGTTGAACCGCCAACGCTGTCATAATTTGTTTACCCAAAACCCGTCCTAATCGTGGTGGTACAGCATTCCCCACCTGTCGAAATCCATGCCATTTGGTCCCGTGGAAGCGAAACCAATCTGGAAATGAGTGCAGTCTAGCGGCCTCTCGCACGGAGATCACCCGTGGGTAATCAGGATGAATGGGGCGAGGAGAGGTGTAGCGACCGTTTTTATAACCAGTACCTGCTCTGAGGGTATGGCAAGGTTTATCCCAGTGTAAGCGTCGTAAGCGACTGGTAGTTTCTACCTCGCCCATGGGTGTGTTTCTAAACCGCTCAATCGAGCCTTCGGTGTGGTGGGTTTGCAGGGAACTGGTCAATAGTTGAGGATGCCACTGGCGGGGATAGGCAAAGTTACCAGGATCGGTGATCAAATCCCGTAACTTTTCTACATAGGGCATGGCTAAAGCTTGGAGCAGGTCTAGCTGTTCTGGTGTTAGTTCAACACAATCGCTTTTCTGGAGTTCAGGAAAATCATCTAAGTTAGGCAAGTCTGCGATCGCATCCTTAACAGTTACCCATTGGTGAGAGGATAGTTCTGAGGAAGGATAAGCCACTGGTGCTTCCCCAAGCCTAGAACCGAGTAAAAACAACCGCCGCCGTTTTTGTGGCACACCAAAATCTGCTGCATTCAAGACCTGTACTGGTTCAGTTATAGTGTACCCAGCTGCTTTAAACTCACTGATTAGCTGCTCGAACAGGTGTTGGTATTTGTTCTGAGCTAAGCCTGGAACATTCTCCATCACAAAGTAGCGTGGTTGGAGTTCTTTGACCAAACGGCAGAACTCAAACACTAAATTATTGCGTACATCATCTACTTGACGCTTACCGATCAACGAGAATCCCTGACAAGGGGGTCCACCAATGACCAGATCAATGACTAGATCAATGGTAGAAACCTGCGATGAAACCTCTGTACAGTGTTGGTTTTGCTCCCTTTCAGTCCCCCACTCCCTCAGGGCTTTCTGAATTTCTTGACCAGACAGGGTAGCAATGTCGGTACATAAAACCTTGGTTTGAGGGGAATTGAAGGCATACACTGCCCCATGAATTGGGTCTTGTTCAACGGCGAGGGCAACATCAAAGCCCGCCTGCTCAATCCCTAGGGAGAAACCACCAGCACCAGCAAATAAATCAACGGCTAACGGTCGATGAGGGAAATTTGCCATGCCGTTTATGGTAGTCTAATGTTTATTGCGCTGCACGCTTCGGAACAGGGAACAGGGAACAGGGAACAGGTAATGACAAACCTTGTCACATAGCGCTGCTCACGAAAATAGGCAAATTAAATGGACACTAGCTTACCTATAATTGTTGATCAGTAGGAAACACTATTGTTTACCATACCTTAGTTAGTACTCTCTTTTACCATTCACATTAATCTAGCTCTCACAGAAGTCGCGAGTAGTAATAGCAATCCGTGTAGGAATTGTGATAATTTTGATGCCATATTCCCTACTCCCTACTCCCTACTCCCTACTCCCTACTCCCTTTGCTAAAGTGCTGATGCCAATTTTAAAATCCTCATTTTTCTGGTTTTTCTGCTTTACGGTAATTTTCCTGCTATCCCAAGATTTCTGGTCTTGGCAGCAAGACATTTCCTTCTCCTTGCTCCATCTTCCCCCCTGGGTATTCTATTTTATTGCCTTACAAATTCTCCTCGCAGTCGCGTTGTTACTATTTGTGGTAAATTTCTGGGAAACTTCGTCTAAGGAAGACCGTTAAAAATATGACACTAGCTTGTAGGGTGGGCAAAAACAGTTTGCTTCTTTTGAGTATTCTAGATTATATTACTTTGCCCACCCTACTTTAATTAGTAGGGTGGGCAAAAACAGTTTGCTTCTTTTGAGTATTCTAGATTATATTACTTTGCCCACCCTACTTTAATTGGTGTGATAGCTGATAGCTTACACTTCGTCTAAGGAAGACCGTTAAAAATATGACACTAGACTCGATTATTCCCTATGTTGTGCTGGCAGGGTATTTATTAGTAACCCTTGTGGTAGGTCTAGTTGGTTATCGCCAACAAAAAAACACTCCTGATGATTATTTTTTAGCTGACCGTAACATGGGAGCAATTCTCCTATTTTTTACCCTAATTGCTACCAATTTCAGCGCCTTCGCTTTTCTAGGATTTTCAGGATCAGGGTATCGCATTGGTCTGAGTTATTACGGAATGATGGGGTTTGGAACTGGCTTAATCGCACTAACCTTTTATTTTATCGGTTATC
>NZ_GL890959.1 GCF_000211815.1 Moorena producens 3L
GCAACGACCTGAAAACTTTACCGGTTTACATTGCCAACTTCTGAGTATAGTGGAAAACCTGACATTTGATCAAGATACGTGGAAAACTAGACATTTAAAAACTTTCAGGTAAAATCAAAACCAAATTTAACATTTCGCCAGAAATTATAATGATTTTGGAGGATAGACCCATTAATCACTCTCAAAGCCCGATAAATCCCCCATCTCTGTCCCAGGAAAACGAATCGGTTCTCAAGATTTGGGGTAGAGCGTCTCTCCACGGACAGGTAAAAATTAGTGGAGCTAAAAATTCTGCCTTGGCAATTATGGCAGGGGCTTTACTGTGTTCTCAAGATTGCCGACTGCGTAATGTGCCCTCCCTAGTAGATATCGAGCGTATGAGCCAGATTCTTGCTGCTGTGGGAGTGAAGCTCAAACGCAGTGGTGACATCTTAGACCTAGATGTCAGCCATATCGGACAATCAAAAGCTCCCTATGAGTTGGTGAGCCAGCTGCGAGCTAGCTTTTTTATCCTCGGTCCGATCCTAGCGCGATTGGGAGTGGCACGGATACCACTGCCTGGTGGCTGTGCTATTGGTGCTAGACCAGTAGACCTCCATGTCAGGGGTCTACAAGCTATGGGCGCTCAGGTTCATATTGAGCATGGCATTGTCAATGCTTATGTGAAAGGAACAGGTAACAACAAGCTAAAGGGGGCGAAAATCTACCTGGATTACCCCAGTGTGGGGGCAACGGAAACTCTGCTGATGGCAGCGACTCTGGCAGAAGGGGAAACCACCCTTGAAAATGCAGCTCAAGAGCCAGAAGTGGAGGATTTGGCGAATTTCTGCCGAGCGATGGGAGCTCAAATTAGTGGTGCTGGTACTAAAACTATTAGTATCTCTGGGGTTTCTAGTTTACATTCGGTGGATTACCCAATTATTCCTGACCGGATTGAGGCTGGAACTTTCTTGGTAGCTGGGGCAATTACCCACTCTGAACTGAGCCTTTACCCAGTAATACCGGAACATTTAACTGCTGTGATTGCTAAGCTACAGGCAATTGGTAGTGAGGTGATGGTTGAGGCACCCAATCGGTTACGAATTATTCCTAATAAACTAAGGGCAACGGATATTGAAACCTTGCCTTATCCTGGATTTCCTACGGATATGCAAGCCCAGTTTACGGCGTTGCTGGCTCTGAGTGAAGGAAACTGTGTTGTTAGCGAAACGGTTTTTGAAAATCGGCTGCGTCATGTTGCCGAATTGAATCGCATGGGGGCGGATATACGGGTTAAAGGGAATAATGCGATTATCCGAGGTGTGCCAATGTTGTCGGGAGCACCAGTAGTGGGTACGGATTTACGGGCATCTGCTGCACTTGTGGTCGCTGGGTTAGCGGCAGAAGGAATAACTACGATTCAAGGACTCCGTCATTTAGACCGGGGTTATGAAGACTTGGAGGGGAAACTGCGACAACTTGGTGCTAGAGTAGAACGGGTTCCGGCTCAGATAGAGGAAGAGGAACTTCCTCCGACTCCCACTAATGCCATGACTGCAACACCGTAGTAGTTACCGTAGTAGTTATAGTCATTAGTTATTAGTCATTAGTCATTTAGAAATTGTTAATTGTTAATTGTTAATTGTTATCTGTTATCAATTAACAATTAACAATTTTCAGTTTTCAATATGTCTACTAGAGCTTGTTTTACTGTGGAATACTGATATTCCCATCCATAACTAGTGGTTCGTTTGGGTAGCACCTGTTGACCTTCCAAGACTACTATGGCTCCTTCTCCCAAAAGGGCTTCTAGAGCAACACTGGGAACTGGTAACCAGGAGGGACGATTGAGAACATCTCCAATGGCTTTACATAGTTCGGACATCAAGACAGGATTGGGAGCTGTGGCATTGAAAATCCCTTCCATGTCTGGTCGGGTTAGGGCAGCTATGATTAAGTTCACTAAGTCATCTCGGTGAATCCAAGAAAACCATTGGCGACCGGTACCGATTGGCCCTCCAGCAAACATTTGAAAGGGGGGTATCATTTTCGCTAGGGCACCGCCATTGCCCAAAACTATACCAATGCGCAGAATCACTAGTCGCACATCTGCATCTTGGACTTTCTGGGCTTCCCCTTCCCAGGCTTGACAAACCTCTGCCAGAAAGTCCTCTCCAGCAGGACTTGTTTCATCAAAGGTTACTGTTTCACTAGTGCCGTAGTAACCAATGGCAGAAGCGTTTACTAATACCGTGGGTTTAGGGTCAGCAAGGGCGATCGCTTCCACTATTTTTTGGGTCCCTAATTGGCGGCTATTGAGGATGTCTTCCTTACGGGCTGGTGTCCAGCGCTCCTCAGCAATCGGGGCTCCGGCTAAATTGACTACACCATCACAGCCTGCGATCGCATTTTGCCAATCCCCTGATTCGGTGGGAGTGTAGGCAATAGTTTCTATATTGGGAAATTGCGCCGTAGCTTTAGCTGAGTTACGGGTTATAATTAAGGGTTGATGTCCTTCTTCCTGTAGACGCTCCACTAAGCGGCTACCGACAAATCCTGTTGCTCCAGTAATTGCGACTTTCATACTTCATCCTTGATACTCTATATCGTGTCTGATACCATACTCATCGGTTAGGCTAACACGGGGATACGGGGACGGGAAGACGGGGGAAAATGTTTAGGATGGGTAATTATCCTTCAGTTGATGGTTTGGTTTCACCGTAAGCCATGCCGTTGGCTTCAGCGTACCGATTCATGAAGCGCATGAAGCGTTCCCAGTGGTCGTCTTCGTCAATTTCAACTTTACACTCCACTCCTGCTAGCTCATCTCCTTCTGGACCACCGAAGCGAAATTTTATTGAGGATGGAGTCATAGCAATGATCCCTTCTTCGTCTGTTAAGACCATTGATTGAGAAAATCGGTTTCTATAACTGTTGAATTGTTCAATAGCCTTTAAGCTTTCAAAGGTCATTAAGACTATGCGCGCTCCTGACCGTCGGTTTTTTCTGAGGCTGACGTTACTCAGCTCTTCATAAATACCGTCAAAGAATTGGATGGATGGTGTTGAAGAGTTCATTTTAAATATAAAAACATGGTTAAATTTTAGTATATCGCCTGAGGAGGGGTTGACAAAATTATTTTTATAGGTACAAGGTAATCGGGAGTCGGGAGTCGGGAGTCGGGAAGAGAGCTTGTAGGGTGGGCAAAGAAAGTTTGGTTATTTTGAGTCGTTTAGATTAGATTACTTTGCCCACCCTACTTTAATTGGTATTTTTTTTGACTCTTCCTAAGCAATAATTTTGGAGATTATTTCCAGTTACTTGAGGATGTTGAAGTATAAAATCTAGGTATAAAATTTAATTTATAAATAGTTGATAAACAGTATTGGTGATTGTTCATAATATTAAAAACTAGTTTTCTATCTTTACTCTTGCTCTTAAGTCCCTGCTCCGAATTCCCTAAAAACAAACGAAGACTAACCACAAATGAACCGCCGCCGCATTCTCAAAGCTGGACAACCTTACAGCTTTAGCCAATATTTTGACCTTCCCTTTACCCTAGAAGATATTTTGGCTGAATTTGACTGTACCTTTGTGCGATCGCATATCGATCTCCCTCGTCCTCCCCTTCCCGAAGCGATCGCATTTATCCTTGGATTATACTTAAGGAAGTAAACTATGAAGTAAACAAGGTGTTAAAATCTATGGCAAAGAATACTCAAAGTCATTTTGCCCCCTACTTAAAACATAGAGGGAAAACTGTTGAAGAACAAATTATAGCAATTCTCTATCCCATGAGGTAGGGATCCCCCTAAATCCCCCTTAAAAAGGGGGACTTTGAGGCTGAAAAGCGTACCTCATAAATCCTATAAACGCTATAAACTCAATCAACCTGCTCTGGCATGGCTAAGAAAACGCCTTGAAGAGGAAATCACTCAAGAAGAAGCTAAAATTCGACAGGAAGATTTAGAAAATTTTAAACAAATTGTTGATAGTTTTCGTCCAGAAGGCTCTAAACTATATAGCTACTAATGATTGTTTTTGTCGATACCGGCCTTTTAGGGTTGTTATCTTCTCCCAATGACAAATTAGAAGCACAACAATGTCAGCAATGGCTTTACTCTCTTTAACTGAATCCTAACACCCGTTCACGCCACACCCAGTAAGGCTAATCATAATTCCTCTATCCTTGATTAACTCTTATCTCTTGCCTCTTGCCTTTTGCCTCTTGCCTCTTGCCTCTTGCCTTTTGCCTCTTATCTGTTCCCTGTTACCTGCTCCCTACTCCCTACTCCCTTTATTCTATACTAATAGTGTCACTGTCTTGAAACTGTCATGATTGCTGATAAAAGTCCCAATTACATTTCCAAAGAAGACTATCTATCCTACGAAGAAGATAGTGCCATCAAACACGAGTATATTGATGGAGAAGTCTATGCCATGGCTGGGGCGAGTGATGCCCATGTTACTATTGCCCTTAACCTGGCTTCAGCCTTAAGAAATCATGTCAGGGGCACTGGCTGTCGGGTTTATATGGCAGATATGAAAACTTATGTTGAAGCATCCAATAGTTATTATTATCCTGATGTTATGGTGACTTGCGATGCCAGAGACCGAGAATTGAGCAATTATAAAAAATATCCTTGTTTAATTGTGGAAGTTTTATCTCCCAAGACTGAAGCCTTTGACCGGGGTGACAAATTTTATAATTATCGAAAATTAGACACCTTGGTGGAATATGTTTTAATTAGCCAAAACCATCAGCGGCTAGACTGCTTCCGCCGAAATTCTGAGGGAATTTGGACATTGCAATTTTATGATCCGGGCAGTGAGATTAATCTAGAAACTGTGGATTTTAGGACTAGTCTTGAGGCTTTGTATGAAGATGTAATGTAAGCCGTCAGCCATCAGCTGTCAGCCTTCAGCCTACAGCCAAGGGATTATCCGAGGGAGAAGCTACGGGAACGGGCATTAGATGAAAGCAATCAGATATTCAAGGTAAATTTATACCTTACTCCTTTTTTTTTACAAATATGAGATGCACCCATTGATGGGTGTTGTGGTGGCATAAGCCAAAAACCAATAACTTTGTATAATGGATTTATAGAAAGTTATTGAACATACTTCCTAAGACTTATGCGTGACCTATAACAACTGATAAAAAATATTCAAGAACTACTAGAAGACGATCAAAACATTATTGCCGATATCATTGAAGTATTCAAAAAACAGTATTTAACAGAAAAACCGGCATCTCTTAATCCTCTGTAATTAGACAATCAACCTTTTATTGGTATGGGTCGTGATCGACAAGATACTCAAAATAGTAGCGAATGGGTGAGAAGAATTAGACAACTTACTCCCTAAAACCCAAGAAGGATAAAATCCTCCCTCTTTTAAGATTATAATGTACTTTCTTCGTCGGTAGCTTGGAGAATTGCTTGGTACAATTGAGGACTAATACGAAAGTCCATTGTTTCAATCAATTGATCCATTAATGGTTTAACTGCCGGAATTAAATTACTTTTCTTGGCTTGCACGAGAATGCCCAGTAAGCCCACAATAGTTAGCCCCAATTCTTGAGCAACTGCTCGTCCCCGTCGCTCATCCATCAGTAGCAAATCGGCATCCATTTCCAATGCTAATATGATCGCTTCTGCTTCACCTAAATCGATGGTTTCTTGACTTTCCTGAAGTGTGAAAACTTGCTGCTTATCTGAAACAGCATGAGTTTTAATCCAAGATAAGGTTTGAACTTCTACTGTTCCAGGTACAATTTTTCCGATACCAACCATTTCATTGTAGACAGCAACGGGAATAATCACAGAACCATATAAGCGATGCAAGAGGTTAAGTTGATTGATGCCTGCTAGATTAGTAATCGGTGATGTATCGCTAATAATAATCACAGCAAACTCATCGATTGTAGGGTTTTAAGGTCTGCTTCAAAATCAGCAACATCATAATTCAAATCTAAACCGCGCTTGGCCAGTTCATGCTGAAACTCAATCACAGTTAAACCCGTCCAGGCACGGACTTTGCCACTGCTAATTTTGTCTTGCTTATAGAGCATCAGCGCAATTTCAAGTTTGAATTCATCCTCAGTCATTTGGCTAGCTTGGACAATATCGTCAGGGATAACTACACTCATAGCTACACTATTAAGTAATTGATATATTATGAATAGTTACTTTAATTTTATCATAAATTTCAACTGAATCATAACACCCGTTCAAGCCACACCCAGTAAAGCTAATCATAATTCCTCTATCGTTGATTAAATCTTGCCGTCTTGATGCAGTCGCTCATGGGGGAAACCACGGCAGTTGCTCATGGGGGGAACCCCCAAGACCGCACTGCCTCCCCAAGACCGCGCTGCATCGCTCTTGCCTTTTGTCTTTTGTCTCTTATCTCTTCCCTGCTCCCAACTCCCGATTCCCGACTCCCTAAAACCCAGAACTTTCTACCTCACCCCATTTAAAAATACTGTAAAATTATAGTAGTTAACTGACTACGCCCCCACAACTAGTTATGATCAAAGCAATTACTGCTAGTGGAAAAATCGATCCATCAGGTCAATTATCCTTAGACTACCCAATTGAATATACTCCCCCTAAGCCAGTAGGAGTAATTATTATGTTTGACGAAACAGATGGGGAGGTAAATAGGTTTTGGAAGTCAGTAACTATCAACAGCAACCACTCCTGTCAGCTAAACAGTTGCAAGAGGGATTAAAGCAGGCGTTGATAGAATCGGGGTATGATTCAAGGGAGAAAATTATCGAGCTTGTGCAGGAAATTAAGCAAGAAATCTCTCAAGAGCGTCAAGAAAAACAAAGGAAGACTAACCACAAATGAACCGCCGCCGCATTCTCAAAGCTGGACAGTCGTATACCTTCAATCAATATTTTGACCTTCCCTTTACCCTAGAAGATATCTTGGCTGAATTTGACTATACCTTTGTGCGATCGCCTTTGGCGCGGCTTCGCCGATCGCATATCGATCTACCTCGTCAGCCTTTCACTGCTGCTATTGAACCCCTGCTGCACCAACTCCAGCGAAACCGCAAGCGCATTGAGCTGATCAACGAAACTGCCCGTCGCGAAGCCCTGATCGCACCAATTCTGTTTGAAGTAGTCGATCTAACTAATCACCGCATTTACATTGAATATTCTATTGCTGTTAACGAACACCTGCGGGGAACTTTAGATTATTACATTGCTAACCATAACCTGATTGTGATCGAAGCCAAACAATCTGATCTGGTACGGGGCTTCACTCAACTGGCAGTGGAATTGGTTGCCCTTGATCAGTGGCTCCAGTCTGACCAGAGAATTTTGTATGGCATTGTTACCACCGGAGAAGACTGGCGTTTCGGTACTTTTAATCGCCAAGAACGTTCCATACAACAAGACCCCAAGCGCTACATCGTCCCAGAAGAGCTAACCGAGTTGCTGGAAATTTTAGTCGGGATTATGACTTTAAACCATATCTGAATGCTTACTATGAAATGTACCCCCAAGTACCTCATCTAATTGATAAGCGCTATACTAAATGAAGTAAACCATTAAGTAAACAAGGTTTTAATATCTATGGCAAAGAATACTCAAAGTCATTTTGGCCCCTACTTAAGACATAGAGGGAAAACTGTTGAAGAACAAATTAAACTCAATCAACCTGCTCTGGCATGGCTAAGAAAACGCCTTGAAGAGGAAATCACTCAAGAAGAAGCTAAAATTAGACAGGAAGATTTAGATAAATTTAAACAAATTATTGATAGTTTTCGTCCAGAAGGCTCTAAGCTATATAGCTAATAATGATTGTTTTTGTAGATACAGGCGTTTTAGGGTTATTATCTTCTCCCAATGACAAATTAGAAGCACAACAATCGATAACTCAACCGGTTATGCGTCATGCTGCTCAACTTTGGGCAATGTCTCGCCATCAAGGAATGCCGACCGCTGATGACAAAACTATTGATAATGATGTGATAATTGCTGCTCAGTGTCAACTATTTCAACAAGAAAACTTAGGACAACGTTTAGTTATTGCTACCACTAATGTTAAACATCTAAGTCGTTTCCTTGAGTCTCGAAGATGGCAAGATATTAGATTTTGAAATTAGGGATGCAATGTTGCTCTGTATTTTATGAACTTTATTTCAGGGCTATTATTCCCCATGGCACAGGCATCAACTGCATCCTAAAACTGGTTCCCTTCACACTCACTAAAGCTAATTATAATTCCTCTATCCTTGATTAACTCTTATTTCTTCCCGATTCCCGATTCCCGATTCCCTACTCCCTATTTCCTACTGCCACCATCGACTAACATCATCAACCGCTGCCACCGTTTCTCTTAGGGCTTCAATACCCCCAAACTTGATGATTAAAGGCGCTAATTCAGGAAGAGCTTTAAGAAAATTGGGACGGGTTAGACTAGCTAAACTATCAATAATTTGTTGCCAAAAAGGAAAATCAACCGAGGAAGGAGTTAAGGTCTTAATTAAGTCCTGTAAGGCATGAGCTCGGTTTTTTTCATCCCCAATCCCTCTGGCGCAATCTAAGGCTTCCGGTAACACATTGGGTAAGTGAGGGGCTAAGGCCACTAAGGCTAATGCTCGGTCTGATTTATCGGAAATCCCTCTGGCGCAATCTAAGGCTTGAGGTAACACATCGGGAAAGTGGGGGGCTAAGGCTGTTAAGGCGAATGCTCGGTGTGATTGATGGGAAAGCCCTCTGGCGCAATCTAAGGCTTGGGGTAACAACACATCCGGTAAGTGGGGGGCTAAGTTTCCTAAGGCTAATGCTCGGTGGAATTCATCAGAAATCCTTCTGCCGCAATCTAAAGCTTCCGGTAACACATCGGGAAAGTGGGGGGCTAAGGCTCCTAAGGCATCGGCTCGGTATTTTTCATCGGAAATCCCTCTGGCGCAATCTAAGGCTTCCGGTAACACTTGAGGAAAGTGGGGGGCTAAGGCCACTAAGGCATAGACTCGGCCTGATTCATCGGAAATCCCTCTGGCGCAATCTAAGGCTTCCGGTAACAGATCGGGTAAGTGGGGGGCTAAGGCTCCTAAGGCGAATGCTCGGTAGTATTCATCGGAAATCCCTCTGGCGCAATCTAAGGCTTGGGATAACACATCGGGAAAGTGGGGAGCTAAGGCTCCTAAGGCTAATGCTCGGTGGTATTGATCGGAAAGCCCTCTGGCGCAATCTAAAGCTTCTGGTAACACATCCGTTAAGTGGGGGGCTAAGGCCACTAAGGCATCGACTCGTTCGTATTCATCGGAAATCCCTCTGGCGCAATCTAAGGCTTGAGGTAACAAATCAGGGAAATAGGGAGCTAAGGCCACTAAGGCTTTTGCTCGGTATTTTTCATCGGAAATCCCTCTGGCGTAATCTAAGGCTTGAGGTAACAACACATCCGGTAAGTGGGGGGCTAAGGCCACTAAGGCATCGGCTCGGGATCTTTCATGGTCAAGCCCTCTGGCGCAATCTAAGGCTTGAGGTAACAAATCAGGGAAATAGGGAGCTAAGGCCACTAAGGCTAATGCTCGGTCTGATTTATCGGAAAGCCCTCTGGCGCAATCTAAGGCTTGAGGTAACAAATCAGGGAAGTGGGAGGCTAAGGCCACTAAGGCATCGGCTCGGTATTCTTGATGGGAAAGCCCTCTGGCGCAATCTAAGGCTTGGGGTAACACATCGGGTAAATGGGGGGCTAAGGCCACTAAGGCATCGGCTCGGGATCTTTCATGGTCAAGCCCTCTGGCGCAATCTAAGGCTTGGGGTAACAACTCTTCCGGTAAGTGGGGGGCTAAGGCCACTAAGGCTTTGGCTCGGTATCTTTCATGGTCAAGCCCTCTGGCGCAATCTAAGGCTTGGGGTAACAACTCTTCCGGTAAGTAGGGGGCTAAGGCTCCTAAGGCTAATGCTCGGTCGTATTCACCCTCAATCCCTCTGGCGCAATCTAAGGCTTGGGGTAACAACTCTTCCGGTAAGTGGGGGGCTAAGGCCACTAAGGCTTTGGCTCGGTATCTTTCATGGTCAAGCCCTCTGGCGCAATCTAAGGCTTCTGGTAACAGATCGGGTAAGTAGGGGACTAAGGCTCCTAAGGCGAATGCTCGGTGGAATTCATGGTCAAGCCCTCTGGCGCAATCTAAAGCTTTCGGTAATAAAGAAGGAGGAAGATACTCAATAATTGCCTTCAAACCCTTTGCTTGACCAAAAGAATCTTTATTCTGTCGCACATAAGCTAGTCCCTGGGCTGGCGTCCACATTTCTTTCTCAACTAATGCTGCCATTAACTCTGGAAAAATATTTCTAGCCAAGCTGTTGAGGGATGTCGTAATCAGAGCATAACGACATTGTAAACTAATCGATTCTGTGGGATTTTCTGTAAAATTATCGGCTGCTATTGCCCAAGCTCTCGATACATCCTTAACAAAATTAGCAGTTTTACCTTGTCTATCACACTGCCAATACCAACCGTTATCTCCTGCTGGAGTTTCTTCTTTCAGGAGTTGATGAATTTGATCTATCTTTTCAGCTTTTTTTAGGTGCCAGGTTAAGTGGTTATAGATGTAACCATCATCGGGCAATGTATGCCATAATCCCTTTTCAGTCTTAGTTTGATAACGTTCTAATAATTGCTGATGAGCTTCTGTAATTGATAATGTTAGCTCTGGTTGCAGCAGATTACGGGCTAAATCATGTAACAGGTCATGGAGGCGATAGTTAGTTTCTGGTGTACTAGAGACCCCTGGTAGTAATAAGGCTTTTTGTCTTAAGTATCGTAAAGTCTTTTTGGCTTTAAATGAATTACAGTTCCATAACGTAGTCGCCATGGTTTCAGTAATGGTAACATCCTCCGGCAGTACCCCTAACCAAGCAAATTTTTTCAATCTCTCGGCAGATAATCGCTTTAAACTGAGATTAAACGAAGCCACTAGACTGTGGTTTTTGCGCTTAGCGTCACTTGGCTCTTCCTCTGCTTCTAATCTATCCAAGGCTTCTAAATCAGCAATTTCGGATTGTAACTCATCCAGTAAATCCTGCCAAGAGAATCCATCCCTAACTTGGGCAGCAGCTAATTCTAAGGCTAGGGGTAAGTAGCCGACAGTTTTGGCTAAGATTTTAGCATAGTCGAGTTCTTGATTAGTTAACTCATTGTTGAAACAACCGGTTAATAACTCCAAGGATTGATTTAGAGTCATCACGTCCAAATCATAGCGAATCGCACCGTTAACTGGAGCTTCTCTGGTCGTTACTAACACCCGACAGCCACCCCCTGCTACTCGAAAGGGTTCAACATGGTCAGGATGCCAAACATCATCCACCACTAGCAAGGCTTTTTTATCGGATAATAACGTTCTTAGTTGTAAAGAAGCGCTATCAATATTAATCGGTTTGAAGTCATAATCTCCTAATGCCTGTATCCACGTACTTAGAAAAGATAAGATATCAGGTTGCTGACCTAAAGTTGCCCAAAAAATCCCATCGGTAAAATGGGATTGAACCTCCTCGTCATGGGCTAAAGCTGCAGCTAAGGTGGATTTCCCAATTCCTCCCAAGCCATAGATGGCACTAACCACTAAGGTGCCAGCTCTAGCAGTTTCTTGGGATAAAAGCTTTTGTTTTAGTTCTTGGCTTACTTCCCGGCGTTCGACATAATACAGAGGTCGTGGTGGTGCTTGATTTGGTCGAGTTTGGTTAACCTGCCTCCCAGGCGACTCCACTCAAGTATTATTATAATTAATAGTTTGGTCGCCTTTAATAATATTTTGGCTTCCTCCAATATTAGTATTATCTTGATTAATACTCTTCCCTTGGACGAAGTTACCCTGGTTATCTACTTTCTCAATGTTGTAATTGTCACGCTTAGCCTGTTGGGATTCCAAGGCTTTGGTAATCTTTTCAAGAATTTCCTCTAAGTTAGGCAAAGTTTCAGCATCAACAGTAGTCACCAAACGCTCCATACTTTGGGCAACTTCGGGATTTTGCTTCGCTGCTGCCTCTAGCTCCAATACCACTTCAGCATAATCAAGTGGTTGCTCTGGGGCTTGCTCGATAGCCATTACCGTATCTGGAGACTGGTTTCTCAGGGATTCCACAAACTGGTTAGTCTGGTCCCAGACAACTTGCCCGACATTTTCTCCAGTTTTTTCTAAGGCTTTAGTGGCGAGCACAGTAGAAATAGCGACAACGGCAGCAGCTAATGGTTCCATTTTTGAAGGAGATTATTCAGAGTCTTGGTTTATTATAGTATTTTTAAATTGGGTGAGTTAGTTAGTAGTTAGTAGGGTGGGCAGTGCCTACTAATGCTATCGCTAGCTGCTGTTATCTATCTTTGGCACTGCCCACCCTACATCAATATTCTATTGTGATTAATTCTTTGGTGGGCAGTGCCTACTCATGCTATCCCCAGCTGCTGTTATCTATCTTTGGCACTGCCCACCCTACATCTACATCAATATTTCTGTTCTCTATATTCAGTTGTTAATTGCCTTTTGGTTTTTAAATTGCTCGATTAATTGGGTTAAATTGTTAGGTTCCATGACTTGAGTGTACTGGTGCGCCATTTCCGGTGTTAGGAGTTCTAGCAATAGGGTGTTTTCAATCCACAATTCCATGACATCAAAGTATCCCTTTCGGCTACAGCGAACAACTCGCCATTGTTCTCGTTCACCAATTTTTTCGATTTCTTGTTGATTCAAGGGAACGGCAATGGCGGCATGAGTAGCGGTAAATTTGGAACTAGCTTCATTATTTAAGAACTGTAATTCTTGTTGGTTAGTTCCAGGCTTTAATTCCGTGCCCCTAGGATAAACTTCAATAGCTGTTCCATATTGATCAAAGGCTAAGGTCATATAACTTCCTGGGTGAGGCGCAAATTCAATGCAATTTCCCTTAAAGATTTCTGCTAGTACCGTGGCTACGTGGTAAGGATTATCTGCGGCAATAGATATGTGAAATATCATAAATTTATATCTCTAGAATTAGAGTAGTTTTCAATTGGTTTAGGGACAAAGTTCTGGGTTTTAGGGAACAGCGATCCCCCCTAACCCCCCTTAATAAGGGGGGAAAAGAACAGGGAAGAGATAATAGGGAAGATAGAAGAGGTAAAAAATTATGTGTACTTCATAGCTATGAAAAACGCTGTATTAGTTTTATCTTAGTAGGAGCGCCTAAAAGCTGCATCAAAAGGTGCGCTTGCGTCAAGCGCACCTAAAAGTTGAAAGTGCTTTTAAAAAGGTTAGCAGGGCAAAGGCATCTTGTCAATAAACCGGAGATAGTTATCAATAAACCCTGCTGTAAGCATATGCGCTACGCGCAGGCTAGGCCAACAGCTAATGCGCTACCCGCACCCTAAGCAAATGGCTGAATACTTACCTTGGTATTTTATTGACAATTATTTTCATAAGTAGTCCTACAAAATTTAAATGATATGTAGCTATCCTTGAATATATAAAGGCTAAGCTAACAACCAAAATAAAAATTAATTACACATAATTTATTATAAAAATAGCGAAATTTTTTAATTGTAAATAAATGTATTTTTTTTGATTTACCCCTTGCTATTTTTCCAGGAGTTATCTATACTATAAAAAGTAACGAATGAAACTAATAACCGCGCTGGTCATAGCCTTAATG
>NZ_GL890960.1 GCF_000211815.1 Moorena producens 3L
AGATAAATAATAAAATCAGCATCAGGCATCAGTCGTTTCAGAGCCTGCAAGTGCCCCTCCGCATCTGATCGGTTGCGAAAACGACGCACAACCATCCGCTGCATCTTCGGCAATAGACGAATGAGCGCCCATGGATATAGGCGTTGAGAGTAGGACATAAAATATTAGGTATCTCCTTAACTGGGGGTCTAGAGCCAGCCTGGGGTCCTGGAGAAACTGTCGGCTGGCTCTTACCGTGGAGCGTTTTAGCGCCCACGGTATTTTTATTATAACACAAATAATCTTTAATTATAACATATTTTGAAAATTTTTGTAACAAATTTTTTAGGGAGTAGGGAGTAGGGAGTAGGGAATAGGGAGCAGGGAGCAGGGAGCAGGGAGTTGTGGAGTGGGGAAAAATCCTGTGTACCAAGCTCAATAATTAATTGATTAATTATTTTAGTGAACTAACTATTGCGATAGGGATTGGCTCCGCTGCGCGATGCTCAGTACGAGCCGCTACGCGATTGGCCTTAGGCCACGCTACGCGATGCTCGGTACGAGCCGCTGCGCGAACGCATCCACCAACCATATCCTAAATCTTCCGTCAATTCCCGATTCCCGATTCCCGATTCCCTGACATTGTCAATTTTTCTTTTATCTATTAGACTATTATTATAGGAATAGTTAAAGGAGAGTCAACTGATGAACAAGTGTGTTGGTACTACTGAAGCAGCATCTTTATTAGGAATTTCCTCTAGACGATTGCGACAACTCCTTGAGAAGGGTCGCGTCCGGGGTGCCTATAAAACCGGGAAATTCTGGATTATTCCTCTGTTCAACCATTTGCCACAAATTACTAAAGGTACCCGTGGACCAAAGGGCAAATGGCGTACCAGTCGTCCCCCCGCTTTAGCTAAGATTAATGTCAATCGCAATCACATTGGCTCGAATATCAAGAAAAGCCCCAAAGATCGGAAGCCAGTGATTTCAGTAAAACGAAAGGGCACTAATCTCTACGGCAACGAAGTCGAAATCCTCGGTCCTTGTAAGATTGTTTATCAGCCGGATAATCCACTTGATTGTGGCGCTCGTTTGTGGATCGAAACTTTCAGTGATATTCACTTCATTGGTGGCAGTTTCCCGGCTAGTAGCTGATCATCATAGTCAGAGTCAGGGACTGTAAACGGGATTGACCCTAGGTTATGCTAAGCGATGCTCGGTACGAGCCGCTACGCGAACGCATTCGCCAATCCTAAGATTTACCTGATAGCAAAACCAGTATCTGCTCGCCTAATTGGTGAGATAAATCCTAATACAATATCTGATTTAGGAATTGATAGCTCTACCAATTTCTCAGCAATACGCAAATCAGTGCCATCGTAGTGTACCCAAACTTTTCCATCATGACTAACATCAATATGTAGATAACAACCGTAAGTGCGTTTAGAGCCACGCCATCCGTTGAAATACAGCAGGTAGTGTCCCCTCTCATCATCTAAAATAATCTGACTCTTAACCTGATCATCAGGACGCTCACCCAGCTTCCCAGTTTCTATGGTAATTTTACGAACAATTGACTTATACTTCCCTAGTTTATCCATCGCTCAATAGTTGCTTCATCGATCCGATACACCAACATTTTAACCTGATAGCGAGCCAGTAGTTCTGTAATAAAGTCTTCCTTGAAAAAATCTTCATAGGTATCATCTGGTACAGCTAAAAATAATGTTCGTTCCGGCATCTTTTTTTCAAGAGCATACTTATAAAAACTAAACTGACCCAAAGCTTGATAAAAATCATGAAGCGTTGAGACACCAATAAAGCTTTTTATTTCTATAGCAATTTTTTCACCATCTTTTTCAGCAGCAATTAACCGTTCAGCTCCTAAATCAACCTGAATCTTACGTTTGCCAGCTTCTACAATGAGGGGGTCATCCGTAATCAACCATCTTTCCTTGACTAGCGCTGCTTTTACTAATTCATGATACTTGTCTCTTGCCATAGTAGAATAGCAACATCTCCTGGAAAACCCTACCGATAATAAAATAGTGATACCAAAATCCTGATGCCCGGCAGTATTCCCTACCACTGTAACGGTAAGCAAACCGTAAATATACTTCCTTTGTTTAACTGCGATCGCACTTTCACACTCCCCCCCATCCCCTCGACCAAAGTCTTGACAATGGATAGACCCAAACCCGCGCCACCGGTAGAACGAGTTCTAGTTTCATCGACCCGATAGAAGCGGTCAAAAATACGGGCTTGTTGTTTTAAAGGAATACCAATACCACGATCACAGACCTCAATTCTGCCACGGCCATCCACCTGAGTTAACTTAACAGTGACTGGTTTATCGACACTAGAGTATTTTACGGCATTATCAATCAAATTCAGTAGGACTTGTTTGAGGCGATTGATATCACCTTTGACCCAAATTCCAGGTTTAATACACTCAACCTTAATAACTCGCTTAGTATATTGTCTTGCCATCTCAGCCACCTCTTCGACCAACTCATCTAGGACAAAGGATTCTAGATTGAAGTGTATATGACCACTATCCGCTCGTGCCAAATCCAGTAAATCCTGCAACATTTGCACAGTGCGGTCAGCTTCTGAAGAAGCAATTTCTAGGGCTTCGCGCTGAGGTGGACTCAAATTAGCACCGCGACGTAAGGTACTTTGGACGTAGCCAGAGACTAAGGTTAAAGGAGTGCGCAATTCATGGGATACATTGCTAACAAATTGCCGTTGATTTTCTAAGGCTTCATTCAGACGCACTAGCATTTCGTCAAAGGTTTGTGCCAATTCTCTGACTTCAGTGGGAGCATTATCGAGCTGTATTTGCACATCCCCCAAATCATCAGCAGAAATACTCTCAGTTAGCTGACTCATCAACTGTAGTGGTTGGAGCGATCGCTTAATATAGAATGCGATCGCAATACACATCCCTCCAATAGCCAGTGCTGTAGCAATCCCCAGACTCCGGATCAGCTGCAAAAACATCTGTTGATCACTAGTAATGTCTTGGGCAATGTAAAACTTACCGAGATTGGCTTGCTTAACTTCCAAAGTAGTGCCGCAAACCACCCAGTAACTTCCATTTACTTCCAAGACTTCTGGCATGGGCGGTATCCGTGACAAATACTTTGGAGAAGTCAGAGTGTCCATAACCTCTAGGGCTTCAGATTGAGCAACAATACCATTGTTGGGATGCTTTACCCAGAGTAGGGTGTTACTATTGCTGAGTTTATCAATTGCCTTTTGCATCCCGGTTTCCGGGGTAACCATATCGCTATAGATTTCCACATCCTGGGGGAAGCGCTCTGCAATATAACTAATACTCTGTTTGTGAGTGGAAACCAGAATATGCTGCATTTTCCAGCTGGTCCAAATTGCCAAACTGCCCATACCTAAGGCTGAAACAGCGGCAATTCCTAAGGTTAGTCTTACCCGTAGGGAACGTAAATCAAGCTTTAGGTAGGAGTTATTCAAGAATTTTTCCAGCAAACGGCTGGGGAACTTCATCAGTCTTTGTAGGAATATTTATATTAATATTACTGATTATCAGTTTGACAGAACAATCTGAGAAATTACTGATAGACTAGTTAGAATCAGATAACTAATATCTTGTTCGGGACCATGGGGATTGTCAAGCTAGGGGAATTGGGAATTGGGAATTGGGAATTGGTAACTATAATTACTATTTATCCATAACTACTGGACTAGAAACACTACCGATAAGGGTACATCTCATATTTGTCAAAAAGAAGGGGAGTGTGGGGAGTGTGGGAAGTGTGGGAATTTTATTATAATAATTTTTTCCTAATTTCATCCATTGAGATGCACCCAGCCTAAGGTTAGTAACAGTCTAAGCTATCAGCTAATGGGCTACTTGAGGTGTTACTTGAGGTGCTAATGGGCGACAGATGGTGCTACAGATGGTGCTATTAGCTTATGGCCGCTTGGGCAAGCTACGACAAAAGGTTTTGAATAAAACAAGCAACCATTCGTTTAATCTGAGTTCAATCTGCTGTTCGCGCAGCGTGAGCCTTTAGCTCACGGCTGACAGCTGACTGCTGAATGCTTATATTTCATTTGATGAACATAGCGCAATTATGTGTATCGGTAATCAGTAAAATAACGTATATTTATACTATCTACCAATCGTAATTCATTTGTGAACAATAACAAGTGGTGAGAGGCTTACCTATCACCCGATAACTCTATTACCCTATCACCTGATCTAAGCTTGGGTATATTAGACCTCTTGCCAAAGTCCAAAAGTAGTCTCCATAATCCTTCCGAGATCAGATATCCGAAGTTTTCTACTTCTGTAAGAAGTCTAGTTTCTAGTTTTATCAATATCCCGTTCTAGTCATTAGCGACCATTTAATTATGAAACGTTTTGGAAATTTAGTGCTAATTTTGTCAGGAATCCTAATGGCGGGTGAAGCCTCAACTGCCTTAGCTGAGTCTCCTAAAATCGGGGAATCGGAACCAATCCAACACAGTAGTGAACCTCTAACTGTCTCACATTTAGGGGCTACTGAGGTTTCTGACATGTCAGAGGATACTGAAGTCCTTAGGTCAGAGGATATATCTGAGACTGAAGCACCGACTACCGATGCCCCTACCGAAACTTCGGATACTGGTATACCTATACCTATAAATCCTATAGATATAGAAGTGCCATTACCGGATAATTCCACTGAAGACACCGAGCAGCCAGATATCTTAGTGGATAGGGAACTTCCAGAAACAGACACTTCTACGACAACTGTACCTACAATAGACTCAGATACCAAAGATACAGAAGCTTTGGATACAGAAGCTTTGGATACAGAAGCTTTGGATACAGAGGCTTTGGATACAGAGGCTTTGGATACAGAAACTTTCGATACAGAAACTTCGGATACAGAGGTAGAGAAAGAAGAAAGCACAACTGCTGAAGACGCTGAAGAAAAAGACCTGGAAGCAGAAGCTGAAGAACTTAGCCCAGAAGAACTGGCAAAACAGCAGAAACTTATTGAAGCCGATAGACTTTATCTAAGTGGAGATATAATTGCTGCTGAACAGTTATATCGTGAAGCAAAGAATCCTTTTGATACTCCAGAACCAGTTCAAGAACTACCGGAGGCAATTTACGACACCGCTCAACTCTCTCCTGCTGGGGGAGTGTATTGGCGTAACTATGAGTCAGGGTTAGAAAAGAATTTAGAAAGTAAAATTCTGATTCCCCTCAAGTTTTTAGTAGAGCAGCAACCAGAATTTATTCCCGGTCATATACGCTACGCTCAAGCTCTAAAAGATTATGAGCGGCTTGATGAAGGCTTATTAGTTTTAAAGCAAGCTAAAAATCTATATCCCCATGAGCCGGAATTAATCAAGGTAACCATGGCAATGCTAGCAGAATCAGAAAATTGGTTTGAAGCATCTCTGGTAGCTCGTGAATTTGCCCTGTTTAATACTGAGCATCCTCAATCGGAAGAGTTTCTCCAGCTCGCTGATCAACATCTAGACCGCCACATTTCCCATCTCCGGAATGAAATGACCGGTAATACAATAATGAATGTGATTACTGGAACATTAGGTTATGTTTTTACTGGCAATCTTTTTGGTCCGCTATCGGCAATAGAGTCAACTGTATTAATGCTCCAGGGAGAATCAGGGATTGGGAAAAGAATTGCTAAGCAAGCACAAAAGCAATTACCGATGCTAGAAGACGAAGAAGTGTTGGAGTATGTGCGCGAGATAGGCAATAAACTTACCAAGGTAACAGGTCGCGATGAGTTTAACTACGAGTTTTATGTAGTCATGGATGACCAACTCAATGCTTTTGCTCTACCAGGAGGTAAAATATTTATCAACGCTGGGGCTATCCTAAAAACCAAGTCCGAAGCAGAATTAGCTGGTTTACTGGCTCACGAACTATCCCATGCTGTCTTATCCCACGGTTTCCAGTTAGTCACTCAAGGTAACTTGACCGCTAACATTGCCCAATTTATTCCCTATGGTGGCACTGCTGCTAATTTAATTGTACTTAACTACAGCCGAAATATGGAACGTCAGGCTGATGATTTAGGAAATAAAATTCTTACTGCTAGTGGCTATGCAGCAGATGGATTGCGCAATTTGATGATTACCCTCCATGATCAAGGTGGACCAAAACCATTATTTCCTTGGCTTTCAACCCACCCAGAAACTAAAGAACGGATTAATAATTTAGAAGCTATAATCGACAGTAATGGTTATAACCGTTATACTTATGAAGGTGTAGAAAAGCACCTAGAGATTCAGAAGCGAGTTGCTCAACTCCTGAAAGAGTATGAGGAAAAACAGAAGGAAGAAGAGGAGGGCAAACAGGAGGAAAAACAAGAAGATGAGCAGCAGCAAACACAGGATAAAGAACAGGAGCTAAAACCAGAAAATGAGCAGGAGCAACAACAGTAGGAGTAATATTGTAAGTATTCAGCTAATGCGCTACGCGCACGCTACGCGAACAGGGATCAGCGGTCAGCGGTCAGCTTTGTGGCACAGGCTTCCAGCCTGTGACTTCACTGAGATTAAACCAATGCTTACGTTTTATTCAATAGCTGATAGCTTATAGCTGAATACTTACGATTACATTGCTTCGAGTTCCTTACCTTTGGTTTCCCGAACTGCGAAAACAACTAAGAAAAAGGAGATAGCAGCAGCAATGGTATAAAGACCATAAGCAGTACCTAAACCAAATCTAGTCAGGAGAATGGGGAAGGTGATGGTAATGAAAAAATTGGCCAGCCATTGAGTTGAAGCACCAACAGACAGTGCAGAGCCTCGAATCTGGTTGTTGAACATTTCCCCTAGCATCACCCAGACCACTGGTCCCCAGGAAAAGCCGAAGCAGAACACATACAGGTTAGCGGCTAAGAGGGCAACAATCCCTTGAGAGTGAGTCAGAATCAATTCACCAGCGCTATCCAACTGGGCGAAAGTAAAAATAAATGCCATTATCCCCAAGGTCAAGGTCATGCCAATAGACCCAAGGAGCAGAAGGGGTTTGCGTCCAAACTTGTCTATGAATGCGATCGCTAAAAGGGTAGTAAGAAGATTAATAGCGCCAGTAATAACATTAATTAGCAGGGAATCCCCTTCTGAAAACCCTACCTCTTGCCATAACACATTACCATAGTAGAATACTACATTAATTCCCACAAACTGTTGAAATATAGATAGCCCCATGCCTACCCAGACAATGGGAAGCAGCATACCATTTTTCCCAATCAGATCAGACAGTTTAGGCTTGCGCTCTTTTAGAACTGTTTGCTGAATTTCCAAGACCTTGGCTTGGACATCACCACTCTCAATCTTGGCGAAAACAGCAGCAGCTTTTGTCAATCGGCCAATAGAGACCAAAAACCGGGGAGATTCAGGAATCAACCAAGCCCCCACCCAATAAACAGTTGCTGGAATCAGCTCCATCCAGAACATCCAGCGCCAAGCCGGTATAGAAAACCAAAGTGGTGCTTCTGCTGAACCGGTAGCCATACCAATCAAGTAGTTGCTGACAAAAGCAATAAAAATACCAATAACAATTGCCAATTGCTGCAGAGAACCTAACCTTCCCCGCAGGTGAGCTGGAGAAACCTCTGCGATGTAAGCTGGACTAATTACACTAGCGGCACCCACAGCAATGCCACCCACCAGTCGATAGACTACAAAATCCCAGATACTGATCGCTATACCAGAGCCAATGGCACTGATAGTAAATAAAGCAGCAGTCATCAGCATCACCTTTTTGCGGCCATACCAATCCGCCATCTGTCCAGCGTAAAACGCCCCAACTGCAGAACCTAGCAGCATCGAAGATACTGAAAATCCCGTCCCGACGCTAGTGGAGTGAAAGGCTTTTTGCAGTGCTGTAATCGTGCCATTGATCACTGCACTGTCGAAACCGAATAAAAAACCACCAATGGCAGCTACTGCGGAAATCAGGAGTACAAAAGATATATGGTATTGTTGTTTGTCATTTATCATTTATAGCAGTTCTCAATGGGGTGAGGTACTTTCGTCTTGGGTTAATGGGAGTAGGGAGTAGTGAGTAGGGAGTAGGGAGTAGGGAGTAGCGCTGCATCGCTTTTGAATTTTCCATGTTGATGCATACCTGGAAGCTTTTTGCCCTCATTCTTTAGCTTGAACCCGCGAGAAGCCCCACATCTCAATGCGTAGCATGAGTGTGGGATGAATCGCGGACAGGGTCTTTTGGATCAGGGAAGCGAGCTATCAAACTCCTGATCAACTCGGATTGAGTCATTCCACGTCGATTCGCTTCTTGTTCCAATTGCCTTCTTTCAAAATCGGTAACTCGGATTGTTAATTTTTTGTTTTTCATTTTCGCTTGCCATGTGGCCGTACCTGTGTTACTATCATTATAGGTCTAAAAGCTTAAAAAGCAAGTCAAATGAGGACTGCATATCAATACCGGTTAAAGCCGACAAAATCACAAAAAGCTATCATAGATAATTGGTTGTCGATGCTTTGTGCTCAGTACAATTACTTGCTAGCAGACCGATTCTCTTGGTATGAACAAAATCGGTGTTCTATTAATGCTTGCGCCCTCGTCTGTCATCTTCCGGAGCTAAGAGATAATCCAGATTATTACAGCCAGAAAAAGACTTTACCCGATCTCAAAAAGGCTCGTCCTTGGTACAAGGACATTCATTCCCAAGTACTTCAGGATGCTGTCAAAAGGGTTAAGTTAGCTTTTGATCGATTCATCAAGGGAGACAAAAACGGAAATAAAAGCGGCAGACCCAGATTCAAAAAGAGACACCGTTATCGCACCTTTACTTATCCCCAAATGAAAGAGGGGTGCTTGCAAGGTGAATTGATTGATTTGCCTAAAATAGGAAAAGTCAAAATTGTCTTACACCGCACCATTCCTGATGGGTTCAAAATAAAAACAGCCTCAGTCACTAAAAAGTGTGATGGCTACTATTTGGTTTTGTCCCTAGAAGACAAAACAATTCCTGAAACCAAGGCTGACCTTAATCCTAGCTCAATCATCGGTATTGACGTTGGACTTAAAGAATTTTTAACTACTTCCGAAGGGGAAACCATTAAGACTCCTCAATATTACCGAAAAGCGCAAAAACGCTTAAAAGTAATACAAAAACGAGTATCTCGAAGGAAGAAGGGAGGAAAAAATCGGCTCAAGGCTATTAAGCAACTTGGAATACAACACAAAAAAGTTGCTGACAAGCGGAAAGACTTCCATTTTAAAACCGCCAAATATTTGTTGTCAAAATATGATGTAATTGCTCACGAAAAATTAAACGTCAAGGGACTAAATAAAACCCGATTGGCTAAGTCTGTGTTAGACGCCGGGTGGTCAAGCTTTCTGACAATCCTATCAAGCAAAGCCTTAAATGCTGGCTTGTTAACGATCCCAGTAAGTGCCCGAAATACTTCGCAGAATTGTTCCAGTTGCGGCAAAAAAGTACCTAAAAAGCTGCATATCCGTTGGCATGATTGTCCCCATTGTGGATGCAGTCTTGATTCGCCGAAGGCGACGCTACGCGAACGTGATCACAATGCGGCAATAAACATAAAAAATAGAGCGGAAGGGCAGTCCGTTCTTAAAGCCCAGCGCCTCCTAAGGGATACCCGGATTGGCTGGGAAGCCTACACTGACCTTACAGGTTCACTGTAGGAGCTGTCACGTGGAGAAGTTGCCAGTTAAGCAACTGTCTATCGAAAGAACGACCTATCACCTTAGGCATAGCAGGCTCCAATAATAGACAGAGCTAGGATTAGAGCCAAATATTGCCAAGACCCTAACTACCACGGGATTGTGTACAGGTTTAAATAGTGGCATGGGATACCTCACCAGGCTTTAGATAACGAAAGTAGAGTTTAAAGGTAAGGTAAAGCTCAGGGAGCAGGCAGCAAATGGAATCAACTAAAAACCCCACCATGGAAGAGATGAACCTATTCTCAGAGCCTGGCACTGGCAAGGTAGAAAAGACAATTACTCCTCATAAGCCAGGACGAGTCAAGTATAAAGCAACTTACTGGCCAGCAGAAGTATGCTCCGATTTTCAAGTCACCCTTGAACCTGAAGACCCAGTTACAGTTGTTGGTCGGCGGGGCATTACCCTGATTGTGGTACCAGTGGGTTATATTTTTCCCGACGATTCCCAAGAGTCGAGCCAAAACCTAGCCACAGGGATTGTCTCACGCTTGTTGAGTTGGACTCAACGATTAGCTTGAGTGTTTACAGTATTTTCACATTAAACCAAACTAATTAACTTCAGAAGCCCAATACTGTCCACGGGTCAGTATTGGGCTTCTGGGTTTACTTGAACTTTGGCACTAATAGCAAAGGGAATAGGGAACAGCGGATCTCGGAGTAGAAAACAAAAATTATCACAATTCCTACACTGATCCCTAAAGATCACTTTTTGACGGACTTAGAAAATAAGGCGTTGCTTAATTTTTAATAGTTTTGTGGAATGGGCATGTTTGCGTGGAACTGGCATCTTGTGTAGAACTGGCATCTTGTGTAGAACTGGCATCTTGCCAGTTTCATGCTTATTGTCGGGCGGGCAGGATGCCCACTCTACTCCTATTCAGCGCGAAGACTGACGCAACGCCAAAAATAACTCTACCGCTAAAGTTAGTTATTAATAATCATCCTACTTTATAAGTGAGTTTACTAGAACTTTGACAATAAGGTAACTTTTTAAGTTATAATAGTTTTATCGGTATAGTTTTTGGATACAACTATGAATAAGTGCGTTTGTACTACTGAAGCCGCATCTCTTTTAGGTATTTCTCCTCGGCGATTGCGCCAACTCCTTGAAAAGGGTCGCGTCCGGGGTGCCTATAAAAGTGGGAAATTCTGGATTATTCCCCTGTTCAACAATCTGCCCCAAATCATTAAAGGTACTAGAGGACCAAAAGGAAAATGGCGTACCAGTCGTACTCCAGGTCTAGCCAAGATTAATGTCAACCGCAATCACATTGGCTCCAATATCCACAAAAGTCCGGAAGAGCGCAAGCCAGTGATTTCAGTAAAACGAAGTGGCAACAATTTATACGGCAACCAAGTAGAAATCCTTGGTCCTTGCCGGATTACGTATCAGCCGGATAACCCACTGCCTTGTGGCGCTCGTCTGTGGATCGAAACCTTCAGTGATGTTCACTTTATTTCTTGATGCAGTCGCTCATGGGGGAAACCCCCAAGACCGCTTAGGTGCGCTTTCCGTTGGCGAATTAAATTCGCCACGGGTCGCACCTCTGCATCGCTGGTGGTAGTTTTTCTGCTCGTGGTTGAAGCAAAAGTTGCTAGTTATCGACAGCAGAACAGAGGTATCAACGTTTGTCGAGAATGGCAACAACTGATCACAAAATTGTGATCACAAAGCTATGGAAAGCCCCCGAATTTTATCCGTGGCCATTGACTTGATGCAAAAACTTTTCCAAGCGATCCATCCCCTTCTCAATGGAAGCCATATCCGTAGCATAGGAAAGACGGATACAATCATCAGCACCAAAGGCAATACCAGGAATTGCAGCAACTTGCTCGGAACTGAGTAAGCGATCGCAAAATTCCAAAGAGCTTAAACCCGTTTGACTAATGTTAGGGAATAAGTAGAAAGCAGCGTCTGGCTTCAGACAAGTCAGTCCAGCCATGGCCGTGAGCCGCTCTAACATCACCTGTCGCCGTTGGGCAAAGGCTTGGCGCATCTGTTCTACACAGTCAAGGGAACCTTCCAAAGCTGCGATCGCACCATACTGAGCAAAGGTACAAACATTGGAGGTGCTATGACTTTGAATCGTGGTCATTGCTTTAATTAGCTCTACTGGACCTGCTATATAACCGATACGCCAGCCAGTCATAGCAAAAGCTTTAGCAAACCCATTACTAATGATAGTGCGCTTGAATATTTCTGAGCTTACTTCCCCAATACTAAGGTGTTGAGCCCCATCGTACCGAATTTTCTCGTAAATTTCGTCAGAAACCACCAGAATATTCTTGCTCTACCACTACTTCCGCCAAGGCTTTTAGCTCTGCCGGAGTATAAAACCATACCGGTGGGATTAGACGGAGAGTTGAGAATAAATAATTTAGTTTGGGGTGTAATGGATGAACGGAGCTGAGCCGGTGTAATTTTGTACCCTTGAGTGGCATCTGTAGGAACAATCACAGGTTTGCCACCAGCCAGCTTCACCATTTCTGGATAGGAAAGCCAGTAGGGAGCAGGAATAATCACCTCATCTCCCACTTCAATCAGAGCCAGCATCAAGTTGAATAGGGATTGCTTACCGCCATTGGTGACAATAACGTTCTGTGTATCGTAATTGAGGTTATTCTGATGGCGCAGTTTATTTGCGATCGCAGCTCTTAGCTTCGGTTCCCCAGCGGCTGGACCATACTTAGTCTTTCCTTCATCCAGGGCTTGCTTACTGGCTGCTTTAATATGAGCGGGAGTGTCAAAATCCGGTTCTCCAGCGCTAAAACTACAAACATCAATCCCATCTGCCTTCATGGCTTTGGCTTTAGCAGCAATGGCTAAAGTTAAGGAAGGGGTAACTTGACCAACTCTTGATGCCAGCTTCATTCTCACAAATAATAACTGAGGAATTGTTAATGCGATTGCCTTGACAATCTTATAATTATCCCATAATGCATAGCCATTTTGGACTAATTTTAGATTTATTTTAGATTTATTTTAATATTTATTTTATTTTTCAGCCTTGTCCCTTTGTTACCTAATCAGGGCTAATCAGGGCTAATCAAGGCTGTAGAGGTTTGCTGTCAAACCATGAACTTACGTTAACTAAAGACTAGAAACTATATATTTCTTAAATTGATGTGTTTTTTTGCTGCAATTGACTGGCAATTAATTCAGACTTAAATTTATTGTTTACTTGACTAACTAGCAGGGCAAACGCATCTAAATTCTAGAAGCCTTACTCAGAAAAGATTGTCAAATTAATAAGCAAAATTACTTATCAAATCACTCTTATATCGAGTAAGCATTTCAAAACAAGATGTGTTTACCCTGCACTAAGTAGGTAGCTATAAAAGAAAAAGTTTGTTAGTTCTAAGTGTCAAAGTCCTGAGTTTTTTAGTTAGGAACTGACTCAAGGACTTTCATCACAGCGTGAAATTTGCCCCGACAAGTTTGTTTGGGCTTCTTTGTGTCTACTAATTGATTTTCCTGTCACTGTCGGAAGAGGATATTGTAAATGTTAGAGGTAGAGAAATACTACAGAATCCTGGAGCTGGAGCCTGGAGCTTCACAGGAGGAGATTCACCAGGGCTACCTCGATTTGACCTGGGTATGGCATCCTGACCGTTTTTCTGGTAATCCCCGGCTACAACAGAAAGCTCACTGCAAGCTGCAACAAATCAATGAAGCTCATGCCCAATTGCGGTCTTTACAAAGAACTCTCGGTTGGAAAAATAGACACCCCAAGCCTAAACCCCAGAAGCAATCACCATTAAAGAACCAATATCGTAAGTCAGACTTATATAAACGGGAAGTTAATCCTGTAACCACCGAAGCTAGTGAAAGTAAAACTGGGAGTCAGAATCAGGGAAGTCCAAAGTCTAGGCGTGTCTATCGCAGCCAGAAAATCGATGATTGGTTAGATTAACTAACTGGTGATTACTTGTGATCACTTGATCGCTGCTTTAATTGCTTAACGTTTCTATATCCTGTCGGTAGGCAATTAAAGCGTGACGCTTCCGGTATTCGGCTATAGCACGCAGAATTGCATCAGACACTTCCCGGGATACGATCGTCTTAATTTCAACATTGGTGTTGTAGCCCGGAATATCTCCTAGGCGTTTGCCGTGACCCCCCTCTCCCCGTACATCACTAACAGTATAACCAGTAGCCCCGTGGCTTTTGATCAGCTTCACAAGGCTTTCTCGAATTACTGATTCACCAATGATGGTGACTAAGACAGCATTATTGATGGGAGCATCTTCTGTAGACATAGGAAATTCCTTAATTCCTGACATCTACTAGTGTAGAATCTTCTAGTTTAGACTAAATAGATGTTAATTTTTAGTTATCAATGGGATTGACCTACGGTCACGCTACGAAAACGGATTTACAACCAAGCTCAACTATACCGATTAGTGCGTAATTTCAAATCCCTGCAAACCTTCCGGTGTCTCATTCTTAACCAGTACATTGTCAACCACAGCATTTAACGGTCCGGTATGACACCAACGCACCATAGCTTCTACTGCTGTGGTATTCCCTTCAAAGACTGCTTCCACACGCTTATCAAGAAGATTTCTCACCCAACCATTCACCCCTAGATGCTTAGCTTGAAGCATTGTGGCGTAGCGATAACCAACTCCTTGAACTCTTCCGGAAATGAAAACATGGGTGCGGATTTGCTTGTGTGGTGTTGATGAGTTTTGCATTTAGCAGTTTGCTGTTGACTACATCAAGTTAATGTTGAAGGTTGTTCGCCTTAAGCATCCTTTGTCGGCGAGGTTGACTGTAACACTTTGGCTTAGGGTCAACCTTCAACCAACCTTCAACATACTTACCCCAAAGCATGGAAATTGATCGTATTGTTTAGCTACAGCGCACCAGCGGCTGTTTTATCCAATACACCTCCAGATAGGTGTGTGGTGATATTCATCGCTTGCAATACTGGGGCTTTGTCTAAGCCTTGGGGATAATCAATTACGCTGACAGCCCCATTTCCCTGCTTGATACTCCAAATTAATGCTGGACTCAAGCCAAGAATGTCACAAAGTACTACTTTATTGATAGCATCATGAGCCACCACTAAGCCAGTCTGAAATCCAGAACCAGATGCCGTAGCTGATTTAACTATCCCATTCCAGGATGGCACTGCCCTTTCCAAAACATCCTGTAAGTTCTCTCCTTCTGGCATTTGTACCGTTTCTGGGGCAACTTTCCACTGATTGAGCAAGTCACCATACTCTTGGGAAATCTCTGATTCTAATTTGCCCTCCCATAAGCCATGACTGATTTCCCGGAGTCCATCATCAACTTGTAAATTGACATTGGGGTGAGACTGGAGAATAATTTCAGCAGTTTGCTTAGGACGCAGCATGGGGCTACTGACTGCAAAATCAATGGGGATATCTTTTAGAAACTCACCCGCCTGCTGTCCTTGTTTACGACCATTTTCATTTAAAGGTACATCAATTTGTCCCTGGAAGCGAGAGGCACGATTCCAATCGGTTTCACCGTGGCGCACCAACAACAGACGCAACCCAAGGTCAATATCTCCCTTAGGTGCGCTTGACCTTGGCAAGGTTTCTCCCAAGTGGGAGGTTTGATTGAGGGATTCCAATTGTACGGTTTCTCCCCAACCACCAGTGAAATTGAGCACATTGATGCCACAATTGGATTGCCTGATACTATGGTAACGAGCAGGAGTTACCCCAATGGCACTGCTAATTAAGCAGCGATTGATACCATTATGGGCTACGATTAAAATCGTACCTCCTTGATAGAGGCGGATAACCTCTTGCCAAAACTGCTCTGCTTGTTTGTATAGTTCAAGCACAGGAAAGTGTTCTTTAGACCCGACCCCTGTGGGAATGACCATGGAAAATTCGTGGGGGCGTTCTTTCCAGCGTTGGTAGTCTTCTGGGAATTTTTCCTTAACTTCGTTCTTTTGGAGATTTTGCCAAAGGGGTAAATCGATTTCCATCAGCTGATCTGATGGCTGTAACTGGGGAGGGTTTGGCAAATAGGATAGGATAATATCTGCGGTTTGCTTTGCCCGTTGTAAAGGGGAGCAGTAGATGGCATCAAAGCTGAGGCTACTGAGGGCAGTACCAACTTTTTGGGCATCAGCACGACCTTTTTCGGTCAAGACTGACTGATCACTGCGTCCTTGAATGATCTGCTGAATGTTGTAAGTACTTTGACCGTGACGGACAATAACGACGCGGGTAGCCAATCTCTTATTCCTCCATGAGCAGGTATATGGTTCAGCCGGGTCAGCTAGGGTGACAAATGTATACTGGGTATACTCAGATGATTCCGAATCATCAAGGTCATTGTAACCTAGCTAGATCATCCCTAAACTGGCAGTGTAAAGTTGGTGACTAGTTATTGGTTAGTAGTCCATTGAGCAGCAAAAAATAACTAGTAACTAATGAGCAAAATGCTTGTGTGTTGGGGGGTTCGATGACTATAAAACGGTTGGTTTTAATTGTACTGACGATTTTTGCGATCGCTAGAATTGGCCTTTCTCTGGTAGAAAGCTGGGGTCAGCCCCAGATTCAAACTAATCTGGAACTTCGCCAAACCAATCTAGTACTTCATGGCTGGGAGTGGCAGAAAACAACCTCTGATTCTGCTACATCTGAGCAGTCTAATCAGGAGTCTAAGGTAGATTGGACTGTGGCTCGAAATGCTTTAATTGGTGCTGAGCCGTTTCAATCTGCTCAAAAACAGTATGAAACAGCCCGTCAATTGGCTCAGACCAATCAGTCAAAGGTTCTGACCAAACTCCAAAAATTTTCCATAGGGAAGGTAACCACACCAAATGATGGAGCGCCATCACAATCACCAGCCACTCCCCTGACCGAAAACTCCTATCCCTCAGAGCAGCAGCAATTGCAAGAGTCATTGTCTGACATCGAACAGCTGATTGCTCGGCTGGATTTGCGTATTGGAATTCTCCAAGCTCAACAAGGAAAAACCGATGCTGCTATTGAAACCTGGGATGCAAAGACATACCCTAATGGCTCATTAGAAACTGCTGGGGTATTAATGGGTCTATGGAGTGAGCCACCCCTGGTACTACCAGATGCTGAGGAAAAAATTGAACAAAACTTAGATAATTGGTTCCGCTATCGCGCTTTGAGTCAGCTGTATCAAGTGCAGCAGCGCCAAAGTGACCTATTGTCACTCCAAACCCAAGAACAAGAAACGGCTGAACAAGCAATTGTCAAATTATTCGTTATCGCTGTCATCCCAGGATTTAACACCCTATTGGGTTTGATAATCTTAGTGTGCTTGGTTGGTCAGTTGTTGTTTCAAGGTCAGCAATCCCTTCTAGCAACCAATCATAATCTCCCATGGAAAAGCTTGGGATGGGGAAATTATTTGGCAAGTGCTGATTTTTGGTTTTTTCGCCATCGGTCAACTCCTGTTACCGCTTTTAATTGGGCTCTCACTGGGGATTGTTGGGATTAACCCAGCCAATTTTACGGTACAGATGAGTGCTTTCTATGTGTTGCTAACTTACCTAATCATGGCATTTGGGGGCTTGTTAGTGATGTACCTTTCCATTAAGCCCTTTTTGCCCCTGCCACAGGATTGGTTTCGTTTCAAGTGGCGCAGCAACTGGATTGTATGGGGAGTCGGTGGCTATTTGATAGCACTCCCCTTGGTGATTGTGGTATCTCTGATTAACCAACAGTTATGGCAAGGAAATGGCGGTAGTAACCCACTGTTGCCCCTAGCTTTGGAGGGACAGGACAGCATAGCTTTGACGATATTTTTTCTGACAGCAGCTGTGGCAGCACCAGTGTTTGAGGAGATAATCTTTCGAGGGTTCTTGTTACCCTCTTTGACTCGTTATCTACCAGTTTGGGGAGCGATCGCATTAAGTAGTCTGATTTTTGCGATCGCTCATTTGAGTCTCTCAGAAGTCCTACCCCTAGCCACATTGGGAATTGTCTTGGGATTCGTTTACACGCGATCGCGTAATCTCCTAGCTCCCATGCTGCTCCATAGTCTCTGGAATAGTGGTACGCTTCTGAGTTTGTTTGTTTTAGGCAGTAGTTAACAATTGAGTATGACGTGTGAAGTATCAAGTGTTAAGTATTAAGTGTGAAGTATGACGTATTACATTCTTCATCCTTCAAAAAACACCATAAAGCTGTTTAATAAGTACCATAATCTGATTCCCGTACTCCAAATCTGGATTCCAACGTCTGCCTAAGTCATAAACTGAAGGAGCAACACCTCTGGGCACATAGTCAAAACGAGGGTCTACTATCGGGGGCTCGTTAATCATATCAGTACTGGCATATGCCTTCAGGTGCTCAATGTGAGCTTTAACTCCTGTTTTCGGGTCAGGAAATGTAGCACCAGCAGCACTAGCCTCAACAGTACCCAATCCACAGAAGTTATTCTGCTCAGGTTTGACCTTCCCTCCAAAGCGTAAATAATCGGTTTCCAAACACATCTGACAGAAGGCAACATCGTGGTTAACTAACTCATTTTCCGCTTCTTCTATGTAAAGTCTGGGTAAGTCAGGAAATTGTTTTAAACCGTCTTCATTGTTTTTCTCAAGAAAGCTTTTCAATTGGCTTTCCGTGGCATTTCCCATCCCCATAATTTGGTCACCATCTTCCAGTAAGGTGCGGGGAAGTGAATTTAAAATTACAGTTTTTGTCTGATTTTCCCAGGATGCAGCTATATTAAACTCTTGTAAGTCTACCGCTTTGACATATACCACATTTCCGTAACTGATTTGCCGAATATCTTCCCGATCAGTTAGGCTAATCCCGAGCATTTCCACTAAATCAACGGGAATAAAGGCATTGCTATTAATTAAAATACCTTTTTCGTCATACTTCTGTTGTTTAATAAAGATATTGATAGTAGGAAATTCAGGAGTTTTTGGAGTCTGACCGCTCCATTGAATTAACCCTTGAGCAATCCCTTTGGCAAATTTTTCCCGCTGATTTTGCAGTAACTCTAGGTCTTGAGGATTGTCGATAAAACACAACTGCATGAGTACCGAAGAGACTGCTACCTGACGACAAAAGGATAAGCCACGCCGATTTGGAGAGTGGATATCGGGTTGAACGCCACGACTGGGAAGTTCAGGAATTTCTTGGAGTAAGGCATTCAGTAAGAGCTGAGCATCCAGCTGCCTTTCATCGTTACCATAGATGTAAAAAGCTTGAGCCCCTCGCAGGGAACCGTTAAAGGCATTACCATGGATTTCCAAGGCTACGTCACCAGGCACAGCATTGGTATTGATCCATCGAATCGTGTCTCGACGACTGAGAGAGTCAGGAACAACAATACAATCTACTCCCCGTAATTCAAGCTCTTTAACAATTTCATTACGGGTAAGTATCATTTCCCGAGATTCTGTTGTGCCTAAAGCCACTACTCCCGGGTCTTTGAGGTCATGACCAGCGGAAATTAGAATACGTGCCATGGGTTGGTCTCTTCTCCTTAGTTTACCGTTTTTTGGTCGGAAAATAATTCGGTAGATAGCTTTAAAAAGTCGTGCTAATAGCTTACGCATTTCGCATTTAAATTGTCAGTTACGGAGAAACAATCAATGAAACAATCAATGATGACTTAGGAATGATGAATACCTCTGGAACTTGTGAATGAATGATACATTGTTTTGCCATTGACCATTGGGTTAGGGTCAATGGTTCTCGATTAAAGTCCCATCTTGGCACGGGTTGCTGGGCCGACAACTCCATCTACATCTAAGCCGTTTTGTTCTTGGAACTGCTTTACAACTCCCTCACTACCTGGTCCATAGACACCATCCGGCTCCAGACTATAGCCTGCTTTGGCCAAGGCTTGTTGAATAGCACGTACGTCTTCTCCCTTCATGTAAGGTTGGCTTAGGCGCAGTACCCGAAATTGTATTGACTTGTCAGATTCGGTCTTGGGGGGTACCGAGATCGAAAACCCTTCTGAAAAACTATTGTTTAGTCGTCTCTCGGTTGATGGTCCGTAGGAACCATCTTCGGCAATCCGGTCATTGATATTATAGCGGTTCCAAACTCGCTGGAATGCCCGCACTGCTAGGGAGCGAATGTCTCGGGTCCGTCCGCCTACGTAGTCGAAATGAACTGGGTCCCCCCAACCGAGCCATCGCCAGCCGTACTTCTGGAGGTAAGGTCGCCAGCTCAGGTAATCTGAAATATCAATGGCTAGACCACTTTGGTGATTACTTCGAGACGGACGGGCAGCAATGGGAATACCGCAACGGCGATTTCTGTAGTGGTTATATAACACTAATTGCTGGGCAATGGTGCGATAGGCTGAATTGATTACCATGGGAACGCCCCGGTCTTGAATAGCACGTTCGAGGGCTCTTTTGGCAGCGGGTTGCAGCATAGCCCAGACAGCAGGACCTAGTTCCACATCTAAATCATCAAAACTGATTAGTACATTCGGGATGAGTCGGTTCATTTCATCAATAATCTGTTTGTCTAGCCCCCGAACCACTTCTGTGGAGCAGGAGGTAACATTCCTGACCTTGATGGATATTTTCTTAGGGAACAACTGCTTGTCGTCATCCCAAACTTCCACATGGGGTTCGTAGACGTACCAGGTATTCTTGCCATTAAATTCATCTTTGGTCAAAGCAACCCGCAGGTAAGACTTCTCTTCTTTGAGGTCTACCCAGCTGTGCAGCTCTAGTTCCCTGCCTTTTTTGACCCAAACTTTATCCTCTTCATTTTCGATCTTCTGGCTGGGTACAGGTTGCTGTTTTAGGAAGGTATCATGTACGATTTTCAAAGATAAGACCATCAGTTTCCCTCATAGATGAAATGGTGGCAGTAGTCGTGATTGGTGAGTCGTGATTGGTGAGTGGTAATTGGTGTTTGTTAGTTCAAGTACACTCCTGCCTAGGAGGAGTTATTAGGACGTTTCAAGCTAGCTGTTGTTAGCGGTACCTAACTCAAGACTCTTACACTATATATTTATATTCAATACTAGAGCCTGGGATTATGGGCAAATCCTTGAAAAATTAGCCATAATCCTCCTCTGGTAACGGTTAGAGTCAAGAGGATATCAATGTTGGTGCTTGGTTAGACAGTGAGCAGCTACTGACTCGATTCCTAAGCCCAATCCCTGTTACTGTAATCAGCATTCGAGCCTTAAGTCCTATTATGTCTGCTTTAACAATCCCTCGGGAACCTCTATTAAAATGGGAGGACAAAAATTTTTTTTGCTTGTGCCAGTTTAATAACTAGCATATTATTTAGGAATAAATTACCGATTTGTGATAATGAGCAACTATTATAATAGTTAGGGCGCACCTCGGTGCGCCCTAAAAATAGCTTTAATCTTCTGATGCAAGCGCTGTTTGTTGTTGACAGCGCTTCACTTCCCATCGATTAAGATTATGCATCTCAAACATAGCGATCTGCGAGAATTTCCAAAGCACGGTCTGAGCATCCCATTAACCACAGGTTTGACATCCCAGTTTTCTCCCCTAGCAAAATTCGCCGTCTACAGCGGAAGGTTTCTTCCTCCAAGTAGGCTCCTAGCAAGGTTCGTTTCAGGAAAGGACTCCAGATACCAGTACGTCCATGGAGCACTCGCCAGTTGTCAACTACTAACACCTGTCCAGGAGTCAGTAGAAATTCGGCATTATAGTCAGGATCTTGTAACAGTTGGGAAAATCTTCGGTAGGCTGTCAATAGGTCTTGAATCTTATCGTAGGAAACTTCTAGAGGTATCCTGGTGTTGTGGTTATACCGAATCTGATAAACTTCTCCATTTTCATCTAAGTTAATTAGATGATTACGTCGATAAGCTTCCCATTCGTATTTTCGGGGGCTGAAATCATTTTCCGATAGTTTCTCTTCTACAGAGAGTCGCCGACGACCTGCTGGTATATATTCTGTGGTAAGTAGCTCAAAGAAGTAGGGGTTTTCTGTTTTGATTACCTCTGCTAATTTGAAACCATCAACGACGGTAGAATAGGCTTGTCTGTCGTTATCCGGGTTGTCGTAGAGGGTACATTGCAGATATTGGATTCCAGTGGGAATATCGAAGGCAGTAACGTCTGTATGATTTCTTAAACGCCCCAATTGATAAGAGTGTTGGATAGCTTGAGCAACTGTGTTTTGTCTATCCATAGTAAATACATTGGTGGGATGATAACGTTGCCGTAAAGGCCCCACCCGTTCCACCAATGCCCGAAAGCTTTGTTCGTCATTTGGAGCATTCTCAATTATTGCTACCCCTAGTTCGACGAGCTGATTTAAGTAAGACAATAAAACGTCGTCATCATTCATCACCTCATGATAATCAAAATAAGAGATAGATACTGATGCATCCCAAAGTTGAGGTTTTGATTTTTGTTTAAGGGCTGGGTCATTGTAACAATGAACTCGTAGCCAGGAAGGATCGAATACACTGTGATGCCCTGTTTCCTGACCACCCCAGACAATATCCAAATTCCCTTCAGGATCAATTGTCACCTTTTCAGTAGTTGGGTTTAAAGGAATTTTGAGGAGGTCATGTCCGCTATTGAGGCTTAAGGTATCTCGCTGAAAGCATTTAGGACAGCGACAGCTATCTAGGAGCCAGAGATTATGGTAAAAGCTTTGATGGCCATCTTTCCAAGTGATCTCTACGCCATTGTCACTGGTTGCCATGGATTTGATACAAAAAGCAGGTTTGAGTTGTCGAAGTAGCGTGGTCATGTTAATTTCAAGCTCCTATGTATCAAGCTGCTATGTATGTCGTTTCTTTAGATTGTGGTGCGGTCTGCCAGAATTTCTAAAGCACGGTCTGAGCATCCCATTAACCAGATATCTGACATACCGCTTTTCTTACCTAGTAACAGTCGCCGCCTGCTACGGAATGTTTCTGGCTTCATGTAGGCTCCCAGTAAAACTCGTCGCAGCTGAGGATTATGAATGGCGGTACGCCCGTGGAGTAATCGCCAGTTGTCGTTAACTAATACTTGTCCCGGAGCGATCAGAAATTCGGCGTTATATTCAGGAGCTTCAGCTAGCGCTGTAAATGCTTGGTAGGCTGCATATAAGTCTTGAATCTTATCAGGAGAAACCTCTAGTGGCACTCGGTCTGTTTCATGGTGACGAATCTGGTAGACTTCACCCGTTTCATCCAAATTAATTACATGCTGACGATGATAAGTTTCCCATTGGTACTTCTTGGTGCCAATTTCATGCTTAGATACTTTTTCTTCCACACCCAGGCGACGGCGACCTGTTGGCACATACTCTGTGGTCAGCAACTCGAAGAATTTTGGCTGTTGGGTTCTGAGAACTTGGGCAATTTTAAATCCATCCACTAACGTGGAATATGCCTGTTTGTCATAGTCTGGGTTGTCGTATTGGATACATCCGAGAAATTGCAGTCTGGGAGGAACGTTGTAAGACACATGGTCTGTGTGATTATGTAAACGTTGCATATACTGATAGGCGTGGTGAATATTCCCTGCCAGTTTGTTTGCTGTATCCAACGTAAAGATATGGGTGGGATGATATCGTTCTTGGATCGGTCCAATCCGCTCTATCAGTGCCTGAAAACTTTCTCGATTCTTGGGCACGTTGTCAATGATGACTACTCCCAATTCCAGCATCTTGTCCAACCACAGCAACAGTGCCCAATCGTCTTTCATCACTTCGTAGTAATCGAAATGAGGGATGGACACTGATGAATCCCACAGTTGGGGTTTTCGTCGCTGTTTGAGAGCGGGGTCTGTTTGACAGTGAACTCGCAGCCAAGATGGATCGAATACACTGTGATGTCCAGGTTCTTGACCGCCCCAGACTATATCCAAATTGCCTTCACGATCAATCTTGACCGCTTCAGTGATGGGATTGAGTGGCATTTTCAGGGGGTCATGTCCTTCCCCTTCTGAGCTGTTAAGGCTCAATGTATCCTGCTGGAAGCATTCGGGACAGTGGCAAGCATCCCGCAGCCAGAGGTTATGGTAAAAGCTATGATGACCATCTTTCCAAGTGACTTGTACACCGTTGTTGTTCACTGCAACTGATTCAATCCGAAAAGCGGCTTTGAGTTGCCGAAGTAGGGTTGTCATCTTTCACCTTTATGCTTTGTATTACTTGCTTCCGATTTATTTGAAAACAGGACTTACGCGCTTAAGTGTATTTAGCACCCCTATCTACCAAATTATGGATATTTATGGAAAGTAATGATGTCAAAATACCCCAAAATTGGGTAATTTAGGAGGCAAATGCGTAATTCCTGGAAAACTAGGCTTCAGCCCCCACCATTACCTCTGACTTAGAGGTCAATTGTTTGCCGTTACTGGTTTGATAGCCGTTGTATTCCAGTTTCTCTCCATTAGGGGTGAGAGTAGGGGTGAGAGTCTGGTAAAAAACTTCTTGACAGCAGTTGTTTTCATCAGCAATCAGTACCCGCGCTTGGTGTCCGCTACTCAAAATTTCAGCGCGATCGCATTGCTCGTTTGCCCAGATAATCAAGGTATCTCCCTCTTTGCACAGTAGCGCTCCCCCTCCATTGGGACAAATTTTTCCTGAACCTGCTTCTCCTGGCAAAACATAGGTTGACCAGCGATTGCCATTGTCAATGTTGACAATTTCTACTTCTTCGAGGGGTAGGATCCCTACCTGTGCCAGCAAGTCGGAGTCAATCGTGACACTGCCCACATAGTGGCGGTTTGCCTCAGTTACACGCACTCGATGTAGCTTGGCGTGCATTAGTTTGATGGTCGCCATGATTTATTCTCCGTTGAGTTGAATGAATGAATTGAATGAATTGAATGAATTGAAATTCAATTGACGTGAACGAGCCTATTTCTGGACTTAGCCATTGGCATTTTACGCTCTCTATTTGAGATTGCTATACCATCGCTCCACTAATCACTAAAAACCTAAATCACTTCGGTTCTTCAGTGATTTATGAGTCTATAAATACGGATTTTTTTTCGTCTGCCATGATTACTAAATAGGCGATTTTTAGCAGCTATTCAGTAATAGAAGTTGACACATTTTTTTACACATCATTTTCCAGAAAATACATCGATTTACCTTTCTCCCTCCCACCCTAAGCCCCCTAAATCCCCCAATTATGGGGGACTTTAAGTCTATTTCCCCCCAAACTTGGGGGGCTAGGGGGGCGAATTTTTTTGTAACTGGCGCTCTAGCTCCTTTAGAAGCGGCTAAGGAAAATACTTGCACTTCAAATTATAGAAAATCATCTGTTTCTATCTATTCCGTGCTGTGTTGGCTATCTATATTGTCAGTCTTCTTCAGGTTTACGAAGGGGAATCTTTAGACAAGTATCTTGCTCCTTCAACAATAGACAATCTACTGTAGCATAGATACTGCCTTGCTTATTTTTATAGACTACTTCTCCAGAAAGCGGTAGGGGAGCTGTGTGCCATACTCCAGGATGAATTGATATGCCGTAACTACCATCGGAGTAAAGCGCTACAAAATCTTCTGGTTTGACATTGTCCCCAGGAGGAGCTAATAAAAAAATGCTAGGTTCACCATTTTTAGGAATAAAAGCCTCTCCTGCATCTAGATGGGCGCTAAGCCAATTCACTAGCACATAGTTAGAGTTAGTCTCAGGATCAACTATAGCCTTTCCTGCTGCACCACCGCGAGCATTTTTATGGTCAGCGGAAAGCACGGTAGAACCACGCCAATATACTTTGAACTCGTCTTCAATAAATGTACCATAACCCCCCCTAGCAATAAGAGGTCGTTTTCCTGGGTTTGGCCATTTACACAACTCTATTTCAACATCTTCAAAATCCGTGAATACAGTTCCTAATCCTTCAGCATTTTTTGAGTTCAGCTTTTTTAATGGAACGTCATAGTATTTGCATGGTGTAGCCATGATTTTCCCTTAAACTATCAGCAATTAGTGCTTTTTCAGCACTAGAGCAACCATTGGTTCTGTTTCAAAGATGTTAAACTCTACTCGATCGATTATACTCCATGAAAGCTCTTGGACAACCTCTTGTAATGAATCGTTGCTTTCGTGGTAGTCAACTCGCAGGGTTAGGACAAAATATCCTCCAGACTTCAATAGCTCGAATAAGTTTCGCAACCCTTGAGGATGGGCGTGACCAAAGGTGAATACCCCCACCGCCAAAATCCCGTCGAATGCCTCAGGAGTAGAGAAGGTTAGAGCTTCTGACACGTTTGCTTGGTGCAAGGCAGTGTAAACTTGCTTTTTCCTAGCTACCTCTAGCATTTCCTCGGAGAGGTCAACTGCTGTAATGTTGGTGTATCCTAGCTCTGCCAGAGCCTCACCCACCATTCCTGTACCTGCACCAACATCAAGAATGCTTGCTGCTTTATTTGGCAGTACGTTTGCCAGAGCCTTTGCGGATTGAACGGGAGAGCAGCGATAGGGCTCGTCTAAGTCAGCATCGTAAATGGTAGCCCAAGCATCGTACTTATCCTGTAAGGTTTTTTCCTCATTGGTTTCGTAGATCCACGAGAGGCGATCGCTGACCTTTTGAGAGCGATAGAAACTCCATCCCAGTTCCCGAGCTACAATCGCCGCACACATCTTATCATAGGAAGCGCTAAGTTTCGGATACTTGCTCAGAGCTAGCTCTGACAACAGTTGGTAGCTCTTATTGAGGTGTTCGCTCAAGTCTTTAGCTTCCAACACCATCAAGCCAATTTCTCTGAGTGTTTTTGCGTAGGACTCATAGCTAAATGTTGGTTCAAACAGTAGTCGTTGATAAACGTGCTTTTGGCCTTCTGGGCTGATCTCGGACACTGGAGTGATCAGATCATCGAACAGGAAGATGCCTTGTTCCTGAAGAACACGGTAAATCTCCTTCAGAGCTAGCTCTCGCTGGTGGACATGGTAAATGGTGGCTTGGCTCCACACATGGGTAAAGGAATTGTCTGAGAAAGGTAGGCTAGTTACTGATGCTTTCTGAAAGGACAGGCGTAGGGAGGGATACTCCTGAGCCAAAGCGTTGGCATTGCCAACCCGGACTGCACTGATGTCAATGCCGACAACTTCACATCCTGTCTGCTGGGCTAGCCAGATAGCGGTGTTGCCGTTGCCGCAACCGATATCAAGTACCCGAGATTCACTAGTCAGCCCACTGCAGGCGAGCATATATTCATTCCAACGGTGGCAAGCTGGGACAAAGTCTTGAGCACGAGCGTCAGCTAAGTTGTCAAAATAGCCCCAATGTAAACTGCCTTCAGAATCCCAGAAGCTACGATACATGCTGTCTTCGTGATCGTAAAACGCTTCTGTGTCTGCTTCTGTATATTTCTGTGTCATTTGCTCCGTCTAAGTTGAGACTTACAAGTGAGACTTACTAGATTTTCAGGGAAGTTCCCTTCATGAGAGTAAATTCATAAGTGCTCGTTTCTTGAAATACTTCATATTTCCTTCATATTTCCTTGATATTTTCCTTCATATTTCCTGGCCTTTTGGCCTTTAGGCCACGCGTGCGCGTTCGGCCACGCTACGCGAACAGATTTTTTAAAAATCGGGATCGGGCGTTTTAAGGTATCGTTAGCCCTGGGGTCAACTCTGAAAATCCAATGTTAGCGCGACCTGGGAGTATCAATTAATTTTGGAAAGCTCCATTACAGCAGCTAGGGGATAGTTTAGCCGAGTACTTTACCTATGGGGAAATTGCAATCGCAATTCTATTGACTAAGCTGCTGGCAAAGCTCATTGATTTGGGGCTTTTTTTTCTACACTATTCATACCTCCAAAACTTGTCGAAACCCTTAAGTTAGTGCTATCTCGATTATCTAAGCTGACGGAGCTTTTTTTCCAAGTGTTCTGCTGTCGTGATTAACATAAAAAATAAAATAATGATAACCATTAATAATACCCACTGTAGCCTAGTTGAGCAGCTCTTAGCTTAAGCTGGAAATTAGAGGAATATGTTGCTCTTAATCCTCTAGGCTTTGCCACTATTCCTGAAGCTGTTCACTAAATCTATGCCAAAATCTATCCCAACTTATCCCAAGACTACCTTAACCCAACCAGCTTTGCCTGTAGAAACGATCACATTAGATGTAACTGGCATGAAATGTGCTGGTTGTGTTGGTGTGGTGGAACGGCAACTGAGCAGTAACCCTGGAGTATCGAAAGCCTGTGTCAATCTGGTAACTGGGGTAGCTGTGGTCGAGTATCAAGCTGGTGAGGTGGAACCAACTGTCTTAGCTGAGCTGCTTACATCAAAAGGGTTTCCTAGTCAACCCCGTTTACCTGAAACTGAACAGGGAACTAAGAGCCAGGATAGGTTAACACCAGCCCAGAGACATCAGCAAGAAGCTAGAGCATACCGCCAGCAACTAGTGATTGCTGCTGTCCTGATTGTCTTCTCTACAGTCGGACATATCGGTCATTGGTTCCATGGACCAATGCTGCCAGTATTGAGTACTTTGTGGTTCCATTGGGGACTGGCAACTCTAGCGCTATTATTACCTGGACGCTCTATTATAGTGGAGGGTGGGCGCGGTTTGTGGCACGGTGCTCCCAATATGAATACGTTGATCGGACTGGGGGCAGTGACGGCTTACACCACTAGCTGTGTGGCATTACTATTCCCTAACCTGGGATGGGAATGTTTCTTTGATGAGCCAGTGATGTTGCTGGGTTTTATTCTCTTAGGTCGGACCTTAGAGCAAGGAGCAAGATATCAAGCTACTGCTGATTTTGAGTCTTTGCTATCCCTACAGCCTCAGGTCGCCCGTTTGATTGGAACATTAGACAGTACAGAAGGTGATCAAACGGGTATCGAAATTCCTGTGGAGCAAGTCCGGGTGGGAGAATGCTTAAGGATATTACCTGGGGAAAAAGTTCCTGTAGATGGGGAAGTGATTACGGGAGTGTCATCGATTGATGAGTCAATGCTGACGGGGGAATCCCGACCAGTATTGAAGCAACCAGGGGACATGGTTACTGGTGGTACATTGAATCAATCGGGAGTGCTGGTGGTAAAGGCAATCCGTACTGGTAGGGAAACTACTCTGGCACAAATTGTAGCACTAGTGGAGGAAGCGCAAACTCGGAAAGCGCCAGTACAGCAGTTAGCGGATTTGGTAGCAGGGTATTTTACCTATGGGGTGATGGCGATCGCATTTTTAACCTTCCTATTTTGGTACGTGGCTGGGACTAAAATCTGGCCAGAGGTCTGGTCAACCATGGCGGCTTCTCCATTATTGTTGAGTTTGAAATTAGCGATCGCAGTTTTAGTGATTGCTTGTCCCTGTGCCTTGGGTCTAGCCACACCTACCGCCATTCTAGTCGGTACCAGCCTGGGGGCAAAGCGGGGCTTATTAATCAAAGGTGGTGACATTTTAGAACAGGTGCATCGGCTGGATACTGTGGTTTTTGACAAAACCGGTACCCTAACTCAGGGTCAACCTACGGTTACCGATTGCCTGCTGATTCAACCTGAGACAGAGAATGACCAACAGAGCGCTATTGGTACGAAAACCATTGCTCTATCTTCTGCTAGCCAATTGCTGCAACTGGCAGCAGCAGCAGAAAGTGGCACATCCCATCCCTTAGGTAGCGCAATTCTTACCGAAGCTCAACAGCAACAGTTACCGATGTTAGGGGCTCAAGATTTTTACACAGAACCAGGATTGGGAGTATCAGCTTTAGTAGAAAAGCAACTGGTAGTGCTTGGCAGTGCAGACTGGTTGAGTAAGCAGGGTATTACGATTAGTGATACTGCTCAAGGGGAAGTCAAGGCTTTGGCAGATGGGGGTAAAACAGTAGTTTACGTAGCTGTTGATGGGCTACTAGTTGGATTAATTGCTGTGAATGATATTCCGAGAGTTGAGGCTAAACAAACAGTAGAACACCTCAAAGACCTAGGATTGCGGGTGATGATGCTAACTGGTGATAGACCGGTAGTGGCGGCTGCTGTGGCCAAAACTTTGTCAATAGAGCCAGAGGATGTTATTGCTGGGGTGCTTCCCGATGGCAAAGCTAATGCGATCGCAAACCTTCAAGACCAAGGACACTGTGTCGCTATGGTGGGAGATGGCATCAATGACAGTCCAGCTCTAGCACAAGCTGATGTTGGGATTGCCTTGCATGGGGGAACCGATGTGGCAGCGGAAACAGCAGGAATTATTCTGATCAGAAATAACTTGCTCGATGTGGTCAAGTCCATAGACCTATCACGAGCCACCTTCAACAAAATCCGCCAGAATCTGTTTTGGGCATTCGGTTACAATATATTGGGTATTCCCATGGCCGCTGGTGGGCTACTACCAGGATTTGGGATGGTACTTTCTCCTGCTGCTGCTGGTGCCTTAATGGCTTTCAGCTCAGTTAGTGTTGTCACAAACTCACTGTTGCTAACCCGTTTACGGAATTAGATCAAGTCCAGTTGAATACCTATAATAGACCATCAGAGCAGCAAGGTTTCAGAAGGCTACAGTTTCCTGGGTCGTCGGAAGCCACCGCCATAGGGTAAGCTTCGCGTCTGGTAGTTTACTTTTATTGATTCAAGGGATAATCAGATAATGCTCAGCAATCAGGAGAGTTTTCTAGGTAAATCAGTACCTAAGGAATCGCGCAAAAATAACTTACCTATTACAGGTTAGTTGAAACAAGGATTTAATAACGCCATTCCTTGAGCAGCAAGAGTTACACCTCTGAATTAGTATGCACAAATGGTAAACTTATTACTGTGCAATTCCTAAGTCAGTCGCAAGCTGGTTGAGAGCTGTGTCAATGTAAGTAAATAAGAGCATTGTTCTCAACCAATTACCCTTTTGATCACGAGCGATTCATGGCTACACAATCTGACCACAACCATTTATTGATTATTGAGGATGACAAGGGAAGCAAGCAGATTCCTTTGGAAGAGGAGGTATATTCTATCGGTAGAGATCCAGAGTCTGATATCCGCCTGTTTTCAAAGTTTGTGTCTCGCCGACATGCCACCTTAGTAAGGCGTAGACGTTCTGATGGTAGTCCCTACTACCGAATTTTTGATGGTAACCTCAAAGGTAAGGCTAGTTCCAATGGCATTTTAATCAATGGTCGTAAGCTTCAAGCCCATGATCTCGAAGATGAAGATGAGGTAATTTTTGCGCCTAAGGTCAGTGCTAAATATTATCTACTCAAGCGAGAGAATACCCCAACTGATCCAGTAGATCAAATGGATGAGTATGATATTACCCTAATTAATCCCGGTATGATTGATGATTCGGAAGAATGGGATAATTAGTAAGTAAATGACCGCCAAGATAACCTTAAAATTTATAATTTTAAGGTTATAGTTTGAGCGGTTAGCTACAGGATGTTAAAGTCTACCAGTCGCAACGGGAGAATAGAACACTCAGAAAAGACTTGCGCCAATCAGTCACTGGGTCTTCTCCCCGGAAAGTCGCAGTACGATTGTCCTTGGTGTTCCACGGTGCCAGGGGTAAGTGACCTTCCTCGGCTTTGTTTTTGTTGAAAATTTCTGCAAACCAGTTTACTTTTTCCCACCACTCGTACCATGTTTCATCTAATAATTTATCATACTCTCCCTTGGGTAAGCCACGCTCAGCAATAATTTTGTCCAAGATCTGCTTTTGTACACTGAAGCCAAACTTGCCATCTGAGTGTTTGACCCAAAGCGTGTTAAGAGTACGTAGCTTTTGGCAGGAGAAGTTTTTGATATCTGGGCGATCGAGCCAACCTTCTTTTTCTCGATCAGCGATGTAAAGCATGATACGAACATTTTTTAGGTCAGCATCTTTCCAGTTTGCCGACTTCATAAAGAAGTGAATTTCAGCTAGGAAGTGATTGAAAAGAGAGTTTTTGACCATTTGATAGTCTTGACCGTTTTCAGATAGTAACTGAATGTATTCTCGATGAAAATTTTCTACGGCATTCGTTGAAAGTATTGACTGTTGTTGAGGAAGAAAGCTAGGTATAGGAATTTCTGTATCGAGATCAACGTTTGGAAACTTTTTCCAAGCAGTATCAAGTCTATCAAAGGCTTCCTTGTAAACTTTTAATGCTTCCTCTATCTTCCCTTCTTTCCTCAGCCTACTCCCCTGGACTCTTTTGACATGAACATAAATTGCCCATTCTTCGGGGACATCTAGATTTGGTTGTGAGGGTAAGAGATTTTTTTCCTTTATCTGTTTAATCCTTTGCCTAGCCTCATTCCACCGTTCGGTTGCTTTACTATCCTGTTCAAATTCTTGGTACTTCTGGCTAAGTTGCTGATTTGCTAAAGAAATCGAAGCTAGGAGCATGGCTTGCTTGAGATGGCGTTTGTTTTCTAGGATTTTAGTAGACTGACTGGCTTGACGCCATGCCTCTTGTGCTTCAGAAGACAGCCCGTTGTTTTGGAGTTCTTCGGCAAGTTCAGAAAGGCGATTAAGGGGTTCGATATCTTCTTTGAGTATTTCATAATCAGCTTTAGTTTTTTGTAATTTGATCATTTCCTTTCTTGCCACTAATCCTGAAACAATTGCTCCCAACACAGCTATACTTAGCACCACAGCGCCAATCTGAATCCGCCGTTGAGCCTTCCGATTCGCCTCAGTTAGTACCTGATTTCTCTTCTGGGTCGCTGCCCGATCCTTCCTCTCTCTGTCTAATTCCGCTTCCAGCTTCTCTTGAGCAATTTGCTCCTCAATCCCCTTCTTTTCACTGGCCGCCAAAAACTGCTGATCCAAATAACTTAAATTCTTTCTTTTCGCCCAAGCCTGAGCATCCTTGAGAGCCTTCCCCCGCAACAACAGCGATTCATCCTGAAATCCCGACGCCACCCAAGCCCTAAACCCTTCCGAATAGGGACGTAATGCAGCTAATTCTTGCTCAATCCAGTCTTGATTAAAGACTTGATGGTAAATACGGTTATATACTTTAAGAACTGGAAAAGCTCCAACTCTCTGCTTTACCACTAATCCAGATAACTGTAACTTGCCTTCCTCTAAACTGTTATTAGCAACAACTTCCCCCTGTTGCCACACCTGCTGATACAATTCCAACAAGTAGGCAGAGCGTTGCTCATTACTCAAGATGCGATCGCGTATGGTCTTCAAATGTTCTGGCTCATCGGTAGCTTCCCAGTTCGAGATCACATGCGATCGCACCAATTTCTCAATCCATTCCTTCTCCCCCTTTTTTAAGGGATCGAAAACCGAGGCAGAACTAACCACCAACTGACACAGCTTTTGGGTAAGAAAGGGCTGTCCTCCTGTCCAGTCTAATATCTCCTGGATAACAGCCTGGGGGTTGCTGACCTGTCCCGCCAATCCCCTGACTAACGGCTCAACTTCATCTCTTTGAAAGCCATGTAACTCTACCGCCCGTCCAATATTAAAAGGGGTTCGGTCTTTATCTCCAATCAAATCCCCTGGTGTAGCCACCCCCAACAGCACAAAACTAAGGCGATTATAGGCAGAATTTTCCGCCCGTTTGTTGTAACAAGCTCGAATTAGGGCAAAGAAGTCATCTTTGAAGCTTAATTGCAGAACACTATCGATTTCATCAATAAAAATAACAATTGGTTGAGCAATATATTCAAACAATACCTCTTTGATAAACTTACCAAAGCACTGTACCGGAGAAATCTTTTGGTGCTGTTGAAGCCAATGGTATTCATCAAACCTGTCGTAGCTGGGGGGGCGACAAGCGGCCTGTAACCCTTGATATATATTAAATTGAGCGAATTATGGTAAAAAAAGATAGGTCATAAATTGTCAATACGACCTACCAATCGAGAATGAGACAAGAATTATATCAAAAACATCTAAAAAATCTACTTTCCGAATCTCAATTATTGTTTTTTTACCTTGTAGTAATTATTGTACAAGATATCAAAAATGTTAAACTCGAAAAAATGGCTGAATCTTGTCTTGGTGCAGTCGCTCATGGGGGAAACCCCCAAGACCGCGCTGCACCGCTACCTTTGCCTATTAAATGTAACTCAAGGCGTAAAAAGTTACAGAGATTTTTGTCATTACCAATATTTAAAGTCAAAAAACTGTGGTTTCCAATTATTAGAGAATGGGTCTATCAAACATTTGATAAACAGGAAACAATTTATTTAGCTATCGATAGAACTAATTGGAATAACAAGAATTTATTGATGGTTAGCTTAATTTATAAAAACCGAGCACTTCCCGTTTATTTTGAACTTCTATCAAAATTTGGCTCAAGTAACTTTTCGGAGCAGAAACAACTATTTTCAAATATCATAGGGCTATTTGATGACTATAAAGTTGTAATTTTAGGAGACCGAGAATTTTGTTCAGTAAAATTGGCTGAATGGCTCGACAAACAAGGCTTTAACTTTTGTTTAAGACTTAAAAAATCTGAGCAAATTGAATTAAAAAATCAGGGGTGGATCTCCTTAGAAAACTCTGGGTTAAAACCAGGAATTTCATTATTTTTTGAAAAGGTTAAAGTCACAAAAACTCAACAAATATCAGGATTTAGTGTCGCTTGTAAATGGAAAAAAAGTTATCGAAAATCCGTGACCAAAGAAGGTTGGTTTATTTTAACAAATATGAACGAAGCCTCTGAGGCAATCTCCGCTTATAAAAAACGTTTTAATATTGAACAAATGTTTCGAGATTATAAAAGTGGTGGATATAATATGGAAGGCAGCAATGTAGTCGGAAAACGTTTTATATCTTTAGTTATCATCATGTCTTTTGCTTATTTTATTGCCACAATCAAAGGAGAAATAATTAATAAAAAAGGAGTTCAGAACTATGTTACTAGAGTCAAAAACTATGGGCGATTAACTAAAAGGCATAGCAGTTTTTATATTGGAATGTATGCTCACAAATGGATTAATTTTATGGATAAATGTTGGGAATTAGTTTATGCTTTGATGCGTTTAAGTCGTCATAAGCTCGATAATTATTTACGAGGTATGAGAGCTATGAAGCTTATACAGTCTACTTTTTAGCTCTCATGTCGCCCCCCCAGCTGTCGTAGAGTTCCAACTCAGACACCAACCCACTAATCAAACCGCCATACCATTCCCGTGGGGGAATCTGTTGCGACCCCAGCATGGTAGTATCAATAGAAGCACAAACAATTTCTTCTTGTTGCAACCGTTTTACTGTTTGAACTTTCAAAGAAGACTTCCCCATCTGACGGGAATTTAAGACATAACAAAATTCCCCTGCTTTTAGGTATTGATACAACTCCTCATCGGCCTGACGTTTGACATAACTGCTAGCATTAAGGGGTAATGCGCCGCCTACTTGATAGATTTGCATAGTCTGGGTTTCCATCATGGGGTCTGCTGGAATCGCGCTTGAAAATACTCCCGATACAACTGACAACGGAGAGTGACTTGATGTCCTTGTAAATTCACTAATCCCATACTGTGTAGTTTGTAAGCTGATCGGGATTCTAAGGGAATCGGACAACTGGCCTCAATCACATCTTTAAAGGCATCAGCCAAAGCTTGATGTTGCTGTAGCATCTGCCAGAGGTGTCGTAGATGATTGCGATAAATCCCAGCTTCGGTGGCAGCATTGTTTAATACTTGCTCAAGGTAACCAGTACCATTAAATTTGAGATGGTTAAAGCATTCGCCAATTAAATAGGGATGTCCCCCTACTAACCCCTGCAATTGCTCAACCTCAGATGCTGTACAATCAAGTTGGTATTGTTGCGCTAATTCAATAATTTGCTCTTGGGTCAATTCCGGTAACTCAATCGGAACACCAACATTAAACGGGGATTCGTTAAGGTTCAGCTTTCTGGCAAAAGGAGCCCCACATCTCAATACGTAGTATGAGTGTGGGAGGAATTTTGCACAGAGTCTTTCGGCACAGGGAGGCGAGCTATGAAGCTTCTGAGTAATTCGGAGCAGGTCATTCCCCTACGATCAGCCTCTTCCTGTAATTGCTTTTTCTCAAAATTGGTCACTCTGACTACGAGCTTTTGATCTTTCATTATGGGTTGATACCTGTTGCCACGACTGTTATACTAATAGTAGGTCGAAAAACAGGAGAAATCAATGAGAACGGCGTACCAGTACAGACTAAGACTAACAAAATTGCAAGTGATGGAGATAGAAAGATGGCTGGACATGTTGCGCCACCAATACAACTATTTACTTGCTGACAGGTTTAGCTGGTACGAACAAAATCGCTGCTCTATTAACTCCTGTCCTCTTATTTGCCATTTGCCTGAACTTAGAAATAATCCTAATTACTTTTCACAGAAAAAAACTTTACCTCAATTAAAGAAAGATAGGCACTGGTACAAAGCTATTCATGCCAATGTACTACAAGACTGCGTCAAGAAGGTTGATTTAGCCTTTAAGAGATTCATAAAAGGTGACTCTAATGGCAAGAGAAGTGGCAAACCCAGATTCAAGAGTAAGAACAGGTATAAGTCTTTAACTTTTTCTGCTTTTTCCAAAAACCCTATTCAAGGGAACAGGTTGAACCTTCCTAAGTTTGGATGGGTCAAAATGGTTTACCATAGACCAATTCCAGACGGATTTAGAATTCAAACTGCCACGGTTACACGTAAAGCTGATGGATACTATGTGACCTTGTCATTACAGGATGATACTGTCCCTGAGGTGATCCCGATTGAACAAGTATCAAATCCTGTTGGTATAGACATGGGTCTCAAGTCATTTTTGACCAAGTCCGACGGGACAGAGGTGCAAATCCCCCAGTACTATCGGAAAGCTCAGAAACGATTAAAGAAAATTCAGAAAGCTGTCAGTAGATCTAAGAAAGGCAGTAACAACAGAAAGAAGGCTGTTGTTAAACTAGGTAAAGCTCACAAAAAGGTAGCTGATACCAGAAAAGATTTTCATTTCAAGACAGCTAAAGGGTTGTTAGATGATCACGATCTAATTGCTCATGAAAAGTTGAATATAAAGGGATTGGCTAAGACTAAAATGGCCAAATCCGTCCTAGATGCTGGCTGGGGTCAATTTCTGTCTATCCTGTCAACCAAAGCCGAAAATGCTGGGTTGGTCACGATTGCAGTAAATCCTCGGAACACCAGTCAAAACTGTTCTAATTGTGGTCAAAAAGTACCAAAGGAATTAAAAGACCGCATTCATTCCTGTCCTCATTGTGGATATATCGAGGATAGAGATGTTAATGCGGCTAGGAATATATTGAATTTGGCGGTGGGGCATCCCGTCACTAGTAAAGCTTACCGAGTAACCGAACCGTTAGGTGGTTTTGGTAAGAAGCCTACACTGAATCTGTAAAGATCAGTGTAGGAGTATGTCACGGGAATATAAACTTCTGTGGAATGAACTACCACTAATCGGAGGCGTTCTAAACGTTTACCCATCTTGGCTTTCTCATGCCAAGCCCTTAGCATTCCTAAAAAGTCTGATGCCACATCACGGTGAGGAAAAACTCGGTCAACTTCATCCAAACATAGGACTACTGGCCTGTTAACCTGCCTTAGCAAATACCGTTCAAAGTAGTTGGTACAAGCCATTTTACTGGTCGATAATCCTTCGTACCAGTAATCAGCTAATCGATTAGCTAATCCTAAACTCTCACTGACACAGAAGCTAAACCACTTTAGTAATGAATTAAGATTGGCAAGGTCAGCGTGGTTAGCCAGGTGCAGGTTAATATACACAGTTTGATAGCCCTGCTGGGCAACCAACTTTCTCAGCACTCTAGCTATCAGTAAGGTCTTCCCCATTAGACTTGGTGCTTTAATTCTCACCAAGGCACCGGGACGTAAAAGTGTTTGATAACAAGTGGTTTCAATGGGAGGACGTTCAACATAATAGTCAACGTCAGGGATAGCTTCGTCCTGATCTAAATCCGGTTTCCACGGATCTGGATTAACATTGCTATTGCTTGGTGTGCTTTCAAGATCTAGAAGAGCGATCGCTTTCCAGTCTTGTCCCAATTTTTCACTAATTTCTTGAAAATTCAGGTTATCGACAGGTCGGCCATTGAGGTAATTATTGAGGGTTGATAGAGATATCTCCAATTCCTCAGCTAAGTCTTTCTGGCGAGGATAACCGTTGCGCTTAAGGGCTAATTTAACCTGGTCAATATACTCGGGATGAACTCTGAGTGAGCGAGACATAGGTTCGGTCTGATCAACTACTCAAACTATAACTATCTTTTATAGTCACTCAGCCCAACTCAGGTACAACTCAGGTACAAGTCGGCAATGAATTATAAGTTGGCCATAACTCATGTCAGCTCAACAGCTTCCAAGGTTTGAACTGCTTTAGCCCCAGGGTTTGATGAAATTGTAGTTCACCTGAAACAATTTTCATGAACAATCTCGAAAGCTTCCAAACCCTTCTGGAAATTGTGTTACTAGTTCTAACCCTCTCTAGTGAATCTCCATTGTTAGGTATTGTTGCTGCTATTTGTGCATTGTTGTATTTCTTGAGCGACTCTGATGATTCAGATCAAGGTGAGGAGTGAAGCGGTTGTCTAGCTCCGGAGATGGGAAGATAGGGAAATGGGAAGATAGGGAAATAGGAAGATAGGGAAATGAAATTGATCTTTATTCCTAATTTCCAGCATTGGTATAAATATACCGGCGTTCCTGATTATGGGTATGGTTTCGCCCCCCTAGCCCCCCAATTCTGCGGTGCGACCCGTGGCGAATTTAATTCGCCGACGGAAAGCGCACCGGTGGGGGAACAAAACTTTCTTGCGTCCCCCAGAATTGGGGGATTTAGGGGGCTTTAACAAAAACAGATGATCGCGCATTCATTCCTTAATTCAGCAATGCCAAGATACCAACTTCATCGATAACTACTTGATACACAAGTACCGATTCCCGATTCCCGATTCCCGATTCCCGATTCCCGATTCCCTGTACTATAGTCGTTATTTTAACAACTATAGACCTAAAATATTACTACAAATTTTGCCGATTGACTAGCTGAATTTTATTGACAAAATAAGCTTCTCGATGCTGCAATGACTCAGCCAAGTCTAGCCCCTTTTGAAATGCTGCTAAGGCTTGAGGATAATTGTTCATATCCAGATAAATTTGACCAATGTTGTCGTAAGTATTCATCAAGCCATAGTAATTATAGGACTGTTGTTCAACTTGCAGCAAAACCTCATAAACTTGCAAGGCAAACTCTGGCTGCTTAGAGGTAAGGTAAAGTTGTGCTAGAGGTTGTAGTGCTTCGCTAGCATGGGCAAACTGCTGTAGAGACCAGGCTAAGGAATAGGCTTCCTGATAGGTTTGACTAGCTTTTTCTGGTTGATTGAGGCTGTTGTAGTCAGATGCGATCGCAATTTTCAGGGCTGGAATCTGGGTATCATTACCTTGATTTAGGTAAATGTCCACTAATTGCTGCTTTTTGGGCAATGCCTGGTCCGGTTGTTGGTCTTGGTCGTAGATATAAGCTAGCTCTTGTAAATAAGCCACTTCTTCATTTATGCGTTCGCGAAGCGGTTCCAAAGGAACATCGGTCTGAACTTGAGCCAGTAATTCCTCATAGGTTTCTGCTGCTTTGGGATAATCAAACCAAGCCATGTGCAATTCACCCATGGTCTTCAAGGTAGCCTCAACCGCTGCCATATCGCCCTGGTTTCGAGCATCAGCGAGAATTTGCTCATAGACTGTCAAAGCTTGTCCTGGCAATCGAATCTGTTCATAAGCCTTACCCAAAGCTTTTAACAGTGGCAGATTGATCGAGTCTTCTGCTTCATTTTCCTGCTGAATCTCTTCCAAGCGTGCCGTAATTAGTTGTACTGACTGCTTATTGTTTTCATTCCAGGCAACTCCTCCTACTCTGCCCAAGGTTTGCACTTCTGCCACGGGATCCCCTAGCACTCGCCGCAGCCGGATTTCCCGATACCAGATGTCAAAGGCTTTGGATTGATTACCAGCTTTGAATTCAGCTTCAGCTTCAGCATTCAGTTCATCCAACGCTTGCTTGAGTCTAGAACGTTCGGAGGGGTTGAGAGGTTCGTCTGGGGATAAGGAAGGAAGGAGGGGATCAGGAGCAGTCAGTTCCAATGGATTGGGATTATCATTATCACTAGATTGGGATAAGGTCACACTAGCAAAACATAACGGGAGTATAGCAGCCGATAATGCTATAATTATATATTTTTTTAGTTTGGGTGCGAAATGATGTAAGCCCAAGGTAGCCATAAGGAAACTAAAGAAGGTTACTACCAGTTAGACTAGCGATTTTAGGTTCAAACTGACATCTGGCCCTATTCTGCAGTAAGCCACCTGATCCGCCTGGGGAGTTATACCAATTCTTAGGGCTTACACACCTACACATCAATTTCATCTGGCCATCTCCCCATCTGGCCATCGGGTGCATCTTAATGCATGCAATTAGGCAAAAATTCTAATAAAATCTCCAGACTTCCCGCGCCCGGGCCCCGCGCCCGGGCCCCACACTTCCCGTCTTTTTTACAAATATGAGATGCACCCTGGCCATCTGCATCTGTAGTCCTACTTTGAAGAATTGGTATTATTTCTGCCTGCCTGCACTAGTCTGACCGCTTCCGGGACGAAGTTTGTTCCTGCCACCAAGATTTAGGACTGCTAGATGATATCATAACGCCTTCTGCTCCAGGTCAGAGAATAACTCCAGCAGTCCTTTAGTATAAGGAAGCAAGAGGTACATCTGATCTGACTCTATACGAGCGTTTAGTTCATCCACCAGCAACTGCAACATTTTTTCCGCCAGCTTCCAACTTACGTCTACGCTAGGAAATACCAGTAAACACAACGGCAACAGTTCCTGTTCTATTGATGTCATATTCCCCTCCAAAGCACATAGCCATAGGTAACCCTGGAACATTTCTAAATCTCTGATAGTCGAAGCCTTAATTCCTGGATCGTCCAACCCTCCCCGACGGCTAAAATGACCAGAGTGCAATTCCTCTGTGCGTTGGTAGACAGTCTGAGCAATATCCTGACTAACAGGTAAGAGTTGCTCCACTAAGGCTAAGGTAGGTGAGTTAAAATCATGCAAAGCCGCTGCATTACAGATTCGTTGCCAGGGGATAGAAACTTGCTCCTCGACAAACTTAAAGTAGGGACTGAGCAAAATTTGTTCTGGCAATGTCAGCCGATTGAGTACTAACTGAGTGCTGAAGTGAAACTGTGTGGTAACAAAACCAATGGCTCGACGGTCTTTTGCTGATATATGTTGCTGCCGCAGTTGCCGCAATACAGGTTCGAGAGAGGTGGCTAGCTTTTCTATAGCTGGCAACTCTAGCGCTACCATTGTCCACGGGCTAGAGAAATCTGTGAAGAAATTAATTGTCTCCCCTAGTCGTATTGCTGCCATTAAACTAGGATTCGGTGATTGCTCTTGGTAAATTTCCAGTACCTTTTCGTAAACGGAGCAAACAAATTCAGCAATTCGCTTAGCCTCGGTCAAATTAACCACATTAGGAATATAGGAGAACATAGCATCTGTTTTAATTCCCGCACACTCACAGTTAATCTGGATTAAACGCTGTAACTTGGTAACCGTTTTATTGCGCCCCTTTCTGGAAGCAAATTCTAGCAAATCATAAATCTTTAAAACACCATTTTTGGAAGCAATAATTGATAAATCGGGTACATAGCGATTTGACCAAAAATTTACTAATCGCTCAACCGATGTTTTGTTGAATCTTGGAGTGTTGATCAGCAAAGCTTTTTCCTCGGATGTCTAAAAAACTATTTCTATAATCCCTTTAAGTCAATTTTTCATTGTGGCGTTAAATCCAACAATTAATTGTGAAAGCTTTAAAAAAGCTGTAGAGCACTCCATGACAACTAATAGCAAATACCAATTATTCGGTAGATTTACAACAAATAAATCCCCTGAATAATAGGTAATGGCTAGGGAAGAATTAGTAATGAGGAATTGGTAATGGGTCATGAGTCATGGGTAATTTGAGTAGGTGCATCCCATTGTCATAGAAATAAAATTTTGTCAGAGGAGGTCAGGAAAATTGCGGAGGTTCCAACCGATGACTAAAATCTCCGCCAGTTTCATCTTGCCCATCTTCCCCATCTTCGCCATCTTCTGCAAACAGATTCCCTTGAATTGCCCTCACTTATTTAGTGTTTGTATTATTTATACACATGATAAACGTGATTCATGATCATTATGTTAATTTTTGTTAAAGTTTATTTAAAAAAACAACACAATGATCAGATATAGCGTTTCTAAATGAGTTGTGAACGCAAAACTAGCTGAAAGTCTTAGTTAAAGACAGTGCTTGTTTCCAGGGCTATAACATTTCTGAAAATGCGCTCTTTGTGTGTCTAGTCCAAACTGGCACCGTCTTTGAGCCTGAGCCATATTTGAAAAGTCATGAGAACGATAGATATTTAGAGCAAAGTTACGAGCAACGGCAAAGATTTGAGGTAACTGATGCATGGGAATACGTGAAGCATCTTCACCCTGAGTAACCGAAGCGCACATAATCAACCTTGTTCTCTACACCCCAATATCCAAGGGATGCCCTGGGCAAAGGACTCAGCAGACAAGGGCGTAAGAAGCAACATAGTAGCGTGTTTCCTTTTCCAGACGGTGTTGCCTCCCCTTTTTGAATTGTCGAACACTTTCCACTCGAATCAGAGTCTAATGCCCTGGCCAGGGCTGGATGTTGTCGAGTTGGTTGCAGATGCGTGCCAGCCTATGTCACTTATGCTAAAGAATCTGAGGGCTTTTGCGAGTTAGCACAATTGTTACTGCTGAAGACCTTTACTGGATAAGTGGTTTGGGTTGCACAGCTTTGCTGATTAATGGAATGATTGAGGGTAATTGGTAATTGGTAATTGGTAATTGGTAATTGGTAATTGGTAACAGGTAACAGGTAATTAGTAAATTGTAAAAGGTAATTAGTAACATTTTACAATTAATTATTAACAGGTTATTTGTAATTATTAAGTGGTAATTTATAACCAGACATAATATCAGTTGTTAATTTTGCTATAGCGTTTCGATTTGATGTGTGAAACAAGCCAGGGCTGATCAAAAACTGGGTTCAACTATTGATGCTGACTGCCACTTGGCATAATCGCTTTGCTAAGTTTAGCTTCACGCAGGTTAGCCTGATTCAGATTAGCATCAATTAAAACAGCTTCAATCAATATTGCCTCGCTAAGATTCGACCAACACAGGTTAGCTCGGTATAAATTAGCCTTGGTGAGATTAGCACCATGGAGAATTGTCCAACTCATCCTTGCTCCTCTGAGATTCGCATCCGTTAGGATAGTGTTTCTCATGGTGCAGCCACTTGCTATTGCACCACTCAAGTCTGCTTGATTGAGATTGGCCTTAGTCAAGTTGGCTCCACTGAGCAGGGTATGGGACAAATTTGCCCCAATCAGATTCGCTTCGATCAGAATACAATTGTTGAGGGATGCTCCCTCCAAAATCGCTCCGTCCAAGAGGGCTTGGGAAAGCTTGGCTCGGTTCAAGGATGTGCTAATCAGTTTTGCGTGACTCAAGTTAGCATTCTGGAGAATTGCCTCACTCAGAATTGCTTCACTCAGATTAGCTTTACTGAGGTTGACTCCAATCAGGCGGCAACTGCGTAGATTAGCATTACTCAAGTTAGCCTTAGTTAGATTTGCCTGACTCAGGTTACTAACAATAAGGTTGGCTTCACACAGGTCACTTCCCTGTAGATTAGCACCAGATAAATTCGCTTCTCGCAGATTGACACCTTTAAGAATAGCGCCCTTGAGACAACTCTGGCTGAGATTAGCACGTCGTAGGTTAGCTTGGCTCAGGTTTACTCCCGCCAGAGATACTCCCTGTAGATTAGCTTCTGGAAAGTCCCGTTCTCCAGCAGCATATCGCTTCAGTAATTCTTCCCCATCCATCATCATTCCTGTAACCTTGACAACTAATAAGCTAGGTGGTATTGCTCTATGGCATCTAATATGAATTATTATTGCTAGACTATGCTACTTTTATTTGCCAAAGTGCCAGCAAAAAGCGCAATGATAGTGTAATCGTGTATTGGTCAGACAATTATGAAATATTAGGGAATCGGGAATCGGGAATCGGGAATCGGGAATTTGGACGGGGGAATCACTAGAGTGTGTTTGTGTTAACCAAGAGATAAAGGTGCGATTGGTTCCGGTGTCTTCCTCCTCTTTCGGTTTCTTCTTAATCTCACCACTTACTTATCTAAATTTGCTATATAGACCAAAATTATATTATAATGGTTAGTTAACTCCTCACTAAAATTTGGTGTTCATGGCAGACTTAACTGGCACTTGGCTCGGAACTTACTGGCAAGGGGGAGTACCCACCCGGTTTGAAGCAACTCTGGTTCAAAGCAAGAATACAATCACTGGGAATATTTTGGACGACGGTTACTTAGGAGAAGCCCAGCTAAGTGGAGAGGTAATCGGACGGCGCATCCAATTTACTAAGCGATACATCACTAGCTCATCGACTCCAATCCAGTACATTGGTACCTTGGCTGAGTCAGAAGACTTGATGAATGGGCAATGGATAATCGATCAGTATAACACTGGTCCTTGGCAAGCTCGTCGTAGTGGCAATGACCTACTTGCAGACCTAAACACTCGTCTGAGTGAGCGGATGCCTGTGGCAGTTCCATGAGCCCAGAACATAGGAGTTACTTTATGCTGGTATGTAGAGCTATGGAAGGTCTCAGATAAGGAAAATGTGATGCTATCAGGTTGGCGAGTTGGCTCTCTATTCGGAATCCCACTGTTTCTAGACCCATCGTGGTTTTTCATCTTGCTACTGGTAACGATGATTAATGCGCGAGAGTTCGACTCTAGCCTAGGGTCGATTTTAGCTTGGGTAGCTGGATTGGCGATGGCACTGTTGTTATTTAGTTCTGTACTTTTACATGAATTAGGTCACAGTCTAGCTGCCCTCTCCCAGGGTATCAAAGTTAATTCGATTACCCTATTTATATTTGGCGGGATTGCGTCGATTGACCGAGAATCGAAGACTCCAGGAGAAGCCTTTCAAGTAGCGATCGCAGGACCATTAGTGAGCTTCATCCTCTTTGGTCTGTTTTATGTCCTAACTCTGACATTACCCACCTCGGCTTGGGCATATACTATCGCCAATGAGATAGCGAGAATCAACCTAGTCTTGGCATTATTTAACCTAATTCCTGGTCTACCTTTAGATGGTGGACAAGTGTTGAAAGCAGCAGTCTGGAAACTAACTGGAGATCTGTTTACAGGTGTGCGTTGGGCTGCCAGAACGGGTAAGGGGTTTGGGCTGATAGCCCTATCCCTAGGATTAGGCATGACTCTGCTGACCGGTACCTTGGCATTCATTTGGCCAACTCTGATTGGCTGGTTTATTTTTCGCAATGCCAGTGCCTATGACCAGCTAACCACCTTGCAAGAAGTCTTACTTAAGCTGATGGCATCTAATGCCATGACCCGTGACTTTCGGGTGGTGGAAGCCAACCAGACCTTACGTTCTTTTGCTGATGAGTATATCTTAACCGATAGGCAAAACCCAATGCCCTACTACGCTGCAACTAATGGACGCTATCGTGGGCTAGTGAAAATTGAGGATTTACATTTTGTGGAGCGTAGTCGTTGGGACACTGAGACCTTGGAAACTATAGTGCGTCCTTTATCAGAAATTCCCACAGTGGAGGAGAAAACACCTTTGGTGGAGGTGATTAACAGCTTAGAGGAGCTTAACATTAAGCGTGTAAGCGTACTTTCTCCCGCAGAAACTGTGGCAGGTGTCATTGACCGGGGTGATATAGTCAGAGCTGTTGCTAGAAAGCTAAATTTGGCTATCCCACCGGCTGCTATCCAGCGCATCAAAGCTGAGGGGGTTTATCCTCCTGGGTTTCAGCTGGTAGAGATTGCTAAAACTCTAAGTTCGGTGACAAACACTTGAGGATATAGCGCTACCCGCAAGGGCAAAAGGCAAAAGGCAAAAGGCAAAAGGCAAAAGGCAAAAGGCAAAAGGCAAAAGTTTACTATGAATAGCTTTTCAGCCCAGAACTGCTTGTAATCGTTGCAATGTACGAGTATTCTCCTCAGGAGAGCCCACAGTGATCCGCAATCCTCCTCCAGTATGACGTATTAGGGTGCCTTGATCTTTCATGGCCTGAGTTACCTGAGTCAGGTCTTTGCTAGTAGACTCGTTGCCGGATTGTCGTAGACGCAGGTAGATGAAGTTGGCAGCACTTGGCCAAACCTGTAAGGCTGGATGTTCTGATAGGGCTTTTAGTAACTTATCTCGCTCGGCGATAACCTGGGGAATTGATGCTAGCAGAGTTTGTCTGTGATTGAGAGCGACTATGGCAGCAGCTTGAGAAAAGCTGGGTAAGTTGTAGGGTAAGCGCATTTTTTCGAGAGCAGCAATTAGTTCTGGGTCAGCGATGCTATAACCAACACGGTGAGTGGCTAAACGAAATGCTTTGGAAAATGTCCTCAATATTACCCAGTTGGGATGGTCGGCTAATTCTTGGACTACTGAGGCTTGGCTGAATTCAAAGTAGGCTTCATCAATAACTACTAAAATATTCTCTGGTAGACCACGCAACCAGTCTAATTCCTGGGGAGTCAAGGGGTTGGCGGTGGGAGAGTTAGGATGAACTACAAATACTACTCGTATTGCTGCTCGTTGGGTCGAGGTTTCTGTGAGGGTCTGTTCAATGGCTGCTTGGGCATCGTCGATCTTGATTTCAAAGTTTTCTTCCCGACGCCCTACACTCACTACTGGTATTCCTAAGGTCTGTGCCAGTATCGAATACATGGAGAAGGTGGGATTAGCGATTAGGATCGAGCCTTCTCCTCCTAAGCAGGTGGCAATTAAGATAGAACGAATTAGTTCATCGGAACCGTTGCCTACGGAAATCTGGTTTGCTGTTACTCGGTCGTCTAGGGCAGCAGATTCGTTAACGTATTCTGCGATCGCATTTTTGAGTTTCCCCTGTCCGCCATCGGGATATCGATTAGCTTGAATCAGCTGTTGATAGCTCCAAGCTAATTTTTCCTTTAACTCTCCTGGTAAGTCAAAGGGGCATTCATTCGTATCCAGGCGATCTAGGGGAACCGTTGATTCTGGTGTTTTCCCTTCCTCGCCCCCAGGATGAGGTGTGTAGGCCGTTAATGCGGATAGATCAGACCGGATGAATTCTAGCATTATCAGTTCTCTGTTGTCGGTTTGCCTTTATCTAAGCATTCAGCCGTCAGCTGTCAGCCGTCAGCTTAAAATAAACCTATGCAGGCCTATGGCCACGCTAGGCGAACGGGACAATTTAATAATTCGAGATTAATGAGAATTGGAAGTCTGGGGATTTGCCCATCAGCCAAAGACTATGAATCCCATCGCAGCTTCCGGTAACTCAGCATTATTCCAATCCTTACCTGTTTTATTCAAAAGCTGTTCGCCTAGCGTGGGCGTAGCGCATCAGCTGATTGCTGATAGCTGATTGCTGAATGCTTACGCCTTTATACCTTTTACCTTATTCTTTCTCAAGAGGTGGATAGTGTATGGCTAGAAATGCTTTAGCATCAGCCTGATCCTGAATCACCCTGTCTAGGGTTGCCTCTAAGAGTGCATCCAGAATTTCCCGATAGTGTGCTCCTGGCTTATAGCCTAACTTTCTGAGATCATTGCCATCCAGTGGCGCTTTAACATTCCTCCAAGTGGTGAGATACTGCCAAATTTTACGTCGGATCGCTCTAGGACTATACACCCCAATCAATACTAAGGTAGGTAATTTATACTCGCGCAACATGTGGACGATTTGACTGTTTAGCTGGCATGTTGGTAGAGATTCTAGGAAATCCCCTTGCCATCCCTCAAGTTTTTGAAGACGCTCAACACTGTCTACGGGCAACTGTAAATTCTTGGCTACCTTAACCCGTTCGTCTGGTGCTAGATCAGCAATCAATACTTCCAAACGCATCTGCCAGTGTCTTAAGGTTTGCTTTGGGTCAAATCTCTGTAGCCAGCGCCCAACCAAACGCACTCGCCACCATAATGGTTTATCTAGGGTCAGGGTAGGATGAAGACACCGCAACGCTCCTAATGATGACAATAACTGCAATGCTGGTTGCCAGTAGGGGGCTTGCAACATATAGTTAAGTTCTGCTTTGAGTCGGGTTTGGAGTGCTGGGACTTTGGTGTTTTCCGCTTTAGTACGCTCATATACCCCACTCTGAATGGCATAGTGGATATATTCCCTGGTTTGGGGTTCAATTTCAAATCCCAATCGCACCGCAAACCTTACCGCTCGATAGATTCGGGTTGGGTCTTCAATAAAGCTATTGGCGTGTAGGACTCGAATTTTTTGCGATCGCAAATCTAACATACCCCCAAAGAAGTCCAACAGGGGCAATTGAGCTTGGGGATTAACCTTTGTCAGCCTTGCTGCCATGGCGTTGATGGTAAAGTCTCGGCGGTAAAGGTCTTGACGAATGGAACTAGCTTCGACTTGAGGATTAGCAGCGGGATAAGGATAGAACTCGGTACGAGCAGTGGCAATATCTACACAAAGGGAGCCAAATTTCGGGTCATTATGCCATAGCAAGGCAGCGGTTTGAAAAGACCCGTGTACTTCCAAGCGCACCTTACGGTAAATTTTACGGAGTTCCTTGGCCAGGGTGACTCCTGCGATCGCATCCGCTGAGCGGTGAAAGCCATCTACGACCAAGTCTATATCATTTAGCAGTAGTGGCTTGTTCCCATCCGCTAGTAACAAGTCTCTGACAGCTCCTCCAACTACGTACAGATGCCAACCCCGCTCCTGAGCTTTTTCGGCAGCTATGGTCAAAAGTTCCCACAGGCTCGAAGCCAACAGAGGCTTGATGTTAGCTGGTTTAAGGTTCGCCGGTTTCAGGTTTGACCCGTCAACCTTCAACTGCTTAACATTCAACTCTTCCTGAAACAGTTGCCGCAATACATCAGTGCGGGTCACTATCCCCATTAGTTGCCCATCCTCTAGAACGGGTAAACGCCCAATATCGTAAGTCACCATCAAGGACTGAATGTCTGCCATCGAGGTTTCTGGAGTAATGGTCTTAATATGCTTCGTCATGTAGCCCTTGACTGGGGCATGGCCAAAACCGTGGTGCAAGGCTAAATCCAGGTCTCGTCGGGAGATAATTCCTACCAGCTGGTCCTGTTGATCTACTACTGAAAGCCCCGAATGACCATAGCGCAACAAAATTCTCTGGGCTTCCTTAATCTTGGTATTGGGGCGAATGGTGCGCACGGGGGATGACATTAAATCCCGAGCCGTCAGAGGTTGGGGAATTTGGTCTTTTAGTTGGTTGACCAGCTGCTCTAGGATTGTCTGGGCCTCACAGTCTCGTAAGGTAACCGCAGCGGCTTGGGAATGTCCACCCCCTCCTAAGGGTTGCAACAACTGGTTCAAATCCGTTCCCTCAATTCGCGTCCGCCCAATTATCGTTAGCTTTGTAACTGAGGTTGACAGTTGTTCACCCTTGGCCTTCGAGTAGGGTAGGTTCGTGTCGGTTGTTGGTTGTTCGCGAAGCGTGGCCTTTTGGCCAAGGTTATTGGTTGTT
>NZ_GL890961.1 GCF_000211815.1 Moorena producens 3L
CCTCCTGCTCACAGCCTTTTATTTTTTTCATCTTTTTCAGGCAGTAGTCAATGCTCACCATGTCAATTCCCTGCAAACCAATCAAAGATTTGCGGTGCGACCTGAAGGCGCGACCCAAGGCCGGGGACCCGGCCTTGGGTCGCGCACTACCATGGGAATTTTAATTCGACGACTGTAAGCGCACCGGGAGAGTTGATCGAGTATGGTTTTCCGGGACTGGTAGGGGGAATAAAAAAAACTGTGTACCTCATGATTCTGATAATTACTATATCCACCTGGGTTTTAGCAGTGGTCTCCACGGGGCAAGAAAAATTAACAATACATGCACTAATGGAAGATCCTGGTACTCTAAAGGGAAAAACTATATTAAGTAAAGTCAAACACACTAATCCAATGTCATAGCTAAAAAAAATGTCTGGTACCATGGAAGATATTGCTAGACAAGCCCACCAGGGTAGCGTGGTGGCAATTATTCAAACACTGAATGAACGATTAGCCGATTTTGGGGTGAGAACTAGAGCCATTCTGGCTGATGGCGTATTGCAAGTTTTGTGTGAAGCAGCAAAACCGGAACAGCTGGAACAATCGATTCTAGTCAGTCAAATCCAGGAAATTCTGGAAGAAATTTCACCGCGTAACATTCGTCGTGTCAGGATCAACAGCCGCATCGTGCGAGAGGAACAATTACTCTGGTTAGAAGAAATTAGCCGTGACCCAGACAATCAGCTGTTGTGGTACGAAGACATAACCCTTACTAGGCCAAATTTCTTCAAGCAACTGGCTCAAACCTTCAACAATCGCCAAAACCTACCGAGCCAGCAACTGGCTCTAACACCAGGATTTTCCCGTCAACTGAGCCAAAAAAACTACCGAGTCAGCAACTGGTCTTACCGCCAGCTTCTTACAGTCAACTACGTAAAAAAGGTCGATTGCGGCAAGGTGTTGTGATTGGGTTAGGTTTGGGTTTATTCCTGATCCTAGTAGGTTGGTTACTGAATGATTGGTTTGGGAGGGAAATCGAATCCCTAAACCCAACTCAAGCCGACCATTCGGCAAAAGACCCAGCCAATTCTTCTTCATCGGGATCTTCTAGTAATCCAGACCCCCCCTTTACTCGGGACCCCTTTACTGAAGCAATGCGCCTAGCTCAAGAAGCAGCGGCAGCAGGTGAAAGTGTCGAAACCTCAGCTCAATGGTTAGATGTGGCAGCTAAGTGGGAACGGGCATCAAATCTAATGGAGACGGTAAAACCTGATGACCAACGCTACCAGATAGCTCGTTATCGGGTTATACTTTATCGAAAAAACAGTGAGGAAGCTCAAAAACAAGCTAGAAAGAAGCGCTCCTAGTAGTGTTGAATTGAAGTTTTAAATCAGTTTTGTTTAAAAAACGGTATAAAAAGGTGCTCAAGGTGTTTAAGGTGTTCAAAGTGAATCTATTTCAATCCCAGGGGAGATATCTGGAGTTTCTCAATTCTCTCCTGGGTTTCCAGGTACTACTAGTCTACCCAACTCAGAGGCACGCGCCTTTTGGGATTTTTACGCTCTGTGCCTTAGGTCGAAACTCCAACAAGCCCTCATCCAATCTACCGATCAGAATTAATTGGGTAGACGAATTTCGAGCAGTAACCATTGTTGATATCGTGGTGCGCGCCCGTTCGCGCCCCGCGTCGGCTTTGCCGATAGGCGCGCCTCCTAGGCCGGGGAACCCGGCCTAGGAGGCGCGCACCTAAAGCGAATTTAATTACGGGTCAAGCTCACCGGGGACGAGTTTAACTCAACTGTGACGATTACATGATGCAAGTTGTGCCACCGACCCACAGCTTCTCCTCTAACCAGCAGTGATGATTGAACGGGTGTGTAGGTCGGTTGTCGTAAAAAACTCCAATCTCTTGATCAAAAGCACTCTGATGCCGGGAACACTAATCCTAGCGAGATTACTGTTTTAACAGTTGCTCTAGTCAAGACCAGTATTCACAAGTTGTGCAACTAGCATAATGGATGCAGAAAGCGCGATTTTTGCCCCAAGAGTAAATTCCATCAAGTCCCGTCTCTCAGGTACATTTGAACCAACCTTTAGCCAGGAACATCAGGGTTCACTCATGCCTTACCCGACAGAGTTAGCTCAGATCGGGCAACAAATTGCTAAGACTATACTAAATACCTCAGAAACGCAAACTCTGTTGGCCATGCTGGCCAAGGCTATAGGAGAGAGTTTTCAGGTGGATAGCTGTTTAATTGGGGGGCTGGCTAACCCTAGCACTACACCCCAACTAGCCTGGTGGCGTGCTGATCAACACCTCGACCCAGAACACCGATACTACAAAAATCCAGTGCAACTGCTGGAACTCTTAACCACAGAGGATGACTTAGGCAGTGACTCAGTACTGGCAATTTCAGATTGGCAAAAATCCGATGCTTGGTCTAACTTAGATTTGGGTGAAGAAGTGCTATCTGCCAGGGCAATACTGAAGACCTCCACAAAGTTTCAGTCTGTAGTCAACGGGGTAATTGTTTTAGGAAAAGCCCAGCCTTACCAATGGACAAAGACAGAGCAAGAACAGTTAATTGTTGTATCCCAATGGGTATCAGTAGCAATTTCTCAAGTTCAGCTAACCCACCAAGTGAAGGCGGCTACTCGAGACCAAACTCTGCTCAACCAATTGAGTCAAGTGATGCATAGCTCTCTCAATCTCCTGGAGATTTTCCAGATAGCTACCACGGCTGTTGCTGAAGCACTTCAGGTGTCACGGGCACTACTGCTACTCTTAGATGAAACGAATCCCCTTGGTTGCACTGTACCAGGACAGCATTCACCAAAACATGATCTGACAGTCGTTTGTGAATGGTTACAGGAAACCTCTACTACTGATCTATTTTCAAAAGGCGACGCACTGTTAAATAAATCCTTCCCAGTTTCTGAGTGTTCTTGGTACCAACAGGCTCTCAAGCAAGCCCCTGAACCGATAGTCATTACCCATAGACCAGATCACCCGATTGGTAAAGCTGACCACCAGAGCATCTCACTCCTAGATCAGGTCCTATTGCCAGGGTTACTGATCTGTCCTCTGGTTGGGGCAGATAATCATGGCTTGCTATCCGTTAAGGTTTTGGGGTTCTTGGTCTTGCAAAATAGTCAACCTCGCCCTTGGCTAGAAAATCAAATCAACTTGGTCAAGTGGGTCAGTACACAAGTTAGTAGCACTATTATCCAAAATCAGACTCTCCAGCAAGTACAATCCCTTGTTGAAGAACGCACGGCTCAGTTACAACATAGTCTGAAAGTTCAGGCAGAGTTATACGAAAGAACTCGCCAGCAAATGGGTCAGTTAAAAGAATTAAATCGGCTCAAAGACGAATTTCTCAGTAGCATGAATCATGAGTTGCGGACACCTTTGACTGCCATGAGTCTAGCGATTCGGATGTTACGTCAACCCAAACTTGATCTTGAGCGTCGTGCCAAATATCTAGAAATCCTTGAGCAACAGTGTAATCAAGAAATTGAGCTAATTAACGACCTGTTGAGTCTACAGCAGCTGGAATCTGACCAGTCCCAACTGCAGCTGCAAAGAATTGACCTGATGCCGATGATTAAGCACTTGGCTAAATCCTTTGAGTACAAATGGGCGCAGAAAGGCTTAACCTTAACAATCAATAGTTCACTACCATCGCTCTTGATCAACACCGACGCTGAGAGCCTTAACCGTATCTTGCTGGAACTTTTAACCAATGCTGGCAAGTATTCTCACCCAAATACTACAGTGGTGATCGAGGTAACTGAGCAAATCCAGCAATCGGTGAAGCAGATTGTGATGAGTTTGAGCAATATTGGTCAGGGCATCTCTCCAGAAGACCTCAGACATATTTTTGATAAATTCCATCGCGGTCAGGGGATGACCCAAAGAGCAGTTCAGGGTACTGGTTTGGGTCTAGCGCTAGTAAAATGCTTAGTGCAGCATCTCAATGGCACAGTAGATGTCTCCACTGGCCCGTCTGACACTCCTCGCACCTCTCGGGTATCTTTCACAATTACTCTGCCCCAGGTTCAATCTTTTATGTAAAACTTAGTCATTAGTAAGTAAGAAGGCAAAACTAATCACTAATGACTAATAGCTCGGAAGACTAACTGGGAAGAATAGGTATTAAAGTGGATATGATCTGATTTATACTCCCGGATTGAATAGGAGTAACTATGAATAGCTGAGTATGCTCACAACTGATGCGCCCAAGCCACCACGTTGGCAACAACCTAACTATTCTCCCCTGGCTCGCCAGATCGATATTTTTACTGCGGCAGCGCAGTTTATGGTTTATTTATGGTGGGACAAGGTATCGGCTAATAATTCCCCCAAGCAAAGAAATCGTCGAGCCCAGTGGTTAGTTAGAAAGCTCTTAGACTTAGGTCCAACGTTCATCAAGATTGGGCAGGCACTATCCACACGCCCTGATTTACTTAGCTTAGAATATGTGAATGCCTTGGCGCAATTACAAGATCGGATCCCAGAATTTAGTGTAACCGATGCTATAACTCTAATTGAATCAGAACTGGGTCACGACATTCATGGTTTGTATCGGGATTTTGAGCATTTTCCTCTAGCCGCTGCGAGTTTGGGACAAGTTCATAAAGCCCGATTGCACACCGGGGAAGATGTAGTCGTTAAGGTTCAGCGTCCTGGCTTAGAAAAGCTATTTAACCTAGATTTTGAGATTATCCATCGATTGATTCGTTTTGTCAATCGATTTGTTCCGGGAACCAGAAAATATGATTTGGATTCCATCACCCATGAGTTTTTTAACCTGCTCTATCAAGAAATTGACTACATCCATGAAGGGAAGAATGCTGAGAGTTTTCGTCAAAATTTCAGCAATTATGCTCGTATTAGTGTCCCGAAAGTCTACTGGCGATATACAACTAAAAAAGTTTTGACTATGGAGTATATGCCGGGGATTAAAATTGATGACCGTCAGAGCCTGGAATCCCTAGGCATAAATCCTAAAGAAATTATTCAGCTGGGAATTTGTTGCTACCTCAAGCAGTTATTACAAGATGGCTTTTTTCAGTCTGACCCTCATCCTGGAAATATGGCAGTCTCTGCAGAGGGCAGTCTGATTTTCTATGACTTTGGCACAATGCTGGAGGTCAAGTCCATGACTAAAGACCAAATGCTCCAGACTTTTTTTGCTGTACTGCGTAAGGACACTGATCAGGTCGTTAATAGTTTAACTTACATGGGGTTAATTGAACCCATGTCAGATCTCAAGCCAGTCAAGCGATTAGTTGCTTTCCTACTGGAAAAATTTACCGAAAAGCCCATAGAATTACAAGCTTTTGAGGAAATCAGTAGCGAACTTTACTTAATGTTTGAGCAGCAACCTTTTCGCCTACCAGCACAACTGACATTTATATTAAAGTCACTAACAACTCTTGATGGGATCGCTCGTTCCCTAGATCCCCAGTATAATTTGTTAGCTGCTACAGAGCCTTTTGTTAAAAGCCTGGCTGTTTTTCAAGGGCGGGGGAATATAGTGGGGGAACTAGCTAAACAAGCTAGGGATTTTGTGAAATATAACTTACGTAAGGCTAGCGCTACCGAACTAGCAATTCGACGCTTAGAAGAGCGGCTCGAGCTGGGAGAGTTACAATTGCGGGTGCGTTCTGTAGAAAGCGATCGCACTCTCAAGCAGATCACCCTTGCTCTAAAAAGCCTAATTTATGCTTGTTTAACTGGATTTACTCTGGTAGCCGGTACTATTTTCCTATCAGGTCCTTATAGTGGATGGGCGATAGCCGCCTTTGCCTTTTCCGCATTCTGGTTTTTGATTTTGCTGCGTTCTCTGATTAACTTAGCCATTAGAGAAAGCTGGATAGGTTAGCCCAAAGGTAGGCAATCTTATATTTATTAGATCGCCTACCCTAAGCTGTTGTATTTTTTTATGTTTGTATTTTATTTTTTATATACCCCAAGGAATTCGAATCCCTGTCGCCTCCGTGAAAGGGAGGTGTCCTAGGCCTCTAGACGATGGGGGCTTATTGATTTCACTTTTATAATAATAGTGGATATTTTGGTTTGTGTCAAGTGTTTGATCAGGAAATTTTTTTCCACTCCCCTTACTTGATACTATTTCGCAACTGTTCTAGGCGCTGCTGAGCCTTGGCATCCAAGGAATTGACTAAAAAACGACCACGAGAGGATTTCTGTGGTCGGTATTTGCGGCGGGTTCGACGAGCTGTGAATTCAACATCGCTGAGCAACTGCTGGCAAGACATGCATTGAGCACCATACCCGACAACAGTCAATTGCTGTGCCCGATCTGAGGTAGCGACGATCAGACGTTTAGTTGGTTGAACAAGGTTGGTTCTATAGGAGGCGCAAAATTTTTCGATGTAAGTGTCTGCTGTCTCCCCGAAATCGGTGTAGTAAACGGATAAATTATTAGTTATCACCTCACGACTGTTAGGGGTATTGAGTGAGTGAGCATCAAAGACAATCTCAGTGTCATAGCCAACAAAGGCACTGTAATTGGCTAGGGTCTCAATTAACTCTTGGCGAGAACTCAGCAGACCATCACGATCACGGGTATTTTTCAGGAAAGACCAAGAGCCAATGACGTTATAGCCATCAACTAGTAAAATAGCCAGCGGTGAAGAACAAGACATTTTCCATGGGATTATACTATTTACAGTCCCTATGGACTGCTCATATTGGCCAGAATAAATTTAACATTTCTTTATATTAGTATAAATTGCACTTGAGAAAAAGGCAAAAGGATTGAGCAAAAATAACACTCAACCTTTAACTATTAAAACATATCATATTACAATAACAACAATAAGTGTTATAAATAACACTTATTGTTGTTAACAGTTAGCCGATTACAAATCCTACCACTTTCCGGAAACTTCCCGAGAATCAGTGATTAGGACTTACCAGTCTTTGCTTCAGGCGTTCCGGTTGACCTTGGTCAATGACCCGACCCTGGTCTAACAAAAATGCTCCATCACAATAATCC
>NZ_GL890962.1 GCF_000211815.1 Moorena producens 3L
GATAGTCCCAAGCAAGGCCAAATCTCAAAAGTAGGCTGGTGGGCTGGTAATGCTCGTTTTATTGAATTATCCGGTAAGTTGCTAGGCGCTCATATTGCCCATGCTGGTTTGATAGTCCTGTGGGCGGGAGCAATGACCCTGTTTGAACTATCTCGCTACACCCCTGACGTGCCGATGTATGACCAGGGATTAATCTTGTTGCCCCACCTGGCTTCCTTAGGGTTGGGTGTTGGGTCTGGTGGTCAAATTATCGACACCTATCCCTATTTTGTGGTTGGGGTCTTGCATTTGATTTCCTCAGCAGTGCTGGCAGCTGGAGGACTTTACCATTCCCTGCTTACCCCAGATAAATTAACCAAAGATAGCACCTTTGCTGGTTTCTTTGGCTATGACTGGGAAGACTCCGACAAGATGACCACCATTATCGGGATTCACCTAATCCTTTTGGGGGTTGGTGCTTGGCTCTTGGTAGCTAAAGCCATGTTTTGGGGTGGACTATTTGACCCCTGGGCGAGTGGCGGTGGCAATGTACGAGTGATTACCGATCCCACCCTTAGCCCTGTCAAAATTTTTGGCTACTTAATTGGTGCATCCGGTTCAGAAGGCATGGCAGCCGTGAATAATTTAGAAGATGTGGTTGGCGGTCACATCTGGATTGGTTCGATCTGCATTGCTGGTGGTTTCTGGCACATCTTGACTAAGCCATTTAACTGGGCACGTGAGGTTTTGGTTTATTCCGGGGAAGCTTATCTCTCCTATAGCTTAGGGGCGCTCGCCTACATGGGAATTTTTGCCGCCTACTTTGTCATGGTCAATGACACCGTTTATCCGGAAGTGTTCTATGGTCCAGTAGGGACTTTAGAAGCCAGTGATGGCATCGTGTCTGCTCGCGGTTGGTTGGCAGCATTCCACTTTGTCTTTGCCGTGTTGTTTCTGTTCGGTCATATCTGGCATGCTATCCGGGCGCGAGGAGCAGAAGCTGGTTTTGACTTCAAAAAAGGTGAGCTGATTATCCCTCGGAGTAATCCCCAAGTTGGTGACTTGGCAACCCCAATAAACTCCTCAGATATTAGCCTTAACTTCCTCAAAAACCTACCTATTTACCGTCCCGGTCTTTCTCCCCTGTCCAGGGGTCTAGAAATTGGCATGGCTCATGGGTATTTTATCTTTGGTCCGTTTGCCAAATTAGGACCGTTGCGGGATTCACAGACGGCAAACTTAGCTGGTGTAACAGCAGCCATTGCTCTGATTGTCATCGCGACCATCGGCCTATCAATCTACGGTACAGTCACCTTTAAGAAAGAGCTACAAACTGTACCTCGACCCACATTCGTTACTAGGGTACCCGAGGTACCAGAAACTATCCAAACTGCTGACGGATGGAGTCAGTTTGCTGGAGCTTTTCTAGTTGGTGGCGCTGGAGGAGCGATTTTTGCCTATCTGCTGGTCAATAACTTCAGTATGATTCAGGGATTGATGGGTTAAATTAGTTGCTAAAAAGTTTCAACAAATGCTAAGGTAATTGATGGAGCATTCTATAGGCTTCTTAAAACAGGAGCTGTCTGGGGCTAGGAAGCCATGTCAACCCTAACCCCATTATTTCTTTTCCCTAGCTTAGATATAACTAACGGTTCATCCGTCCCATAGTGACAGCCAGGTTAAATGCAACCTTGACCGAAACTATTGGAACAGACAATATGCCCTCCTTTTGGTCTCAGTTTATTGATAAATTTTAGTGATAAACTTGAAACGACCTAGAGGGCGTTCATAAAGATGGATGCCATAACCTAGATGGATGTCTCCACCTGCCACTAGCATTTACTGGTATTGCTGCCACTGTCGGCAACAGATGCCAATGCTGGAGGAAACCATACTGACTGAGTCAGTATCCTGTGGGGATATCGAAGACGTAACTGCTTCTGTACTACCTGGCTAACCACTAAGCACAGCAAGCATACTACTTAGTTTCTCGGCGTTGCTGAATCTTCGAATGAATATAAGTAGAGTGGGCATCCTGCCCGCGCGAAAATAAGCATGAAACTGGCAAGATACCAGTTCTACACAAGATGCCAGTTCCACGCCTGATGCCCATTCTAAAAAACTCTTACAATCATTCCATTATTAAGCAACCCCAGTTTCTCAACCATCTAGTAAGTATTCAGCGATCAGCACTAAGCAAGATTTTTAATCAAATCAAACTTAGGCATTTAGTTAAAGAGTACTTTGTCTTTAACTAAAGGCTGATTAAAAATACCTTATCGCTGATTGCTTACACCAAGGAGCATGTCATCTTTGTAATTCTGTACATAGATCCCCCCTAACCCCCCTTAAAAAAGGGGGGAATTAGATTCAAAAGTCCCCCTTATTAAGGGGGATTTAGGGGGATCGAAATCAGGAATTAACAAAATTGATATGCTCCTCTTACACCATCTAATCAACAGGTGCGACCCGTGGCGAATTTAATTCGCAAACGGAAAGCGCACCTAATCAATCAGGAGTAAATAAAAATGTCAAAAATTGGTCTTTTCGTCGGCTCTCAAACCGGTAAAACCGAGGCGGCAGCTGAGGAAATTCAAACAGGACTTGGCGGTGATGATGTCGTCACTATACATAAAATAGAAGAGGCTGAAAATAGCGATTTTGAAAAGTACGAAAATCTCATCATCGGCTGTCCTACTTGGGATATTGGGGAATTACAAGCTGACTGGGATGGCTACTTTGAAGAGTTAGATAATATCAACTTCAGTGGTAAGAAAGTTGCCTATTTTGGGACTGGAGACCAGGAGGGCTATCCTGATAATTTTATGGATGCCATTGGTATTCTAGAAGCCAAAATTTCCGAATTGGGGGGTACCACCGTTGGACAGTGGCCGAAGACTGAAGAGTACGACTTTAATGAATCAAAAGCTCTCAAAAATGGTAAGTTTATTGGTCTTGCCCTGGATGACGATAACCAGTCTGAACTGACTGAAAAACGGATAAAAACTTGGGTAGCGCAACTCAAACAAGAGTTTGGAGTTTAGTTTTTACAACCGTTGTAAGCTGGTAAGCATTCAGCCATCAGCCGTCAGCCGTGAGCTTTTGGCTCACGCTGCTTGAGGTGCTTATTTTATTCAAAAGCAGCTCAAGTAGTGTGCGCTATGGGCATAAACTGTTACCGTAGCCTGGCCATAGGCCTTTGGCTCATAGCTGATAGCTGATAGCTGATAGCTGAATGCTTACACCTGAAAACCGTCTCTCTTTTATAAAGCTAGCTACGTTGATCGTTGACTATTGACCACTGACAGTTGATCGTTAACGGTCAACATTAATGACTTGCCAACAGATAAAAAATTGCTTCACCCCTATTGAAGATTTGTGATTAAAAAATTGCTATAGGTATCCGTTTAGTAATTGTGATAATTTTTGATACCTACTCCCTACTCCCTACTCCCTTTGCTATATGTCTACTCTGCCTGATATCCTTTGGTTGAATGTTAGTCCAAGTTTTCTACGTTTTGATCAGCCTTTAATTCGTTATTTGTCTAAACAAAAGCGAGTTGGCCAGTGGGAGTATCGCCAAAACCAAGATGAACCAACTTCTCTTGATATCGCCCTTACCTTACTTCATGACTATCTCAAAACCTGCGATCATCCTATCCATCTGGTGGGCCACAGCACTGCTGGTTTGGTAGGACTACTCTATAGCCGTAAATATCCTGAAAAAGTCCAGTCTTTAACTCTATTATCAGTAGGTGTTAATCCCGCAGTTGACTGGCAAGCCCACTACTATGTGCAGCTCCAACTTTTACCCTGCACTCGCCAAGTGTTGCTTACCCAAATGGTTAAGAGCCTCTTTGGTCATCACAATCACCATATCACTAAAGGTTTAGTAACCATCCTAGAGCAAGATTTAGCTTATTCTCCCTCTCCTCACTCCCTATATAAACGGGTTAGTGTACCACCAACAGCAGTGCAAGTGCCATTAATGGTATGTGGTTGCAAGGATGACATTATTGTTGATTCTAATGCTTTGCAAGGATGGAAACCTTGGTTAAAAGAATGCGATCGCTTATGGGAATATCCGGAAGGAGGTCACTTTTGCCACTATTTCCATCCCAATCGAGTAGGACGGCAAATCATCCGGTTTTGGGAATCCCTATCATCACCAGTCCCTGAGCCATTAGCAATTAGTACTTAGGTAAGCATTCAGCTATCAGCCATCAGCTGATAGCTGATGGCTGAATACTTAAACTATCTGTAGCATCCATAAATTGAAATCCTATTAGTTAGTAGTTAACCATGTTCCAGATACTTATTTCTCAGGTTATTCAACATTTGGCAACGTTTCTGTGCTGCATAGCTGCTTGGACATTAATCGGAATAGCTTTATGGCGAATTCGGGCGACGTTTCGAGACGGTGTCGCTCATCTGAGACAATTGCATCAAATTCCCTGTAGTCGCTGCGCCTTTTTTACTGGAGATTATCGCCTCAAATGTACAGTACATCCCTCAAAGGCGCTAACAGAAGAAGCAATCAATTGTTATGACTATGAGGCAACTCTCAATCCTGCTAGAGTTAACTCACGACGGTGTAAGTGTAGTCATCAAGCTACGTCTAAAGTTGTGTGACGATAATGCGTTCGGCTCTGGCGCGCCAAAGGCGATTGGCCGTAGGCCACGCTACTTGAGGTGCAAGTTCGGTAAGCTATCAGCTATCAGTTATCACAGGATTTACGTCGTTAAGTTGATTTCGCCCCCCTAGCCCCAGGGCTGTTTCATTCCCTCATTAAGCCCATATACTAAGAGAATGTTGTAAGATAATCAAAACAATGAGCTCTTCTTTGATTGAAAGACTCGGTGAAGTAAGGGATTTTCGTACTACTGACGGCAGACGACATCCGTTGTGGGTGGTACTGCTAATAGTCATCATGGGAACAATGAGTGGATACTTGGGTTACCGTGCCCTGGGAGATTTTGCACAACGTCACCGAGAAGATTTAATCGAAGCCTTGAAAATACCAAAAGGGCGTGTGCCATCTTACTCCACCATACGTCGTGTCATGATGGGTATAGATTTTGATAACTTTGCCAAGGTCTTTCTTGCGTTGGGCATCAGAGTATATCCAAATCAGTCCTGGAGAATGGTTAAGCATTGATGGCAAAAGGATCAGAGGCACAGTGAGCAATAGCAACACCAAATATCAGAATTTTATTTGCGTGGTGTCGGTATTCACTCATGATCAGGGTTTAGTATTAACTCAAAATCAGTTCGAGAACAAACATGGCAGTGAAATCAGTACAGTTCAAGCTTTGATTAAGACACTTCACTTAGAACAAGCAGTATTGAGCTTGGATTCTCTACACTGCCAAAAAAAACCTGCGACTTAATTATCAACAGTGGGAATCATTATGCCATCGCGGTAAAAAATAATCAGCCCAAGCTCTATCAACAGATTCAAGTCAATACACAATCAGCAGTGCCCCTGACAACTCATACTAGCATCGAGAAAAAACATGGTCGCCTCACCAAAAGACGTATCAGTGTGTTTGATGATTTGACTGGTATCACTAACCAATGGATTGGCTTGAAAACCCTAATTAAGGTTGAAAGAACAGGACAGCGAGGTAGACAAGCATATGTAATGGTTGCTTACTACATCAGTAGTTTGGTCGCTGATGCTGAGATTTTCGCACAAGGCATTCGTGGACATTGGGGAATTGAAAATCGCTTGCATTGGTCAAAAGATGTGGTTTTTAAAGAAGACCGTTCCTCCATCAAAGCAGCCCACGCTCCTGCCAATATGTCCATTATTCGTAGCATTGTTATTAATCTCCTACGTAGTAACGGTTTTTCATCTGTGACTATTGCTCAAAGATTAATTAGCAACAACATCCCCACACTTTTGGCACTTTTGCAATAATTTTGGGAATGAAACAGCCCTGGGGCTGGGGGGGATCTAATATCTTGCGGAAAACTTTGAAAACACGCCCTAGCCCCCCAAGCGAGCAATCCCTCGCTTGGGGGGCTAGGGGGGCTTTAACTTTCACCAGATGATCGCGCATTCATTCCTTAATTCAGCAACGCCCAAAAAAAAAGTGGCAAGTCACACTAGTGTTACTGATCCCAATTCTGGAAACTACGGCTACCCATCAATTTAATCTCCCCATCTCCCGATCTCCCCATCGCCCGATCTCCCCATCTCCCCATCTCCCCATCGCCCGATCTCCCCATCGCCCGATCTCCCGATCTCCCCACACGTCCCACACCTCCCACACTACCCGTTTGACCCTCAGGTAAAAAACCTACCCCTGTGGGCTACTCCCTGCTCCCTAAAACCAACACCTATCCTAATCAATCAGACGAAACACTTTCTTCTGCTTTTGAGCAGGTTGTTGTGATTGTTCTTGCTTAATTGTTTCTGGGTTGCTAGAGGGCTTCTGAGACTCTTTTGGCTCAGTTGATTCGCTAACTTTTGGTTTTTTCTCAAATACATTAACTCCTGCACCTTCTAACTCAATTACCCCTTCTGGAGAGACCCTGGCAATCTTTCCACTCAAAGCGGCTACCCAATCAGCAAAGCTATCCATCTTTTCTACTTGCTTTTTAAGGGTCTTGCGATTGAGTTCTGCCTGAACGGTTATGCCATTGTCCCCAGTCAGGAGTAAGGTAACTTTCTTGCCTTGCTCCGGTAAATTGGGTCTTTCGGTAAACTTGATGGTGATTTCGGGTTTTCTTCCTTGAATCATGATAACTTCATTGGGTTTAGTTTTAGGGCTTGGTTGAGGTTGATAGTCAGTTTTTTCTTCGGAGTAATGGGAATAGAAATTTGAGTCTTCTAGATTTACGTTAACTGGATGAGCTTCTTCTATGTAGAGTTGCTCTCCTACTCGTCTACAAAATAATTCCCAGAAATCATCCTTTTCTGCTGGTTGTGGCAAAGACCCCTGGAGACTTAACAAAAAAGGCTGCCATGGATAACTTTTGGCTTTTCCTCTAGGAGGCAGGTGATTGCGTTCTACATACATCACCACTGCTTCTGGCTTGACATCGTGAATTAAACCACGAACTCGAAACTGATCGACTCTTTCATCACTGGGAGAATGACGTAGAGTAGTTTTCCCCTCTAGGGGAATAAATTTTTTGATTTGAATTTGAGCCAGTTTTCCTGCCTTGGTGATGCGGAAATATACTCGCCAGAGATAGACTTTTTTCTCACCAAAAGAGGGGTTGGTACTTAATTTCTTCCACAAGGGTTGGTGCATATAGGCACTGAAGCTGATTCCTTGTTTGAGAACAAGAGTTCCTTTAACTGACCTATTAGGCTCTTGAGATGGGTTTGGGTCAAATCGCCCAAACAGATAGCCCAGAGCCGAAAACTCGGTTGGACGACTAGGAGGGGTAAAGGGGACAACAACTTCCATTGGATTGGTAATTAAGGAGCCATTATATTTTAGACTATCAAATCACAGCAATCAGATGGACTTAACTGGTTGAGTTTTACTTCCGATAATTTACTAAGGCTGTGGATATTGTTGAGGAAGAAGAGCTTACTCCCTGTTTTCAGCAGGAAAGGGAAACCCTGGAAAGCAAGGGGTCCCAGTGATTGAATCTGTCTAGGAATGGGGGTGACGAGGGTGTGCGATCGCCTTTTTGGTATTCAACCAGGATAACGTTGGCTCTACCAGCTCTGCTAGGTTTATGTATAATTTGATACATTTTTTGCCATGGAAGCAAAACTTACAGCACTTTTCAATAACTATTTCTGGTTTAGTCCTATAGTTGAGTAGATTAAAATTGCTAAACTATGGAATAATAATTAATTATATAGCATTTTTCAACTAAGTGATAAATGCTATAACACAAACAAAAAAAACATTATCATCACCACCCATGCTCCCATGATCAGATTAGGTTTGATTCCCACACTTTTATTACTCCCTTCTCAACCGACTTAATCTAGCCCATGTCAAGTTTTATCACCTCAATCACCGTAGAGATTCCCTCTTTAGTTTTCAAATTCGCAAACACAAAGGGTTTATCTCCTCGCATCTTTTTAGCATCCCGTTCCATCACCCCCAAATCTGCTCCCACCTGAGGTGCCAGATCAATTTTGTTAATCACCAGCAAGTCAGACTTGGTGATTCCTGGTCCTCCTTTACGAGGAATCTTATCCCCAGCAGCCACATCAATAACGTAAATAGTGAAATCTACTAGTTCTGGACTGAAGGTTGCTGCTAGGTTATCCCCTCCACTTTCTAGGAACACCAAGTCTAAATCAGTAAACCGATTTTCCAGCTGTTCAATGGCTGCCAAGTTCATTGAGGCATCTTCCCGAATGGCAGTATGGGGACAACCCCCTGTTTCCACACCCAGAATGCGATCGCTTTCTAGGGCCTGACTCCTAACTAAAAACTGGGCATCTTCCTGAGTATATATATCATTGGTGACCACAGCGATTTGATAAGAGTCTCGCAGCGCTTTACACAATGCATCTAATAGAGCAGTTTTCCCTGAACCAACTGGACCAGCAATCCCAACACGAAAAGTACTCATGTTAACTAACTTAGAGTTAATTTTAATAGTGTAGTTTATTTATGGTCATTAGCCATAAAAAAATTGTTAATTGCTAATGATAAATTAACAATTAACAATTGGCAATTGGCAATTTTAGATTTTTATTATAGCAATGGCTGTAATGGTGTTGGCAAATTTAAGGGATGAAGCGCGCAGCGCTATAACTATTGACGATTAAGGGGTCAAGGCACCGACTTGCTGTAAATCCAAAAGAAAAATTTTCTGAGTAGATGCTTCGTTTGATATAACAGCTGCATGAGATATCATCTCCAGAACACTGGCCTGACGGTAAGACTTCGGGATAGGTCGCATCATGTCTTGGGGTAACTCCACCAAATTGGGCAGATCATCCACAAAAATTCCCCAAAGTTCGGAGTCCCTAGGACGAATAATTACTAAGAACCTTTGGTTAGGGCTTCGGTGAGGTAAACTACCATCGCCCAACTGCTGATGTAAATCCCAAACTTTAATCGTATGCTTGCCTAGCTGAACTAATCCCATGGTTTTCATCTCCCGGCTGATTTCAGTGGTAAAATTTACCACTTTCAGGACATCCCTAATCCCAAGACATAGGGAATAGTCAGCAATCTTAAAAACCATGAATTTGTCTGGCTTTGAATTATTGTCTAACATCGCCTTTATTTAACCTTATTATAGCTATTAATATTTAGGAAAAGGGAAACTTTTATTTTTTTGATAATTTGTTAGGCTAAAAAATTTTACGTATTAATGATAAATTAATAATTAAAAATTACCAAATCATTCCAGGATATAGGGTTGAATATACTGTTGATAATACTTAGGCAGTATATAGCGTTTATCTGATATCTTGCACCATTGTCATTAATCGTAGGGTGGGCAGTGCCTACCAACGTGGTTTGCAAGCTTCATTATCTGTCTGATGCACTGCCCACCCTACATGAACTATTACCTATTAGCTATTACCTATTACCTATTAGCTATTACCTATTAGCTATAGCAGAAGTCAGAAGTCAGAAGTCAGAAGTCAGAAGTCAAACTCTTGCGCTTACTTAGGTTTGAGACTTTTGTCATGTACTAACTGCCCTGGCGACTGCTATATTACCTATTAGCTATTACCTATTAGCTATTACCTATTAGCTATTAGCTATTACCTATTACCTAAAATCCCGAAATTGTGTACCTCATAGCTATGAGAATTGCTATAGTCTTTATTCCCCCTACTCCCTACTCCCTACTCCCTACTCCCTACTCCGTTATTGAGGGTGAAATGGGCTCAACAACATCGGTTACTGTTGTCAACAATTTGTGTTCCAAATAGGGCTTAGTGATATAAGCCTTTGCCCCCAACTGTGCAGCAATCAAGCGGTGTTTATCGTTACTGCGGGAGGTGAGGATGACTACAGGAATATCTACCAAAGCCGGGTCTTGCTGGCAGTGTTTGAGAAATTCAAACCCATTCATGCGAGGCATCTCAATATCACAGATCACTAACTGTATATCTTTCTGATGCTGTAGTTGCTCAATGGCTTCATAACCATCCTGGGCTTGAAACACTTGATAGCCATTCTTTCCCAAGGTCATGGCTAGAGTTTGGCGCAGGGTGATCGAGTCATCTACCAGGAGTACCTTTGGCTTATGTCTGACCCAGAACGGTTCAACCAATGAAGGTGGAAGCTGCTTTCGTGAAAGGGTTTCCATTGCTTGGGTGGCTTGGTCATCGCTTTTGCTTTCAACCTTCAATGTGCTAACCTTTAACCTTTGACTGCCATCGGTCCGCTGGTCAGATAGGTACTGGATCAATTCAGTCCCATCCAGCACCAGTGTTAACCGACCATCCGCTAGAATACTGCCCCCATTGACATAGGGGGGTGGCACAATCATTGTCCCCAAAGGACGAATCACCAACTCCTGGTCTCCGAGCAGTTGCTCTACTTCCAGACCGACAAGCTGATCCTGGTAATGGATCAGAATGATTGGTCTAATCGTCTGTTTAGGAACAACAGGCTGATGGGGATGGGTTACTGAGAATGGAGAAGCCAGAGAGGAATAATCTAGGATTTGCCCAAGTTGGTAGACTTTAACCAGTTGCTGATCACTCCCGGTACCCAAGTGAAGCACTTTACCATCTTCCCAACTTCGGAGCTGGTGTTCCTGAGGAATAATAATTTGCTTGACTTGATCAGTGATCAACCCATAAACTTGCTTCCCAGCCTGGCACAGGAGTAACTTACCTATGGTTAAACTCAGGGGAATTTGTAGTCTAAATCTGGTGCCAAGGTCGGGAGAAGAATCAACCTGGACGGAACCCCTCAGAGCTTTGACCTGGTTTAGGACAACATCAAGACCAACACCTCGTCCAGAGAGGTTATTCACCCCAGAGACAGTGGAAAAGCCTGGTTCAAACAACAAATTCCTCAGCTGAGCCTCACTGAGACTATTACTCTGTTCGAGGTCGATCAGTTCACGTTCTACGGCTAGTTGGCGAATCCGTTTAAAATTCAACCCTGGCCCATCATCTTTGACTTCAATCACCAAATGTCTGCCCCGATGGCAAGCAGTGATTTCAATTAATCCGTTTTCTGGTTTGCCCTGTTGTTGCCGTAGAGCAGGAGTCTCAATGCCGTGGTCAAAAGCATTACGCACAAGATGCAGCAGGGGGTCGTACAGTTTCTGGGCAACAACTTTATCCACTAAAACATCATTACCAGAGATTTTTAGCTCTACCAGCTTATGGTGGGAGGCTGACAACTGCTTGAGGACAGGGGGGAAACGACTAAATATTTCCCCTAAAGGCAACATCCGAGCCTCCATCAAGACATCACGATGGTTGGTTAACAACCGACGTTGTTGTTCGAGAGTCTTACTGGATTGGGTGGTGAACAGCTCAATGTCATAGGCAGCTTCTGTTAATTGTATAGCGTCTTCTAGAACTGACTGAATCAGAAGCTCGGGTGTACTATAACGCTTTAGTTCCAGGTCATCGAAATAGTCTGTATCAAGAAGGTTAGTGGGTTGAAGGTTAGTGGGTTGAAGGTTAGTGGGTTGAAGGTTAGTGGGTTGAAGGTTAGTGGGTTGAAGGTTAGTGGGTTGAAGGTTAGTGGGTTGAAGGTTAGTGGGTTGAGAGCGTAGCGTGGCCTTTTGGTCAAGGTTGGCAGTAGGATTGGGGTTGGTAGCAAAGTTTTCCTTTAAACCTTCAACATGAAACTTGCTAACCTGCAAGGTTTTTTCTGCCCAAGGGTAGGAGGAAAAGCTAGGATTTGAGTCGGTAGCAAAGTTTTTGTTTAAACCTTCAACCTGAAACTTGCTAACCTGCAACCTTTGCCTAATCTGCTTTTGTTGCATCAAAATAAACAGGCGGTCGTACCAATCTTGCAGTTGGTCGAGCACTTGCTGATGTTGGTGGACACGATCTTGGAGTACTCGCACTGCCGCCAGCAGTTGTTCATTTTCAAGCAACTGGCGGTTTTGGTTGGTTAGTAATTCCCCAATTGTGTAATTCAGGTATTCTAGATGCTCAATATTTATCCGCACAGTACCAGATTTATCCCTAGATGATGGCGTGCTTGGATGTTGGTTGGAGGGAGTTATGGCGAGATGGGAAGAGTTTAGAGGAGAATTTATAGTGTTGCCTATGGGCGGGATGATCTCGTCTGTGATCACTTCGGGCTCTTGTGCTTCTTCTTTGTTTTCATTATCTCCATCAATCATCCCCATGTTGTGCAAAACAAAATTTTTTTCTGTGCCAACTTCTTGCTCAGGGGAGGCTATCTCTCCATCCAAGACATCTATTTCTGTTTGCTCCGACCTCTGCAATTCTTTACTTTGATCAGAGGTTTGGTCATCTAGTGTAGTTGACCCTCCCCAGATCATTTCCACAAGCTGGGACTGTTTGCTTGTTTTAGATTCTGGATGAGTAACGGAAGAATTATTAACAATACCTTCTTCTTGTTTTACTCCCGGCTCAACCGGATTAAGGTCTTGTTCTTTTCCGTTGTCCAAGACAGAAGATTGATTGTGAATTATCAATTGTGAATTTGGAATTGAAGACCTCAGGTCAGCTAGTTGTTGCAGAGCCATAGAAGGTTGACCACCTTGAGTCCTATCCCCTTCTAGCACTGCTGCTTGTGCTGCAACGAAATCACACAAAGCCGTCTTGGCAATAGTTACCACCTGTTCGGGATGGTTGTCTAGGGCTGCGATCGCATTTTTGGCAATAGCGGCAAACCCTGGTAAATTAAGAGATTGCCCTAACCCCAAGAAAATGTCTGCTTGGTTGCGAACTGTGATGCTGATTTCAGTGGGATTGTCACTATTTAGGGCAGCTTGGATTAAGTCTAATCCTTGGCTAACCCCCACTTCAAAAATGGACTGGGTGACGTCGAAGCCCAATTCTACTGAGGTGGGCAGATAGGATTCGAGACCAAAACAGTCCCCCAGCTTCTCTTGGAGTTGGGCAACAACAGCAGCAGTTCGATTCTTGATTTCGGTGTCATCGATTTGCCCCCCTGTGAGTTCAGCGGTCAGAGGTAGGCGGAGACACTCATAAGCTTGAAACAGTAAGGCTTCAATTTCTGGATTAATGGACAAGTCCGGGTTAAACAGAGCTTTAAAAACATCCTCCAAGGAGTGAGCTACCGTGGCAATTGTTTCCAAGCCAATGCTAGCTGCTGCGCCTTTGAGGGTATGGGTAGTGCGCATCAAGTTGTTGACTTTATTGATGCTATAGTGTTCTGACAAACTCAGCAAATCGTTTTCCAAGACTTGCAGCAGTTCCGGTGCTTCCTGGAGAAAGTAGCGATAGCTTTGCTCACGAATTTTTGGGTCATTAGTCATTAGAGAAGTTGTCAAGTGGGTGACGTATTTTTGTCAATGGTTAATCGGAGTAGGGAATCGGGAATCGGGAATCGGGAATCGGGAATCGGGAATCGGGAATCGGGAATCGGGAATCGGGAATCGGGAATCGGGAATCGGGAATCGGGAATCGGGAATCGGGAATCGGGAATCGGGAATCGGGAATCGGGAATCGGTATAAAACAAAATATCTCTACCGGATTAGACTAAAAAATGCTCGGATCATTAGTGATTAGTGTTTTAATTAAACCCTCTATTTAATTGGTTTTTGTTTAAACAATAATTGCCAATATTAACTAAGTTTTTGTTTAAAAGTTAGTTATCATCATAAAATCCAATCAAAAATATATATTCTAGTCTATTTTTGCCTTTTGCCTTTTGCCTTTTGCCTTTTGCCTTTTGCCTTGCTAAAATTAATCTTAGCAAGGCAAATAACTACTCAACCTTGAACTGGTCAGCACTGGCTTGAAGATTCTGAGCCATGGCGAGGAGTTCTTGGAAAGAGGTAGAAATTTCTATGGCATCCTCAGAAGTCTTGTTGGCAATTCCTGCAACCTCAGTCATGGTTTGGGTCACTGATTGGAACTCTTCGGTCTGTACCTGGGTTGCTTGGGTAATACCGTCTACGAGCTGGCTGATTTGGCTGGTGGCTTCAACAATGGCATTGAGAGTTAGACGGGTATCTTGTACCATTGCGGTTCCTTGGGCAACCTGTTGAATACCTTTATCCATGGCTGTAGATACCTCAGCAGTACTCTTCTGGATCTCCTGCACCAACTGCTCGATCTCAGTGGTGGCTTCCGCTGACTGACGGGCTAGAGAACGCACCTCATCGGCAACAACTACAAAACCCCGTCCATACTCACCGGCTCTTGTGGCTTCAATGGCTGCATTCAACGCTAGCAATTGGGTCTGATTAGTAAAGTTGCTAATCAGGTTCACTACCCTCGAAACCTTCTGGGAGGATTCGCTCAGGCGCTTGAGCCGTTTGCTGGTTTCTGCCACTGTCTCCCGGATTTCCAGAATTCCATCTACGGTACGGTTCATGGCGGCATCCCCTGCTTGGAGGGTTTGGTTAGCGGTTTGGACTGCCACTTCTACCTGTTGAGCACTCTGACCTACAGCTTCTGTAGAATTAACCATGGTCTGGATGTGCTCTAAGACTTCACCGAGAGCCATAAATTGTTGCTGGGCTTGGGCTGTGAGCAAAGCAATGGAGGATTCCCTGTCAACAGACGTTTGGGCAACTTTCCTGGAGGCTTGCTGGACTTGAGTCACGATCCGGCGCAGGCTTTGTAAGGTGTTGTTGTAGGCATCAGCAATGGTACCTACTTCATTGTTGGTTACCGGAGCTCGGACAGTGAGGTCTCCTTCTAGAGCTGGCCGCACTGCTGAGAGCAACTGCATTACCTCCCGCTGTACCGCTTCTTTGTCGGCTTTCTCCCGTTGTGCGGCATTGGTCAGCTGCTGGGACTGGTTCTGGATTTGTGCCAGATACTCAGCCTGTTGCAGGGCTGCCCCCACTTGCACCCCAATCTGAGCCAGGGCGTTGAGTTCAAACTCTTGCCAGTTACGAGCACCAGTATTTTGGTAGGTAGCCAGTAAACCCCATAAGGTTCCTTCTAGAAAAATTGGTGCCAGCATATAAGCCTTAACCTCATATTGCTCCAAGGTTTCCAGGTAACCGTCAGAATAACCAAAGGTGTAAATGTCATCAACTGCCACGCTTTCACGATTGCGATACCGACCTCCCTGGGTGTCTTGTAGATAAGTATCGGGCCAGAAGGCTTGGATATCCGCTCCCACCCATGGTAACCAACCGGTGGCAACTGCCTCAGCCACAAACTCACCAGTCCAATCAGGATTGAATTGATAGAGGGCTACGCGATCGCATTTGAGCAACTGCCGGACTTCTTGGGTTGTGATACCATAGATTTTAGTTACCTCCCGAGACTGGAATAGCTTACCGACTATTTTGGTTACCCCCTGAGCAATAAAAGCCGCTTTGGTGAGTTGGCTAGATTGGGCTCGCAACTGATCTAGGTAATGGGATCGCTGCAAGGCTAATCCCAGGGAATTACTAATCTGGAGCATGAGGGTGACATCAGTATCTTGCCACTGACGGGGTCCCGTATTTTGGTAAGCCGCCAGCAGCCCCCAGAGCTTTTCACCTTGGAAAATCGGCATAATCAGATATGCCCTGGCTTGGTATTGTTCCAGAGTGTTGATGTAGCAAGGAGAGAAACCAATGGCATAGATGTCATCAACCTGCTTGAAGCGGTCACCTCGGGCGAAGTCCCCACCCTGGGTTTCTTGCAAGCAGGTATCAACATTAGACAGAGAATTAACACTCAGGACTGTAACTGTGCAGCGCTCAGAAGCCGTTGTATCCACCTTCAGGCGGTCGTCTCTTTCTTGTTCAGTGATTAGGGAAAGCCAGCCAGGGGCAACGGATTCCGCCACAAACTCACCACTCCAGTCGGAGTTGAAGCGATAGATCACTACCCGGTCAGCTCCCAACACTTGCCGCAACTCTTTGGTAATGCTCTGGAAGACACTGTAAACATCTACAGACTGGGACAAATGGTTGCTAAGGCTTGCTACTACTCGCTCCCGCACAGCAGCTTGGCCAAGCTGGTGGGATTTGGCTTCTACTTGATTCAGGTAGCTCAATTGCTGTAGGGCTACCCCAAAGTGCAGGGCAATCTGCTTGGCAAAATCAATCTCATACTCCTGCCATTGACGGGGCTGACTGCATTGGTTAATGCACAACAATCCCCACAAATCAGGTCCTTGAAGTAGGGGCACAACCAGATTAGCCCGGACTTGGAACTGAGCCAGCAGCTCAATATGGCAATCGCTCAGTCCGGCATTGTAGACATCAGCAACCGCTTGCACACGTCCTTCGGTATAGTGAGGGGCATACTGTTCACCAAAGCAGTGGTCGGTAACTTTGGTTCCTAGCATGGCATCGTAGCCTGATGCCACATCCTCAGATACCAATTCCCCATCATCAAAGCCAGAGTTAGGGTAAAACCGAAATACACCCACCCGGTCAACCTGAAGAAGCTTGCGAATTTCGATAGCGGTTGTCTTGAAAATGGTATCCAGGTTTCGAGACTGACGGATCTTGTTGATGATTCCAACTACCGCTCGCTCCATCCGTGCGATTTTAGCTACCTGGGTAGATTTTGCCTCTACTTGGGCCAGGTACTCTGTTTGTTGTAGGGCAACTTCAAAGTGTAGGGCAATCTGCTTGGCAAAATCAATCTCATACTCCTGCCATTGACGGGGCTTACTGCATTGGTGAATGCATAAAAATCCCCAGAGTTCAGTTCCTTTACGCAATGGCACCACCAGGTTAGCCCGGACTTGAAACTGAGCCAGCAGCTCAATGTAGCAATCGCTCAGGTCCCCATTGTAGATATCAGCAACTGCGTGTACTCGCCCTTCGACATAGTGGCGGGAATACTTTTGACTAAAGCAATGGTCGTGAATCTTCTTACCCAGCATCCTATCGTAGCCATTGACCACATCTTCCGACACCAACTTTCCATCATTAAAATCGGAGTCAGGGTCAAAGCGAAACAGACCCACCCGGTCAGCCATCAGGAGCTTACGGATTTCTATGGTTGTGGTCTTGAAAATGGTATCCAGTTTCCGAGATTGCCGGATCTTGTTGATTATTTTGACTGCTGATTTTTCTAGGTCTGCAGCCAATAGCAGTTGGCTGGATTTTGCTCGCAGTTGCTCAAGATACTCCGTTTGCTGGAGGCCAACCCCAAATTGTCGGCCCATCTGAGCTAGTATACCCACCTCCATTTTCTGCCAGTGACGAGGGCCATTGTTCTGGTAAGCTGCGAGTAAACCCCACAGGGTTTTCCCTTGCAGAATCGGTACAATCACATAAGCTTTAGCCTGAAATTGCTCTAACAGGTCAATGTGACACTGATCGTAATTAACCAAGTAAATGTCATCAACGGCTAAGGTTTCATTATTGCGATACCGACCGCCTTCGGTGTCCTCCAAATAGGTATCGCGCCAGACTTTTTTAATACTCGGTTCAACTAACGGTATCCAACCGTGTGCCACATCCTCAGCCACAAACTCACCACTCCAGTCAGGATTGAAGCGATACACAGCCACGCGATCGCACTTCAGCTGCTGCCGGATTTCTTTAGTAGCAGTTTGGAAAACATTGTTCAAGTCGGAACTCTTAAGTATCTTATCAAGCAACCGACTGGCTATTTTTTCCCCCTCAACAGCAATATCCAGTTGCTCCGATTTCTCCTGTAGCTGGGCTGCCATGTCCAATTGCTTGAGAATACTACTGAGACGGTCACTGAGTAGTGACAGCAGCACCACGTCACTATCAAGCCAGCGCCGAGGGCGAGAGTTTTGGTAAACGGCAAATAAGCCCCAGAGGTGTTCACCATCAAAGATTGGGGCTATAATATAAGCATTGGTCTGGTATTTTTCTAAGGTTTCAATGTAGCACTGTGAAAAACCAGCGGCATAGATGTCGTCAACTCGCTGTACCTGCTGACTTTTGAAATAGCTGCCCCCTTGTGTCTGCTTTAAATAGGTATCGGTATTGGGGCTGGCAACGGATCCGATTTGCTTGACCGTACAGCGCTTAGAGGACAATAGATCTGGTGATGTCAGGTTAGGATTTTGCTTTTGGTCTTGGAGCAGGCTCACCCAACCCTCTGCAACCGACTCAGCCACAAATTCACCACTCCAGTCAGGATTGAAGCGATAAACCACTACCCGATCAGCCTTGAAAAATAGGCGCACTTCTTGACAAATGTTGCCATGGGCAATATTGGGATCAGAAGACGGTGGAATTGTGGCCAAGATTTGAGCCAAGACCTTTTCCTGCTTCACCTGCTCTCGCCGTCGGGTAAAAGATTCCACTGGCTGTAGACTTAGCCTCAGTTCAGTAACAACTTGGTAGAGCAGACTAATGTCAGCTTCCTGCCATTCCCGGGAACCAGAACATTGCTGCACCACCAGTAAGCCCCACAATTGCCCATCGATCAAAATCGGTAGACTTAAGCTGGCTTTGACCTGGAATCGTTCTAGCAGTTGGAGTTGAAACGGACTCAGAGCCCGGTCATTAATATCATTAAGGGCTACAACTTCCTGTTCCTCGTAGGCTGAGGGATTCTCTGCCCCAAAAGCAATCACTGGTAGGTACTCCCCCTGACTGGGAGTATAGCCACCCACCATCGACTCAACTAGCACTGTACCCCGATTCTCGGACTGGAAGCGAAAAATCAAGGCTCGGTCTACCCGTAAACCCTGACTAACCTCAGTCACTGTGGTTCTCAACAGGGCATCACTAGTTTCTGCTTTGCGCATCTGAGTGGCCAGGTGGAATAACCACTGCCGCTCACCCTTGCAGTGTTGCTCAATATCCACGGCTAGGTGGAACTTCACCCCGGTAGGTGTCCCCTTGCCATTGCCATTACTCGATGATTGATTAAGTTGGGACTTAGAACTGAGTATTTCCTCAGATTGATCAAATTTCTCAAATTGTGGCATAGTTATAGTTTCGGTTTGTTCAACATCTGGTAATGGTAAAATTTCCGACCATGATGGCATCTCAGAGGCAATCGAGTCGGTAGTAACCCTGCCAATCGACTGTTCAATGGGCAGAGTTAGTGACGAGCTTGCCAACCAGTCATAATTGGTTTGATGGGATTGATTTGGTTGATCAAAACTCGTCATAATTGCCCTGATCAATTGCCAGATCTCGGAGGAGGCTAAGTCGAAAAACCTCAAGACTCCCCTCCCCAAGACTCCCCTGCTTGATGTGTCTGCCATAGGGGACACTGAGTAATAGCCGTGACATCCAAGACTGCACCGCCATTCCCAGGTAGGTACCCCAGGACAAAAGGCAGTAACCTAGGAGGAAATAAGCCAGAAGCCGGTGGCTGGAGTTGCTCCAATTCATGTAACTCAATATCATTTACTTGCGACACCACCAAACCCACAGACTGGTCATTGACCTGAACCACTATTGCCACAGGAGATAGGGAAACTTGCCCTTGCTCCGACAAAGGTGGATAGCCAAGCAGCTGGTTTAGGTCTACCAACCAGAGCATTTCTGAGCGCCAATTACCAATTCCCAAAATGCAACTGGGCATTTCCGGCACCAGCAGAACGTCCGGCAGATTCACCCTGATAATTTCTGTAATCTGCTCTAGGGGCAACAGAATACTATCCTCAAAGCCAAGAGGAAAACGCAGCAACCGCACTCGGGTTTCTGGGGTTAGTGGATCTAAATTCAGTAGGTCAAGATTGGTTTGTGTTACCACTGGGTCAAGGGAGTTCAACATTATCTAATACCTAAGACCTAAGACCTAATACCTAAGACCTAATGCCTAACAATTGCTGGATTGTTTGTATTAGTTCTTGTTGGTTTATCGGTTTAGGTAAATAGGCATCAGCTCCCAGCATCGAACCCCAGAGTTTGTCGGCATCAGTTCCTTTAGTTGAGCAAATCACCACTGGGATGGTTTGGGTGTTGGAATTAGTCTTGAGTTCCCGGCACAGTTCAAACCCGCTTTGTCCTGGCAAAATAACATCAACAATCACCACATCTGGTTTCTGGGACTGGAGTTTGATCTGGGCATCCTCACTACTTGTGACACTAACTACCTTGAGACCAGCTTCTCTGAGGTAACCACTTAGCATCTCATTTTCTGTCAAGCTATCTTCAACCAAAAGGACTGTAGTCATAATTTATTTTGAATATAAAAGTATTGAGTATGTTATTTTTTTTTTATATATTATAACTAGTAAATATTATTTATATTATAATATATTTGCCCTGATTTGCAATTTTTTTAATTTACCATAAAAAAAATTAATAATTAGTACTTTAATAGGTATACTCAATTAATTGTGATAATTTTTTATCGAAAGTTCCCTACTCCCTACTCCCTGTTCACTTTGCTAAAGTATTAAAGTAAGTAGTCAACCGGACAGGATATTACGACTAACCCCGAGATACCTTTGTAGAATTGTCAATACCTTTGACCGAGTAATAGGCTTTGCTAAAAAGTCTGTAGAACCGACCATCTTTGCCCGCACTCGGTCTACAATTCCGTCATTACTGGTGACCATAATCACTGGCGTGTCTTGAAACACCGAAACCCGACGAATTTGTGCACAGACTTCATACCCGTTTAAAACTGGCATGACCAAATCCAAGAAGATCAGCTGTGGTTTGCACTTTAGCAAGGTCGGCAAGGCTTTGATGGGGTCTTGAACATTGATAAATCGATAGCCAGCATTGGCAAGAATTTGACTCATGGTCAGCCGATCGATGTGGCTGTCTTCGATATAAACTACCAAGGGACTAGCTGGTAATGTCATTACTGGTCCTCCAAACCTTCGAGCATTTTCTGGCATTGGGTTAGTGGCTTTAGTAAAGTGAGTATCACAGCGCCAGTCCCCAACCTCGATCAGACCCATCACCTGATCTCGGATGTAGGGCATGATTGATTGGGCCAGAGCCAAAAGATTCTGTTTCAACTTGAGAGCTAAATCCCTCAAAGTGCGATCGCCATCCACCAAGGTAGTTAGATTGTGGTAGGCAAGTAATGAGGTCTGCTGTCGCAATTTGTCAGCATCCCAGATCACCGGAGCCAAAGAAGGGGAAATATTTACCAAACCAGCCTGTTGCCAAGGCTCCCAAGCAAGGCTTGCCTGTTGCCAAATCTGATCAGCTCGAATTACTACCAACTTTGAATCAAAGGTTAAATCAGACGTTGAATCAGAGGTTGAATCAATAGTGTCTTGAGGAATCTGCCTGTAAGTTAGTTGCTCTGATGAACCACAGCGGAGTTGTTCCTGCCGTTGGATGATATCGAAAACTATTTCTGTACAGTTGCCAACAACAACCGACCTCATCTGTTTTAGCGGTACTTTCCCCTGTCTGACTAGTTCTGCTAGAGATGGGTAATCCCAATACACCGGCTGAACCGACGATCCCTGACACACAGGAAATGCTGATAGTTCTGGGCAGTGTACAGACAACTGCCGACACCAACGACGAATCGGATGCATTTTACTAGCACCCCCAATCAAACGACCCAAGTGGAAAGAAAGACTCCACTGCTGACCGTGGGGATCTTTAATCTTCAACCGACCAGTCAATTGCGCCTTTGCGCAAGCTTGAATCTGTTGTGCCAGTTTGTCGGTAGTCAATAATTTGTCAGTCGTCATTGGTGTCTCTATGGATATATAGCAATGCCACTAGTAATTAGTAACTATTAACTAACAATTAAAAATGAATAATTAACAAGTAATAATCATAGTTTTATAGCGCCTCTATTAGCACCGATGTTGTCAATAGTTCCTGTTTTAATTAATACCTAGATACCTAGATACCTAGATACCTAGATACCTAGATACCTAGATACCTAATAGGTAATATTGTGAATTATAATATTGTGAATCCTGATATTGTGTATAGTTTTCAGAACTTACGCAGCCACTATATTTGTATATTGTTTACAAAATATCGGGTTTTTCGCCCAGTTTTCCGTAAATCATGGTTTTGTAGGAATGCACCAAACTGGTAATGTTAGCAGACAAGTCAAGCCAAGGTTGTGGAGATGCACCATTATCGAGTTTCACTAACCATAAGCAAAACCCGGTTAGCCAAAATGAAGGTAAATTAGTAGCTGACCTTGATAAATTTTAGCTTCATTAAGGTTGTTTTTTAAATAAAATTAATTAAACTTAACTTTATTTATTCTGGCTTAATCATAACTATGATATAAGTCTTAAGATACGCTAATTGTCGTAGGATACTTTGCTAACTAGAAAATCTAGCATCTCTCAGTAACATCAGCAACAAAATATAGCTAACTTTATTAAGTCTTTAAAAAAAGGATTATTTATTTTCAAAAGAATTAACTGCGAAATAATCGTGTGTACTGAGTTTCGTGAGCCATACTTGCCAGGGCTAATCCCCAGCCACAACTACTTAATTTTTCATCCGCCAAAGTTAAAACATCTTCGGTGGTCAGAGTAAGTCTATGGTTGAGTGCTAGGAGTAGCTGTTGACCAACGGTTTGACCAAGGGGAATCACTTTGACCCCAGCACCGATCACATTAGATGCCCAGCTATGTAAGTAACCTAAGACTGTGGCTGTAATGTCAATGTGCCAGTGAGCAGCCCCAATCCCAAACGCGATCGCATAATTACAGGGTTGACCCACAGCTGATGCTACATCGTGTAGAGAGATTACATTTGCTTCAGAGGTTACATGAGTTCTCTCCACAATGGTTTCACTGGGTGGGTGCAAATCCAGCAGTAACCGCATCAACGAGTTACCCATCTGCCAACTTTGCGTCCGCAATTCAGCAGTTTCCTTAGCAGCACTTACCCAAGCATTCCAGTAGTTCAAACCCTCTAAATCCCCTTTGCCATAACTTTCGTAAGCTCGGACCATAACATAACCTTCTAATCGAATGGCTCCATAGCGCAGTTGATGCTCTAGCCACTGGTGCAGAGTAGCCTGGTTGTGAATCACACCAATATCAACTAAAGTTTCCAAACCCTCAGAATAGCCGTAAGCACCTACTGGTAGTACGGGACTAGCCAGTTGCAAAAGATTCAACAAAGAATTAGGGACTAGGGGATCTAAATGCATTCTTGCTTGTTGCTTATTGCCATAGTGCACTGTCTGTACATCATACCGAATCCCAATCCCACCCTCCTTCAGGATTGAAGAAGAGACCGAAGAGGGGGAAGAGGCACCAGTAACAACTGAGTAACATGTTTCTCCTGATCGAGACCTGCTCGATCCTGTCATCCATTACATCGGTTAAACCATCCCTTGCCCCTCTAGCAATGAGGAGTTACCCCCCTAAATATATATATAGTGTGTATTTTTATCTCAAAACACTACATGTATGGTTTTTGGGACTATCCACATAACTCCTCAAAATTTCCAAAAAAAGTTTGCCCAAACCCTTGACACCGCTTGTAGTATTTATGTAGTATATAAACAGAGCGCAGAGGAAAGAGTCAAAAAGCTCGAATCCAAAAGCTTACACCGAACCTTGACAACTAAATATGTAACATACCTTTTGATTCATGTTTGGATATAACTGTGTTTGCTCATCACGTGGGGATAGACCCTTGGGTTGATTCCCCACAGAGTGAACTCAAAGATTTATCTAAAAGATTGATCTAAACTCCAACGGATAAACTGCTCAAGTCCTGGGGCTGTAGCTCAGACGGTCAGAGCGCCTGTCTGTCGAACAGGAAGTCGCGGGTTCGATTCCCGTCAGCCTCGCTGTCTTGATGCAGTCGCTCATGGGGGAAACCCCCAAGACCGTAATGGTGCGTTTTCCGTAGGCGAATTAAATTCGCCACGGGTCGCACCTCTGCATCGCTCTTTGCAGTCGCTTTTATCGGTTGGAGGTGCAAATCCTGCTCCAATCAGTGACTCCAAGCAGTGACTCCAAGCAGCGTAGCTCAAAGGTAGAGCGTCTGGCTCATAACCAGGTGGGTGCGGGTTCAAGTCCCGCCGCTGCTACCACATACGGAGATGGTGTAACTGGCAACATGACGGTCTCCAAAACCGTTGATCTGAGTTCAAATCTCAGTCTCCGCGCTCCCGTGCCGTAGGCAAATTTGGTTAAGCCGCTTGCCTTTCAAGCAGGTGATTGCGGGTTCGATCCCCGTCGGCACGATGAATGCCCTGTAGCTCAGTTGGAAGAGCAGCGAGCTGTTAACTCGATGGTCGCGGGTTCGATCCCTGCCAGGGCAGTCAGGAGGGGTTTGATCTTTCTCCTTTGTATCCCCCGGTAGCTCAGTTGGGTAGAGCGCTCGCCTGAAAAGCGAGAGGTCGTCGGTTCGATGCCGACCTTGGGGGGCTGTCACTTGCTATTGCAAGTGCTCAATGCCGGATGGACGATTGGCAAGTCGCCGTGACTCTGAATCACGGAGAGGTTGGTTCGAGTCCAACTCCGGCATTCTATTGTTGAAGGTTAAGCAGTTGAAGGTTAACCGGTTGAAGGTTAACCGGTTGTAAGCTTTAACCAAACAACCTACCCTACTTCGGACGCCAAAGGCGAACAACCAAACAACCGTAGGCCTTAAGGCCACGCGATCGCGTTCAACCTTCAAACCAAATCAATTTTGATAGCAACTTGGTATCAAATATGCTCCTGTAGCCCAATTGGCAGAGGCGACCGTTTTAAAAACGGTCAGTTGTGGGTTCGACTCCCACCAGGAGTACTAACGGGGTGTAGCGCAGTTTGGTAGCGCGCTTGCTTTGGGAGCAAGATGTCGCAGGTTCAAATCCTGTCACCCCGACTTTACCCCTGTGATGCAATTGGTAGACATCACTCCCCCAGAACGAGTGTCTTGCAGGTTCAAATCCTGCCAGGGGTATCGCAGGGATGGAGCAAGAGTAGGCTCGCCAGGTTCATACCCTGGAAATCAGTGAGTGCAATTCTCACCCCTGCCACCAATTTGCAGCCATGATGTAATATCATCTCTGGTTGAATACTTATTATTGAAAGTTATTGAAAGGGGTTTGTCAAGTAAAAACTATAAAGTAACAAATAATAAATAACAAATAACAAATAACAAATAACGTAAGCTATCAGCTATCAGCTATCAGCTTATGCGGGATGCTTAATGGGCTTTTTACCAGACTTTCAATTGTCATTAATGTCGAACTATTCAATTCTACCGTTTGTGGGATGCGCACGGTACGCGAACGAAGTTTATTTTAATCTGACGGCTGACAGCTGAGAGCTGAATGCTGACACTAACACCATGGTTGACAAGTGATGAGCTAGGAGATACAAATGAAGAGATAAGGAGGGTAAAATGACAACTATGACTGTCACAGATGCTCTAGCAGAGTTGACCTTGCTGCAAAAGCGCATTGACTCAGCCAGAGCAGCTTTGGACAACAACACCTTAATTTCTGTGGTTGAAGTCGGTCAAGTGCCAACAGGCTTCAAATCACGAGAAGATTATGAGATAAAAGCTAAAGCAGCTTTGCAAAAAGTGGATGCCTTGATTGCCAGAAGGCGGACGATCAAGAGAGTAATTGTCTTATCCAATGCGTCTACAATGGTTACGGTTGCTGACCAAGAGATGACTGTGGCAGAAGCCATTGAGATGAAGATGTTTATCATGTATTATGAAGCAGTTATCGGTACTATGCAGTCAGCATATACTAAAACCCTGAATCACTATAAGACGGCACAAGCACGAGTCAAAGACAGACTTGATAAACTAGCTCTAGAAGTGCTAGGACAGAATGCATCGGTTGGTTCACAGAAGTATCAATCCTTGTCAGATAGCTTTCTAGCTAGAGAAGGGGTTGAACTACTGGATCCTACTAACCTGGCTGAAGAACTTGAAAGACGACAAACCTTTATTGAACAGTTCAAGTCAACAGTTGATCGAGTACTCTCGATCAGCAATGCTAGGACAATGATCGAAATTCCTGATTAAAATGGTGATGCGTGCTGGTCACTCGAAAATCTCTAAATTTATGGTTTTTAAGTAAGATGGATAGCTCAAATTGGTAGAGCATATGATTTGTAATCATTGATTGTTGGTTCAAATCCGACTCCATCTTAAGCTAAATTTAAAGGTCAAAGGTTAACGGTTAACCCTTAAACCTCAATCATCAAACCTTAGCTTATCAACCTTCAAACCATAAAAGTCAACCATCGATAAAATCCAGGGACTATGGTTTTAGGTTCCATAAAACCTTGAGGTTTCCACCTGGCTGAGTGGTCAGCATTCTCATTATTCAGCAACAATTATGACAATCTATTTTTACGGTACTCGCCAAAAACCCTATGGTTGTTTTTCCAACTTCTCCCGACATGGCTTTGAGCTAGATGAATTGTGGTGGGCGACTAGTGAGCATTTCTTCCAAGCCCAAAAATTTGTGACTACTGATTCCTCTTGGTATGACAAAATACGTGAGGCAAAAACACCAAAGGAAGCAGCAAAAATGGGACGCAATCGCTCTCATCCTCTTCGTGATGATTGGGAAAAAGTCAAAGATGAGATTATGCAGCGAGGAGTGTTACAAAAATTTGAAACCCATGGTGATCTTCGCCAGTTACTACTTGCTACAGGTGATCAGCTAATTGTTGAGAATTCACCCATAGATTATTACTGGGGTTGTGGTGCTGATGGTAGTGGGAAAAACAAACTAGGAGAGATTTTAATGACAGTCAGGGCAATATTGCGTGACAAGGAACTTGATGCTAACGATAGCAATCCTAAATAATTAGCACTAAATAATTAGAACTTTGTATTGTTTTAAACAACTTGGTGTCTGAAGCCAAAGTGGTCGCGGCGCTGGTTTGTGGAACCAGTCATAACGGGTTCAAGTCCCGTCAGACACCCTTAGGTGCGACCCGTGGCGAATTTAATTCGCCAACGGAAAGCGCACCTTAAGGAAGATGCCGCCGAGTGGACGGCAATCGGTCTTGAAAACCGTGGTACGGCAGCGATGTTGTAGGGGTTCGATTCCTCCATCTTCCTCTAGCCACCAGAAGCCGAAAAGCGAGGCACTGTGCTGTTGACACTCCCCGGTCTAAAGACGCGGGGATTCTTTGTTCACAGAACCGTCTTGCTCAACCAGGTCGGAACCAGGAAGAGTAGAGGACAGATCTCCCAAAGTGTTCGGATCCAGGATCCAGGTTCCGGTATGCCCTACCGTACCCAAGGCTTTTTGGAGTATATTTATTGCGGCATTGTGGTCTCTGTCTAACTGGCAACCACACTTGCAAACATGGGTTCTAGTTGACAGAGACTTTTTGACCACTTCACCGCAGTCAGAGCAGTTTTGGCTGGTGTAGGCGGGGTTTACTGCAACAGTGATCCTACCAAACTTGGTTCCAAAATGCTCCAACCATTATTAAACTAAGCCAGTGAATCACCCCACTGACTCGTCTTCAGAACCGTGCGTGACATTTTCACATCACACGGCTCCTCATCATAGGAACCATTGTCATTGGTACCTCATTAACGGATTGTCATCTAGACTTGAGGTGTTTATTCTCTTTCCGTGTTTTGCATCGTGGCAGTGTAGGTGTAATAACTCCAGATTCTCATCCTTATTATTACCTCCTAGAGCACGTGGTAAGATGTGGTGTTTTTCTAATAAGTCGCCATCCCTGAAAGTAAGACCACAATGAGCGCATTTCCCTTCTTGCCGTTCTAAAAGCCTTCCCTTCTGAGTGGTCATCTCAGGATGCTTTCTCATTCTGGTACTCCAATAGATTAGGTCTCCATCATAGGGACTTCTTATATCTTGGACTTTCTTGTGTCTGACTATCTCCGTTTTGCTATGCTTCGGGAGAAAATGGTTCACATCTTTCATGAAAGTCCACCTATCCTCATCGATGGTTCCCCAATACTTCTTAGCTACCCAGGTCTTTGATTTATTAGGGTGTCTCCTATATCCCCATCTCTGAAGTTTGTTCCAAAGCCTATACCCTAAACTGTTGAAAGTGTCTTTACTACATACAGATTTGTAATAATTACACCATCCGTTTATAATGGGTTTAAGATGGCTTATTAATGCCTCTTGCGGAGCGGCTCTATATCTGTCTATTACTGATGAGAGCTGCTCATAATGCTCTTTCACTTTTTCCTTGGATGGTTTGATGATAGTTTTGAAACCTTGTTTTGAGTGGTTTTTCCCCGCTTTATATTGTCTGATATTGAATCCTAGGAAATCAAAACCATTAAATGTGTGGGCTATTATAGTTTTACTTGGTTTCAGTTCTAACCCTATATTTCCTAACCATTCGTTGACTATTTGTTGATATTCTACTACCACGTTCTGGTCAGGGTGCATTATTACGAAATCATCTGCATATCTGATTAGGGACAATCCTCTTTTATAATAGGTTTTCTTTCCTTTCACCGAGTTGGCGTGATTCCATACCGCCTGTTCCATGCCATGAAGGGCTATATTTGCTAAAAGTGGGGATATAACTCCACCTTGAGGGGTGCCCTTATCTGTAGGTGAGAATATTCCTTTATCCATCACACCAGCTTTAAGCCAGGACTTAATTAAACGTCTCATGGATGGATAAGTATTTAATTTTTCTAGTAGAGCTTCCTGATTTATTTTGTCAAAGCATTTAGCAATATCTGCATCTAGAACCCATTTTGGTTTATGACATATATTGCTAAATATTGCTTCTATAGCATCGTGACATGAGCGTCCAGGTCTGAACCCATAGGAGTTTGGTTCAAATCTGGCTTCCCATTCTGGTTCTAATGCTTGTTTGGCTAGGGCTTGTAGGGCACGGTCATATATGGTGGGTATCCCTAAAGGACGCTCTTCTTTCTTTCCGGGTTTAGGTATCCATACCCTTCTGGTTGGTTGAGCTTTCTTTAGGATTTTCAGGCTGGCTACTAATTTGAGGCGTTGCTTATTCGTTAAAGCTTTGACCCCATCTATTCCGGCAGTCTTTTTGCCTTTATTTTGTTGAGTTACCCGTCTGACCGCAATCATCTTAGCTGACCATGATTTCATCATGGTCTTTTGTAGCTTTCTTACCACGCGGACATCACCACGTTGTGAGGCTCGGTATATTCGTTTTTGTAACTTAAATACAGTCTTTTCTAGCTTTCGCCAGTTGACTTTATTCCATTCCGACTTTTGGGAGAATCCCAGAGTATTAGACTTTTTCATTACTACTTACGACTATACTTTTTCCTATAACGTGAGTCGGTCAGCGTATCCTAGTTATTACTCTAGGCATTTGCTTCTGACTCAATCTTGCCCTCATCTAACTTGCGGCTAACTACCTACTCAGAATATTCGACCTTTCTGAGAGTATGTATGAGGGTTACTTCGTTCCTGATAACCATTCTGTGAACCTTTAGGGTGATACTATTCACCGGGAAGACTTCTGGGAAATCTTTGAATAATTAGAAAACTATTCAAACCTTCTTCCATTGACTTATTTGTCTGTAGCGTATCAAACCTTATTTCGCTACGTTATCATGACGATGATTCAGACGTATCTTTCTCTCGTACCCGTGGGTTCTTTGCCTGTTACTAACACCTGGTCAGGTTAAGGGTGCTTCACTGTTCGACCCTTGCATTAATCCATGAGTTTGTTAGGTTCATGAATCAGGGTAAGGCTGTCACTCGGATTTCACGAGGGAAGGATTCTCACCTTCATGGTTATCAAGTTGTCGTGGTTCTATTGGACCAAGCGGTTAATCCCCCATACATTCATGGTATGGTTTCTCACCAACGAATCGCACTCCTAAATTGATACCAACCTGCATCATTAATAGACTTAGCCAAGCAGTGGTTTTTAACCAAATTTTTAACCCTCAAATCTTCGTAAGCGACCAAATCGTTAGATCGAACCACGCAACGCGCCGGAGACGAAACCTTAGAAGAGTGCAGCCTTACAACAAAACCTGCCACCTTTGATGCATAGCCTACCAACTATAAAGGCTGCACTCTTCTTGCGGTAACTTCTAACCAGTCTCTTGGCATGTTCTTCACGTTGCCTACTTATTTTGAGGTGTTGTCCTACCTAGTCTATTAATTGCTT
>NZ_GL890963.1 GCF_000211815.1 Moorena producens 3L
CGTACGTACGTACGTACGTACGTACGTACGTACGNTTTAGGGGGCTTGGATGTAGCAAATGAGACTTCTCAGACAACCTCTGAGATGTAAGCTAATGCGCTACGCGCACGCTACTTGAAGTGCCGTCAGCTATCAGCTATCAGCTAATGCGCTACGCGCACGCGATCGCGTTCAGCTAGCAGGTGCTTTAACTACACGGGGTCGGATGAATAAAACGAGCAGGGATTTTCAACCAGCCGTACTAGCACTCCCCAGCTTGTTTACTACTTCCCGTTGATTAGCTGACCGCTGACAGCTGATAGCTGTTCGCGCAGCGTGCGCTTCGCGCATTAGCTGACCAGTTAAGTTATTTTTTAGTTCCTTCAATCATCACACCAACCCAGCCCAAATCATGAGTTTCCATAGAAAATCCTGCTGATTCAAGCAATTCCTGGAAATAGCTGAAAGGATAAGCATTAGCATGATGCAATCCCCCTTCTAAAATTACTTGATTGCCATCGATACTTTCTACCTTAAAACCTGTTTTGTCATAATAGCGTAAGCGCTCATCCATTACCTCTTGGTTAGATTTAAACGTAGATATAAATACCTTTTTATCTACTACTTTTGCCAGGTTATCGAAAATAGCTTGATGAAGTTGTTGAGGAATATTTCCAATGGTATTCCATGCCAATAATCCGTAAGTAAACGTTTCTTGAACCAGAGTTGTTAAATGTTCTGCTCTTCCGGCTAAAATGGTGACATTATTAAAGGTAGAAGTGGAGTCTTTAGCTAAGGCTACAAGCTGTTCTGAAAAATCAATTCCTGTAATCTTTCCTACAATAGGGGCAAGCTTACGAACATAACGTCCCTCACCACATCCTACATCCAGAACACTATCTACCCCTTTAAAGGTTCTCAGTATAAAGTCATCCTCTAACTCCATATACTCCCTGATTCCTTCTGTCTGATTTTGAGGCTCCAGAAACTTTAATCCCATCCCTTCGTAAAAGTCTTTGCTATCCTTCATTTTTTTTTCTATCCTTTAACACTTTCAACTAGTTTACCAGCATTAAGTAAATTATGGAAAAACGTTTCTAAATCAGTTTTTTGCAGTTCAGGGTTAGCCAGGATTAACCGAATCATAACCAGACCTTGATAATGAGCATAGTTGACAAAAGCTGTTCCAGAATGAAATAATCGGTTGCGTATGTCTAGATTCAGCTGGTCTAACCCAGTAGCGTCAAGCGGTTCATCTTTGGGGATATAACGGAAACAAATATTCAAAAATTGTGGTTCAGCGATTAATTCTAAATTATCGCAACGGCGGATATACTCGGTGGCATAATTAGCTAGGTCAAATAAATGATTGACCAGCTGATCATAACCTTTTTTACCATAGTATTTCCAACACAGCCATAATTTGAGTGCATCTACTCTCCGACCACATTGTAACGACTTAGTCCCTAAATTGTATAAATCATTTTCATCATCATGGAATAGATAATCCGTACCTCCCCCAGAGCAAGCTTCTGACAATAGTCCTTTTTGTTTCACTAAAATAGCGGAACAAATTAAAGGAACTCCCATTAATTTATGGCCATCCCAAGTAAAGGAATCAACTAACTCACTTCCTGCTAACAAATGCTGGTGTTTTTCACTAAATAAAACCGGCCCACCCCAAGCCGCATCGACATGCAGCCACAAGCCATATTTCCTGGTAATTTCGGCAAGGGTCGGTAAGGGATCGAAGGCTCCTAAAACAGTTGTACCGGCAGTTGCACCCACAAAGAACGGTGTTTTTTCTTCTGACAAGCTCTGTTGAATGGCAGCTTCTAGTGCTGCGGGAATCATTTTGCCATCAACACCAGACTTAACCTTGACTAAATTTTTGATGCCAATCCCTAACAAATTAGCAGCTTTTAAATAGGAATAATGAGCTTGATCGGAAACAAAGGCGACTAACTGATTATTACCCAATCCCTGTAATTTAGCTTCCGGTAAAACTTGATGTCGTCCACAAAGCATTCCGATCAGATTAGCATTACTTCCTCCAGTTACCATCAACCCTTCAGCTTCCTTAAACCCCACTAAACTGGTCAATTTTTTAATCAATTCTATTTCCATCAGGGTGGCTACGGGGGCGACATCATAGGTGTGCATGGTAGTATTCGTGGCACTGGTAACCATCTCGGCTATTATTCCCGGAATACTAGACCCACTAAAAAGTAGATTAAAAAATTGAGTGCTACCGGTTCTAACGCTATAGTTCAGGTAAGATTCTACTATAGGAATTAACGCTTCTAAAGCGACTCCCTCATCGGGTAAGGTTAAATCGAGTTTTTCCTTAAGATCATTAGCGGTTTGATAATTAACGACGTTGGAATCCGGTTCCAAATTACCGTCTAAATAGTTGAGAATTATGGCAAGGGTTTTAGTCAGGGTTGTTTCTTTATGCTTCATAGGGAGTGGGGAGTGGGCAGTAGGGAGTAGTGGTTGTAAAAATTGACTCTATATTTATTATTGATTTTTAATATTAAAAACGCTATAAATGGATATATTATCGACGGTTATACTAGACTTTATTGTAAAAGTAACAAGCGGCCATGATATCATCATATCAGGTTTTTTATATTAAATCAAGCGAAAAAAAAATTAATTATTCTGTAAGGATTTAGCTATCAGCTATCAGCATTCAGCTTTGTGCTAAGGCTCACGGCTGAATGCTTACATAGTATTTTGGTTTATATCATGTCAGGATACCCTTAATTAAAATTTCCCCCATCTCCCCATCTCCCCATCTCCCCATCTCCCCATCTCCCCATCTCCCCATCTCCCCATCTCCCACCCTGCTACTCCCTACTCCCTAGCTCCTTAAAAACTGCTATAGTTATGACTAACGGTAAGACTTGGTGATAAAAACCCTGGGAGAGGATTTAATGAAACGACAAGTGAGACAACTTACCTTAGGAATGACTCTGATCGCTTTGTTGCTCGGGTCAGTTGCCTGTGAGTCAACCTCCTCTGTAAAAAAAACTAAAGTTCGTTCTGCCCATAGTAACTGGGTCGAGGAACAGTTTCAAACCCAAATCGTCAATATTGGTCTGGAAAAACTTGGTTATGAAATCGAAGAACCGAAAGAAATAACCTATCCGGTTATTTATGTGTCTGTGGCTAATGGCGACCTAGATTATAGTACTATCAACTATGAAATATCACATCTAGAATTCTTTAAAAATGCTGGGGGTACCAAAAAAATAGAGCGAGTTGGAGTTATTACTCCTGATGTGATACAAGGCTATCAAATCGATAAAAAAACGGCTGAGAAATATAACATTACTAACCTGGAACAATTTAAAGATCCAAAGATTGCGAAACTATTTGATACAGACGGCAATGGTAAAGCTAATTTAATCGGTTGTGATCCTGGTTGGTTTTGCGAAGTGATAATCGATCATCACCTCAAAGCTTACGGATTAGAAGATACCGTTGAACACACTAGAGGACAATACATTGTGCTACTCGCCGATCTTATGACTCGCTACAAACAAGGGGAAAGCGTTATTTACTATGCTCAGAATCCTCACTGGATATCTACAATATTAAAACCCGATCAAGATATAATTTGGTTAGAAGTTCCCTTTACCTCTCTTCCTGAATCCCAGAAAGATCTAACTGAAAAAGACACCTCTGTAGACGGAAAAAATCTGGGATTTACTGTCGATCGTCAGCGGATTGTTGCTAACAAGAAATTTTTGGCAGCTAACCCAGTTGCCAAACGTTGGTTTGAACTGGTTCAAATTCCGGTTGAGGACATTAACGTTGAAAGCCTAAAGATCAAAGAGGGTGAGAGCAGTCCAGAAGATATCCGTCGCCATGCTAAAGAGTGGGTTGAGAAGAATCAAGAGTTGTTTGATAACTGGATAGAAGAAGCAAAAAAGGCAGGAGGGGATTCTATTTAAAGTGAAGAGGCAATAGGCAAGAGGGAATAGGGAGTAGGGAATAGGGAGTAGGGAGTAGGGAGTAGGGAGTAGGGAGTAGTGGTTGGGAAAATTGACTCTATATTATTACTAGCAAAAACGCTATAATTGGAGATATTATCGACAGCTATAATAGAATTTATTCTAATACCAACAAGCGGCAATGACATCAATCATAACAGGTTTTTGATATTAAATCAACCAGAAAAAATTTTTAATTATTCTGTAAGGATTCAGCTAATGCGCTACGGGCAAGCTACTTGAGGTGCTTATGCGCTATTGGCAAGCTACGGAACTTTTGAATAAACCAGATAAGCATTCGTTTAATAGTCACGAAAGTCACAGGGTCGAAGCCTGTGCCACAAAGCTGTTCAGCTTTTCCCCAGACTTTCAATTCTCATTAATCTCGAACTATTAAATTATCCCAAATTAAGTTTATTTTAAGCTGACAGCTGACAGCTGACGGCTGAATGCTTACATAGTAT
>NZ_GL890964.1 GCF_000211815.1 Moorena producens 3L
CAATCGCAGCTCGGCTCCGAAGAGCACCATAAAGTTTTAGTTGTGCAGATGATTGACTGACTTCAAAATTGTCATGACTACTGAATTCTGACTCTTGAGTAGGATAAGACATTGTTATAGATCTAGATTCGTTTACCTTAGAAGTATTAAATGCACTTTTCCCACTGACAGGATTAACGTATCCAAGGATTATATAAGTGGATAAAGTAGCTAATAAACAGAATAATAGACCCATAGCAATAAGTCAAGTAGTTGTTAATTTTGTGAGGTAGAAATTTCTGGGTTTTAGGGAGCAGCGAGTAGGGAGCAGGGAGCAGGGAATAGGGAATCGGGAATAGTAGAAAAGAGCGATGCAGCGCGGTCAAAGGATGCTACCCCATTAGCGACTGTATCAATAAGCTACAAAGACTTTTTGATGTTATGAGAAATCCGCCAGATTGTTAATGACCTATTTATAAATGCTATACAGCGTTTTTCATAACTATAAGCTATAAAGGTACATAAAATTTTTTACCTATTCCTTATTCCCGATTCCCGATTCCCGATTCCCGTTCCCCTCCTGGGAGGGGTTAGGGGTGGGTTCCGATTCCCGATTCCCGTTCCCCTCCTGGGAGGGGTTAGGGGTGGGTTCCGATTCCCGATTCCCGATTCCCAACCAGTTTTTAACAAAAAATTTAAAAATATGTTATAATATAAAATTTTTATGATAGAATAAAAGAGTGGGCGCTGAGACGCCCGGAGTCAAGAGCTAGCCCGTAGATGTTGGACCGTCGGCGGGCTAGCTCTGGCTCCCCTACAAAAGGAGATAGTTTGATTATGAGTTATTCTGAACGCCTTCATCCGTGGGTGGTCATTCGGCTGTTACCCAAGATGCAGCGGAGAGTCGTTGCTCGCTTCCGGAACCGGTCTGATGCGGAAGGACACTTATGGGCTCTGAAACGATTAATGCCTGATGCTCAATTTGTCATTGTCTTTGACGTCGGTAATCTAGACCTCGGTAATCCAATGGATGAGGAATCCTAGGGGTTTTGCATCGATCAGCGGTCAGCGGTCAGCGGTCAGCGGTCAGCGGTCAGTGGTCAGTGGTCAGTGGTCAGTGGTCAGCCGTCAGCCGTCAGCCGTCAGTGGTCAGCCGTCAGTGGTCAGCCGTCAGTGGTCAGCCGTCAGCCGTCACCTTCAGTGGTCAGTGGTCAGCCGTTGGCTGAAAGCTGATAGCACCTCAAGTAGCGTGCGCGTAGCGCTTAAGCTGATAGCACCTCAAGTAGCGTGCGCGTAGCGCTTAAGCTGATAACTGATTGCTGATTGCTGATTGCTGATAACTGATTGCTGATTGCTGATTGCTGGTAAATGATAGCTGATAGCTGAATACTGATAGCTGATAGCTGATAGCTCAGCAGCACCAAACAACTCTGGTGTACCATGGCACAATGAACCCAGAAAATCTATATCGCGCTATAATATTATTACTATTATGACTAAGTTTGTCTTCATAACTGGAGGGGTTGTATCCAGTATTGGCAAGGGGATTGTTGCTGCTAGCTTGGGACGTTTACTCAAATCCCGGAACTATTCCGTCTCGATTCTTAAACTAGACCCCTATATTAACGTAGATCCGGGCACCATGAGTCCCTACCAACATGGAGAAGTGTTTGTAACATCAGACGGTGCCGAGACAGATTTAGATTTAGGTCACTATGAACGCTTCACGGATACCTCCGTCTCTCGCCTAAACAGTGTCACAACTGGCTCGATTTATCAAGCCGTAATCAATAAAGAACGTCGCGGTGACTACCAGGGGGGAACAGTGCAGGTGATTCCCCACATTACCAATGAAATAAAACAGCGCATTCATCGAGTTGCCCAAAATTCCAATCCTGATGTAGTGATTACAGAAATTGGTGGCACATTGGGGGATATTGAATCCCTACCGTTTTTGGAAGCAATTCGTCAATTCCGTAAGGATGTCGGGCGCAATCACGTCCTTTATATGCACGTCACCCTATTACCTTGGATTCCTGCGGCTGGAGAAATAAAAACTAAGCCAACCCAGCACTCCGTCAAGGAATTGCGTGCCATTGGGATTCAACCGGATATTTTAATTTGCCGATGCGATCGCGCTTTCCCAAGCGGATTAAAAGATAAAATATCAGCATTCTGTGATGTACCAGTAGAGTCAGTTATTTCTGCACAGGACGCCAGCAGTATCTACGAAGTCCCCCTAATGCTAGAAAAAGAAGGACTAGCCCAGCAAACTCTAGAGTTATTCCAGATGGAGCAACGGGAACCAGATTTAACCCATTGGCAGCGGTTAGTTGAGCGTTTGCATAATCCCACTCACCATCTTGAAATTGCCATTGTTGGTAAGTATATCAAACTAACTGATGCCTATCTATCCGTTGTGGAAGCTTTGCAGCATGCTGCGATCGCAAAGGATACCAAAATCAAAATACACTGGGTTAGTGCTGAGGATGTGGAAGCTTACGGCCCTGAACCCTTCCTAAACGGTTTTAACGGTATCCTTATTCCTGGAGGCTTTGGGATTCGGGGAGTAGATGGCAAAATTCAGGCCATTCGGTATGCTAGGGAAAATCAGATTCCCTTGCTGGGCTTATGTTTAGGGATGCAGTGTTCTGTAGTTGAATGGGCACAGCACATAGCCCTCTTAGAAGATGCCCATAGTGCCGAGTTTTTCACTGATATCAAGAATCCCGTCATTCATCTATTGCCAGAACAACAAGATGTAGTGGATTTAGGCGGTACCATGCGTTTAGGGCTATACCCATGCCGTATAGCACCTGATACTCTAGCATCTTCCCTCTACCAAGAAGAAGTTATTTATGAGCGCCACCGCCACCGCTATGAATTTAATAATGCTTATCGCAACCTATTTCTAGAAACAGGTTTTGTGATTAGTGGGACTTCTCCCGATGGTCGCCTAGTGGAAATAATTGAATTGAAAGAACACCCCTTCTTTATTGCCACTCAGTTCCACCCAGAATTTAGCTCCCGTCCTAGTCATCCCCATCCATTGTTTGTGGGATTTGTGCAAGCTACCCTTGACAAAGCACAGGTTAAACAGTCCACTACTAACGGCAGTACTAGCGAAAACCAGCAATCCATTGCCCAAGTAGGCTGCTAAGTATGTGACGCAAGTTCTTTCGGTATTGATCAGGGTAAATAGGGCAACGGATGTCACATATGTCGCAGATTAGGGGATCAATGACATCATGCCGGATAATTACCCTCCATCAAAACATGATTCCACAGAAATTATCCGGCTCTGAGGAATAAACCCCTGAAATATGACTTAGCTTGATCAGCAGCTAGGTAACAGTGAAGTACCCCAACCGACACGAAGTAGGTTGGGGCTTCCAACTTTCGCTCAATTCAGGGATGATCTTAATAGAATTAAGAATTAAGAATGCGCGAATTTAGAATTGGATTCTTAATTCTACATTCTTAATTCTACATTCTTAATTCTACATTCTTAATTCTACATTCTACATTCTACATTTTTCCTATCCTGGTTAACTATTTCTCCTTATTGGTTGAAAGTCAAGTAACAAGTAACAAATGGAGCATGTCAGTTTTGTTAATCCCTGATTCAGATCCCCCTAAATCCCCCTTAATAAGGGGGACTTTTGAATCTAATTCCCCCCTTGATTAAGGGGGGTTAGGGGGGATATATGTACATAATTACAAAGGTGAAATGCTCCCAGTAACAAGTAACAAGTGTTAATTAACAAGAAGTAACCAGTAATCTGAATAAGAAGAGCAATCCGTATAGGAATTGTGATAATTTTTGTTTCCTGTTCCCTTTGCTAAAGTGATTAACTGGACTCGTTCGAATTGGTAATTGCTAGTATTACCAACCCATTATGTCAATAAGGAGGTTTTGTGAGTTACTGGATAAAAGTTAATTACGATCATCGAGAATATGTCATTGATCTGGATCGGCTTAGTACATTCACCCATGGACCCAACGGAAAAATAACCTTCTGGTTACCCGATAGTACTATTCCCATTATTATCAACCGTCAAAGTGACCCAGACGGTTATCAACGAGTGGTGAACTACATTCAAAAGTTATCAGCACGATCACCTTCTGGTTTTTGGATTACATTCAGTTACGAGCGTCATGATTATATCCTTGACCTCAACAAAATCAGTAGTTTTTGTCACTACCCAAATCAGAGATTAACCTTTTGGTTACCTGACAGTTCCATGCCCATCATTATTAGCGAACAAAAATATCCAGAAATTTATCATAAGATAATAGACTACATTGAACAAAAAACTGGCTATTTACTAACGTAATTATAGAATTTAGAATTTAGAATTTAGAATTGGGAATTTAGAATTAATAATTTAGAATTTAGAATTTAGAATTTAGAATTATACATGCTACCTTCTGGCTTCTGGCTTCTGGCTTCGGGAGCATCCCAATTTGGCACGTTAGCTCTTGTTAGGGGGCTGAAACCCTTGAAATATAGTTGCTTTGGGTAATATTGTTTCCAAAATGAGATGCTCCCCTGGCTTCTGGCTTCTGGCTTCTGGCTTCTGGCTTCTGGCTTCTGGCTTCTGGCTTCTGCCTTCTTAATTCTACATTCTTAATTCTACATTCTTAATTCTTAATTTTTAATTCCCCATTCTTAATTCCCCATTCTTAATTCTACATTCTTAATTCTACATTCTTAATTCCCCATTCTTAATTCCCCATTCTTAATTCTACATTCTTAATTCCCCATTCTTAATTCCCCATTCTTAATTCTACATTCTTAATTCCCCATTCTTAATTCCCCATTCTTAATTCCCCATTCTTAATTCTACATTCTTAATTCCCCATTCTTAATTCTACATTCTTAATTCTACATTCTTAATTCAATGTAATTACTGTAACTTCTGGTGGACAAAATAGACGACCTGGCCAATAAGTTCCTAAACCACGATTAGTATACAACTGATTTTTACCGATCGAATGTAAACCCTCAGACCATTCCCAGTGCTTAGTTACTTTTGAACATACTTTCAAATACGGTATCCAGGGCTGCACAGATTTAGGAATATACTTCCGGAGGGTTTTCAACAATGCTGGCGCAGGTCCGATTCCTGGAATCACAATCTGACCACCATGGGTATGACCAGACAACTGCAAATCCACTCGCCAACGCTGTAATATCTCCGCAGTATCAGGGTTGTGGGATAAGACAATCCGGGGTGTTTTGGGGTCAATTTGATTGAGCACTGGACCAGGATTGAAATCACCAGACCAAAAATCAGCAAGTCCTACTAGAGGTAATTGTGCTCCAAACGGATAAGCGATCGCATTCCACAACACCTTCACACCAATCTTAGTTAGAGCCTGAGTAATTGTTGCTTTTGAATGACGCCAGGCTAAATCATGGTTACCCAGTATAGCATAGATTCCATGGCGACTTTCCAGGTACTTCAATCGCCGCGCTAGTAGATAAATAGGAGTCGGGCTATTGGTTACGTAGTCGCCAGTTAACACGACTAGATCAGGTTCAGCTTGATTAGCGGCTTCAATAGCGTCAGCTAAGATATTTTCTCGTAACTGCTGTCGATCATAATGTAAATCGGATAGTTGTACAAGTTTTGTGCCTCGCAATGACGTAGGTAAATCCGCGATCGCAACGGTGACTTTTTCTACCTTTAAGGGTTCTGAAAATATCCAATTCATCCAGCTAATCGTGAGGGTCATTAAACACTTGCCTCCAGCATAGCTTAGCTATCAGCTATCAGCCATCAGCTATCAGCTATCAGCCATCAACTATCAGCTATCAGTTATCAGTTATCAGCCAATAGCTAATAGCTATAAGTTTTTGAATAAAACAGGTAACCATTTGTTTAATAGTCACGAAAGTCACAGCGTCGTTCGCACAGCGTGGCCAAAGGCCAAAGCCTGTGCCACAAAGCTGACCGCTGACCGCTGACCGCTGACCGCTGACCCCTGATAGCTAAAATCTAATTTAGAATTACGGATAAAATCAGGATTTTTTTTGACTAAGGAAAATTTTGACCTTATCTTTTGACCAAGCTTGAGGATAAATTCTATTTTGGTAAGTTATTTCCTCAGCTTGGTTAGTTTGATCAGGTTCAGGTTTAGTTGAAAAAATTCCACAAGGAATAAATTTGCTATTGGTGGAAAGTTCAGACTTGCTGGCTGATGTATTCTTAACGTTTATATGTTCAATCCTCACTGGTGAATCAGTCTGTTGTTGTAAAAGTATCCATAATGGGTATTCCCAGTCATTGTCACCTAAATACAGTCCAATATCTGTACATTTACTACTTTTCAAAACATCAATAGCACCGAGGTAACCTGATTTGATTCGAGACCTACTGTTAAAATATTGCTCAGTACGGCTAGTGTTGAAAATACTGTTAGCGCCCAGAAGAGGTCGTTCTCTGCCAGATAATGCCCATGGTAATGATGTGATAATCAAAAGCACTGCTATAACATTGGCAACTTGACGTAACTTAATTTGGGACAATACTATTCCGACTACTGCAGAAAAAAGTAAGAAAATTGGTAAATGAAGCCGACTGTTCCACCATTGCCATTTCAACAGGAAACAAAATAGCAGAAATATGCTAATAATCACAGCAATATAACTGAGTATATAGCGTTGCTTTCGACCCTGTCGTTGGATGAAACAAGCGATGATGGAGAAAACGATTAAAACTAGATGAAGGGTGTTGCTAGTGTTGTTTTCCGTAGCATTAATTCCCAGAGTTGATAATCCACCAGGAATCCCAAACTTTCCGGTATAAGTGGTGCGGGGGTCACTAATATCTACACTTAAAACGAGATGGAATAAATTAATTATCTTATTGGAGATAGCATTAATAATCCCAATCGGTGTTCCCATGTGAAGACCAATATTTCTCAAAATATTGGATACTAAGACTGAGGTTGTAAAAATTTCATTAGTATATCGTAGTTCTTCTGAAGCCGTGGCAATTGGAGTGCCATACAAATCGAAGTTACGGATATAGTGACCGAGATTAATTAAAATAACAATAACCCCTACCGTTAAAATTGGTTTCCACCATCGCCAACGTAGGCGCTTAATCATCATCAGTGAAAACCAGATAAATAAGGGAAATGCATAAATATAGGCTGTTGCTTTCGTAACAATAGCCATCCCCATGGTAGCACCAACCCCTAATATATTAATCCAGCTAACTCTGGATTTGAGAGTCAAAATAATAAAGTAAGCCAAACAAATCACCCAGAACGAAACCACATAATCATTCTGGGTACTTGACCCTTGTAGGATTCCCATCGGAATAGTAGCAGCGACTACAGCAGCAAAAACCTGTCCTCGTATCGCCGCTCCCAATTCTTTAGCAATCAGAGATACCCCAATCACGCTACCAATCATACTGAACCATTGGACAAGATTAGCTAAGCGATCGCTCCTACTCAAGAGTTGAAAATGCATGATCGTAAATTCAGCCCAAGGGTTTTGGTAAAGCTGTCTGGGAATATGGGTAGGATAATGAGCAACACTGTGATGCTGCATCCAATGAAGGACACGACTCATGTGGTAAGTCATGGAATCCCAGGTATTGGGAGGCGCAACGATAGCAGTTAAGCCTACGGTAGCGACCAGAAATCCTATACCTCCAAGTAATACCAGTAAAAAACCAGAGATTTGGGCATTCCCATTGTTTGGATTTTGCCCATTCGTGGAGGGTGAGCTTTGCCCAATCCCATTTTGCCCAATCCCATGTTGTGAATCCTGGGTGCGGGTGACTCGTCCTGGTTTAACAGTCCGAAAGTAAGCAAAAATCAACGTCAGACTCAATAAACCCCAGATTCCCGCTATCCAACCCCAAGTAATTAACTTAAATAAACTTAAAACTTCAGTGATAAAGGTTAATAAGACTCCCCAGGTAATAGCTGCCCACAATAGGGAACTACGCCAGCAATAATTGTAACGATAGATGAAGAGAAATAAAACAGTGAAGGTAATCAGAGGGAGCAAAGCCAACATAGTTAGTTATTATAGCAAAGGGAGTAGGGAATAGGGAATAGGGAATAGGGAATAGGGAATAGGGAATAGGGAATAGGGAATAGGGAGTAAGTGATTAACCAAAAGTTCATGTAGGGTGGGCAGTGTATCAGACAGATTCCGAAGTTTGTAATAGGGTTGCTCGGCACTGCCCACCATCGGATTATGACTGCCCACCATCAGATTATGACTAAGGAAAAAGATTGTATTTTAGGATACATAATATTGCCCGAAACCCATCCCTCCAGCCAATTTTTTTTCCTTCTTCGTAAGTGCGACCATAGTAAGATATTCCTACTTCATAGATGCGGCATTTCTTTTTGGCAACCTTAGCAGTAATTTCTGGTTCAAAGCCAAACCGAGATTCTTCGATTTTGATAGATTGGATAAGATCACGCCGGAATGCCTTATAGCAGGTTTCCATATCGGTAAGGTTAATATTGGTAAACATATTGGAGAGCATGGTTAAAAATTTATTGCCCACCATATGCCAGTAGTACACTACCCGATGGGGACCACCGCCAGCGAAACGGGAGCCATAAACCACATCCGCTTTGCCATCAATAATCGGCTGCATTAACAAGGGATATTCCTGGGGATCGTACTCTAAATCAGCGTCTTGAACGATTACGATATCTCCAGTAGCCAAGCCAAACCCAGTCCGTAAGGCAGCTCCTTTGCCCCGATTCTTGTGATGATAGACAACATGGTCAATCTGGGATTCTAGTGATGACTCTAAAATCTCTCTAGTGCCATCCGTTGAGTAGTCATCGACAACAATAATTTCGCACTCTTTAACCGGAGATGCTTTGACAGCTTCAATAACATTGGCAATTGTGTTGACTTCGTTAAAACAGGGTATTACAACACTTAGCTTCATAAGCTTAATCCTTAATAATAAGCAAATAATTTGATTAGCTTAAAACTTTACATAATCTTTACATAATCCCCGCCTAATTCCCCTAGCCTTTGGTTAAGTAGAGAGTTTGAGCCCCTAAACACATCACGAAATATTTACATAACGTCAGTTACATAAAGTTATGGGAAGTTTCCCCGTGATTAGATGGGATTGAACCCTCAAATTCAGGGCACGACCAGGATTGATAGACAGGTTTGAGGTTGACTACTTGACACCCTGAATAAATTAGTATAATTCTACTGTAGGATTATAAATAGATCAACTAAATAGAGCAACATAGAGCAACTAACATAGAGCAACTACTAAACCATTACGCTCAAGCCTGATTGGGGAGTCGTTGCTCATTACTCATTAGTATTTTGGTAAGCATTCAGCCGTCAGCGGTCAGCCGTCAGACTTTGGCTGATAGCTTGTAGGGTGGGCAAAAACAGTTTGCTTCTTTTGAGTATTCTAGATTATACTACTTTTGCCACCCTACTTTTATTGGTCTGATCCGCGACACGCTGATAGCAGCCTGTAGGGTGGGCAAAAACAGTTTGCCTCCTTTGAGTATTCTAGATTATACTACTTTGCCCACCCTACTTTAATTGGTCTGATAGCACTGATAGCTGATAGCAGCTTGTAGGGTGGGCAAAAACAGTTTGCTTCTTTTGAGTATTCTAGATTATACTACTTTGCCCACCCTACTTTAATTGGTCTGATAGCACTGATAGCTGATAGCAGCTTGTAGGGTGGGCAAAAACAGTTTGCTTCTTTTGAGTATTCTAGATTATACTACTTTGCCCACCCTACTTTAATTGGTCTGATAGCACTGATAGCTGATAGCTGATAGCTGAATGCTTACGTATTTTGACTAATGACTGATAACTAGTGACTAATAACTAAACTAATGACTAATGCCATAGGCTTGATAGCACTAGGTATTAGGCGCGCTAGACATTAAGTACTAACACCATTAACCCAAAACCTAACATCTAACATCTAGCACCATTAACCTAAAAAAAATTCCATCAACCAAGAGAGTATGTCTTTGGATACCAGTAATGACTACATAACACCAGAAGAATCTCACCTTAGTGATTCTTCCTTATCCTTGGTGATTCCCACCTATAACGAGAGTAGAAACATCGGGGAGCTAATTAGAATCCTGAGCAATTTGCTCGATGAAGCTATACCAAACCAATACGAACTAATTGTAGTAGATGACGATAGTCCTGATCGTACCTGGGAAATCGCCCAGGCTCTGATGTCGGACTATCCACAGTTACAGGTAATTCGCCGTCAGCATGAACGGGGGTTATCTACAGCAGTTATTCACGGCTGGAAGGTAGGTACTGGAAAAATTTTGGGGGTAATTGATGGGGATTTACAGCATCCACCAGAGATATTAGTAAAACTTTTGGTAGCAATGGAGGATGGAGCCGATATCGCTATTGCCAGTCGTCATGTAGACGATGGTGGTGTTAGTGATTGGAGTGTAGTGAGGCGTTTCTTATCCAGAGGTGCTCAACTTTTAGGATTATCGATTTTACCAGAAGTTATCGGTCGTGTTTCTGACCCAATGAGCGGTTTTTTTATGGTACGCCGTAGTGCCATTCAGGAAAAAGACCTCAATCCTCTGGGGTACAAGATTCTAATTGAAGTGCTGGCTAGGGGAAAAATTGGCCGAATTGCAGAAGTTGGCTATGTATTTCAAGAGAGACTCTCAGGAGAGAGCAAAGTTACCTGGAAACAGTATGTAGACTATATTAGACACTTACTCCGGTTAAGGTTTTCTCTCGGAACCATTGGTAAACTTAGAAAGGCATTCCCTTCCCCTTAAAGCGGTTTATTCGTTTTGGCTTAGTGGGATTCAGTGGGGTATTTGTGGATATGACTGTGCTTTACTTACTCCATGACCCTGCTAGTTTGGGTTGGGGACTCACCCGCAGTAAAATTATTGCTGCTGAAGCGGCCATTATGAATAACTTTATTTGGAACGATGCCTGGACATTTAGGGATATAGCGAGTCAGCAGTGGGGATGGGGTAAGCGCTTGAAACGGTTTTTGAAGTTTAACCTGGTCTGTTTGATCGGTTTGTGCCTAAATGTGCTGTTGTTGAATCTGTTGTTTAATCTCCTGGGAATTAACTATCTGATTGCAAATGGTATTGCGATCGCAGCCGTTACTTTCTGGAATTTCTGGATTAATCTAAAACTCAACTGGCGAGTGACGCAAAAATAATGATAACCGGTTGACTGTTGACTGTTGACTGTTGACTGTTGACCGTCAACAGCAAAAGGTTTTAGGGAGTCGGGAGCGGTGCGACCCGTGGCGAATTTAATTCGCCAACGGAAAGCGCACCGAGGGAGTCGCGGTAAGAAAATTGAATGTACTTCATAACAATGAATATCATCTATGGTAAACCTATATGGTAAACAAATTGCAGCAAACTCGTAGATTTACATCAACTTGGTTAGGGCTTTTAATTATTATCCTGTTGATGCTAGGAATAGTGTTTCGATTCGTAAATATTGACAAAAAAAACTACTGGATTGATGAAACCTTTACCTCGCTACGGATTTCTGGTTATCGATTGTCAGACATGATACCAGAAATTTCCAATGGGGATGCGATCGCTATTAAAGAATTACATAAGTATCAGCAGACAAATCCGGAAAAAACTTTGATTGGTACGATTAAGGGATTGGCGTTTGAAGAACCTCAACATCCCCCATTATATTACGTGATGGCGCGATTTTGGGGGCAGTTATTTGGGAATTCAGTAGCAGTGAGGAGAAGTTTTTCAGCTCTGATTAGCTTGCTGATGTTTCCTGCTATCTATTGGTTATGTCAAGAATTATTCGAGTCGTCCTTGGTGGGATGGGTAGCTATGGCCTTAGTTGCCGTTTCTCCCTTTCAGGTATTGTATGCCCAAGCAGCAAGACAGTATGGCTTATGGGGCGTAACTATTTTGCTATCAAGTGCAGCACTGTTACGGGCAATACGCTTAACCAAACCAAGAAACACCACCAGTAAGATTAGAGACATCCTACACTTTATCTCTACCTGGGGAATTTACGCCCTCACGTTAGTGACAGGATTTTATACCTTTTTATTTTCTATCTTAGTAGCCATCAGCCATGGCATCTATGTACTGGTAACAGAACGGTTCCGCTTCAGTAAAATTATTGTTTACTATGGGCTATCATCGTTAATGGCTTTGATGGTATTTGTCCCTTGGTTACTGGTTTCTAACAGTAACCTTTCTAAGGTATCCAGCAAAACCAAATGGGCACTCAAAGAAGTTCCCTTATCATCATTAGCCCAAACCTGGCTGATTAATATTAATCGGAGTTTCTTTGATCTCAACCAAGGCTTAAATTTCCCCAGCGTAGTGGTCTCTGTAATAATCTTAATCCTAGTCGGCTATGCCATTTACTTTCTCTGTCGTCATAGTCCCAAACGAGTTAGTCTATTCATCTTGACATTAATTGGAGTTACCGCCTTAGCCCTAGTGCTACCGGATTTAATTTCCGGAGGCAAGCGTTCTAGCGTAACTCGCTATCTAATTCCCTGTTATCTTGGTATTCAGCTAGCAGTTGCTTACCTATTTACTAACAAAATAACTAACAAAGTAACTAGTATTTTTCAGGGAGTATGGCAACAGAAGCTATGGCGACTCGGAATGATTTTGCTACTGTCTGGTGGAATTCTATCCTGTGTGATCAGTTCTCAAGCAGAATTTTGGTGGAACAAGTATACTAGTGCTAACCATACCCAGGTAGCAGCAATCATTAACCAGGCTGACCAACCCCTCTTGCTGACAAAAAGTCTGGAAGTGATCTCCCTGTCTTACCTTCTCGACTCCAAAGTGAAGTTTTCTTGGTTAAGCGACAAATCCGTAAAGATGCCTAATGGCGAAAAAAGCAAACAGTTAATCATCCCCGAAAATACCGATGAATTCAGTGATTTATTTTTATATAATCCATCTAAGGAATTGCGAGAAAAATTCGAAAAACAATACAACTATAAATCAGAACTTATTGGCAAATGGAACCATAAACTTGAACCAACCTACGAAATTAAAACGTTTCTGTGGAAACTAGTAAAGCAATAAACTTAAGCATTCAGCTATCAGCCGTCAGCTATCAGCCGTCAGCCGTCAGCCGTCAGCCGTCAGCCGTTGGCCTTTGGCCACGCTACTTGAGGTGCCGTCAGCTAAGAGCTCACACTACTTGAGGTGCTGCGCAAACAGTAGCCTGACCACAGGCCCAAAGCTGATAGCTGAATGCTGATAGCTGAATGCTGATAGCTGAATGCTGATAGCTGAATGCTGATAGCTGAATGCTTACGTCTTGTTTATAATAATCCCTAGAATAACAGGAGCTTGCTCATGGCAATGATTTGCCGTAAATACGGCTTACTCTACCTGATGGCACCGCGAACTGGTTGCACAGCAGTAGAAGATGTCCTCGAAAAAAAGCTAGAAGGTGAACTAGTCCCCCCCCAAGACATCCTAGACGCCAACGGAAAATTTTTGATGCACAGAAGACATCATTCTCTACGAGAGATGTTCAGACGCAATCTTTTGACAGAAAAAGAGGCAGCATCTTATCTAAAATTTAGTTGTATTCGCAACCCTTTTGACAGTTTAGCTTCCGACTATGTAAAAAGAGCCTCAAAATACCAACACTTTATCGCTGACTCCACGTCATGGGTTCACCGTCTACCGGGTTATATAGAAGACATGGAATTTTGCAAAACCCATTCATTTAATGATTGGATTGAAAAACACTATGGCTCTATTTACGGCAATGGACTGAAACGAACCGTTCAATCCCTGGTTCGGAATACTAATCGAAACCGACTTAAACAGTTTGTAGGTCTTCCCGCTGAACCGTATACACTCTATGGAAGTTATACCAAAGGTATGGATAGTGTAATGCGTTTTGAAACCCTTCAGGATGATTTTGACAGAGTCCTGGATAAAGCTGGAGTGCCCTTCAAAGTGCAAATACCAGTGATCAACAAAACCGAAGAAAGAAAGAAAAACTATCGAGAGTACTATAATGAGCGATCGCGAAAAATTGTCCAGTACGTTTTTCACGAAGAACTAAAGCGCTACGGTTACGAATTTTGAACAAGCTAGTAACGGTTAGGGCATCAGCTGTTACCCTTGAGCTGATCTCTAACCGCTTTAAGGCGATTAAGTATAAATTACTATGCCATCTGCTACGCTCAAATATGCCTATTTCCCCGGCTGTGTTGCTCAAGGAGCCTGTGGAGAACTATACCAATCTACGTCAGCCTTAACCCAAGCGCTAGGAATTGAACTGGTTGAGTTGAAAAAAGCTGCTTGTTGTGGTTCTGGAACCTTCAAAGAAGATTCCCAACTCCTAGAAGACACTGTTAACGCTCGCAACATCGCCCTAGCTGAGCAGCTGAATCTACCCCTGTTAACTCATTGCAGCACCTGTCAGGGAGTAATTGGTCATGTAGATGAGCGTTTAAAGGAATTCCAAGATACCGACACCGCTTATGTGGAAAAAGTGAATGGCTTGCTCAAAAAAGAAGGCTGTTCTCCTTACAAAGGCACTACAGAAGTCAAGCATTTACTGTGGGCATTGGTGGCAGATTACGGCATGGAAGCCCTAGCAGCACAGGTGAGTCGCAAGCTAACTGGACTCAAGTGTGCTGCATTCTATGGTTGTTATTTGCTGCGAGCTCAGACATCCATCCCCTACGATGACCCAGTGCATCCAGAATCCATGGAAACTGTATTTCGCACTGTAGGAGCAACACCTGTATATTACCGAGGTCGTACTCAATGTTGTGGTTGGCCAATTTCTAGTTATGCCACAGAACAATCCTTCAAGATGGCAGGGATGCATATTCAGGAAGCCTTGGATGCTGGTGCGGACTGCATGGTGACGCCTTGTCCATTGTGTCATCTTAATCTGGACTCCCGTCAACCAGAGGTAGAAAAGGTGATTGGGCGTCAGTTAAGGTTACCAGTATTGCATTTACCCCAGTTAGTTGCCCTAGCCCTAGGGGTTAGTCCAAAGCAACTGGGTTTAGAACGGCACGTGGTTTCGACTGGACCTGTATTAGAGAAGTTGGGCCATAAAGTATGAAGTGTGACCTATCAAGTGTGAAGTCTAAATCCGGTTGACGTAAGCATTCAGCTATCAGCTATCAGCTATCAGCTTATGCGCGATGCGTGGCTATCGGCCAAGGGCAAATCCCCAGACTTTCAATTCTCATTAATCTGGAACTATTAAATTATCCTTTTCAAGGTTTATTTTAAGCTGTCAGCCGTGAGCTAAAAGCTGACGGCTGACAGCTGACGGCTGAATGCTTACCGGTTGACTAATTATCATCTCCCTTATCGGGTAATGGGTAATTGGTAGTTAACGATTACCCATTACCCATTACCTTTTGTCTTTGCCAGACATATTTTCAAGAGAAAAGCACCCCCTCGGGGGTGCCTCATCAGTTACCATCAACAGCAGCCAACTGCTGATGGAGGGATTTCAGTCTCAACTATAAACTGTTGTATCTAAGCTGATGCTTCGGTTTCAACCGGGTAAACGCTGACTTTTTTTTGGCTTTTGCCCCTTCTTTCAAAAGTGACTATGCCATCAGCCATGGCAAATAGAGTGTCATCACCGCCGCGACCAACATTGGTACCAGGATGAACCTTAGTACCTCGCTGACGTACCAAGATGTTGCCAGCCTTGACAAACTGACCACCGTAGCGCTTGACCCCTAGGCGTTTGGAATTAGAGTCACGACCGTTACGAGTACTTCCTGTTCCTTTCTTATGAGCCATAATGTTCCTTTATATTTAGGTGTTTTTACGGGAATTTTGAGGTAATTTTGCCCTATGCACAAGTCTGAGCCATAAACTATTCCGGAGCAGTTTCAGCGGTTTCCTGAGTTGCTGGTGCTTCAGTTGCTGGTGCTTCAGGGGCAGTTTCTGCTGAGACTGGTGCTTCCTCTGCTTTGGAAACCGAGGCGAGCACAGAACCATTCATACTAATAGCATCAATCATCAGACGGGTTTTTTCCTGTCTGTGTCCCCGCTTCTTACGGGTTTTCTTCTTGGGCTGCATTTTGTAGACGATGATTTTGCGATCGCGAAAGTGTCGCATCACCGTTCCTTGTACGGTTGCTCCTTCAACTAAGGGCTGACCGATGCTGATTTCACCATCATGATTAACGAACAGGACTTTGTCGATGGTGACATTTTGCTCTGGTTCAACGTGCAGTAGTTCGATGTCGTAAAAGCGACCGGGTTCGACTCGCAGTTGCTTGCCACCAGTTTCGATAATTGCGTAGGTCATGGATTTGTTTTTCTATAGTTGCCGTACAGGTAGCTGGTTAGTGTTTGTTCCGATGGATAGGATTTCTTGGTTGTGCCAGCTTTTGGTATGCCTTCACCTGATCCGAGCAGGAATCGACACGTAATCTATGATTATCTTTGATTAGTTACTCTTTGTCAAGACCATAACCGTGAATCCTGACAGCAAATCTACCAGTAGGGTGATCTTACTGGTAGATTTGATGCCCAGTTTTTCATAAGTCCTGATAAATTTGTAAAGAAGTATTGCTAAAAGACGTTGACACTAGATCATATTTTTTTCAATTTACCCACTCTAGCTCTAGCAGCAAACAACTCGGTTCTAACTAACCTCACGGCTATTGTTAACCAAATCTTAAATGGCATATCCAATGTACTCTTCTTTAGCATCGGTGGTATGCCACTGATTGTCTTGTGGCTAGTGTGTGGTACTGTATTCTTCACCTTCCGGATGAACTTCATCAACATCTGGGGATTTCGACACGCTATTGACATAGCCTTAGGCAAATACGAGCAACCCAACCAAAACGGTGAAATCTCTTCCTTTCAAGCTCTATCAACTGCCCTATCCGCTGGTGTTGGACTCGGTAGCATTGGCGGTGTTGCCTTTGCCATCAGTATCGGAGGACCAGGAGCTGCTTTCTGGATGACCCTTGCTGGCTTATTCGCCATGAGTAGTAAATTTGTAGAATGTACCCTGGCTCAAAAATATCGAGTGGTCAGACCAGACGGAACTATAGCTGGTGGTCCAATGTATTACCTCTCGGCTGGTTTAGCCGAAAATGGGGATATCAAAAACTGGGGCAAAAATTGTGAGCCTGCTATCTGCATCTTTGCCATGTTGGGTCATTTGGTTCGAGCATGTTTCAAGCTAACCAATCCTTTGAAGTAATGGCCAGCGTAGTCCCCTGGCTGATCAATCGAGGCTGGGTTTATGGCTTAATTCTGGTTGGTCTAGTGACATTGGTGATTATTGGTGGCATTCAACGTATTGGCTTAGTGGCTGGTACCATCGTACCCGTCATGTGTGGGATCTACATTTTGGCATCCCTCTGGATTCTGATGCTCAATTTCTCCACCATCCCATCTGCCATCGAAACTATTGTGACAGAAGCCTTTTCTCCCCAAGCCGTTGAGGGAGGTTTGATTGGGGCGTTAGTACAGGGATTAAGGCGTTCAACCTTTACTAATGAGGCAGGTATTGGTTCATCTGCCATTGCCCACGCCGCTGCCAGGACTGAGGAACCAGTGCGGGAAGGGATTGTAGCCCTACTCGAACCCTTTATTGTTACTGTGGTCATCTGCAATATGACTTCCTTAGTATTAGTCATCACTGGAGTATACAAAAATCCTGAGTTTGCTAACTTCGGTGGTGCCGAAATGACCGCCGCTGCTTTTGGTAGTGTAATTAGTTGGTTTCCCATCCTCCTAGCCATCTCTGTGTTCTTCTTTGCTTTCTCTACCATGATTTCATGGAGTTACTACGGTGAAATCTGTTGGGATTATTTGTTTGGTTCGAGAACGTTAATTGTCTACAAAGTATTATTTTTGATCACCATCTTTATTGGAGCTGTGGCTAACCCAGAACCAGTCATTAATTTCAGTGATAGTATGCTTTTTTCTATGGGTTTACCTAATCTTTTCGGTATCTATTTTCTCTGTGGCAAAGTAGCCACTGAACTCAAAGACTATATGGAACGCTTGAATTCTGGAAAAATAGTTCCGGTAACTCAATCTTCCTAGAGCATCAGTATTTATAGTATTTTAAAACAAGCCATAGGGCTGAATCTATGAGCTTATTTGCCACCGACCGTGTACTTGTCCCAATTGATTTTTCTGAAACCTCCTTTGAGGCTTTAGAAAAACAATAGACTTTGTCAAGGATGCATCTCATATATACGTTATCCATGTCCTACCTCCTCTCAACCCTGGTGAACCGGGAGTTATGTGGCGTACGGTAGATAGCCAGACTCGTAAATCCCATGTGGAAAACGTGCTTTCTGAGAGATTCAAGGAACCTCTATACCAAGGAATTCATATCAACGTCACCATCGGAAATCCTGCCTCAAACATCATCGACTACGCCAGGGAACAAGCTATTGACCTGATTGTGATCCCATCTCATGGCTATACCGGTCTGAAACGATTTGTCTTGGGGTCAGTAGCTGAGCGAGTGGTTCGATTTGCCCACTGTCCAGTGCTGGTTCTGCGACGGGAAGTCTAACAGTGATTAATTTTTTTTAATTTGGTTTGGGGCATTCTGGGGAAAATATAGAAAATAGATTTAATATCAGATTTAATATCTGTCTATATTGAAAACTCTAGGGTTGAATCATAATGAAGTGCTATCTTGCAGCTGCCATTCAAATGACTAGCTCCCCTGACCTAGAAAAAAACCTAGTTCAGGCAGAAGAACTGATCGACCTAGCCGTGCGTCGTGGTGCTGAGCTGATTAGCTTACCGGAAAACTTTTCTTTTCTTGGTACAGAGGAAGACAAAATTACCCACGCTGATGCGATCGCAGAGCAAAGTGAACAATTCCTCAAAACTATGGCGCAAAGGTTCCAGGTCACCATCCTTGGTGGTGGCTTTCCGGTACCAGTGGGTAGTAGTAAAGTCTACAATACAGCCCTACTCATCGGTTCGAGTGGCAATGAACTAGCTCGCTACCATAAGGCTCATCTATTTGATGTTAACCTTCCTGATGGGAATACCTATCGAGAATCAGAGACAGTTAAGGCTGGAACTGAACTACCCAAGGTCTACTCGTCCCCAGAATTCGGCAATTTGGGATTATCTGTGTGTTATGATGTCCGATTCTCGGAACTCTATCGACACTTATCCCAGAATGGAGCGGATGTATTGTTTGTGCCTGCTGCCTTCACTGCCTACACTGGCAAAGACCATTGGCAGGTTCTGCTCCAAGCTAGAGCCATAGAAAACACTTGCTATGTGATTGCCCCAGCCCAAACTGGTCGTCACTATGCCATGCGCTACACCCATGGTCATGCTATGATAGTAGACCCTTGGGGGGTAATCTTGGCAGATGCTGGAGACACACCAGGAGTTGCGATCGCAGAAATTGACCCAGACCGCCTCCAACAAGTCCGCCAACAGATGCCTTGTCTAGAACACAGAGTGTTTGTTTGATTAGTTCTTAGTTATCTTATTAGCTATCAGTCTTAATTAACCTGAGTTCTGGATCAAGTTAGTAATCTCGAACTCAGGTCATCACTAAGAACTAACTACTAATGAGTAGCAACAGGCACAGCAGATTCAGACCAACGCCCTACGGCTTTGCCGATTACCGCCATTTCTTTCACCAACTCATCAAACCGATTCGGTGTCAAAGATTGTGGTCCATCAGATAGGGCTTTAGCGGGGTTGGGGTGAACTTCTATCATCAACGAGTCAGTTCCAGCTGCGATCGCTGCTTTTGCCATAGCTGGAACATAATCCGACTTCCCTGTGCCGTGACTGGGGTCAATCATAATCGGCAAGTGAGTTAGGAGCCGTAAGACTGGCACTACTGAAAGATCTAGGGTATTCCGGCTGTATTTACGGTCAAATGTCCGAATTCCCCGTTCACAAAGAATCACATTAGAATTGCCCGCTGCTAGGATATATTCAGCAGCCATCAACCACTCATCAATAGTTGCTGACATCCCCCGCTTCAGGAGTACTGGCTTATCTTGAGCCCCCACTTTTTTCAGTAGGGCAAAATTCTGCATGTTACGGGCACCCACTTGCAGAACATCTGCTACCATACCAATTTTATCCACATCAGCCGTGTCCATCACTTCAGTAATGATGCCCAACCCAGTTTCTTCCCGTGCCTTGGCTAGCAAATCCAAGGCACTTTCTCCATGACCCTGGAACGAATAGGGGGATGTCCGGGGTTTGTAGGCACCTCCCCGCAGGAACTTGGCTCCTGATGCCTTAACCCGCCGTGCTGTTTCCACGATCATCTCCTCGTTTTCCACCGAGCACGGACCGGCAACAATTACCAAGGGATGGTGTTCACCGAACACAACAGGTCCATTCGGCGTTGGCACTAATACCTCACTGGCTTCCCCATGACGATACTCACGGCTAGCCCGTTTAAACGGTTGCTCTACCCGCAGTACCTGTTCTATCCACGGACTAATTTCCTGAATTTGTAGGGGGTCTAAAGAAGCGGTGTCACCGACTAGACCCAACACCACTTTATGCTTACCAACAATTTTTTCTGGAGTCAGCCCCCATTGGCTAAATTCCTGGCTCAGGCGAGTCACCTCGACTTCTGGAGAGCCTACCTTCATTACTACTATCATAAAAAAATCCTCGTGAGTTTATAAACCCCGCGTCTAATGACCGGGGATGAGAAACGAGCCGAGTGACATACTCCCACACGCTTATCAGAGATTACAGTGTGGGCTTCTTGCCAACTCCACCCAACGGTATCGGGCTTTGCCCGACGCTACGCGAACGGATACTTGGCAAGCTTGATTGACGACACGGGATGCCCCTCCGCACCGGAACAATACAAAAAGTTCTATTGTATTTAGTAGGTGGCGGTTAGCTCTTAATTTTGATTACCCTACTAAACAAACATAATTCTAAGGCTGAAACCCAAGATTTCCCTTAGAGTGTCTAATACAACTAGATTCTCAACAGCTTAGGGATTTTAGCCCCACTCAGGGAATTTGGGTGGGAGATGGTCGAGTTACTCCCTTTTACTCCCTTTGCTGTTGACAGAGTGCTTTAATTATTCTACAGAACACTTTCTTGCTCTAGATATGCCTTTTTGGCTTATATTAATGTTTAACTAGTCGCGATATCTGTTTTAAGCAAAATTTTGAGGGAACTCCCTGTCTACAATCTTTGATTTAGGCGGAAGAACGCAAAAATATAACTAATTAATATAATAATATGTTAATTACCATAACAAATTACTTACCCAGGTTAGTTAGGAAGCACTTTTGGGCTTCCTACCTGGTAAACTTATCCCCAAACTGAGATCATAGGATTCCCAAAGGGTTAACTCTTTGTCTTAGCAGCACGCCATGCTGATGTCAATCTGCCTAGGTTAGTGGTGAACTCTTGCCAACCAAAAAAAGTTCCTGGTATATCTTCCTCCCACGAAGCAGAAAGAACACCATAGCTCAACCCCAACACACCTAGACCAAAGCATCCCATACTCACCAGAATCACTGCCACATGGGGTAACTCTACCCCAACCTGTGTGATCAATAAATAGCTAACCACAAATGTAACTATCCCTAAGAAACTGGGAATACCACACATTAGACCCATCCGACGCACCATCCTTTTACTGACCACATCGGGGATTGCCATTGAGTCATTTGAGGCTGCCGTTGGCTGATCTTGCTTCTTATTTTGCTTCTTATCTTGCTTGACAGTAGTTTGACTGGGTTTTTCCTTTGGAGTAGTTTGGGGATTTGTTGATGAATTTTGGGCTTTAGGGTTCTTTTTGCGCTTTTGACGTGGTTCAAAAGGCAATCGCTCCCGTGACGGTTCAGTAGACATACACTCTTTTACACTAGGGTCTATTCAACTAGGGTCTAACCCCGAATACCTAAGCGCTCAATCAATTTTTGATACCGTTGTTGATCGTCTTGACGAATATAGCTAAGTAAGCGCTTGCGGCGACCGATCATCTTTAATAATCCCCGTCTAGACGAGTAATCTTTTTTGTGGCTTTGTAGATGGAGACTCAATGTATTGATACGCTCAGTCAGGATAGCCACTTGCACCTCTGCCGAACCAGTGTCAGTTTCATGGACCTGGTAGCCATTAATAATTTCAGTTTTACGTTCTTGAGTTAGACTCATTGATAAAGTTTAATTAGTATAAGTCAACAGTTTTCTATTCTATCACCATCAAGAAGGGATTCAATTCCCAGAGGCTGGGGGATTGTTATGATTAGCTGAGCGCCGCCTATCTAACCACTGTTGTAGGATAATAGCAGCAGCGTGACGGTCAATCAGTCCTTTATTTTGGGTAAGCGATCGCTTACTCGCCTTGAGTCGCGATTCAGCCTCCCAAGAGGTAAGCCGTTCATCGATATACTCTACCGGCAGCTGGAGTGCTGCTGCTAATCGCGTCGCCAATTTTTGCACCTTTCGTGCCTGGAAACCCAGAGTCCCATCCATCGAATAAGGCAAACCTACCACCAGTAGCTGCACTTCTCTGGTTTCAACTAACTCTCGCAGTTGGTCAACATCCCTTTGAAATGAGGTACGATCAATAGTAGTTAAACCAGTAGCAATCAAACCCGTCCCATCACAACCAGCCACACCAATACGTTTGCTTCCCAAATCCAATCCCAGTGCTGAAATTCTTTCCATAACTTAAGCTCCTATCTTATAAATTTACAGTCACAGAGCTAATTTTGGAAATGGCACATTAGGTATGAAGCTTTCTTACATTAGCTATAACCCAACTTGGAATCTCTAACTACTTCTGTGGTGAAGATTTAACCGACACCGTCTCCTCTTGAGAGACTACACTCTTAGACTGGGAAACCCCAATAGAGACCTTTTTACCCTTAGCACGGTGTTTCTTCGATGGGGATTGTGACCAGGATATGCGGCTGGGGATTGGGGTTCGGGCTGGCTGTAGCCCCTGAAGCACATCCGATAACTCAAAAGTAACAGACTTGGTTTCTCGCAACTTATGCCAGACAGAACGGGACATCAGCAGAGTATGCTCAATCCGTTCTGCTCCCAGCTGAGCTAGATACTCTTCCTGCTCAGCTTGATAGTCAGCCGTTGCCAGATGTAGGGATTGGGAAGGCAGTTTTTGGGCAATCCGTGCTATTTGAGACAGTAACTCTGGATATAGGTAATTGTAGGCTGGATGAACTGTTAACTCAGCTGAGTTGGTACGGTTACCATCACGGCACAGTCGCAGCCGAAAATAGCCAACGGCGACTTTACGCTGTGGTTCAAATACATAGGCACTGATCACTTCAGTATGATTTAGCCACTGCCACAGTGAATCAATGATTTTCCGTGACATACTGGTTTGAAAATCCTGGATATGGCGGTCAAAAACCTTACGCACTATTGGTGGCATTGATGCCGTATCCAGCTGATAGAGCAACTGAGCATCTGCGTTACTGACAGGCAACAGGTTCGGCAAATCTGGTTCACGAACCGCCAATTTTTCCAGCAGTGTTGGCTCAATCGCCCAATAGGTCATCTGAGCTAGGGGTTGGAATCCGTTTTGCCGATAAAGAGCCAGTGAACTTTTATGATTGATATTGACTTCCAATAACCAAGTTCGCGCTTGCCAAATTTTTTCAAAGCAATGGCGCAACAGAGCCGAGCCAATGTCTCGAGTTGCCAGGGTGTTACTCACTAGAGAATTGTTGGCATCAACTAACACCTGCTCCACCCGCCAAGTACTACGGGTGTGATTAAATGGGGAAATTTTGATCAGTCCGCACAGCTTTTGGAGTTGCTCAGCCACATACATACAAAAGCTGTACTGATAGGGGTTGGGAAACCAACTCAAAAACTTCAGCAACCAATACCAGCGTCTAACGTGTTTAAGTGGCTGTTGGTCAACTGATGGGCAGATCTTACTCTGCCCATCAGTTGCCTGTTGCAGTAGCTTCTCAATTGCTGCCAAATCATGGTATTGAAATGGGCGGATCAAGTTCTTCGGGTTTTCCGAGACAGGTGAAGTCATTTTGGGTACGGATGCCATGAAGCTGCTCGCTCTGTTTGACCCATGTTCTTGCGCTGTAACCTACATTTGCAAGACTAGGGTTACTGCCAATATATTAGCTATTTTCCCATCATCCCAGTTGTGACAAGACATATGAGTAATATTAAGTTGTGTTCATGGGGTTTAATCAACCACTGGGAGTGTTGAGTGTTAATCGTTAAGGGTCGGTCAAGGGTGAACACTCAACATAGTCTCAACATAGGTAAGCTATCAGCTATCAGCGTGTCGCGTATCAGCTATCAGCCTGTGGCCACACTACTTGAGGAGTACACCGCAATTGAATCAAATAACCTGACCGCTGACTGCTGACCGCTGACTGCTGACTGCTTACCAACATAGTCTCAAGGTAGTATAGGCATGCCCTTATCTAGCGCTTAGTCTTGTAAGGCTTAGTCTTCATCCATTATATTCCCTTTGTCTACCCGTTCTAACTGCCACAGAATTTGATTACCTTCACGCCTGACCCTTGAGACAACCCAGTTGCGCCAAGACCAGTGGTTACCCCGACTAGTGACAGCGCTGGCGTTCACATCCATTAAATCGGCCAGTTCAGAACTACTAATCAGGTAGCCTTGGCTGGCAATTTCATCCGCGATGTGTAGAGTTTCTACCAGATTACGCAGTTGAGCAACTCTCACCTCGCGGGGTAATTCGTCAGTAGTACTAACAGAAGAAGAAATAGCTGATTCCATAATTAAAACAGAAGATATATATCGATGAGGTAGAAATGCTCGATTATATAGTTTACCGAAAGCTCTGAGGGCTCATCCCCTAACTTATCGTTATGGGGATGAGCCCGAAGGGAATTTATTCCCCGTCAGCTAATTTTGATCTCGAATGCTGATACTGGCTCTGGTAGTATATAATCAGATAGTAAGGCACGCCAGTATTGGAGATGACCCTTTGATATAAGTAGGTAACGTAAAAAATGTGTCTTGAGAATGCACATTGCGTAATTCAATCTAACGATATGATGGCCTATGAAAGTCATTGGGCAAGAAATTAGAGAAAGCCTGGCAAGTCTGAGGAAAAACCCTGAGTACGGTGGGGCACACCGGAACTTAGATCAATGATTCTGAACGCTTGGGGAGATTTGACCTCTACTGTGGTTGGTGTAAACCTGTCACGGCAAGTCAATTCGGTGAGCCAAGAATCCCCCTGCTTATAGCTGTGGGGAGTGTCAAGTAAGGTAACCCATCAGTAGTATAGGAGTCTGATATCCCTGTTACTATCTTTGGTGAAAGATTACCACCGAAGATAAAGGTTTAACAAACCCCTGTCTCCAGCAATCCCTAAAAAGACCCCCATATGTCTTGCCTAAAATTAAAACACTATTAGCTAAACCGCGAGAAGCCCCGCACTTTACCGGATAGGCTAAGTGTACTATGGTCAGCGCGGGGCAAGGGTCGGAACGTCGAAATGCCAAATGGAGGCGCGCTTGACCCGTAATTTAATTCGCCATGGGTCGCGCCTCAAAGTTTTAACCCTTTCAGCCAAGCCTCCTAGCCATAAAGGCTGCCCCAGCGAGGGATTGCTCGCTGGGGTAACTTCTGACCGTGTCGTTAATAAAGTAACCCGTGTAACCTAAGCAGTAGCTGGTGTTGGAAAGAAGCCCGCACTGTCCCGTGCTTGGCAGCGTCGGGAGTATGTCACTAAAACACTACTAGAGCAATCTGGTAAGCCCCCCACAGCACAAAGTCGTGAGCTACGAACCCCTACATCACAAATATCGTCCCCAGAGATTTGCAGATTTAGTGGGGCAAGATGCGATCGCAAAAACCCTAACCAATGCCATCGAGAGTGAGCGCATTGCCCCTGCCTATTTGTTTACTGGCCCTAGAGGTACCGGGAAAACCTCTTCAGCACGGATTTTAGCTAAGTCTCTCAACTGTCTCAAGACTGATTTGCCAACTCCATTTCCTTGTGGGGAATGTCACGTCTGCCGTGAGATCGCTGGTGGTTTATCCTTGGATGTGACTGAGATGGATGCAGCTAGTCATACAGGTGTAGATAATATCAGGGAAATCATTGAACGGGCTCAATTTGCCCCAGTCCAGTGCCGCTACAAAGTGTATGTGATCGATGAATGCCATATGCTTAGTACCGCAGCCTTCAACTCCCTTCTCAAAACCCTGGAAGAACCACCGGAGCGGGTAGTCTTCATCTTGGCTACCACAGACCCTCAACGGGTATTACCCACCATTATTTCCCGCTGCCAACGCTTTGATTTTCGCCGCATTCCCCTAGAGGCAATGGTGTCTCATCTGAAGGATATTGCAGTTAAGGAAAATATAACTATTACACCAGATGCCTTAACCTTAGTGGCACAAGGGGCTCAAGGCGGGCTCCGGGATGCAGAAAGTTTGCTAGATCAACTGAGTTTGTTAGATGAACAGGTCACGGTAGAGCAGGTTTGGGATTTAGTGGGGGCATTACCTGAACAAGACTTGCTGGCATTGCTAAACGCGATCGCATCTTCTGAAGCAGTAGCAGTACTAGAACAATGTGGCTATCTGATCGATAGAGGTCGAGAGCCCCTAGTTATCCTACAAAATCTGGCTAGCTTCTACCGAGATTTGTTGATTGCTAAAACTGCTCCTGCTCGTAATAATTTATCAGCCATCACCCTCCCCACCTGGCAGAAGCTGTGTGAGTTAGCTAAACAGCTGGATGTGGAGAGTATTTTACGTGGTCAACAGCATCTAAAAGACAGTGAAATTCAGATCAAAAACACTACCCAGCCCCGTCTCTGGTTAGAAGTAACCCTAATGGGTTTATTGCCAGCGGCTCTTGCCTCTCAATCCGTAGAAACCTCAAAGTTATTCCCTGAAAATCCATCAGTCAAACCCTCAGCACCTTCGGTTAAACCTAGGCACCAGCCTAAACTACCACCAGTTGGGAAACATCAGCCCAGAAAAGAGCCATACAATCAATCAACCTCTGCTCGAGATCAGACTACTCCTAAACCAGAGCATCCAAGTAAACCAGCTCAGAAGCCCAAGACTCAGAAAACTGAGGAGCCTAAGCCTTCAGAAAGGTTAGGGTTTCAACCACACCCAGACACCTCTACCAATGGCATACCCAAAACCCCTGATTTAGCTACAACCTCAATACCGAATCAGGAGGTTGACCATAGCGCTATTGTTGAGCAAGATAGCGAGGTTAGCAACCAGCCCTACGAAATCGAGCAGGTTTGGCAACAGGTCATTCGTAATATTGAACTGGATGGGTCTAGAGAAATACTGCGTAGCAACGGCTGTTTATTAGCTTTCAATGGCCGAGAGGCATCTATTGGCATCAAAAAGAAGGGTGTACAACAGCTTATAAAAGGAATGTTGCCCCAAATTCAAAAGGCATTTGCCAAAGTCCATCCAGGTCATGTGAAAGTTAATTTCCAACTCGTAGGAGCAAACCCGTCCCAGACCGCTCCTCAATCAAGAGTGACCCTAGCAGCAGTACCAACTCAGAAATTACCTCCACCAATCACTACCCCAGCACCACAGGAATCTTCAAACAGCAAGGGGGATTCAAAGGGGGATTCAACCAAGGCCAAACTAGTTGTGCCACCTAGCACCAGTGACTCTTCAAAGCCAGCAGTAAACCCCTCCTCCCAACCATCCCAGCCAGAAAACCTTGCCCCTCCTAGCAATTCTGAAGCATCTGAAGCAGTGGACACTGTATTATCCAAGGGAGGTTATGATTTCTCTGACTTAGACTGGGATGCTGATCAAATAGAGCAAGCTTTAGGGAAAATTAAAGATTGTTTTGGCGGAGAAATTATTGATTTAAATGATGAGCTGAGTAATAATGAAGTGATGCCCAAGGAGCCATTAGTAGAATCGTTTGTCAATGATACTCAGGCTATCTTTGACCAAGAGCAACCCCAATCATCAGTAGCCGAAAATCAACCTGATCCAAGACCGTTTCCTAGAAAGATTCACAACAAGCCTCAACAGTTACAATATGATCAAGATGGTGAACTATCTTTTTAGAATTATAAATTTGGGAATTGGGCTAGCAAAGGGAGCAGAGAGTAGGGAATATGGCATCAAAAATTATTTGTGATAATTTTTGATATCTAGAATTGGTAATTTAAATTTAAATTTAAATTACTAGGCTCCTATAGCGTTGGTATTTGAGATGGAAACCTGTATGGTCTTTTTTTATTGGACAATAAAACTGAGGTTCTCTTTCCCCTATTGCTAGCATGCCTATTGCCTTTTGCCTTTTGCCCCAATTCGTGTGTTTACAACCCAGAGACAAACCCTATAGGCGATGCAAAATTTCTGGTAATAGCTGACCTGGCACTTTAGAAAGGGCAAAGCTTTGTCCCGCAGGACCATTTTCCCGAGAGAATGCTCGAATGGTGTGGATTAGGTAATTCAGAGAAATTTGGTAGGTTTCCGGTTGCTCAACTGTACCCATACAAGCTTGGACATGTTGGTGTAGGGCAGCTTCTAAATGAGTTAACTTAGACCCTTTGCTTAAGGAAAATTGTGGGTGTGTCGCTAGCTGGAAATTAACTAGCCCCAAGTTGTTGTAGGTAGCTATAATATCAAAATTAACTGGTACAGGTGATCTGTTATGGTTAGAGACTTGGTCAGAAGGGTGTGGTTGATATCCTGCGATCGCAAGAGCATTTTCATAAGCCGTTATACATTGCTTAAAGTATTCTGCTTTTGCCCCATATTCCTCCTTTAACTGGTCGGCTAAGTGCCAGTAGGCGGTACCTAGGTTATTCTGGGTTGCAGCATAGCCAGCTGGGTCAACCTCCGGTTTCCGGTATTTGAGAGCATCTTGATAGGCATATATGGCTAGCTTCAACCAGACTGTTGGTTGTTCGTGCTGGGCAAGACTCCAGTAAGTCGTACCCAGGTTATTTTGAATCATTGCCCAATTCTGAGGATTGGCTGTGGTGTCATGATGAGAGATGGCTTCTTGGTAGGCTGCGATCGCTTTCTTTAAATTCGGCACTGGTGATTGATGTTGCGCTAGATTCCAGTAAGCCGTTCCTAAGTTATTCTGGGTTGAAGCATATTTAACCAAGTCATGGTCAGCACCGCCATAGCGCAAAGCTTCTTCATAGGCGCGAATAGAATTTTCCAGATTTTTAGCTAAATCTTGGTACTGGGCTAACTCTCCATAAGCTGTTCCCAAATTATTCTGTATCATGCTAAAAATTTCGGGAGATTGTTCCGCTAAAAAGTCAGTTAGTGCTACTTGATAGCATTTAATGGCTTGCTCTAAATAAGAGAGCATCAGGTTGTCATTGTTCGGACAACGAGATAGCATCCAGTAGAAATTTCCCACATCATTGAGGATAGCGGATTCTTCGATAGGTGTGAATTGTGACCATTGCAGCGCCTGCTCATAAGCCTGGATTGCGATCACTAAGTTTTCCTCAGAGGCATCTCCTTGTTCAATCAGGTAGCGATAATGATTGCCCAATTCAAGATAGGTTTGGCCTGTAGATGGTTTTTGAGTTCCAGGTTGCAAGTTATTTGGTTCAGAGTTATCTTGTGGTGTTTCAGTTTCAGTTGTCGGTCGCAGGTTATTTATTTGTAAGTTATCTTGTGGTGTTTCACTGTGATTTTCAAGTCGCACATTCTTTGATTGAAAGTTATCGTTTAAAGCTTCAACATTAAAACTTTTAACTGTCAACATATCCTCTTGCCCTAACAGTGTCTCCACATCTTCCTGACCAGGATCGATTACTGTTGTTGAGGGGGGTAATGTGTAAGAAGCCTGTGCTGTATCAGCCACCCTTTGGGATAGGGGTGTTGGTTCTCCTTCAAACTCAAAGAAACCAGTGTGCTGTTGCCAAAATTCTGGTACCGACTGCTGAATGGAATAAAACCAAGGTCGTGGCAACCAGAGCAAGAAAGTCAGTTCCCAGTAGCTGAGATTATTCCCAATTGACTGTAAATGCCTGAGAAACAATCGTTGCAGTGCTGCGGGTTGCCGTGTTAAGTTTTCTATACCCAGAATCTGAAATCCCGGTATACTTTCAGAAGTGTAAGATTCCTCATGGTCGGTTAACCATTGACTAATCTGAGCTAAGGGATTGGGTTCGCTCAGATTTAAATTCAGGCTGACCAAGTTTGGGTAACCTTGGTGGTTCATTGACCCGTTTGCTGCACATAAGCCTAACTCCCGGTATAATTGATCTGCTAGCTGGTTGCGCAGATTCAGGTCATCACACACTGCCAAAAAAAGCTGGCGGCGCAGACCAATACTCAAAGCGAGTTTCAAACGTTGATAGGTTTGCCGATTCCAACTGGAAATTTCTTGATTTGAGGCAATGTCCGTTACTATCATGCTGGCATAGGTGTCAGAGCAAAGGGATTCCATATCAACCTTTTCCTGGTTTTGTTGCCTAAGTCAGGATTGAACTTGAATATTCTGTGATCGTGGCTTAATTTATCACTACTTAGCACTCAGGACGATTTTAAGGTAAGTATTGTTTAAGTATCATTACAAAATAAATTACCTCTTCCTATTATCGGTAAGGCTTATAACATCAGGATTTTTATTTTGTAAAACAGGTAATTTTTTTTGTGTGACTACTTACAAATCACTTAGCATTGCTATATCCGTATTTATAACGATTGTTGAAAAATAATAGTATATAAAAATCAGTAATTTTAACCATAGCTATTACCATAAATTTAGTCAACAATAGATTAAAGTATAGCGCTACGCGCAAGGCAATAGGCAATAGGCATGCTAGCAATAGCTGAATATAATAGCTTTTGCTGCTTTTATAAATGTCCTAACCTTAATGGGTAGTGCTATATATCGCTGTTTACTAAATTATCGTAAGCATATGCGCTACAGATGGTGCTACTTGAGGTGCTATCAGCTATCAGCTGTCAGCCGTCAGCTGTCAGGCGTTGGCCTTTGGCACCTCAATTATCGTGGCATAGGCTTCGACGCTGGGACGTAGCGCATAAGCTAAATCCTTACTTTGTATAGTAAATAGGTACAAATATTTTTCCCGATTCCCGATTCCCGATTCCCGATTCCCGATTCCCGATTCCCGATTCCCGATGACCTGTTCCCTGTTCCCTGTTCCCTGTTCCCTAGAAATGATTAAACTCAATCAACATTTAATAACTTATTTAGGTAGCTGCGCCTTATCTGCACTGGTGCTATTTCCAGGATTAGCTAAAGCTCAGGTTCAAGTTTCTCCCTTAGTTATTGAAGAAGAAGCAGAACGAGGTCAAGCTAGAGGTATCATCAACGTCACCAATCGCAGTAATAAGGCATTTCGAGCCCGTGTCTATGCGACACCTTTCACCTACGATGAAAATGGGTTTGAAGCATTGGAATCTAGCTCTAATGATTTAACCCCTTATCTACAATTCTCCCCTCGTGAATTGGTGGTAGAACCAGGCGTAACTCGCCGCATCCGAATGATTTCCCGCTTTCCTCCTAGTATGGAAAAAGGGGAATATCGGGCAGTGATTTTCACAGAAAATCTGGAACATTCCCAGAATAACCGTGGTGGTGTCAGTATGGGCATCGTACCTCGCATTGGTGTGACTGTCTATGTACGTCATGGAGATATTTCTCCCAAATTGACCGTAGAGGAAGCGAGCTTTGATCACAAGAGTAAGCAGATTCTGTTACAGGTTAGCAACAGTGGCAATGCCACTGCACGACCCAAGGTGGAGTGGACTCTCAAGCAGGGAACCACTACGGTCACCACTGGCAAACAAAACGAATGGACAGTGATTGCTGGGGGGGAACGGAAGATTTCTATCGGATATCCTAGTGATGCCAAGGAATTGACAGCTGGACAATACCAATTGACTGGAACCTTGCTTTGGGGCGAAGAAGAGAATCGACAAAGTGTGCCTTTTAGTATTAATCTGACTATGCCCAGCAGCACCACTGCTCAGAGTAGGTAAATTCAGAGTACGCCAATCAGCAGACCTCTTGCAAAAGTCCAAAACTAGTCTCCACAATCCTGCCAATATCCAAAGTTATCTACTTCTCCAAGAAGCCGATTTGATTAAGTCGAATGGCACTAACTTAAGCAAAAGTAGAGAGGTAGCATGCTATCTCTCTACAAGACTGCAAAGACTGAATTAAAAAGGTAGTATTTAACACAGATATTATCTTTTTATTAATTAAAAATTATCCGGTTATCTGCTCCGAATTTACCTGTTTCCTGTTTCTTTTAAAAACTAATTATGATAAACTCCAGTTGTAAGCATTCAGCTGTCAGCTAATGGGCTACGCGCACGCTACGGGAACAGGTATCAGCTTATGCGCTACAGATGGTGCTAGTTGAGGTGCTAGCAGGCGCTTTAACTGCACGGGGTCGGATGAGTACAACGAGCAGGGATTTTCAACCAGCCATACCACCACCCCCCAGCTGGTTTACTACCTCCCTTTGATTACCTGACGGCACATCAAGTAGCGTGGCCTACGGCCAACGGCTGATAGCTGAATGCTTACATCTACTTGAGCTAGGGTAAACTGGTGGTGTAAAGGAAATTTTTAGAAATTATTTTAAAAAAATAAAAACTGTAACCATTCAGCAAAGATACCGAAATTTTAAACTAATTTAACTTGATTAATATGTAGAAAATTACGGGTAATATAGTAATATTTTTTATAGGATTATGGTGGTTTTTATTCCCATAGTAAATAATACAGACCCTAATTGTTTTTACTTAAATCTGTCTGGAAAGGCTGTTCTAGATATTGACAGAACAATTAGCTGATGTTAGATTATTATAAATCAACGGTTTGTTGGTAAAGTCTCCGTAGGAAAAATCGGGTGAAGCCGATTCCCACGGAGACAACTAAAAATATAGAGGTTAATTGCAGTTCAATTTTCCAGCGGAATACGTCGCTGGCTTCCAGCCAATAGTTGAGTTTAGTCAGCTGTAGCTGTCACCGTAAACTTATAGGCATAATCACCACCTTTAAGGGGTAAAAGTCCCTCGATCTCCATGTTAGCTTCAACATCGTATTGGTTAGGAGGTAACGATTGGGGTGGCAGTGCAGGTCCTTCCTTACTACGCCCAATCTCGCCAACTGGTCCACCCCCAAGATCAAAAAAAGTAACTCCATACTCGTAGTTATTGGCGGTGTCTAAAAGTTCTTCAGATAGACGATTCATCGGCATCAAATCCCCAAGAGAGACAATTGCGCCACTATTACACACCATCACACCTGTAGCAGGATCACCTTCTACGTCATTAGCAACTAATACTTCGGGAAAAGGGTTTGCTAAATTACCAGGTTGAACATTTAAAAAAGAACATGTTCCCTCTACTGTGCCGTGGAATTCAAACTCCTGCTCTGTCTCAGGAGCTTCCTGAGCAAAGGCACTGGTAGCACCAACAGCAACACCTAAAGCAGTCAAGGCGGAAATAAATAAGGATTTACCGAATTGGTTTCTCATGTCCTTTATCTGGTGGGAATAAACTGTTTGTTTGTAATTTGTTTGTAATTCTATTGTTTCCTAATTTCCTAACTGGATACATCCGGAAAGATACCGAATTTAAAATTCATTGAATTTGATTAAGGTGGATAAAATTACGGGGAATAAGGGAATAGTAGTGCTACTGCAATAAACCCGATGTATCAAACCCCTTAGTTACTGTTACTTGATCTGACCAAATTGGAAAGTATGTATGTAGTTTCCCTTAAAAAATTTAGTCAGCATTTAGTCAGCTCATAGGTGTTGGATGAAAATTATTTCACTAGCTTATCTAGCTGTAACAACTCTCTTGTCTTCTTTGATTACCATAACTTCCGTTGTTGCCCAAACACTAGCACCTGAAATCCCAAAACCGGAAGTCGCCGCCACTACCTCTAGCCCAAGGCGAAACGATAGTGATCAATTGATTATTCTTCCTGTAGGCGTCAATCTGGGAAAACAGAATGTGATTCCTAGTACCTTAGTGCGGGGATTTGAAGATGGTTCCCAGGCAATTAATTTTGAAAAGTGGCTGATTCCCTTAGATGATGTGATTAAGGGCTTGAAATTAGATGTCAAACCCTTAGAAGATGGTCAATTAGAAGTGCGATCGCCTGGTTTAGTCACCCGCATCAATCCAGAAGACTTACCAACTGACCCAGAATTAGGATTAGTCATTCCCGTCAAAACCATCCAAACTCTTCTAGGAGTCCCGACGGAGTTTGACATGATTGAATACGCCATTAGGTTTAATCCCCCCTGGTTGAATGTGCGGCGCAAAGGTCGGCGAACTCCAGAAATCCCAGTCGTACTTGAAGGATTATCTGAGATTGATGCCCCTGCCTTTAGCATATCCGCGATCAGACAACGGGTAAATATTAGTGGCAGAGGGGGTGGTAGCAGTTCTCTGTCTAATTCCACTAACTATACTGGAGAATTTACCACCATCGGCACCTTATTAGGAGGTAGCTGGTTTCTGAGGACTCGCCAACCGGATTTAACCGATACTGGGACGTTTCGGTTACAGGAAGCCCAGTATTTTCGCCAAACCGATGCAGCGGATTATGTCCTAGGTTCCCAGCCCACCTTTTGGCGAAGTCAAGGGACAGGTCAATATTGGGGTGCGACCACTATCCAGCGCTGGGGATTTATCCCACCACGGTCATCGGGGGGTGGATTTAGTCCTAGCCAACGGTTACAAGCCAATGACATTGGACGCAGCATTACTGGGGAAGCTGAACCGGGTACGTTAGTCCAGCTGACCCAAGGTTTTAATGATGTGGTAGTGGATGAAATCCTAGTGGACTCCTCTGGGGTTTACCGCTTTGAAAATGTCATAACTGGACGAGGCGGTAGCAATACTTATCGCGTCTTTCTATATCCCGATGGACAGCTTACTGCGGAACCGGAAATTCGAGAGGCAAAATTTTCTATTATACCGGGTCAATTGACCAAGGGAGCCTCTGCTTTAGTTGTTTCCACTGGCTTGAGTCGGGAATCGAGCCAGAATGGGAATTTCTTTGGTGAGTTTACAGACGTGCGGGGGGGAATTGCCTATCGCTTAGGAGTCACAGAAGACCTGACTTTGGGGATGGGGATGGTTTACGACGAGTCAGTATTGGGGTTAGGGGAACTATTCTATCAACCTGCTGGATTTCCCTTAAAGGTAAAAGTGTCGGCTCTTTTGGGTACAGAGGATGAGGGGATAGACTATGATGCCAGTATTAACTTCCAACCCTCCCCTAAGCTGAGCTTTAACTTCAACAGTGATAGTCTAGCGCAGCGGTTTCGGGTCAACTGGCAAGTCTTTCGTGGTTTAACCTTGAGAGCCAGTGGTAACACTCGGGAAGAAGCCTTAGCTGCTGGTATGAGCATTTCCCACACTAGCCAAAATTTCTCACTCTTTGCCAGTGCTGACATGGACACCAATAATAACTTGCGCTGGAGTTTGAGGTCTAACCTGGGAAGTCTGAGACTGTCCCATCGAGGCAATGAAATCACCACCAATTCCGAACTAATCTATTATTTGTCCGATAGCAGTGCCTCTAAAGGACATTCCCTGCTACTGGGTTACGAAACCCGGGATTCAAATAACCGTGATGATCACCTCGCTCGCTTAGCTTGGCGCTATCGTTCTCCACAACAGTCTAGTGATGGTCGATATCTATGGGACTTGGATTTCGGCTATGGCTTCGGTTCTCGGGGTAATGGATTGATTGCCTCAGCTTCCAGTGCCGTGATTCCCGGATTAGTATTGCGGTTACGTTATCAGGAAATATCTACTACCTCTGATGGCAGCACGTTCAGGATTGAGGTCTCTCCCAATATCAATGTCCAATCAGGGATTAGCGCTGCCGACACCCGCTTTGACCGCTTACGCAGCCGAGGGGGATTGTTAATTCAGCCTTTCTTTGACAACAATGGCAATGGTAAACGAGATAAAGGGGAAGAGATTTACCTCGAAGAGCCGGATTTACTGTTACTGCTGAATAATAAATCGATTACCTCTTTTCGACCAGACATTCGCAACAATGGGATTTTTGTCAAACTCGACCCTGACACCTATCGCCTTGACCTTGACCCCGCCGGATATCCCATCGACTGGAAACCCGAGGAATCGGCCTATGCGGTGGAGGTGGTGCCCGGTAGCTATACTCCAGTTACTGTGCCAATGGTACTATCCTACACCTTTGCAGGTGTAGTCACTGATGCTGGGGGAGAAGCGGTGGAGGGTGCGAAGGTAGAAGCAGTACCAGTTGATTCAGGAAAATCGATTTTTTCGATTACCAACGGTGCTGGGGTCTTTTATTTAGAAGGGTTGCAGCAGGGTAAGTATAATTTACTGATTAATGGTGAATCGGCTCAACCCAATCAAATCGAGATTAAGCCAGATTCCGAACCTTTCCAAGAACTGAATTTATCGATACTCCTTAGTCCTTAGTCTTTAATCCTTAGTGTTTTGTAGCCAGCAAAGAAGTAAGCATTCAGCCCTTAGCGGTCAGCCCTGGGCTTTTGGCCCACCCTGGGCGAACAGCTTTGTGGCACAGGCTTCGACCCTGGGACTTTCCTGATATTAAACGAATGCTTACCTGTTTTCTTGATCCCAAGCGCGAGTGGGGGAAACCCCCTTTGGCTGACTGCATCGCTTATTCAAAAGCTGTTCGGTGTAGCTTGCCCTATGCCCATAAGCACATCAAGTACCGTGCCCGCCCATAAGCTGATAGCACCTCAAGTAGCATGCGTGTAGCGCATATGCTGATACGCGACACGCTGATAGCTGAATGCTTACGTAATAGGTAATCCTCAACTACCCATTACCCATTACCTGTTACCGATTACCGATTACCCCCTGGAATACCGAGAGTTCAAGCTTCAACTTCTGCTGGTTCTGGTGTAGGGGCTGGGGATGATTCCTGTCTGATGGTGAGGTAGCGAATCACATCTTGACTTAGACGCATTGCTCGCTCAATCTTGGCCACATGGGTACCTGGTCCATTATAGTTCATTTGGATATAAATCCCTTCCCGGTACCTATCTATGGGATAGGCTAAACGACGCTTGCCACGATGCTGAATCTCGATTTGCTCTCCACCTAGTTCCTGCAACAGGTCTCGATATTTGCCGATAGCTTGATCTACTTGTTCCTCGCCCAAATCAGGACGCAGGATGTACATCATTTCGTAAGTGTTTTTCACTGGTATTAATCTCCTTATGGACAATTTGGCTTCTTTTTATCCGATACACAGCACTAACAATCAGCACTAACAATCAGCACTAACAATCAGCACTAACAATCAGCTTTCCTTGAACCACACCAAAGGTGAGAGTCAAGGTTGGGTAATTGACTTGCTTGCTACTGGATAGTTAAAGAAGCAGGAATTGATCTACCGCTACTCAAGCGGACAGTTACCGGATCGGTAAGTGTNTGGGGTTGTTACACTTATCTGAATACTTTGATCTCAATACTTTGATCTCAATACTTTACAAGCATTACCCTTCAGCATTTTAACCCCTTGTGCAACCAATTTCAATTAAATTTCAATTAAGTTGTGCTCAAAGAAAGTACATTCGTCAAAGGGGAATAACACTAGACACCACCAGACACTACTAGAAGATGCTATGTCTGAATGCAGCTTGTTATCTATTGTACTGTTAAGGACAATCTGTTATCGGTACTCAGTACTGACGTACTACCAACTCAATACTACCTTAGGTAAAGTAGAGAATTTTCGTAATATTATTAAGGAACATCTATTGTTATGACACAGCGTTACGTTCGAGTTAAATCTTCTAAAGGACAGACCTACTACGGCTTGTTACAGGTGACCCGCACTATTCAGGTGCTGGATGCACCACCTTGGTTACAGGGACAACCCATAGATTTAGAGTTGGAACCAGAAAGCTATCAATTGCTGGCTCCGTGTGCACCAACTAAAATCGTGGCTGTAGGCAAAAACTATACTGAACACGCAGCGGAATTGGGAACATCAGTTCCTGAGGAACCTTTACTGTTTCTTAAACCCCCTACCACTATAATTCCTGACTCTCAAGCCATCCAGTATCCGCCTCAGTCTCAGCGAGTAGACTATGAGGGAGAATTAGCACTGGTAATCGGTGACTATTGCTTAGACTGCACACCAGACGAAGCTCAATCCAAAATTTGGGGTTATACGATCGCTAATGACGTAACGGCTCGGGATTTACAAAAGCGGGATGCCCAATGGACCAGGGCTAAGGGATTTAATAGCTTTTGTCCCCTCGGACCCTGGATAGTCCGGGAATTGAGTGCTGGGGCAAAATTGCAGACATTTCTGAATGACAACCCTGAGCCAGTACAATCAGCTTTAATTAGTCAAATGGTATTTCCGCCAGATGTTCTGGTATCTTACATTTCCCAGGTGATGACCCTAGTACCAGGAGATGTGATCCTTACGGGGACACCCCAAGGAGTAGGACCAATGGAAGTTGGCGATCGCGTCCGGGTGGAAATTGAGGGAATTGGCCAGTTGGAAAATACGGTGAGCTTACGCCCTTCACAGGCCAAGACTAAGGAATACTAGGGGACTTGGCTGTAAACGGCTTGACTAAGGCTTGGTATTTCTGCGTAACGACCCATCAATGATTGAATCATGGAGTAGCCGCAGGCGGCAAGGATTCCTAAAAATACTACATTATACAAGGTTTCTGTTAGCAAGTTAACCCCTAGTGCTTGGCGTAAAATTGGCAACAATAGAAAACCCAAAACTAAAAGAATGTCTAAAAGAATCGCCTGCATGGTGTTAAAGCGAACAAAATGGCTGATTCGTGGGTTTCTGACTACGGCTAAGAACAAAACAAAGAAAATAATTAACCCCGCCAACGGCAAACGGTAGTAAATTGAAATTAATGGTTGTAGTGGCAGGTAAATAATGCCCAGAATGGGAAACTGTCTTAGCAGAAATTGACCAAAGGGCAAAACCACAATTAGAGGCAGTATATATGCAAGGGCTGCAAAAATCCGGTCTTTAACATCTGTTGATCCGCGCCAAGTCATCGTGATTTCTCCTTGAAGATGTTCAGATCAGGGTTACACTAACTATTATTCAGCATAGCGCAGCACAACACTCTACCCCATCGCAACCTGAAATGCGATTGACCTTTGGTCACGCTTCGCGATCGCTTAGTACAAAAGTTCTTACTACAAAAGTTCTTACTACAAAAGTTTACTCCATATTTACCAGACGGAAGCCCATTTCACACTCATACTGTTGAGCTTGCTTCTCACTTAGCTTCTTGAGGAGATGAGCACACACCAATTTGCCTTGATGCCAGCGAGGTTGACCACTTGGGTCAGCCAGTAAACAACATTGGCAGACAAGGTCGGGGGAAATTACTTGGTTGTCCGTTAGAATTACTAACATAGCACTAATCCTGTTACGCTATCAGGGCTGATGCCGAAGCAAGATACTCTAAGGTCTTCTCAACAGGCTGGAGGATAGGGAAAAATGTTTATTTGCTCACGACACCTTATGCCCATACTAATCGAGAAACTCTTGACCAATCACCTTAGTGCTTAAGTCTTGTTTATAAGTGCTGTTGATTAGAACTATTGCTTAACCCTATTCTTATCTTATTAGATCCCCTGGATGATAAGTGTTGTATAATAAATAATTTAACATAATAAAAACTTTAAGTTTTGCTAAAAATTGGCCTAATCTGAGTCTGAATCGTTCCAGAATCAAGCTTTAAGCTCATCCTTACCGATGAATTGTTTGACAGGACTTATGAAAAACTGGTGAAAAACTGGGCATCAAACGCCCATATGTAGTAGGAATAAGTAGTAGGGATAAGTAGTAGGGATAAGTAATAGGGTGCGTTAATAACCAACCCTGTAGGTATATTTACTGGGTAAGTCCTGTTTAAGGGTCGTGTCCAACTAAACGGGCAAGGGGTCTCCCGTTATAATCGCGTGATTTAACGGGTTAGAAGTTACCGTAAGACAGTTGAGCCTTATTTCATATAACTTAAACTTATGACTCACAGACTGTCGCTTATAAAGGCTAAACTGTCTAAGGCGCGCGTCTCCGGGGAATTGCCCGACTGGGTATATTGGTTCTTGAGATATTGTTTGAGTTGTTTAACTAAGGGCTGATGATACTGACCTACTGCTACAGAATTAAGCCGAACACCGAACAAGTAGCCATCATGGAAAGATGGCTAGAACTATTGCGCCGTCACTGGAACTATGCTCTAGGGCAAAGACTTGATTGGCTCAATAGGAGTCGTTGCTCTATTGATAGATGTAGTATCGTTAGTGAACCAATTGGTGAAATACCAGAACCACTCAATTATTACACTCAGCAATCAGCCCTCAAGGAAACCAAACGGTTGTTCCCTGAGTACAAAAAAATTTACGCAGAAACTCAACAAGTTAATCTACAACGACTTAATAAAGCGTGGGAAAGATGGAGGAAACCTGTCAAGGGTGGCAAGCGGGGTGGAAGACCTCGTTTCAAGAAGCCTGGAGAACTTAGATCTTTTGTCTTTCCTAGGGTGAATAGTTCTAAAGCGGGGGCGCACTTAATTGATGGAGTTTTAAAACTAAGCAAGATCGGTTCTATTCCTGTGGTAATGCATCGACCATTGCCGGATGGATTCACTCTCAAGCAGTGTACTATTGTCAAAAAAGCTGATGGTTGGTATTGCTGCATTTCAATGAAGGATCATACCGTCCCTGAAATATTACCTATAGATTCAGTTAAGTCTGCTGTCGGAATTGATGTTGGCTTAGAAAAGTTTTTAACTACATCTGACGGTGAAGCAGTACCGATCCCACAGTTCTACAGGAAGGCTCAAGACAGACTGGCATTAGCTCAAAAAGCGATGTCCCGTCGTGTCAAGGGTTCTAACAACTGGAAAAAAGCTAAAAAGCAAGTTAGCTTGTTGCATCTTCACTTAGCTCGTTGCAGAAAAGAGTTTCATTATCAGGTTGCTCATTGGTTGTGTAATAAATATGACTTAATTGCTCACGAAAATTTAAATATCAAAGGACTTGCTCGAATAAGACACGCAAAATCAATACATGATGCTGCGTGGGGGTCATTTCTAGAAATCTTACAAGCAGTGGCGGTCAAACGCGGTTTGTTAGTCCAGGAAGTTAATCCACGGGGTACAAGTATCGAGTGTTTCAATTGTGGAGCTTCAGTTGAGAAAAATCTCGCTGACAGAGTCCATCATTGTCCTGATTGTGGAGTAAAAATTGACCGCGATTGGAATAGTGGCATCAACATTTTGAATCGTGCATTAATGGCGGTTGGACTGCCGCTCAATGGCTGTGGTAAATCGATACAGGATATCGAGGAGCAGCAAGTCTCATTTGCGAATTTGAGAAGCCCACATCATAATCTCTGATTTGATGTGGGAGTGGTCACAAAATCTTCAGGGCGACTAAAGCTGCTATGTCGGTACCGGTAGTCGCTGATGGGATAAACCCGTGCATCAAAGCGCTACCTCAGTTTTTGATTCCCGCTCCTGCCTAGACGGGGCTTTATTGCCTCAGAGGATTTTTTGTAAGCACTTACACCTTTAAGGTTGTTGTGTCAATACCCAAACGTGATCGATCCTAGAAGTAAAGAAAGTGACTCAAACTAACTTAGATTTTCTCGCCGAAACCGATCCCACGATAGCCACGTATCTGGGACAGGAACTCCAACGCCAACGGGAGCATCTGGAACTTATTGCTAGTGAGAACTTCACCTCCCCAGCGGTGATGGCAGCACAAGGCTCAGTGCTAACTAACAAATATGCTGAGGGATTGCCCGGAAAGCGCTACTATGGCGGCTGTGAGTTCATTGACAAAGTCGAACAAGTAGCGATTGACCGTGCTAAAGAACTATTTGGTGCTGCTCATGCCAATGTGCAGCCCCATTCTGGCGCTCAAGCGAACTTTGCAGTATTTCTAGCCTTACTAAAACCTGGTGACAAGATTATGGGGATGGATTTGTCCCATGGCGGACACCTTACCCATGGGTCACCGGTCAATGTGTCGGGCAAATGGTTTGAGGTGTGTCACTACGGTGTCAGCCAGGAGACTGAACAATTGGACTATGGTCAGATTCGGGAACTTGCTCTGAAAGAGCGTCCCAAACTGATTATTTGCGGCTATTCCGCCTATCCCCGAATCATTGACTTTGAGAAATTCCGGGCCATTGCTGATGAAGTGGGTGCCTACCTGATGGCGGATATGGCTCACATTGCTGGTTTAGTTGCTACTGGTCATCACCCTAACCCCCTTCCTCACTGCCATGTGGTCACTACTACCACTCACAAGACCCTGCGTGGTCCAAGGGGTGGCTTGATTCTGACCAATCAATCGGATTTGGGTAAAAAGTTCGATAAGGCAGTGTTTCCCGGAACTCAGGGGGGTCCGTTGGAACATGTGATTGCTGGTAAAGCTGTTGCCTTTGGGGAAGCCTTGACCCCAGCATTCAAAACCTATTCTGCCCAGGTGATTGAAAATGCTAAGGCTTTGGCAACGGCACTGCAAAACCGGGAGTTAAAGATTGTTTCTGGTGGTACAGATAACCATGTATTACTGGTAGATTTGCGCTCTATTGGTATGACAGGTAAGCGAGCTGACCAACTGGTGAGCGGTGTCAAGATTACGGCTAACAAAAACACTGTTCCCTTTGACCCAGAGTCGCCCTTTGTCACCAGTGGCTTGCGCCTAGGTTCCCCCGCCATGACTACCCGAGGCATGGGAGTGGCAGAATTTACTGAGATTGGTAATATTATTGCCGATCGCTTACTGAATCGAGAGGATGAGCAAGTGGCAACTCAATGTCGCCAGCGTGTGGCACAGTTATGCGATCGCTTTCCTCTGTATCCCCATTTGACCATTCCTTTACCAAGTTTGGTCTAAGGGTTGAGGGTTGACGGTTGAGGGTTAAGCGTCAGCATAAAACCAACAGTAGGGTGGGCTAATAACGCACCCTACTGTAGTCTTCGCTTTGGTTTATCAGGGAGTCGGGAGCGGTGCGCTTGACCCGTAATTAAATTACGGGTCAAGCGCACCGAGGGAGTCGGGAGTCGGTAACTTCGGATTAAAAGAACTGTCCGCCGTAACCCACCAATAGTCAGCGATTTCAGTTGTCTTAAGATTTAGCTGTCCGGCAAAAGAAGCCCCACACCTAATGCGTAGCATAGGTGTGGGATGAATTTTGCACAGGGTATTATAAAATTGCTATAATATATGTACTGATAAACAAAGCCGTTCGCGTAGCGTGGCCTACGGCCTTAAATGCTGGGCAAGTCAGCCACTTACGTGCCTAAAAAATAGAACTTATTGTATTGTTCCGGTGGGTCGGGGCATCCCGTGTCGTTAATAAAGTAACCCGTGTATCCGTTCGCGCCCCGCGTCGGCGAAAGCCGATAGTGATGGCTGGAGTTGGTAAGAAGCCCACACTGTAATCTTCGATGAGCGTGTGGGAGTATGTCACTTTATAAACAGTTTCTAAGTCCTATTCTGTCAACATCAATAATGGAACAGCCCTTATTCACACATTTAAATTGTGAATAGGGGCGCTTTGGGGAGATGGGGAGATGGTCAGAGGGTAGACCGGCTTTTTCACAAGTGGATTGACCGTTGGTCACGCTACGGGAACGATTGGCCGTTGGCCAAGCTACGCGATTGACCGTAGGTCACGCTACTTGAGGTGGAAATTTAAATGCATCTTAGGGAACCCAAGTATAGCGTTTTTATTTGAGATGTAAACATAGGACTGCATCAATATAGGGAACAGGAAACAGAGAACAGGGAAGAGTAGGAAGGGTGCATCTCATATTTGTAAAAAAGATCGGAAGTGTGGGGCCCGGGCGCGGGGAGTGTGGGGCCCGGGCGCGGGGAGTGTAGAAATTTTCGCCCGAATTTTTGCCTAATTGCAAAACTGAGATGCACCCAGTAGGAAAGAGCTCCGAATAGTTTTTGATGTTATCAGAAAGCGATGCAGCGCGGTCATGGGGGTTCCCCCCATGACCGACTGCATCAAGACACAGCAATATTGTTTATGACCTATTGGTAAATGCTATATTGACTGAATTATCTCTTATCAAAGAATTTTTCATTAAAACTTGATTATTTTAAAGATTGAGTAAATTTTACTTGGATTAGCTCAATTTTTCCAGATTTATATGTAATATTATTCTTGGGAAATAAATCAGTCATCAACGTTAAATCGTTCTTGTCATAGCTACCAACCTAAAGCAGTAAAAGAAAAGACCTCCCTCTGGGGATAATAATCAACAATGAACTCTATCTTGAGAGAGCGCTGCTTGAGTTCGTAGCGATTTTTCTGATTAGTTACATCCATGCTTAAACTAGTTGGCTTGGATGTGTCAGATCATGGTGCTTGCGTATTAAGAGGCTCTAGATTTTAGAATTAATTGATTTGAGCCCCTTGATATTTAGATGTTCTGACTTATAGCTTTTATGGCCTTGATGAGGTATGGTTATCAACCTCAAAGTCCTCCTTACAAATGGGGACCAACGGGGAGCATCCCAATTTGGCACGTTAGCTCTTTTTAGGGGGCTGAAACCCTTGAAATATCGTTGCTTTGGGTAATATTGTTTCCAAAATGGGATGCTCCCGACCAACGGGGGATCGCTTTGTACCTCATTGAAGAGAGAATTGCTATATTAATAAATTCTCCAATACTCTCCAAACCGATGCAGTGGCTCATAGGATAAACCCCCTTTTGCCGCGCTGCATCAAGACATAGTTACAGCAAATAGTGTCGTCGCGAAAACCATCGTATTTTCCCTAACAAAGGAGTAATCAAGTTTATGTCTACTCGCCAATTGTTCAATGTCTTAACCCTATGCTCAGGTACAGTAAGTTTAGTTAGTGCCGCAACTCTTTTAAGTGCTAACCCAGCTTTGGCAATTGTCAATGGCAGTTTTGAGACTGGTGATTTCAACCCATGGGCAACCATAGGCGACACTAGTATTGAGACAGCAGAGTTTGGAAGTGGTCCAACAGATGGAGACTTCCAAGCTTTACTAACTACTGGTGTTGGCTCAGTTCCTGTCTCGGATATAGAAACATTCCTAGGATTAACAGCTGGAAGCTTAGCTACTATCCCTAATCTTCCCAATGTAGATACTCCCACAGAGGGTTCTGCAATTCAACAAACCTTCACTGCCTATGCCGGAGATATTTTGACTTTTGATTGGAACTTTCTCACGAATGAATTTACATCATCTTTGAATCCAGAAGATTTTAACGGTCTTCCCTTTGTTAATCCAGAAGTTTTTAACGATTTTTCCTTCGTCAGCATCTCTCAAATGGTAGATGGACTAGCTGACACCAACTCCCCACTATTCATAGAATCTTTGACACCTTTCTTTCAGACACCTTTCTTTGAAGAGACTGGCTTTCAGAGTTTTTCTTATACCTTTGAAACTTCTGGAACCTTTAGTTTAGGACTTGGAGTCTTGGACGAGGATGATCCTTTTGTTGACTCTGGACTGCTGATTGACAATGTTCAGCTAACACCCGTTCCGGAACCTGCTTCAATTTTGGGCTTACTAGCATTAGGTGCTTTGGGAACAGGTGCAGCTTTCAAAAAAAAGACTGCTTAAGCATATGCGCTACCCGAACAGCGTTCAGCGCTCAGCAGTCAGCAGACAAATAAATCCTTCTAATTAGTTTAAATTAATCCTCAAAAAACCCCACTGGTTTAAGACACTGGTGGGGTTAATTTATGATATAATTTGTCTACAAATTTATCAATATTTAAATGCAGCAATTAATTTATACCGTCTGGCGTACAGGTGAAAGCCTATAGAAGGCTAACCGCTTCCTACTCCCTACTCCCTACTCCCTTAATAAAATTATCCCTAGGTTTTAGTACTTATCCTGATTTCAACACAGGTTTTGAAGCTGTATACTTGACAAAACTTCAGAGAATGCTATAACACGGGTTTATGGCAGGGTTGCTCCAACTGATATATGGTAGATATCTGCTTGTTCTGATGCGCGCCTGTGGCATTTCTATCGAAACAAACTCCTTGGTGACAGGCGATATCCGTATATTGGGCAACTAACCCCATACTGTGCAACTCAAAAGTACTTAAGACTTGACGCTACAGGAAATAAACAATGAAATCAAATCCTTTGCCTCAAAAGCACTTGTCCTCACCTCAACCAATTCAGGAACACATTGATCAAGGGGTTGAACAGCAACCACAAGACCCATTACCCGAAGTAGAAACGGAAGCTGCCAGGGAAGCAACCAATACCCCCGCCAATCCCTCCCGTAAAAAGCGACCGATGTGGCCTTTTCTGTTGCTAGGTATCGGTATTATAGCATTGGGTGCGATCGCTTTCAAACAGTCCCAACCTAATCCCGAGGTATCACAAAACACCATCACAGCAGCCCCAGCTGAACCTAACCGGTTACCTGTACGAGCCACCCCAGTCAAAATTTATCCACTGCAACAGTTAGTTTTTGGCAATGGTTTCGTTTCAGCAGTGCGAGGCAAACACCTGACCTTCCAAACCTCAGGAACTATCACCTATCTCAAAAAAGTTAATGGACGGGATCTACGAGAGGGAGATTTTGTCAAAAAGGGTGAATTACTAGCAAAATTAGATGACCGCAGACTGCGAGCAGAGCTGGCACAAGCTCAAGCCCAAACTGCTGAAGCTCAGACCCAACGGGTAACAGCACAAGCAAATTTGTCTCAATCTCAAGCAAATGTAGAACAAACCAAAGCACAAGTACTCAGCGCCCAAGCCCAGTTTGAAGCAGCAAAAAATGATTTTGATTTAGCGATATCTGAATTCAAACGCCGTCTAGAACTTTTCGATGCCGGTGTAATCTCAGAGAGTGATGTTGATGTCTACAGAAATAGAGCCGAGGATGGTCAATCCCAAGTCAGAGCAGCACAAGCTCAAGTTAATGCTGCCTTGAGCAATGTCAAAGCTGCTGAAAGTCAGTTAGCATCTGCCCAGTCACAATTAACTGCTACTCAAGCCCAGATTGCTTCAGCCAAGGCTGGGCAAACTCGCTCTACCATTAGTTTAGAAGATACGGAGATTGTAGCACCCTTTGATGGAATTGTAGCCCACCTTAATATCCGAGAGGGAGACTTCTGGACAACCCAAATTTTAAACAGTGTAAACACTAGTAATTATCAGACTGTAGTCGATTCAGTGCCGATCATTGTCAATGACCCTAGCGCTTATGAAGTCGATGTCGAACTCCCGACCTTTTATGGCCCATTGGTGCAACCCGGTCAATCAGCTTATGTGGTGTTAGATCAAGACATGAGTAGTGCCTCTAGTAGAGGCATGACCCAACAGGAATTGTTTCGCCTTGCTAAAGCCCGAGGCGCAATTTTTTCAGTCAGTCCTTCGGTTAACCCTGGTGAGCGTTCTGTAAACGTGACCATCCGCCTGTACCAAGGAAGTAAGAATGTACTGGATAGGGAGCGAGTTTCTGTTTGGATTGCTGTGGAAGAAAACCCCACAGCCCTAAGTGTTCCTATTAATGCAATTGTCTACCGCGACCATAAACCCTATGTATTTGTTGTAAATCAACAAGAAAACGTCGTTCAACTGCGTCCGGTAACAGAGGGTATTAAGGGGATTTCTATGCAAGAAATTAAAAGTGGTGTTGAACCTGGCGATTTAGTTGTCACAGAAGGACTCAATCGCTTAGTTGATGGCACACCAGTTGAAGTTATTAACTAGTAAGGAATAATTTGGGCAGTTGGTAATTGGTAAGCATTCAGCGGTCAGCGGTCAGCTATCATGCAGACGTAACTCAGATTAAACAAATGGTTACCTGTTTTATTCAAAAGCACCGATTGCGCGTAGCCCATAAGCTGAATGCTAATAGCTAATAGCTAATAGCTATTAACTGAATGCTGAATGCTGAATGCTGAATGCTGAATGCTTACGGTAATTGCTAAGATGACGTTTTCCTTTGGTAGGTAATTGATGAGTAGTAAGCTGGTTTCCTCCAACTCTAAACCTGAGGTTTTACAGGATAAATTAGATCATAATGGGCATAATGGGCATAATGGGCATGATGTGCCTGATGTTAACCGAGCCTCAGGTTTAGCTAAATTCTTTTTCCTGAAAACAGTATTTGGTATTCTCTTGATCGTTTTGCTAACCTTGGGTGGATTGATGGGTTATCAGTCGATGGTCAAAGAAGCCGATCCAGATGTGGAAATTCCCATGGCGATAGTGACTACTACTTGGCCAGGGGCTGACCCAGAAACCATAGAAACTCAAGTTACCGATAAAATAGAAAAAGAACTCAAATCCCTCAAGGGATTGAAGAAAGTTGAGAGTGCTTCTTTCAACGGTTTCTCCCAGATATTAGTTGAATTTCAAGCTAATGCCAATGTTCAGGAGTCGATGGCACTGCTGCGGCAAAAAGTGGATGATGCTGAACCGGAGATTAATTCAGAGGCTGAGCAACCCAATATAGAGCAAATCTCTGCCCAAGATGTCCCAATTTTCTCGATTGCTTTATATGGTAATCTCGATCCGGCAGTGTTCAGTCGGGCGGCGGAAGATATTCAAGAAAGACTCGAAAAAGTCTCGGGTGTACGGGAGGTTAATGTAGCAGGACAACGGAAAGAAGTTATCAATGTCCAACTTATCCCCAGCCGCATGATTACTTTGGGGATTTCCCCAACAACAGTAAGTGACCGCCTCAGAGTTGCTAACCAGGATATGCCCTGGGACCAGATTGAAAATGAACAGATTGGGGCTCAGGTACGATTGTACGGTAGGTTTCGTACCTTGGAAGATTTACGTAGCTTGCCTATCACTCGTTTGGGTGGTGCTGATGGTAGGGTAGTGCGCCTCGATGAAGTTGCCTTAGTACGTCGGGATTTGGAAAGGGAAAAGACTCGTGCCTTCATTAGTTGGCAGGGTTCTGAGTTTGAACCCACCGTCAGCATGGATGTAGTGAAAGTACCAGGGTCTGACTCAATTAAGGTCATCGAAAAAACCTTAGAAGAACTGGAGTCTCTCAAGCAAGACCTCAATGTCTGGCCTTTTGGGATGGATTATCGGATTACCTACAGGCAGGACGAACAGATTCACGATGAGCAGAATAACCTGATCAGTAATGTGATTCAGGCAGTTATTGGTGTTTTTATCATCTTGTTCATTGCCCTGACCTGGCGAGAAGCCATAATTGCAGGGTTATCGATTCCTTTAACCTTTCTCGGAGCTATATTTCTGCTCTGGCTTAGTGGGTACACCCTTAACAATATGATCTTATATGGGATGGTCATAGCACTAGGATTGCTGGTGGATGTATTCATCTTAATGATGGAGGGGATGCATGATGCACTGTTTGTGGAGGGGTTAACCTTTAATCAGGCAGCCCTTAAGACTGTGAAAACCTATGCAGCACCAGCGTTTTCCGGTCAGCTCACAACCATTCTAGCTATGGCACCCCTGCTGGTAATTAGTGGCACGATGGGCAAGTTTGTACGGTTGATGCCCATCACAGCAATTATCTGTCTGTTGCTCAGTTATGCGATCGCTTTATTAATCGATATACCCTTGTCTCGCTTTGTGTTAGGTAATGTCAAAGGCGGGATGCAAAAAACCCGCATTGATAAACTAACCGAATCCGCCTCTGAATGGTTTAAAAACTGGAGTCTCAAGTTTACAGTACGTAACCGAGCAATAGCTGGTGCTTGGATTGTCGGAACTGTAGTTATTTTTATTACCTCTTTGGTTGCGGTTGCGCAATTACCAGGAACGCTTTTTCCTGATGCTGACACCCGCCCCATCAGTATCAATGTGGAATTACCCCCCACAGCCACCTTGGCAAAGTCTCAACAAGTGGCAGATGATTTAGGAGAAATTTTGCGTTCCAAGGATTATTTTGAAAGTGTCACCAAATTAGTTGGTCAAAAAAGTGCTTTAGTGGCAGAGAGTGGTCTTAAGCCGACACAGGATAACTATTTACTAGGTTTCTCAGCACTATTTACCAAAAAAACGAGCGCGACCAGTTCTCCTATGACTATATAGATGACTTGCGAACAGAACTGAATCAGGCCATCCGTAATTATCCTGGAGCATCCCTAGTCATCAATGTTCCTGGTACTGGTGAAGGCGGAGACCCGATTGCCATTGAGCTAAAAGGCAATGACATGAACACACTGCGGCAGATTTCCGGTGAAGTCCAATTAGCACTGCGCCAGATTGATGGGACTGAAGATGTCCGTGATGGCTTGGGAGACTTGCGCAACGATATCAAACTTCGACCCAAACGGGAAGCTATGGATTTTTATGGCATCAGTGAAAATGACCTAGCCCTGCAGGGACGCTACATTATGACCGATAACGAGATTACAGACTCTGCCATTAGAGCAGGAAAAGACGACTTAGAAATTCGCCTGAGTACTGCGTGGCCCTCCCGCAATGGCGCTGTAGGTGGTCCCACTCGTCGTGATGAGTTGAGAATGATTCAACTGTTTTCATCAGACCACGGAGCAATATCGGGAGAGGCGATATTGGATATTGAGCAGAGCATGGCTCCCCTATCGATTACCCATACAGATACCGAACGCACAGTTACTGTTTATTCTAAAGCTAAAGGTCGCACTCCTGGAGAGATTTTGGCAGAGTTACAGCCAAAATTAGAGCAAATGAAGAAAACATGGTCTCCAGGTTATGATTACAAATTTGGCGGACAGGCTGAAACTCAAAGTGAGACCTTTGGTTCCGCAGTTAACATGTCCTATGTATCACTTTTCTTAGTTTTTTCGGTACTGGTGCTGCAATTTGGCTCTTTCAGCCAGCCTTTCATTATTATGCTCTCTATCCCCTTTGCTTTGATTGGCACTTTTAGTGGTTTCTCTTTGCTCGGGATACCCCTTTCGTTTCCTAGCATGATTGGGATTATTTCTCTAGTGGGGATTGTAGTTAATGATTCCATCGTGATCGTAGAAACCATGAACAAGCATCGTTCAAGTGGAATGAAAGTGCGACAAGCTGCAGCTCATGGTGCTTCTGACCGACTGCGCCCGGTACTCACCACCAGTATTACCACCATGGTTGGTTTGATTCCTTTAGCACTAAGTGATCCCATTTGGTTTCCTTTGTGTATGGCAATTATCTTCGGTTTATGTGCCTCAACCTTGAGTGCGTTGCTGGTGATTCCTTGTTTATATTTACAGTTGACGCCAGCTAATACTAATTCTTAAAAGATAGGCAAGAGGCAAGAGGCAAACGTTGGTTTTACTGTCAGTTATCAGCTATCAGCTATCAGCTATCAGTTAAAGGCTCTCAACTATCAGCTAAAGACTGACGGCTGACCGCTGACCGCTGACCGCTGAATGCTTAGAGAATTATTAATTCTTATTCTTCAAACTTGATCTGGATTCACTCCCATTGCTCGTAAGCGAGCAGCCAGTTTTTCAGCCCTTTCTTGAGCGATCGCCGCTTGTTCTTGAGCGATCGCCGCTTGTTCTTGAGCGATCGCCGCATTTTCTTCAGGAGTAGGTAGCACAATTCCCTCCAAAGTAGCCCAACGCAGCCAAGTGGCCTCCACATCCTTGTAAAAGCCTGACCAACGCACTAAGGCTAACCCTAATATTTCGCTAACTAGTCGCTCCTGTTCATCTTCACTTAAAGGTTGATAGACTCCATTGTCTAAGCTAAATCCGGCAAAATCCTTTGGATTAAACGGGTCGTACCAAAAATACTCTGGTACTCTAACTTGGTCTTGATAAACTAGCTTTTTGGTAGTTTTATCGGTCTTGGCTGTACTGTCAGAAATTAATTCAATGATCACATCAGGTGCTTTACCTTCTTCCCAAACTACCCAACTAAGTCGTTCGCCTTTGGGAACTCCAAGCACTACAAAGACATCTGGACCTCGGAAGTCTTGATTTTTAAGTTGTGCTTCACTGAAATGAAGAAACATATTACCGCCCACATAGCCATCTTCCCGCTGGGCTAACCACGGCAATAACGGATCAATCAGCAATTGCATCTGGAGTTTATGTCGTTCAGTTTCCATCGGAATACCGTCATCACAGGGAAGGTCATACTGAGTTGGCAGTAAAGGAGTATCAGGTACAACAGCAGAGGTCATGGTTTTAGACATAGCGATCGCATTACCTACTCAAATTTAACGCCCATAGCTACGGTATCGTTGAAATTTGGGAAAAAACCCAGCGCTTGGATCTATCTTTTTGGCTAAAAATCTGGTACGGAAGTTCAAAATTAAATTATTGTTTATAGCGTTTCTGATAGTAACCAGGTACACAGGATTTTTTACCTCTTCCCCATTCCCTACTCCCTACTCCCTATTCCCTATTCCCTATTCCCTATTCCCTATTCCCTGTTCCCTGGGAACATCTCTAGCTTCTGGCAAAATTAACATCGCATCACCAAAGGAATAAAAGCGATAACCCTGAGCGATCGCATCCTGGTACAAGGTCAGTAACCGCTCCCTACCTACCATGGCGCTAACTAACATTAATAAACTCGACCGAGGTAAGTGGAAATTGGTAATCAATCCCTCCACTACCTGCCACTGATAACCTGGGTAGATAAATAAGTTAGTCTTACCACAATAGGGTTGTAATTCCCCATCCACAACAGCTCCCTCTAGAGCACGGACTACCGTTGTGCCTACGGCAATAACTCGACCTCCCGTTGCTCTAGTTTCCTGAATTTGCTCCACAGTTGATTGGGGGACTTCTAACCACTCTCCGTGCATGTCGTGTTCGGTAATATCCTCCACTTCTACAGGTCGAAATGTACCAACCCCCACGTGTAGGGTGATATACCCTAGCCGAATTCCCCGTTGGCGGCAGTTTTCCAATAGCTCATTGGTGAAATGGAGTCCAGCGGTGGGAGCCGCAACAGCACCATTCTTTTGAGCATAAATGGTTTGATACTGGTCTGGGGTAGCTTGAGAGTCTTGGATATAGGGGGGTAGAGGAACCTGGCCATACAACTCCAACAGGGTTTCCCAGGATACTCCCTCTGGGAAATCAAACTGCAATATCCGCCCACTGGTTGCTTCATCTGTTGCCAGAACAGTTGCTTTAAGAGGAGGTAGGGGGGTAGTTAGCTGTTTCGAGACGCTACTATCGTTGAGCCCAACTTGGGATGAGGGGGTAAACCAAATCTCTGCTCCTGGCTTAAGACGCCTACCTGGTTTCACTAAAGCTAGCCAACTCTGGTGTTGTCCCTGATGTTCTCGCTCTTCTAACAACAATATCTCCACAGGCGCACCAGTGGATTTACGCCCATAGAGTCGAGCGGGGATAACCCTGGTGTTATTGAGGATCAATAGGTCACCCGGTTGCAGTAGCTGAGGTAATTCCCTAAAGATGTGGTGGCTATGGTGAGTTGGTGAATCTACCACCAGCAGTTTTGAACCATCCCTCTCGCTCAAGGGTGTTTGGGCAATTTGCTCTTGGGGTAGTTCATAGTCATAGCTTGAGACTAATTGGTCGATTTGGTGCTTGGATGTCTGTTTGTCAATCCCTGTCATGCTGTTATTCCTACATTGGGGAATATCCCCTATCTAAGATCGGGGGAGTATCCCCTACCAGTTAGCAATCCTGGCTTGCGAAAATAAAGATATCGGATATGATATCAAGCCTCAGTTGGTTACTAACTAACTCCTCTCTATGGATTACCTTTACTTTTTAGCTAATGCCAGTCTAACTCTGCGAGTCGTTGAGTATCTAAAAGACTCGCCCCAGCTACCTATCAAATTTGCCACGGTGATTCATCGGATTGATGGCTGGGTGGTTAAGGTCAAGATGGACACACCTTTAACCGCTCAACAACATGGAGACTTTCGGGCTTATATGAACGAGTTGGGGATTCCCTACAGCCCTGACATTCGTGTGCAAATGGCTCTGTGGAGTCTGGAAACCGGACAGTCACCGGTAGAGGTCATGCGTCGCTACCAAGTTGCTGTGGTTTCTCATGGTAGTCCAAACCAGAGCGACATAGAAGCTTTTTGCGAACAATTTACCATGGGTTTGGGATATTGTCCAGAAACCTTGGCTTGAGCAACGCTCAATTAATGTAGGGTGGGCAGTGGATCAGTTCATGTAGGGTGGGCAGTGGATCAGACAGATTCAGAAGCTGACAAAGCACCTTGCTAGGCACTGCCCACCGTAGGATTAATCACTGGAGGAAGTTCATGTAGGGTGGGCAGTGGATCAGACAGATCCAGAAACTGACCAAGCACCTTGCTAGGCACTGCCCACCGTAGGATTAATCACAACGGTGCCAGATCTCAGTAATACCTAGAATTTTGATAAAATCGGTTATGATTCAGCACGGTAATGTAACCGAAGTCTATGCCCTTGCCAGCAAATCTAGTCACCCTAACTACGACGGAAAATCAACAGACTTTAAGCATAAATCCCCCAACCTCTGGTCTATCTTTGCAGGGAGTTATCAGCATACCAGGGGATAAATCGATTTCCCACCGAGCCTTAATGTTGGGAGCGATAGCCTCAGGAAAAACTACCATTAAAGGGTTACTGTTGGGAGAAGACCCCCAAAGCACTGCTAGCTGCTTTCGTGCTTTGGGCGCAGATATCTCGGAACTTAATACTGAACAAGTGATTGTTAAGGGTATAGGACTAGGGAAACTGCAAGAACCCGTTGATGTCTTAAATGCAGGTAACTCGGGTACTACCCTACGACTGATTCTGGGACTACTCGCCTCTGCTGCTGACCGATTTTTTACTGTAACCGGTGACAAGTCTTTGCGATCGCGTCCGATGTCCCGTGTGGTGAAACCCCTACAACAAATGGGAGCCAGCATCTGGGGGCGTGAAGGTGCAACGCTCGCTCCCCTGGCCATTAAAGGCTCCGTTCTTAAACCAATTCACTACCACTCTCCCATCGCCTCAGCTCAAGTAAAATCCTGTATTATCCTCGCTGGTTTAATGACCGAAGGACAAACAACTGTCACTGAACCAGCCCTCTCCCGTGACCACAGCGAACGGATGCTCAAAGCCTTTGGAGCTCAGATTATTACTGACCCAAAAACCAATAGTGTTACGGTGACAGGACCGGCTCAGTTGCAAGGGCAAGCCGTAATTGTTCCTGGTGATATTAGCTCAGCTGCCTTTTGGTTAGTAGCCGGAGCGATTGTACCCGGTTCAGAACTGATTGTGGAAAATGTGGGTGTTAACCCTACCCGTACAGGTATTTTAGAAGCCCTATCCATGATGGGGGCTGATATTGAGCTGTTAAATCAGCGAGTAGTGGCTGGGGAGCCGGTGGCAGATTTGCGGGTACGTCACGGTAACCTCATCAAAGGATGCACCATTGCGGGTGACTTGATTCCCCGCCTGATTGATGAAATTCCGATTTTAGCAGTAGCAGCAGTCTTTGCCCAAGGAACTACTATCATTCGGGATGCAGCAGAACTGCGAGTTAAGGAAAGCGATCGCTTAGCGGTGATGGCATCCCAGTTGAACCAGATGGGAGCTAAGGTCACTGAATTGCCCGATGGTCTAGAGATTATTGGTGGTACTCCCTTAACCGGTACAGACGTGGATAGTCATACTGACCACCGTATTGCCATGAGTTTAGCGATCGCAGCCCTCAATTCCCAAGGTACAACTACCATTCACGGTGCTGAAGCGGCTGCCATCTCCTATCCAAACTTCACTACCACCTTGCAAGAGGTAATTAAGGCTTGTTGACCGTAAGTATTCAGCTATCAGCTATCAGCTATCAGCGGTCAGCTGTCAGCTTTTGAATACAAGAGGTAAGCATTCGTTTAATAGTCACGAAAGCACAGCGCTTGTGGCCTGTGCCACAAAGAAGCCTGTGCCACAAAGCACCGATTGCGCTACGCCCACGCTACGGGAATGGCCAAGGGCTTTTACCCAGACTTTCAATTCTGATTAATCTTGAACTATTAAATTCTATCCTTAGAGGTTTATTTTAAGCATTAGGCTGACGGCATTAGGCTGACGGCTGACCGCTCAAAATAAATAAAAGTAAAGGGTAAAAGTTTCTAACATTACCCTTTACCCTTTACTAGTTACCCTTTAACCCAAATTTTTCCCCGAGCAGCTAGCCTAACTTATGAAGGCTATCACTCTATTTCAGGGATTGGAGAACTTAACAAAGCTAGTTTATGCAGCTGCTTGGCTTTGGATAGGAACAACCTTTCGTAGGCTTTAATATCCTTATCCTGAGCAAATTCCTGATAGTAGCGCTCTTTGCTGGCTAGTTTCATTTTTTGCAGTTCATCACCATCATTTAGCAGTATCTCCAGCTTCTCGTCCAATTCCGATTCATTTTTGAAATAGTGAGCACCAGGTCCTGCAACCCAACGATTGAAGCGATTATTGTTTGCCAGAACCGGTTGACCAGCGCTGAGGGCTTCTACTAAAGAAGGATTAGTGCCACCAACTTGATGTCCATGAATATAGAGTCGTGCGTGGAATCTCAAGGCATTAACCACTGACTTATTATAGATAGCACCAGGAAAGATCACCTCATCACTGGCTGCTTCTAAAACTTGTTTGTGATAGGGTATCTGATCAGGTAAATAGCGACCAAGCACCACCAATTTAAGACCCCGATGTCGCCTGGAAAAGCCAGAAACAATCTCTAGAATCGAGTTTTCTGGTTCAGGTCTGGCAATCACCAAAGCATACTCCTTCGGAACCAGATTATAGGGGGTTAAAAGTTGTGAGTCGGCATCAACAACTTTCTCGGTTCCATAAGGAATCATCGTGATTTTATCAGAAGCTACTTTTCGGGTCAATAAATGACTCTTGATTCCTGGATGATCAGCAATTAAACTGTTAGCTAACCAACACCCAGCCCATTCATTGAGATATAACCAAATTTTTTCAGGAAGCCTCCATTTACTGCGTTTCCATTCCAGACCATCCATATTCATAAAATTGGTAATCCCTTTGAGGCGATACCAAATACTGAAGATGGCTGTGTTATAGCCAAGGGTAAGCACGATACCCTTTTGTTTGACCGCATGTAATGTAGATTTCCAGTCAAAAATAATCGATCCCAGTGCGTTGCCATAGGGAACCGGTATATGAACCAGACGAATACCATGCCAGTATTCTTCAAACATCTGATTTTTGTGCTCTTCCTGACAATATACTGTGACTTCCCATCCCTGAGATACAAGATATTTTGACAGCCGTTCCGCGAAAGTTTCAAATCCACCATATTGGGCGGGAATGCCACGGATACCAAGAATTGATAGTTTCAACATTTTAGATGCCCGAGTCTAACAGTATACAAAGGAAAAAACTTGCCTTCCCAATTCACGATTTACTTGGACTAAGTGAGCTAAATCACGAAAATGCACCGAACAGCCGATAACAAACGGCTATCAAAGCGATGCAGAGGTGCGACCCGTGGCGAATTTAATTCGACGACTGTAAGCGCACCTAAGCGGTCTTGGGGGAAACCCCCACTCGCTATTGCATCAAGACAGGTAGATAAACCCGATAATTTTTTTTGCCTACCTTGAGCTGCTTTATCAATCAAGTAGATTTCTAGGATAAGGCTAGGCCATGATTTGTCAAAACTCTGTTAGTTTGGCGCAGTTTGACAATGGACTATTACCTGCCATTACTGAGATAGTATTTATCAACAAACCCTTAAAACCATTAAGTATAATACGTTCCAGCGCGGTTGTTAATGTCAGACTTGATTTGATTGTAATACTGCTGGAACGCACTACCCGGAGCAGAGGGGATGTGACGCGCTTCACGCTGTGTCCCCTACAAATTTAGGATTTGTGTGATCAATAGTCTCTGAACTTTAGGCGGTCGTTGAAGCGGTTGTGCCAACTTGTCAAAACTGCCATAATCTGTTACCATTTCAGGATTTTTTAGGACGAATAACTTGACCATAGATGCAAGAATCACCATTAGTTTTCCAAACGGTTTAACGATGGCTTTGCTATTTAATCAGCCTTTCACACAGTATCTTAAAATCCCTGTCCAAATTCGATATTTTAACAAAAGTTAATGTTGTAAACAGCGGTCAATCAATTATCAATAAACTGCTACATATTGTAGTATCTCCCATTCAATCAACTCAACGGTGATCGACGTGGCACTGAGCGAGTTCATGGAAAAACCTCCAACAATTAAATTGAGCTGAAGCAACATCTGATTAGTGATCAGACTTGAGTGATCAGACTTGGGTAACAGGTTAATCAGACTTTGTGAAAAAACTGTGAACTCATCTATCCGGTAGAGTAAACAATTAGCTATTTTAAGGTAATAAACTACCTAGTGACGTAGATTTGATGATAAAAGTTCCAGGATTTATAGGAGTTACTAAATTTAGTTGGTTTTGGCTCGCTAACCCACCAAATATGGGGGGTAATACTCAAAAAATATACTAAGTTTGGTGTAGGAACGGGGGCAATGGGTAAGTCCTGATTGATCAAAAAAATCTCAAAAAAAATCTCAAACAGCGCGCTGAGTTGGCTTACAGTAAATCGTTTTACCCTGTTTTCAGGCTCAGTCTTGAAGAAATCCCAAAAAAAAGCTATACTGTATGAATTGAATAAGTAACGTTTGCTATATTAGTTTTGCTGTGAAATCTGAGCAATCATGGCTCCCGCAAGTAACCTAATCAGCAACTGGGAAATCAGGGATGTGTTAGAACCGAGTACTCGCCAACCCCAACAACTACCGAAACAATTACCGAAACAATTATTGATAAACGGCCAACAGCCCAAGCTTCAGCCGGTGGCATTTATGTTTCCAGGACAGGGAGCACAATATGTCAATATGGGGCTGGAACTAATCCATGAAATATCAACATTTCGTGATTTGATTGATCGATGCTCAGAACTCCTCAAACCCCATCTGGGTATTGACCTGCGCCATGTACTCTACCCAAAGCAGGAACAGACGAATCAGGCCACAGAGCAACTGAAACAGACTACTATTACCCAGCCAGCCATGTTTGTGATCGAGTACGCCCTAGCTCAGTTATGGATGTCTTGGGGAGTCAGTCCCCAAGCGATGATCGGTCACAGTATCGGTGAATATGTGGCAGCCTGTGTAGCTGGGGTCTTCTCCTTAGAGGATGCATTATCTCTGGTTGCCCTTCGAGGGCAGATGATGCAACAACTGCCTGGTGGTTCAATGCTTGCTGTTCCTTTACCAGAACAAGAGCTGCAATCCCTGCTGGGTCAGGAACTATCCTTAGCAGTGATTAACGGGCCATCCCAATCAGTGATTTCTGGTCCTACTGATGCGATCGCATTATTACAAAACCAATTGGATCAACAAGGGCTAGAGTACCGCAGGCTACATACCTCCCATGCCTTTCATTCCAAGATGATGGAACCGATCTTGGACTCCTTCACCAACCAGGTAAAACAGGTTAGTCTCAATCCCCCACAAATTCCCTACCTATCTAATGTTACTGGCACTTGGATTACAGCCGAGCAAGCAGTCAATCCAGGCTATTGGGCTCAGCATCTGCGGCAAACTGTGCGATTTTCTCAAGGTGTGCAACAGCTGTTGAAACAACCAGAGACGATCCTGCTAGAAGTAGGGCCTGGGCGAACCTTGAGCACATTAACTAAACGACACTCTCAGAAAGCGGTTGAGCAGCTGGTGCTAACGTCGGTACGTCATCCACGACAGGAGCAATCGGATCTAAGCTTCTTGCTCACTACCGTAGAACAGCTCAGGGAAGCAGGGGTATCAGTGGATTGGGATGGATGCTATGGTCAGACACCTGACCAGCAAGACATCCCAAGGCACAAAGGCCAAGAAGAGGATGCCCAAAAAGACAACAGTACTCTGGTAGCACCTGACCAACCTCAGCCAGACTCATCCAACACCTTTGTTGCTCCCCGAGATGACTTAGAACGTCAATTGACCAAAATTTGGGAAAACGTCTTAGGAATCAAATCTATCAGTGTTACAGATAACTTCTATGACCTAGGAGGAGACTCTCTCCTAGCCGTGCGCCTGTTTGCTGAGATTGAGAAGGTTTTCCAGAAAAAACTGCCCTTAGCTTCTCTGCTGATGGCTCCAACTGTAGCCCAATTAGTCAACCAGCTGCGCCAAGACCAAGGAGCAGCACCTTGGTCCTCAGTAGTATCAATTCAGCCCAATGGTTCCAAACCGCCTCTATTCTGTATTCATGGAGCCGGTGGTAATGTTCTCAGTTTTCGGGATTTGGCACATTATTTGGGTTCCGAGCAACCGTTTTATGGACTACAATCATTGGGTCTCGATGGCAAACAGACTCCCCTGACCACAGTTGAAGATATGGCTCGCTGCTACCTCCAGGAAATACGTAGTATTCAGCCCAAGGGTCCCTATTTTCTGTCAGGATACTGCTTTGGAAGTAAGATTGCTCTGGAAATTGCTCAGCTGCTCCGCTTAGACGGTGATACAGTGGCTTTGCTAGCTCTCCTTGAACCTAGCCCTCTTGAATTCTCCACAAGTGAAAAGCAACTTCCCTATAAGCGCAGCTATAGTGACCGATTAAAAGGACTGTTTCAGCGATTGATTCACAGAGGTTTTCAAGACGTAATCAAGCAGCAATTCCTAAAGCTTGTTTCTAAATTATATCAGTCCTTTGGGATTTCTTTACCGCAATCTCTCCAAATCATCAAAGTCCAAGAAGCTAACACCTTCGCTTCAAAAAACTATGTGGCCAAACGCTACTATCCAAACCCAGTAACAATGTTCTTGACCAGTGAGCGGATTGCCCAGTCTCCAGAACTCCAAAAAGGCTGGATAGATTTAGTTACTGGAAACCTGGAAATCCAGGAAATCTCTGGTAAGCACTTAGATGACCAACCAGGGAGTTTTCTCAAAGACCCCCATGTAGAGCTACTAGCTCAAAAAATTAGGGCTTGCATAGATTAGGTAATTGTCAGGTAATTGTTAATTTAAACCTAAGCATTAAGCCGTCAGCGATCAGCTGTCAGCCATCAGCCATTGGCCACGCTGCGCGAACAGCTTTATTCAAAAGCACCTCAAGTATCACCATCTGTAGTCCATAAGCTGAGAGCTGAGAGCTGATAGCTGAATGCTGAGAGCTGATACCTGATACCTGATACCTGAATGCTTACGAATTTATAACTTCCTGATATAGATTCAACATTTGTTCACCGATTATCTCCCATGACCAATTCTCTGAAACTATCACTCGTCCTTTTAGTCCCATAGATATGCGCTTTTCCCCATTAGTTGCTAACTGCAACAGTGCTTGATCTAAATCATTGATCACTTGGGATAGGTTATCGACAGGCACTTTAATTCCCCAGTCTTCTTGAACCATCAACGACGGTCCACCAATATCGAGACAAACCACAGGTCTACCAGAAGCCATTGCTTCCAACACCACCGTCGGCCAATGATCATGGAAACTCGGATGCATTAACACGTCCACCTCTGCCATCCGTTGTAGCACCTGATCACGGGAAAGCTTCCCCCAAAAACGTACAGCATCACCGCATCCAAGGTCCTTGGCCAATTTCTGTAGCCTCTCCTTTTCAGGACCATCACCAATCAGCCAGTATTCACTAGTAGGTCGTTCACGATGGAACTGGGCAAAGGCACGGATGCCCAATGCAAACCCTTTCCAACCCAAAAATCTGCCGATACTAACCACTCGAAAGGGTTCGTCTTGGCGCTGGGGCAGTTGACCTAATCTTTCAATATCCTTTTGATTAAGACCAAAGGGAGGAAAAGCCTTAACTGGTAAATTGTCTGACCATTGGCTCGCTTCCCGAGATAGAATTAATTGGGCGCGAGAAGCAACAGACCACTGGGTAAAGCCACCTAGAAGATTCATCGACACCATCCGAATCCGTTCCATCATGGCCGATTGTAGGGATAATGTCTTCAAGAGTACCGAAGGAATTTTATCTTTAGCTCCACCATTCCAAATGAATGGTACATCTAGCCAGCCTATCCATGTTGGCAACCAGGAATTTTGATAAGTGACATGGTGAACTAAATCAAAGCCAATTTCGCTCTGGAGTTTTTTGGCCACAAAAAATGCTCTAATCTGCCAGGCGATATAGTACAAATAATGGGACAATCCTGAATTCCGAGACCCTTCAGACATTGCTACAAAGATAAAGGTGACATTGTCTAAAGGTGAATTAGCCAATTCCTGTTCAATCTGAGATTGATCAGTTATGTTAGTGAGCACCCAACACTTATGGCTATGGTCTTTAGCTATTTGTTTTACGACATTCCAACCTATACCATATTCAGACCCTCTTACTGGGGAACAGCCATAAGCAGAAATCAGGATATTCATGATTCTTTTTCCCTGATTAATTCAGCTGATAATTAGTTATATTTTAACAGTTAACAGACTTAGGCGTCTGACTAGGGAGTATGTTACCTTTGGAATTAGGTAAATTGATCCCCTCCGATCACAGGATAGACTATCCTGAAGCACTATAGAAACATCCAAGTGTGGGTCAGTGCTCACCAAAAACAGAGCTAGCCTTGAGAACTTGATTGGGCTGTAATGGCTGTATGGCAGACTTGGGAACAGTCAGCGGAGATTAATCTAGGGGTGGTGGCGGCGGAGTTGAAGGAAGTCGATCGAGATTTGGTAGAAATTGATGCTACGATCGAGGGAGTTTTGTGATTAGTTGGGGATAGATGCTCCTTAAATGTTTGTTTAGGTAAATTAAATAGTATGAAAATCCTTTCCATAAAAATCAAAAACTATCGTGTCTTTGAAAACCTTGAAATAAAAAATATTCCCGCATTTTTTGTGATCGTTGGTGCCAACGGTACCGGTAAATCAACCCTATTTGACATATTTGGTTTTATCCACGATGCTCTCAAAAATAATATTCGTCAAGCTCTCCAAGTTCGTGGCGGTTTCAATGAAGTTATTACCCGAGGGAAAGAGCAAGAAGATATCGAAATAGAACTGCAGTTCCGTATGAAAATTCTTGGAACTCAGCGCCTGGTCACCTATATTCTGATCATTGGACAGGAGAAGAGACGACCGTTCATAAAACGAGAAATTCTGCGTTATAAACGTGGCAAACAAGGTAAACCTTTTCATTTCCTAGACTTTCGAGAAGGAAAAGGATTCGCTATCATTAACGAAGAAAACTTTGAACAAGCTGACACAGAACTAGAAAGGGAAGAACAACAACTTGAATCCAGCGACATTTTAGCAATAAAAGGCTTAGGACAATTCCAACGCTTCAAAGCCGCCAGTGCCTTTCGTTCCCTGATCGAAAACTGGCATGTTTCCGACTTTCATATCAATGAAGCTAGAGGCAGCAAAGACGCACTCTATGCCGAACACCTCTCCCCCACAGGAGATAATATGGCATTAGTAGCCCAATACATCTATCAAGAACATCCCGAAATATTCGAGAAAATTCTCCAGCGAATGCAAGAGCGAGTCCCCGGCATTTCCAAAGTAGAAGCCAAAAACACCGAAGACGGCAGACTAATCCTAAAATTTCAAGATCAAGCCTTTAAAGACCCCTTTATCGATCGCTATGTTTCCGATGGCACCATGAAAATGTTTGCCTATTTAATATTGCTCTTCGATCCTAAGCCTCACCCCCTGCTCTGTGTCGAAGAACCCGAAAACCAACTTTACCCCAGCCTTTTACATGAACTCGCCGAAGAATTTGCCAGCTATGCCCATCGTGGTGGCCAGGTCTTTGTGTCTACCCACTCCCCTGACTTTTTAAATGCCGTTCCCCTGGAGAGCATCTTTTGGCTGACCAAAGAACATGGGATCACCAAATTTTCAAGGGCTAAAGATAATCCAACCCTTGTCAATCTAGTCGAAGCTGGAGACTTACCCGGCTATCTCTGGAATCAAGGCTGGTTTAAAGGAGTTGCCCCCTAATGAGTTACGACCTAATTTTTATGCTAGAAGAACCCTCCATGAAAAACGTTTTAGATCAACTACTACCCCAAATTATCCCCAATGAAATTACCTATATTTGTATTACCCACCAAGGCAAACAGGACTTATGGAAATCTATTCCCAAGAAAATTCAAGCCTTTCAATATAGTCCTGACACTAGATTCATTATCGTCCATGACCAAGACTCCCATGATTGCAAAAAACTAAAATCCGAACTATTAGAAATTTGTCAAACTGCCGGAAAATCCAAGAATGTGATGATTCGGATCATCTGCCATGAATTAGAATCCTGGTTCTTAGGAGACTTAGCCGCAGTCGAAAAAGCCTATAGAATGAAACCTGATAGCCTCAGTAAACAACAAAGTAAACAGAAATACCGTAACCCCGATCAGCTTGATTCTGCAAAACAAGAGCTTAAACGTTTAGTTAAGGAATATTATCCAGGAACCCATTCTAAAAAAATTGCACCTCATTTATCTTTAACTGACAATACATCCCACAGTTTTCAAGTCTTTATTAAAGGTATTAAACATCTCCTATCGGTATCACCATGACCAACAAAATCTATGCCTTTTGCCTTTTGCCTTTTGCCTTGTCAACATCCACGGTTTATGAGACTTATGCAAGAGGTCTATTTACAAGCGTCTGCGAATTGCTTCTACAATGTTTCGGGTTCGGTGAAGATTCATTAACAAGGCTAGGGTCAATTTTACCGGTAAAAATGCCCAGCTTAATGCTAACATCAAGGGGTTGGGTTTCATCGAAGCATAGGAGTAACCATGGTTGAGCATGTTAGTATAGGTTACTTGCTGGCAAATATGAATCTCTGTGACGGAAAGTCCGCCACGCCGCCATTTTCCAGTGGTATTGGGGTCAATCCCCCGACTTTTTGGTGTAATTTGCTTATGGGATGAGACACCACCTTCATTTTGAGGAACATCCAACATTTTAGGTTGGAACTCCAGACCCAGAAACTGGCAAATCTGTTCCAGGGTCTGTTCTGGATTTGTTACCAAATCTTCAAATCTCACCGTACGACATCGCGGATGATTGGCAAATTTTTCAGCAGCGTTAATCGAGGCATTCCAAAGTTTTGAGATGGTAAAGGGATGATAATTGCACCAAGACCGGAAGACTTCTCGATAGGGAATATTCTTGGCACCCAGGAATTTGATTCGCCACTTATATTTTTGTGACAGCAGTACGTCTCGGGGGTCACGAACCATATTAATAATCCGGCTTTCGGGATAAAGTTCGAGGATTTCAGCCATGTATAAGACATTGCGCGGAGTTTGTTCACAAGGAATCTTCTTACCGTTGTTGGCAGCTTTGTATTCCAGAAATACCTTAAAGACATCCCCAGAGGTTAGTCTTGACTCCGGAAGCTGGGAAATAATTACTTTGGCTTCTTCACTAAAATGACTGGGATCCCCTGGACGCAGAACATCACTATGCTGAATTGATAAGAGGCGAGCGGCTAGCTGTTCTGCTTCTGCCTGAGTCAGGTAAGAGTCCCGATGCTGCTCGGACCATAACTGCCCAAAAAAATGGAGTTCCTCAAAGGTGAAAACCTCTGAATTTAATCCCAAGATTAGACCCATCAGAGTAGTTCCACTACGGGAGTTTCCCACTACAAATATCTGTTCCACTCTGGGTTGATGATCAATCATGATGGGCTGATGGGGTGATAGGGTGATGGGGGAATTGCCAACAGTATGATGATAAGTATATCAGCACTAAGGATTCAGCATAGCAAAAAAATCCTTGTCTTTTTTTGATACTGTTCTCTTTTGCATTTTGCCTTTTTCCTTAAAAAGTGGTGCGTTACGGGGCTACTGGCTACAAAGTTGAATATGATGGTAATGCCGCCCCTAACGCACCCTACTCCTTTTGCCTGTTCCCGATTCCCGATTCCCGATTCCCGATTCCCGATTCCCGATTCCCTACTCCCTATTCCCTACTCCCTACTCCCTATTCTCTTGTTGAACAGACCAGGAATTAACTACTAGTCCAGCCAGTAACCAAAAATAAAAACTAAAGGGTCGCAGTTTAAATGTCCGTTCCACAAAGGTGTACAAAAAAGAAACAATAATTATAGTACAAAGCATCACTCCAAGGGATTTGTATTCCAGGGATGAAGAGGATTTAATTAGAGATTGAGAGGTTTGGTAAAGCCGTAGCAAGATTAGCCAAAAAATCCCCAAACCAACAATTCCAAAATATCCCAGGAAGGCAAACCAGTAGGCATCTTCTAGGAGTTCCACATGCCAGGATAAATGCCGTTGTTCATCTGGGGAGAGAATCACCGAATTTTCTATTCCTCTTTGTAAGGCTCCAGGCTCTGGACCAAAGCCAAACCAGCCTCCTGAATTCATTAAACCATTAACAATAGTCTTGGCTGCCCAACCCCGCTGAGCTTCTAAGTTGTGTTGCCAGTAATCTGGAGAAAAAATCGAGAAGAAATAGGAAGTCAGATCAGGTATTTCACCGTCTTCAGACACTGAAGCTGCTGATGTTTGAAGATTCAATAATGGGGAAATCAATACTACAGTTATCAAAAGTGCTGTAGCAAACCAGAGGATGAGGGCAGTATCTCTTTTTCTGTTGAGATGAATTAAGACTAGAATAGGAATTAGTAGCGATATCATCAGTCCAGCTCGCTTTTTGGAAGCAAAGTTAGCGAAATAGAGCACTAAAATACTAGCGGAGTCTTTGAAAGTGGGAATAATATGACTAGAGTTGGTGTAGACATGGCTAATAAATACTGAAATTGCTAACATCAGGAATCCTGAGAGGATGGCACTGTCGCCAAAGGTGCCAATGCTGGCATTTTTGGCAGCCATTGTGCCGGAGTGGATGACTTGCCTGGTGAATAGTTTCTGACTGATGCTGGCGGGTAAGAAGTATTGGATGGAGGCTATACCTGCCTGGATTAAACTGGCTAGTCTAATACTTTTTAATAAGGTGGCAAGCTGTTCGATAGAAATGTCAATATTAACAACAGTATAGTAAACGGAGATATACCGAAAATTAGTGCGTAAGTTTTTTATGCTGCCTGGAATTCCAGCATGGTTAACCACAATGGAAATCATGCTAGCAATGAAAAAGGCAATAATTAGGATATCTAGGGGGGTTTTTCGTATACCTTTACCAGAGGATAGCCGCAGGTAAATTACCCTTACCATTAGGATGTAAAGGATAATTTCGGGAACAAAACGTATTAAGGCGATTAACGGTGAGGGTAAGGGCAGCCAGTTGAGAACAAAGTCTTCAAAGGGTTGGTAGATGGTGAGGGTTAAAATTATAGCAAATGGTAGTTGCCCTGTTTGCATCGCCCATCTATACCAGGCAATTATTTTGTTCATTGTTGGAAGTTGAAAGTAGGGAGTCGGGAGTAGGGAGTCGGGAGTCGGGAGTCGGGAGTCGGGAGTCGGGAGTCGGGAGTCGGGAGTGGAAAGTGGAAAATTTTCTAAATGCCTGTTCCTTTATGATTTTATTCAGTGGTATTGTAACTAAGTTAGAAATTATGCCTACATCTAAGCTACAGCGGTTTTCATATTAGTGGAGTACACACACGGATTTTTTGCCTGTTCCCTATTCCCTATTCCCTATTCCCTATTCCCTATTCCCTATTCCCTATTCCCTATTCCCTATTCCCTGTTCCCTGTTTCCGGTGCTATAAGCTATGTCTGTTGCTTTAATTGCCCATTACCTTGGTCCTCGCTTAGGCATTGGGCAGTATCTAAATCGATTACTACCACCTCTAGTTGAGGAACTGATCAGCCGAGGCACTAAGGTGAAAATCTTGGCTTCTCCGAATGCGTTTGAGAATACCCCTACCCTACAGGAGTTGGCAGATAGTGTTAATATCCTACCACCGCTGGATTACTCCCCAGCTAAGCGGTATGGTTGGGTGGCGACTCGCTTTAATGGGTATTGTGCTCAAGCAGGAGTAGAGGCTCTTGTCTGGCTATCTAACCCGATCGTTCTGCCGTGGCATCCACCTACTATTGCAGTGCTTCATGATGTGAATGAATGGAAAGCGGCTAATAAGTATGGCGATCGCATAAAAACGGCTTTGCGATCGCTAATTTACCTGGATGCCTCGATTCGTTTTGCCCAGCAGATTATAGTCGTCAGCAAAGCTACCGAGAATGACCTGCTACACTTTCGCCCTAACCCAAGGCTTCAACAGAAGCTGAAAACTATTCCCAATGGAGTAGACTCAGCCCTAGCTAAGTTACCGACCGTCTCAATTCCTGCTCCCACTGGTCCATTCTTGTTATCCGTAGGTCGGATCGATCCAGCTGCTAAGCGTTTACCGGAAGCTGTGGCATTAACCACTCAACTCAGAGAGCTCAGTGGTGAACCTTGGGAATTGCATTTAGTGGGAGGGATGAATACTTCCACCCAAGCTAGCGGTGAAGCATTCCTCAAGTCAATTGAGAGCTTGCCTTGGGTTCAGTATCATGGCCACATAAGCGATCGCATTCTGGCTCAATGGTATCGAGAGGCAACAGCGGTAGTGTTTCTATCTGACCGGGAGGGATTTGGACTACCGATTGCCGAAGCGGCATCATTTGGTCGCTTTGTGGTGGTATCTCAAGGGAATCAAGCTGGTTTGGAAGCGGGGGGGTCTGCCATCATTACCGTTGACCCTGATCAGCCCAGGGAGGCAGCCGAGAAGGTAATGGGTGGCTTGAAAGAAAAACAATTAGCTGAGATTAGTAGTAATTTGCCGAAGTGGGAAACAGCAGCAATGGCTTATGCTGATGCCATTAATGAACTATAGTGCAGGGGGCTGCTGAAATCTCTTACCCTGCTCCCGGTTGTACCGTTTTGTCAAAGGGGAACCTCAAGTGGGAGGACACACGATTGTGTTTACTCCCACTGATGCTTCACTTTTAATGATAAAACCTAGAATCACTCAATTAAGCGCGTCTCAGTTTTGTGCGATACATCAGATAATAAAATGAAGTAAATAAAATCAGGGCAAACAATCCAGCCGAAACTACGGATGTCGTGAGCGGAATCAACAGTAAAGAAGTCAGCAATTCAATTACAATTAAACTAATCAAAATCCCAACCACCATTTGGCGTTCCATAAGACTACAAAGAATTGCTCCGGTTGGCGCACCCACTACCACAACCGGAACCGCTGCTAACCAATAATTACTGACGGGAGTGACAAAATCCCCCAGGATAAAGTTATGAATTAAAAAGCCTGTGACGGCATTAATTGCCATCAAAATCACTGAAGTTGGAGTGCTAACTTTCTCACACAAACCAAACAGTAACACCATTACAGAGTAGGCAAAAACATCCATTCCACTCCCAACTAACCCACTAATCATACCGCCCATTACTCCGACGACTAGAGATAAAATTTTTTCTCGTTTACCCCAGTGTTCAATCGTAAAATTACGTTCAGTCTTAGTTAAATTTAATTGAATTAAAATGAGGGCAAAACTGCTCACCATCATTGTAAATGAAATTTTTATGACTTCGGGAGGAAGTAAAGGAGCCAGAAAAGCTGTTCCCATAAAAATACCTGGAATTCCCCCTAAACTCACCCAACGAATTAACTTCCATTCTACTGGAGTTTTCATAGCAACAATCGTAAAAGATGCGGCACTCATTCCAATACTTTGAATGGCTAAAGAAAAGAGTTTTGCATCGGGGGGAGAGACGTGAAGCCACTTTGTTAAAGCTGGAAAAGCAACTGCGCCTCCTCCCATACTTGTCGCTCCTGCAACCATGGAACCAAAGACCATTGTGAAGGCAAATTCCCAATGTTCAATCAGCTTATAAATAGCTCGACTGGGTTCAAGAATAATCAGCCAGCTTGTCCAAACTGTGAGTACACACAATAGACTATAACGAATAGAACGTTGGGATAAAATAAACTGAAACAATGAATACATAAAATTTAAAAGATTGAATATTATTTGATTGATATGGAAAATAATTTTAGAAGCTTTTTGATTTCGGTTTTGGTAAAACATAATTACTATTGTTTAGCTTTATGATTATCAAAAAATGACATGAGAGAGATTTAAAGCATCATCAAAATATGATAATTTAATCAACAAACAAACTATTGAGTTAAGTTTCATCAGTTGTAACAAAAAATCTAATCAGTTGAGCATCAGAAAGTGAAGGGTTTTTGATCTTTGATAAATAGTGTTTTTAAATAGTCGAGTTCAACTACCATCAATAAGGGCAGAGCTGTTTCATTTTCAGGAATAAATTTACAGGTCAATCGGTTGAAAGGGAGCTGGGGTGCTGGAGAGAGAGTATTTTTAGTAAGAAAAATATCCCTATCTCCCTACCCGTGAAATTTTAGTCGAACTATGAAACAGCCCTGCCTCAATAAGGGGGATCTGAAGGGAGTAAAAGTAAAAATCTAGAGAGAGATAAGAAAGATGTCTGGAATCAGAAAATTGCAGAATGCATAATATTTATGTTGAAATAGCACCAGACATCTCTATCTATTGTGATGAACTTAGAAAGGAAGAGGCCCAGGAACTTGAATTCCTTTCTGAACCGCAGGACGTTCTGCAATTTGATCATGCCATGGGATTAAGCTGGAAAACTGATCGAAGCTAAATCCCATACGTTTAGCAGTATAAATCCAACCCCAATGGGCAATATCTACAATGGAGTATTCATCACCGCAGAGATATTTTTGCTGCTTCAAACGTTGTTCAAGGACACCATACAGCCTTTCAGTTTCTTTGGTATAGCGTTCAATTGCGTAAGGGATTTTTTCGGGAGCAAACAAGGCAAAGTGTGCTCGTTGTCCGAACATTGGCCCAATAGAAGCCGCTTGGAAAAAGAGCCATTGAATTGCTTCCCAACGACCTTGAGTTGATTGCGGTACTAACCGTCCAGTTTTATCTGCAAGATAGAGTAAAATTGCACAGGATTCAAATACCGTTTGTCCAGTTTCTTGATCTACAATTACTGGAACTTTAGCATTAGGATTGAGTGCAACAAATTCTTATTTAAATTGTTCTCCTTCATAGACATTTATATGCTTTACAGTGTAAGAAAGTTCAAGTTCTTCCAAACAAATAGAAATTTTGTGACCGTTTGGGGTATTGTGTGTGTACAGTTCAATCATTGAAGACTCTTGGGTTGATTAGTGAAATGTTCAGTGAACTTGAGAGGAAATCATCAAGATTTAATTGTTTTAAAATAATTAAATCTTGCTTGATTTGTTTTAATTTTTTATACTCTCAATATCTTTATATTACTACAATTAATTGTAGCTTAATTCCGGATGATTTATCTTGTTTTTTTTGATAAATTATTACTCACAAATAATAATGCCAATACAATCACTAATCCGGAATTAAAAATTGAAGGTTCAGGTACAGATTGAAGGGGATATTCTTGAGTCGCTTTGACAATACTCAGCACTTCAGAAACCTCAGAAAGAGATTTCTGAGCCTGATTTGCAAATAAATTATGAGAACGAACAGTAGGATGAATGGGATTCCAGAATACAAATTCATCAGGATTGGTTGCATTCGTATCTAAAAAAGCCTCTGTGACATTAGAAAAGCCAAAGTTAGCTGGATTTTCTATAGCTTGATTCAGGGCTGAATACATATCAACCTGAATAATATTGATGTCTGAATTTTGTTCAACTTCTTCTAAAGCTATTTGCAACGCCGCATTATGATCTCGGGTAGCTTGTGCCAGTCTTTGCTGAACTTCAGGAGAACCATTAACAGCAAGGGGAATTGCACCTAAATCAAAAATATTAGGTATCATAATATTTTTTGCCCCTGCATCGGCTAACTTATCAATTGTTGTTAATAAGTTGGTAATGGGTGTATCAACTTCCGTTAAACTTAAACCCACATAATCATTACCTCCTCCCCAAACCATATAAAGTGCATCGGGATCGGCAACGGGATTTTCGGCGACAAAATCATCAATTTGTGTTTGGATTCCCGGTAAAGGCAGTAGGTTATCGGGTAAAACATCTGTTCTCGGATTGAGAACATTATCGGTTCCTGTCGTTGCACCTCCATGGGCGACATTATTTTCAGGATTGATCTCTAAACCCAACTCAGGGATTAAAGTTTCAATCCAAATTATCCCATTGGTAAAACGTCCTTCAAAATTTGGAAATTCTGGAAAAATACCGTTAGTCAGTTCAAACAAATTCCCATCATCAGAAAAACTATCTCCAAAAACATAAACATCGCTAAAAAGTTTGCCGGGAAGATAACCCTGATATTGACCAACTGTTAGGTAATGATCAATGGGACTCTTGGCTGTACCATTTGCGATCGCATCAGCCACTTCTGGATATTGAGAAAGATAAAAATCCTCATCAAAGATTTGATCGATAGTGATGCTCATCAAAAATTTATCCTTGTCCTAGTTGATTTATCAATTTAAGTCCTAGAGCGGGATTTTTACCCACTCCAGTTTTGAGTTTTTAATATTGAAAAAGTCTGACGCTAAACTTCTGTTTATACCGTTTTATAATACTTTTTTTTAGATGAATTAAACATGAAATGACGTTCTACATTCCATTGATTTGAATTACGATTTTTGAGCATTAAGCCTGCACCTATTGCACCAAAAGCTAACAAACCAATAGGGAAAGAAGACTCAGGTATTGATATTGTGCTAATAATAGCCTGGTCTGCTAGCAGACCAATAAAAGCTCCACCCGTAGGATTTTTTAAGAATAAGTCAATGGTGTTAATGTCATCAGGTAGGGGAATATCTATACTTTGAAAACTCTGGCCAATACCAAACTCAATGGGGATTTCAGTTCCAGTGCCTAGAAAAATGCTACCACCAACGATATCCTCAACAGCACCAGTGCGGATTACGTCTACTGTTGCTACAGAAGACCCTTTCTCAGTGAAGAATTGATTACCGGCAAACTCTAGTGAGCTAGGAAATATAAGCCCGTTTGCTGGGGCAGCTTCCAAAAGTTCTTCAGGATTTACAGGAGGTTGATTAAATGGATCTGTTACGGGCTGACCGACTTCCCGGAAAAAGTCTTCAACTCCTGTAGGTTCATAATAAATGAGTAGCCTCGCCAAATCTGATGTCTGATTTCGGAAGGCGTGCTTGCCATTTTGGGGGCCAAAAATAAGCGTTTCAGATGGTGTCAGTGCTGTTTGGTCTTCTAATTGAAACTCTAAAGTACCATCCAGCATGAAAAACCACTCAGCTTCATCTTCATGGAAGTGTAATGGAGTACCACCGCCAGGGACAACAACGACATCTAATAGTGTGTACTGTTCATCAGTGGTCTCGCCTGTTTCGACAAAGGAAATTCGTCCACCTGCGACCCATGCAGTTTCTAAATCTTGGTAGAATAAAGATGTCGATGATGTATCATCTAACCCGGCTAAATAATCAGTGATAGGCGTGGGAATGGGGCCATTCAAAAAATCAGAGATATCAATCGAGCTAGATGTTACTGTTGAGGAATCCTGTTGTCCATGCTGATGGAAATCAAAACCAAAGTGAGCTTCTGCGGGAAAACTAATTCCCAAAGTTAATAGAAATGAGCTAGCGACGTAAAATGCGGTAGACTTAGTTTTGAGATTCATGGGTATACCTACTAAAAATTTTGACAATGTAATGGTCTGAAATTCCCTGATCTTCCAAGGAATTTCAAAAATCATACAATACCAACGTAGTTCCGGGCAACATTTTTAGCAAAAGTTAATGAAGTTGTCAGTTGAGAGAGTTTGGATTCACTTAACTTGCGTCGAAAACGCACATCTTCTAAATATTCTCCTTCTGGTGAGTGCAGCATGGTTAACAAGCTGTAAGAGAATTCTTGAGCACGCCAGATGTAGGGCAAGCGAATTTCGGAGTACTGCTCAAGATAAGAAATATCATTGTTTTCGAGATAAGCTGTTGAGCATTTAGATTGGGATACCTAAATTGCTCAAAGGGAACAGGTAACAGGGAATAGGGAACAGTAAAACAACCATTTAAATGCGCAACAGCTTAGTAGCTAATCAATGTTTATGCTAGGACTACTGCATCTTGCACCGCTAAATTTAAGCCTTTTCCACCCATTGGGGTAATAATATGAGCCGTATCTCCTACTAATAATAATCGCTGATAACCCATGGGTTCCATCACATAATTTCGCAGCTCCATAATATGCTTTTGAAAGATTTCACCTTCATTTAATGGGCATCTTTTTTTAGCAAGCCGCTGGTGTAAATTACTCCAGATGCGTTCATCTGAGCAATCTTCTAAAGTATCGGTGCTGGGAAATGGAAACCCTGGTTTATCTTGCTCATCTTTGGAAAACACACGACTCATGCTTGTCTATTTATTGTGGGGAAATTTAAAATATTTAATTCCCCCTAAATTTCCAAGATAAATGTTTGTTATAATGGTCTCAGGAAACCTTGATCAAATTAATTTGACTCGAAAATTAATATTCTCATTTAATGATTTACGATTTTTATTCAACAGAGCGCCTGCACTGCAAGCCATGAGTAGTAAACCGGAAATCAAAGAAGGCTCAGGAATATTTACATTCTCTTCATCATTTGTAACACCAAATGTTTTAACAAAGTTTTCTAATTTATACGGATTATCAGCCGTAAATAGTAGAGTGCGAGCGGACAATTGTCCCAAGTTACTAAAACTGTACTTGCTTCCTTCTGGCAAGTAAATAAAGGTATTCGGATCAGCACTAAAAGATTGATCGGCAACATTAATAGTTAGCTCTCCATCCAACGTGTAGAGTGCTAAATCAGTTGGAGCTATTAATAATTCTTCAAGCCCTGAGTTTTGTTCGGGAATAAATACATCGAATAATGAGAGCAGTCCTTCCGTTTGATTCACGTTAGCAACCTGTGTATAATTACTTCCACCTAACCAAAAAGAATTCGGATTCGGATCAGGGAGTAACAGAGGAAAATCATCCGGAGAATACCCATCAATTAAGGTGTAAGTATTATCCTCACCCAAGGTTAAAAGGGCTTTATTTTGTAGGAGTGCAATACTGGTATCAATCGGATCAACTAAGGTCAGTTCAAAGTTCTGATTTTCTGCACCTTCAATACCCGTAATCTCTACGTTCTGAATTCGTTCTCCATCCCCAAAGGTAACAGGAATTTCAGCAACAGTTGAGTCATCTTCAGGATTACTAACAATCAGTGTCGCACTCGCTTCTCCATCAGCTTCACCCGGACGAATAACCACAAGTTCAGGATCACCCTCTTGGGTAATTCCAAATTGAGGGGGAGTAATGAGTAATGAGTCAGGTGCCACCACCCCAAAATCGCTCAACAGTTGGAAGCCACCCTCTATCAATTCAGGGGTTGGAAGTTGAGGAAAAGGTGGATTATCAGAGGTTCCCGGTTGACCCAGCCCTTCAAATAGGCCATCAATTCCAGCTGGGATTACAAACTCTATGTGACGGGCAGGTTGTTCACCTGCATTAACAAAAGCGTGGAGAACATCTTTCGGTTTAGAAATGAAGGTTCCAGGTGTCGCCGTAAAGAGTTGATCTTCCAGTTGATACGTGATTTCTCCATCAAGAACGTAGACAAACTCATCTTCAAGGGTGTGATAGTGAGGGAGTGGCCCACCCGGTAAGGTAGTGAAATCAAAGACTGCTAATTGCCCATCAGTATTGTCACCGATTTCAACAAACTCTGCGTTGTCACTGAATAGCCAAAACCCTGGACGATCTACATCAGGTAATACAACTGGAGTGTCACCATCTGCTGTGATTTCAAGAGTATTTGAAGCTTCAGTAGCATTGGTCGGAATGGTAAAAGAAGAAACATTTGAAGAATCCTGTTGTTCATGCTGATGGAAATCCCAACTAAAGTGAGCTTCTGCGGGAAAACTGATTCCCAAAGTTAAGAGAAATGAGCTAGCGACGTGAAATACGGTAGACTTAGTATTAGGATGCATGGGTATACCTAACTAAAAATTTTGACAATGTAATAGTCTGAAATTCCCTGCTCTCCCAAGGAATTTAAAAAATTATACAATACCAACGTAGTTTCGGGCAAAATTTTTAGCAAAAGTTAATGAAGTTGTCAATTGAGAAAGTTTGGATTCACTTAATTTGCGTCGGAAACGCACATCTTCTAAATCTTCTCCTTCCGGTGAGTGCAGCATGGTTAACAAGCTGTAAGAGAATTCTTGAGCACGCCAGATGTAGGGCAAGCGAATTTTGGAGTACCGCTCAAGATAAGAAATATCATGGTTTTCGAGGTAGTAGCTAATCAGTGTTTCTGCTAAAACTCCCGCATCTTGCACCGCTAAATTTAAGCCTTTTCCACCCATTGGGGTAATAATATGAGCCGCATCTCCTGCTAATAATAATCGCTGATAACCCATGGGTTCCATCACATAATTTCGCAGCTCCATAATACGCTTTTGAAAGATTTCACCTTCATTTAATGGGCATCCTTCTTTAGCAAGCCGCTGGTGTAAATTAGCCCAGATGCGTTCATCTGACCAATCTTCTAAAGTATCGGTGCTGGGAATTTGAAGGTAATAGCGAGAAATCTTGCTATTGCGAAGCATATGAGCCGCAAAACCATCTGGATGTACACCATAAAGAGTATGCTGAGCCGAAGGGGGAGCGTAGGCTAAAATGGCTAACCAGCGATAGTTATATTGTTTGCTGTAAATGTCTACAGCTTCAGAGGGAACAGATTGACGAGCTAAGCCATGATAACCATCACATCCAGCTACAAAATCCGCTTGAATCGTTACAGTTGTTTGATTATCTAAATCAGAACATACAACTTCGACTTTGTCATCACTTTGAATAATCTTTTTGCCTTCATGATGAAAGAGTAAATTACCGCCATCCTTGATATATTTTTCAATCAAATCATCGTTGAGATCGCTTTGAGGATAAACATAATGAACATCTCCTCCACTTAAGTTTCCATATTCAAAATTTAGGCTTTTATCGGGATAGCGAAATTCACAAGAACCGTGAGTATAAGCCTTTTTGAGCAGGGTATCCGCCAGGTCATTTTTTCTGAGGATTTCAACCGTTGTACTTTCTATCACTCCGGCTCTTCCTCTGGCATAAATTTCTTCACGATTGTATTTATCAATGATAATACAGTCTATCCCATTTCTCAGCAAAATACTTCCGAGCACAATACCAGCAGGGCCAGAACCGAGAATACAGACCGATGTTTTTAACTGTGTATAATTTTTCATAGTAAACTCCTGATATGTGTCATTTTTGGTTGAGCAATAATGTGAGTTAAATACCAACATTATTGCTCAGTTTAAGTGAATCATTAAACCGTCACAAGTTGCTTGACAACTGAAGGAAAATGAATTTTTTTTCGTAGCTGTTGAGTCATTGGATGTAAGTCACGGGGTTGAGTTCTGGGGCGGAATAATCCATCCTTTTCCCATCGGTGTTCATTGAGGCTAATTGCCCAAGCATTTAACCAGGCAGACTCCGGAAAATCAGCTAATTTTTCAGGCATTGTATCTTCAAGTGCCATGCGAAAAATAACCTGGGCAAGTTCCTCAAACATTTCTAAACTAGCAATATGATCATCGATGAGTTGCTGCTCAGTTTTATTGGATTGTAAATTACGCGATCGCAATTGCTTGATGAAATCCATTTCTAAGTAATCAAGATACTCATAAGTTCCCCGATTTTGCGAGAGTTCTGCCCAGTCTATAAACAACTTTTGCATCCGGTGAGCTAACAAAAAGAATTGACCTGAACCTTGACGAATTTTTGCCCGTTTTTCAGAGTCAAGGAAAATCGAATTAAACATCAGAGGCGCACTAAATGCCCAGCCGGATAAGGTATCCCAAATCACCTTAATGGCCATGACCAAATCTTGATCAAAGCAGGAGTAAACTTTGTGAATATTATCTTTTACCCCTTCGGAATAGGTGAGTAAAAAGCGATTTGCTTCCGCCACTATTTCTGAAGTTAACTTGCCTTGCAAATCCGCTTCAATCATCTGAGTGACGAGAGAATTTCCAAATCCAATTAGGTCAGTGCCAGGAGAATAGAATGGATCGGGAAATACCCCAGCTTCACCAACACAAGCCCAACGATTATTTGAGAAAACTTGCTTAGAGGAATAGCTATAGTGAGGCATCTTCATAAATTTTTGAGTTGAAATCCCTTGAAGATGATTAGCTAAAGTAGGTTCATAGGTTTGGAGCCAATTAAATGCTTTTTCCTCAGTGTTATGTTCTCCGAAAGGATGAACCGTTTCATCAGTGACAATCCCAATACTGGTATAGTTACCGGGGAGCGGAATCATCCAAATCCAGTAGCCTTTTCCACACAAGTGATTAGTTGAATAATATCGTTGATTTCCAGGGACACGCTCATGCCAGTTTTGGTTACTTTTGGGAACAAAATCACTGACATCCACCCGTTCATTGACCCAGAACCAAACCGCACTATGTTTAGAACTATTCCGTTGAGCTAAACCCAGTTTTTTCTGCAAAAATCGACGACGACCCATCGCATCAATAACCCATTTAGCTTTAATAATATTTTTTTGCTTCGTGTCATCTTGAGTGTAAACAATTTCATGGAATTCTTGATTATTTTTAGATAGTATAATATCAATAATCTTACAATTTTCTAAAGATTCAATTCCTGCTTCGATGTTTAAGTTTCGCAGATCATTTTCAAACTTACCTCGGTCAATTTGATAAGAGGAAGGGGAATGAAATTTAGAGAGTCCGAGTTCAGGACGTTCTTCAAATTTACCTTGAGCATCACCTAAGAAGAAACGGAGTCCCAACTTTGGCATATGATTCAGTTTAAAATAATTATCGCTAAACTGAAGTATTTCAGCAAGATAATAGGAACCGACTTCAACCGTTGATTCTCCAACTTTAAAAGCACCTTCAGGTAGAGGTCGAGCCAAACGGTCGAAGACAATAATAGAAAGATCAGGCATTGTTAACTTCAACTGTCTAGCTAAAGTTGAACCCGCTAAACCACCACCGCAAATTGCTACATCATAAGTCATTGTATTCATTATAAAATCTCCTGCTGTATTGAGAGTAAACCTGATTTTAGTTAACATTAATTCAAAGAAAAATGAGACTAACCTAAGCAAGCCTTTAAAGTCTCAGCTAAGACCTGTACATTCGGTTGATCAAAAATTGAATAATGGTCTCCCGGTACATCGTAAATTTCTAATTTGTCGCTTGCTAAATTACCCCAGCCCTGTTCAGGGTCACGAGTTTCCCAATCTGCTTGATTCGGTAAATAAAACTTATTGAATTTAGCAGGTTTTTTAGCCCGAAACATGGTAATTTTACCGGAATAAACCTGTGGTGAATAAGCCCACTTTGCCTGCATATTCGCCTCAGCTACGATAGCACGACTGAGATGATGAGGTAAAGGTTTTCCTAAACCTAGATAAAGCTTGCAAAGGATGGCTTGCAGTTGGCGTTTAGTAACGTCTTTGAGTTCCTCAAATAGTGACTTGGATAGTCCCAATTGGGATAAGTATTTGAAGTAGTGTTGGTTTCGGAATACAAGGCGAGGAAAAGCACTTTTATTGAAAGTGTCAAACATCACCAGCAATGCCACCTTTTCTCCTTGCTGTTGAAGTTGTTGTGCGGTCTCAAAAGCAATCGTACCTCCCATAGAGTTTCCTCCGATAAAATAGGGGCCATGGGCTTGAACACTGCGAATTTCTTTAAGATAATTAGCCGCCATTGCTTCGATTGTAAAGTCAGGCATTTGTTTGCCATCTAACCCTTTAGCTTGCAATCCATAAAACGGTTGCTCTGAACCTATAGATTTGGCTAATTCTCGTAAGTTCAACACATTTCCTTGTTGTCCATGAATGCAGAAGAAAGGCGGTTTAGAACCACGAGGTTGAAGTGGAACTAATGAAGACCAAGGGAGAGAAGATTCGTTTTCAGCAAGAATTTCGGCCAGTTGTTCAATGGTTGGAGATTTTAGTAGTGTTACCAAGGGTAAAGTTTTACCAAAGGTTTGTTCAATTTGAGTAAACAAACTCATCGCCATTAAGGACTGTCCACCTAAATCAAAGAAGTTATCTCGAATTCCAATGGATTCAATTCCTAATACTTTACTCCATAATTGAACGAGTTTGAGTTGAGTTGAATTGCGGGGTGCAATATAAGCAGGTTTAGACGAATTCCTGGATGGTTTGAATGTAGATTGATTGGCTCGTTTCTCCTCTAATTGTTGCTGTTCAGTTGCGCTTAAAGGGAGTACATCCAAGATAGACTGCTCTGGATTGATTAAAATGTTTTCCAGAATAGTACGATAATTCTCCTGCATTTGAGCAATGGTTGCTTCCTCAAATAAATCAGCATTGTATTTGAATATAGCAGCCAAAGTATCACCTTCTTGAATCAGATAGAGATAGAGATAAAAATCCGCTGTTCCGCTATCAAGATTGAATGTTTCGACATTTAAACCTGGTAATTTTAAGGTATGAATTGTTGTATTTTGCAGTGCAAACATCACCTTAGATATAGGGGTTTGCAGTAAATTTAGAGCGTTAATAATTTCTTGAATGGGTAAATCTTGATAAGCGTAACCTCCGGAGACAACCTGACGAACTTGACTCAAACACTCCCGAAAAGTTTGGTTTACTTTAAACTGTGTCCGTAGAATCAGTAAATTCGCAAAGTAACCGATTAATCCCTTTGTTTCTTTCCGACTCCGATTCGCAATTGGACTACACACAAAAAAATCGTCTTGGTCAGTGTAGCGATATAATAGCACCTTAAATGCAGCTAATAACGTTGCAAATAACGTTGCTCCTTCTTTTCGACTGAAGCTTTTAAGTTGAGTCGTGAGTTCAACAGAAAGTAACTGTTTATTGTAGGCACTAGAATGGGTAGGATTAGTCGGATAAGGATGGTCAGTTGGCAGCTTTAAAGCTTGTAAATTATTGCCAAGTTGTTGCTTCCAATAGTTTAGCAAAGTCTCTTTAAACTCACCTTGAATACATTGACGTTGCCAAACAGAAAAGTCCGCATACTGCACTGGAAGTTCTGGGAGGGGTGAAGATTGACCGAGAGAAAATGCTTCGTAGAGTGTTGCTAACTCCTGAAATAAAACTCCTTTTGACCAGGCATCGACGATAATATGGTGAACATTCAGTAACAGAAAATAATCCTGTTCATCAAGTTTAAAAAGTCTTCCTCGAAACAGAGGCAGTTGAGTCAATTCAATCGGTTGCTCAATATCTACCTTCACTAATTCCATTACCTTCTTTTCCCGTTGTTTTTGAGGGAAGCTCTGTACATTAATTACAGATAAACTAAAGGAGAAAGAGGAGTGAATGACTTGAGTGGGTTGACCTTCAACTAAGGTAAAAATCGTTCGCAAAGCCTCGTGACGTTGAATAAGTTCATTCAGACTTTGCTCTAAAGCCAATGGATTGAGTGAGCCGGAAATGCGAAACCCAAACGGCATATTATAAGCAGCAGCTTTTCTTGGTTCCAACTGTTGTAAAAACCATAACCGCTCTTGAGGAAAAGAGAGAGGAAGTGGATTTTCTCGGGAAACAGAGACTAAGGGTGGAGCTTGATTTTGTAAGCTAATGACCGTTCTAATTGCTTCCCATAGCTCCTTTTTAGCAGCCACTGATTGAGTTGAATTATTGGCAACTGGAGAAGTTTTATGTTGTTTTTTGTTCAATGTTTCGAGTGACATATCAGAGCCTAGATACTGTCCAGAGAGTTGGTGAGGAAGCGGCTGGAGTAAAAAATACTCGCAGCCTAGATAGATTTTAAAAATTTAACAACTTTTTTTTTCTTCAATCATCTCCACAATTGTTGAGATATTTTGAAAGTTATCAAAACTAATCTCACTCACATCTAACTGAATTTCAAAAGTCTCTTGCAAGTTAGAAATTAGAGTCATCGTGTTAATCGAATCTAGACCCAAGTTGAAGATATCTACATCGTATTGCAAATCTTCTAGGGTCACATCGGGTATAACTTCCAAAACTAACCCTTGAACTTGTTCTTGAATTGTTGTAGTTGTCATCATGGTGTTAGGCTCCTTAAAATTTCAGTATTTGGACTGTGATGATATCGGTTTAAACTAATTCCTTTCTCATAATTTTTCCGAGTGGACTTTTGGGAATTTCTGGGCGGAATTCAATGATTTTTGGAACTTTAAACTCCGCTAGACGCTGCTTACAAAATGAAAGAATCTCTTGATACTCACAATTTTTTAGACCTTTTTTGACAATTACAGCTTTAACCAACTCGCCAGCATAAGACCCTTTTACACCGACAACAACAGCTTCTTTAACGTGAGGATGATTCATCAAAATATCCTCTACTTCTATCGGGTCAACTTTGCGACCTCCGGTATCAATGAGCAGCTTCTTGCGACCGGTAATATACACTCGACCCCACTCATCTTTTTTCCCTAAATCACCTGTATAGAAACATCCCTCCTTAAAGGCTTGTTGATTCAGTTCTGGCTGATTAATATAACCTTGGGTTAGAGAACGACTTTTTATCACAACTTCTCCACTCATTCCCATGGGTTGTTCATTCCCACTTTCATTAACAATTTTGAGTTCAACATTATTGAGCGGAAACCCAACAGAGTGATAAATTTTGTTGATGTCTTCCTCTAAATTAATTGCCACAGAGCCAGCCTCAGTACAGCCATAAAGCTGTCGAATAGGAATCCTAAATCGCTGCCAAAACTTATCGAAAATGTCTTTGGACAAGAAGTTTCCGGCTGAAAAGCATAATCTCAAACTAGATAGGTTCACCGAGGTTTTTGTTCGAGTTTCTGCTAAAGCCTTGAAGATATAAGGCACTGCTGGAAAGATTGTAATCTTCTCCGTTTCAATCAGTTCAAAAACTCGCGGACACCGGAAGACAAAGGGAACCTCAACAGGTGTACCATCCTTTTGCAAAACCTGTTCTAAAATAACTAAGGTTGCACCATTACAAGTTGCTGCGAGGAGACAATTTCCTAACCCATGGGCATGATACATCGGAACTGCACAAAGAATCTTGTCTGAGGGCTGAATTTGGGTGGTTTCTGCGAAGTTTTTAACCTCATGGTAAAGACTCGCTTGGGTGCGTGCAATTCGTTTTGGTTTCCCCGTTGATCCGGATGAATATTGATACAGAAGCTCAGAAGAAAGAGCGTTTTCTGAATACTCTTGATGTTGAGATTTTCCTGGCAGAATTAGATGGTAGAGATAGTGGCTTCCCGGATAAACACCATCCACAACAATTAACTCAATTTTTCGGTCAATATTTGCAATAATATCCTGAAAAATTTTGGCACGCTTGAGGTCAGTAATTACTGCTTTTGCCTTGCTATCACTGAGACAATAACTCAGTTCTTCGGCTTTGAATAAATGATTGAGGGGCAGAACAATTCCCTGTAACTGAGCAACAGCATAGAAGCTATAAACAAACTCAGGACAGTTGGGTAAAACAAAAGCGACACAATCACCTTGACCAATTTCTAGAGAACTTAATCCCTCACTTAATCCTTGAACTTTGGAGTCAAGTTGCTCATAGCTAATTCGGGACTCATTATAGACAAGTGCTGTATGTTTTGGAAAGGAATGGGCAGCTTCTTTCAACCGTTTAATAATCATACTTTTACCTCTATTATGGGACCTTATCAACCGATACTATTAGAGCTTTCGCCTAAAATTATTTTCCGGAAACTTTTCTGTAATCATCATAGTGTACTGATGATTGGAGATGACGCAGTAGGTTCTATACAGGAGATTTTCTTCGGGTTCAATCTGGAAATAATCGGCTAAATCACCTGCATGTTCTTTGCCAAGTTCGACATTTTCTTTGAAGATTTCTACCTTATTTTCGACCCAGAGTTTCCCAATGGGAGTTTTGGTCTGTAACAGTTGGGTTCGCATTTTTTCATTCAGTCTGTCGAGAACTAAAATTGAATCGGCATAGACATAATTGCGGTCACTCATCTTACCTTGAAGTAGCACTTTGCGAGCGATGACTTCTGTGCCTTTTTTGAGGTTCATCGGCAGGATGTCTTCTGTGATTGTAATCTGGTCTTCAAACAGCTTTTTGATTTTGATTGCTTCCCCCGAATAGGCTTCAATCATATCCGTAACAGTGCCGTTTGTCGTCAGCAATATTCGCTGGAATGGGCTGAGTAATACAGGTTGAATATAATTCCGTTTTCTCGGAAAGTTTTGGGAAAAAATTGGCCTTAAGACTAGGGTTTGAGCGTTCATTTGCATTATTTCTCTAGAATTGGGCAAAAAGATCTGTTTGATGAGATATTGTGAGTTGAATCAATCTAAGTTAGCCTTCAATTTTTTCTTCAACTCACAACAAGTTTTAAACAATGGCACTGAATTTTTGGGTAGCTTGAGGGCATGAAGGGGTGAGGGCTAACTTTTCCGGCCAACGACCCACTGTTTCACCAATAACTGCCATTTCTTGCATCAGTTCTTGATAACGATGAGGCGTCAAGGATTGAGGGCCATCAGACAGGGCTTGGGAAGGGTTGGGATGAACTTCTATCATCAGAGCATCAGCTCCTGCTGCAATTGAAGCCATTGCCATTGCCGGGACGTATTCGGCTTTACCAGTCCCGTGACTGGGGTCAATCATAATGGGAAGATGAGTCAATGTCCGCAAGACAGGAATCACGGATAAATCGAGGGTATTGCGGGTATATTTGCGGTCATGGGTGCGAATTCCCCGTTCACACAAAATAACATTGGAATTTCCGGCTGCTAAAATATATTCAGCCGCCATTAACCATTCCTCAATGGTTGCGGACATTCCCCGCTTCAGTAGAACCGGTTTCTCTTGATCACCAACTCTTTTTAACAGAGAAAAGTTCTGCATATTACGAGCACCAACTTGGAGAATATCTGCAACAGTTGCTATCTTTTCAATGTCGGCTGCATCCATTACCTCGGTGATAATTCCCAAGCCTGTTTCTTGACGTGCAATGGCCAGCAATTCCAAACCACTCTCACCATGCCCTTGAAAAGCATAAGGGGAAGTCCGAGGTTTGTAGGCTCCACCACGTAGGAAATGAGCACCTGCTGCTTTAACTTGTTGGGCGGTTTCGACAATCATCTGTTCATTTTCAACCGAACAAGGGCCGGCAGTTTGAACGATGGGACTGTGTTCGCCAAAAGTAACAGAACCGTTCGGTGTTTCAACAATAATTTCACTGGGTTCACCATGTCGGAAGTCTCGACTCGCCCGTTTAAAGGGATGTTCAACTCGTGATACTTTTTCAATAAAAGGACTGACAGCCTGAATTTTTAAGGGATCGAGTTCAGCCGTGTCACCGACTAAACCAATCACCACTCGGTGTTTGCCGATGATTTTTTCGACGCTGACTTTGTATTGGGACAGTTCGTGTTTAATGCGTTCAATTTCGACTGTCGGAGTGGCTGCTTTGAGGACAATTATCATGCTTTATTTCCGTTGAGATTGGGTTTTATGATTTGGGAAGTGATTAACCGGACTTGATCTAACATCAACTTAGTTTTGACGAAGATCAGAAGTTGATATGTAGAGTGTGTAGGTCTTGGTGTGCATACTGAAAAACCCTTGATTGTTAGCTTCTAAAAACTTATCGGGGTTCAGCGTATGTTTTATGCCGAAGAACGATTTTTTTTTCGAAACTTCTCAAAACTGACCTAGACCATTGGGTGAACAATATTCACCGAAGCCTTGCTCCACTTGAGCTCAAACCAATTTCCAAACCTAGGTCTGATCAAGGGAACAGGACTTACTCAAAACTGGAATCCAAACCCTATAAGTGGTAAGTTGAGTTAGTAACGCACCCTACCAGTAGCCCTTGAGATTGGGTTGTCTGATTTGGGAAGTGATTAACCGGACTTGATCTAACATCAACTTAGTTTGGACGAAGATCAGAATTTGATATGTAGAGTGTGTAGGTCTTGCTGTGCATACTGAAAAACCCTTGATTGTTAGCTTCTAAAAACTTTTCGGGGTTCAGCGTATGTTTTATGCCGAAGAACGATTTTTTTTTCGAAACTTCTCAAAACTGACCTAGACCATTGGGTGAACAATATTCACCGAAGCCTTGCCCCACTTGAGCTGAAACCAATTTCCACACCTAGGTCTCATCAAGGCAACAGGACTTACTCAAAACTGGACTCCAGGAAAATTGGCGTACACCAATTACCAATTACCGATTACCAAGTCAACTTCGTAAGTCCTAGCAGGAATGAATACTTCCACCCAAGCTAGGGGTGAAGCGTTCCTGAAGTCAATTGAGAGCTTGCCTTGGGTTCACTATCATGGTCACATAGCGCGTTCGCGTAGCGTGGCCGAAAGGCCATCGCATTCGCGGCTCTTTGGTATCGACAGGCAACAGCGGTAGTGTTTCTGTCTGACCGGGAGGGATTTGGACTACCGATTGCCGAAGCCGCATCATTTGGTCGCTTTGTGGTGGTATCTCAAGGGAATCAAGCCGGTTTGGAAGCAGGGGGGTCTGCCATCATCACCGTTGATCCTGATCAGCCCAGGGAGGCAGAAGATCAGGAAACCCCCTGGAAGAACTCCTAGCTGCGATCGCGGTAGAGCAACCACCCACGAAAAACTTAGCACTAGCCAGATATCCGGCTGCTGACTGGATTACGAAACAGGTAATAGTCAGGACAAAACTAACTCCATCTTTGCCCCTTGGGGAAGAATGATGGATCCAAACTAGGACTTGGATAACTTCTTTTTAAAGACATCCGAGTTGAACTTAGCAGCGATTAGTTGAGGGCTGTTCGACCCCAGAAGGTATGGCAAAATGCTCATGGCTTCTTCTGGTTGCCATGGGTCTACTCCTATGCGCTTCAATAAGGTCTTGACCTGTTCAGACACCATGGCACTTCCAGACCAGGGTGCCCAATTGATGCTCAAAGCAGGTAATCCTAGGGCTTGACGATGATGTGCGATCGCATTCAGGAAAGCATTAGCAGCAGCGTAATCGGCTTTTCCCTGACAGCCCCACAGGGAGGCAATTGAGGAGAAGCATACGAAAAAGTCTAGGTTCATCTCTTGGGTAAGTTTATGCAGCAGCCATGCCCCCATTACTTTAGGTTGCAGGGTAGCCTGAAGTACATTCAGGTCCATCCCTTGTATCTCCTGATAATTTTCAATCCCGGCAGCATGGATAACACCTTTGAGGGGAATCTGAGTGTTACGCAAGTGTTCAAATACCTCAGACATCTCATCCTGATTACTGACATCAGCCTGAGCCACAATCACCTTGGCTCCCATGGCTTTGAGTTCTTGAACCGCGTTAACCCGTTTCCAAGACTCACTGTCTTGGGGTAAGCTTGCCCACTGATCTGATGGTGGAAGTTCTCGGCGTCCTAGTAGCACTAGGTTTTTTGCCCCTTGTTCAACCATCCACCGGGCAACCTGGAGTCCTAAACTGCCCAAGCCACCAGTAATCAGGTAGATACCATCAGCCTGTAGAGTTAAAGATTCGGTTTGAGTGGGTTTGCTAGATACCAGGCGAGCCACATAGCGTTTTCCCTGGCGGAATGCTACATGGTCTTCCCCGTCTCCGTGCCAAATTTCTGAGAACAGAGCCATGGCCTGTTGCGTAGCACCCTTATGATCAGAATTATCAGAATTATCAGAATTATCAGATATAGATGGGTCTAAATCCAGTAGCCCTCCCCAAATTTCAGAGTGTTCTAGGCCAATTACTCGTGCCATGCCCCACAAAGAGGCTTGAGCCAGTGCTACCGGAGCAGGGTTGGCTTCCACTGCTTGGCTGCCAGAGGTTACTAACCACAATTTCGGTAAGGTTGAACTACCAGTATTGACCAGTGCCTGAACTAGTCCCTGAACTAGGTGCAGTACGCTTCCACAACTCAATACGTGAGACTCTTCGAGAGAGGATGGTGTGAGTGCTTCAGACTGTTCAGTCTCTAGACTCCACAGATGAATTACTCCATGACAGGGCAATGGATTATTTCCAAGAATTTCCTGGAACAGCCGCTTAAAATGATTGGGATCAGCAGGGTTGATGGTTCCAAGTCCTCCTGGTAGGCTTTGGTCAACTTCACCTGGATAAATCAGGCAACAGCTCTGACCATGCGATCGCAAATTTTCTGCTAATGCCTGTCCTACGCCACCGTAATCCGCAAAGATCACCCATTGACCAGGCTCAGTTGCTTCAGTGGCCTGAGTTTCTGCTTCGGGTGTACGCTCTTGAAGTTGCCACTGAATCTCGTACAGGGAATCCTCGACCAGGGAATCGGTCAGGGACTCTGGGGTAACCTCCTGTTGCTCTTCCCCTACCAACAAGTTCGGTAGTGGTGTTTGAGATGGTGTTTGAGATTTCTGCTCTACCCAATACCGTTCTTTCTGCCAAGGGTAGCAGGGTAAACTCACAACCCGAGAATTGGAAGATCGGAATAGTTTATGCAACGCGACTGTAAAGCCCTGGGTGTAGAGTTTACCTAGAGAGGTGAGCATGGTGGCCCGTTCCCCCTGACTAGGGCGTAGGGAGGGTAAGACAACCCCCGCTTGATCGAGATGGTTGAGGGTTTGAGCAATATATCCGGAAAGGACAGGGTCAGGGCTAATTTCTAAGAAGATGGTATGACCAGCTTCCACTAGCGCTTCAATAGCTGGAGCAAAGCGGACAGGTTGCCTGATATTTTGCCCCCAGTAGATAGCATCGAAAGCTGAACCTTCACTAGAGCTACCGGTAACTGTAGAGTAGATGGGAATAGTTTCTGGCTGGGGTTCGAGCCCTTCCAGTTCCTGCACCAATTCCTGCTGAAAGGGTTCCATTTGGGAACTATTGAAGGCATAATTCACTGGCAGCAATTGGCATAACACCGACCGTTGCCGCTGTGCCAGGAATTCAAGGAATAATTCCATTGCTGTAGACTCTCCAGACACCACCGTTGAGGTGGGACTGTTAATTGCTGCGATGCCTAGGTTGGGGTTTGCCGATTCGAAAATAGGATCGTATTCAGACAACAGTTGTTCTGTATCCGCTACGGAGAGTTCCAATGCTGCCATCTTGCCATTGCCTGTAGCTTGCTGCATCACGCGACCGCGATCGCAAATTAACTTCACAGCATCGGTTAAGCTCAGAGTACCAGCAATGTGAGCTGCTGCAACTTCACCTACACTGTGACCCACCACTGCTTTTGGCTCTATGCCCCAAGAACGCCACAGCCGAGCCAAGGCAACTTGTAGGGCAAAAATAGCAGGCTGAGCAATTTCCGTTTCCCCAAGGCGGGATTCAGACTCGTCCGCTGTTAACTCCGCTAACAATGACCAGTTAGCCTGGGAGCGAATCAGGGCATCGCACTCGTCTATAGCCCCTCGAAATACTGGTTCCGATTGCAGTAGCTCCCGTCCCATCCCCCACCATTGAGGCACCTGACCAGAGCAAACAAAAACTACATTCGGGGGGCGGTTGCCCGGTTCACTACCACCAGCTAGGTCAACATCTGAGGGGTCTTGGAGTAAATCTTGCAGGCGCTCCTTCGCGTCTTCAGGGGAGTTAACTACCACAGCTAAGCGGTGTTGATGGTGAGTGCGCCGGACACTAGCGGTGTAGCAAATGTCCTCTAATAAGGTAGGGTCGATATCTCTAGTGGCTAACCAGTCTTGATAAGCCTGAGCCAGGGATTTGACCGCTTCTGGACTATGGGCTGAGAGCGGTAGTAAGTAGGGTGGCTTGAGGGGTCTTGTCTGATCCGGGACTTGGGAGGATTCAGGAGCTTGTTCTAAGATCACATGGGCGTTAGTACCGGCAAACCCAAAGGAACTGACCCCAGCCTTGGCTAAACCAAACTCCTCAGGCCAAGGACTTAGAGTCTGCTGAACCCGTAGCGGTAGAGTATCGAAGGGAATATCGGGGTTAGGGTCTTCAAAGTGCAAGCTGGGGGGTAGTTGTTTATGTTTGAGGGATAAGGCAACTTTGATTAAACTAGCAATGCCAGCAGCAGCTTCCAAATGGCCAATATTGGTTTTAACTGCTCCGACAGCACAATAGTTTCCCTCCTGACGATCAGTGGCAAGCACGGAAGCGAGGGCGATCATTTCCATGGGATCTCCCAGGGGTGTGCCAGTACCATGGGCTTCAATGTAGCTAATTTCCGAGGGTGCTACGCCAGCATTGTCTAAGGCTTGAGCGATCAGTTCTTCTTGAGCTGAACCATCGGGAACCGTCAGTCCCTTGCTACGACCATCGTGGTTAACCGCACTGCCTCGGATAGTGGCGTAAATCGGGTCATTATCAGCTAATGCCTGGGATAGGGGCTTGAGGACAATGCAACCTGCTCCTTCACTGCGAACGTAGCCATTGGCTTTGGCATCAAAGGCTTTGCAGCGACCATCGGGAGACAGGGCTTTTAGCTTACTTAGGGCAATGTGACCAATGGGTGACAGGATAATATTCACACCCCCAGCCAAAGCCAAGGTAGACTCTCGAGTCCAAAGACTCTGACAGGCCAGGTGAACTGCAACCATTGAGGAAGAGCAGGCGGTGTCGATTGCGATCGCAGGGCCTTTAAAGTCGAATAAATAGGAAAGGCGACCAGCGGCAATATTCAAGGCATTACCGGTCAGATCGTATCCTTGGGGCTGAGTGGAATAATCTGGATGAGTGTAGCTGTAATCATTGTTGGAAATTCCCACAAATACTCCAGTTCGGGAGCCAGCCAAGTGGTCTCGCACCTGTCCTGCATCTTCCAGGGCTTCCCAAGCCACCTCTAGCAATAGCCGTTGTTGGGGGTCCATGGCAGTGGCTTCTTGGGGGGAGATGCCGAAGAAGTGGGGGTCAAACTGGTCTACTTGGGGCAAAAAGCCCCCGTAGCGAGAGTTCATTTTGCCAGGAGTATCTGGGTCAGAATCATAGAGGTCATCGAGATCCCAACGGGTTTTGGGGATTTCAGTAATGGCATCGACTCCATCACATAATAATTGCCAAAAAGCCTCTGGATTTTCGGCACCAGGAAAACGACACCCGATGCCAATTATTGCAATTGGTTCCATGTTAAAAATCCTTTTAATTACAACGTAATAGTCTTGAAATTGAGTCTTATTGATTAGTCAATTTATGTGTGGCGTGTAATAGTCAAGACTAAAGTTATTGGGGAGCATCCCATTGCTGTCAATCTAGGATCTAAACCAATCAATTGCAATACTAGAGATAACAGCATTTTTTCATGATACTTTTTCCAAATTGTAATGCTCCGATTTATTGTTAAAACTATGAATCTTGAACTAAGCGCTGAGCAAGTTATTCAACTGTTGGATAGTTAAAAATTAAGACTGGATTAAATTCACGTCCAAGCCACTTTTATAACCGTCCCAGCAAAATCAAAGCCTGGCTATAATCTAAATCATAGTTATCAAAAGGCTCATTAATATCAATATCAGCTGGTTCCATTTCCAGACGCTCAGCTAACTGATCAATTAACCAAGTTTTAATTTCGTCTTGAGTAATAGTAATAGATTGGGCCATTTGCCTAACTCTGGTATTTTTTTCATGGTGACTACAGTAAGGTTTGGTTTGGTTTGGATATCAATTATCCTGTCAGCCTGCAACAACGTTTTACTGCCTTTTGGTAATTGGTAATTTGCAATTGATAATAGCGGTAATTTTACCGAGCATCGATTACCAATAACCCGACAATCTTTTGTTGCATCCCTTTTAGAGAAGGGGTATGATATTCAACTTATTGTACCAAGTTGTTCTATTTATTTGTCTGGGTCACTCAGAGAAGTTACGCAGCTATTTACAAAACTTTATAATTTTTCTGCAATGGTAGTAAAAGTTACCAGGGGGCGGGCGTTTGGGGAGATGGGGAGATGGGGAGATGGGGAGTTGATGTAGGGTGGGCAGTGGTTGATACAGATCAGATTAGCTGACCAAGCCCGTTGGTAGCCACTGCCCACCATCGGATTAATCACAATGGTGCCAGATCTCAGGAGTCCAGTAGGGTACGTTAATATAATGTAACGCTCTCAATAAACATAGAAACTATAGCGTTTTTCATAGCTATTAGGCTTATAATGATTATCAGCCAGTAATCTTAATTTTGCTTCAATTTTTTGCTTTAAATTCGGTTGACGTTTAATGATTGCCTTAAAAGCTCGTTTAAATGATGAAGTTAAAATTAAATTAGTCATTGTTTAATTCGGCGATAACATCATCAACTGTACCCCGAAAAACGTTACCTTGTTGATATTCTTGGTGAGCTTTAGTAATATTAACAGTGATTTCTTCTCTTCTTTGTTCAATTTGTCTATGTCTAACAATATTAATTAAATCGTTCTGTTCATCTAAATAAAGAGCGTCAATCATTTATAAAATTTGATTGAAGTTACTTGTTATAATTTTTTCCTCTTTTGTCAAAAAAAATCTTATTTTACTCTAATTTAATCTAATTTATTCCTAGAGGGGCGACAAGCGCCCCTCTAGGTTGTATGTAAGCATATGCGCTACTTGAGGTGCTGCGCGAACAGCTATCAGCCGTGAGCCAAAGGCTCACGCTTGGCCTTGGCCGTTGGCCACGCTACGCGAATGGCCACGCTGCTTGAGGTGCGAACAGCCGTCAGCTAATTAACGGGAGGTAGTTCACCTAGGGTGGGCAGTGCTTAATACAGATAACCTTACAAAGCCCGTTGCTAGGCACTGCCCACCATAGCAATCTTGTAGGGTAAGTTACTATAATGTAACGCACCATCTCAATAAACATAGAAACTATAGCGTTTTTCATAGGTACGAGGTAAACAATTTTTTTTTCTATTGCCTCTTGCCTCTTGCCTCTTGCCTGCTCCCTGCTCCCTAAAAAAAAGTACCTCACCTAATTCAAAACCGCTATATATGACCACTGCCACTCCACCCCTAACCTTAGAGGAGTTCCTCAAACTCCCAGAAACCAAACCCCGATCAGAATTTATTAATGGGGAAATCGTGATTAAGCCCATGCCACAAGGCCAACATAGTCTGCTTCAGATTGAGTTGTGTCAAGCTATCAATCGAGTCGCTAATCCCAACAAAATTGCCAAGGCTTTCCCCGAACTGCGCTGTACCTTTGGGGGTCAATCAATTATTCCCGACATCACAGTCTTTCGTTGGGAAAACATCCCCATTGAACCAACTGGCAAAATTGCCAACCGCTTTGAAATATCTCCAGATTGGGCAATCGAAATTCTTTCCCCAGACCAAAGACAAACCAAAGTCCTGAGCAACCTGATCCACTGTTTGCGTCACGGAACTGAACTAGGATGGTTAATTGATCCGGAAGAAGAAAGTATTATCGTGATCGATCAGACTCAACGATTGGAAATTCTTTCAGCAACGTCTACGTTACCGATTCTCAATGGAGTAGAGTTAGAACTAACAGTTGAGGAAGTTTTTGGGTGGTTAACCCTAGGGTAGACCGTATCAATCTTAATTTGGTGCGTTACATTTGATGCTTCGCACCCTACAAGAGCTTACTGATAACTAATAACTGATAGCTGATAGCTGATAACTGATAGCTGATAACTGATAGCTTACCCCTAAGCCTCCCCCCATCCCTCAATGGTAGCTACCAAAATGTTAACTAAAGGATGGTCTAGGGCTTCCTTGAAAGCTTCCACTCCTCCTGCTTTCAGGGCATTGATAACCTTAGCTTTTAGGGTTGGGTTATTCTCAATTTGGTCAACAACTTCACTGACAACTATCATCTTTTCTTGACTTGTTGTAGTGGGATTACTCTGGGATAGTTGGTTTAGAAGTTGCTGGATTTCAGCTGCTGCTTCGGCTAGGCTTTGTTTTTGCTCTGGTGTCGCATTATTATTCTCAATATTTTGTGTAGCGTTGTCGCCTGTTGCGACCGGAGCATTAGCATTAATAGCGTGCCTTTGGTCTATATTAAAATTACGTGAATTATCTGACATATTATTCTCCGCTTCAGCTTTATTTATAACTTTGACTATAGAATTGGATGACTGGTTACTGATCAAAGCGTCTATAACATCTTTGAAGTTATGAACATAGCGATTGTTAGCCTCATATTTACCCTCTAGAAAAGCAATTCTTTTAGCATCTTCCAACCTAGCATTATCATAACTTTCCAAAAATTGTCTCTCAACCTTACCCTTATCTATTGATTCTGGAACTTCCAAAGTAAGTAAAACATCATTTCCCTTCCTCTCAATTCCTTGAATCGAATCACCAGTAATTTCATGATTTTCCGCCATTAATTTTTGAAAGGCTTGACGAAATGCTTCTGGATTAACCCCATTACGCAGAAGAATCTGCACCGTATTCGTAATCTGCTTATAAAGCTTGTCAAAATCCCCTGGTTCAAAAACCCGATTAAAGTCATGGGGACGACGCTCTCGACTTCCCATATCATTGGGATTCTCTAGTAAAAATAAAAACCGACAATCAACCTTAGTTAAGGTAGTTGTTGAATCAATATTCCACGCTTCTAAACAAGCTCCCGTAAGATAAGCATGGGTAAAATCAGTACCAACGCAATTAGCTTTAGTTAAATTAGCCCATTCTAAATTAGCATCCTCTAAAGTTGCTTCGCTAAGATCAGCCAGTTTTAAATTAGCCTTATTTAAATTAGCCCCTTTTAAATTTGTACCTCTAAGATTACCATTAACATAAGACTTATTGTAACCATTACCACTAACCAATAATTTTCTAACAGCCGTATCAGCTAAGATAGTATTACCAGGTCTAGCTCGGTCAAGCTTAATAGTATTTTTCCAACAAGTACGAGTAAGATTAGCCTCTCTTAAATCTGTACTTTTAAGAATAGCTCCCGTAAAATCAGCATCGGTTAAGTTAGCCTTGTAAAAACTTGTTCCTCCTGTGGCAGCAAAAGCAATAGCAATAGTGCGAATCCAGGCATCTCTGGGGTCCCCCTTTAGAGCACGCCAGCCCAGGTAAGTGCCAAGTAAAACGAAGGCTACGGCTCCGGCTAAGGCTACGGCTAAGGCTACGGCGAAAGCTACGGCTTCGGCTAAGGCTACGGCTACGGCTACGGCTACGGCAAAGGCTACGGCTAAGGCTAAGGCTTACGGCTACGGCTACGGCCACAGCGAAGGCTACGGCTAAGGCTACAGCTACGGCAAAGGCTACGGCTACGGCTTCGGCTAAGGCTCCGGCTAGCGGCTTCGGCTAAGGCTACGCCTACAGCTTTGGCTACGGCTACGGCTACGGCTAAAGCTACGGCTAAAGCTACGGCTAAGGCTACGGCGAAAGCTACGGCTCCTCCGATGCCTTGACGAAGGATAACAAAAAATAAGACAATTATTACAACCAGTGCTATCCAGCCGAAAATTTGTACCTCTACCTTGCTAGACACAAATATTGACGTTATTAACACCCCACCCAATAAAGAAATAATTCCTGATAGTCCTGACGTTATCCAGGAAACCAACAGAAGAACAATTACCTGCCGTTTTTGTAATCCAGCCTTTGCCTTACAGAACTGAGTTTCCTTTAGAATAGCATTCTTAAAATTTGTTCCTCGAATATCAGCGTAACTAAAATCTGCTCCTGAAAGGTCTTTCTCCTGAAACGATTGACCTCTAAGATTTACCCCTTGGAAATCCCGTTGTCCTGCTGCATATCGTCTCAGAACTTCTTTAGCTTTCATTAGCGATAATTATATATAGTTGAATGAAGGCCGAATCGCTCCTCGATGTAAACTACAGTCGATGAATCAGGATTCCGGAAATACTTACGTAGGAATAAATTTACTTGGTCACATAGGTTTTATTGTAACCCTGTTACCGTCCCACCCCTGGGATGCGCTACGCACAGCCAAAGGCGATTGGCCTACGGCCACGCTACGCGAACGCAGGTATTCAGTTAGGTTCATCTGAACTAGAACACTGTTACCAGCAGTGCGATTGGCCTACGGCCACGCTACGCGAACGCACCAGTACCAAGAACCAACATTCCAATTCAAACGCGATCGCACCAGAACCAATATCCCAATTCAAACGCGATTGGCCTACGGCAACGCTACGCGATCGCACTCTTTGGCAAAAACCAATCATCCCAATTCAAGCCCATCGCTAATTAAAACTTGTTCAAGAATAAGCTAAGTTTAGAGGCTCCAGCTATTTCCCAGTTTCTTTGCCATCTTCGTATATCCAGCACATTCTTTCCGGATTTTTTACAAATATGAGATAAACCATTAGCAGCTGTGTATACCCGCACAGCTGATCACACAGGTGCATCTTACTGATTACTAAATTACTATGTTGGACTTCTTTTTGAGCCGCGACACCAACTGGCTGTTTGAAACTGCCATGGACAACCCCGAATTGGCTCCGTCCGTGGTTGAACTGCTCTTCCTAGAAGAGATTAAGTACAACGTTCGTGACAGCTCAATCTTAAAACACGACTATCATCTGACAAATTTAAGACAAGTCTATGTTGACACTCTCCGGTCTAAAGACCCGGGGCAGGATAGTAGTTATCAATAGTGCTAAGATAATAAGTTGCACTATATATAAATAGTTCATGTAGGGTGGGCAGTGCTTGATACAGATCAGATCAGCTGACAAAGCCCGTTGCTAGGCACTGCCCACCATCGGTGTAGCCCCAATCGGAATCTGATCGGATTGGCCGTTGGCCACGCGGGGCGCGATCGCACTTCCCAATTCCATTAAATTAAAACCAAAAAAAATAGCCGTAGAAATACTATCCACGGCTATTTCACTGCTGTAAACCCTATGTCATATCTATCAGTTTCCGAATCAATCCGCATGTGATCCTACGCGAACAAATCGGATCCTTTGACCGGGGGGGGAAACCCCCCCAGAAATTTAACCTATTAACGCCAAGTCCGATACTTGGTTGCAAAACTAATTACTTCCCCTGGAATACCCGTCGGCTGCAAAGGGCTCCACTCGGAAACATCTGCATACCCCAGTACATAAAGGCCGTAAATAGTATTAGTTACTGCTTCAGGAGAACCCTTAATATACTTAATACGTTTTTTCTTCGGCTTAGAATCATCAGCATTATTGTCTTGATTCGGAATAAAGTCTGTAGACATGACTAAAAAACTCAATTACGTTTATAATGATTATTGTAATGATTATAGTTTAATTTTCAAGGGTTTTGAAAAATTTTTTTTGGGGAGGTAATTTTAGGAGAAATTGTCAGGGTGGGCAGTGCTGAATAGGGATCACCTTAAAAAGCCCCTTGCTAGACACTGCCCACCTTACGATTCATCTAGCTTATGTAGGCTGGGCAGTGCTGAATATATATCCTCTTAAAAAGCCCCTTGCTAGACACTGCCCACCCTACGATTCATCTAGTTGCTCTTGTTGTGTTGCTGGATCTGGACTAAACCATTCCATTACCTTGTCATTAAGAAGTCCGCCAAACAGCCAAGCCCCTAATCCTACAAATAAGGTCGCTATTATGCTCATCAGAGCAAGTTTATTGGAGAGATTCCATTTCTTCTCTGTGGGTGACTCATTCAAGGTAACTTCTAAATTCTTGTTGTTAGAATCTCTACCTGCTGCTCCTATGACCGTACTTCCGTCCCCAACCTTGATTTCGCTTTTTTCAGACATAGTTTTACTACCTGTAGCTTCAATATTAATAGTAATAGATGGATCAGCTTTTTTTAGCTGTCGATAGATATCTAGTTGTTCATCTTTTGTGAACTGCTTTAAATCTATCACATCATCAATTAAACGTAACACCTTAACTGTATTATAGGGAGGACTACCACATTCAATCGTATCCTTACCATAAGCAATCCGCTCTCTTAATTGATCAAATTCATAGAAATGAGGATTTTGACTGTTTTTACAAGTAGAACAATTACAGGGGATAAACTTACTACACTTCAATCGGTTATAAGACTTATGGATCTGATCTAGTTCGTAAGTAACAGTAGTCAACAAGTCTCGTTTATGTCTACCAGTAACTCTAATTTTAATTTCTCGTTTTTCGTAATATTCAATTACTTCTGCTTTGGTGTTATCTTTGTTTAAGATAACTCCACTTTTCCAGACATATTGCTGCTGGTAAATCCACTTATCCATGACCACAATAAACCGAGTAATAATACCTTTGGGCATGAATTCATAGGTATAGCGGAGAATTAGATTGTCAGATTCATCCCAATCATACTCAGGTTGATTTAAACTTAGTAGTTGTGGCGCGATGTAGCTATATTCACTTCCAGGGATTGGATAGCAAAGTTGAAACTTCATCATCAATTGTAGCAGTTCATCCTGCATATAAGCATATTTTTCTTCCGACCAAATTTTTTCTAAATCAGCGCGGTTAAAGCGACCTAGATTCCGAATAACTTGATTGTTATCCAGCACTTTATAGACAGCATAAGTCCCCCATTCCGGTTTGATAATTACCGTTTTCTTTAATAGAGGGTCATCTTGAAAATGCAAACACACTCCCAGATCGTGTAGGTACCCGCTTAACTGTAATTTATCGTTGTATAAAGTAAACCCATTGTTTGAGCAGATGTTTAGATATTCATCCAGACTGATGTGATTACGGCTATCTTCTTCTAAAGCTTCTCTGACTTGTTTCCATGTTCTAGGTAAAGCTGCTTCTTTGATGTGGGGGAGGTTGCTAATATAAAATTTAATTTGGGTAAGAATATCCTCTAAACCTCGGTTAGTAGCTAGGTTTGTTGCTAGAGTTTCTTTCAAGTTGGTAAACTGTCCCCGTAAGGCGCGCTCATTTATTTCTCTATGACGATCTTGTTTCTCATTCTTGATAATTAAGAGAGGACTGTTGTCGCTTAATAGTTCTACTATATTAAGCCAGTAGTAGAAGTCTGTGTCTTCTTTCCTGGTATCTGCTACTAGGGTGTAAAGGGAACGTTTGGTCAGGAAGAATTGATGGGTGGCGTGATAAATTTCTTGTCCCCCAAAGTCCCAGATATTAACCCGAAAGTCTCGACCGTTCTCCAGTGGAAATTCCCATTGGATAATGTCAATTCCTTCTGTAGTTTTTTCATTTTGCTGTAGTTGATAGTCTGGCTTTTCTATCTTTTTGGCTAGTGTTGTTTTTCCAGCACCTGCTTCACCGACAATCAGGAGTTTTGCTTCATAGATATAATCTTTTCCTTCTTCCAGCAGTTGTCGGAAATAATCTCTGATTGCTTCAATCCCATTTTTTACAATTTCTATTGGTGGAGTTTCAAGGGGATTTACCATTAAATCAAGCTCGGTTAAGTTGGTAAGCTTGGTGAGGGATTCTGGGACTGTTGTTAATTGATTATCGCTTAAATAAAGCTCGGTTAAGTTGGTAAGCTTGGTGAGGGATTCTGGGACTGTTGTTAATTGATTATCGCTTAAATCAAGCAGGGTTAAGTTGGTAAGCTTGGTGAGGGATTCTGGGACTGTTGTTAATTGATTATCGCTTAAATAAAGCTCGGTTAAGTTGGTAAGCTTGGTGAGGGATTCTGGGACTGTTGTTAATTCATTAAAGCTTAAATCAAGCTGGGTTAAGTTGGTAAGCTTGGTGAGGGATTCTGGGACTGTTGTTAATTCATTTACGCTTAAGTCAAGCTGGGTTAATTGGGTTAGCTTGGTGAGGGATTCTGGGACTGTTGTTAATTCATTTCCGCTTAAATCAAGCTGGGTTAAGTTGGTAAGCTTTCCGATGGATTCTGGGACTGTTGTTAATTTATTTATACTTAAATCAAGCTGGGTTAAGTTGGTAAGCTTTCCGATGGATTCTGGGACTGTTGTTAATTTATTGTCGCTTAAATCCAATTCTTCCAACTGTGATAAATTAAAAACTTCAATTGGTATTTCAGTTAACTGATCATCATCAAAAATAACAGTATTGCTTAAATATAAATGCTTAAGCTGCTTCTCTTTTGCTTTTGTTATTATCTTAACAATATGTTTTGGGACAGCCATTTTTATGATTTATTAATTAGAAATTATAGCGGTTTTTAGGTGAGGTACATTTTTTTTTAGGGAGCAGGGAGCAGGGAGCAGGGAGCAGGTAAAAGGCAAGAGGTAAAAAATCCTATGTACCTCATTAAAATAAAAACTGCTATACTTATCAAGTTCGTAGGGTGCGTTAGGGACGGGGGAGGCATGATTGTAGTGTTAGGATAATCCCTCCCGTAACGCACCATCCAAACGGCAAAAATGAGATGCACCCTTTCAAGAATACCAAATTTTAGGACATAACTAATGTCAGAAGTCACAATTAACTTACCTGAAGACGTTTTTAGTGCCCGTCGCCTTCCCCCAGAAGAATTTGTGCAGGAAATGCGGCTTGCTGCTGCTATCTACTGGTATCAAAAGCGGGAAATCTCCATGGAAAAAGCAGCCTCCGTCGCTGGGTTAAACCGTAGGGACTTTCTTGCCGCCCTATCGCGGGAACAAATTGATGTCTTTGCTGTTGACTTTGATGATCTAGAGCGTGAGTTAAACCGTGGCTGAACTTCCTGCTATCAACACATCCCCCCTAATTTTTCTAACCAAAGGTAGCTGTCTCGACTTGTTACAAATAATCAGCCCATCCATAATTGTCCCTCAAGCTGTTGCCACGGAAATTCAGGCATATGGGGAGACAGACGTAACAGCAGTTGCCCTCAAGAATACTGATTGGTTAGTAGTACAAGACACACCAACCATCCCTACAGTCATTCAAAGTTGGGATTTGGGACCGGGAGAGTCAGCCGTACTCACGTTGGGATATGCAAAGCCCGGTACAGAAGTAATCCTAGATGATTTAGCCGCCCGTCGTTGTGCCACTGCTTTGGGTATTCCAGTACGGGGGACATTAGGTATAGTTCTTACCGCTAAACAAAGGGGGGTAATACCTGCTGCACGCCCAGTTTTAGAACAATTGCGCTTGTGTGGGATGTATTTATCTGACCGAGTGATGAATCAAGCATTGGCGTTGGTGGGGGAATAAGACGAATCAACTATGGATATGGCTATTGATCACTAAGCGATCGCTTTTTTTTACAAGATACATAAAAAGAGTCATTTGTCAACACAATCGGTTGTTTAGACAGGAGAGCAGAAATTCATCCCCTCGCAGCCATATTACTAATTATTCAGCTCGAATAACTGGACAAAACCCTTCCTTTGCAACCCCTCTTTAAGTTTTTTATCTCCTGTCCAAAGCAAGCCCCCTAATTCTATAGTCAAAGCCACATGAGGAGTATCGGTTTCGTCAATATCCCGACACAACTCATAAGCTGTTGCTAAATGTTCTGCTGTAATCAAGTCTTCTTTATAGAGATTAATACGTTTGAGCAATATCTGGTAAATCGTAACAATCTCTTCTTCTCTTAACTGACTGGCTTTGAGTATCTTCTCCTTGCGCTTAAATAATTCTACCAGCACCTGCTCACAGATAAAAAAGTTATAATTTGAGTCGAGTAGTAACTCACTAAAACGGGATTTGTCTCTGAGTAATGCTGAGAACAAAATGTTGGTATCAACTATAACTGGTTGGTTTTGTCCAATCACAATTTACTACTTATCAAGTTTAGATTTAACCAATGACCAAACCGTAGAGTCAATCTCATCAGCTAATTCAGCCGCCACCTCTTCTGTGAGTTGACTGCGCTGGCTGATTGACTTGAGTTCAAGATAGTTGAGGAGTTGGGTCAGTTGCTGATAATCAATTGCTGTCTTATCAATCTTGATGATGATCGTTTGGTCATCAACACTAAGATTGTAATAAGGATTGTTAGACATAAGTTATAATCCAATACAGTAGTATTGTAGTATATTCCATATAAGTAAGCATTAAGCTATCAGCTATCAGCTATCAGCTTATGCGCTAATTGAGGTACTTTGCGAACAGCTTTTGAATAAGCGATGCAGCAAGGGAACAGGTAAGCAAAAGTTTAATCTGAGTTACGTTACATCCATTAAGCCTGTGCCACAAAGCATCTCAAGTAGCGTGGCCTTTGGCCAAGGCCAAGGGTTTTCCCCAGACTTTCAATTTTATTTTAAGCTGAATGCTGATAGCTGATAGCTGAATGCTTACGCCGATTCAAACCGCTAAGAATTGCTGAATCACATCCTGACTCAGTTCACTAGTCACCCCTGATGCCACAATTCCACCCTTCTGCATGGCATAGTAGCGGTCAGCTTGTCGGACAAAATGTAGATGCTGCTCCACCAAGAGCACAGAAATCCCAGTGCTTTCAATAATCCGCCGCACAGCCGCTTCAATTTCCAGAATAATCGACGGTTGAATCCCTTCGGTGGGTTCGTCTAACACTAATAACTGAGGACGTCCCATTAATGCCCGTGCGATCGCTAATTGTTGCTGTTGTCCACCACTCAAGTCACCACCCATCCGGGACAACATTGATTTTAAGACTGGAAACAGCTCAAAGATACTGTCTAGGATGTCGTCTTCAGCCTTTCTACCCCCTCGACGTGCTTCTAAACCCAGCAACAAATTCTCTTTCACCGTTACCCGAGGGATAATCTCCCGCCCTTGGGGCACATAGCCAATCCCTAATCTGGCTCGTTTATCCGTCGATAGTTTGGTCAGCGGTTGACCAGCAAAGGTAATGGTGCCAGTGCGGGGTTTGAGTAATCCCATAATCGTTTTGAGTAGAGTAGTTTTGCCCACACCATTCCGTCCAATCAGGCAAACCATTTGTCCTGCTGGTACATTCAAATCTACATTTCTGAGAATGTGGCTTTCACCGTAGTAGACATTTAAATTGGAAATTTGCAGCATAAGAGTTTTTTAGAAGTTAGAAGTTAGAATTTAGAATTTAGAATTTAGAATTTAGAATTTAGAATTTAGAATTTAGAATTTAGAATTTAGAATTTAGAATTTAGAATCGGAAATCGGGAATCGGGAATCGGGAATCGGGAATCGCAAAAATCCCGATATAGTAGATTAACTCTTGCCTATTGCCTATTGCCTATTGCCTATTGCCTCTTGCCTCTTGCTTCTTGCCTCTTGCCTCCCCTCCTGGGAGGGGTTAGGGGTGGGTTCCTCTTGCCTATTGCCTCTTGCCTATTACCTATTGCCTTAAATGCTATAACACTTTACCCTTTACTCTTCTCCTACTTCTGCTTCCAAGCTTTTTACCACTTCTGCTGGCAGATCCAACAGCTTCACCAAGTTTTGGTAAGCCGCTGCTTCAGCATCGTTAATCTTTGGTTCGCTAGGTGTACGGGAACTTGATTTAATCACTTCATAAGCCAGCTTCACGATTAGTTTTCGTTCTTCAATAGTTTCTATTTCAGTAGTCAACTCTTCGATGGAAACATTAAGTGCTAAATAATTCTGTAACTCTTGTTGCAATTGTTGCTTTTGTTCTGCATCTGTAGCAAACACTTCGCTAAAGCGAGATATCATCACATCAATTTCTTCTGGTGCCAGATTACCATCAGACCAAGCCATAGCAGACACAATCCGTAGCATTTTCATTTGCTCCGCTGTAATCGATGGCTTTTGTCCTAAATACACTTCAATCACGCGGGGGTCATTTTGGACTTGATCCATTGTGCCTTCACACAACACTGACCCCTGATGTAATACGGTTACTTGACTAGCAATCTGGCGCACAAATTCCATATCGTGTTCAATCACAATAATGGAATGACTCTTGGCTAGAGCTAACAGCAAATCTCCGACATTTTCTGTCTCTTCATCCGTTAAACCAGCCACCGGTTCATCTACTAGTAATAAATCCGGAGACTGAGCCACTAACATCCCAATTTCTAACCGCTGTTTTTCTCCATGGGAGAGTAACTCCGCCAGTAAATTCGCTTTTTCCACTAAACCAATGGTGTGCAGCAAACCTGCTACTGTCCGTTTTTCCCCGGGTAATGTACGTCCAAACAGGGTGGAAAACACATTCTTATCACGATTGCAGGCTAAATCTAAGTTTTCTCGAACCGTTAGATTTAGGTAGACTCGTGGTGTCTGAAATTTTCGACCAATGCCGAAGCGAGAGATTTGGTGTTCAGATAAGCCTCGCAAATCCTCTCCCTTAAACAACACCCGTCCCTCCGTTGGCTGTACTTTCCCAGTCACTACATCCAGAAACGTAGTTTTCCCAGCACCATTAGGACCAATCATCACTCGCAATTCCCCAGCATCCATACTAAAGTTAAACTGGTTAATTGCTTTGAAGCCATCAAAACTTACCGTTAGGTTATCAATTTCAAGAATTTTTGAGTTCATTTGTAGTTTGCTAATGGTTAATGACTTTAGAAGTTGTAAGCTATCAGCTATCAGCTATCAGCTATCAGCTATCAGCTATCAGCATATGCTTAGATGGGCTTTTCCCCAGACTTTCAATATCTCATGAATCTCGTATAAAATTCTCTCGTTTGCGTATCGGCGCACGCTACGCTGGGTTTATTTTAAGCTGTTCGCGTAGCGTGAGCTTTTAGCTCACGGCTGACAGCTGACAGCTGACGGCTGAATGCTCCCTGCTCCCTACTCCCTTGCTGTAATAACCATGCAATGGAAATCAAGACCAGCTTAATGACCAATCTCTTCTTTTTCCCGTTGGACTAGTGGGTCTTTTTCTAGGCTGGGATAAGTTGTTATCACTGGTTTTTCGGTACCAAAAAGCGATCGCATTTGTTCAATTCCCTCGTCTCGCAACCAGCCGACAATACCATTAGGCAGTACTGTCACTACAATTAGGAACAGCGCGCCCTGGAAAAATAGCCAAACTTCGGGAAATTGCTCACTCAACAAGGTTTGACCTAGTCTGACTAATAAAGTACCCAGAATTGCTCCGATTAGAGTTCCTCGTCCTCCCACAGCCACCCAAATCACCATCTCAATGGAAAACGCTACTTCCATATAGCTGGGGGTAACAATCCCTGATTGGACCGTATAAAGGGCCCCAGCCACTCCAGCGATTCCCCCAGAAACCGCAAATACCAGGACTTTGAATCCGGTAGGATCGTAGCCAGAGAAACGCACCCGATTCTCATCATCCCGTATGGCAATTAACAACCGACCAAAACGTCCACTGGTTAACCAACGGCACAATAAGTAGATCAGAACCACACACAGGATACTAATTTCGTAGAAAGCTAACTGAGCTTGTTTGGAACTTACTAACATCCCAAACAGGGTTTCTGTATCAGTTTTTAACCCATTAGTACCATTAATTAGCTTTTGCTGTCCATTGAAAAAATTGAATAAAACCAGCAGTGCGGCTTGGGTTAAAATCGAGAAATAAACCCCTTTAATCCGGTTACGAAATACCAGATAACCCAGCAATCCAGCCACGATACTGGGAATTAAAACAATAGCAATTAGGGTAAAAGGAAAGGAATAAAATGGTTGCCAGAAGAATGGCAGTTCCTTTACACCATAGAGGGTAAAGAATTCCGGTATTTCTCCTTCTGGTAATTGCAGTTTGAGGTGCATAGCAAAGGCATAGCCCCCCAACGCAAAAAATATACCATGTCCTAGACTCAGCAGTCCGGTATACCCCCAAATCAGGTCAATCCCTATCGCGACAATAGATAATGACAAAAAACGCCCCAACAGCTTGAGGCGAAAATCCGGCAAAATCACTGGCATTAATAACGCGAAAACTAGAGCAATTGCTACGATTGCTACTATTTCTATAATTAACTTTCGTCGCCGCTGCTTTTTAATGGCTTGTGTTCTAGATACATAGGTCATAATTTCTGAAAATAGCAACTATAGCATTTATCAATTTGGTGAGGTACGTTAGCAAAGGGAGCAGGGAACAGGGAATCGGGAGTAGGGAATCGGGAGTAGGGAATCGGGAGTAGGGAATCGGGAATAGGGAATCGGGGGAATAAAATTGACTGTACCTCATAAATGTTGAAAACGCTATAATTCCGCCGTGCGTCCTTTTTGTGGGAATATTCCTGAAGGTCTCACTTGTAAAAAAGTAATAATTAAAGCGAAGACCATAACTTTTGCCATACTGGTGGTCGCAAAGAAGGTAAAGAAGTCCGTTACCGGTTTAAGAAACTCTACTGGCATCAACATAAAGGCTATGCTTCCCGAACCAATAATATAGGTAAGTGTACCAATTGCTAGGGCGGCTATTATGCTTCCGAATAAGTTTCCGACACCGCCAACCACCACCACCATAAAGGTATCGACGATATAATTTTGACCAGTATTGGGACCGACAGAACCTAGTAATGTAATCGCACAACCTGCTACACCAGCTAAACCAGAACCTAGGGCAAATGTTAACGCATCTACCTTTTGTGTAGGGATACCTAAGCAAGCACTCATATTGCGATTTTGGGTAACAGCTCTAATCCGTAATCCCCAACTGGAGCGATTTAAGAACCAGTAGGTTCCCAATAGACAAATAATCGTCAAAATAATGATAAAGATCCGGGCATAGGGCAATTGGAAGTTACCAATCGGAAATCCCCCTTGAAGCCATGCTGGTGCAGTCACGTCTACATTTCTGGCACTAAACCAAGGTCGAGTAATTCCCCGTTGACCCGTTTGTCCTAACAACACCCCAGTTACGATCGCAATTCCTAGAGATAAGAATACCATCAAAGCCATCGTCCAATTGCGAATTCTCTGCCAATCTAAACGACGGCTGAGAACCCACCTTGACCCAAAAAACAGCAGGCAAAATACCGCAATTCCAATCACCAATACCCAATTTACACTGCGGACAAACTGCCGCAATATCAAACTTACCCCCCAAGTAGCGAGAAGGGTTTCCAACGGTCGCCCATATAGATAACGAATGACCCCCCTCTCCAATACCAGTCCTACCAACGCTGCCACCAGAAAAGCCATGGGCAGGGCAAATAAGATGTAGACATTAAACAACGAATCGCCAAAAAAGGCTTTAAAGGTATTTTGGACAACATACGTTGTATAAGCGCCCAACATCATTAACTCGCCATGAGCAAGATTAATCACGCCCATCAGTCCAAAGACAACAGCTAGTCCTAGGGCAGCGATCAGTAGCACGGAGCCAATACTAATCCCGTTAAAAATTCCTTCTAAAAGTGGCAGCACAATTTAATAATTAAATATGAATTATGAAGGATGAAGGGTGAATTATGAAGGATGAATTATGAATTATGAATGGTGAAAACTACTTGATTTTTATGTTTTTGAAGTTTATAGTAAGCACTCAATACTCAACTAACAAAACTCAATTTTAAATGCCTTAAGGCGCGCTTTCCAATGGCCGGGGAACCCGGCCTTGGGTCGCGCCTGTAGTTTACTTCATAGGTCATAATTCATCCTTGATCACTTATGCTTTCTCCTTTTTGTACTTCCCTCCCTTATTGGGATCGCTCCAGTCACACCCATACCCTTTCGTTTCTGCTACATATTGATTCCAGGGGATGGGAGGAACGGGTTTAGGTGTGGATGAGACAATTTTGAACTGACCATCGGCTTGGATTTCACCAATGCGCACTGTCTTAGAAATGTGATGATTTGGATACATCTCTACTGCTCCTTCTGGTGCGCCAAATTTTTGACCGATAGCAGCTTTGCGCACAGGCTCTAGGTCAGTAGTTCCAGCTTGCTCTACCGCCTGCTTCCATAGGTAAACCATAATGTAAGCCGCTTCCATGGGGTCGTTGGTTACCCGGTCTTCGCCATACTCGGCTTTGAAGGCTTCCACAAACTGCTTATTGTCGAGGCTATCAACAGATTGGAAGTAGTTCCAGGCGGCGTAGTGACCAATTAGAAATTCTGGACCAATCTGCCTGACTTCCTCTTCTGCAATACTCACCGACATCGTGGGATATTTGTCTGGAGTGAGTCCAGCACCCTTGAGTTGTTTAAAGAAGGCGACGTTACTATCCCCGTTGAGACTGTTGAAGATTACGCCACCATTTGGTAGGGCGGCTTTAATCTTAGAAATGATCGGGGTAACTTCTGTATTACCAAGGGGAAGGTAATCCTCGCCCACGGTCTCTCCACCCAGGGCTTTGAGTTGCTCCTTAATAATTGTGTTAGCGGTACGAGGGAAAACATAGTCCGAGCCCACTAAGAAAAACTTTTTGCCCTTGTTTTTCAGCAACCAATCTACCGCTGGCTCAATCTGCTGATTTGGTGCAGCACCTGTGTAGAAAATATTCTTGGAACACTCCTGCCCTTCGTACTGCACAGGATACCAAAGCATATGGTCTTTGGATTCAAACACTGGTAGCACAGCCTTACGGCTAGCCGATGTCCAGCAACCAAAAATAGTAACAACTTGATCCTTATCAATCAGTTTGGCAGCTTTCTCAGCAAAGGTTGGCCAGTCAGACGCACCATCCTCAACAATAGGCACAATTTTCTTGCCTAATACCCCCCCGGCTTCATTAATCTCCTTGATGGCAAGCTTTTCAGCTTCCACCACAGTGGTCTCACTAATTGCCATAGTACCGGTCAGGGAGTGGAGAATACCCACTTTGATCGTGTCTTCACCACTAGCATCTGAACTCTCGGTGGCTGTGGAGCAAGCCTTCAACAGAAGACTAGTTCCCAATGCCGCTGAGCTATAAAGCAGAAATTTACGTCGTCCTAATCCACTTACCATACTTTCGTACAATCCTCTACCAAATTTAGGCGTAGCCTCATTGAAAAAATTGCGAAGCTAGGGTGTGATATTAGACCTAGGATTGCAAGTAAACTGTTAATTAGGATACAAAAAAGCTAAACTTTCGATCAGTTCATGAAAAATTGACATTTTTTAACATTTTTTAACATTTTTTTGAATCAGATCTACCCATGCTGAGCACTATCTATTCACATTCTGTTAATGAACTCTTTACAGCCTGGATAAGCAAAACCTCCTTTACAAAAGCAAGAGAGAGCAGGCGAAGCCAGGACCGGTTACTATGGTTCAATAACCTCGAAAAAAGCCTATTTTTGCCTAAAAATATAATATTGCCGCCATTAGGCATCATCTATTCAAGCTTTATTGCTCAACTTCTAAACTTACGGTTGTCTTGTAACCTATTGTCTTGTAACTCAGTGTACAGATTGACCATAAGGTTGATGTATTAATAAACACTAACGACTCATGCGCTAACATTTGGCGAGATTTAAGCTTTGTCAGGGGAGGATTTCCAAGGATGTCACACTGGATGTCACCCGAACTCAGGGGCATCCAGAATCAACTGGATCAATCAATTCCTAGCCAGTGCGAGCATTCGGCAGAAAGTTTTTGTTGGCTATGCACTCTCCATTGGTTTGGCCATTTTGGGAACAACGACTGGATTAGGGATTGGCCAGCATTACCAAAAGTCAGCACTAGCTGAACTCACTCGTGCCCAAAAACAAGAACATCTGCTGAAGAATTTACAAATCGCGATTTTAGACCTACGTTCCTATCCCTACTTAGGTGCGCTTTCCGTGATGGCGAGCAATCCCTCGCCATCACGGGTCGCACCTCCTGTTGCTGTGCCCTTGGAAGACCTACAGCCGCTTCAAGAGAAAATTGACCAAGCTCAGCAACTGCTGTTGGAAGCGCAACGGTTTGTCAGAGAGTTTGATACCTGTTCTAAAACAAATACCAATCATTTACTGGATTTACTCAAGACCTACAGGATAATTATTGATTCCTACAACACTCTCATTCAATCCCTGTTGCCGGAAAGCGCACCTGATGATCAGCTTAAACTTGCCCAAAGGCAACTGTTGCCACAGAACAATCCTGAATTAACCACTGCCCTAGAACGCTTTTTTGAGCAGTCAGACCAGCTGATTAGAGCAGCTCAAGTCAAACAGCAGCAAGGGTTGAGCGCCCTTAACCGTGCTGATCAGTTGTGCTTTGGGATCATTGTCAGCAGTATGATCGCCTCAGTTGCGATCGCAATCCTATTAGCTATTCATACCAGTAATGCGATCGCACAGCGAATCAAAAGCCTGACTGAGATCACCGAACAGGTCAAACAGGAGTCTAACTTTACCCTGCAAGCACCAGTCACGACCCGAGATGAAGTGGGTGTGTTAGCCACTTCTCTCAATCAGCTGATTCACGGTATGGCTGACTACACCCAGGAACTCCAGCAAACGGAAATCCAGCTGATTCAAAACGAAAAAATGTCCAGTTTGGGTACTATGGTTGCTGGTATTGCCCATGAAATGAACAATCCGATTAACTTTATCTACGGCAATCTGTTCTTTGCCAGCGATTATATTGAGGATTTACTCTCTCTGGTGGAACTCTATCAGCAGTATTATCCCAACCCTGACCCAGAGATTAAAAATCGGCTCGAAGAGATTGATCTGGAATTTTTGGCCCAAGACTTGCCTAAAATCATCGCTTCCATGAAAGGCGGAGCTGAGCGCATTCGTGAAATTGTGCTTTCGATGAGGAATTTTTCCCGATTGGATGAAGCCGAGATCAAACCGGTTAACATCCATGAAGGAATTGACAATACCCTCGTTCTGCTCAGCAACCGCCTCAAGCCAGGGATTGAGGTGATCAAGCAGTATGGGGATTTACCTGTGGTGGATTGCTACCCAGCTCAACTGAATCAGGTATTTTTGAGTATCTTGGAAAATGCCCTTGATGCCATAGAACAGGATGCTACAGAACACAAGGCTATAGAACACAAGAGTGTCGAATCTTGCCCATCCCCAGTCTTCACCATTCGGATTCAAACGGAGCTAGTTGATCAAAACTGGGTAGTTATCCGAATCGCTGACAATGGCCCTGGGATTGCCGCAGCCATTAAAGACCGGATATTTGACCCATTTTTCACTACCAAAGACCCAGGCCAGGGAACTGGCTTGGGACTCGCCATTACCTACCAAATTATTACCCAGCATCGAGGAAAAATTGAGGTGGCTTCAGAACCAGGTCAGGGAGCCGAGTTTGTCATTAGTTTGCCAAGATAAAATCTGAAAACCTCAGGTGCGATTGACCCATTAAGAATTAAATTCGCCACAGGTCGCACCTTCTGCGACAAGGGTTAAGTAAAGGTAAGCTATCAGCTATCAGCCGTCAGCAGTCAGCTAATCAACGGTCGTAAACAAGAATCGGGGGTGCTGGTAGCACAGGCTTCTAGCTGGTGGCACAAGCTTCGACGCATCGGACCAAACCCATTAGCTGATAGCTGACGGCTGAATGCTTACAAGTAAAGAATTCCTATTACTTATAGGGTTTCGTGCGCAGTTGAGCCTAAGTCCTGACAGCGTACCATCAACAGTCAACTATATAAGTAATATTTTGTATCAAGGACTACAAACACCTGGTCAGAGGTTTGTTACTTTCATCCATTAGACTGATGACAGGTGTGAGTGAGAACAATGAATAAACAATTACGCGCGATGTTACTGATGAGTCCATTGATGTTGGTATCCCAATGGGCAGCATCCAAGGTCGCGATCGCACAAGAGGTTTCACCAAACCTTGACCCAGTAAACCTGGGGCAAATGCCTGCACAATCAAAGCAGGTGTCAGTTGATAAACTGATCAAACAGAGTAAACAAGAGTCAGCTTCCATGGGTCAAGTCACCAGTGTTTCCCAACTGCGTGATGTATCTCCTGGAGACTGGGCTTATGAAGCGCTACGGAGTTTGGTAGAGCGCTACGGTTGTATTGCAGGATATCCCAATCGCACCTTTCGCGGGAATCGCGCAACAACCCGGTATGAATTTGCCGCTGGTTTAAATGCTTGCTTGAACCAGATTGAGCGTTTAATTGCTGCGTCTACCGCCGATTTTATCACTCGTGAGGACTTAGAAACCCTGCAACGGCTGATTCAGGAGTTTGAATCAGAATTGGCTACTCTCGGTGCACGAGTGGATAACTTAGAAGGACGGGTGGCATTTTTAGAAGACCATCAGTTTTCTACCACCACCAAGCTAGAAGGGGAAGTGGTCTTCTCTATTGCCAACGCCTTTGGTGAAGACAGTGACAACCAAGTCGTGTTCCAAGACCGGGTACGTTTAGCGTTTGTCTCCAGCTTCACCGGTAAAGATGCCCTCTACACCCGTCTGGATGCCGGTAATGCAGCTACCTTTGATGGCACAGACCAAGGTGCCTTTACTTACAGCTTTGACAGCGGCAACGACCTGGGTATTGGTTGGCTAGCCTACTACTTCCCGATTGGGGATAATATTGATGTCTATCTGCCAGCTGCCTTTCCCCTTTGGCAAGATTTTGTCCCCACCATCAGCCCCTACCTGGATGACTTCACTGGCGCTAGCGGTGTTCTTTCCAGCTATGCTGAATCGAGCCCCATCTATAAAATTGGTTTAGGCGCAGGTGGTGGACTAGGCATCAACTTTAGCCTCGCCGATGCCGTAGTATTGAGTGCAGGTTACTTTGGTGGCAATTCCTTTGACCCCTCTGAAGGTCAGGGTTTATTCAACGGTGAGTTTTCTGCCTTAGGTCAGCTGACATTTTCCCCTAGCGACAGCTTTCAGTTAGCCTTCACTTACGTTCGTGCCTACTTCAATGACTTTGATGATGACAACGCTATCTTTGATACAGGTGTTGGAACTGAAAACGCCAGGGCACCCTTTGGTGATGGAGGAGATGTCACAGCAAACACTAACTCCTACGGCGTAGAAGCCTCTTTTCAATTCTCTCCCAATTTAGTAATTAATGCCTATGGCGGCTACACCGATGCTGAACAAGCTTCTGGTGGCAACGGTGATGCTGAGATTTGGTACTACGGTCTAGGACTGGCATTACCAGACTTTGGCAAAGAAGGTAACTTACTTGGTATAGTTGCCGGTTCTGAGCCTTATGTTGGTGGTGATGATGATACCGCCATTCATGTTGAAGGCTTCTACAAGTATCAGGTAAATGATAATATCTCGATTACTCCCGGATTAATCTGGATTGCTGCTCCCTTTGGAGACAGTGATAACGAGGATGTCGTGATTGGTGCTCTTAGAACTACTTTCAAATTCTAAGACCTGATCCCAAGTCCGGTTAATCACTTATAATACTGTAGAACCCATGGCTTTTCATGACTTGAAAATTGAAAATTGAAAATTGTTAACTTTCAAGTCACGAAAAGCAAAAAATTATAAGAAGTTAACCGGGCTCGGTATTAGCAAATTATTAGTAATATCATGTCCGCTTGAATACTTATACTAGGGGCGAAAGCAAGGCATTTGGCATTTGGAACCCACCCCTAACCCCTCCCAGGAGGGGAATGGCAGAAGTAAAGGAGTAAGGTTTCAAGGGATAAAGTTTTTTATAACTAATTATCCGAACCTGATATAAGCATATGCTAATAGCTAATAACTGAGAGCTGATAGCTGATAGCTGATAGCTTACAATTATTGAGACGTCTTAAGATTTTTTTCAGTTTGTTTAAACTTGTTTAAGCCGCTTCAGCTAGCTAAAGATTGTCGCTATCGCGTGGATGAAATCGATTACTACTCCAGTCCCTCAGATATGTGGATAGCATTGCCAGTAATGATTTAGAAATTGCTGTCAATGCTTGATCTTATCGAATTATTTATTGTTAATTTGCTTGAATTATTGTAACTAATAAGGTAGTGAGCGCTCACTGTCTCAGGAATTGCGATCAGAAATTGCGATCGCTTCTTTGTCCTCTATGCATAATCTTGGTCATTTGTCAATCAATACCGGGTATTAAGCTTTTTTAAGATTTTTGTTCTTGCTGTTTAAGCTGGTTACCCTTGGTTCTACTATAAATTAATAACTTAAATCCAGATCGACCTTTCCCCCTCATCCCCACTAAGCCGACTTGGCTAGTGTAGTCATACCTGATTATGGTTAGGGGGAAAGGGTAAGTTTGTAGCAACATGATCACAATAAAAAAACCGAGCCAGCAATTAATGTTGGTTCAACTTAACAAAAATAAACAAATTAATTATATCAATTCTGAAATAACTTCCCAATCTAAAAGTTGGAAACAGCTTAGGTGGTTAGATAATAACCTAACCCAGACTAACCTGGTCTGGCGGTTGTGGGTTATTTTGATGATAGTAGTTACTCATCATTTAAGCAATCCTAGACAATTCCAATCCTAAGGCTGAACAACTTTTCGGAAGCTTCTAGCTTAGACCATTGATTGATTAGAAAAAAATTTTAATTTTAGTCCTGGTGAGTTGTTAGCTTTCCAGGATTGGCTGGTAACTCAATAACTATAGCTCCAGTCAATTTGTTCGTTAACCGGTGCTCATTCTCTAACCAACATAATTTTAACGTGAACTATACAGCAATTTAGTGGGACAATGATGGCTATATATCAAGACCGGGAAGCCTTTATCCCTTACCGTCGAACCGATTTGATCGAACTTTGTCTTGAAGATGGAAAACTTGACCCTACCAACTCCCAGAAGTTTCGGGATTTTTGCGAAATTCTGTCAGCCTATTATCATTTTAACTTCCATGAAACCCTGGAGAATTTAAAGGATAACTTTGCTCCCTTTAATCCTGATGCTGACACCAAGTCGATCAAGGAACTGACTCCAGATCAGAAGAGTGAGAGGGAAACTAAATTGATATCGACCTTGACAACTCTCCTGAAAAGTGCAAATTACTTTTCCTTACCTAAAAATATCCTGGAACAGGCTGTGTCAGAACACTCATTGATTGAACTAAAGACTGAGATAGATTTTGATGACTTTGAGGAACTAGTTTGCTATGGTAGAGGAGACAAATCTAAAATTTATTTTTTGAACAAACTTTTAAAACCAACTGAACAAAACATTGAAATCTATGAACGAGTAGTTTTATTGATTAAATTCAAAGATAAATCTTATTTTGAATCAAAAACTTCTAAAAAACTGAAAAATCTCAACTTTGTTCCCGGTAAAATTTATGTTTATCTCTATGGCAATATTCCCAAATTTGATCTAGAATTCTTATTTCCAAATGTTCAAATAGGAATGACCTGGAAAGACCGCCTATTATTTGGTTTACCTGCCATTGGAGCTGCCATTCCTCTTCTGGTCAAAGTTCTACCCCAACTTATCTTTATCCTGGGAATAATTTTGTTCGCTATGGGAGTGGAAAGCTTCAGAATTGACCAAGAAAAATCCCATGATATTATGGCTGTACTGCTCACTACTTTATCTGTGGTGATCGCCTTCGGCGGATTTGCATTTAAACAGTACACAAGTTATCAAAATAAGCAGATTAAATTTCAAAAAAGTGTTACCGAGACCCTTTTCTTCAAAAATTTGGCCATTAATGCTGGTGTGTTTAAGTCTTTGATTGATGACGCTGAAGAAGAAGAATGTAAGGAGATTATTCTAGTTTATTATCATTTATTAACTAGTAAAAAGCTACTTAACCCTAAAGAGTTGGATAACCACATTGAAGCATGGATGGATGATAAATTTGACACCAAAATTGACTTTGATATCAATAATTGCCTGCGTAACCTCGAAGAAATAGAGGGCAAAATTGTAAAGGATAACCTAGAACAAGGGAGTAGATGTCCAATCCCTCTGCTGACCTATGATCACCAAGGTCGTTGTCAAGTCTTACCCCTACAGGAGGCTAAAACCTTGATCGATTATGTTTGGGATAATGCATTTGGTTAACCATCTTTAGTCTCCTCTAAGATTCATGGTTCATAGTTCATAGCAACAGTACTAATCAAAACTAATGAACCATGGACAATTAACTATGGATAATTAACCAGCCCACAACCCCCAGAAAAATCGGTTTGGAACACCAACCGATGGTCTAGCTCAAGACATAGACAAGTTTCACGTCTGAGGGTGACAAATTGGCAGGCTGCTGACTGTCTGGTTGTGTGAGGTTTGCAATTAGGTGAAGCAATAAAGTGAGCATGGCGGCTTGAATTAGTCTTTGGAACATGAGTGTTCTCCTGAATCCCGATGGGCTGGCAGTGATTTTTCTCTGTTGAATATCTACAGAATATCTACACATTCCCAATCTACGACTCCGGTAAAAAACTTGTCAGGTATAAAATTTAGGTAAAATTATGGAAAATTAAGGAATTAAGTCTTATCACTCTACTAGCTGTCTTTCCAATTCTTGCCGCAGACGGAAAAGAATAGTGTCCGACTCCACCCGGTCTAGAATTTCTTTAATGACGGTACTTGCTCCTAGTGGTCCGAAAGAGCAACCTTGTTCGAGATAAACCTGTGCCGCTTGACCAACAGCATACGCCCCATAACCGGCAATTCCAGCTTGGGTAATTGCTGCCCCAGCAAAGGCACCCAAGCCACTCGGACCGATAACCACTGAGGCACTCTTACCTACACCAAAAAGCACACTGGTACCCAGTTCACCTAGCAGTAACCCTCCAGAACTGATCAAAATCTTTTGCCATAGCTTACCTGCTTCATAGCTAGTCATAGGTAGACCATACAGCCGCGCTAGAGAACGAATCATCACCAAGTCAGTCAGAGTACCCCCTAACACATCTAAAATTCCAATCGGATTGAGGGCGACTGCTAGTGCTTTATACTTGGCAAACTGCCAGATTAAGTCTTCTGCTTCCGTTTTGTGTAACTCAATGGCTTTTTTGGCAATAGTATTCTGAGTATTGCGGGCTTGAAATAGAGCGTTGAGGGCTAAAAGTGATCGCCCTTCTCGGTTAAGTAGACTGAAAATTTTCTGTTTAAGCTGATCCACATTCGGAGGTGGAGTTTCCCATTCATAGGTCACTCTACCATCAGGCCACTCCACCCGTACTTCCATAGAAGCTGGTTCTGCTGCCACTAGGACAATTTCATCCGCTGACAACATCTTTTGTAAACGCCGATCCTTGGGGCTACCGGTACTGAGTTTTTGCAACTGTTGATAAATTGCCTCCCGGTCTTGTTCTGGATAGAGGTCAATTTTGTTAAATACCAAGATTAGAGGCTTTTGACTTTGCCGCAGTTCACAAAGAGCTTGATATTCAGTGCGAGTGATATCACCAGCCACGACAAATAAAATTAAATCGGCTTGGGATACCACCTCCCGCGCCATCTGCGCCTTTACTTCTCCATGGATTTCGTCCAATCCTGGCGTATCAATCAACTCGAAGAGGACTTCACTTTCGGAGCTAGGTGTCCACCGTACCGACTTGGGCCATTGAGTGACACCGTGAATCGGACCAGTTTTAAGAATTTTTTGTCCCAGCAAAGCATTAATTACCGCTGACTTACCACGACTAACCAAACCAAAAGCGGCAATGCGAATCAATCCTTGGTCAAGTTTGTCTAGGCTAGATTGCAAAACCTCTAATTCAGTTTGCAGCAAGGCTTCCATTTCCACATCAGCAGGATTCCCCTGGGAACGATGAAAATTGGTGTACCAGGACAAGGCTTGCTGTAAACTGGCACGAGTGCGGTTGAAGAGAGTTTTCTGCTGGTTGTTGGTGCCATAGGATGTCTGATTACCACCAGCTGGTTTAGATTGGGAAGATCCAGGATAACTCAAGGTTAAATAGGGAAAGACCAGTTACAGTTACTATTTTTACCTAAGCCTTGATGAGAAAATACCCATTATCCGATAGCAATTACCTGATACCAAGTTGCAGTCAAAGAATAAACAAAAAGGAATTGGGAATTAGGAAATTTCCCCCAATTCCTCCTGACCCCATAGGTAAATTAAACGTCAACAACGCCACTTGCTATAAGCCTGTAGACTAATGTGGGATTGGCGCAGGCTGATTGATGGAGGTAAATATGAGTGATGTGAATAAATCTAAACAACAGCTGATTCAGGAAGTGAAAGCACTGCGCCGACAAGTGGATCAACTTAAAGCTACACGAATCGTCTTCAGTGCTCAACATCAGCTATTTAAAACCTATGCCACCATGATGCAAACCGCCTCTGGCTCCCTGATGCTTAGAGCTTTGTTACAAGATATACTCCACGTTGCTGGTCGGCTCACTAAGGCAGAGGAGAGTAGCCTGTTTTTACTCAATGCTGATGGTATGGTCACTGAGAGTCTTCTAGCTCGCGGTGCAACCCTCCCACGATATAAAAAGCAGATCATTGGTCAGGTTCTAGACCAAGGTTTAGCTGGTTGGGTTAGCCGCCATCGGGAAGTTGGGCTGATCACTGATACTATGGATGATGACCGCTGGCTTACCTTACCTGGTCAGCCCTATCAAGTACGCTCAGTATTAGCTGTTCCTATTCTCAGGGGCAAGAGGTTATTAGGCATTATCACCCTAATGCATTCCCAGGCGGAACACTTTGGTGCTAAATCTGCCCGTTTAATGGAAATGACTGCTGAGTCCATGGCTTTGATCTTAGAGAATGCTCAACTCCACAGTCAACAACAACACCTAGGGCAACAGTCTCCTCAGAACTATCAAGTTTTCTCCCCACCCAATCAGCTCACTGAGAGTTCAGATAATTTCTCTTCCCTGGGAATTTACATAATTTATAGTAAAGGCGATTTTCTATATGTTAATCCCAAAATGGCGGAAATTTTTGGCTATTCCTTTGGTGAACTTATTTCTCTGCAATCCTTACTACACGTGGTGGCAGAAGACAAGCGTAAATTTGTGGATGATCGAATAACTAATTGTCTTCAGGGTCAGGGTAAAAATCTCTACTTTACCTTTCCTGGTCAGTGTAAAGATGGCAGCAGGATTAACCTAGAAATTTATGGTTCCCGAACTAAATTATACGGTAAGTTAGTAATCATTGGAGCTTTGCGAAAACTTAATCATTTAAGGGGTTAAGTTCTATGATGTTTGCTCGATTATGTTTGCTCGATGGTGTTTCCTCTAGCAATACTATTGCCCTGAGATATAGTCATCGGCAGGTTTAAAAAAATAAGTTTTATAAAAATTATGGATAGTGTCTCTAATTTTTTGATAGTTTAGAGCTGATTCGCTTAATATTTCTGGAACGGCTAGCAATGGTAGCTTTCCCTTTACCGATTTGTACAAATACTTTACCAGAGAAAAGATTACTGAGAGCTGGGCGTTGGTAAACTACAAAATCATCTAGCTTTGATGTTTCCTCAAACCCCATCTCGGTCAGAGCATCATTGAGAGCAGCAGTAAAAACTTTCTTACTCCTGAATTCTAGGGATACTGTAACGGTTCGATTGAAGTAGGTACCTAATAAACCACCGATTAAGCCAAAAATTATACCAACACTATAGGGCATCCCTGTCACCAGACTTAGCCTCAAAACTTGCGAGGAAAAGACAGTGGTAATTAGGGTTGTACAGGTGAAGTAGTACAAGAATGTTATTAATAAACCAGGACCGAGCTGCATAGAAATTTTATTTGATGTTATAACTATACATTTGCCATTAGTTTAAGACATTTTGAATCTGTTTCAACAGGTGCGACCCGTGGCGAATTTAATTCTTAATGGGTCAAGCGCACCTTTGTTTTTTCCAGAGCGCGTTCGCGCTCTGCTGACCATCTCCATCTTCCGAGAGAGGTAAATCTCGGTCTCTATCCAGGGATGGATTGGGGTAGTGAACGGATTAACATACCTTAGTCTAGCTGATCAACTGGTTCACAGGGGTTGATCAAGTTAGCGATCGCTTTTAGCGGAAGCGAAGCTTCATCGCGTGTAAATCCCTTTCATCTGCCTAGGGTCTCATGGTCAATGGTTCCGCTAAAAGCCGTTAAATACCGGTTTGTCAAAGATACTGATTGTGCTGTTTAAATAGATGAATTATAAATGGGCGGTATAGGAGTCGAACCTATCTAGTACGGATTAAAAATCCGTTGCACAGCCGCTATGCCAACCACCCAGATTCTATGGGAATGACAGGAGTTGAACCTGCAACAATTCGGTTAAGAGCCGACTGCTCTGCCAATTGAGCTACATTCCCATCACAAAAGCAAAACCCCTCTGGGTCGAGTTGAACAACCACATCTAAAATTAGGACTGTCAGTGCCAGTTCCGCGCTTCAGAGGGAAATCCACCAGGGAGGTACTGACCCTCCTACCACTGCGTTATAAAAATCCTTTAGAGCCGAAAACCCCTTGTCTAATGACCGGGGATGAAGGCTCACAGCGGCTTGACGCGCCGTGAAAAAAACATTCTGAAACTTTCCAAATTTTTATTCTGAGTATGGTAAATTAAAATAATAACGGTAGAGGTCGATAACCGATGATCATATTAGAGTTTAAAGCGAAAGGCAAGAAACATCAATATTCTGCAATAGATGAGGCTATTCGGACAGTTAAATTCATCCGAAATAGTTGCCTAAGGTATTGGATGGACAATAAAGGGGTAAACAAATTTGACCTCAATAAATACAGTGCTGTCCTTGCTAAAAAATTCGCTTTTGCAAATGAGCTAAATTCTACCGCTCGTCAGTCCAGCGCTGAAAGAGCATGGTCATCAATTGCCCGATTCTTTGAAAACTGCAAGAAAAAAGTACCCGGAAAGAAGGGTTTTCCTAGGTTCCAAAAACACTGCCGCTCAGTCGAATATAAACAGTCAGGCTGGAAGTTGTCCCCCGACAATAAATCGATAACGTTTAGCGACAAAAAGGGAATTGGAAAGCTCAAACTCAAAGGTACATGGGACTTGTGGCGCTTTGACAAGAAACAAATAAAGAGGGTTCGGATAGTCCGTCGAGCTGATGGCTATTACGTTCAGTTCTGCGTCTCGGTTGATATTAATGAGCAGTTAAAACCTGCTGACGCCACCATTGGCTTAGATGTCGGCCTAAAGGATTTTTATACCGATTCTAGAGGAAATACTGAACCTAACCCCAGATTTTACAGAACGGGAGAAAAACGTTTAAAGTTTTACCAACGCCGGGTTTCCCGGAAAAAGAAAGGCTCATCCAACCGCAAGAAAGCAATTAATAGACTAGGTAGGACACACCTCAAAATAAGTAGGCAACGTGAAGAACATGCCAAGAGACTGGTTAGAAGTTACCGCAAGAAGAGTGCAGCCTTTATAGTTGGTAGGCTATGCATCAAAGGTGGCAGGTTTTGTTGTAAGGCTGCACTCTTCTAAGGTTTCGTCTCCGGCGCGTTGCGTGGTTCGATCTAACGATTTGGTCGCTTACGAAGATTTGAGGGTTAAAAATTTGGTTAAAAACCACTGCTTGGCTAAGTCTATTAATGATGCAGGTTGGTATCAATTTAGGAGTGCGATTCGTTGGTGAGAAACCATACCATGAATGTATGGGGGATTAACCGCTTGGTCCAATAGAACCACGACAACTTGATAACCATGAAGGTGAGAATCCTTCCCTCGTGAAATCCGAGTGACAGCCTTACCCTGATTCATGAACCTAACAAACTCATGGATTAATGCAAGGGTCGAACAGTGAAGCACCCTTAACCTGACCAGGTGTTAGTAACAGGCAAAGAACCCACGGGTACGAGAGAAAGATACGTCTGAATCATCGTCATGATAACGTAGCGAAATAAGGTTTGATACGCTACAGACAAATAAGTCAATGGAAGAAGGTTTGAATAGTTTTCTAATTATTCAAAGATTTCCCAGAAGTCTTCCCGGTGAATAGTATCACCCTAAAGGTTCACAGAATGGTTATCAGGAACGAAGTAACCCTCATACATACTCTCAGAAAGGTCGAATATTCTGAGTAGGTAGTTAGCCGCAAGTTAGATGAGGGCAAGATTGAGTCAGAAGCAAATGCCTAGAGTAATAACTAGGATACGCTGACCGACTCACGTTATAGGAAAAAGTATAGTCGTAAGTAGTAATGAAAAAGTCTAATACTCTGGGATTCTCCCAAAAGTCGGAATGGAATAAAGTCAACTGGCGAAAGCTAGAAAAGACTGTATTTAAGTTACAAAAACGAATATACCGAGCCTCACAACGTGGTGATGTCCGCGTGGTAAGAAAGCTACAAAAGACCATGATGAAATCATGGTCAGCTAAGATGATTGCGGTCAGACGGGTAACTCAACAAAATAAAGGCAAAAAGACTGCCGGAATAGATGGGGTCAAAGCTTTAACGAATAAGCAACGCCTCAAATTAGTAGCCAGCCTGAAAATCCTAAAGAAAGCTCAACCAACCAGAAGGGTATGGATACCTAAACCCGGAAAGAAAGAAGAGCGTCCTTTAGGGATACCCACCATATATGACCGTGCCCTACAAGCCCTAGCCAAACAAGCATTAGAACCAGAATGGGAAGCCAGATTTGAACCAAACTCCTATGGGTTCAGACCTGGACGCTCATGTCACGATGCTATAGAAGCAATATTTAGCAATATATGTCATAAACCAAAATGGGTTCTAGATGCAGATATTGCTAAATGCTTTGACAAAATAAATCAGGAAGCTCTACTAGAAAAATTAAATACTTATCCATCCATGAGACGTTTAATTAAGTCCTGGCTTAAAGCTGGTGTGATGGATAAAGGAATATTCTCACCTACAGATAAGGGCACCCCTCAAGGTGGAGTTATATCCCCACTTTTAGCAAATATAGCCCTTCATGGCATGGAACAGGCGGTATGGAATCACGCCAACTCGGTGAAAGGAAAGAAAACCTATTATAAAAGAGGATTGTCCCTAATCAGATATGCAGATGATTTCGTAATAATGCACCCTGACCAGAACGTGGTAGTAGAATATCAACAAATAGTCAACGAATGGTTAGGAAATATAGGGTTAGAACTGAAACCAAGTAAAACTATAATAGCCCACACATTTAATGGTTTTGATTTCCTAGGATTCAATATCAGACAATATAAAGCGGGGAAAAACCACTCAAAACAAGGTTTCAAAACTATCATCAAACCATCCAAGGAAAAAGTGAAAGAGCATTATGAGCAGCTCTCATCAGTAATAGACAGATATAGAGCCGCTCCGCAAGAGGCATTAATAAGCCATCTTAAACCCATTATAAACGGATGGTGTAATTATTACAAATCTGTATGTAGTAAAGACACTTTCAACAGTTTAGGGTATAGGCTTTGGAACAAACTTCAGAGATGGGGATATAGGAGACACCCTAATAAATCAAAGACCTGGGTAGCTAAGAAGTATTGGGGAACCATCGATGAGGATAGGTGGACTTTCATGAAAGATGTGAACCATTTTCTCCCGAAGCATAGCAAAACGGAGATAGTCAGACACAAGAAAGTCCAAGATATAAGAAGTCCCTATGATGGAGACCTAATCTATTGGAGTACCAGAATGAGAAAGCATCCTGAGATGACCACTCAGAAGGGAAGGCTTTTAGAACGGCAAGAAGGGAAATGCGCTCATTGTGGTCTTACTTTCAGGGATGGCGACTTATTAGAAAAACACCACATCTTACCACGTGCTCTAGGAGGTAATAATAAGGATGAGAATCTGGAGTTATTACACCTACACTGCCACGATGCAAAACACGGAAAGAGAATAAACACCTCAAGTCTAGATGACAATCCGTTAATGAGGTACCAATGACAATGGTTCCTATGATGAGGAGCCGTGTGATGTGAAAATGTCACGCACGGTTCTGAAGACGAGTCAGTGGGGTGATTCACTGGCTTAGTTTAATAATGGTTGGAGCATTTTGGAACCAAGTTTGGTAGGATCACTGTTGCAGTAAACCCCGCCTACACCAGCCAAA
>NZ_GL890965.1:0-89368 GCF_000211815.1 Moorena producens 3L
CCTAATTATAGGACAGATTAGCTAAAACTAAAACCTAAAATTCCGAACTGGTTCGAAGTTAACTGTTTAAGTTGACTAAGGGTCAGGGAAAGAAAAAAAACTGAGTACCATGGAGAGTTTGATCCTGGCTCAGGATGAACGCTGGCGGTATGCTTAACACATGCAAGTCGAACGCCCCTTCGGGGGAGTGGCGGACGGGTGAGTAACGCGTGAGAATCTGCCTTCGGGTCGGGGACAACCACCGGAAACAGTGGCTAATACCGGATATGCCTATTGGTGAAAGATTTATTGCCAGAAGAGGAGCTCGCGTCTGATTAGCTAGTTGGTAGGGTAAAGGCCTACCAAGGCAACGATCAGTAGCTGGTCTGAGAGGATGAGCAGCCACACTGGGACTGAGACACGGCCCAGACTCCTACGGGAGGCAGCAGTGGGGAATTTTCCGCAATGGGCGAAAGCCTGACGGAGCAATACCGCGTGAGGGAGGAAGGCTTTTGGGTTGTAAACCTCTTTTATCAGGGAAGAAGAAAGTGACGGTACCTGAGGAAAAAGCATCGGCTAACTCCGTGCCAGCAGCCGCGGTAATACGGAGGATGCAAGCGTTATCCGGAATTATTGGGCGTAAAGGGTCCGTAGGTGGTACCTCAAGTCGGCTGTTAAAGACCAGGGCTTAACTCTGGGCAGGCAGTGGAAACTGAGGAACTAGAGGGCAGTAGGGGTAGAGGGAATTCCCGGTGTAGCGGTGAAATGCGTAGATTTCGGGAAGAACATCGGTGGCGAAGGCGCTCTACTGGACTGCACCTGACACTGAGGGACGAAAGCTAGGGGAGCGAATGGGATTAGATACCCCAGTAGTCCTAGCTGTAAACGATGGATACTAGGTGTAGCTTGTATCGACCCAAGCTGTGCCGAAGCCAACGCGTTAAGTATCCCGCCTGGGGAGTACGCACGCAAGTGTGAAACTCAAAGGAATTGACGGGGGCCCGCACAAGCGGTGGAGTATGTGGTTTAATTCGATGCAACGCGAAGAACCTTACCAGGGCTTGACATGTCGCGAATCCCGGTGAAAGCTGGGAGTGCCTTAGGGAGCGCGAACACAGGTGGTGCATGGCTGTCGTCAGCTCGTGTCGTGAGATGTTGGGTTAAGTCCCGCAACGAGCGCAACCCTCGTTTTTAGTTGCCAGCACTTCAGGTGGGCACTCTAGAGAGACTGCCGGTGACAAACCGGAGGAAGGTGGGGATGACGTCAAGTCAGCATGCCCCTTACGTCCTGGGCTACACACGTACTACAATGGTGAGGACAATGGGCAGCCAACCCGCAAGGGGGAGCTAATCTCATCAAACCTGGCCTCAGTTCAGATTGCCGGCTGCAACTCGCCGGCATGAAGGAGGAATCGCTAGTAATCGCCGGTCAGAATACGGCGGTGAATCCGTTCCCGGGCCTTGTACACACCGCCCGTCACACCATGGAAGCTGGCCACGCCCGAAGTCGTTACCCTAACCCTTTAGGGAGGGGGATGCCGAAGGCAGGGTTGGTGACTGGGGTGAAGTCGTAACAAGGTAGCCGTACCGGAAGGTGTGGCTGGATCACCTCCTTTACAGGGAGACCAACTGAGACCGAATCTTTCGCCAAAGAGGCGAGTTCGTGAATCAGGTCAACCGAGGTCGAAGGGTAGAAGACTAGGCTCTCAAACTAATGATGGTTCGGATACGGGCTATTAGCTCAGGTGGTTAGAGCGCACCCCTGATAAGGGTGAGGTCCCTGGTTCGAGTCCAGGATGGCCCACATCTAAATAACAGGTGAGGCGCGTAGCCAGAAAAGCCAAAAAAAATCAGGACGGAAAACAAGCTCAGCACCGGAACTGCCAGAAAAAACCAGTTCAGGATGCTGGGCTTTGAGTCCAGTAAAGAACCAAGAAAATTGCATAGCGAAGTGTAGAAAAGCCAAAAAGTCGAGCCGCGAGCGAAACGAGAGTAGCGCGAAAAAGCGGTAAAAAAGAACAAGTATGGTCAAGCTACAAAAGGCTAACGGTGGATACCTAGGCACACAGAGGCGAAGAAGGACGTGGTGACCGACGATAAGCTTCGGGGAGCTGGAAACGAGCAGAGATCCGGAGATTTCCGAATGGGGCAACCCAAAAACGGCTGACTGAATCAATAGGTCAGAGCGAGCGAACCCAGCGAACTGAAACATCTTAGTAGCTGGAGGAAAAGAAAGCAAAAGCGATACCCTCAGTAGCGGCGAGCGAAAGGGGCAGAGCCTAAACCATCAGCAATTGCTGGTGGGGTAGTGGGACAGCATTAAGGTAACTGGAAACTAGATCAAGCAGCTGAATACTGCACCAGAGAAGGTGAAAGTCCTGTAGTCGAAAGTGGAAAGAAACCAGTTGAATCCCGAGTAGCACGGGGCACGTGAAATCCCGTGTGAATCAGCGAGGACCACCTCGTAAGGCTAAATACTCCTGTGTGACCGATAGGGAAACAGTACCGCGAGGGAAAGGTGAAAAGAACCCCGGGAGGGGAGTGAAATAGAACCTGAAACCGTTAGCCCACAAGCAATGGGAGGACGATTAAACGTCTGACCGTGTGCCTGTTGAAGAATGAGCCGGCGACTTACAGCCAGTGGCAGGTTAAGAGGGAGAAACTCGAAGCCAAAGCGAAAGCGAGTCTGACAAGGGCGATAGTCACTGGTTGTAGACCCGAACCCGGGTGATCTAACCATGTCCAGGATGAAGCTTGGGTGACACTAAGTGGAGGTCCGAACCGACCGATGTTGAAAAATCGGCGGAGGAGGTGTGGTTAGGGGTGAAATGCCAATCGAACCCGGAGCTAGCTGGTTCTCCCCGAAATGCGTTGAGGCGCAGCGGTTGGGGAAAGCCTGGGGGTAAAGCACTGTTTCGGTGCGGGCTGCGAGAGCGGTACCAAATCGAGACAAACTAAGAATACCAGGTGTAATCCCAACCAGTGAGACAGTGGGGGATAAGCTTCATTGTCAAGAGGGAAACAGCCCAGACCACCAGCTAAGGCCCCAAAATGCGTCCTAAGTGAGAAAGGAGGTGGGAGTGCAAAGACAACCAGGAGGTTTGCCTAGAAGCAGCCATCCTTGAAAGAGTGCGTAATAGCTCACTGGTCAAGCGCTCCTGCGCCGAAAATGAATGGGGCTAAGGACGATGCCGAAGCTGTGGGATAGAAATATCGGTAGGGGAGCGTTCTAAGTAGGGAGAAGCACTAGCGGCAAGCAGGTGTGGACAGCTTAGAAGTGAGAATGTCGGCTTGAGTAGCGAAAACATTGGTGAGAATCCAATGCCCCGAAACCCTAAGGGTTCCTCTGGAAGGCTCGTCCACGGAGGGTTAGTCAGGACCTAAGGCGAGGTCGAAAGGCGTAGTCGATGGAAAACCGGTTAACATTCCCGTACCATCAGTAGTTGAGACCGGGGGACGGAGAAGGCTAACCATCAGCCGGGGAATGGTAGTCCCGGTGCAAGCCAACGAGGTGATGAGGAACGGAGAAAACGTTCTGAGCTAAGTGGCGAGTCCGACCCGCTAAGGCGGGGAAGTGATGGCAGTCAGGCTTCCCAGAAAAGCCCGAAGTCTCATAAACTGTTGATGCCTGTACCCGAAACCGACACAGGTGGGGTGGTAGAGAATACTAAGGGGCGCGAGGTAACTCTCTCTAAGGAACTCGGCAAAATGGCCCCGTAACTTCGGGAGAAGGGGTACCACCGAGAGGTGGTCGCAGTGAAGAGCTCCAGGCGACTGTTTATCAAAAACACAGGTCTCCGCGAAGTCGCAAGACGCAGTATGGGGGCTGACGCCTGCCCAGTGCCGGAAGGTTAAGGAAGCTGGTGAGGGAAACCGTAGCTAGCGACTGAAGCCCCGGTGAACGGCGGCCGTAACTATAACGGTCCTAAGGTAGCGAAATTCCTTGTCGGGTAAGTTCCGACCCGCACGAAAGGCGTAACGATCTGGAGACTGTCTCGGAGAGAGGCTCGGCGAAATAGGAATGTCTGTGAAGATACGGACTACCTGCACTTGGACAGAAAGACCCTATGAAGCTTTACTGTAGCCTGGGATTGGGTTCGGGCTTGGTCTGCGCAGGATAGGTGGGAGGTGAAGAACATGCCCTCGTGGGGGCATGGGAGCCGACGGTGAGATACCACTCTGACGAAGCTAGGATTCTAACCCGAGACCGTAAGCCGGTTCGGGGAAAGTTTCAGGTGGGCAGTTTGACTGGGGCGGTCGCCTCCAAAAAGGTAACGGAGGCGCGCAAAGGTTCCCTCAGGCTGGTTGGAAATCAGCCGAAGAGTGCAAAGGCAGAAGGGAGCTTGACTGCGAGACCTACAAGTCAAGCAGGGACGAAAGTCGGCCTTAGTGATCCGACGGTACTGAGTGGAAGGGCCGTCGCTCAACGGATAAAAGTTACTCTAGGGATAACAGGCTGATCTCCCCCAAGAGTTCACATCGACGGGGAGGTTTGGCACCTCGATGTCGGCTCATCGCAACCTGGGGCGGAAGTACGTCCCAAGGGTTGGGCTGTTCGCCCATTAAAGCGGTACGTGAGCTGGGTTCAGAACGTCGTGAGACAGTTCGGTCCATATCCGGTGCAGGCGTAAGAGTATTGAGAGGAGCCCTCCTTAGTACGAGAGGACCGGGAGGGACGCACCGCTGGTGTACCAGTTATCGTGCCAACGGTAAACGCTGGGTAGCCAAGTGCGGAGAGGATAACCGCTGAAAGCATCTAAGTGGGAAGCCCACCTCAAGATGAGTACTCTCACTCTGTTAAGGAGGTAAGGTCACAGTAAGAACAGCTGTTGATAGGCGTTAGGTGGAAGTTTAGTAATAGATGAAGCCGAGACGTACTAACTGACCGAGGGCTTGACCACAAATTAAAGACAATTTGGCTTTGAAACACTAGCTATGCAATCTTAATGGTTCTAACCACTTCCTGGTGCTTATAGCGCTACGGAACCACACCGACCCCATCCCGAACTCGGAGGTGAAACGTAGCTGCGGCGAAGATAGTTGGTGGGTAGCTGCCTGCTAAAATAGCTCAGTGCCAGGATATATATTATTTTAATAATAGTTAATAGAAAAAGCCTCTTGTCTAAACTGGCAAGAGGCTTTTTCTATATCAAGCAACCAAAGAAATTAAAAGAGATTAAATCATTAGCATGGGTGTTGGGTTAACAAATAAGTAATAACTAATGACTAAAAGCAATAATTGATATTACTCCATGGAGCGATCAAAACTATAAATTTTCTGAGTCGTTAAATTCTCACACACTGAAGATGGTCGCTTAGTCAAGGGAAACTTCTCTCGGTCTAAGAGTATTTGTAAACTAGTCAGTGGATCGTGTCCAGAAGAGACTAGAAATTCCAGGCATCTTAGCTCAGGCCATTCAATCACGCTGTCTAAAATATTAGCGATCGCATTAACATAGGGATGGTCACTAGATTCGTACCAATCTAGTGCTGCTAGCTCAGGCTGATCAAACCCTAAGTGTACCATTAAAGCAGGTTTCTCAAAAACTGCGGACGCTACAGGTCGTGACTCCTCCTGCAATAATAAGTTCTGACTATGAGCTAGAGACCTTAGCTTTTCTAAACGCTGATAACGTTCTGTCACCTGCTGGGGCTGGTCTTGCCAATGAATCGCTACCGTAACTAAATAGGTCTGCAACAGCAAATGACCCAGCTTCTGTGCCTTAGTTGCCAGATAGCTAGAATTGTAGTCATTAGCTTCAATCAACAATGGTACCCGATCGACTACCTCCAATCCATAACCTTTTAAACCAGCGATTTTCCGAGGATTATTGGTAATCAAGCAAATTTTCTTAACTCCTAAATCATTGAGAATTTGTGCTCCCATGCCATAGTCTCGCAGGTCAGCCGGGAATCCCAAACGTTCATTTGCTTCTACGGTATCCAGTCCCATATCTTGCAAGGAATAAGCTTTCAACTTATTCACCAAACCAATCCCTCGGCCTTCTTGCCGCAAATAAACCACGACTCCCTCACTGGAATTCTCAATCATTTTCAGGGCAGCTTGTAGTTGCATTCGACAGTCACAGCGCAGAGAACCCAAGGCATCTCCCGTTAAACATTCTGAGTGCATCCGCACCATCACTTGATGGTCTTTGAACTGAGTCGGGTCTCCTTTTACAACGGCAACATGCTCCGAGTGATCTAACGTGTTGCGGTAAGCGTAAATCTGGAAATTCCCAAAATTACTGGGGAATTGGGCAACGGATTCTCGATAAACAAAGCGGTCATGTTTGAGGCGGTAACTGATTAAATCAGCAATACTGATAATTTTGAGTTGATGCTTATTGGCATACTCAATCAACTCTGGCAAGCGAGCCATGGAGCCATCAGCATTTTGAATTTCACAGATCACACCCGCTGGGTATAAACCTGCCAATCTTGATAAGTCAACCCCTGCTTCCGTATGACCAGCCCGCTTCAATACGCCTCCCTTTCTAGCACGGAGGGGAAAAATGTGACCAGGTCGTCGCAAATCACTGGGTTTGGTTACTGGGTTGATCGCAAACTGGATAGTACGAGCACGGTCTTCAGCGGAGATACCAGTGGTCACCCCTAAGTGGGGTGCTGCATCAATGCTCACGGTAAACGCTGTCTGGTTAGTGTCCGTGTTGTTACTCACCATTAGGGGAAGGTCTAGAGCATCCAAGCGCTCCCCTGTCATCGCCAGACAAATCAACCCTCGTGCTTCCACTGCCATGAAATTAATCATGTCAGGGGTAGCAAATTGTGCAGCACAAATTAGGTCTCCTTCGTTTTCCCGATTTTCATCATCAACCACCACCACTGGTTGACCTGATTTCAGGTCTGCCAGAGCATCATCAATGCTATCAAACTTATACACATCAGTTTTGGGTGATTCCACTTGCTTGCTGCTTTTGTTTAATTATTGAATGGGCTTGAAATCAATGGGAGAATGATTATAGCTCATTTTCCCAAGTTTGACACTTGACATGAGGTGAGATGGGTGCATCTCAATGCCTGAAATTAGGCAAAAATTGCCCCGAAAATTCCCACACTTCCCACACTCCCCCCCCTCCCCACACTTCCTTTTTTACAAATATTCGATGCACCCGGTTAGATGTTCTTGGTTTCTAGTATAGTCTATCGAAGTTCGGCTGCTGGCTTGGTAGATAGACCAGGCTTTTAATCACCAGAAGCAGGTTCCGATGTCAGCGCCTTGTGATTTGGAAAATCACGTAAGCATTCAGCCGTCAGGTATCAGCTAAGGCGCTACAGATGGTGCTACAGATGGTGCTTTTGAATGAAACAGGTAAGTATTCGTTTAATATCAGTTCCCTCCCCTGAGCGAGGAATTTATAGTCTTTGGCTTTGAGTCCGTTGAACTGGTCAGCCGGATAGCTTGTTTTAAGCTGACCGCTAAGGGCTGATAGCTGAATGCTTACGAAATCACAACTGGTCTTGTGCCATTCAAATGTTGCCAATAACTGAGGGATTAGGGTAAACTTAGTCAGTTTTAACGAACCGTTGCTAGGGGATAATTTTTGTTAGTGATCGGATTGACTAACAGATGTGGCAACTGCACAAATAGTGCTAAAACAGGACGTAGAAAACTGAGCCACTGTTCCCAAGACAGTGAATGAAAATGCCTGTGGAGAGGGTCTGACGGGGACTGAGGTTGTTCTTGGTCTAGTCAAGAGTCCCGCAAGCAGGTGTATAATCAGGCCCAAGGTTGAAAATCTCCCACTGAGCCAGCAATTAGCCCTTAGTGGGGGAGGATGTCAAAGCTCTTACCCTATAGGAAAGGAAGATGATGGGGGATTTAGAACGCCTGCCAGTAGGCATAATTGGTGCTTCTGGTTATGGTGGCGTACAACTTGTAAGGCTCTTGATGGATCACCCAGGAGTCGATGTAGTTTATTTGGGTGGAGAAAGCAGTGCTGGCAAGGGATTTGCCGAGCTTTACCCTCATCTAGGCCATCGTGTTAATCTAACCATTGAGCCTATTGACATAAATACTATTGTATCCCGTTGTCAGGTAGTGTTTCTGTCGTTGCCTAACGGTTTAGCCCATAAGCTAGCACCATCACTGTTATCAAAAGGATTAAAAGTTCTCGATCTCTCAGCTGACTATCGATTTAGTAAACTTGAGACTTACAAAAGCTGGTACGGTGGAGAGCGCCACGACCAAGAAACCGCTGCTACTGCTGTTTATGGTTTACCGGAACTGTATCGCGATCGCATTTCCTCTGCCGAGTTAGTCGGTTGTCCTGGTTGCTACGTCACCACCAGCCTGCTCGCCATTGCTCCCCTGCTCAAACAGGGTCTGATTATTCCAGACACTGCGATTATCGATGCCAAATCCGGTACTTCTGGGGGTGGACGCAAGGCAAAAACCAATCTCTTACTAGCAGAAGCTGACAGCTCTCTAGCCCCTTATGGCGTGACCCATCACCGCCATACCCCAGAAATTGAGCAAATTTGCAGTCATTTAGCCAGTCACGAAGTCAGGGTGCAATTTACACCCCACCTCGTTCCCATGGTAAGGGGAATCCTAGCTACCGTTTATGCCACATTGCAGGATCCGGGACTAGTCAGGGAAGATTTATTCACTATTTACACAGCCTTCTACCGCGCCTCTCCCTTTGTCCGGGTGTTACCCAGTGGCACCTATCCCCAAACCAAGTGGGCTTGTGGCACTAATCTTTGTTACATAGGGGTAGAAGTCGATAGCCGAACTGATCGAGTTATCGTTATGTCAGCCATCGACAACTTGCTCAAAGGTCAAGCTGGTCAAGCCGTACAGTGCTTGAATCTGATGATGGGTTGGGACGAAACCCTAGGCTTGCCTCAACTGAGTTTTTATCCGTGAATCGGTTGTGGGACGGATGTGCAGAAGACACCAGATGTAAGGGGAGATAGGAAAAAACCATTCCTCCCACACTCCCCACGAAATAACCTTCAACCTACCCTACAAGGGACGCCAAAGGCGAACAACCTTGGCCAATAGGCACGGGCGTCGCGTTCAACCAAATAACCTTCAACCTCCTAACCAAATAACCTTCAACCTTGGCCAATAGGCCACGCTACGCGTTCAACCTCCTAACCTTAGGCTATTGGCCACGCAATCGCGTTCAACCTCCTAACCTTCAACCCTGACACAGCGGTCCCATGCCACAAGTTCCAGCATAAATGGCGCGATCGCCTAATTCATCTTCAATCCGCAGCAACTGGTTATACTTAGCCACCCGTTCACTACGGCACAGTGAACCTGTTTTAATTTGACCGGCACGAGTAGCAACCGCTAGATCAGCAATAGTAGTATCTTCGGTTTCCCCAGAACGGTGACTAATCACGGAACGGAAACCGTTGCGAGTTGCTAAGTCAATAGTTTCAAGAGTTTCGGTCAAGGAACCAATTTGATTGAGCTTAATCAAGATCGAGTTACCAGCACCGATATCAATACCTTTTTGTAGCCTGGTGGGATTGGTAACAAATAGGTCATCACCCACTAACTGAATACGGGAACCCAGTTTTTCAGTGAGCAACTGCCAATTACTCCAATCCTCTTCGTGGAGTCCATCTTCAATAGAAACAATTGGGTATTGCCCCACCAACTCAGCTAGATAGTTAACAAACTCTTCTGGAGAGTGAGGCTGTCCATCATAGACATACTGAGCGTCTTTGTAGAACTCGCTGGCTGCCACATCCATCGCTAAAGCAATTTGTTCTCCTGGCTTATACCCAGATGTTTCTATAGCCGCAATCAATAAGTCTAGCGCTTCTTTATTTGACCCCAAGTTGGGAGCAAAGCCACCTTCATCTCCCACACCGGTAAGCAATTTTTTCTCTTTCAAAACCTTAGCCAAGGCGGCAAAAACCTCAGCTCCCCAGCGCAGAGCCTCTCGAAACGACTTCGCTCCCACTGGCACAATCATGAATTCCTGAAAATCTACATTATTATCCGCATGAGCACCACCGTTGATCACATTCATCAACGGAACTGGTAGTAGATTAGCTAGTGGTCCACCTAAGTAGCGGTAGAGGGGGAGTCCTTTACTGGCCGCCGCCGCCTTAGCTGTAGCTAGGGAAATAGCTAGGATGGCATTTGCTCCCATAGTCTTTTTGTTGGCCGAACCATCCCGATGAATCATCTTGTGGTCAACCAACATTTGGTTGAGAGCATCGTTTTCCAATAGGTCTGGGCCGAGTTTTTCTTTGATATTCGATACTGCCTTGAGTACCCCTTTACCACCGTAGCGACGGGGGTCATTATCTCGTAGTTCATGGGCTTCAAAAGTACCAGTAGAAGCACCACTGGGAACTTGGGCAATTCCCACGGCACCGTTCACAAGGCGCACTTGGGCTTCTACTGTTGGACGTCCACGAGAATCTAATATCTCTCTGGCATCAATTGCCGCAATTGCAGTTTCTGATTTAGTCAACATGCTTTTTCCTCTAATTATCTAAAGATTGCAACTGCCTTAATCGTTAAATCGCTCTAGGATAAGAAAGGAATGTCACTTCTTTTCAATCTCCTAGTTAATCAATGATGTCAGCCATCTCAGCCCTTAGGAGCTGTGAGCTATCTGCTATCTGAGCTATCTGCTATTAGCTATCAGCTTAAGCGCTACGCGCACGCTACGCGAACAGCCATGGTTTAAAAACTGACTAGTTAGTGCTGATAACTGGGTGCTGATAACTTAATTCTTACGATGAGAGTATGCCACTTTAAGGTCTGGAACATCAACACTACATAGTTTTCTATACCTATAGTATTGTTGATATAATCGCCCTAAATATTTCGACCATACTAATTGTGATATGGCTCACGAAAATTGCTGAAAATAATCACAATTATTTTAGAGTTGGCTCACAACTAACCAAAATTATTTTAAATAAGCTAGGGGAAGACTAGTTAAGATGACTAGGGTTTCGGGACTCTTACTGACCTGTTGTTAAGGGCAATAATATCATCTATGATTTCCTCCCCACTTCAGAAATTTGTGTTTAGACCAGCATTGATTTCAGCAACAGTATTTGCTGGGCTGACGTTACCCGTAGGCTGGTTCGGTGCTCAGCCATTATCCATTAAAGTACAGGAGGAGCAACTATTCTACGGTCATGTGCGAGATGCGGCAACGCCTTACCTGACCTTAGCAACGGTGATTAGCCTGGGAGCTGGTATGGCCAGTGTCGCCATAGCAGGATGGCAACAGTCTGCTCAACAGTCATCCCAACTTCAGTCACAGTTATCAGATTTAGCACAACAAAGTCAAAAAAAGGAAGAATTATTAGAAAAACTTAGGCTTTCAGAATCCCAGCAGAACCTTACTCAACATAAGCCTTTAGAAAATCAGATCGAGAATCAGATAGACAATCAGATAGACAATCAGAAATTGCCACAGCAGCCAATTAACTACACTGTATATACTAGTTCTAGCTTCCAGTCAAACCGTGAACCACTGGTGACTAAGACTCGGTCGAGAGAATATCAACCAGTAGCTAAATCTGCGGTGAAGGGGCCAGCCAAAACCGTTGAGTACATGGGATTGACCTACGGTCACGCTACGCGATTGACCTACGGTCACGCTACGCGATTGACCTACGGTCACGCTACGCGAACGCATCCTGGTGTCGGTAATGGTCAAACCCATACTGGGTTTCAATCCTATTCTGAAGTAACATCATTACCATCGGAAGATATTCAGCAACTTCAAAGTCAGCTGCAACAGGCCAAAGCTCAGATGGAAGCGATGCAAAAGGTTTTGCACAACAAACACTTTGTGTTACTTGAACACTAACGTTATGTCTAGTCCATCACCCATCGACCCCCAACCCCCATCGGGCTCAGAATTCGAGCTAAATCTGCTCAAACAGGAATATTTTTTCCTGCAAACTACTGTAGAAGATTACAACAAACAAATCTGGGTGATTAAAGCCTTGGGGATTACGGCCACTGGTGTGGTTGTGCGCATGGTCTTAAAAGAGAAACAGAATAGCATCGCCCTGATTGGGTGTGCTATTCCCCTGTTTTTCTGGATTCTGGAAAGTCAATGGAAGCACTTCCAGCGCGGTTTCTATCCCCGTTTGGGACAAATTGAGGAAATTTTGACTCAGGAGTTTAACTTGCGCAGTCCAGCTATTTTTACTGGCTGGAGTCGTACCTTTAAGCGCAGTAATGCTCCGAAACGCCAAGGTTATCTTTGGGATGGTTTATTAAACCGTAGCGTTTGCATTACTTATCTGTTAGAAATTGGCTTTCTTTTGGTATTATCGTTAATTAGTTTGTAGGTATCATAAGTTTTTAAGAGGGAACAGCGGATCTGGGAATCGGGAATCGGGAATCGGGAATCGGGAATCGGGAATCGGGAATAAATGGTGGCCTAGTGTGGCGATTATAAATGAGTATAAAATAATTGCTCTGAAGCTTACTAAATCAAGCTTTTATGGATTAAAAAAATCCATTTTTATTAAAATGGCCTTTCGTATTGTTTTATAATCTAATGAGGTCCATAAAATTTTTTTCGACTGCCGACTTTTCTCTTAACTCCTGTATGCTCCCTGTTCCCTATTCCCAGATCCGCTGTTCCCTAAAACCCAAAAATTTGTACCTCAGCCAATTGAGAACTGCTACATATGCGCGTAATCATCCAACGAGTCAAATCCTCTCAAGTCGAAGTAGAAACAACAGTGATTGGGAAAATAGGGCGAGGGCTTAACCTACTAGTCGGTATTGCGGATACTGATACGGAAGCTGAGTTAGACTGGATGGTGCGAAAGTGTCTAGAATTAAGGCTATTTGCTGACGAGACTACTGGTAATGACCGTTGGGAAAAGTCCGTGCAGGATATAGGTGGTGAGCTATTGGTGGTTAGCCAGTTTACCCTTTACGGAGATTGTCGCAAAGGACGCCGCCCTTCCTTTAGTAAGTCCGCTGCTCCAGAATACGCTAGGGGATTATATCAACTATTTGTGGATAAGTTACGGATGAGTGGCTTACGGGTAGAAACTGGTGAGTTTGGTGCGATGATGGAAGTTTCTATAGAAAATGATGGTCCTGTGACACTGTTGTTGGAGAAAGAGGCATCAGTAAGGTAAGGGAACAGGGAATAGGGAACAGCGGATCTGGGAACAGGGAGTGTGGGAAGTGAGATGACTAAGTGGTGCGCCAAAGGTGCCAGCACAAATTTGGTCGAGTTTGCTCCCATATCGGCTTTTGTCGTAACGGAAAAGGCTGGTTTCGGCTCTGTGAATGTGTCCGTGGAGGAAGAAGCGAAATCCAGCAACGGCCAGTTGTTCGATCAATCCAAAGTCAGTAATGCGATGCGTGAGCATTGAGCCGCTACGCGATGAAGCGTTCGCATAGCGTGGCCTACGGCCTCAGCTTCCGCGCTTATGCGATCGCATTACTGATCAGCCTCCTCTGCTAGTGTCCAGTTCAGGTCATGGTTACCAGGAACTAGAACAATTTCCATAAAATTTTAAAATTGTGTACTTAACCTAAGTTATAAATCCTAGAGATTGCTTTCAGTAATTTTAGTATTAATCTCTCCATAGTCTTATATTTTTATATACAAATTTCTACATTTACTACTATGATATAAATAAGATTATTTGTCTCTTTATGATTAGATATTTTTTAGTATTAGTGTAGTATTAAAAGATAGAAATGAACGAACCAATAGCTGACTATGACAATCCTTGTAAAGAAGCATTACAAGCCTATTTTGAGTCATTTTTACAGTTTTGTTTTCCCGAAGTTCACACTCTGATTGATTGGAATCAGACACCCCAATCCCTTGATACAGAGCTACAGCAGATAGTTGGTGCTGCCGAGTCAGGAAAACGGATCGCTGATAAATTATTCCAGGTCTGGCTCTGTGGTGGCAATGAAACTTGGGTGTTGATTCATGTAGAGGTACAAAGCCAAAAAGAATCAACCTTTGCCAAGCGAATGTAGCAATATCATTACAGGGCATTTGACTTGTACGAAAAACCTGTGATTAGCTTAGCGGTATTGGGGGATGAGAATGCGTCTTGGTCTCCATCGTCCTATGAATATGGATTGGGAGGTTGTCGCCTGAGTCTAGAATTTCCCATAGTTAAATTACTCAACTATGAGTCAAGGTGGCAGGTGTTGGAATCGAGTACCAATCCCTTTGCAGTAGTGGTGATGGCTCATTTAAAAACCAAAGCCACCCATAAACAACCGATGGAGCGCAAGCGATGGAAGTGGTACCTGATTCGGATACTTTTTGAACAAGGTTATAGTAAAAACGATATAGTGAAGCTATTCCAATGTATTGACCAGATGATGGCTTTACCGGAACAGTTAGAACAGGAGCTGAATCAAGAACTCGAACGTTATCAGGAGGAAAGACAGATGCCTTTAATTAGTCGAGGGTCAGAAAGGGCAATGAAAAGGGGTCTGGAACAAGGACTTCAACAATCTCGGAAAAGCTTTCAAGGGACAGTAGTTAAAATTTTACAAAAGCGCTTTGAATCGGTATCACCGGAATTGGTGGCAGCGATTAATGGCATAGACGATATCTCTGGGTTGGAACAGTTGATTGATCACTCTCTTGAGAGTAACTCCCTTGAGGAATTTGAGCAGCTATTGGCACAACATCAGGTTAGTCAGGAGAATTGAGCACTATCACAGATGCGATTGGCCGTAGGCCACGCTACGCGATTGACCTTTGGTCACGCGGGGCGCGTTCGCATTTGTGATACCAGGAAACGGGCAAGATGCCCATTCCACATCACTCCCGCCTACTCCCGACTCTCTACAAGTCAATGAAATAATGATCCAAAGCACCAAGTCCGGGACCCTGAGTCTTCTGGTAATCCCTCCGAAACTGAGTCAAATCTTGGTATCCTGCTGCTGACGGTAGCTCGTTCACGCCATCGCTCAGTAACCAGAATTGTCCATCAATAGACCTCTTGCAAAAGTATTTTTCTAATAGTGTTCTTGATGCAGTCGCTCATGGGGGAAACCACGGCAGTCGCTCATGGGGGGAACCCCCAAGACCGCGCTGCCTCCCCAAGACCACTTAGGTGCGCTTTCCGTAGGCGAATTAAATTCGCCACGGGTCGCACCTCTGCATCGCTTTGCGTCAATTCTTGTCCACTGTTCCCAGATCCGCTGTTCCCTGTTCCCGACAACTGCCGCGAAGTCTAAACAATAGTCTTTCAATTTCCGTGGAGTCCAGCAGTACACCATGGCGTTTCACAAAATTCCGTACTAACTCCAGCACCGATGTCTGGTAATATCGCAGTTCCACCAGCACCGGAATTTTTCCTTGTATCCCTTCATCCCCCAACAATCGCACTAAGGCTGTGGATTTGCCTGAACCCGGACGTCCTACCAGCAAGACATGGTCACCAGCATACTTCTGCAATCCTTCTAGGACAGGCAACCGCTGAGTCTCTTCCGGATGCTGGTATCTTTGTGGCTGCTCGGACTTGATGGTTTGCACCATTAGGTTAAAGTTAAACAGCCCAGGAGTCTGTTGCTGCTCCTTGCGCTTGCGGTTTTCGACATCGGTGAGGGTATAAACTTGCCACCATTGGTCGTACTCTTTAGGGATTGATGCTAGATAGGGATCCCAAGTGACCATGTTTAGGGTTGAATCGGGTTAAAGGTTAATTGGTTGAAGGTTGAAGGTTGAAGGTTAAAGGTTATGGGGTTTAAGGGAATCGGGAATCGGGAATCGGGAATCGGGAATCGGGAATCGGGAATCGGGAATCGGAAAATGCGATGCGCGCGCATTGAGCCGCTATGCGAGTCACGCGATGAAGCGTTCGCATAGCGTGGCCTACGGCCTCAGCTTCCGCGCTTATGCGATCGCACTACATGAACTGTGGAATAATCAACTCTATTGTAGACACAAGAAACTGCTAAACTCTGCCATGTATAGTAGAGAGACCTCCAAACCCGACCTTGATCACAATTCGAGGTATAGCGCTGGGTTCTCAATTATATTTCAGATATCAAAACTTATGAGGTAAACAGGATTTTTTCCCGATTCCCGATTCCCGATTCCCGACTCCCGATTCCCGACTCCCGACTCCCGATTCCCGACTCCCGACTCCCTGCTCCCTCTAACAACTGCTATAAAATAGAACCGAATTAGCTAGATTCAAGAGGAGACACTAAGCTAATGCGAATGCTACACACAATGCTGCGAGTCGGCAATCTTGAGGAATCGATCAAGTTTTACTGCGATGTCCTAGGCATGAAGCTGCTCCGTCAGAAGGACTATCCAGGGGGAAAATTTACCTTAGCATTTGTAGGCTACGGGGATGAATCTGACAACACAGTTATTGAACTAACTTATAACTGGGGGGTTGATCAGTACAACATCGGGGATGCTTTCGGTCATATTGCCCTTGGTGTAGACGATATCTACCAAACCTGCAACCAAATTAAATCCCTTGGTGGTAAGGTAGTGCGGGAGCCAGGACCGATGAAGCATGGTTCAACAGTGATTGCTTTTGTGGAAGACCCGAGTGGATACAAGATTGAACTGATCCAACGCAAAGATCAGGAGTCTGCCCAGAAACCAGAAGCGACAGCAGTAGCTGGGTAATAACTATCGGGAATCGGGAGTCGGGAATCGGGAGTTGGGAATCGGGAATCGGGAATCGGGAATCGGGAATCGGGAATCGGGCTAAGAACATTGAGTTTACCTGGTAAATATCAGAAAAGCTATAAAAATGTTTCCTATCTCCCTATCTCCCCATCTCCCTATCTCCCTATCTCCCTATCTCCCCATCTCCCCACACTCTTCCCTACTCCCTGCTCCCTGCTCCCTGCTCCCTTTGACAACTGCTATAGCAACGATGAATCAAGCATCTACAACAAAAGGCTGGGCGAATGCGATCGCAAAACCGGCAACTGAATTTCCGCCTACTGCCCTCCCGGTCATCTCTGGCCAAATCCCAGAAGGGTTGCGAGGTTCTCTGTATAGAAATGGTCCTGCACGGTTAGAGCGAGGTGGTGTAGCTGTTGGACATTGGTTTGATGGTGATGGGGCGATTTTAGCAGTACATTTCACCCCTGCTGGTGCCACAGGAGTTTATCGCTACGTCCAAACCTCTGGCTATCAAGCAGAAGCAGCTGCTGACAAATTACTGTACCCCAACTATGGCATGACAACACCAGGACCAATCTGGAAACGCTGGAGTAAGCCAGTTAAAAATGCTGCCAATACCTCAGTGCTACCATTACCTGATAAATTGTTAGCCCTATGGGAAGGTGGTCATCCCCATGCCTTAGACCTCCAGAGCTTAGAAACCAGAGGCACTGATGACTTATCTGGCCTAGCCCAGGGAGCAACCTTTTCTGCCCATCCCAAGATTGATCCCAAAACTGGAGAGATTTTCAACTTTGGACTGACGGCTGAACTTAATAGCAGACTCAACATTTACAAGAGCAACTCCACTGGCAAAATTATCAAACAAGGGTCAGTACAGCTAGAGGGTTTGCCCTTCATCCATGATTTTGTTCTGGCAGGGCCGTATCTAGTATTTTTTGTACCCCCAGTGCGAGTGAATTTCCTAAAAGTAGCTCTAGGTTGGTGCAGCTATGGTGATGCTATGGAGTGGCACCCAAATAAGTCAACCCAAATTATTGTTGTAGATTGTGACAGCCTTAGTGTAGTCAGTCGCGGTGAAGCAGAACCCTGGTATCAGTGGCACTTCAGCAATGGTTATGTGGAGAAAGATGGCTTGATCGTGATTGATTTTGTCCGTTATGCTGACTTTCAGACCAATCAGTATTTGAAAGAAGTTGCCACTGGTCAAACTAAGACCGAAGCGAAAGGAACCCTGTGGCAAGCCCGACTGAATCCTGACACTGGTCAGGTCGTGCAGTTACAACAGTTGTTGGATAGAAGCTGTGAATTTCCTGTAGTGCCGCAACAGCGAGTAGGACAATACTCACTTCATACTTATTTATCAGTACATCGCGAAGTCGTCGATATTAGTAAAGAATTATTGGGTGCAATTGGATGTTTTGACCACAAAACTGGCACCTTGATTGTGGCTGATTTAGGAGAAAATCGCTATCCCTCGGAACCAGTCTATGTAACGGATAGCCTGAATCCTGACCAGGGTTGGATATTAACAGTGGTGTATGACGGTAATTCTGATACTAGTGAAGTGATGGTATTTGGTAGAAACACCCTAAATCAAGAACCGATATGTCGTCTGGGATTACCAAAGGTTATCCCCTTAAGCTTTCATGGTCAGTGGAAATCCAGGTAGTTATCTTTTAAATTTACCTGATAAATTCCCCTGAACTGTAGTTATCAATTCCAGCAGGATATAGCCATTTTTTTAAGGATAAAGGCTTTCAATTTAAACAATCAGAAGTCTCTCGCCGTCCGCTTCCTGGAGGACAACTTTCTTCCTGTACAGCTAGTAATTGCTGGTAAACCGAATCAGAATGGTACCCTTGTCCAAAACTAGACTCACCATAGTAAAAATTACCTCCTAAAACTGTAACTAGCAGAGTAGACAAAAAGATATATCTTTGAAAACCCATTGTGGTGACCTTGCTCAAAGTTTCTACTCATTACTTCAAAACTTTTCCAGCAAAATCAGCATGAATTTTCAATAAAAACTAAATTAATCAAAAAATATTAAAATAATAAAACCAGCAAAAAACACACTATTTTAACTTAATAAAAACCAACAAAAAACGATGATTTTAGGGATTTATACAAATAGCTTTATGTTTAAAATAAGTGTATTTACGGATATGATTAAATAGTCAAGCAAGGTAAAGCAACCAGACAAAAATTTTGGTTAATAAAATGTTGATTAGAGAAAAATGCTGGCAACTATAGCAGAAGTCATTTGTCAGAAGTCATTTGTCAGAAGTCAAACTCTTGCGCTTACTTAGGTTTGAGACTAATGTCGATGTCCTAACTGCCCTGGCGACTGCTATATCTATAGGTTTGGTCTAGGGGTGTAATTTAGGTTTGGCTGAGAAATGATAAAGAGGAGTAGGTCTGAGAAATCTATAATTAGAGAAGATCCCCTGATCGAATCCTTAGCTGTTTAACGTAAGATGACCTCATTTCCCCGCCGCTACCATATCACCACCTTTGGCTGCCAGATGAACAAAGCCGACTCCGAGCGGATGGCTGGAATTCTGGAGGATATCGGCTTCCAGTGGTCAGAAAATCCCAACGAGGCTGACTTAATTGTCTACAACACCTGCACCATTCGAGATAATGCTGAGCAAAAGGTTTATTCCTACCTAGGAAGACAGGCAAAGCGCAAACACCAACAACCAGACCTGACCTTGGTAGTAGCTGGTTGTGTGGCACAACAGGAGGGAGAAGCACTGCTGCGGCGAGTCCCAGAAGTTGACTTAGTCATGGGACCCCAACATGCCAATCGTTTGGGGGATTTGCTAGACCAGGTATTTGATGGCAACCAGCTAGTTGCTACAGAACCAATTCATATTGTTGAAGACATCACTAAACCAAGACGGGACAGCAGCATTAGCGCCTGGGTAAATATAATTTATGGGTGTAACGAACGCTGCAGCTACTGTGTAGTGCCCAATGTCCGAGGTTTAGAGCAATCCCGTACTCCAGAAGCGATTCGGGCAGAAATGGAGGAGTTGGGACGGCTTGGCTATAAGGAAATCACCCTATTAGGACAAAATATTGATGCTTACGGACGTGACTTACCAGGGGTGACTGAATCGGGGCGGCATCAGCACACCTTGACAGATTTACTGTATTATGTTAGCAATGTGCCAGGCATTGAGCGGCTCCGGTTTGCTACTAGTCACCCCCGCTACTTTGTAGAACGGCTGATCCGCGCCTGTCATGAGTTGCCGGAAGTGTGCGAACATTTCCACATTCCCTTCCAATCTGGGGATAACGATATTCTCAAAGCTATGGCAAGGGGCTATACCCACCAGAAATATCGCCGGATTATTAATACCATTCGGGACTATATGCCCGATGCCTCCATTAGTGCAGATGCGATTGTGGGCTTTCCTGGGGAAACGGAAGCACAATTTGAAAATACCCTAAAACTAGTAGAAGATATTGGCTTTGACCAGCTCAATACCGCTGCCTATTCCCCTCGTCCTGGCACACCAGCCGCATTGTGGGAAAATCAGCTCTCTGAGGAGGTCAAATGCGATCGCCTTCAACGTCTCAACCACCTAGTTGCGGTAAAAGCAGCTGAGCGATCGCAACGTTATCTGGGACGGATTGAGGAAGTGCTGGTGGAAGACCAGAATCCCAAAGACAATACTCAAGTGATGGGCAGAACCAAAGGAAATCGTCTCACGTTCTTCTCTGGGGATATTAATCACCTTAAAGGTGAGCTAGTTCTAGTTAAAATTACCGAAGCTCGTGCCTTTAGCTTGACTGGTGAGCGAGTAGAGGAATAGGGAATCGGGAGTCGGGAATCGGGAATCGGAACCCACCCCTAACCCCTCCCAGGAGGGGAACGGGAATCGGGAATCGGGAATCGGGAATCGGGAGTAACCATGCAGTGAGGTCTTGGGGAGCCACTTACTCATCTCACTCCCCACACCTCCCACACCTCCCACACTTCCCACACTTCCTGTTCCCTATTCCCTTCCCCCCTTAGTAAGGGGGGTTAGGGGGGATCCGCTTTCCCTTCCCCCCTTAGTAAGGGGGGTTAGGGGGGATCCGCTTTCCCTTCCCCCCTTAGTAAGGGGGGTTAGGGGGGATCCGCTGTTCCCTTCACACCAAAAAGTATGTCCTAAACTATAGTTCCGTTGCTATAAAAGACGTTTCCTAATCTTCCCGCTGGAAGAAGCAAACCACATCCCGTATATAAAAATCGTTATAGAGGTCGCCAGCAGAGGGGTTTGGCAAATCTACGGCTTCAACCTCCAGCTCATTATCCCCATCCTTCAGGATGCCAGCACCAATGTTAATGATTTGGGTAAACCAGTGATTCGGATTAGCTCCCTCGTAGGAGTAGATCTTCCCTACACTTTTACCATTGATTTTGACCTCTGCATCACTGTCGGTTGCTGTCAATCCCTTAACCATCAACATCAGGATCGCAGCGCCGCCCTTGTAGCGTCCCCCTGTGTTGAAGGTCTTTTTCCAGAGGCTAGCACCACCATCGCCAATTCTGCGATTGATATCTCCCTGGATCACCACAAAGTTACCGGTGACTAGTTTAGTAGACGCAGTTGCTTTCTGTTCCATGTTTTTTGTAATTATCAAGTTATAAGCTAGTTGTTTGGAATTCTATCAGCTTTGGTGGGTAATGTCCCTTGAGGAATTACTGAATCAATCCCGAGTTATGATATGGAATAATTTCCATGCTTCCTGACTGAGTTCAGTGTAAGATAACTTTTAAGCAATTGACAAAAGCGTCCGCAACTCATGAGTGAATTCCCTGAACATTCACCAAACCCAGACCTTCAATCTAGCACAGTTTCAACAGTTTATAACTTCCGTTTTAAAGATATCCTCCTCGGGGCACAGATGCTGTTTGTTGCCTTTGGTGCGTTGGTGTTAGTCCCCATTTTAGCGGGAGTAAACCCGAATGTTGCCCTGTTTACTTCTGGTGTGGGAACGTTATGTTTTCAACTGGTTACGGGGGGTAAAATTCCCGTTTATCTCGCTTCTTCCTTCGCCTTTATCGCCCCCATCACCTTGAGTGTTCAGAAATATGGTTTGCCTGCAACCTTATCTGGACTTGCAGCTGCTGGCATTGTTTATCTGATTTTAAGTCTAATTATTTTTTGGCGCGGTTCGGGTATGATTACCCGTATTTTACCCCCGATTGTCACCGGACCAGTGATTATGGTGATTGGTCTGAGTTTAGCTTCAACTGCTGTAAAAATGGCATCAGAAGCTGGGGAAGGATACAGCGAAGGGATGGCAATTAGTGTAGCAATGATTTCTCTATTAGCCACGATGCTAACTGCCATTTTAGGGCGGGGTTTTTTACGATTAATTCCGATTTTGATGGGGATAGGAGTCGGTTATCTGGTAACTTTACCGTTAGGGATGGTGGATTTTACACTTGTTAGTCAAGCTCCTTGGTTTCAAATACCTGAATTTACCAGACCCAGTTTTAGTTTACCAGCAATTTTATTTATTGTACCCGTTGCGATCGCTCCTGCCATTGAACATATTGGGGATGTGTTAGCCATTAGTTCTGTGACTGGAAATAATTATCTTCAAGAACCCGGTTTACATCGCACCCTGTTAGGGGATGGATTAGCAACAACATTGGCGGCTTTTGTTGGGGGTCCTCCCAACACCACCTATTCGGAAGTTACAGGGGCAGTTGCCTTAACAAAAACCTTTAATCCAGCGATTATGACCTGGGCAGCTATTATCGCTATTTTACTCTCTTTTTTAGGAAAGTTAGAAGCCCTTTTAAAAACTATTCCTGTGCCAGTAATGGGAGGAATTTTAATTATTTTATTTGGCACAATTGTGGTGATTGGGATGAACAGTATTGTTCGCTCTAGCGCAGATTTATTAGAATCCCGTAATCTTGTGATCGTTGCTGTAATTTTAATGCTAGGGGTAGGGGGAATGAGCGTCAATGCAGGAGGGTTTGCCTTGGAAGGGATTGGACTTTCTAGTATTCTTGGGGTGTTATTAAATGGGCTACTTCCAGACAAATAGCTATAGCGCTACGCTTAGCGTCAGAAGTCAGAAGTCAGAAGTCAGAAGTCAGAAGTAAGCTAGACTCACGTTTCGGAGTTTAGGAGCGACTGCATCAAGACAATGTCAAACATCTGAATGCGTAGTGCTATATATAGCGGTTTATAGGCTAATGAGGTACACAGGATTTTTTACCTCTTGGCTCTTGGCTCTTGCCTCTTGGCTCTTGCCTATTCCCTATTCCCTATTCCCTATTCCCTATTCCCTATTCCCTGTTCCCTTGAGTACTCATTTTGATACCAATTTGATAATTCGATCCATAATTAACGCAGCGATCGCACCAACTCCTACATGAAATAGCACAAACACGAGAGTGTAAATCAAGCAAGGTGTAACACCAGCAGTGGGGCAATCTAAGGATTGTTCCGGGTATAGTTGGGTGATCATAGACTCTACCGGTTTAGCAGCAGTTTGGGACGAAATACCACTAACTGCTAAACCAGTACCGACCAGGGCAATCCAACGTTCTAATTGTTTTTCTCGTTCTTCAGCAGCTTTCTGTTCCTGATGCCGAATTGACTCTAATTGTTTTTCTCGGGCTTGATCAGCCTCCTCCTTATCTCTGAGGGCTTTTTCCAAAGCGCGATCGCATTCTGCCTGCTCAATGTCCACAATGCCTCGGATACTACCAAGCATCTGGTCAAATAGTTGCTGACCGGGTTTGAGATAATTGAGGTCGGTTTGAATCTGTTTTTTAAACCGTTTAGTTCTTTGGTTGAAGAAGTCTTCCAAAAACTTGATAGTATCGTCTTCGAGGCTATGTTCACAGATTTTGTTTAGCCAGTAGTCATAGTTGTAGTCATTGGTAGCGATCGCATTTTTGTGGTCCTCCATGTCTCGCAGATAACCAGCATACTCAAAGGTCTTGGGTGGCATCTCCGTCAGTTTCTGCTTCAGTTGCTCTAGCCGTGTTTCTGGCTCCCTTGGCAATTCCTTGAAGCCTTTAACCTCTTGTTCCAGTTGGCTATAGAGTGCTCTAGTTTGGCGATAACACCAACGGGCTTGATCATAAGCAAACAGGATTTTACTGCGACAGCACAACAGATTGAAAAAAGACAAGGAAGTCTTTTCAACCAGCTTTGAGGTTTCTGGGTTACGGTTTAACCAGACCAGAAGGTGACATTGCTCCGTTGGTTTCTCCTTACGGTTGTCATAGGCAAAAATTGGACTACCAAATAACTGCCCAGATGCCATAAACTGCGGTTTTTGGTCGCTTCCCTGGAAAAAAGCATCCACACAGGCATCGGCTAACTTTCTATCTTCCTCAAGAGTGCCCACGGGTTCGCCATAGAGCACTAAGGTTTGTCCCAAGGAAGCTTGAATGTTGCTGGCTAGGAGGCACCCTTGGGGATTGAAGCCACTAAATTCACTGGCTGCAACGGTATTCTGGCAAGACAGGGTTAGGTCAAGGGCATAAGTATCATGAATTTTAACCGGATAGACCTGGACGGTTAGGGGAGAGCCTGCTAGTTGCAGTGGTGCAGTGTAGGTTAAGGGAGCATTCCCTGGGAGTAACTCTACGTAACGGCTTGCGATCGCGGTTTGGCTTAGAGGGGATGGTATTTTTTCAGGTAAAGATTTCAGGTCTGGGATACCTAGGGGTTGGCTGAGGTTAGCACAGTGTTGCCACAACTGATCCGCATCCGGTCGCAACTGTTCCAGTTCTTGGCTTAGGTCTTGGCAGAGATGGAAGGCATAAAGGGTGACGCTGGGGTTTTTGAGTCGCAAGGCGGTGTTAGTCATCAGCCTTTGGGATTTTTGGGTTCGGGGTTTTCTGGGGGAGAACTCTTGCGGAGAGCGTTGAGTAGTTCTTCTTTCACGTTATTTTCATACTCAGCTTTAGTTTCAGGAGTGGGGACAGTGCCTCCAATTCCCTTCTCACCTATTGGTTCATGATCTGGGAGACTTCTACGTACTTGCTCCAAAGCCCCATTAATTTCTGGTCGTTGTTCGCACCAAGCCAAGAGTAATTCTGATATTTCTTCAATATCTTCTGGAATCTTATCTTCGAGAGTTTGTCTGTCTTGAATATTCAACAGGTCTGGATTATTTTTTAGTAACTTTATAAACGCTTTAACGTTTTTTTGTGCAAATGTCATGTTAAAATATCCCAATTTAATTACTATAAACTATAGCAGTCGAAGTAAAGCTTAAGACATCTTCTGCTCCCTGCTCCCTGCTCCCTGCTCCCTTTCAACTAAAAGACTATATCCTAAACTATACTTCCCTTGCTATACTAGTTACCAATGGCAACAAAAGCTGCCCAATAGTAGGGGTTCTGAAAAGGTTTTTCCATAGAACCCCGCTTATAAAAAGTGTCACCTAACTGTGCTCGATGATTCCGACTCAAGGGCAAGTGGTTTGCCCACTCCTCTAATTCTTCTTTGGTGCTATCCCGCAGCCAGAGTTGCGCTTGGTTAAGGGCAACTGCTAAAGGTATCTGCTCTCGCAGATTCTGATAAAATTTAATCATCAACAACGCTGTCGATAAATCGTTTACCTTCCACAAGCTACTAACTACTGCTGGACTTCCAGCAACTAGGAAACCACTGGGTAACCCAATGTATTCATCGCTGATGTTCTTAAAGTCGATTAATCCAGTTTCACAAGCCGAAAGGGTGACCAGGCGACATTGTTCTAATTGTAGGTCAAAGACTTGATCGATAGTCAGACATTTCTCTAGGTCAAAGATTTCCTCGTCACTTATCCGCAAATAGCGCTCCGAATTGGGTTCAGCAGATGCCGGTTGGGCATTGGCCAGAATTAGAGCGGATTTCCGGGGTTCTTGGTAATTAAAGTAACCGTGACAGCTAAAATGTAAACAGTGGTAACTGTTGAGAGCTTTGCTATCGATGGCGGCTTTGGTAGCAGCGTTTTCCACAAGAACCTCTGTATCTGGTGGTGGATTGAAGTAGCTTTTAATTACGTCTACTTCCATAGGAGTGTAATCCAAATCAGCACTGGGATTTTGAACCGCAAATAGGTGGGTAAACTCTTCTGGGCGTTTTCTGGTTTGAGTAAGTTGGAGTAGTTGACAGCTAGGGGCGTAACTTACCCCTGCTGGAAAGCGATCCATTAGAATTTCAGATTTACCTTCTCCCTGCTGACTGGTAATCGGTAAAGCATGAAGGGGGAACAAATGTAAATAGCGATGGGGGATTAAAATTAAGCGATCGCACTGTGGTGGTATTTGCTGAATGATTTCATCTATGTGCAGAATTTTTGCCAACAGATGGAGGCGAGTATTCAGACGGCGTTGCCAATGGTATTTTTTGGTATAGTAGGCTATGAGATAGCCTTTGAGGTATTTTATTAATTTGTAAAAGTCTTTTGGCTCAGATTCCCAAACGATAGGCTGCTGGGTTTGACCGGTAAAGATGAAACTGAGCAGCTTATCCCTTATAATATAAAACTCGACAATGGCAGTGTGGTGATCCAGCTTCTGCTGAAATTGCTCAAACTTAAACCTAGAACCGATAGGGAAATAGTAGTCTTGTAAATCATTGCGCTGCTGTCGCAATTCTTGAAGACGTTGTGCTAACACTTTTGGATTGTCAGCTTTTCCCTGTTGGATTTGGTTCTGACCTGCTGCTATTTCATCCCTGTATTTTTCTAGTTGAGTAGCAACATCTACAGGAAAGATAGTTTTCAGGTCACGGCTGAGAATCTCTTCAACTAAATTGCCGGTTTTGCTCCGTTCAACATAGTCAATGGCTTCAGTGATTTTAGTTAAGGCTAGGCAAACTTCTACCATGCCTCCATAGCTTCGGTGGTTCTCTTCAGCTAGTTTAGTCTTGTATTCTTCTACTCCAGAACCAGAAATAATTTCATCTCGCAGGAATTCTACTATTTTAATGGCAGCATCAAAAGCCTTGTAAGCTTCCGGTAAATTTTGAGCATCTCGGTAAGCAAAACCAAGGTTATGGTTAGTATGTAGATAGTTTTGGGGAAAAGCCTCAAAGGTAAAAACTCTAAGAGCCTGTTGGTAACAAGCGATCGCATCTTCTATATTCTCTGCTTTCTCACCTTTTATTCCTTGATAGCAAGCAGCACCGAAATTATTTTGTGTCCTTGCCCAATCAATTGGAAATGCCTCAAAGGTAAAAACTCTAAGAGCCTGTTGGTAACAAGCGATCGCATCTTCTATATTCTCTGCTTTCTCACCTTTGATGCGGTCACCGTAAGCATTACCGAGATTATATTGTGTCATTGCCCAATCAATTGGAAATGCCTCAAAGGTTCTGACTCTAAGAGCTTCTTGGTAACAAGCGATCGCATCTTCTATATTCTGTGCTTTCTCACCTTTGATGCGGTCACCGTAAGCATTACCGAGATTATTTTGAGTCCTTGCCCAATCATAAGTAAAAGCCTCAAAGGTATGAACTCTAAGAGCTTCTTGGTAACAAGCGATCGCATCTTCTATATTCTGTGCTTTCTCTCCTTTGATGCGGTCACGGTAAGCATTACCGAGATTATTTTGTGTCGATGCCCAATCATAAGTAAAAGCCTCAAAGGTATGAACTCTAAGAGCTTCTTGGTAACAAGCGATCGCATCTTCTATATTCTCTGCTTTCTCTCCTTTTATTCGGTTAGAGTGAGCATTTCCGAGATTATTTTGTGTATTTGCCCATTTTTCAGGAAAAGCCTCAAAGGTTCTGACTCTAAGAGCTTCTTGGTAATAAGCGATCGCATCTTCTATATTCTCTGCTTTCTCACCTTTGATGCGGTCACCGTAAGCATTACCGAGATTATATTGTGTCATTGCCCAATCAATTGGAAATGCCTCAAAGGTTCTGACTCTAAGAGCTTCTTGGTAACAAGCGATGGCTTCTTCTATATTCTCTGCTTTCTCTCCTTTTATTCGGTTACGGTAAGCAAGCCCAAGTCTGAATTGAGTATTTGCCCAATCTTCAGGAAAAGCTTCACGGGTGCGTACTTCTGCCAATTTGTAGCAAGCGATGGCCTCTTCTAGGTTTTGCGACTTCTGACCTGTGATTCTGTTAGAGTAAGCAAGACCGAGATTGTATTGAATCTTTGCCCATTCAACCGGAAAAGCTTCATGGGTGTGTACTTCTAAAGCCAATTGGTAACAAGCGATGGCAATTTCAAGGTTTTCTGCTTTCTGACCTGTGATTCTGTTAAAGTAAGCATTTCCAAGATTCCTTTGAGTTAATCCCCAATCAAACGGAAAATCTTCACGGGTGTAAAGAGTTAGTGCGACTTCATAGCCAGTGATGGCAATTTCTATATTGCTAGCTTTGTCACCCAAGGATAATTTTGCTACTATTTTGCTAAATTCAACAATATTTGCTGCTAGGGATGTGGCTTGATCTGGTTTTAATTCTTCAAGAGTAGTTGTTGCCGAATCCCGCAATTTATCTGCTAAGGTCTGATTAAGTTTATCTGTATTTGCTTCCAGTAATTTCTCAACTACCTGCTGATTACCATTACTGGAAGCAATTGCTTTTAGTACCTCTAACAGAAAGTCGAGTTGGGCATCAGATGTATTGTCAGTCATTGCCATCCACTGCTCTACAATAGTTATTCAAAAAATAGACTTATTGAAAGCACCCTGGATTTACCAATCTTCCGCCACTGCCAATTTAAGTATTCAGCCTAAGCGCTACGCCCACGCTACTTGAGGTGCTAATGGGCTACGGGCACCCTAACTTAGTCATAGCTTACTTCTGACTTCTGACTTTTTACTTCTAACTTGCGCGTAGCGCTATATCCCTTAGGGAAAGGCAAGAGGCAGAACCTGATAAATTATAGCATTTTTCAATTGGGTGAAGTTTTTATAAAATAGGGAGCATTTCTATGTGAGTGGTTAACCGTAAGTATTCAGCCGTCAGCCGTCAGCCGTCAGCCGTCAGCCGTCAGCCGTCAGCCGTCAGCCGTCAGCCGTCAGCCGTCAGCCGTCAGCCGTCAGCCGTCAGCCGTCAGCCGTCAGCTGACGTAACAAAGATTAAAAGAATGCTTACTTGTTTTCTTAAAAAGCTGATAGCTGATAGCTGATAGCTGATAGCTGATAGCTGATAGCTGATAGCTGATAGCTGATAGCTGATAGCTGAGTGCGACACCTAACCGGATCTTACTTATCCCTAAACTGCTTCAACCAATTGGTCAAATCCACTTCCGTTTCAAAATCTAACAACGCTTCTCCTAAATCCTCCAACTGTTCAAAGGATAATTCCTCAATTTGATTTTGTAATTGGGGATTGATTTCACCTAAGCGACGGCTAATTTGACGGATAATTAACTTAACCTCATTGCGCTTTCCTTGTTCTAATCCTTGGCGAATAATTCGTTGATAAACTACTGACTCTTGCATCATATCCTCCCGAAAATAAGCTTGAATTAACTGTTCATCAAATTTGACTCCAGCCAACAGTTGCACGCAAGCAGATAGGTTACGCTGCTGTTGTCTATGTCTTGATGCAGTCGCTCATGGGGGAAACCACGCCAGTTGCTCATGGGGGGAACCCCCAAGACCGCACTGGCTCCCCAAGACCGCGCTGCATCGCTCTTCAATGATATCGATTCTGGCTGCTACTTGGGATAGCAAGGTTTCTGAATGTAGAATGTAGAATTTAGAATTGGGAATGTAGAATTTAGAATTGGGAATGTAGAATTTAGAATTTAGAATTTAGAATTTAGAATGTAGAATTTAGAATTGGTAATTCAAGATAATTTAGAATAGGCGCGGTTTCGCCCCTGTTTTTATATATGCTAGCAATAAACGTCGTTCAGGTATATTAAAAGGAACCTTTGTTCTACCATTACCTGATGATTTTGATGAACCCTTAGACGATTTTAAGGAATATATGTAGGGGAGCAGGGAGTAGGGAGTAGGCAATAGGCAATAGGCAATAGGCAATAGGCAATAGGCAATAGGCAATAGGCAATAGGCAATAGGCAATAGGCAATAGGCAATAGGCAATAGGCAATAGGCAATAGGCAATAGGCAATAGGCAATAGGCAATAGGCAATAGGCAATAGGCAATAGGCAATAGGCAATAGGCAATAGGCAATAGGCAATAGGCAATAGGCAATAGGCAATAGGCAATAGGCAATAGGCAATAGGCAATAGGCAATAGGCAATAGGCAATAGGCAATAGGCAATAGGCAATAGGCAATAGGCAATAGGCAATAGGCAATAGGCAATAGGCAATAGGCAATGCTGACTTTTAAAGTCTTAATTCTAAATTCTACATTCTACATTCTACATTCTATAAAACATTTTTAAAACCCTTGACAAACAAAACTATAATCATTACCATAATCAATATAAACCCATTGAACGTTTTCACAATGTCAGAAAAATTTACTCGCAATTTCAAGAAAAAACCGACTCAGCACACTCTCAAAGGTCCTCGTGAATCAGTAATAAATAGTATGCACATGCTTTATTCCCTAGGTTATGCGGAGATTGCCGAGTGGACACCTCTAGAACCGACCGATATTCCAGGAGAAGTAATGACTACTATGATCAAGTATTGGTTGTTGCCATAACACCTTAAATTTCTGGGGGGTTTTCCCCCCGGTGGCCTTGGGTTTCGGAGTCTTGATGCAGTCGCTCATGGGGGAAACCACGCCAGTTGCTCATGGGGGGAACCCCCAAGACCGCACTGGCTCCCCAAGACCGCGCTGCATCGCAATTTCTGACATATGTGATTGCCATAGCCGTGGATAGTATTTCTACGGCTATTTTTTTTTGGAATTAAGAATCGGGAATCGGGAATCGGGAATTGGGAATCGGGAATCGGGAATCGGGAATCGGGAATTGAGAATTGAGAATTGAGAATTGAGAATTAAGAATTAAGAATTAAGAATTGAGAATTAAGAATTGAGAATTAAGAATCCCACACTCCCCCTTTGACCCTAAATGTAAAAACCTACCCCCGACTCCCGACTCCCGACTCCCGACTCCCGACTCCCGACTCCCGACTCCCGACTTCAGACTTCTGACTTCAGACTTCAGACTCCCTGCTCCCTTTGCTATCATTTAAATCTGCAACTGGCATTCTCCCATGAGCCGCCAATCCAGTGTCCGAACCGTTCTAGGACTTCTTTTCCTATCCAGCCTCACCATTAGCCTGTGGCTCGGTGATATTCCCCATACCACCTGGCAACTGCAAGTGGGAAACCCAGCCACAGCTCAATCTCCTGATGCTAGCCAACTTGTCCAACAAGGGGTGGAACACTACCAACTGGGAGATTTTACTAGCGCTATAGAGTATTGGCAAACTGCCCTAACTACTTATCAACAAACCAACAACCGCCCTAACCAAACTATTGTTATAGAAAACCTAGCGAGAGCTTATCAGCAAATTGGTCAAATCGACCAAGCCATTAACTACTGGGAACAAGTCATCACTAATTATCAGCAACTGGGTGATTTACAACAGGTAGGGCGGATGCTTACCGAACTGGCTCAAGCTTATAGTAAATTGGGGCAAAATCAAAAAGCGATCGCATTATTATGTGGTACCATTAATTATGATAATCCCCAAGATAACCCCTGTGTGCCAGAAAGTGCTTTACAACTGGCTCGCACCCATCAAGACCAACTGGGAGTTGCTGCGGCTCTGGGGAGTTTAGGGGATGCTTATCGCCTCAGGGGCAAGTACGATCTAGGGATTAACTATCTCAAAGAGAGCTTAACTATTGCAGAAGACATTGACCACCTTGCCTATCAATCCTCAGCCCTGAATAGTTTAGGTAATGCCTACAGTAGCAAAGCTCAGCTCAGCTATCGTCGGGCAAATTCTGCTGAAAAAATCGAGTACACAAAAAAGGCTTCGGCACTCGCAGAAAAAGCTAAGAATAACGATAGCGAAGCACTAAAGTATTTTCAGAAAAGCCTCGACCTAGCTATTACTCAAAACGACCAATCCGGTCAAATCCGGGCAAGGCTTAATGAGATTCCCTTGTATTACCGCCTTGATAAATATAGCGCTAGTGTTACGGAATGGCAAAAAGAATGGCAAAAAGCCTACTCCCTGTTGGAAAGTCTACCAGATTCCCAGGATAAGGTTTATGCTGCCATTGAGTTAGCTAACCTTTTGCAACCGATTGCTCCGGCTCATGAAACCAGTCCCTGGATGCGATGCTATCAGCCCAAACTAGAACCCCAGGCTATTGCACTCCTGACCCAAGCCGTAAAAATAGCGCAACGTATTAATGACCACCGCTCCCAATCCTTTGCCCTAGGGGAACTGGGTCATATCTATGAGTGTCGTGACCAGTATACCAAAGCCCTAGAGTTAAGCCAACAGGCTAGACTAGCAGCTGAGCAAAACTTGCTGGCAAAGGATAGTCTGTACTTGTGGGAGTGGCAAACAGCACGGATTTTTAAGGAGCAGGGGAAAGTAACTGAGGCAATTGGAGCCTATGAAAACGCGATCGCTACTCTCGAAACAATCCGTAGCGATATCCTAACTGCCAGTCGAGATGTCGTGAATTTGAAGCCTTGAGCAATGTCTCCAGAGAAGTTAAGGCAGTGACACAAACCATACCAGAGAGCAAACAGCTACTAGATGAGGAATTTCCCCGCGATCGCCTACAACAAGAATTAGGCACAACGGTTTACCCGATGATTCACATAGCTACTCACGGTGAGTTCGGCACTGAACCGGAGGATACTTTCCTAGTCACCGGGGAAAATAATCAACTCACCATTGATGAATTAGATCGGGTAATTCGCAGTGTAGCTAGTACTACTGAACCAGTGGAGTTACTATCCCTGACTGCCTGTCGAACCGCCACTGGTGATGACCGAGCAGCATTAGGTTTAGCCGGTGTAGCTGTTCAAGCAGGAGCCAGAAGTGCTTTAGCCTCGCTTTGGTTCATTAATGATCAAATTACTGCCCAAATTGCTGCCCAATTTGACCAGGGTTTGCGACAATCAAACTTAAACAAAGCCCAAGCGCTTCGTGCTGCTCAAATCGCTTTACTGGAAGCAGGAGGACAATATGCTCGCCCCGCCTATTGGGCACCTTATCTAGTAATTGGAAATTGGTTTTGACACTCCCATAAGGACGGGGCTTTAAACCCAAATTTTTTGGTAATCTTAGGTGTCCGACAGACTTGAGTGAACCTGCGTCTATAACCGACCTAGTATACTGATTTTTGGCCATTGGTGCCAGAGCGATCGCAAACAGCCTGATCATTGTCCGCACCCCGCTCTTGCCTAGACGGGGCTTCCAAACATCGGACTATTTTTTGTGAGTTGAGTTAAACAAACTGCTATATACTACGAATGACTGCTAAACAGCTTGCTACCCTCGTGAACAAAGTTCCTATTCTCAGCATTGACTTAGGTCGCACCTCTACTAAAGCTTGTATCAGCCGTTACCCCGATGGTGTAGTGCTAATTCCTGCCAACGTTGCCCATCTCACCGTTGAGCAAGTGCGTCGGGGTGGGTTTGAAGCTCGACTGGGTGACCCTCTATTAGATATTTGGCTCGAGTATCAAGGCAAAGGATACGCCATTGGACAACTAGCTGCTGACTTCGGAGCTAACTTGGGTGTTGGTCAATCGAAAGTAGAAGATGCCTTGATAAAAGTCTTTGCCTGCGTAGGACATTTCGAGCTTCAAGGTGACTTGGCAATTATCATGGGATTGCCCTACCATTCCCAAGAGCAGTTTGAGCGTGAAAAAGAGGAATTAATTGGTATCCTGGCTTCACCTCATGTCATGTACTACAGAGGGGAACCAGTGTCGATTACGATTAAAAAAGTTTGGGTGATACCAGAGGGCTATGGTAGTTTGATCTGGGTTGAAGTTCAGGAAAACGATCCATCCGATGGCGGATTACATGACCGTTCCGTCGCCGTTGTGGATATTGGCCACCAAACCACTGACTTTATCATGGCAGATTCGTTCCGATTTGCCCGAGGAGCATCTCAGAGTGAAGCATTTGCCATGAATGAGTTCTATGATCAATTAGCTGCCCAAATTCAGGGAGCTGACAGTCAATCTTTGCTATTAATCAAAGCGGTTAATCGTCCAGAAGGAGAGCGCTTCTATCGTCCTAAAGGTGCTGCTCAGCCCACAGACCTCGACGAAATTATACCGAGTTTGCGCAAAAGTTTTGCCCGTGAACTGTCTGATCGTTTGCTCGCTTGGCTACCAGAACGCACCACAGACGTAGTGGTGACGGGTGGTGGTGGACAATTCTTCTGGAATGATCTTCAACTTATCTTCAAAGAAGCTAGACTCAAGGGTTACTTAGCTCAACCCTCTCGAAAAGCGAATGCTTTGGGACAATACATTTATGGAGAGGTGCAGAAGCAGTCAGCATCTCGATAACTTGTAGATAAATTGTATTGTAATTATCCGATAAGATTATAGGCATAATTACCATGGCACCTATAGCAAAAAAAGTAAATAAAACAGTAGCATTTACCGCTAACCGGGAGGATCAAGCCCTACTAAAGGTAGTGGAGAAAGAACTAGCTAAGGGTCAGTATCCTAGCTTTAGCATGTTGTGCAAGCAAGCTCTCCAAGAGTTTCTGTTGAAACCAGAGTCCTCTGAGGAAAAGAAATCCTCCCAGGAAACAACCAAAGAAACAACCGAGGAAACAACCGGTGTTGGAAATCTTGAAGACAAGCTAACCCAACTGCAGCAGCAATTAACTGAAGTGGTACAGGCGTTATCGGTTCAGAGTCCTAGCCAAGTCAATAATCAGCTAAGTGATCTGACTCAACGAATTGAGGAAATAGACTCTAATACAACTGAACAATTGACCCAGTTACAACAGCAGCTTGGGAAATTAGAGCAAGTTATATCTACTGAAGAATCCTCTGACCAACTTGATGATCAATTGACGGCCTTAATCCAACAGGTCAAGCAAGTCGATGACCGTTCTCATCAACAACTCGAACACTTAAAACAGCAAGTTGCTGGTGTAGAAACGGTGCTGTCGAATTTTAGTACGACGGATGTGTCTGGCTTAACAGCACAGGCATCCACAGCAAAAGCGACTAGAGACTCAGATGGGACGGCTAAAGCAGGATTGGAAAAAGAGGCTGATCAATCTGATCCGTTACTAAGTCGCTTGGGTTCTTTATTAGAGGATTTTTAATTAACTTTATAGTGCTATGACAAAACGCACAGTTGGACTGCTGTTTGGTGGTGTCTCAGGAGAACACGAAGTTTCCATTAGTTCTGCAAGAGCGATCGCAAACGCTCTATGTGCCGACGAAAATGCCTCTAAGTACGAAGTGGTGCCAGTGTACATTCAAAAAAATGGCATCTGGACAGCGGTCGAAACTATCGCACAGGTTTTAGACTCGGGAACACCCCTGGAATCTGCTCCTAGCGGTAATGTCTGGCAATTTCCTGCCGTTGTCAGTGAGGTAGATGTCTGGTTTCCCATCCTCCATGGTCCCAATGGGGAAGATGGCACAGTTCAGGGATTACTAAAGCTGATGGGAGTTCCCTTTGTGGGTAGTGGTGTTCTGGGTTCAGCTGTAGGCATGGACAAGCTGGTAATGAAAACAGTATATGCCCAAGCGGGATTACCCCAAGTCAAATACATGGAAGTTTTGCGATCGCAAGTTTGGTCCGATCCCTGTGTATTTACCAAACTCTGTGACCAAATTGAAGAAACCTTAAACTATCCCTACTTTGTCAAACCAGCTAATTTAGGCTCATCGGTCGGGATTGCCAAAGTGCGATCGCGTTCTGAATTAGAAGCGGCCTTAGATAAGGCTGCTAGTTATGACCGCAGGTTGATTGTAGAAGAAGGAGTAGTAGGGCGAGAAGTAGAGTGTGCTGTACTAGGGAACGATCATCCCAAAGCCTCAGTAGTTGGTGAAATTACCTATGAGAGTGATTTCTATGACTACGAAACCAAATACACTCAGGGTCAAGCGGACTTGTTAATCCCCGCTCCCTTGCCCACTGACGTCATTACCCAGATTCAGGAAATGGCAATCCAGGCGTTTACTGCCGTTGATGGGGCTGGTTTAGGACGGGTAGACTTCTTTTATGTCGAAGCCACTAGGGAAATCTTCATCAACGAGATTAACACCTTACCAGGTTTTACAGCAACCAGTATGTATCCCCAACTGTGGGCAGCTACAGGTGTTTCTTTTCCAGAATTGGTGGATCAGTTAATTCAACTAGCAATAGGGCGGGCTTGAATCTTAGTCCGAAGGGAATATCATGGGAAAGGCTATGCCGAAGATTGAGCTGAGTTAAACAATTTGAGGAGATAAACTTGGAACGGACATTTCTGATGGTTAAGCCGGATGGTGTACAACGGAATCTTGTTGGTCAAATCATCCAGCGTTTTGAGACAAAAGGTTTTACCTTAGTTGGGCTGAAGCTGATGAACGTCAGCCGTGAACTTGCCGAACAGCATTACGCTGTTCACAAAGAGAGACCTTTCTTTCCCAAACTAATCGAATTCATCATCTCTGGTCCCGTAGTAGCAATGGTCTGGGAAGGAAATGGAGTAGTGGCTTCCGCAAGAAAGATAATTGGTGCTACCAAACCTCTGGAGGCTGAACCAGGAACCATTCGGGGCGATTATGGCTTAGACACAGGTCGCAATCTTATCCATGGCTCAGATGCCATTGAGACAGCGCAGAACGAGATTAGTCTCTGGTTTAAGGAAGAAGAGCTAGTTAGCTGGCAACCAACCATAACCCCTTGGCTTTACGAGTAATAGTAACATGAACCTTTAGACCGGAAGTCCAACGCTCTACCCATGTTTGGTGAGCGTTGGTATCATTGATTGGGAGATGGGGGAATTCTTCCCGGCTCTTGTGAAAAGCCTTTAGCGACTAGCTTCTTTTGCGGTTTGCTCTTTCCCCAAAGCCGGTTGCCCTTGGTTTTCCACAGGAATTGGCTCCAGGTCTGGGGTCTTAGACTTTTCAGAAAATCCCCACATGAACACTAGGGCAATAGCAGCAATCATTAACCATTCCGGTGGCACTAATTCCGGTTTAATCGCTCTGACCAACAGCCGCAATCCCACAAAGCCCACGGTGATGTAGCCAGCATCCTCCAGATAGACATACTCTTTCAACCAACGAATAAATAAGCCCGCCATGAAGCGCAGGGTAATTACCCCAATGGTGCCACCAGCAATAACCAGCCAGGTCTGGTCAGAAATTGCGATCGCTGTCGTGACACTATCCAAGGAAAAAGCTAAATCCGTAACAGCAATTAGGGGAATTGCCTGCCATAGAGAAGTAAACTTCGGGCCATGATGGTGATGTTGTTCATCTTCATCAGAGGTGAAATACTCAAAGACCAACCAGAGCAGATAGGCTGCTCCCAATAACTCAAACTGCCAAAACTGCACTACCCAAGTGGCTGTAAAAATCAAACTGATTCGTAGGACATAGGCAACTGCTAAGCCCAAGTTAAGAGCATGGCGTTGAAGTTGTTTGGTTTCTAAGCCTTGGGAGATCGCAGCTAACGCGATCGCATTATCAGCAGACAGTACAGCTTCTAGTGCCACCAGAATCAACAAAACCACAGGACCCTCAAGCCCCACATTAAACGATGAGTTAAGAATTTGGTCTAGCATTAAAAATTATTAATGTCTTAAAAGGTTAACTTAGTCTATGTAATAGACTTAATCGCCTAAATTGCTAAAACTTTGATATCTAATTTAATTAATCTTAACATTTAATCATAATTAAAGTGCGCTGCGACCCCAGGGAGGTTCCAACGCCCACACCGAACCTTCAGCAAGATCAAGGTAATAGCTGTGATCGCAATTTGAGATCAACCCAAGCTAAAAGGATTCTATTATCTGGATTTGACCAGTGATTGTGATAAAATTCCAGAACTAGCCCAATTAGTTGGCTTCGGTGCGACCCGTGGCGAATTAAATTTGCCTAGGTCAAGCGCACCGTGAATGGTATAGAATATCGCTCAAATAAAGGAGATTGTATACGATGCCTATTTCAGATGCCCAAGTTATCGGAGCTCTATTCCTGGCTTTGATTCCGGGATTTCTAGCATTCCGGCTGTCTACGGAACTTTACAAATAATCCTGGGAAGCTCAAAGCCTTGCTCCTAAGCGGCCTGGATCTAGAGCGGACAAAGGATAAACAAAATAGTTTAACTAACCCACCCATAATCTAGGATTTGGGTGGGTTAGCTTCCTCCGCGATTCATCCCACATCTCAATGCCCAGCATGAGTGTTTAAAGTTACCGTAAGGTACTGGTCGCCTTTATGGTTAGTCGGTTATGCGTAAAAGGGTTAAAACTTTGCCGATTTTGGCTCCACTAACAATCAGGTTTCGTCTCCAGGGATGAATCGCGGACAGGAACTCTGATAAACAGCCTGAAAAACGTTATACTAAAAATAGTAGGGAAAACAAATTAAGAGCTAACCGCCACCTACTAATTAAAAATAGAACTTATTGTATTGTTCCGGCGCGGAGGGGCATCCCGTGTCGTTAATAAAGTAACCCGTGTATCCGTTCGCGATGGCTGGAGTTGGTAAGAAGCCCACACTGTAATCTTCGATGAGCGTGTGGGAGTATGTCACTTAAACTAGTTAATCAATGGCGAAGCCTCATTAAAGCTAGTGAAATCCTTGACACTCGCTCACGCTCATCACGCGATTATAGTCAGGGATTCTTAAGAGCATAAAACTCTTAATGGCTGAGCCAAACAGCCTCTAGACTCTCTGACCAAATCATTGAGCTTACTTGCATCTTGATCTACGCTTTTAGCAGCGGCTTTTCAGCTGGCGCGCAAACCGGCACCTTTTGGGTGCATTAATATTTTTTAATCTTAGCAGAGCTCATCAAGAAGCGCAACAGATTGAGTCTCCAATTCCCAAGGGTCAGAAGTTACCCCAGCGAGCAATCCCTCGCTGGGGCAGCCTTTATGGTTGGGAGGCTTGGCTGAAAAGGCTTAAAACTTTGAGGCGCGACAATCGCGCGAATTTAATTACGGGTCAAGCGCGCCTCCATGATTAAGGCAAGAGACGAAACCTTAGATCAGGTCGCCTTTATAACAACAGTTTTAAACCTTTTCTGCATAACCTACAACCCAAAAAGGCGACCTGATCTTACGGTAACTTCAAACCTTATTTTAAGGTTTCGTCTCCGGGCTGTGTGGGTCACCTGCGTCCACACTCTATAAGCCCCCTTTCCCGCGCTTCATACGCGGGTATAACGGGAGGGGAATTGGATTTGAATGATGGCTGCCAACGCCAGTCTACCTGGGAATGTTAATAGATATTTTATATATTATAAGCAATAATTCTGAATTATTATCCTGAGTGGAAGATCCTTTCCCTTGGATTGGAGTCAACACCAGGCAATTTATGTGATCGAACTCACATTATGCTAAGCTCTTAGTCTATTTGGGGGTTTGATTCTTCCATAAAGACTATTCTTTAGCTAAATTATCTGGCTAAATAAAAGGTGCATACTCAAAACTCTATCCTAATCAACCCAATAATAAACCCAAGGGCGCTGGTGTGCCAGCGTGGCATTGTAAACGGAAATGAACGCAATCCAACCCCCTCACTCAACTCGGCTACCATCAAAACCTCGCCGAAGAGTTCCTCGAATCAAGCACCGTCCGCAGCGACAGTCTTACGGGGCAGTTGCTGGTGAAACTACTGCTAAGTTACTTGTTAACCTAGTTCTCTGTGCCGCTGCGATTACCGCACTAATGGAACTATTACCTTATCATCTCTCACAGCAAGCCAAGTTGCGAGAAGTCAAACGAGAGGTGAAGCGAACTGAAACACGAGTGAATAAATTGCGCCGTGAATTCAGTCGCTCTTTTGACCCCAGGCAAGCCCAGAAAGTAATGCGAGAGCAAAGCTTACGACGTGATCCAAATCAGGTTCAGGTCGTCTGGCAAGATCCCGACTTAGGGGATGGAAATTAGTTATACTTCCGGTGGGCATAAACTGAGCTAAAGGTAATAGGTCGAGGTGGCTCGATGCGTTCGCGTAGCGTCTCCTAGGTCGAATCGCTGTTTGGGACCGTTAGAGCTAAGCACTAACCCCTTCAAGCTCTCAGTGGCTTAAGCAAATCATTGATCCAATTTTCCACTTTCTCGCGCAAGGAATCAGAAGAACCAGACTTTGGCAGCCACTTCAGAGCCTTGTGATAGTCGCTGATGGCACAGTTCCAGTCACCCCTGAGATGGTAAGTACGCCCTCTCTGAGCATAGACATGGTCTTCCAGGCATCCCAGCATTAGAGCCATGTCAAGGTTTTCTAGGGCTAAATCGTACAATCCCAATTCCCGGAAGGTGATCCCTTGGTTAATCCAGGTGCGGATATTTCCCGGATTGAGATCAATAGCTTGCTCGTAGTCGGTGAGGGCTTCAGCCAGTTGCCCAACTGATGCATAATAATTAGCGCGATTGTTGTAAGCACTGTCCAATGTTGGATCAATTCCCAGTGCCTGATTGTAATCAAATAAGGCTTTGTAGGGCTGACCACTTTGGAAATACAGCAATCCCCGATTGTTGTAGTCTGATGCGCTGGTGGGATTGAGATTAATCAACTGGGTTAACAATGCGATCGCACTGTTGTAATCCCCTTGTTTCACTTTCGAGTTTGCTAAGGTGCGCAGGCTTTTCACAGAGTGTATGTGGCTTTTTCTAGGCACTAGCCTCACTGGCGCTAAATGCCTGTGGTTTTTACGGGACATTGGGAACCACTGTCGATTTTGGTTTTGCCGATTTAGAAAAGTAGGAGCATTCATATTTGCCTCAACCTCATTTGCAGCCTATCTAGATTCAACCTTACGGCTAACAGCACCCAGCTGGTTGGTCTTAATGTGTCACTTATTAATGCGTCTTCGGTGTACCCAAGAAAACCATCCAGATTGTCCCTACAACTTGGGACTCTTCTTTGAAGACTACAGCAGTAATATTACAGTTTCCTGAAAGACGAATTAATTTTGTCCGGATGATTTTATAGAGGGGCTGGGACTGGACACTTTTGGGAAGATGCACAATTCCCTAGGGGTTTGGGGTTTGGGGTTTGGGGTTTGGGTGTCATTACTGAAATGCAGCTATAGCAGAAAGCGGATAGATGTGTTCAAAATAGTATAGTTACTATTCCACCGCATCCACTCTCAGGAGGAAATCCTGTGCCATCCCTTCCACCTTCAATTCCACCTGTGTCTTCGCCCCCAACCAACCAATGGCTGCGAATGGTAGGGATGTGGCTAGCAGTTGCTGTCATTGGTGCAGGGCTAGGTTGGTCATATCAAGAATGGCAAAGTTATCGAAATCTACTATTACGCTTAGAAGAGATTCAGAAGCACCGATCAGAACGGGAATATGAAGAATGCATCAATAAAGCCACGACTATTCCTGAAAAGTCGCCTATATATCAACAGACTCAGGTGATTTTTAATGAGTGTGCCCAGAAACTATTTGGCAAAGCTAAGATACTAGCTGCAGCGAACCAATTTAAAGACGCAATTATCGAGGCCAATAAACTGACCCCAGATAGTGCTCCTTACCAAGAGGCACAACAGTTAATTAATCAGTGGTCTAACCGCCTATTTCAGAAAGCTACCAAGCTGTATCAGGAACAAGGGAAGCTCAATGAAGCCATTGCTCTAACTCAAGTCATTCCTGAAACTAATCTGATTCGTCAAAGATTACCCGAGACCATTGCCCAATGGAAACAAGAGTGGGCTGTGAATGTATCGATTCGCAAACAAGCACTTCAAGCTCTGGAGGCAGGTCAATGGCAACAGGCTAAGCAAAAGGCTAGGAGGGTGACCACTAGCTATTGGCAAAAGAAAGTTGAACCAATTATAGACAGGGCAGATGCTAAAATTTCTACCATAGAAGCCCACAAAGAAGCTCAACGAGTCAGACGACAAGCCCAGCAAGATGCTCAACGAGTCAGACGACAAGCCCAGCAAGAGGCTCAACGCATAGCTAGAGAAAAAGCACAACAACAAGCTCAGGAGCAGGATCGACGTAGACAGCAATGCATTAAGCTGGTAACCAAATACACTGAAGAGAATGAGTGGGCTCTCAAAGAATACGAAAGGTTAAGATGTGATGATTTTCCCCATGAGCTCTTTTAACCAAGCGATCGGGTTGTTCTTCTCCTAGACAAGTTGGTTTGTTGGCACGCCCTTGATTAGGAATTAAGTACCATAACTTAACCCAACATCTAACACCTCAAACCTGACATCTAACATTTAATACATAACACCTAACACCTAAGCATCAAAACTCCATTGACAGAGTACTAGCTTAGTTTGAGCCCCTGACTAGACCTGAGAGGCTCAAGGATTGCCATAATTTTTGTAAAGTATAATGAATGATTTATTCGCAACTACATGGCTGATACAACTGCCTGGGTGAATCTCCTCACCCCCTTACCATTCCTCCCCCCTGAACACCCTCTGCCATCCCTATTGGCAACAGCAACGGAAGCCACTGCTAATGCTAATGAAGCAGAAAACGGTTCACTGGTTCTTGCAGGAGTGCTATTGAGTCTAGTGGTGATCTACTTCGCCAGTAAACTTGGAGGCGAAATTTGTGCTCGGATTAACTTACCACCGGTATTAGGGGAATTGGTCGGTGGTGTAGTTGTCGGGGTTTCTGCCCTAAATCTGCTAGTTTTCCCAGAAGGGGGCAGTGTGGCTAGCAATTCCTTAATGATGAGCTTTCTGCAAACTACCGCTGGTCTAACCCCAGAAGCTACCAACTCAGTATTTCAGTCTACTAGCGAGGTGATTTCCGTCTTAGCGGAACTCGGCGTTATCATCCTGTTATTTGAAATTGGACTAGAGTCTGACCTCAAAGAACTGATCCGTGTTGGTCCGCAGGCTGCTGTGGTAGCTGTAGTTGGCGTGGTTGTCCCCTTTGCTGCTGGTACTGCTGGTTTAGCTTACCTATTTCATATTTCTGCTGTCCCTGCTATTTTTGCTGGTGCTGCCCTAACTGCCACTAGTATCGGGATTACCGCTAAAGTCCTAGCAGAAATTGGACAGTTGAGTTCTAAAGAAGGGCAAATTATCATTGGTGCTGCCGTACTCGATGATGTCCTAGGAATTATCGTCCTGGCTGTGGTGGCTAGTCTGGCAAAAACTGGGGAAGTCGTGATCACTAATGTGATCTATTTGATTATTAGTGCTGGTGTCTTCCTAGTTGGAGCAATTCTAATCGGTCGCTTCCTCGGTCCGTATTTCGTTGCCTTGGTCAAGGAAATGAAAACCCGAGGTCAGGTATTACTGACAGCACTCATTTTTGCCTTTGTCTTGTCCTATATTGCCACAGCTATCCAATTAGAAGCCATTTTGGGAGCCTTTGCTGCTGGGCTAGTCTTGGCAGAGACGGATAAGCGTCGAGAATTAGAAGAACAGGTCTTACCAGTGGCAGATATACTTGTGCCCATCTTCTTTGTTACTGTGGGAGCCAAAACTGATTTGAGTGTGCTTAACCCAGCAGTTCCCAGTAATCGCGAGGGTTTGATCTTGGCAACTTTCCTGATTGTGGTGGCAATTCTTGGTAAGGTGATCACAGGATTGACAGTCTTTGGTCAATCAGGAATTAACCGTCTGGCTATTGGGGTTGGCATGATTCCCAGAGGTGAAGTGGGGCTAGTCTTTGCTGGTGTTGGTTCAGCAAGTGGTGCTCTTTCAGAAGCCACTGAAGCAGCGATTATCATGATGGTTATTTTAACGACTTTTATCGCTCCGCCTTTGTTGCGGTTGGTCTTTCAAGAGCCATCTGAGCCGGTGGAAACAGCTGGAGAGTCTTGAGACTTGTTGCTAAGCTATCTGAGCTTGCTGATTAAAGACAATTATTGATGCAGGATTCTTGAAGAATCCTGTTCAATTTAGTTGATTGTGTATGCTTTAAGATTTGACAAAGCTAAGTGTGTTAACTAAAACCAAATTTTCGATTCAGAGAAACCCGTGTATACTGAAACTCTTGAAACTTAACCAAGCTACTCTACGTCCGAGTCTGTTAACGGTTTTAATAAGATTAATCAGATTAATCTTATTAGTCAAACAGACTAGACATTGCTTGACTGGGCTATTAATTAGGGGTATTCATCGTGAGTGGTTAGGGATTAGCGGTTAACTATAGCCTACTCTAGGCAGCTGTTGGGGTCTAATACTTAACCGCTAACAGCTGGTATAACCAATTGCTATAACCAATTGCTATAACCAATTACCTAAGATACATGATACAGGAGTAAGAATTGTGAGGTTTCGCTGGCTACTGCTACTCTCCAGCTCTTTGACATTTTCTCTATTTTCATTGGCGGCTCAAGCCCGTGAACTACTATTTTGGCAATATGATCGCAATCAGAATCGCCTGGAATTTACCACTGATGTGGGTGTACAACCCACAGCCCAACTCATTTCTAATCCTACCCGGTTAGTGATTGATTTACCGGGAATTAACGTCGGAGGTCCATCAACAAATCAGCGTCTAAGCGGGGCGATTCGAGAAGTGCGAGTGGGTCAATTTGAGAGACAAACCACTCGGATTGTGGTTGAATTGGCTCCTGGTTACACTATAGACCCCCAGCAGGTAAAATTTCGGGGTATTAGCCCCAATCAGTGGACTGTACAATTACCTCAGCCTTATCGAGGGTCACTGCCGGTTCTGCCTAACCCAGCACCGCCATCTCTACCACCGGCTCAGCCACCGACCCGCACTCAATCCCCTCCACCACGGCCAACTATTCCGAGATCCAATCCAACTATTCCGAGATCCAATCCGGGGATTCGCCGCCAAGGCTTTCAGATCAATAGAAATGGATTTTTTGTCAGTACCGATGGTGGGAAACCTATCATTCAAATCGAACGAAGTCGCAATAACCGCCGCATTAACATCGACCTAGAAGGGGTTACAATTGCCGAGAGTCTGTTAGGGGAGGATTTGGAGGTAAATCGCTACGGGGTTAGCAAAATCGAGTTTGAAAAGAAAAAAGAGTCCCCACCGATTGTCCGGATGACCCTAAATGTGGATAGTGACAGCCCTGATTGGCTGGCATCGTTCAGTCAAAGATTGGGAGGGGTGTTGATTTTCCCTAGGGGGATCCCAGCTCAACGCTTAGATAATGGACCAACATCCAAAGTGCCAACGAAACCGATTCAATCTCGTGGCTCGGCTAATACCGGTAAGTTAGCCACCATTGGGTCAGTGGAACTGGCTAGTAATCAGACTCAGCTATTGATTAAGGCTAACCAACGGGTCAGAGCCACTAGCAAATGGGATCCTCGTTCAAAGTCTTACCAAATTACTATACCGAATGCCAAACTAGCTGAGAAGTTCAGTGGCCCTCAACTTAATACCACTAGTCCCGTATCAGAGGTGATGGTTCGGCAGGAGGACAAAAACACGGTGCTGATTCTGGTACAACCATCAAACGGTACCCGAATTGGTAGCCTCAATCAGCTCAATGATCAGCTGTTGGCTCTGCAACTGAGACCATTTCTATCAAGGAGGCCAACCAGGATACCCCCGCGCTCGATTCCTGTGCCACCGCCTAACTCGATTCCTGTGCCACCGCCTAACCGGACTCGCCCACCAATTCCCAGACGTCGGGTTCCCAAAGAGCGCCTGGTAGTGGTCATTGATGCCGGACACGGTGGCAAAGACCCTGGTGCTATTGGGATTGGGGGTATACAAGAGAAGGATGTTAATTTGTCGATTTCCCGACAGGTGGAAGCGCTGTTGGAAAAACAGGGGATCCAGGTTGTCATGACTCGCTCAGATGACCGATTCATCAGTCTGAATGGACGAGTTCAAGTGGCAGAACGGACTGATGCTGATTTATTTGTCAGCATCCACGCTAATGCTATCGGGCGTAACCGACCGGATGTGAATGGATTAGAAACTTACTACTACTCTACTGGTCAGAGTCTTGCCCAAACCATCCACTACACTATCTTGCGGAGCGTGGATATTAGTGACCGACGTACCCGACGGGCGAGGTTTTATGTGCTCAGGAAAACCTCCATGCCAGCAGTTCTGGTAGAAGTTGGTTTTCTAACCGGCTATGAAGACTCCGCTAAACTGAAAACTTCCGCCTATCGCAGCCAGATGGCTAGAGCGATCGCTCGTGGCATCCTCCTATATATTCGGCAAAATCGGTTATATTCGGCAGAATCGGTTGACCTAAGTTAAGTTCTGATATTTTGTCAATTCTTAATTGATAATTGCTAACCTATAATCTAACAATTTTCTTGTTTTGAGCGAACCTAAGTAATTTGTTTATTGCCCCTGGGTGGGTAGGTGCCAATTCTTAGCCAATGATCAATAACCAAATTTTGATCTCTCGAACTCAACCCCAGAGTAGTCCTATCGGGATTTTCGACAGTGGTGTGGGGGGTCTGACTGTTCTGAGGGAACTATACAAACAACTACCATCCGAATCAATTATTTACTTTGCTGACACAGCACGGCTACCCTACGGTACCAGATCTACCGATGAAATCGTGCAGTTCGGCTTCGAGATTCTCAGCTGGATGGTGCAACAGGATGTCAAAATGGTGGTGATGGCCTGCAACACCAGTTCGGCTCTGGCATTGGAAACTCTGCGTAGTGAGTTTGACATCCCAATGCTGGGGCTGATTCTACCGGGTGCCCGTGCGGCGCTCCACCAAGGTCGTCGGATTGGGGTGATTGCTACACCAGCTACGGCTGCCAGCAATGCTTATCGAAATGCTATTTTAGAGGTTGAACCAACGGCTCAGGTCTGGCAAGTGGGTTGTCCGGAGTTTGTGCCATTAGTGGAGCAAAATCGCTTGTGCGAACCCTACACTACAGCGGTAGCACGGCAGTACCTAGAACCTTTGCTAGCAGCCCAAATTGATACCCTAGTTTATGGCTGTACTCATTATCCCCATCTCGAACCGATCCTACGGGAAATATTACCCCCAGACGTTAAATTGGTAGACCCAGCGAAATACGTTGTTGCTGCTGCTGCTCAAGAACTGGATTTAATTGGAGGGAAGAATACTGGGGAGGCAAGACCAACTCGCTTTGGGGTCAGCGGTTGTCCTCAACAGTTTGCCCAACAGTCCCTACAATGGCTGGGTTACACTCCAACAGTTGAAAAAATACATCTACCACAGGTGTCAATCCCTAGGATACCTTTAGGTGCGACCCGTGATGGCGAGCAATCCCTTGACCGTAGGTCACGCTAAGCGAACGCCATCACGGAAAGCGCACCTTTAGAATCGGTAGACTGACCAATAATAGACCGATTTTTTTTACCATAAAATTGCTTGTGGAGGCAATAGTTAACGCATCCCACTTTCCTTAGGTGAAGTCGTTGCTCAGAGGCGATTTCACCTAAGTTAGTTATTATCATGATTAATTTTTCGCAATTTTTTCGGTCACTTTAACCCCTTTAACTCACCCTAGATCTAAATCAAGCTAAATCAAGGTTTGGCTCGGCTTGTCATATCATCTCCGGATAATTACCCTTAATAATCTGTCGCCCACGGGAACGCGCACCAAGAGACGGGAAAGGGGAATTCCTAGTTTTGTAAATTTTTGTTTCAAACTTATCACAATTAACGTAAAAGCGAAAACTCACGCTGAAGACTACTTTAGTAACTCAAAACCCTAGTTGTTGAGTAAGCAGTCAGCTATCAGCTTAGTCAAGAAACAGAGTCAAGTCATGGAATTTTTTTCCTGGGCGACTCTTGTCTATTAAAATCTGGTTTATCGCTTTTTTATAACCATTAAAAATTGCGAATTAATAATTTACCCTTAACCTTTAGCAATAAAAAATCAGGGATATAATAATTAGTAAAGCAGATTTAATCGCCAATAACGTTACGTTAATTTTATAAGTAATCCAACTATGTCAGCTCTAACTATTAAAGACATCAACATCGATAGCCTTTCTGTGGAAGAACGCTATGCACTTGACATTCTAGTCAACCTGCCAGTGCCTCAGGTTAGTCAACTCCAAGAATTAATGGAATTGGAGGTAGAAGACGTTATTAACCCTATAATTTTAGAAAATTTTCTTGAACTGTGTCAAGAATGCGGCTTGGACTTGTCTGAGGCAGGAGTCAATAAGTTTAAAGATGCTAACAAACTCGGTAATACTGGAGCTGTCAGAGGAATTATTGGTCCTCAAACGGCTCAGTTTTACTTTGATGCTATCATCAATAAAGTAACACCAGAGTTGCCACCAGGTACCGATAGAAACATTAACCAAGCTGGTTTAGATCTTGTTAAAGAGTTTGAAGGACTCCATAAAAGGTGCCCTGATGGCAGAGTAGAAGCTTATATCGATCCGGTGGGAATTCCTACTATTGGATGGGGTCATACTGCTGGTGTTAGGATAGGAGATATCATCACTGTTGAGCAAGGGGAGAAATTGCTCAGACAAGATTTAGAAAGTTCTGAATCTACGGTGAGTAATCTTGTCAAAGTATCACTGACTGATAATCAATTCTCTGCTCTAGTTAGCTTTGTGTTCAATATAGGACCAACAGCGTTTAGGCGCTCGACATTATTACGTAAGTTGAATCATGGTGATGATCAAGGGGCTGCCAATGAGTTTCTTCGTTGGAACAAGGGTGGTGGTCGAGTCCTATTAGGCTTGAGCAAACGCAGAGAAGCGGAGCGTAAACTGTTTCTGAGCTAATTCAAATTGAAGGTTAAAGGTTGCAGGTTGAAAGGTTGAAAGTTTGAAAGGTTGAAGATTGTCATCCAAGGCTACACCTAATACCTAACCCCTAACCCCTCTAAGTTTGGCAAAATGTATAATAAAAGACCTATCACCCAGTAAGGTAATTACTCACCTTAGCCAAAAAAATGGGTTTAAAGCCCCGTCCTTCTAGGACGGCTTTTATTTTAATCTCTGACTTGACAGTTTTCACAGAGCGTGTTATTGAAAAATATAACAGATAACTAAAAACAATACGGATAGACACTATCTTAGAATAAGTAGACAATGTAAAAAACAAGCTAAGAGATAAGCATGTTGCATAATCCAATCTAACGATTTGGTCGTCTATGAAAATCTAAGATTAAAAAAAATATGGGCTCTCCTAGACTGATTATAGTAAATGAGTAGTTTAAATTAGCGATTACCCCTTAAATAGCAAGGGATTCAATAAACTAAAAATACATTTTTAGTTTATTGGCATTTTTAAATTAATCAAACCCTTGATTAGTAAAGGCTATGGCGATTATTTTATACTTTATAATAGCCACTCTAGGAGAGCCAAAATATTTAAAATCATTGTCTATCTAAATCCTTAATAATTTAGGTACGGTGGGGCACACCGAAACCTAGGTCATAGACCAAACACGCTCATGGAGAATTGTCCTCTACCTTTCCTGGCTCCGGCCTGGTTAGGCAAGACAGCTCGTTGAAGTGAGAATCCCCGTCCATAAGCGGGCGGGGAGTGTCAACAAACCAAAAGTTTATTTGGGCTACAGGCATGACCAAACAAGCACCTACTTCCTTGCTTTACCTAAACGTGGCACCGACTCAAGTAGTGCGTTGCTCCTTGGAAGAATCAGGAAATGCGATCGCACGGCTGGGAAATCGTCCTTTGATTCTAGGAGGTCAGCATACTCTGGCTACCCTAGCCTCATCACTGGAATCGGTTTTGGAACAGCATCAACTCAGTTATGAATGCGCATCCTACAGTCCTGATTGCAGTGAGAAGTCTCTAGCTAAACTCTCAGAAGCTGTTGCTGCTCATCAATCTGACTTGATTATTGGGATTGGCGGAGGTAAGGCGTTGGATACTGCTAAAATCCTAGCGCACCAGTGCCAGTTACCTGTGGTTACTGTACCCACCTCTGCTGCTACCTGTGCCGCTTGGACAGCTCTATCTAATATCTATTCTGACCATGGGGCTTTCCTGTATGATGTTGGACTTGACCATTGCCCAGATTTATTGGTACTCGATTACAGCTTGATTCAGACAGCGCCCCAACGTACCCTAGTTGCCGGGATTGGTGATGCCTTAGCGAAGTGGTACGAAGCTTCGGTTAGTAGTGGTAGCGCTACAGATACTCTAATTATTGCGGCTGTCCAACAGGCAAGGGTATTGCGAGATATTTTGTTCCAAAAGTCGGTTGAGGCTCTAACCCAACCTGGTAGTCAAGTTTGGCGGGAAGTTGTTGATGCAACAGTTTTACTGGCTGGTGTGATTGGGGGCTTGGGTGGAGCTCGATGTCGTACTGTTGCTGCCCATGCTGTACATAATGGTTTAACTCATATCCCAGCAGCTCACGATTCTTTACATGGTGAAAAGGTGGCTTATGGCATTTTGGTGCAGCTGCGTTTGGAAGAAATGCTTCAGGGGAACCAACTGGCGGCATCAGCACGGCAACAGTTGCTGAAGTTTTATGCTGAGCTTGGTTTGCCCCAAACTCTCCAAGACCTGGGATTAGGGTCGATTACCTTGGCTCAGTTACAGAAAGCAGCTGAGATTGCCTGTGGGGAAAATTCTGATATTCATCGGCTACCGTTTAAGGTGCTTCCAGAACAGCTGATGGCAGCAATGGTTTCTACTAGGATACTAGTTGAGGGCAGTCGTAAGGAGTTAAGTTTGCCAGCGGTTGAGGTTGAAGGTTGTCTGTCAGAATGAAGAATGTAGAATGAAGAATGTAGAATTTGGAATTCTACATTCTTCATTCAAAAATGTTGCAGGTTGCAGGTTGTAGGTTGAACGGTGTTGGGTTAAGGTTGCAGCTTTTGAGCTCAAACCTGTTGACACTCCCCGACCATTAGGCGCGGGGATTCCTAGATCAACGAGCCGCCTTAAACCGCCGTATTCCTATCTTTAACGCCGTCAAAAATAGGACAGTACTTAACCAAAAACCCGTCAAGACCAAGTTTTTAGTCAATTTACGACAGACCCAGAGGGCGATTCTCCCTAGGCGTTTGGTTACTTAGTTGGAAGTGCCTTTAAGAGTCCGTTTCTCTTCCTTGTCGCCTGGTTCCGGTGTGCCCCACCGTACCGTTTCTTTTTCTCAAGTTGTGATTTTTCTGGGTTCACACGTTAATTGTTAGTTAACGATTGGGTTTTTAAGGAGGATTTTCCCTGCCCTCCGGGCATTACTGTTTTAAGGTCAAGCAGTGGCGGGCTTCTCTCCCGGTTGCGCCTCGGTTTTTCAACCTGTACCCTATACTTATATACCCTAGGGCTAGATAATCGTCAACCCTTTAGACTAGATTTCTTTTAGGCTAAAAGCGCGCTAGTCGCTTTCATCTCCGCTCGCTTTGTGGCGGAGTTTTCAGTGTTCGGATTTCTAATAACCTTTTATATTACTAGCATTTTCCCTTATACTGGCTCTCAACTCGTTCGCGATCGCGTGGCCTTTTGGCCAAAGTCAAAAATTCTAGGTTTTGACCTTCAACCGGCTAACTTCCAAACCTGACACTGATGATGGTAGATTTGATTACCCCAGCACAACGACTAAGCGCACTCCCTCCCTATGTATTTGCTCGTTTAGATGAATTAAAAGCAAGAGCCCGTGAGCAAGGGCTGGATTTGATTGACTTGGGGATGGGTAATCCTGATGGTTCAGCACCGCAGCCGGTGATCGAAGCAGCGATCGCAGCCTTAAAAAATCCGGCTAACCATGGTTATCCTCCCTTTGAGGGGACTGCTAATTTCCGTCGGGCAATTACGAATTGGTATCACCGCCGCTATGATGTGGAGCTAGACCCAGACAGTGAAGCTTTACCTCTGTTAGGGTCCAAGGAAGGACTAGCTCACCTAGCCTTGGCCTATGTGAATCCGGGAGATTTGATTTTAGTACCTTCTCCTGCTTATCCGGTCCACTTCCGGGGTCCGTTGATTGCTGGGGGGGAAATTCACAGCTTGGTTTTGAAACGGGAGAATGATTGGCTGATTGATTTAGGGGCAATTCCGGATCAGGTTGCCCAACGAGCTAAGATCCTCTATTTTAACTATCCCAGTAATCCGACCACCGCTACCGCCCCAAGGGAGTTTTTTGAAGAAATTGTTGCCTTTGCCCGTCGGTACTCAATTCTGCTAGTACATGACTTATGTTATGCGGAATTAGCATTTGATGGCTATCAGCCTACTAGCTTGCTGGAAATTCCTGGCGCTAAAGATATTGGTGTAGAATTCCACACCCTATCCAAAACTTATAATATGGCTGGCTGGCGCGTTGGCTTTGTAGTGGGGAATAGCCGCATTATTCAAGGGTTGCGTACCTTAAAAACTAATCTGGACTATGGGATCTTTGCTGCCTTGCAAACCGCTGCTGAAGCGGCCTTGCAACTGCCAGATGTTTACCTTCAAGACGTCCAAAACCGTTACCGCCGCCGCCGAGATTTCATGATTGAGGGTTTGGCAGAGTTGGGTTGGCAGATTCCTAAATCCAAGGCAACCATGTATCTGTGGGTTCCTTGCCCAGTAGGGGTAAGTTCAACGGATTTTGCTCTGGATGTTTTGCAGCAAACTGGAGTAGTCCTCACGCCGGGAAATGCTTTTGGCATCGGGGGTGAAGGGTATGTGCGGATTAGTTTGATTGCGGAATGCGATCGCTTGGGTGAAGCCCTCAATCGGTTGAAACAAGCTAATATCCGCTACCAAGCCGAAACAATGGTTAAGGTTTAAGGTTTAAGGTTTAAGGTTTAAGGTTTAAGGTTTAAGGTTTAAGGTTTAAGGTTTAAGGTTTAAGGTTTAAGGTTGTAAATAGGTGCAAGTTGTAGGTAGGTGCAGGTAAGTGAACTCAACAACTGTTGGGGGAATTATATCAAATCTGGTAGCATCGGTTTACAACTTGCATTTGCCTTAACTATCCTTACCGACAGCGATTTTTGCGTATAGCTGTCAGTGAGAATGGCCAGAGTTTAGAATGGGTGCATCTCAGTTTTGCCATTAGGCAAAACTGAGATGCACCCTGGCGGACTTCCCCCTTGACGTTGCGGTTTAATATCTCCGGTTTCTCTATGTTGTTTTAGTAATTTTTGAATAAAGCTTTTGGCTACACCAAAACGTTGAGCTAAGTTTCGGAGGTGCGACCCTAGGGCGATTTACTCGCCCTAGGAGGCGCGCACCTTGATAATTTTTATTTGTTATGAATTTATAGAATTTTTTGCCGAAAGTCAAGAGAGTAAGGTTTCATACGAAATTTTTATAATTAACTATTTAATCTATTTATAATTGTACCTCATAGCTATGAGAAACGCTATATATTCCAAGCAGTAACGCTTCAAGTCCTAATTTTGATCAGCAATCAGCAGCTATTCCGACAACCCCAAAAAAAGCAATACCTCCTATCATTCCGAGCGGTAGCGAAATTTTAGCTAAACACTACCAGCGCGTCATGCAGGAGATACTCAATTATGCTTTACCAGCATTCTGAATTATTCACTCAACACCCGCTGCAATTAAACAGCGGGTGTTTTTTACAATGAACTATCTTCCTGGGGGGGTGACATACAAGCTGAAATCCTTACTGGATAATAATTTCAGCCCATAAGTTCCAAAAATATACATTCTGTTTTGGGCGCTCCTTTGGACGTAGTTATAAGGGTTTGAGCTTGCCATTAAGCGATGCAGCTTCGGAACAGGGGAGGCAGCGCGGTCTTGGGGGTTCCCCCCATGAGCGACTGCCGTGGTTTCCCCCACTCGCGCTTTGCATCAAGACAATGACTTGAGGGTTAATTTCCGACTGTATCTTCCATGAGCCCATTGGCATCAAAGCCTTATAGAGTAAGCTTTTTGGGGCTCATGTCACCCCCTCAGCTATCTTCAGAAGGCTTTTGCTTATATACTTTTTTAATTAATTTTTTCAAATCATCCCTATCAAAAAGCATAATGTCAGTCTTAGCTGCCAGATTTTTTGCAGGTTCTGTAAACTTACTATTAGTGATAACTAGTCCCAGGTTCGCCTGATAATAGCCAATTGCCCCTGTTACTTCCTGAACGGCCTTAATCCCTACGCTACCTTGTTGTATCTTGGCTTGAACAACAGCCTTTATCTCCCCTTTTTTAATTACCAGATCGGCTCCATAATCCGCAGTTGCTGCAGTGCGCTTCACTTGGTAGCCCAGTTGCTTAAATAATTTAGCCATAAATTTTTTAAACTCCCTCCCCTTCATTTTATCAATTATATCTAAGTGTTCATCAATATCCTCTATAGATTCAATATCTAAGTGTTCATCAATATCCTGTTTCGATTCACGCCTATCATCAACCAAAGATTTACCATTATTTACTTCTGCTTTGAGTTTGCGTTTCCAATCAACTTTATATTTCTTTATTCCTAAATTATCAAAAGATGATGAATTCGATGCCCGCCTATCCTCAACCGAAGATTTACCATTATTCACTTCTTCTTTGAGTTTGCGTTTCAAATCACGAGAAACCATTAACCGTTCAATCTCTTTACAGAGAGATGCTTTAGATTCTCCTTCTTGTTGGCGCTCTTTATATATTCCAACCAGTAATGCTTCAAGTCCGAATTTCGATAAGCCATCAGCAGCTATTCCCACCACCCCAAGAAAAGCAATGCCTCCGATCATTCCGAATGGACCTAACATTGCCAAAGCCGCTGTGATCGCTGCTGCTCCAGTAAATCCCGTTGTTGCCATAGCAATTAGAAGTATCACACCAGGTAAGCCTAGTGCAGCAAACTTTCTAACCACTTCATCCATATCACTATTCCTCAATATTGTTAGCTTAGAGAATTGCTCTAATTGTCACCAGTATTCCCTCCAAACTGAGTAACGACATCAGTGGAAATAGGGGATTATTGAATTAACGACGAAGCAAGCTAATAACAGGTTTACACCAACCACTTTACGTTGTCTACTTATGGTTAGCGTGAATAAAGTCAAAGCTTACTGCTGACAACCTATGGGAATCCTGCTTGATGAGTGCGCCCCACGACTAAGTTAAAATAGAGGCGTAAAGCTGAAACAAGATCATTCCAATGACAGTCCGACAACCTCGATACAGCAAAGAAGAATTTGCTCGACGTGGTGATGAAATCTACGAAACTCAGGTGCGTCCAAAGGTCGAAGCAGGGAATCACGGCAAGATTGTTGCCATTGATATTGAAACAGGCGATTTTGAGGTTGACCCAAGGGAAATAGCCGCTTGCGATCGCCTCGAAGCCCGTAACCCAGATGCTCAGAGGATATCTGAAAAGTTTTTTGATACTGAATTTTGCCCCCCTAGCCCCCCAATTCTGGGGGGAACAAGAATCAATTTGCTGGTAGAAGTCCCCCAAAATTGGGGGACCAACGGGGGCTTGGATGTAGCAAATGAGACTTTTCAGACAACCTCTCAAATCTGGATAGTCCGGATTGGTTCACGCTATGTTCGTCGGTTCGGTGGACGTGGAAAAAGAACGGGATGATTAGAGGAAATGTTAATGCAGACTTTGAACCCATTATTCCCATTTCAATTTATGGCTTGAATGGTAAAATTTACACTCAAGCGGCAATCATAGATACAGGGTTTAATGGTTGGCTTTCACTGTCTCCAGATTTGATTACTCAGTTAAATCTGAGATGGAAAAGGCGAGGACGCGCTCTTCTTGGGGATGGTAGTGAATGTATTTTTAATGTGTATGAGGTAGTTATCCTATGGGACGGATTCTCTCTAACAATTCCCATCGATGAAGCTGATTCAGAACCACTTGTTGGAATGTCATTGATGGAAGCGATGCAGCGCGGTCTTGGGGGTTACCCCCATGAGCGACTGCATCAAGACAGGCTATCAACTCATGATTCAAGTCTTTGAAGGAGGCAACGTAGAACTCCACAAAGTCAATGCACTCTAACTAATCACTACATCTTTCGCACTATCTCCCGTTCTTTGTAATTATCTATTAATTATCTAGGGATGATGGTCAATAGTAAATCGTCAATTCTAATTAGATTCAGTATCTAGGAATAAGGGGAAATCGTCCTCCCTACTCCCTACTCCCTACTCCCTACTCCCTACTCCCTGCTCCCTACTCCCTACTCCCTGTTCCCTTTGCTATATATGATCTAATTACTCATAACTAGCAACATCAAGTATTCTATTAAGAGCAACGCTTTCATCTGAAATGTATTCCTGAGAAAAATGGTAATAACTGTTAGGCTCATTATCAGGAATCACGCCATTAACCACCAAGCCCAGAACAGTCTGACCAGACTGCTCCAAAAGGCGAAAGCAGCACTACCAGAATCTACCACTCCAGGTCGGGAAACTAACAGCACACCATCGGTCATTTTTCCTAAGATAGGAGCATCAGCAGCAACGTTTAAAGAAGGGGTATCAATAATCACAAAGTCGTAACGACTAGCAACATGGTTAATCAATGAAGCCATGCGCTGGGAATCCAGAAGCACTGCTGGATTAGGAGGTACTACTCCAGAGGTCAGGACATCCAGAGTCTCGATTACTGGTTTAATGGCATCCCCCAAGTTAACCTGATTCACAAGCATATTGCTCAAGCCCACTTCATTGGACAAATCCCAGATCCGATGTTGAACAGGCTTATGGAGATCAGCATCGATTAGCAATACCTTACTTCCTCGCTGAGCAATCACTGCTGCTAAATTAGCAGACACCGTTGACTTACCTTCTTGAGGTAAGGAACTAGTCACAGTCACCGCCTTGAGGGCTTTATCTGAACTCAAAAACTTGAGATTTGCTTGCAGCATCCGATAGGATTCACTGATGGGAGACCGAGGCGTATTCCGAACAATAACTTGGGGGGTAAATGGATCTAAAACTTCCTGTGATGGATTTAATAATTGAGTTTTACTAAAGTGGGGAATCACACCCAGCAAGGTAAATTTAAATAATTGCTTAACGTCTTTGGCGTTGCTGAATTAAGGAATGAATTCGCGATCATCTGGTGAAAGTTAAAGCCCCCTAAATCCCCCAACTTTGCGGTGCGACCCAAGGGCGATTTACTCGCCCTAGGAGGCGCGCACCGGAAGGGACTTTGAAGGTCTTATTCCCCCCAGAATTGGGGGGTTAGGGGGGCAAAACCATACCCAGAATAAGCAACGCCACGTCTTTAATGGTTTTCAGAGATTTATCTCTTGTTTCTAAAATCTAAATAATTGCTGCGGTCGCAAACAGTCCCTGAAAGCAAGCAGCAATATAGGCTATTTTAGCAGAATAAATCGGAATCATCGGCACCTGAGCCCCTGCAATAATGCGGGCATTACCCATGTTTTGATTTTCCGCTACCTGAATTTCTCCAAGCTTATTTAGCAACAGAGAATAGGTGGATTGGGACACATCAAGTTGCCGTTCTAACTCGCGCTGCTGTTGTTCCAGTCTAGGGAGATCGTTAAGTCTTTTTCGGTAAGCGGTTTGGGCATTGACTAAGGCTTTTGTCTGATTAGCCAAACCTAAACGAGCTGCTTCTAATTCTACTAGCTCTTTAGTAAGCATTCAGCCGTCAGCCGTCAGCCGTGAGCTAAAGGCTCAAGCTGCTTGAGGTGCTTTTTGGCACAGGCTTTGGCCTTGGCCTTTTGGCCTTTTGGCCACGCTACGCGAACGGCCACGCGTGCGCGTTTGGCCACGCTGTGCGAACGACGCTGGGACTTCACTCAGCATTATTCCAATGCTTACTTGTTGTCTTGATGCAATAGCGAGTGGGGGAAACCCCCAAGACCGCGCTGCATCGCTTATTCAAAAGCTGAGAGCTGAGAGCTGAGAGCTGAGAGCTGAGAGCTGAGAGCTGAGAGCTGAGAGCTGAATACTTACGCTCTTTAGTCAGGTCTTGTTGTAACTCTCCTAGTTTAAAAAGCTGGCTAGCAGGTTTCGGCTTAGCATTAGAAACCTGTTTTACTCGCTGGTTTAGGATACCTTTTAGGCTGGCTACCTTACTTTCTAACTTAGCAATTGTGGGATGGGTGGATTGGAAACGGTTACGCTCTAGGGCCAGTTCGACTTCCACTTGGCGCAATTCTTGGAGTGCCTCCTGCACCTCAGGAGACTGTTTAAGAGCTGTAAGAGCTACAGCTTGTTTGGAGTTCATGCCCAATCGTTTTTGGAGCGATTCGTACTGGGCATTGACATCAGCCATTTTAGACTGATTTTGAGCAATTTCCTTTTGCAAATCTGTCAGGACTTCGATAGCTGAGCGAGCTTCTGCGTCTAAAGATATCACTTGATTTTCTTGTTTGAACTGACGCAAAGCTGCTTCTGTTTTACTAACAGTAGCTTCTGCTTGAGGTAACTGTTTCTCAATAAACTTCCGAGCAGCTACAGCTTCAGCCCGTTGAAAATCTAAGTGATTTTCTAAATAGATAGTCATTAGTTGATTAACAACTGCTGCTGCTTCTTTAGGGTCTTGAGATTGGTAAGATACTTCCAGAAGATCAGTTTTCCGAATATTGGTAACACTGACATTGTGCAAAAAGTCTTTAATTGCTAAAGGTTGCCCCTGATTATCTTTAAGATTTAGTGCGGTGATTGTCTTTTGAGCCAGAGGCTCAGACATCATGATGTTGGCTTCTGTATCTAGAGGATTACTTTGGTCTACCAGAGGTTGTAAAATACCGATTTCTTTACCTACCTCGGTAACTGAAGACGTGGTATTAAGCCGCTTAAATAACAGCAATCCTTGGGCTACATATACCGGCTTTTGCAATGATGCCACCAGAGACATAATCACAGAAACTGATACAAAAATACCGGAAGCTGGTAGCCAACGTCGCTTCAGGATCCACCAATATTGTTCAAACCTTGAGGATTCAGGAGATTCCATAAATAGCTCAAGAAAAAATTGTTTAAGTACCTGATGCTTATTTAGGGATATCCTAGCCCAACCAATAGTCTCAATTGTGCCAATACGCCAATTTGAGTACTGTTTGTTGAAGGTTGGCTGGTTGAAGGTTGAATGTTGAAGGTTGAAGGTTGAATGTTGAAGGTTGAAGGTTTAATCGGGTTAATCGAGTTAAAGGTTGAACGCGATCGCGTGGCCTTTTGGCCAAGGTTGAAGGTTGAAGGGTTAATCGGCTTGATGGTTGGCTGGTTGAAGGGTTAATCGGCTTGATGGTTGGCTGGTTGAAGGGTTAATTGGGTTGGCTGGTTGAAGGGTTAATTGGGTTGATGCTTGAATGTTGGCTGTTCGCTGTCAACTTTAAACCTACCCTACTTCAGAGGCCAAAGGCAAACAACCACATAACCTACCCTACACCGAACGCCAAAGGCGAACAACTAAATAACCTTGGCCAATAGGCCATGCGATCGCGTTCAACCAGCCAACCTTGGCCAAAAGGCCACGCGATCGCGTTCAACCAGCCAACCTTGGCCAAAAGGCCACGCGATCGCGTTCAACCAGCCAACCTTGGCCAAAAGGCCACGCGATCGCGTTCAACCAGCCAACCTTCAACCAAATAACCTTCAACCTTCAACCAAATAACCTTCAACCAAATAACCTTCAACCTTCAACCAAATAACCTTCAACCTTCAACCAGCTAACCTTCAACCTTCAACCTTCAACCTTCAACCCGATTAACCCGATTAAACCTTCAACAAACTGTAATAGTATTTCCAATAGGCTGAAAAATTGCCGGATTTGACGAGATTCTTACCATAGCACCTGTTTGTATGTCCCAGCACTATTACATTTCTCCCCGGTTTATCGATAAACTGGCAGTTCACATCACTAAAAACTTCCTTGACATACCCCATGTCCGTGTGCCTCTAATTTTGGGAATTCATGGACGGAAGGGGGAGGGTAAGTCCTTTCAGTGTGAGCTTGTGTTCGAGCGCATGGGAATTGAAGCGGTTCATATGTCTTCTGGTGAGCTAGAAAGCCCAGATGCTGGGGATCCAGCCCGTCTGATCCGCTTGCGCTACCGAGAAACGGCTGAAATGATCCGAGTCAAGGGTAAGATGTGTGTGCTGATGATTAATGACTTGGATGCTGGGGCGGGACGGTTCGATGAACGAACCCAATATACGGTAAATACCCAGCTGGTGCATGGGACTTTGATGAACATTGCTGATAATCCTACCAATGTCCAACTTCCAGGGAGTTATGACTCACAACCGATCCACCGAGTACCGATTATTGTCACTGGTAATGATTTTTCTACTCTGTATGCGCCCTTGACTCGGGATGGTCGGATGAGCAAATTCTACTGGGAGCCCAACCGAGAAGACCGGATTGGTATTGTTAGTGGTATCTTTCACGGAGATGGACTCTCTAGCGGGGAGATTGAACAACTGATTGATACCTTCGACAATCAAGCGATTGATTTCTTCAGTGCTTTGCGATCGCGTATTTACGATGAACAAATCCGTAAGTTTATTTATGATATTGGTATAGACCGAGTTTCTTCTCGTGTAGTCAACAGTAAGCAAGGACCGCCCAAATTTGAAACACCAAACTTTAGCATCTCCCGCTTAATTGAGTTTGGAGAACTGATTAAAGCTGAGCAGCAACGGTTGGAGCTCAGCGGACTAGCTAGGGAGTACAATCAAGTCCCCTCCCTGACGAGCCCAGCAAGTAATACAAATACTAATACAAATAGTAATTCTCATATCCCAACCCCTGACCAACCTCAAGCAAACCACAAGGCACCTCTATCCAATCCAGTCATCAGTGAGTCAACTAGCCCTAAGGTCGCCAACGGGTTAAATCAATGTCAGATAGGACAGCACAACGGTAGCAAAAAGCCCTTAGATCTAGGATTAGATCTAGAAACCCAAGAGCAGATTGGAGAGCTTTTGGCTCAAGGTTACCGCCTAACCCTAGAATACGGCAATGAGCGTCGCGTTAAGAATAATGCTTGGAAAAGTGGGAATCCATTACCAGAAAACAATGTATCGGAAGCGATCGCAGCTTTGACAGAACGCTTAGGGGAGCATAAGGGTGAGTATGTGCGCCTAATTGGTATCGACACCAAAGCCAAGCGGCGGGTTATCGAAAAGATTATCCAACGTCCTTGATATCTTTACGTAAGCATTCAGCTATCAGCTATCAGCTATCAGCTGATGGGTAAATCCCTAGACTTTCAATTCTCATTAATCTGGAACTATAGCAATTCTATATCCCATAAGGTACAAATTGATCCCCCTAAATCCCCCTTAATAAGGGCGACTTTGAGGTTGATAATTCTACCTCATAACTGCGATAAACGCTATATTAAATTCTCCCTTTTGAAGTTTATTTTCAGCTGACGGCTGACAGCTGACGGCTGACAGCTGACGGCTGACAGCTGACGGCTGACAGCTGACATCTTTACAATTAACCAATCCACAATTTTAACATGACTAATGACAATAACTTGATTTACTCCTACCCACCCCTAAAAGCTGGAACTTTACTCAAACGCTACAAACGCTTTCTTGCGGATATTGAACTGCCATCAGGGGAAATTATTACTGCTCACTGCGCCAACACTGGCCCAATGATCGGAGTATCAACCATTGGCTCTGCTGTACAAGTGTCCCATAGTGATAACCCAAAGCGGAAGTTACCATACACTTGGGAAATGATTCAGGTCAAGGACAATGAACCAACTTGGGTAGGGGTTAATACGGCTTTACCTAATCGAGTGATTAAGTTAGCGTTGGAACAAAAAGTGATTCCAGAATTAGCCGACAGCTACAGCGAAATCCGCCCTGAGGTGCGTTACGGAAAAGAAAGGAAAAGCCGCGTAGATTTTTTACTGACTGGCTCAGATCGTCCGATTTATTTAGAAGTTAAAAGTGCTACCTTAGCTGAAGAGAATCGTGCTTTATTTCCTGATACAGTTACTACTCGTGGACAAAAACATTTGCAAGAACTGATGGCAGTACTTCCCGAAGCACGAGCGGTGATGCTTTATTTTATTAATCGTGCTGATTGTTTGCACTTTTATCCTGGTGATAACTATGACCCAGACTATGGTAAACTCTTAAGGGAAGCAGTTAGCAAGGGTTTGGAAGTGTTGCCTTGTCGCTTTGAAATTACCCCGTCAGGAGTTCGCTATTTGGGGTTAGCAACCTTTGAGTGTTGAGGGTGTTAGTAGGTTATGTATAATTTGGAGTTGTTAATAAAATCCCTTAGGGAAAGGCAATAGGCAAGAGGCAATAGGCAATAGGCAATAGTGAAAAAATCTTGTGTACCTCATAGCTATTAGAAACGCTATAGAGGTGCGCTTGACCTTGGCGAATTAAATTCGCCAAGGTCAAGCGCACCTGTTGCTTTTTGGGCGAGTTGTCGCCCCCCCAGACTTGATCTAATTTAATTCTTGGGGTCTCGATTTTGGCTTGTTGTGAGTTGTGGGATTCCATGAAATCACATTATCTCTGCTTTTCTGTCTTTCCCCCTCTCCCAGTCTCCCATGCCACAATCGCCTCAGTTAAACCTTCTAAAGTATATTCAACTGCTTCTACATCTACCCTGCCTAGCAACTGGCGACAGCTTTCGGATGTTTGGGGACCAATCGAAGCGATACAGACATTGTCTAAAAGGGAATGGAGAGTTTTTAAGGGTGGAGATTGTTCGCCGTCGGCACTAGAGTAGGCTTGGTTAGTTTCCGTGGAAGAGTTAAAAGCTTGTTTGAGAAGTTTGTAAAAATTCTTGACGGTTTTAGAACTAGCAAAGGTAACAATATCTATTGCTCTCTGTTGCCAAGCATCTAAAATAGCAGGAGCCATGTAATCTGGACAACCAGACTCATAGGCAGCAACTTCTACTACTTGAGCACCTTTTTCCGTTAGTTCTTTTACTAATACTTCTCGCCCACCGGTTTCCACTCGGGGGAAAAGCACTTGTTTGTTAGTTAAAGACTCTGGAAAATGTTCCACCAAAGAATCAGCCACAAAGTTTGGTGGGATAAAGTCCGGTTGTAAATTGTGTTGTTTCAGACTCGCGGCAGTTTTCTTACCCACCACAGCAATCTTAATCCCGACTAAGGCACGGGCATCTTTGCCATTATCCAGTAATCGTTTAAAAAAGTAATCGACCCCATTGCTAGAGGTGAGAATCAACCAATCGAAGTTAGCGAGATTAGCGATCGCATAATCTAATCCAGCCCAACTGGAAGGAGGCGTAATCACCAAGGTGGGCATTTCGATAATAGTCGCTCCTTGTTGTGCCAGGAGCTGGTTAAATTTTTGGGATTGACTAGCGGAACGGGTAACTAAGACAGTTTTTCCAGTAAGCGCCTTAGTAGTTGCCGTTGCCCCTTGAACCTTGTCTTGATAACCTTCACTCTGCGACTGGTCTTGATCAGCTAATCCCATAGATGCCCTTAACCCCACTACTTCACCAACTACAATTACCACAGGAGAGAGGGAGATACCAAGGGTTTGGTTTACAATAGTGCTTAAAGTACCCAGCCAAACCTGTTGCTGGGGGCGTCCACCATTCCGAATCAGAGCAATGGGAGTCTGATGCGATCGCCCATAGCGTTGCAGCTGTTGGACAATTTCTGCTAGATGACGCCCTCCCATTAAAATCGCCAAGGTGTCAATTCTTGCTAGTGCTTCCCAATCTAGTTGCTCTGGCTGATGAGCAGTGACAACGGCAAAGCATTTGCTCAAAACTGAATCTGTTAAAGGAATTCCGGCTAGTAAGGGAGCGGCTAGGGCTGAGGAAATGCCTGGTATCACTTCAAACTGACACTCAGCAGCAATCAATGCCTGAATTTCTGAGCTAGAGCGCCCGAAAATAAACGGGTCACCACTTTTTAGCCTTACGACTTGCTTGCCTTGTCGGCATTGGTCTACTAGTAGTTGGTTAATCCTAGCTTGGGGTGTAGAAGGGCGTCCACCCCGTTTCCCTACATGGAACAGTTGACAATCACAGGGCACCAGTTGCAATAAAAGGGAATCTACGAGAGCATCATAGACCAACACTTGAGCTTGAGTCAGCAGTTGTTGCCCCCTTACGGTTAAGTAGTTAACATCTCCTGGACCAGCACCTACGATGTAAATTTTTCCCTTTTTGTGATTAGTCATTCCTCTTGCTCAATCGGCACACTTATATCGAAAACTATTAGAAACTTAGCATCAGGCACCAGCTGTTTCAGGGTCTGCAAATAACCTTTGGCATCATAACAGTTGCGGAACCGAGCGAAAACGACTGGTGGCATCGGTGGTAATAGCCTAATCATGACCCATGGGTATAGGCTTGGACTATCGGACATAATATGAAGTTATCTCCTTTACTTTAAGGGGTACCCAGAGCCAGCCTTCGCCCTTGCAAGTACGTCAGGCTGGCTCTTCCCGTGGATTTGAATGTCCACGGTTTCATTGTAACATAAAAATCTGCATATTATAGCATATTTTAAAAACTTTTGTAACAAATTATTGAAAGAGTCGGCAGAGGTACAGTTTGATCGAATTGGGAAGTTTGTTCGGGTAGCGTGGCCTACGGCCAGGGAAAGAATACCCCATCCTCCAAAATCAGAAGCGTTTAGATGGAGGGGAACAGGAATGGAACCAAGTTGACTTATAAATTTGTCTGTTATAGTACTTAGTTCCCATGATAGGAATGCAGACATTGCTAATACCGAAAATATTCAAGCTCCGATAATACCCAGTTTCTCTGATGAATTTATTTGTCCCGGTAAACCCAGTTACCAGTCTTAAAAACAATGTTATAAACAACGCAAAGTAGCGGATTATCTATTGAGGATTTCGGCTCTAATGGCAATATATTGGTGCATCTCATATTTGTAAAAAAGAAGGGGAGTGTGGGGCCTGGGCGCGGGGAGTGTGGGAAGTGTGGGAATTTTCGCGGGAATTTTTGCCTAATTCCAAAAGCGATGCAGCGCGGTCTTACAGATAAATAGTTGACTTGTGATTGTGATCCGTGTTAAATTCAGCCGGTTGATCATTCAGGAGGGCAATCACTTTGTTGATAAGCAATCAATAGCTCCAGAGAAAACCGAAGGAAGACCCAACCCAAAAAACCGATCCGGGATGCAAACCCCATCCAACATGGGGGCGTCTACCTCCCAGTAGCAATTGATAGTGATGGGATATCCGTGCCACCCACGCTCTTGCACGTTCGCATTCTTAGAACCGATAGCACAGAGGAAAACCGTGGAGCCCGCATTGGTAAATGAGAATGCCGTCAGTCAGATATTGTTTGATAACCAAAAAGAGAGCAAAAAGAAATGACGAATAGAATCGGCCAAGCAAAACAAATAGTAGCAGCGTTTATCCTGGGTATGTTACTGCTATTCACCGAAGGGTGTGCGGTAGAGGGCGACTTCTCCGGATCCCTAATTCCGGGCGACTCCTCCCGACCCCTAATTCCGGTGAGTTCGTTACACCTGGAGAACGGTAAATACGAATATGTCGATAGAGGTTTTAATCCCCCAGTAAGTAGCATAGATTTCTTTTCAAATTCCAGCATAACCATAACGAGCGAAGATGGATGTGCCGATCAACTTTACACAATCAATGCCACCCTGGGAGGAATGCCACTCATCCCCCAAGGGCTAACAACAATACAATGTGGAATACCAAAGGTATTAGGACAAGATCTAAGCATCCCCCTCAATACAGGCAAAGTAGCCCTCAGTATAGGTAAACCAGGCCTAAGAATTACAGTACAGAGCAATAAAGGCAAAGATGAGGATATAAAAATCATCGAACAAAGTCACTATATCCTACACTGACCTTGACGGGAGCATCCCATTTTGGAAAAAAGGGGAAACTTATTGGCGATTATAACTCGCCAATAATAACCTAACTTAGATATTTTCTTGCTCCGAGTCGAAAGAAATATCTAGGGCATGTCGTCAGTTAAGCCAGATGACGGAAGCGGCGAGATGAATGGCTCCGATGAAAATTGCGAGCTGTTTTATCATAGGGAGTTGCATTTTTCGACGCCATGTGGTAATTAATTCTCAGAACTGAACTTCTGATCACTGGTAATTACCCCCGTGTAAAGGCGGGTCCAAAGGAGCATCGCTTCTAGTTTCCCCCGATCACTGGGAAAACCCACTGGAGAAAGGTTTTAGGGGGTGAGGTTTTATTCGTATGAAATCAAAAACGCCTAATATCTGGACGGTAGAAGGGGTAATGCGATCGCGCTTCTTTGAAGGAGTATTATTTACATCGGGCAAACCAAGTTTTTCGACTTTTCTTTTTCCTTAGTTAACGGCTGATAGGTCTTGTGAGCATAGGGCTCATATCCCTCAAAACCTGAATAAGTCATCTTACACAATAACCGAGACTTGAGCGGAGAAGGAGGTAAATTTACCGTAAGCATTCAGCAGTCAGCCGTCAGCCGTCAGCCGTCAGCCATTCGCTACGCGAACAGTAGTGTGGCCATAAGCCATAAGCCATAAGCCTTTAGCTGATAGCTGATAGCTGATAGCTGATAGCTGATAGCTGATAGCTGATAGCTGATAGCTGATAGCTGATAGCTGATAGCTGATAGCTGATAGCTGATAGCTGATAGCTGAATGCTTACAATTTACCTTTGCTACTTTCACTTCTACTAAACCTGGATCATGCCTTAAAATATCAAGTAGATCCTGTGACAAGTAGCGGGGACAATACCCTAGGTGATAATGATCTTTTGTGGTTAAAGCTAAAGCCTTATTGTCATAAGAATTATGAAACTCGTGACATAACCACAAAGGATCACCGACTTGTAGCTGTTTTATGCGCTCCATAGAACACTCTGGTAAGTGACGCAAACCATGTACTAGAAAACAAAGGTGGTATTTCCCGTCACTGTCGAGGTCTGGATAAGGGAAAACTTGAAAATTATCTGTTTGTCGATTTCCTTCGCTCCTTCCTAAAAATTCCATCACATCAACACTCTCGGCTGATAACTTGAGCCGGTCTAGATGCTTTTGGTAATCTGGACGCGAGGGTGACATAACTCGGTTGGCAAAAAACGCAAACAACTCCGTCGAACGATAGGTCTTATCCCACTCTGGGAAAGACATTAGAGGCTCAAACCCAAATTTTTTTTGCGCTTCCTTTGCACCTTCTATATAAACAAAAGTGTAATTTTTTCCATTAAATGTCAATCGACCCACTGGGTTCCACGATCGACTTTCATGATCTTGCCAAGCTAAAAATAAAGTTTTTAGGGAAGTGATACTCATAAATTTAATAGACAAAGCAGTCTTTTTTTGTTGGTGAGCAAAATTTTCTTAGCAAAGTCAGATGCTTCTTTTGAGATCCGAAAATCTGGAAATGCCTGTAAAGTTGAATTTATCTGTTGCTCTGAAATTTGCTCAAGACGGTTGAGCCACTCCTGAATAGCTTTAGGATAGTGAGTATTAAGGTATTCAAAAAGTTCAAATGTTTTCAGAGGCTTTAGTGGGAGCTAGATAAATACCTGTTTGAGATGTCTTAGGACGTACAAACCCCCAATTTTCATGATGACGATCACCATTACCAATCCACGCATCTAGCAACAAGTAGCCAACAAACAAATCTCTTGCATCTGTGAAACCATCAGGTACTTTCCATTTAGGGGGGAAGTTAACCGATTTTTTTATAATCGCCTCCATAACCGCTTCAATTGTGTGTTGATAGGCGTTTTGCTTAACCGAAGGGGGATAATCGGGATGAATGCCACTAAGTACTTCATTAACGCGCGTGACAAAGACCCGGTGGGGCTTGCGCCATTAGCAAATACTCTTAATGGCCAAAGCTAAAACAACCGCCAGAAGTAGCCGAGGTGACTGGCTATTCCTGGCGGTGGATTCGGGTCATCGCTAACCGCTACAACAATTTTGGAGTTGCTGGAGTGGGAGACCAACGCCATCACAACTCAGGTGCATTACCAATGCTTGATCAGGTGCAACAAGCTCAACTTTGACAATTCTGTACCCTTTTTTGTTGGTCACGTTGGTCACAAATGTACTGCAATGAACGAACACCAAAGTCACCAGTTATCACCTTAACTCCACCTGCTGGTGCCCACTGATTAATAAAGTTGCTAATTCCGGCATTGGTAACATTAAAGCTGCCATCACCATTGGAAAAAGCCACAGGTATACTACCCCAACCTGGAGCTTGTCGTACCAGGGCTATATCAGTGCGACCATCGCAGTTAAAGTTGCCAGTTATCACCTTAACTCCACCTGTGGGTGCCCACTTATCAATAAAGTTGCTAATTCCGGCATTGGTAACATTAAAGCTGCCATCACCATTGGAAAAAGCCACAGGTATACTACCCCAACCTGGAGCTTGTCGTACCAGGGCGATATCAGTGCGACCATTGCCGTTAAAGTCACCAGTTATCACCTTAACTCCACCTGCTGGTGCCCACTGATTAATAAAGTTGCCAATTCCGACATTGGTAACATTAAAGCTGCCATCACCATTGGAAAAAGCCACAGGTATACTACCCCAACCTGGAGCTTGTCGTACCAGGGCTATATCAGTGCGACCATTGCCGTTAAAGTCGCCAGTTAAAACCTTAACTCCACCTGTGGGTGCCCACTGATCAATAAAGTTGCTAATTCCGGCATTGGTAACATTAAAGCTGCCATCACCATTGGAAAAAGCCACAGGTATACTACCCCAACCTGGAGCTTGTCGTACCAGGGCTATATCAGTGCGACCATTGCCGTTAAAGTCACCAGTTAAAACCTTAACTCCACCTGTGGGTGCCCACTTATCAATAAAGTTGCTAATTCCGGCATTGGTAACATTAAAGCTGCCATCACCATTGGAAAAAGCCACAGGTATACTACCCCAACCTGGAGCTTGTCGTACCAGGGCGATATCGGTGCGACTATCCCCGTTAAAGTCGCCAGTTAAAACCTTAACTCCACCTGTGGGTGCCCACTTATCAATAAAGTTGCTAATTCCGGCATTGGTAACATTAAAGCTACCATCACCTTCGGCAAAAGCCACAGGTATACTACCCCAACCTGGAGCTTGTCTTACCAGGGCGATATCGGTGCGACTATCCCCGTTAAAGTCGCCAGTTAAAACCTTAACTCCACCTGTGGGTGCCCACTTATCAATAAAGTTGCTAATTCCGGCATTGGTAACATTAAAGCTACCATCACCTTCGGCAAAAGCCACAGGTATACTACCCCAACCTGGAGCTTGTCTTACCAGGGCTATATCGGAATAAGCTTGAGCTGGTTTAGCCATTAAAGTAAAGGCTAGGGTTATAGTACAAATAATTGTACTTAGACGCCTTACCCAGGTTTTCATGTTATTCACCTTTTAGTTTTGAAATGTTGGTTCTTAAATACTTACTAAGCCAAACTAACAATTAAATGGAATAGAGGCAAGGTAGCTGATTCGATCAGTCGGGTGCTAGAGCGTCCAGTGGCTCTTTCCTACTCCCCAACAGTTGCAGCCAGCCGGAAGACTATGGCAATTCCATGATTAACCAATTGTCAACCGCACCTTTGAGAATATTGAATAGTTGGAGCAGGTAATTTTCGCTGTTGTGTTTTACTCAAGCACTGCGACTTTATTCGTGGTCTGACCCATTTTTATTGGTGCCAGGCAGCTGAGGGGGTGATATAATTTCCGGTTGAATACTTACACTTTGGCCAAAGCAAGGCAGAGGGTACCCACCCCTAACCCCTCCCAGGAGGGGAATGGCAGAAGGCAGAAGTAAAGGAGTAAGGTTTTAAGAGTAATGGTGTTTTATAACTAATTATCCGGACATGATATGACATGAGCCCCAAAAAACTTACTCTATAAGGCTTTGATGCCAATGGGCTCATGGAAGATACAGTCCCAAATTAACCCTTAATTAATTTTATGGAAGCTAAAACCCTTATAACATAGTCCAAAGTCAGCCCAAAACAGAATGTATATTTCAGGTGCGACCCGTGGCGAATTTAATTCGACGACTGTAAGCGCACCTGAAGTCAATTATGGCCTGAACTCCTTACTGGGTAATAATTTCAGCTGGCATGTCACCCCCCCAGCGCCCCGTCAGGTACAATAGCATTGCGAAACTCATCATACCTATCTGATAATTCTTCCTCCTTTTCAGTAAGGATATCTATTGCTTCCTCTTCGTCTTCGCTCAACTCTTCTAAGGGTATGGCCGCTAGTAGCGTTCGCTCTTCTAGTACTCCAATCATTCCGAACAATTGATCGCGATAAGCGTCAAAAAAATCTACATCATATAGGTTAGCTAGAACAGCAGCCCGCCGCTTTTTCCCTTTCTTCCTTGCTTTCTTGATCTTCTTTCGCTGCTTTTGAGAGCGATGGTATTTATCATCCCCCATCCCAGAGTGAACGGGAAACTCTCCTTTCACTTCTTGGTAAATGAATGGTAAATCACAAAAGAAAAACTCTTTCTCGTCCTGACCTAGGCGATATCCAGACATCTGAATGATACAATCAGCGGTAAGCATTTGCTCTTCTACGTTTGATACTATTGAGACTATGAAACAAGTGATGGGTGCATCTCATTTTTGCTGTTTGACACCGTGGTGCGTTACGGGGCGGGCTATCCAAACCCTGGCTACGAGGCAGAAAATGAGGCCCCCCTAACGCACCCTACGCAACTTTTTTACAAATATGAGATGCACCCCAAGTAATCGCATCCAAATGGGTGCGATGCACTGGTCTTTGTTGATTAACATTGGTAAAGGTCTAATGCTAGTTGGACATCCAGTAACTCACATCCTGGGTTAATCGGTACAGTTACTTTGCATTTATAGCGTTTCTCTTAGCTATGAGGTACACATTATTTTTTACCTCTTCCCTCTTCCCTCTTCCCTCTTCCCTGCTCCGAAGTCCCTGCTCCCTAAAAACCATAACTTTGTACCTCATGGGTATAAGACTTGCTATATACTACTACTCAAACCTAGAAATAGCATCTCCGACAACTTTTACAAACTCATAGGTTGACTCATAAGGCAAAACATTACGACCAGGAATTTTACGACCTTCACTTTGAGGAAGATGCTTGATATACTGAGCTAGTCGGTCTTCTGGTGTTTCAGATTTTCCCAGCTTACTAATACTTGAAGCTTGCTCTCCTACTACTACTAGGGTAGGTTGAGAAGTATTAGCGATCGCTTGTTGATAGTTTTGTCGCCAAAAGCCAGCTAAAAAAGAAAAAACTGCGTAGCGGCTAGCTGGATTAATTGCTCCCTTTTGGAGATTATCTAACCATTGGTTATCTACTATAGAACTCTCAGCAAACAGTTTATCTTTCGAAAACTTTTGTAGGAATTGACGGCGACGAGCATAACGAAAGAAGGCACTACCTAAAGGAGATTCGAGGAGATTCCAAGCAACTCGCTGCTGCCAGTATTGAGTTTCTGCTGTCATCAGAGACCAAGACGGAGGACCTGAGAGTACTAACCCTTGAATATAATTTGGTTCAGTTTGCTTTTGGATCAAGGTAAGTGCCACAGGTAATAAAGCCCCTTGCACTAGCAGAATCACCGGTTTTTTGACTACAGTTGTTAAAAAATATTGTAACTGGTCAGCCCAATCGATCGGGTAGTAAGCAAGAGGGGGCATTTCGCTTTCGCCACATCCTAGCAAGTCGGGATTATAAATTAGATGACCATGGCCAGTGTTCAACCACTCCTGGCAAAAGCGATGCCAAAAAAAGCGTGATAGTCCAACACCGATAGGATGGACTAATAGTAGAGGAGTTTTCGTCTTAGCACTTTCATCTGTTGGGGTATAGACTTCATAGGCACAACGGTAATTATGCCAAGTGTAGAATTCTTCTTTATTTAAGGATGTTTGCCAATTATCTGTATTGGGCGAACTGGAAGTAGAAGAGTTCAATGCCATCTCAAATCCATCAAAAGTATTGTGGGTATTATAGTACGTTGTTATCTGCTCAAGATCTGAGTCTAATGGGACTAGGGAAGACTTTTGAAAAGGACAGCATGGGTGGCATGGGAGTCGCAATCACCGACACCCAATTTGCCAGAGAAAGTAAGGCAAAAAAAAGATCGCACTCCCAATACTCAGGATGCGATCGCGTAGCGTGGCCTACGGCCAATCGCATTTCTAGGGATCTGAGAGGTTGTCTGAGAAGTCTCATTTGCTACATATAAGNNCNCNCNCTCTCTCTACTACTACTACTACGTACGTACGTACGTACGTACGTACGTACGTACGTACGTACGTACGTACGTACGTACGTACGTACGTACGTACGTACGTACGTACGTACGTACGTACGTACGTACGTACTACGTACGTACGTACGTACGTACGTACGTTACGTTACGTTACGTTACGTTACGTTACGTACGTTACGTTACGTAGTACGTAGTAGTAGTAGTAGTAGTACGTAGTACGTAGTAGTACGTAGTAGTACGTACGTAACGTAACGTACGTACGTAGTACGTACTACGTACTACTACGTATAGTAGTAGTAGTAGTAGTAGTAGTAGTAGTACGTACGTACGTACGTACGTACGTACGTAACGTAACGTAACGTAACGTAACGTAACGTAACGGTAACGGTAACGGTAACGGTAACGGTAACGGTAACGTAACGTAACGTAACGTAACGTACGGTAACGTAACGGTAACGGTAACCGTAACCGTAACCGTAAACCGTAACCGTAACCGTAAACCGTAAACCGTAAACCGTAAACCGTAACCGTAACGTAACGTAACGTAACGTAACGTAAACGTAAACGTAAACGTAAACGTAACGTAACCGTACCGTACGTACCGTACGTACGTACGTACGTACGTACGTACGTACGTACGTACGTACGTACGTACGTACGTACGTACGTACGTACGTACGTACGTACGTACGTACGTACGTACGTACGTACGTACGTACGTACGTACGTACGTACGTACTACGTACGTACGTACGTACGTACGTACGTACGTACGTACGTACGTACGTTACGTACGTACGTACGTACGTACGTACGTCGTCGTCGCGNGNGNGGNGCAAAATTTAGTATCAAAAAACTTTTCAGATATCCTCTGACTCCCGATCTCCCCACCCTTCCCACCCTTGCAACACTCCCTATTCCTCTGGCTCCATCGGCACACTTATATCGAAAATAATTAGAAACTTAGCATTAGGCACCAGCTGTTTCAGGGTCTGCAAATAACCTTTGGCATCATAACAGTTGGGGAACCGAGCGAAAACGACTGGTGGCATCGGTGGTAATAGGCGAACCATGACCCATGGGTATAGGCTTGGACGATACGACATAATATGAAGTTATCTCCTTTACTTTAAGGGGTAGCCAGAGCCAGCCTTCGCCCTTGCAAGTACGTCAGGCTGGCTCTTCCCGTGGATTTTATTGTCCACGGTTTGATTGTAACATAAAAAATTGCATATTATAGCATATTTTGAAAAGTTTTGTAAAAAATTATTGAGAGAGTCGGCAGAGGTACAGTTTTATATCATGTTAGGATAATTACCCTTAATAAAAATCTCCCCCATCTCCCCATCCTAAAAAGGGTAGGTTTTTGACAATTAGGAAGAGTCAGAAACAGCGAAAAAGCTATAGTAATTCTACGACTTGTGAGGTACAAATTTCTGGTTTTTAGGGAGCAGGTAGCATTGAGCAGGGAGCAGGGAGGAGGGAAGAGGTAAAAAATAATGTTTACCTCATGAGTCCTATAAACGCTATAAAAGTGTTGAAGGGGGATGGAAACAGGATACTAAAAGTCAGGGATTCTTGATATATCTAAATTTTTTCGGTTCTTCAGTACCTTTTATGCTAAATTTCCAGTTAAAAAACTTATAAAGCTTACTCTAAAAGGGTTCTGAGGCTATTTAACTAACAAAATTTTCTGAATACCGCCTCTTCCCACTACTCCCTGCTCCCTGCTCCCTGCTCCCTTTGCAAAAGTGTTTATTTAAGCACCTACACAGAATTAATTACCTACTTAAAATCTCTATAACCCTTACCCGGCAAGGTTTTGATTATTTTAAAATGTGTAATTAATTTTGTGCACCTGCTTAGCATAACAAGTACGGAAGAGCCATTTTTCCTATTTCAAAAACAGCTTTAGTCTAAACCTCTGCAGCTGCATTCATCCAAAAAAAACTTAGTCAATTATTCTGGTTTTGAATATTTTCACACTTGCCATGCACGAGTTAGTGGGTTTATAAAAACTAAAGGGAGCAAGTCAAGGTTACAGCATATTCTGCATGTATGACTTTCTCCCTAAACTTAACTACTTTTGATTTCTCATGTTACCATCCCAGAACTTCGATTCCAACAACCTTGAAGCTAATCAGCTTTTAGGTACTTCAACTGCTGTGTTAAATCCAGATACATCTTCAGGTACTGGTCTTCCAGTACTTCCTCTTGTACGAGGTGGAACTGCGGTTGCTTTAGTTATTGCCCTAGCTTTTTTCACGAAAACAGTAATCGAAGCGATTACTAAGTTAGTCAAGGAGGTCAATGATGGCAAGTAAATACTCCGGATTTGGTATTGTTACTTGTTAACTACCAATAGCTTAACATAAAAAATCCCCAACTATTACTTAGGTAGTGGTTGGGGTGATGCTTCGGACCCGCTACGCGATCATAGGAACGCAGTATACTTAAGGAGTATTACTTACATCGGGCAAACCAAGTTTTTCGACTGTTCTTTTTCCTTAGTTAACGGCTGATAGGTCTTGTGAGCATAGGGCTCATATCCCTCGAAACCTGAATAAGTCATCTCACACAATAACCGAGACTTGAGCGGAGAAGGAGGTAAATTTACCTTTGCTACTTTTACTTCTACTAAACCTGGATCATGCCTTAAAATATCAAGTAGATCCTGTGACAAGTAGCGGGGACAATACCCTAGGTGATAATGATCTGCTGTGGTTAACACTAAAGCCTTATTGTCATAAGAATTATGAAACTCGTGACATAACCACAACGGATCACCAACTTGTAGCTGTTTTATGCGGTCCATAGAACACTCTGGTAAATGACGCAAACCATGTACTAGAAAACAAAGGTGGTATTTACCGTCACTGTCGAGGTTTGGAGAAGGGAAAACTTTAAAATTATCTGTTTGTCGATTTCCTTCGCTCCTTGCTAAAAATTCCATCAAATCAAAACTCTGGGCTGATAAGTTGAGCCGGTCTAGATGCTTTTGGTAATCTGGACGCGAGGGTGACATAACTCGGTTGGCAAAAAACGCAAACAACTCCGTCGAACGATAGGTCTTATTCCACTCTGGGAAAGACATTAGAGGCTCAAACCCAAATTTTTTTTGCGCTTCCTTTGCACCTTCTATATAAACAAAGGTGTAAATTTTTCCATTAAATGTCAATCGACCCACCGGGTGCCACGATCGACTTTCATGATCTTGCCAAGCTAAAAATAAAGTTTTTAGGGAAGTGATACTCATAAATTTAATAGACAGAGCAGTCTTTTTTTGTTGGTGAGCAAAATTTTCTTAGCAAAGTCAGATGCTTCTTTTGAGATACGACAATCTGGAAATGCCTGTAAAGTTGAATTTATCTGTTGCTCTGAAATTTGTTCAAGACGGTTGAGCCACTCCTGACTAGCTTTAGGATTAAGAGGGAATAGGGATAAAATTCAGTGTACTTGATAGTTATGCAAAGCGCCGTATTCAATTGAGTATGATAAAACCAAAATTTTTCCTTTGTCCCCATTGTTTCCTAGTCAGAAGTCAGAAGTCAGAAGTCAGAAGTTAGAAGTCAGAAGTCAGAAGTCAGAAGTCAGAAGTCAGAAGTCAGAAGTCAAAAGTAAGCTATGACTAAGTTTCGGAGTTTAGGAGCGATGCAGCAAGGGAACAGGGGGTTTCCCCCATGAGCGACTGCATCAAGACAATGTCAAACACCTTAATGCGTAGTGCTATATTATCCCTCTTCTGTCATTTTGGGACAATCGAACGAATTGGCGTCATTTCAGCCTAGGAAAAATCAGGGTTTGACCCGAGTTTGACAGAAGAGGGGTATATCGAAAATAATTAGAAACTTCGCATCAGGAGCTGTTTCAGGGTCTGCGAATAACCTTTGGCATCATAACAGTTGGGGAAGCGAGCGAAAACGACTGGTGGCATCGGTGGTAATAGGCGAACCATGACCCATGGATATAGGCTTGGACGATGCGACATAATATGAAGTTATCTCCTTTACTTTAAGGGGTAGCCAGAGCCAGCCTTCGCCCTTGCAAGTACGTCAGGCTGGCTCTTCCCGTGGATTTTATTGTCCACGGTTTCATTGTAACACAAAAAAATTAACATTATAGCATATTTTTAAAAGTTTTGTAAAAAATTATTGAGAGAGTCGGCAGAGGTACAGTTCTATAGAATAGGGTAGTTTGTTCGCGTAGCGTGGCCTACGGCCAGGGGAAAAGAATACCCCATCCTCCCAAATCAGAAAGGTTTATATGGAGGGGAACAGGAATGGAACCAAGTTGACTTATAGATTAACCTGTTATAGTACCTAGTTCCCATGATAGGAACGCAGACATTGCTAATACCGAAAATATTCAAGGTCTGATAAGACCCATTAACAGAAATAGAATCACTTTTTGTTTGTTACAAATAAGTCTTGTGTCCGCCTTAGCGCCACTGTTGGAATGACGGCAACGGTATTGGGTTGCACTTAAGTATTGTGTTATCTTGTGTTGGGATCAGGTAGAGTACAGAAAACATTGCCCAAATTAGCCAGACTTTTCTGTTTTCGCGTATTTCATGAAAACTGGGTAATTTAACTATTCTGAGCAATCTAAGAATCGAGAAGGTTAGGAGGTAGTGATAAATTATAATCAATGTTTGTCGGCTTGATTAGGCCATCACTACATGTTTATCACTACCAACATTATTACTGCTCATCAATCCAATCGCTACACAATTCACAACACAAATCGACATCATCTACTGAATTTACCCAACTAGGATACCTAGAATCGTCAATGTCTTTTTCCCACTCGTGCAAAAAGGAAATGTATGGCTGTTCGCATCTAAAACAATAGTTAATTGTGTATTCTGCCAGGCAGTTAAAGCAATGAGCAACTCTAGAGTATTTTGCAGTTGGGTCAGGAACAGCAACTGCTTCCTTGTCACAAATTTCACATGTAAAGTAGTGATAATACCATTTTTCTTTTGGATTTGAAACTGGTATTCCTTCTTTCTTCATGTGCTGAATATAGAATAAACACGCCATAGACAAAGTTCGATAGGTACTTTGACTTTCAAGGTTGCCAATATCGACTCCATCCTCAGAAAGTTCATCTACACGGACTTCATCAAGCTTATCTAGTTCAGTTTTCAGACTCAAATCCAATTCTTCAGACACAAACCTATCTAAAAAAACAAAAGCAGTACCCAAAAACTTTTTAACTTTATCCGAGTCGAGAGCAATTTCTTTGTGTTCGATTGAATTTCTAGCCTTTCGCAAATCATCTAATGCACCACCTAGCTTATATTTCCCTTCGTATTTTCCTGATTTCTGAACTTCTGCATACTGGGACAATTCTACCTTGGCTTCATTAACCAAGAGATCTATAGCTTGATCAGAGCCTATTGTGTAACCATTTTTACGATTTTGATAAATTAATGACTCATTATATTTAGCCAATCTAGCTTTTAGAAAAAGTTCAACAGCGTGGAAAGTATGCAGAATTACATACTTCCAATCTGTTTTCCTTCTTCCATAAAGATGATGCTCAACACCATGCACGAGAGAGTCCATTGCATTCTCTTCAAGGTTTACAATTAGTCTCTGCTGATTTGAGAGCGTCTTATTTTCCATTTCTTGGACTTCGCTGTTAATTAAAATACTGACTCTTTTTAGTTTACCATTTACCATTTACCATTTACCAATTTAATTCGCCTACGGAAAGCGCACCGGCGGGGGAACAAAACTCTTAAAGTCCCCCAAAGTTGGGGGATTTAGGGGGCTTTACCAACTTTAATTCAGCAACGCCGAGAATTGCTATAACTATTCCTCAATAATATCTGTAAGCAAAAGATTCAAATTTTCCACCGTTAACAGCGGCAAGTTAGGATTCTCAGTACTACTCACATTTTCTGGATTGGAAAACAGACTAAAACTAAACAGATATCGTCCCCTGCTTTGATTGGGGTTTTTCTGAGTTTGCCAATTCTCAATTTCCCGGACAATATTTGTTCGCAGGTCTTGAGTAACTACTAACATATCCGTGGAATCCCCAGACTTTTGAACCGTAAATCGAGGGGTGAGTAGAACAGGTAAGGAAGCTAACAGTTCCTCTTCATTAGTGTTGCTAGCTAAAGCAAAGGCATACTGACAGCTAATCCGAATATCATAAGGACGGTTAATGACAGCTGGCAGCAAGACTTTGAATAACTCTTCCAGATGCTGTGTCAAAGTTTTACTTCTGGAATCGCCCAAGTCTGCAATATCCCAACGCTTATCATTAACAATGAGAGGAGTAATCCGGTTCTTAAACCTTACTTCAGGAGTCTGGAAGATGAAAGCTGCATTAGTTTCCCTGCCATCAATCAAATTCTTATTGCGGGCGAGACGGATAGCACCCCAGGCATTTTGATAGTCCAACACATCCAAATTAGTCACAGTCACCTTACGATCCGGTAATGCCGACTCCCCAAAGGTTTCTACCCCAGTTGCATCAAGCAATTTGGTGAAATCATACTCAATGGTGGTGTAAGGTACTGTGGGGGAGTTAGTAGTTACATCGTTCTGCCTGGTATCATTTAACTCATACCCTGGTAACTCAATGTCTAAGATTTGTTGATCAGCAACGGGAAGATTGTTAGTGGGAGTGATGATAACCGTTTTGGTTTCTTGGTCAGCAGATAGGTTTTCATCAATATTGTAGTGAACTGTCTGGCGAGATGCCTGTGCGATCGCAATCGGTTGCCAAATTTGCCATGACCTAGCCACCTCTTCTGCTAGAGTCGCAAAGGCATTGAGGGCAGAGGTAACCGTAGTCTGGTTGTCAGAATTCACCCCTGTTTCCAAAGCTTTGAGATCACTGGCTAGGGTTGGATATAGATTGTTAAACCGCACCAGAGTATCCAACAGTGGATCAATAGTATTAGTCGTATCGATAATTGTGCCAACACCCACTGGATCCCCAATGTCTGCATTAACTGCATTACTCAGCACAAGGGTAAAGGTTTCATTATTTTCAACCACATCATCGCTGTTGACTTTCACCTCAATTGTTTTGCTGGTTTCACCGGTCGCAAATTCCAGACTTCCGCTAGTTGCGGTGTAATCTCCCGGTGCTTTCGCGGTACCATCCTGGGTTTGATAATTAACAGTAACAGTCTTGTCAGAAGGAGGAGATAAGGTAACCGTGAAAACTGCAAATGTTTCGTCTTGATTTTCTTCGGGTTCCTTCAAAGAGACATCATCAATGGTCAATTTAGACGAACCATTGTATTCAATCCGGCATTCAATGGTATCTTGAGCCACATCGGGATGTTCATAAAGGAAAACATAATTCCAGTCTCGAATATCCTCAGCACTGAGAATATCACCAGCAAAACTGTCGGGGTCAGGAATTGCTGTTTGGGAAATCAGAGAAGGAGGAAGGGGAAAATCTCGCAAAGGAATGGGAATTTGAACATCTCCAATTTGATTAGGCTCATCATTGAGAGGTTGAATAAAATTGAGCCAAGAGGAGGTGGAATTGGTAGTATTAATATTGTATTCCAACTCATTAACCTGATAGTTCAGATTAACCGCAATATCTTCGTAACGCTGAGGCGTTTGGGTATTGAAGAAAAAGGTCAGCGTAGACTTACCATTGTTGGCATCGCTCAGGGAAATTTTAGCTGGAGATAAAGTGAAATCTATTGATTGAAGCAGAGCATTCTTTTCTGTGTCAGAACTAGTGGAGTTGGGAGTACTTTCAGGATTGGTGTAATAAGCCCCGCTCATAACTGGTTGCCCAGATAAACGAGGAATATCTTGATCAGACCATTGATAGCGATCAGCGATCGCGACATCCACGTTATATTGAACAATGGTTTCAATGTCGTAAGCATCCGCTAAATTTGTCAGCAATTCCTTTTGGAGTGCTTCCACCGCTAAGGTTTGGCGAGTAGTATACTCTTCGGAAGTTGTATCCACAGAAGTCTCCAATACATGGGTCACATTTTTACTAATCGAATCGGCCAAACTTGCTTTGACATCTAAAATGCGCCTAAGCTGATCCTTTAAAGTGCTATCATTCACTGCAGGGATAGCTGTTTCCGGTTTCAGGATATCTTCAATAGCACGTAAATACTTACGGGCTAAACCATTCAGGTCTACCGCATCCACTCGCACGGTTTCTGTTGAGCTTTGGTCAAGTCCATTCTCTTGGGTGTAGCTGTAAAGGTTTACTTCCCCTGACATTAAGGTATTGCTCAAAGGCGCAGCGGAAAAGAAGTAGGGGAAATCCTCTTTGATATCGTAACTAATCCCGGTATCCCCCAGATGAACTGCCCACAGGGTATCACTGTTTTGAGGATTAGCATTATCAATATTCCCAGCATCCCTCCCCACTGCTAGCTTTAAGTTAGGTAGTGCTTGCTCAAATGCCTTGGCAAAGGGGTCAAGGGAGGCCAGGCGTTCACTAAACTCAGCATTTTCATCATCGGAGGAGCTGGTCAGCACAACGGTTTTGGGGGCAAAATAGGCTGATACTACCTCAGCTTCAGACACATAGCAATCCATCTCCTTTTCACACACATCGTCGGAATGCATCAAATCCTGGTTGCGTCGCATTTCCAGCTGTACGGTGACCGGGAAAAGTAAATCCGTTGGATACAGAAGACTATTATTGTTATCCCGGAAGGTGAGATCAACCGTTGTGCTAGCTACTGCTGGGGGAACAATCCAATTCTGATTGGCCTTAATCAGAACCGATTCATTTTGGAGCGCCTCTGCTACTTCTGCCACAGTTAGGGGGCGTTGCGTACGCTTTTCTAACAGATCCACCGCTGTTTTCAGACAACTGAAGTCATACATGCGATGAATAATCTCCAATGAGTCCTTTAAGGTGTCGATCAATACCTGATCATCGGGTTGACCATGGGCAGTTTCGATATTAGCGATCGCATCCGGCACATCCAAGGTTTCAGGTTGAGTATGAACCGTTGATGGCTCGAATTGGGATTTAAGGTTTCCTTCAGCATCCAGCAGTGTTGCTTTCAAGATACTCAAGGAAGATTCACTATCATTGGGATCAAGTAAGGCCCGTAACGCAATGCGATTTGCCCCTTCCAAGTTCTCCAGTTGCTCATAAATAGCATTGACCGCCCCAATGCTTTGCTGGGCTTGACTGGCGTCGCCTACAATATTATTCCCAATGCTTTGCTGGGTTTGACTGGCGTCGCCTACAATATTATTTTTGAAGTTAACCAGGGTTTGCGCCCATCCAGAGGTGAGGGTGTAGAAGGTTTCATCGGTTCCGGTCTGGATAGTTTGACTATCGATGAAAGCCGCTAACCGTTTTAAGTCGCTATTTACTGTATCGTCACTGTTGTAACTAATCTTAGTCAGGGATGCCAAAACCGGACGGACATCGATAGCAGTATTGCCACTCAAGAGTCCTGCCAGGGTTTGGTTAGCCACCGCTACGGCTGCTGGGGTAATTTCCGTTCCCATGGTACTGGTTAAGGTACTCAGGGATGTGGTTTGATCTGTGAATTGTACCACTGCTAGATAGTCAGGGTTCTGTGCAGAAGAGGTATCCAGGGTAAAGCGATCCGGAATGTAGAGAGTTGCCCCGGACTCTAAGGCTAAAGTGGGAGTTTGAAGAGCAATATCCCCTGCTGTGGTTTGATCGGTAATAATTTGACTATCATGGGCAGCAGCAATAGCAATCATTTGGTCGAAGCTATCCCCACTGGTGACAGTGTAGTTCAACAGCACGTCAGCCAGGATCACATCCTCTGTACCAAATAACCCACTCATATCGCTGACAGCAGCAGCAACCACAACTAATTGACTATCGATCGTAGACTCAGTCAGAATATCACTGATATTGCCCACTGCTTGTACCGTTTCCAAAACCGTGCGATGAAGGTTGGTTTGTAGATGAAGCTGCTGAGTTAGGTAAGCCAGGGTCTTCCGTTCGGGCAGAATTGCGTCAGTAATGGTATACTCCAGGGCACCCACTTCAGCAACAATGCCCGATTTCAGCACATCCATAGAGCTAACATCATTAGTGGCGACAAACTGGTTAAGGGCAATGTGATATAGACTATCCTGAGCCTGGATGGTGTAATCAAGGCTACTATTGGCCATTGTGATTTTTATTGTCGAACCTGCCACCAGTAAATCCTGGCGTTGGGCATTGGCAGTAATCACCGTTTCAGTAGTTTCTAAACTATTGTTATTGGGGAATGCTGCAGCGATCGCAATCCAACTCTTTTCAGTAATCACCTTGATCTCTACATTAAACGGAGTTGGTGTTGCTTCATCTTTCTTGGTCACCGTGACCGTTAATGTTGTGTCCGTGGGGAAAATTTCCAGACCACGAATGGCCTCAACCAGATCCTGGTCTTCTGACAGACGATTTTGAAGAGTTTCCAAAGTCTCGTCATCCTGGGTTGTGATATCCAAGGCTGAAACCGTAACCCCTGCCAGCAATACCGTGGATTCATTCTCTGCAATAATCTCATTGATACGGTCGGTCAGGATCTGGTCAAACTCCAGATCCAGGTCAGCATTTTCCAGCTGCAATACCCCATAGGCAATTTCTTCTAGGGTGGCGTTTAGGGTAACGTAATTGTTGACGTGGGATGATTCTAGACCCTTGATCAGGACACCATTGGTTAAGCTTTCAGTGGTATCTAACCCTTGAGCAATGGTTTGTAGGTTGGGTTCGATCAGCTGGTCTTCCTCTAGGGCGAGTTGTGCGATCGCAATCGACTCGAAGGTATCCCCATCTTGAACGGTATAGTTTACCAAATTACCAGTATAAGTAATAATCCCACCAACCGCTAATAAATCCGCCGTTTTTGCATATTCGGTGACAATTTCCTCAACTTTGTCACTTTCAGTGCCGTAATCTTTGTTGAGCTTGGTTGCGATCTTATTTAAGCTGTTGGTTGACTCAACCCGAATACCTACAGGAATCTGAATACTTTGACCACTGCTGAAAATACCACTAACTGCACTATTACTATCCCCTAAATCTCCAATATCACACCTATATTGATTAGCAACCGATTCCAGGTCTTCACTGTTACCAGCAACTGTATAGGTAAATTCCTGGAGATATTCCAACGTGACCAAATACTTATAGACATTATCCACAAAGCCCGTGAAGGCAGCACGCTGGGTATCAGTCAACTCCTGGTCACCGCTGGGAATCACCGATGTAATCACCGTAAAGGTTAAGTTCGAGTCATGAACCTGATAGTAAATTTGTTGATAGGTGGCGCGGTCAGTTTTAATCTGATCCAGTGCCTCAGTGAAAAGATTTCCAGGAGTGGGAATATATTTAGATTGGTCTAACACCAACTCCAGAATCAAATTAGCAGTCTTATCATCCTTGCTGGTGATCTGATAGCTTTCACCCACCGATGGCCATTGATTGATTCCGAAAATCGGGTCGAAATAACCTAATTTTTGGCTAATACCTTCAGCAAAGTTCCCATCGCTTCCCAAACGATTGCCATAGATATCTTGCCAGCGAAAATCTAACTTAAAGGTATCTCCAATACCGTAATAGGGATTGAGGGTATCCTTGAGAATTTCCGGTAATGCTTGGGATGGTGTATTTTTTGCTGCGGTAGTTAAAGCATAAACCGGCAAGACTTTTTCATAGACCCATGTTGTATCATCCTCATCCTCTTCAATCGGTCCGATCGGTAGACGGTCTTGCCCGGTTTCCTCCTCAGCTTCAATTGTACTGGGCAGCTGATAACTCAAAAGCTGATAGAGGTTTTGAATCTCATCGGTCGCAGTATCATTGTCTTGAGGTTCAATGGCAGTACGGGTCAGTCTAAAACCAAGATTTCCTGCCGGAATCCTTAACACATTAATGGTTTCACTACTGGTGGCAAAAATTTCGCTGACCTCATCATTGAGTGTACTAAACTGGGAATGATCAGATGGAATCTCAAGGCAGTTGTGATAGCTAGCGGGAGTGCTGCTAAAGGTCATTAACAGAGTGACCTGAGCCGTGTCCCCATCAGCAAACAGAGAATCTGGTAAGCCCTTTTGCTCATAGCTATAGTTGAGGTAATAGCCTTCACTATTTACAACAGTGCTTTCTTGAACCAGTGTTAGGAATGGTAGGAAATTCGTAGACAAGTCTAGTGTCACAGTACGGTTATCCCCAGAATCTAGGGATAAATTCGTCTTCAGCATCAAGACGTCAGCACTGCCATCACGGGTCAGAACTTTAGAGTCACCACTGTCATCCAAATACAACAAGGTCAAGGTTGTAGGAGTTACGTTTGCGGTCAGAATATCTTGCAGTAATTGCCGACTAGCCGTTTCAATCCGTTCAATAGCGTATACGGTCGGCAAAAATCCGCTCCCATCTGAGGTCGAGACTTGGCGGATTTCCAAGGTTAATTTAGTTGCCCAGGTATATCCTGCTTCAATCTCCGCAGTATCTAAAGTTTCCCCCTCCGCAGTATCTAAAGTTTCCCCCTCCGCAGTATTTAAGGTTTCCCCATCTTGAACTGACTGCTGATTGTAGAAAAGGGTTAAGCTTCTCTGAGCAGACGTAGACTTGAGATAATCACATAACCCAGAAGGAAGTTCCCACAGCAGATTATTGCTAGTTGCATTGATTTTTTGGCGAATAGTGTATTGCTGGTTCGTGGGATTGTAAAACTCCAGCAGTGTTGGAGGAGTTGTGGGCAAAATTCCACTGGTTTCTGCCTCATCAAGCTGCTGAATCAGTGTAATGGTGTTGTAGGTACCAGTATCAGGGAAAGGGTAATTAAGTTCAGGAGTTAAGGTTGCACTATCGCTGTTCTCACTTGGATCATCAATTAGTCGAATCCAGGTCAAAGTATCGGGTTTAAATAACCGGATTTCATTGGGGGTAATGGTTACTGTCTCACTATCCCCCTCTGTTCCGGAAACAGTCCGCGTGACTGTGACAGTAAATTGTTGTCCTGTACCAAGATAAGCAGCTTGTTGTCCATCAATGGTTGTAGTGCTACCTGTAAAGGTGGGTAATCGCAATCCATGCAACAAGAATCGTGAGGTCATTCCCGCTAAGGATTGGAACGACTCACCACCATTGAAATTAGTTAATAAAGTGCCTAGGGTAATCGTGCCATTTTCATCAACCCCCTCTTGTTTATCCCTAACATGATCGATGCCAAGCTGCACCGCAGAGCGAATAATTAAGGTGAAGTAGTCAATAAATAAAAGTTCAGCGATCGCTAACTCGGCGGATGAATCGTTGGTCGGTATTTGTCCCAGGACTTCTTCTGTGCTCTGGTTATGGTTATAGTTGGAGGATTGAAAATAAGTTTGAATCGCCTTGATTTGAGCGGGAGAATATTTCGTACTATCAAAATCAACGGTATTGAGAACAGTATCAGCACCATCCTTGAGTTCCATCTCAAGTTGAGGAAACATCGGGAAAATGGTACCACTAATTGTTGGATCTGTCTCATTTGTATCTGTATTATTTGTATCTGTCTTATTTGTATCTGTATTATTTGTATCTGTATTATTTGTATCTGTCTCATTGATGGGGCGGTCGGTGATATCAAAGATAAAATTGGTAGACAAGAATCGAATCAGGGGTGCCCAAAACTCATCCGCCGGTTCTTCCTCTAAGTAGTTAACGAATAGGGTATAAACATCTTCTAACAATTCCAACGTTAAGACTTGATCATCAACATTAACAGCACTTGTGTCGATATTTAAAGCATTACGCTCACTATCTGATAAATAGGCATAAATCACCCATTTGAATAGGGCTTTAACTAACTCATCAAAGTCCGTATCATTATCTGTATTAATATCCCCAGTAGTGCTATTGCTATCCCCAGTAGTGCTATTGCTATCCCCAGTAGTGCTATTGCTATCCCCAGTAGTGCTATTGCTATCCTCAGTAGTGCTATTGCTATCGTCTAGAGGAATCGAGTTTTCCATAAACAATAACCCGATACCACTTACCCCTGTTTCGGTCTTGGTAAAGGACGGTTGAAAATAAATATCGAGGCGAAGCTTGCCGTCTTTTACAGTTTCCGGGCGCACCTGGTCGGTAAGGATTTCTAGCTTAATTCCCGTTGTGCCATCATCCCATCGCAATGACCGTCCACCAGATGTTTCAGTAGTGACATTTGTAGTAGTGACATTTGTAGTAGTGGCATTTGTAACTGTCCCTGTGCTACTAGTGGCCTGGGCTTTAGCAAAAGCAAAGGAGCGATTAGCCCTAGCATTTTTCTGCATAGAGGGACGCAGGGTTTGAGCACGGGCAGTAAATACTGGATCTGGGGGAGCCATGGCTCCCCCAGATACAGCAGCGAGTTGCCAGGGTGGTGTGGTATCTGAACCGAGGACAAATTGCTCCCGGACGGTCAATTTAAACTTAAATCTGATCCGGACAAAGCCAACCTTGATCGATGCTTTGACAGAAACCTTAGCCACCAGAGCCACCTGAATAGCTTTGTATACCTCCACCACAAACAGCACCGCAACTTTAACCAGGACTTCTACATCAACCTGAATCACTTTAAAGTCCACGACACCATAGATGCGACCAACAATGGCTACACCACCCTGAATTCGGTAATAGGTGGCCTTTTTCTCATTAGTATCGGTGGGATTATAGGTAGCAAACACCCCTTGCAAAAGGCCCTGCATGGTAATGCTGAATTCTGCGCGCAGAGGACCTTTGTTGATAATTTTCCCCAACCCGACCTGTAAGCCAATGCCAAATTCCAATACCGGGTCAAAGGTGCCACTAACAATGTCGGGAACACTGGTGGCTGTTTCTGCACTAAGTTTATTGAAATAGAAGCCCCCTAACCCTAAAAAGATGCCGACATTAACGGCAATGGATCTCGAAAAGTCACCACCCCAAGGGAAGCCCACATCGATACCAAAGTCCCCATTGGTATAGATTTCAATGGCAACCACTGGCAGGGTAATATGAACAGCACCAAAGTCGATATAGCGCATGGTGTCTGGTAAAACCAGCTCACTGCGATAGACCCCGACAGTATCACTAATGCGGCGATAGAGGATTTCAAATTCAAATCCAGCAAAACTTTGTACCGGGGGTCCCGACAAACTAATGCGCAGGCCATAGATAAAGGGGTCGTTGAAAATTATACTGATCTCAATGGAACCCAAAATCACAAATTGGGCACCAATTAACCAGCCACTCTCTGCACTAAACTGTATTGGCTGACCTGAAAATTGAATTGGTTGAGTGGGGTCAGAACTGACGGCTGAGGGTAAGGACTGTTGCAGAGCTGTGAGGGGATTTTGCCGCCGTTTAATAGGGGGAAGGGGTACCAAGGTTTGGCGCATCACCGTGGTGAATTGCTCAATAGTACGAGCTTGCTGCACAATTTCTGGTGCGAAGGCAACCCGTTGTCCCAAAGCCAGGAACTTCAGCTCGAAGATCGGGGCTTTAGTGCTGGGCACTTCTGGGGGATTCTCATTGACTGGGTCCCACTGAACTCGCTTTTTGGGTTCTCCGGGAATACTTAAGTCAACTGCGATCGCTATTTTTTTATTGGATGCTGTTCTGGCATTATTTTGTTGGGTACTAACCTGAGATGACTTAGTCCCAAACTGGTAAGACAGCCCCACATTGGATACCTTAGCAATCAAGACATTCAAGGTAGCCTTGTAGGAAATGGTGATGGATTTATCGGTTAGGTCTATCTCCAGACTAAACTTATCTAGCGCTATCTCTTCTTTAGCAAATTCATCCCAGGGTGGATCGAGTTCAAAGTCAATAATGCTGGAGTCATAGACGCTGACAATATAGGCAATCAGGTCACCAATAGTGGGATTCTTTCCACTGACCAAACTAACGCTAAACCGCAACAGTTTACGATTATTGATATTGGTGTACACTGCGCTCAACAACAGGGTACTGATTTGGAGTTGGAAAATTAACTCACCGGTACGATTTGCCAGGGCTTGGGATGAACGACCAGAGCTAGAGGTGCTACTGGTTTGGCTAAAGGTATAGATAACCGAGAGTTGTAAGGTATCGAAAAAGGGAATCGAGGCTTTGACCGTTCCTGCGATCGCGCCTTTTAGGGTCGTAGAGGTTCCCCCTGATCCCTGACTGGAGGTTTTGGCAATTTCAATCGCGGCTTGGATTTGCAGGGTTTCTTCCCCTGGCACTAAGGCAATGCCAGTATCCCAATCCATGGATCCGGTGAAGGTATAGCGGGATTCGACGATTTGGGTACTATTGTCTTGATAGCGGGTTTGTTGTAGCGCAAATGCCAAGGAAACTACTAAATCCCGCAACCCATACTCATCGAGTTTATCCTGGGAAAACCCAAAAGCTTTGATGACTTCGGTAATACTAATATTTTCAGCAGTGGCAGAAAATGCCCACTGACTGGCAATTATGCCACTCTGTGACGAAAATTGATGGGCGACCTTAACCGCAAATTCGCCCCCAAATAACTCAAACAGCCCCTCAAATGAGAGTTTTCGCTGCTGGGAGAGGGATTCTGCCGTATTCTGTTGACTCCCATTGGTTGAGCCAGAAGATTTGACCGACGACACTGACAGAGCAAGCTGTTCGATGGATAAGGTTGGCCCCGAATCGAGGGTAATCGACCAGGCATTTTCAATAGCAGCCTCAAAAGAAAATGCCCCTTTATCCGGTCGCAATTCCACCGCCATTTTAGTAATGGCTAAGTTCTGAATCGAGTCTGGTGCATCTAATTCTGGAATTAATTCTTCCAAAAGCGCCACGACATAAAGTCGCTGTCCAGCAATCATACCGCCCTGATAAACCGTTACGTTGCGGTCTTCAATTTTCTCCAGGATCAAATTGACGGTTTCACCAGCAACGGTTAGCTCGGAGACCATACCAAAGCTAACACTGGTTGTTCTTTGCACTATTGCAGTCATAGCTCGATTCAGAAAAGATTAGGAGGCAACAATGGAATTATCGAAAGTCAGGGGTCAGCCGTCAGCCGTCAGCCGTCAGCCGTCAGTGGTCAGCCGTCAGCTGATTGCTGTTCGCGTAGCGTGCGCGTAGCGCATATGCTGATTGCTAATAGCTGATTGCTGATTGCTAATAGCTGATTGCTATTCTTCATTACTAACTTTGAAATAGACTCCCTTTAATTTAAGCTCTAATCCATCAATTAATTGACCTGCATCATCTTGCCATTCTGCTGATAGTCCAACAGTGTAAGCTGTTTTCTCTTTGGTTACTGTTCCACTTGTGGCAGCACCTGGAATTCTGACATGAAATTCATCCACATATAAACCAGCTTCTAAAACGAGATCAGCAGCATTCTGTAAGACAGCTATATCGGGCAAGAAATCCGATTTTATCGCTCCTTCTGTCAGTGTGCCACTTGAATCGTTGTCAGCCTCTTCTTTGCTCACTATAAAACTAGTATCATCGACACCTAGAGTACTCATAATACTACCAATAGAGGTACCAACCGTACCAAGGTAGACTCTCTCCCCTGCCGGAAGTTCAACTTCAATTCCCTTTTCTTTAAGCTCACTAATGGCATTTTTAGGTTCTAGGGAAATTGTCTTCCCAGCCAGTTCTAGAGAAACACCAAAAAATACTTTAGTTTCTGACATTTTTTTGCTCCTTATTCAAAAATATTTAGTTTCAACAACTATCAATTTACAACAACAATTATAAATTAGACATTTACCCTTGAATTATATATCATATATAAATGATATGTAAACCTAAGAGG
>NZ_GL890965.1:89388-155173 GCF_000211815.1 Moorena producens 3L
TTGCCTCTTGCCTCTTGCCTCTTGCCTCTTGCCTCTTGCCTCTTGCCTATTGCCTATTGCCTTTTTCAGCAATTTGTGTGTTTACAACCGAGATACAAAGGCTATAATTGATCGAGCTTAACGTCTGCTTCCGTTGGCACCACTGATTCTTCTGGAATCTTTGTTGTTGATAGATTATCATCAGCCACAGGATTACCATTTTCGTCCACGAAGGTTAAGCCTTTTTTAACAATGACTCCATTGGGATAATCATCGGATTGGGGTACCGAAAATACCGTGACTTTAATCCCCCTCCTATCTTCAGGTTCCGGTATAGGTTGGAAGACATCAATCTTCAACTTCATTGCCAGTTCAGGAGCAACGTCTTGGTTGGTTAGAAAACTAAAATCTTTACTATCAAAGGGAAAATCCTCGGCAAAATTGAAGGGAAACTCATCATTAATTGATCCAGTAGCAGTATAACAAGGATCCGGTGATGTACCTTCCGTAACAGTAATTGATTTTGCCCACATATCAGATAATGGATGATTGTCAGATAAGTTTATGGGCAATTCTTCAGTAATGCTATAGGTATTATCGACTTCCTCCATAAAGGTTGGGATATTGTTAATCTGTTCATAATTGGGGATTTTATCCTCTGCCATATTATCTCCTGTTTATCTAAATTAAATTCCACCTATTGGTTAGTTGCTTTGTAAGCATTCAGCGGTCAGCGGTCAGCGGTCAGCGGTCAGCGGTCAGTGATCAGTGGTCAGTAGTTAGTGGTCAGTAGTTAGTGGTCAGTAGTTAGTGGTCAGCTTATTTTATTCAAAAGCTGTTCGCGTAGCGTGCGCATTAGCTGATAGCTGATAGCTGATAGCTGATAGCTGATAGCTGATAGCTGATAGCTGATAGCTGATAGCTGATAGCTGATAGCTGACGTTGCTTTTAATAGTTGGACATTAAGGTTTGGTGGCGGACGCGCCACCAGATAGCTGTAGTTACTTGGCATAGGCAGCATACCAGCCAACAGCATCATTACTATCAGTGGCATCAGGATTGCCAAAGATAACAATTTCGGTTTGTCCATTGGGGGGAAATGAGAGGACAAAAAACTTAAGGGCAACCTTCTTGATTTTCAACAAGTAAGCTGTACCAGAAGTGCTAGTCGAATCAACCAGTAATTCCACCGTCTTGAAGGACAGCTTCAGTACACTCTGGAGAGGAAAACCGAGCACATCCCCACCAATTCCCGGTAGTCTCAATCCCACAAAGGTTGTTGCTCCCTCCTGGGAACCATCCTGATTGGGTTCCCAGATAATCAAGAGATTAACCACAAACTGAGCCGATCCCGACAATGCCCCCAGACTACCCAAATTAAACTCGAAGTTAAAACCAAAGCCACTGTCGGGCATAGAACCACTGCCCAAGGGAGTCTTCACAGTAAGATACCCTTGAGGCTTGCTATCGGGTTGAGCAGGGTCGAGATAGACGAAGTTAGTCAGCTTGAGGGGAAATTTGCTGTAGAGACTATGGGGGCGGGCTTTACTGCGAGCCAAATCAAAGGCAATTTCGCTGGGATCCACACTAAAGGTGATATCCTGGGTACCATTGGTATGCTTGCAGTTCATCACAATACTCAGCTTTGAAAACTGCAGGAATTGTTCGTTCTTGGCTAGCTCATCCAGTTTTTGCTGCAACTCGGCTGATGCTTGATTGAGAGTATCAATCCCTACTTGATAATCGTCTTCCAAGGCACGGGCACTGCGGTTGACCAGGTTGCTGGCAGTTAAAACTTCATCGGACAGGGAAGTATCTGACCCAAAGGATAATCCATCAAAGGTCTCTAGGTCACGGAAATTGAGACGGCCCCAGAGGGTAAATCGTCCAATGGTGAGTGTAGTATCATTACCTGGGGGATCTGTGGAAAAAGTGGCCTTAACGATGTCAACATTATTGAGAATATGACTATCGGGTAGGGCAAAATAGTTCTCGCCGCTAAAGCTAAAGCTATAGGTAATCACCCCATCGTGTTCTTCCGTAAAGCCCTGGAGAATGACAATATTCCGTCCTGAGCGACTATTGAGTAATTGGGTAGCTTCGTCAAAGAGTTTATCTAGGGTAAGATTGACCTGACTGGAAAATGCCGTGATTTGTGAATTTTGGAACTGCACCCGTAAGTTGGCCACCTGGAAGGCATAGCCCAAGGGACCGGTTTCTGGCACGGAGTTGTCTTGATAGTCCAGCAATCCAAACAGGGAAGACTGTTCCGCTACCAATTGCCCATTTTGGGGCAAAATCGGGGTGCCATTACTCCCGACATACTGAGCGTAGAAGTTATCCTGGTCTTGTATGCCACATTCTAGGGCTTTCAAGTCTGGAGGCAGTCCTGTCCCCTCTGGCAGCTTGACATTTAATGCGATCATCCCTGACCAAAAGGTGCTGCTGCCAACCCGGGCTAGAGGGGCAGCATTATCCCGGTCTTTTTCAGCAGCATTGGGGTCCTCTGCGGTTGCGATCGCATTTTCAAAGAATGTCACTAAGCGATCGCGCACTGCTTTAATCTCTTTGACCCGTTCCTCGGCATCAGTTGCCGTCCCGACAAATACCTCCGGTTGTTCCCACAGGGCGGTATCCTTGAGAATATCAATCAGGGGCTTATCTAGGAACTTAAACAGTAAGACCGTATCACTATCCCCTGTGCCCTGTCGCCAATTGTCTGGATTAAGATCAAAGGTCCACCCTTTAATAGTTAGTTGGTTGTTCTGAAAATGCTCTTTGATAACTTGAGGAGGTTCATTGGTATCAAAGGTTTTTAGGGAACTCGGGTCAGTGATCACCAGGAACATCTGACTGGACTGGAAAGCTGAACGGAGGGATGAACCCCGTTCTAAGTCCTGCAAACTCACATCCTCATTGTCGGTATCCTTTGCCAGTAATAGGCTATTGAGGGTTTGATAATCAGAGGAATAAGTTGCCAACAATCCCAGGGACGTTGTACCGGTGATGGTTTCCGTTGTTGAGCTAGCAGCAGCAGCTGTCATGGCCTGAGCGTCAGGGGTAGCTGATCTACTCAAGGCACTGAATGCTTGGGGACTAGATGTCCCGGCTCCTAGTATTCCTTGAGTGTCACCGGTAAGTTGAGTGGTGTCCGTTTCAGCAACAATTTTAATTTGTTTGCGCCGCTGGGGATTGAGGATTTGTTCCTCCATTTGCTGATAGTGAGCCAGGGTTCCACTTACTCCACCATAGGGAAACAAGGGTAAATATTCTCCCCTTGGCAGTCCTGTAACGGGAACCTCCAAAAACGTGAGGGGATCATCAGTGGGGTCTTGGTTTTCATCCTGGAACGTTGATGCTTGATACAGCAAGGACTGCTTGGGTTGGGAAAAATAGACCGGTAAATTCGTTACTTGGTCATCTTCAGTTACTTGGTCATCTTCAGTTACTTGGTCATCTTCAGTTACTTGGTCATCTTCAGTTACTTGGTCATCTTCAGTTACTTGGTCATCTTCAGTTACTTGGTCATCTTCAGTTACTTGGTTATCTTCAGTTACTTGGTTATCTTCAGTTACTTGGTTATCTTTAGTTACTTGGTCATCTTCAGTTACTTGGTCATCTTTAGTTACTTGGTGGTAATATTCAATATATCCCCAAGCTGTAGTTGTTCCCGATTCTAGACGCTGCCCAGCTTCATTCGTTTCTACAATTTGCTCCGGAACAAAATCCGGCGCAAAGGTGGGTTTTCCAGCTTCCAGATGCAGAATATTAACCTGTTGACTCGACAGTTGAATGTATTCAATCCCGGCTAATCCACACAAAAAGTTATCTTCATCTCCGATCGGTAATTCCTGACCACTGGGGATGGGGGTATTATCGTAATGGGGAACCGAGAGAGTATATTTCCCTTGGGGGACTAGATACAAGGGTGAACCAAAGATGCTAGAATTCTGCCCTGGACGCTCTGCAAAGATTAGCCTACTGTACCCATATCGGGAATCGGGAGTGACATGAATGGAATATCCCAAATTGGTGCGATAACAAGAAGGCAAGGATAAATCCGAACTATTAGAGTTTCCTGGCTCTACAAAGGATAAATCCGAACTATTAGAGTTTCCTGGCTCTACAAAGGCAAAGTAAGTGCGATCGCCATTCAAGGGTTGGAGTGGATCTAGGGCGCTATATAAAGTCAGATTTTGGCTACCATCCCCCTGCTCAGAATAATGGGAGGCAGCATCGCTATCTTCCCCCAGAAAGGGATATCGATGGCTAGAAATCAGGAAGTCCTGGTCGCTATTCAATCCTGCAAAACCAGACAAGGGGTCAGTCGGGTCTAGTAAGGAGTTTGCGGATTTGAAAAACATCCGCAGGGTAACATCCAGATAGACCAGTTCCTCAAAAGAGGCTGTGCCAGGAGATTGGTTTTGCAAGGTCAGGGCAAAGGTCAGGCAACCGGCCAACTCTCCGCTAAAGGGTAATGCCATAGCTTCCCCTGCTTCATTGACCTCAATACCTTTCAGTTGATTAGCACCATAACCTGTGGACAAATAAAAGGGGTCAGTTTTCGGTGATTCAGTTTCCGGTGATTCAGTCCCAGTGCTAGGCAGGTTGTGTAGAGACGGATCGGGGGCAAACACAAATCCGTCTTTGGTTGCGTTCAACTGACAAATTACACCACTAGCGATCGCTAATTCATAGTTCCGGAAATTGAAAAAGGTCAGTCGCTCTACAGTATCTGTTGGGGAAAGAGTCAGGGCATGAAATCGCCAGCGAGAGACTAACTCCTCTGGGTTATCAATCCACAAAAACCGGGTATTGCGTACCGAAGGTGTAATCATAAATTCACCAATGCGGTCGCTCAACACCGAAAGGTCTATGGCATCATTCCCCTCTGGCACAGCTTTGAGAAATAGATATACTCCCTGCTTTATTGTCCAAGTTTCTTCCAGGGAAAGGGTTTGAGAACCTTCTATCGATCCGCCCTTCACCCAAAACCCAATGCTATAGGGCAGGGTAGGGTTAACGGATTCAGGTAAAAAGTAGAGCGCCTGTGCTGTTGATTGGGTAAAGGTAGTCATCTGTTCACCCCCTACAGGACAATGCGATCGCCTTTGACCAGAGGCAAATCAAGCACTGGACTATCTTCGTCCAGGTAGATAAACCGATAGCTAGGTTCGTTAGACACCCCTTCGTGTAAAAGGCGGCTCAACCTCGGTTTTCCGGTAGAGTTCAGTAGGGATTCTCCTAGGGATACGGACGGAATACTGACACGTTGCTCCATCAGTTGTCGTAAAGTCGTTCCCACCGGAACAAATACCGGTTGTTCCTGTAGCACCACCGTAATTTCTGGAATCACTGTTGCTCGTCCTCGGAAATAAAAGCTAGCAACGTTTGTCTTTTTATCCAGGTCTGTTACTGTTGCGGCTCCCATAATGGTTGCAGCCTGTCCGGGATCGAGGGAACCTGCAGAGGGAGCTGCCAAACTAGGATAAACCAGCCGCAAGTAGGGTTTTTGATAGCCAACTTTAAAGGTATCCAGACTACTTCCAGCCCCTACCGTAGCAATATCTGTGGTGACATAGGGCTGAATTTGGGACAAAAACCCATCAAAATTAATCATTAGGTTAGTGCTATCCCGATAACTGTTGAGGCTGTAGTAAGACGTGCCACTGCCCACAAACCCTGAATTAGCCGTAGATTGGGCTGGATGAACGAATTGATAGTTTTGGTAATCGACCCGTAACCGCATTCCAGCTTGCAAATCCACTGAGCCATTAACAGTATCCAAGCCGTAGTAGTAGTAGAGAATTTCCTCAACCAACAACGGCATCCGTTCAGCAATGCGGGTTTTGACCAGGGTGAGGGTGCCAGCAATCAGATTACTGTTGGTATCTAGTTGAGCAATAAAGTTGTCGTAATCGGTCTTAAGTTGATCTAGCCAATTGTCACTGCTTTCCGGAGGAGTGATGGTCAGGGTGCAGCTTTGATCGACATTTTCTGTCAGGGTAAAGATGCCTGCGGTGCTGGAGATGTTATTGGAATCCGCAGCAGTGTTGAATAACTGGGGCAATGTTGTGGTTTGGGTGATAGTAGCAGGGTCGTTGCCATTCCCCAAATAAATAACAGGTTTTTCCTCCACCACCGTAAAGTAGTAGTCCGCTTGATGGCGAAACTGTTCCGCAAAGATCACATCTACTTGGGAGTTTAACCGTTCCAAAATCGCTTCCAGGATGTGATTGGGAGTCAGGGGTGGGCGGACTAGGGTAAACTCCGGCACGGTAAAAGTGTTTACCGTCCCTGCTTGATCGGTCCAATCAAAGGTTCCAGAGACTTTTGCCAAAAAGCCTAACTCAGTCAGTTCCAGGATTACAGTGGCGTTCATCACGGAAGCGATCGCTACCTGGTCGATAATCTTTTGGGAGGTACCAGGTTCAAAGATTGGACCTAAGGTAACTTCAAACGGTAGACTTAAATTTCTTTGCCCTTCCAGGACAAACTGCTCATTGCGCCACCAGCCATGGAGTACAAGGTTTTCTCCCAACCAATTGCCCTTGATAACGACTTTCCCATCGTCAATGCCCAGGGGGTCAAATTGACTCCGTTGTTGATCGTGACGAGCAAAGAGTAGCTTGAAATCTACCGTCCAATCAAATGGGCGATAATCCCTTAATTGGGGGAGTACCAGTTCAGACACAGAGGTGATGGAAGACATCTGCCATATCTCCCCCGTGCTATCTGGTTTCAGGAATAGAGACAACCCCTCTAGGGTATTAATTTGTCCTAATCCGATTGGAAGGTCTAATTCCGGTGAATTCAGGGCAAGTTTACCTGGCGCATCCCCTTGAACTGCCGTAAAGGGAATTGACGTTTTCCATAACGTGCTATCCACTTGTCCCCACTTAAAGTACCAGCTTGGGGAGCTTCCAGGTTCTGATTGCCATTCCAGGGCAATCTTGGTGAAGTCAAACTCCGGGGTAACTTCCCGGATTTCAGAGGTGTCAACCTTGAGATTGAGCTTAGACTCTGAATAGTGCTCTACATCCGGCATACTCTCCAAAGTCAGTTCAGCAGTTAGGGGTTGGTCCAAGGGACTGGGCATATTAGTCAGCGTCAGGTTGCCCAAAATTTCAATAGTGGGGTAGTAGCGCTGGTAAATCGCCTCTGGTGTCAGGGCAGAGTCATAAATTGCCACCTCGTAGAGTTGCCCTTCCCAAGGGAAATCTTGATTCCTTGGCAAGTTGCCTCTGCGTTGGAGAAATAAAACATCATTTGCTAACGCTAACTTAACAGCAGGATCATTGGTCCAAGGATGAAGCTCCTCATCACCCCTGTTTTCCCGAGGATAATCCTCTTCATCATTCCGACTTTGCCAACGATTACCCCTCTGATTCCAATTTCTCCAAAAATGACGCTCCTCATCATCGCTATTAATCCATTTTGAATTGTCTAGCTGCCCATTGAGATACACCTTGGCATTATCACTCTCATCCCCCAAGTTATTCTGCGAGAAAGTATAGACAACATAGGTTAGCTCCTCGGTTGTTACTGTCTCGGGACTCGTCGTCAGGATTTGCCAATATCGGTTTCTATCATTAGTATTAGTGCGCAATAGCACACTATACTCGTCGTGATGGTACCAATCCCCCGACCAGCGATTGCCATAATCCTTTAGCCATTCTGAATCCCCTTGAGCCAGAGTCACATAGGGATTTTGAGGATCTTCGGATAGAGTAACGACTATAGCTGGGTATTTTTGACCCGTTTGGCTAGGCTTAATCCAGGTTGCAATAGTGATTTCGTTGGTCTGTTGGCATGCCTTGATCAGTTTGCTAGCAGAACTTAGGTTTGCCGCTTCTAGGGTGGCATTTTCACTCTCGATCAAGCCATCTTTAACAGCGATAGACCCTAATCCCCACTCCACTGTTTCTGGCTCCGTTTGAATCCGTAAGTCGATAGCGGGTGCATCTTCGCTATTCCTCAAGGAGCAATCATAAACCCATTCTCCCGACTTTTCTCCAAACCAATAGAGCACCTGGGGTTGAAGAGGATTTGAACCAGGTTTGACCGTAAAAGTCGTCAACTCTAAATTGCCCCAAGGTTGAATTGGGATTTCCTGAGGATTATTGGGATTGTAATTAAAAATTAGTTCAGAGCCATCGCTCACCCCTGCCTCAAGGACGATATCTTGACCAAAAAGAACCGCCGTCACTGTTCCACTGACAGTAGCGGTTTCGGAATTAAGTTGCTGGGTAAAACTCAGATTTAAATCTTTGAAATGAGTTGAGCCTTCGGGACTAAATCCAAAAGAGTCAGTAGATTGAACTCCTAACGTAAATGAATCGCTGTCGTAGGTGAGTTCAATATTATAAAATGCATCGAAAGGTGAGGCGGGTAATCCCGGTAAAATTAGGCTACCTTGATAAAGGCTCTTATCAATGGTTTCTCCAGGTTTGAGAATTTGTGCAACTGATGATTCTGCTAGAAACTCGGATATTGTTTGTTTGCTATAGCGTTCCTTATCGAGTCCTTCAGGAATTGTAATCCAATAAATCTGGAAACCAGTCTGAGCATCAATCTCGTATTTAAAGTAGTACTCAGAACCTAGACTCAATAATGTTATAAATCCGTCTGCGAGCATAAAAACTCCTTTGAATTCTATCTAAGAGGATATCTCCCAAGTTTTTTGATACTGAATTTTGCCCCCCTAGCCCCCCAACTTTGGGGGGAACAAGAGTCAATTTGCTTCTAAAAGTCCCCCAAAATTGGGGGATTTAGGGGGCTTGGATGTAGCAAATGAGACTTCTCAGACAACCTCTAAGGATTCAGCAACGTTGGTTATAAAATCAAACAAGGAGCAAGTGCAGTTTTATCAAGTTGAGCCGGTTGAGCTTGCTCAACAAAATCTATCACAGACTACCCCTAAGCAGAGCATTTTCTTTACTAAACTTAATATTTACTAAACTTAATCAATTAGCCGATAAAATAAATTAGCAGTATCCTGAATAGATTCCCTAGGCCGAGAGCCACTCCAGGTTTTTCCTTGATGTGCTTGCTGTCTGCCTAGTTGACGTTTAGGTTTTTATCCTGTATCTTGTTTTTCTTATTTCTGAGTTTACGTTTTTTTTGAGTAGGTCTGTTGATGGCGGTTTTGATGAGATTTTGCGATCTAACTCTGCTACTTACAGGCAGTTTCTCTATTTCTTGTTTCAGTTCTTCTCTTGTTCCTTGCTGCTGAGCTATAGCCTTGGCTGCAGTCATGAGCATTTCTACCACTTCCTCCTTCGGCAACTGGTTGAATCTTTCTGGATCTAGTTCGATCGGCTTTTATTTGGTCACGATTGCAATCCTATACCTTTGTTTCGCTTTTGTCAATACCCCACACCCTTAATCCTTACTTTAGTCGGGGAATCAAAAACGACTCGGCGGTTAAAAACACCGTGAAAAGTTCCATTTTCCAACATGTCTTTTATTTGCTACACTTTTATCAGTAGAGTAAAGCGATAAAACTTTGATGTTGATCTAGGAAATAAAAATTCAGGATACTGCAGATAATTGCAGAAAATTTAATGAAGTTTACCTATAATAATATTGGCCTATAGCAATCCGTGTAGGAATTGATATAATTTTGATGCGATATTCCCTACTCCCTACTCCCTACTCCCAGATCCGCTGTTCCCTTTGCTATATAAAAGCATTATTAAAGCATGGATATACGGTAAAGAAAAAAACGAAATGATGCCTGAAATTATGGCGTTGCTGAATTAAGGAATGAATGCGCGATCATATGGTTTTGTTAAAGCCCCCTAAATCCCCCAAGCGAGCAATCCCTCGCTTGGGGGACGCAAGAAAGTTTTGTTCCCCCCAAGCGAGCAATCCCTCGCTTGGGGGGCTAGGGCGTGTCTTCAAACTCGGAGATCCCCCTAAATCCCCCTTAAAAAAGGGGGACTTTGAGTATCGCTCCCCCCTTATTAAGGGCGTACGTACGTACGTACGTACGTACGTACGTACGTACGTACGTACGTACGTACGTACGTACGTACGTACGTACGTACGTACGTACGTACGTACGTACGTACGTACGTACGTACGTACGTACGTACGTACGTACGTACGTACGTACGTACGTACGTACGTACGTACGTACGTACGTACGTACGTACGTACGTACGTACGTACGTACGTACGACGTACGTACGTACGACGACGACGACGACGTACGACGTACGACGTACGTACGTACGTACGTACGTACGTACGTACGTACGTACGTACGTACGTACGTACGTACGTACGTACGTACGTACGTACGTACGTACGTACGTACGTACGTACGTACGTACGTACGTACGTACGTACGCGTGCGCGAGNGNAGNNNTCTAAATCTTGCGGAAAACTTTGAAAACATGCCCTAGGGGGGCGAAACCATACCCAGAATCAGCAACGCCGAAATTATTGCCAAAGATTAGCTGATAATTCGTAAGCATATGCCCTAGGCGCACGCTACTTGAGGTGCATTCAGTCGTCAGCTGTCAGCCGTTGGCCTTGGGCTTTGGCCACGGTACGGGAATGGCCATGCTATGGGAATGGCCAACGGCTGAATGCTTACAATTAGATCAGCCAACTCGACGAAAGGGAAAGACTCACAGTGACGTGGGAATCCCCCGGCACGAGGATTGTTCCCCCCGGGGGAGGATGCCAATCGAAACCATACCCTAAAATGAGAGAGTTTTCCTATTTCATCAGTAAATTGGCGATATTGTTAATCTTTGTTAATTTTTAATAATTTTTATGGTGAGATCCCCAAGGGATGTTACTATCCGGTGTTTATGTATAAAAATTGTTAACGTGGATTAATGGGTGGAGAGATTTGGTGAGCCACTTAAGTCTAGAGCAAGAGGAGCAACTCCAGAAAATAGGGACTTATCTCAGCCAACTCAGGCAGGAGAAATCTATACCTATTGAGGAAGTCGCTGACACAACCTTTATTCGATTGCATATATTGCAAGCCCTTGAAGCAGGGCAATCCGAGCCCTTGCCCGAGCCAGTTTACATTCAAGGCTTCATTCGTCGCTATGCAGAGTTTCTCGGTCTAGATGGTCCAGGGATAGCCAAAACGTTTCCAGTTAATTCTGGATTGTCCTTGAAAACCGAGGAAACCGAGGAAACCGAGAAAACCGAGGAAAGCGAGCCTGGTCAGTTAGTCTTGTATACAGGTACCCCCTCACAACAGAAATCTCAGACTCTAACCTCTGCTCAAAAGATTCCTAGGATTGTAGCCAAAAGCAAGACTGTCAAGACTGTAGCCAAAAGCTTACAACCCTATTATCCTTACATCATAATAGTAAGCTTGATCAGTGTTGCTGGTGGACTAATTTATCTACTCAACACCGTGTTCACCTATCTCACTAATCGACAGATCGAAAACTCATCCGTTGCTCAGGAGCAGACAACCCCAGATAAACCAGAACAACCAGCACCAGCCCCTAAACCCGAACCTAAACCACCCCCCAAACCTAAACCTTCCCCATCTAATCCATTAATTAAAGTAAGCTTGAGTATTACAGAGCAATCTTGGGTACGAGTGGTAGTTGATGGCAAAATCGAGTTGGAAGAAACCTTACCCAAGGGATATCAGAAAACCTGGATTGCTAAACAAAAACTGACTGTGAGGTCAGGGAATGCCGGAGGTGTCTTGTACACTGTGGATCAACAGCAAGCAAAATCCCTCGGGAAACGTGGTGCTGTGGTACAGAGGAGTTTTAGCTTAGCTGCTCAGTAGATCAGTGGCAGTAGCTTGTAGGGTGGGCAAAAACAGTTTGGTTTAAATGAGTATTCATGATTAGATTACTTTGCCCACCCTACTGGAATTGGGATTTTTTTTCTAATCATTCAGTAGCTTGTAGTAGCTTGTAGGGTGGGCAAAAACAGTTTGGTTATTTTGAGTATTCACGATTAGATTACGTTGCCCACCCTACTGGAATTGGGATTTTTTTTCTAATCATTCAGTAGCTTGTCGGGTGGGCAAAAACCCTTTGGTTATTTTGAGTATTCACGATTAGATTACGTTGCCCACCCTACTGGAATTGGGATTTTTTTTCTAATCATTCAGTAGCTTGTCGGGTGGGCAAAAACAGTTTGGTTTAAATGAGTATTCATGATTAGATTACTTTGCCCTGTGGTACAGAGGAGTTTTAGCTTAGCTGCTCAGTAGATCAGTGGCAGTAGCTTGTAGGGTGGGCAAAAACAGTTTGGTTTAAATGAGTATTCATGATTAGATTACTTTGCCCACCCTACTGGAATTGGGATTTTTTTTCTAATCATTCAGTAGCTTGTCGGGTGGGCAAAAACCCTTTGGTTATTTTGAGTATTCACGATTAGATTACTTTGCCCACCCTACTGGAATTGGGATTTTTTTTTCATATCATTACCGATTGATGAACCATTATAAAATGGTAATATCAATCACTAGATCGTTAAAGTCGCGATCGCTTAGCGGCTCTGTTAGAGCATCGCTTTCTTCACTATCATTACCACTTAAATCTTCAAAAGCGAATGTGAATGTGTTGTCACTCCCATTTCCAAGTTCAAGGATGTGGCTCATGCCATCACTGTTAGCAGCTGTGAAAGCAAAGAATATGTCAGCATCACCATTTTGAACATCATCCAATTCCCCATCTGTAACTAAGTAGGGAGCTAAGATAGAGCCTCCAGGAAGTGTAACATCAAAATTCACCGTGGTCAAGTTTTCGTCTACCTTGAAATCAACCACGCTGGCATCAATGGCAGCTTCTGCATAACCCTCTTGGCCAGGAGTAAGAGATTGACCCGTGATCGAATCAATTATCGTTCCTTGTTGATCAGCAATTACATAAAAGCCAATTAAATTGTCATAGTCCGCCTCTCTAGTCACAGTTGCTGTAGCTTGTCCCGACAAGCCGGTTAAATCTAGCAGTCCATCAGATGAGGGATTGTTATCGGAGCTGATTACGAAGGCATTGTCTGGAATTGTAGTAATTTCGGTGTTGAGCTTGATAATGTCAGCAAACGTCACTTCCTTTATGGCTGCAATTTCCTCTTGGGTAAAGAAACCGCCATCCTCAATCGGTCTCTCGAACCAGAAGCGGTCAGAATCCCGTATCCGCTCGTATTGCTCCCATAGCATTGCTTGAATAGTTTCTCCCGCACTCGATGGAGCAACAGGATCTTCTGCAAACAGCCCAATCAATAAGTCGATATCTTCCACAGTCTGGTAGAGGTTTTCGAGAGTATTTGCCAACTCTGCATTTGAAGTAATTTCCGCAAAAGTCGTTACCCGTGGTAGACCGAGACTTGCTCGCACTTGGTTATAGTCAGCCAAGCCATGATCCCGTCCCCGTTGCTGATTAGCAGAGTAAAGGTCAAATCCGATCGCTCCTGGTACTAAAGCGTTGCGCAGGTCAAAAACTATATCAGTATCAACATCTTCAGTAATTGTTTGACTCGCACCGCGCAAGATATTATCTATATCGCTACTATCATTAATATTGGGTGAACCAAATGTTCTTAATAATTGCAAACTGGTGAGATTACCATCAGCATCAATAGTGTCTATACGGTTATTAGTTTGGGTATGACCAACACGAAGACCAGCAGCGGCGAATTCACTAGTGATTTCTGGGGTTTGATCAGAGTTATAGCTGCTGTAGTCAGTGATCACATCACCCACCATCAGGGGGAGCCACTCGTACAGGACAATAGTTTGATATTGGGCAATATTAATCTGGCGAGAGCGTTGATATATCTGCTCATCTGTCCAGTCAGGATGAAACCTAGAAAGTTCTTGGGCAAGGCGGTTATGATTACGCATCCAGAGGGTATGCTGGGATGCCAAACTATCGTTCTCGTTAACCCGTGTATCCCCCGCTAGAAAACCCACATCCATAAAAGCGCCTTTACCACTGATCAGTTCTCCATCAGCACCTGTGATGTTAAGGGGTAACAAGTCGTCATTAGTGGCAAATGTCTCATCTGAGAAGACGTTGAGCTGACCTTCTGAAAAAGCACGAATTGCTTGATATTCTTCTTCCGTAGACCCATAAACTACAGAAAGATCAAGCCAAGAGGTAACAGTATTAATGGCTTTTCCTGGGCTCCCAGACTCCCCAGTACCGCTGAAAAACGCATCCCGTTCAAAGTCAAACTCCAAGCCACCATCTGCCTGTGTAGAAATTTCTTGAGTGGGAGGAGTGTTTGGTGGAAAATTCGGGTCATCGGCTGGAATGTCAATGGGGAAATTGAGCAATTCTAACCGGTTCTGGTTCTCTTCTTTTGACCCATTTGCTGCTAAATCAGTGTCGTGGTTGACGAACTGACCAAAAGCCCAAATGAAAGCGCTTAAGCCATTACCATTGGGATCAGACTCTCCTTCCTCTAGGTTAGAGGTGGCATTACTGATCACTCGGGTACTAGGGCGATCGGGTGGATTAAGCAATACAAAGGGCGCATCAGATACATTGCTTAAGCCTTCTGTATTGGATATGACATTCAATCCCAATCCATTTAATCGGTCTGCTTCGGCTTGGGTAAATATCGGAATGGGTTGGCGCGTAACGGTATTGCCATCTATACCAATCAGAGCATTGCCTTCTGCATCAAATGCTATACCCGCCGGTGACTGGATTCCGTCTTCATACTCAATTGGAGACAAACGCAGCAACGGGGTATTAGGGATACCCAAAGAGACTTGGTCTAAATTATTCCTACTGCCGTCGATCAGGCGAATGGTAATCCCTTCATCGTTTACAACTAATGTGCTGTCGGCAAATGGGTCTCGTTGAAGAACACTGTTGAGATTTGTCATAACAAATGGTTAAATAAACCTAAGGCTTATCTATAAGAGTTCCCAACCATCAGGAAAAAATCCTAGAGGTTAAGTTAAATTAGGTTTTTTTTTTACAGCTGACACCATAATATTGACCTGAAAATATTGCTGTTTTTAGGTAGTTTTATGGTTGACCTCTAGGGTTGACTGTGCTTAGCTTACAAACGTCACGAATAAAGAGCCTGTTACTTTTAGAGCTCCTGAAAGTTTAGACGATAGATTTTATAATTGCTAAATTATTTGATATTTTTTTTTATTTAAGATAGTTTTAGCCATAAACTGGAGCTTTTTAACAGGTTTTATTCGAACCCAATTTAATTTGCAATCAGAGGATTGTAAATACTTTTGTCTGCTCTATATCAAATCTTTAATTCTCTGATGAGATGTATTTGATACTTTTAAATTTTATACCTTTACCTTATAGGAGCCGGGATTAGGGAGCAGGGAACAGGGAGTAGGGAGCAGGGAGCAGGTAACAGGGGAAAAATCCTGTGTACTTCATGAATATGATAACCGCTATATAAGTCTCAAAATAATCAGCTTTTTAGGTGTAATGTTTATGATAATTTTTCGCCCATTTCAACGACCTTTGATTAACTAAAAAAAATTGAAACTCTTCTGCCTTCTGCCGTAAGCATTCAGCCGTCAGCTATCAGCTATCAGCTTATGCGCTACGCGCACGCTACTTGAAGTGCTAGCAGGCGCTTTAACTGGACGGACTCGGATCAGTACAACGACCAGGGATTTTCAACTAGCCTTACCAGCCCGTCAGCTTGTTTACTACCTCCCGTTGATTAGCTGACAGCTGAGGGCTGATAGCTGAATGCTTACCTTCTGCCTTCTGCCTTCTGCCTTGGATCCAATACATTTTACTTATTACCAGCGGATGTGGTATGATTACCTTTTTACTTAGATAAACTTAAAAAAAGATAAAGAGAAGGCTTCAATAAAATTTACAAAAATCCTAACTCAAGGGATGACTGAACTTGACGGCTTAAGTTGACTAAGGTCACTTGTTTAACTTGGCCGAATAGGTCAGACTGGTTTTCGGTGCATCTCAGTGGTGCAAAAACACTAAACTCCAATACTGAAACCCCTATTATCTCGTTAGTTGAGTGATCGATTTACAAAATATGGGAGCTAGCCAAATGAACTTTGGTGTTTCTACAGGTGCGACCCGTGGAACGGGCATCTTGCCGTGGAATGGGCATCTTGCATGAAACTGGCATCTTGCCAGTTTCATGCTTATTTTCGGGCGGGCAGGATGCCCACTCTACTTCTATTCATTCGAAGATTCAGCAACGCGGATTTTTAATCAGAGTAACTATCCGGAGATCAGATTAGACACAACGGGAGAGGAGATAACGTCACTTGTAGGGCGTTGCTCACCTAAGGAATGGTTTAATAAAAATCAAACCATGCAATGCCCTAATTGTCATAGCCACAAAACTCATAAATATGGTCATCACAATTGAGACATTATTTAGCCAGACTACATCGAATTTCTCTATGCTACTCTAAATCTGAAGAGATGTTGAAGTTATCAATTAGGCTTCTTATTTATTATTTAAAGTTTCATAAAATCCCCATTTTTGGTTAATCATTCCATTATTAAGCAACGCGGTGGCGAGTGTCAAACGCGCCCTATATTTCCATGAACTCTTGTAAAGTTTTGGGTTCTTCAGTACCTACTATGCTAAATTTACAGTTAAAAATCTCCGAAAATATTACTGTGTAAGGGTTATGAGGCTATTTAACCATCAATTTTTCTGAATAATGCCTCTTCCTCCTGCTCCCTGCTCCCTGCTCCCTGCTCCCTTTGGCAAAGTGTTAATTTAGCATAACAAGTACGGAAGAGCCAAGTTTTGTAAATCAGTTGCATAAGTTTGTAAATCAGTTGCATAAGTCTGATTGCTTGGACATAGAAGTAGATAGAAGTAACAAGCTTTGAGAAAAAAGGAGCAACTGATATGGCGACTATTCAAGGAAACAACGGAGATAACTCATTAATTGGTACTGCAAATAACGATATGATGTGGGGTTATGATGGTAACGACACTTTGTGGGGGCAAGATGGTAATGACCAGCTCATTGGTGGTAATGGTTCAGACCAATTAATTGGTGGTTTTGGTAACGACACTTTGTGGGGGGAAGATGGTAACGACACTTTGTGGGGGGAAAATGGTAATGACCAATTAATGGGTGGTTCTGGTAACGACACTTTGTGGGGGGAAGATGGTAACGACACGTTGTGGGGGGAAAATGGTAATGACCAGCTCATTGGTGGTAATGGTTCAGACCAATTAATTGGTGGTTCTGGTAACGACACTTTGTGGGGGGAAGATGGTAACGACACTTTATGGGGAGGATCTGGTAACGACACTTTGCAGGGACAAGATGGTAATGACCAGCTTATTGGTGATGGCGGTTTTAACGACTTGATTGGCGGTAGCGGTGCTGATCAATTTGTCTTATCAACAGAGGGATTTACCACGATTACAGACTTTGAAGACGGAATTGATCGCATACAAGTATCAAATCGGACGTTCAATGATCTGGGGTTCATACTAAGTGGTCTGCCAAACAGTTTAATAATTGTAGATAACATTACAGGTTTTGGTATTGGCTCACTGTTAAATGTGAGCCAAGGAGATATTACAGCAGCTGATTTCATAGCTTAACAGAAGCACTTGTCAATGGCGTCAGTCCTGTTAATTCCCAGGAAATTACAATGCCCCCTCGCCATAAGCTGTTTTGCATTTAAATTGCACAACAGCAAGGCAGAAGGCAGAAGGCAGAAGGCAGAAGGTAAAAGAGTTTCAGGTTTTTTTTCCTGATTTAATCAAGCGATGCAGTTGCTCATGGGGGTTTCCCCCATGAGCAACTGCGTCAAGACAAGGTCGTTTAAATGAGCGACAGCTTATATAGCAATTTCTTACCAAAAACCATCAAGTGTTAGAACAAAACTAGGCAAAACTGGTTCTCCGAATAATTTATCAGGCTGCTCTAATACTTGTTTGGGTTTCCCAGATTGATAAATTTCCACTTGCTTGGCTAATCGGTTGAATAACCAACCCAATTTAACGCCATTATCTAAGTATTCCTGCATTTTTAGTTGGGCTGGTTTGAGGTTGTCCGTTGGAGACATTAATTCGATTACAAAATCTGGTGCTAGGGGTGGAAATTTTTCCCGTTCTGCCAGTGTTAGAGCCTCCCATCTTTCCCGCTTAACCCACGCTACATCTGGTGAACGATCAGCTCCGTTAGGTAGATGAAATCCTGTGGATGAGTCAAACACTATTCCTAATTGAGATTGTTCATTCCAGATTCCCAAACGAATCAGAAGATTAGCATTTCTTGCTCCTGTCTCTCCACCGGTTGGAGCGATAATTACCAAATCTCCTTGTACTGTTCGCTCTAGTTTCCAGTCGGGATTAGCACAACACAGGTCGTAAAACTGTTGGGATGTTAGTCTGGCATTTTCTGGCATCCTCAAGATTGATTGTGTCATGAGCAAAGGGCACAGGAAATAGGGAACAGGGAATAGGGAAAAGGGAACAGGTAAGAGGGAGGCAAGAGGCAATAGGCATGCTAGCAATAGTGGCGTAGGGTGCGTTAGGGACGGGCTCACTCTCATTTTACGCCTGTTCGTCCCTGGTTGGTACAGCCCGTCCCGTAACGCACCACTCAGGGGCTCACTCTCATTTTACGCCTGTTCGTCCCTGGTTGGGACAGCCGGTCCCGTAACGCACCACTCAGGGGCTCACCCTCATTTTACTTAGATCTTGCACCAAGTTTAAAATTTACCTGTCAAGCTAGTAAACAGGGAACAGTGATAATATTTGACTATTTTAGTACTAAAATTGATTGTTATTACTGCCGTTATTAAGTTTTTTTTACTGGTGCAATATCTCTCTTTTAGGAGCAAATTATTCGGGTGCATCTCCTAAAAGCTGTTTGACACGGTGGTGCGTTACGGGGCTGGCTATCCAAAGCCTGGCTACGAGGACGAAAATGAGGCCCCCCTAACACACCCTACGCAACTTTTTTACAAATATGAGATGCACCAAATAATTCCAACAATATCGTAAAAAAAACTAGTTAAAAATTAGCGTTTGCGTAGCATCATTTTCAGAATATTGCTGTTTTTTATTAATCCTAAAAATTCCAAAAAAAGTTTTTTAAACCCTTGACAATCATAATTATAATCATTACAATAATCATTAAATGACCACAATGAGTTCAATTATTAACTTATGCGATAAGGATTTACTAAAAACTTCAAAAAACAACCTGCTAAGCACACTTTGAAAGGGTCTCGGGAAGCAGTAATTTATAGTATGCAAACCATGTATGCCCTAGGGTATGCGGAGATTTGCGAATGGACTCCTCTGGAGCCGACTGAGGTTCCAGGCGAAGTGATAACTACACTAAACAAGTATTGGTTGTTGCCATAACACCTTGAATTTCTGGGGGGTTTTCCCCCCAGTCAAAGGTTCCGGTCTGCTTAAATAGGATCACATCAGGTTAGGTTTAGTAACTGAGTGACATAGCAGAAGTCAGAAGTCAGAAGTCAGAAGTCAAAAGTAAAACTCTTGCGCTTACTTAGCTTTGAGACTTTTGTAATGTCCTAACTGCCCTGTCTTGATGCAGTCGCTCATGGGGGAAACCCCCAAGACCGTAATGGTGCGCTTTCCGTTGGCGAATTAAATTCGCCACGGGTCGCACCTCTGCATCGCTGGCGACTGCTATATAACAATTTCAACGGACTTATTGTGGAGTTTAAATAGCCGTGGATAGTATTTCTACGGCTATTTTTTTGTAAGTATTCAGCTATCAGCTATCAGCTATCAGCTATCAGCTATCAGCGGTCAGCTATCAGCGGTCAGCTTAAGCGCTACGCGCACGCTACTTGAGGTGCTATCAGCTATCAGCTTATGCACTACGGGCACGCTGTCTTGATGCAGAGGTGCTTTTGAATAAAATAAGCTGACGGCTGACGGCTGACGGCTGACGGCTGACGGCTGACGGCTGACGGCTGACGGCTGACGGCTGACGGCTGACGGCTGACGGGCTGTTGATTCGATTGATTGAGAAACCCTATAGTCTTAAGAGACAAGCCGCTGGGAAAATTAAATATTCCAGGAAAAACAGTTTCCAGATAAACTGATAAAAACTAGCGATCGCATTTTTATCCTCCAAGTCTACCTGGTAAGAGCGCCACCACATTACTGCTAATGCTACCAGATGGGTTCCTACCAAGAAGAGGATATTTACTGAACCGAGGAGCAGCACACTAGCTAGCACCATGGCGAGATAGCAAGCAGTAATCACCCCCCGTGCTATATTAAATACCGCCAATTTACCGAGGCGGATGGTAAAGGTAGTGATATTGAAAAGCTTATCCCCATCGATATCTGGGACATCTTTGAATATTGCGATCGCAACGGTAAAGACTAAGATAAACCAGGTCAATGCCCACACTGCTGCGGTGGGCATCATCACTTGTCCCTGTTGCAATGCCCAACTAAAGTGTAAAAACAGACCTACATTAACGATTGCTCCCCGTACTGAAAAAATACATAGCGCTGCCCAAAAGGGAAACCGCTTCAGCCGGATCGGTGGCAAGGAATAGCTTGTACCAATTGCCAAACTAATACTGACCATCAACAACAACCACGGTCCCAATAACCAAGCAAACAGTAGCGCTAGGATACCAGTTATCGCCACAATCCCCTGACCTTGTTGCAGAGAAAACTCCCCTGCAGCAATGGGAAGATGGGGTTTATTAATCTGGTCAATCTCCACATCGTGGACTTGATTTAGTCCTACGATATAGACATTACCGCACAAACAAGCAATCCAAGCTCCCAACAGTTGACCGAACCCTTGCCAAGTCCAACCACTGTTAGTCATGGACACGGCAATGGGATAGAGGGCAAAAATACTTAAACTCGTCCCAATAATCGTATGGGGACGAGAAAATTTCCAGAAACTGTACAGCCAAGCGGCTGGTTGCTCCAATAGATTAATCGAGGGAGGAGTAGATGTTTTAGAGGAAATCTGACTCATGGATCAGGTTAATGGTATTAGGGATTAAAGTTTAGGTTAATGGTTTTACTACTTAAACTTAGTGTAAGGGTTCTTAATACGTAAGCATTCAGCGGTCAGCGGTCAGCGGTCAGCCGTCAGCCGTCAGCTTATTTTATTCAAAAGCTGTTCGATGTAGCTTGGCCGTAGGCCAATGGCTGTTCGCGTAGCGTGCGCGTAGCGCATAAGCTGATAGCTAATGGCTGAATGCTGATAGCTGAATGCTGATAGCTGATAGCTTACCTAAATCCCTAATCCCTAAAGCTCTACACCTGTACCGGCGTCCGATAATCTCTTCTCTCCTCGAAATTCCCTGCTGGTTCTTCCTCAAGGTTGGTAATTAAACGAACCCCGCGCTTAAAGGTAAGGTAATGCCATGCCCACTGAATCATTACCAGCAACTTGTTATCAAACTCAATCAGGAAGAAGATGTGGATAAAAATCCAGGCTAGCCAAGCGGGGAAACCAGAGAACTTAACAAACCCCAAATCCACTACTGCGGCATTCCGTCCAATCACCGCTAAATTACCATAATCCTGATAATGGAAATCCGGTACTGTCTCCTCCTTGAGGCGCTTCTGAATCAGAGTAGATACATACTTGCCTTGTTGCATCGCCACTGGCGCAACTCCTGGTAGGGGCTTACCGGTTTGATGAGAGAAATTCGCCAAATCACCAATCACAAAAATATCCGGATGTCCGGCCAAGCTCATATCCGGTTGTACTATCACCCGTCCAGCCCGGTCTAGCTCGACACCAGTAGCGTTTGCTAGCGCCTTGCCCATGGCAGATGCTTTCATCCCTGCTGCCCACAGAACAGTTTTGGCGTTAATTTCCTCTACCTGCTCTCCTCGACGCATGGTAACTATATCATTATCAATATTAGTAACTAGAGTCTTTGTCTGTACTGTCACCCCTAACCGTTCCAGAGAATTTTGGGCTTTTACTGATAACTCCGGTGGGTAAGGAGGCAAAATCCGATCCATCCCTTCCAACAGCACAATCCTCGCTTCGGAGGTATCAATATCGCGGAAGTCATTTTTTAAGGTGTCGTAAGCCAATTCTGCCATGGCTCCGGCTAATTCCACTCCAGTTGGTCCGCCTCCTACCAACACAAAGGTCAACCAAGCGCGACGTTTCTCGGGGTCAGTTTCTTTTTCTGCTGCTTCAAAGGCAGAATAAATCCGACGTCTAATGTCTAGGGCATCTTCAATGGTTTTCAAACCAGGAGCGTCTTGTGCCCATTGATCATTACCGAAGTAGTGGTGGCTAACGCCAGTGGCCACGATCAAGGAGTCGTAAGATATTTCTTTGTCTGCTAGTTGAACGGTTTTCTGGTTCGGGTCAAGACCAATTACTTTCCCCATCAGCACTTGAGTATTTTTCTGGTGACTCAGGATTGCCCGCAGGGGTGAGGAAATATCACCAGCGGATAAGCCCCCGGTAGCCACTTGGTAGAGTAGGGGCTGGAACAAATGAAAGTTCCGTTTATCGATTAGAGTTACTTTCACTGGTGCCTTTCTCAGAGCCTGAGCAGCATAGAGTCCACCAAATCCGCCACCAACAATGACCACATGGTGAGGAGATTGGGTCTTTGCTTCACTAACCATAGAACTAACCATAGAACTAACCATAGAATGTCTTACCTCTCCTGAATTTGTTTACGATTGATTACGAATAACGTCCCTGCCTTAACCGTAGACCTTTTGTAAAAGTCAGTTTTTAGGAGGTAACTATCTTGACATCTCCCCCGGTTGAAACACGGGGGATTCTACAAGGTTGTTACGCGGCAGGTTGAAACCGTGCCGCTCCACATCTTGTTCGATATGATCTAGACAGAGATCCAAAAAGATCATATCGATGTGGGAGTGTCAAGCTCCCTCTACCCACCTTGGTAAGGTCGAGACCTAACTGTGTGGCTACTTTCCTGGCGATATTGGCGGCACCATTGCAATCCGCATTTACCAGGTCACCTTTAGAAGTTTTGTACATTCCACGCTTTACCCGTTTTCCTGACGGTGTCCATCCTTGGGGTTTTTCACCATGTTTTGGGAGGCTGTCGTCATCTAGGTAAGACGCTTTACTGGTGTACGCTTCTTCGGTAACTGTTAGTTTTATTCCATATTCGCAGGCTAGTTGCTTTAATCGCTCAATGAGTCTTTTAGTGGGAATTACGACGAAGTTTTGATTTCCCCGTCGCCCCATATTTATTGAATCTTTTTGTCGTTCATTCCACCCAATAATTAGATTTCCAATACGATCACTCAAACACCGATTGATAATAAAACGGGCAGCCTTGTTGATCCCATCACGCATCTGGTTATTGCGTTTTCTTTGAACCCTATCCAGGTTCGCATCCCAATAAAACTCAGGCTTTCCGGCTTTGTACTTAGCAACCAACCGGGCATAACCCTGATTCAGAGATTTGAGCTTTCTGCCATCAATAATTAGGCTTTTCCCATGAGTTGAAACTCCGGTCAGCCAATTATCTCCACCATGATCAAAGCTCCAAGCTTGAGAATAATCTAAATTAGAATTTTGTTCTACTGGTTGCTTTCCATTATCAATAACCCAATCGATCCAGAGCTGTCCTAGATATGGGCGAATGGTTACCTCTTTTACCCAGTCTGGATCTATGAACCATGGTGGCTCTAAGGTGATTTCAGTAAGTAATTCTGGCTTACTTTCTTTGCTAATAGACGGATAAAATAAACCTTTTTTGTAAGTAAGTGCCTGGCGAGGAAAGGTAACAGCAGCTAGACCACCTTTTTGGCGATACCTGATCAGCTTTGGTCTATCTACCTGACCTTTATAGTAAAGGCCGACTAATTGGTTATAGCTAGCAATTGACTCGGCTACAGTTTTGAGGTTTTGTTGCGCTGATTGAGCCGCCATCGCCTTGTAATGAGGGTTTTCTTTAAGGCTTTTACATAGCTCAGCATACTTCACAGCGCACTTGTACGTTTTCCATCCGTACCTTAGATCGTCTCCGCGCCAGTAAGTTGTAAATGCTTCTGGTTGCTGCTCCAACCAACTATAATGTTTTTGCTTGGAGTAATAGGTGGCACAATTCCACAAACTATTGGCCTGTTCGCACTGAAATAACCAAAAAGCATTTTCTTCGTCCGTGAATTTCGCTTTGATTGGAATTGTTCTGTACATATTTATATCACCTCCTTACTTATTATAACTTACTTGAATGGATACGGCGGGTTTCAACCCGCCGCGTCTGTTTCATCCCCTCCTTAGAAAGAAGGGGCTCTCACATTCCCGGATTTCTTGGTAGTTATCACGCTGTTGTTGGCTATTTACGCAAGAGGTCTCCTCTTTCCCGATGCTTCTTAATATAACTTAACATTAAAAACTATTAAGTGTGTCGTGAAAACAACCGAATTTCATAATATAATGATAAGTTTAATTTTTAATTAACATAAGAGCCCCAAAACAAGCTCAACCCGGATTGTCAATCCTAGGAATTGTAAGGGTTTGGTAACAGTTGGTTGTTATTCGAGTCAGTGTGATGCACATTGGATTTCTCAACCCTCACGGTAATTTTGACCATAAAAATAGCTACATTAGCGAACATCCCGATTTCGGTGGTCAGTTGGTCTATGTCAGGCAAGTGGCAGATGCGATCGCAAAACAAGGTCACCAAGTAGATATTCTCACCCGCCACATCATTGATCCGGATTGGCCAGAATTTGCCGAGAAATTTGATGGCTATGGGAGTGTAGACAACCTTCGGATTATCCGATTGCCAGCCGGACCACAAGAGTTCCTGCGCAAGGAGTTGTTATGGCCCTATCTCGTCCAAGACTGGGTACCAAACATCCTGGAGTTTTATCGAGAGGAAGGTCGATTCCCTGATATCATGACTACCCACTATAGTGATGGGGGACTGTGTGGAGTGCTGATTGAGCAACAGACCGGGATACCTTTTACTTTCACAGGTCATTCCCTAGGGGCTCAAAAAATGGATAAACTCCACGTCACTCCAGAGAATCTGGCGGAAATTGATCACTATTACAATTTCCGATACCGGATCCTAGCCGAACGGTTGAGCATGAACCACTCAGCCCTCAATATTACTAATACGGCACAAGAGCGGTTCCAACAGTACAGTCATCATGCTTATCGTGGAGCAGTGGATATAGAAGATGATCATCGATTTGCCGTGATTGCACCGGGAGTGAATGCTTCTGTTTTTGGTTCCGATGCGATCGCTAATAATGAACAAGCGACTTATCAACTGATTGAAGAGCGATTGCGCCGGGACATCAGTGAGTCACGGCGCAATCTACCAGCTATCTTGGCATCCAGCCGTTTAGATCCCAAGAAAAACCTCCTAGGTTTGATGCAAGCATTTGCTGATGATGTGATAGTGCAACAGAAAGCCAATGTGGTGCTGATTACTGGTGGATTGGATAACCCCTTGCAAGAAAAAGTCCACGATCAACAGACCGAAAAACTAGTAATAGGTCCAATCCGGGAAGTAGTACGAGAAAAAAATTTGTGGGGTAAAATTAGCGCTTTCTCAGTACCCGATCAACCAGCATTAGCCGCCTCCTATCGGTATTTTGCTCAGCGTGGTTCGGTGTTTACTCTTACCTCCCTGTTTGAACCCTTTGGTCTTGCTCCTTTAGAAGCAGCAGCAGCTGGATTACCGATAGTGGTAACAAAAAATAGTGGTATCAGTGAAAGTTTAAAAGTCGGGGATGAAGACTATGGGATGTTAGTTGATCCCAACAATACAGCAGATATTGCTAGAGGCATCAGGGAAATACTTTGTGATCAAAAACTGTGGCAAAGGTTACAGAAACGTTGTCAGCAGTATGTTTTGGAATATTACACCTGGGATAGCACCGCTTTAAACTACTTGAGTCGAATCAAACAGATTGTTTCTGAAGCATCAGCCAATCCTGCTGCGGAATTACTTCCGATCCATTCCTATTTCCGTGATCCACAGCCAGAGAATCATATTTCTTTGGAAGAATTGAGCTACTGGTATTTTGTTAAGGATTAGTTGTAGGGCTTTTTCCAAGACTTTCATTCTCATTAATCTCGAACTATAAAATTCTCAAGGGCAGAGGTTTATTTTAAGCTGTTCGCCTAGCGTGAGCCTGTGGCTGACGGCTGACGGCTGACGGCTGACAGCACCTCAAGTAGCGTGGCCTACGGCCAACGGCTAAATCCTTACAAACCAACCGATTTTTTTTCCTGAAAAAAGTACCCTTGTGGGTACTGTCAGAGTCATAAATTACTTTTTACATTTGAATAGACATCTTCAAAACATATCAAAATTCTTTTTCGTAAGGAGTTCCCATGGCAAATCGTTCAGAGAAGTCTTTTGACGTTCGCCTCGACGCTGCAAAACTAGCCAGAAGTCGAGACTATCCTACCCATAAAGCCAATGGGGATGAACAGCGACACGCTGATGATCAGTATTTTATGTCCTTTACCAAAGGGCTACCTCACAACCCTGATACAGGGCTACTAGAAGACCCACAGGATTTTGTGGAGTTTCGCCGTGCAGTGGACGATGGCTTTATTGATCCCTTCTCTGATCGGGTACGTCATGGGGCCAAATTTGAGGTAGTATTTACAGGTCAAGACTACACTATTAAACCTGAGACTAACCCTGATCTGCTTGAGCAATTTAGACAATGGCAAGCACCAACTGCAGGGGTTGTCTTTGAGCTAAACGGACCCGATCCACAAGCGGTTACCATGCCTCCAGCACCACCGTTAATGGATGCTAGCGGTAAGGCTAACCCAGAGCTAATTTTTGAGATAGCAGAGGTCTACGAATTAGCCATACTGCGGGATCAGCCCCTCAATGACTTTGAGAAAAGAGGAGCGAATAGCAAAATCGAGAGTTCAATCAATCGTCTCAATGCCCTCGACTATATTCGCAACCAAACTGGACGACCTCGCAAGGTTAATTCCAGAGGCAGGCTTGATGAGCAAAATGTATTCCGAGGCTCTTCTCCAGGAGTGGAAGTCGGTCCCTATCTCTCTCAGTTTCTACTGATAGGTAATGTTGATCTCAATGGTGGTGGCAACGTTGCAGAGGGGAAAATTACCTATGGTGCTTTGCAAATTGATCAAAAGGTTCCCATTGCAACACCCTGCCAAGATTACATGACCAACATGGAAGACTATGTCTTGGTTCAGCGTGGAATTAAGCAAGACAGAGAAACCTATGTTTTAGAGAATGATCAAAACCCTAAGCTACCAGATCGTCCAGCTCGTCGATTTATCTCCACTCCCCGGGATTTAGCAACCTATGTTCATTACGACGCTCTTTATGAACCTTATCTCAACGCTTGCATCATTCTCCTGGGGATGCAAACACCCTTCGATCCCGTTTTTGATCATCTTTCTGGGGGTGGTGTGGCAGCAGCTAATCCAGCAACCCGTCGCAATGCTGGTGGTTTTGCCCTCTATGGCGGTCCACACATCTTAACTTTGGTTACCGAAGTAGCGACACGAGCACTCAAAGCTGTTCGCTTCCAGAAGTTCAATAACCATATTCGCCTGCGACCAGAGGCATTGGCAGCCCGGATTGAACTATTACGGCGATTTCAAGAGCTACCTAATCAAGCTAAAGCTAGTGTACCCAGAGCATTAATCAAGTACATTAGAAGGTTTGAACGTGAACTAGAAAGCAACGGTACTCTCAAGTCGATTTTGGAACTAGCCAATCAAAATGGCTCTGGCTCACAGAATTATCTACTACCAATGGCATTTCCTGAAGGGTCTCCCATGCACCCTGCCTATGGTGCAGGACATGCCGCTGTTGCTGGGGCATGTGTGACCATGCTTAAGGCATTCTTTGATACCAGTGCAGTTTTAGTAGAAACACCAGTCAAAAACCCAAAACCGGGACAAGCAAGGACACAGATCAGATTTAAACGCTATAGCCCCAAAGATCAGGGAATTGTGTTCCGTGCCCCTGATCTATCTGCCTATAAGAAAGGTGAGGCGACACTTGTTTCAGAGCGTACGAGGGATTTTTTGACTCTGGAGGGTGAGTTGAACAAACTCGCTGCCAATATTTCCATTGGTCGCAATATGGCTGGCGTTCACTATTTTACTGATTATTATGATAGTTTGCGCATGGGTGAAGAAATTGCCATCGGTATTCTGGAAGAACAGGCATTGACCTATTCCACTGATCCCTTTGTGCTGTCACTCCCAACCTTCGATGGAGATGTGATTCGGATTGGTGCTCGTTGAGATCTGACCTGCTTAATGATGGGGATTTCTTTGAATACTCATCATTAAAGAGATGGGGAGATAGGGGAGATGGGGGAGATTTTGATTAAGGGTAATTGTAAGCTATCAGCTGACGGCTGATAGTTTACGAGTAATTATACTCAAATGATATAATTAACCTAAGATAATCGACCCTTGTAATCCAAGATGATCTATATTTTTTATCATGATTTAATCTGAATTTAACACAGTTTTTAGATACCAACTCTGGATAGACCACAAGTCGATGATTTCACTTTTTATGGGATTGTTCCATCCGTATTTATACTTAGACAGCAAGACCATCCGCTCTGTAACCTTTGGTACTACAAAACGAAGTACGGAATGTGGGATGGACAAAATACCAAATAGCACCAATGTGATTTTCAAGGGATTTGGACCTGATGCAATTAGCGATCGCCTATCAAGTTTAACTTTTCTAGTGCAGCATCAGACTTTTATAAGAATGGAATTCCAATTTTTCGATCCATTGTAACCGTACATATCCTGATAGTAAGTATCAATCAAATACTCATCTTCATGGTCAAGCAACCAACTTCTTAAATTAGACATTTTTTGCCTTCCTTTTTCATATTCTTCTTGATCCTCCCAATTCTCGCTCCCATAATCCCAGATAGATTTGTTAGTATCTTCTACAATTAAATAGTCTCCACTGGTTAGACCATTATTGTGAAAATACTCCACTACTCCCAAAACATTGACATGGGCATCTTCTATAACTAACCAAGGATGAGGAAGTTGATTGAGCATTGTTTTTGGTAAAACAGCACTCAAATTATGACAATCTCCTTCAAGAAAATTTACTTTTCGATAATCTCTAGCTTTTTGATCTAGAAGAGATAAATCGATATCGATAGAATAAACCGAACCTTGAATCCCAAAAAGTTCTAAGTTATCTGCTAGCCAAACAGCACTACCACCATTGAGAGCACCAATTTCAATTATGGTTTGGGGTTTAAGTTCCCATAAAAGCATAGGGTAAATTCCTATTTCGGTGACACCTTTGTTCAGAATTATTCCTTTCCAATTCTGTAAATAAGTATTACTTAAGAGTGTGTTCCAAGTTGCGGATGGTAGATCACATCGATCTTCTCTGGCAGAAATCTTGACAAAGCGATCAGGTTTGCTCAGTTGCTTAATATGTTTGGCATCAGTTACTACCTTTTGATAACCCATGTTAGAAATACCCCTATGAATTAGATGTGCCAGTTACGTAAACCCTATTTATTTTTCTAGATATAAATGCTGAAATTGCTTAAAATTGTGTCTTCCTTTACAGTAGTCCCAATCCAAGAACACTCCCTCAAGATGTCTAGTGCCATAATTAGCATCATAAGCTGTTCTTCCATGCAAAATCCTGAAATTCTGTTCTACCAAACAATCTCCTGCTTTGAGGCGAGAGCAATATTGATAATCAGGGCTTTTTAAATAATTAAAAAAAGTTTTATACGCTTCATAAAAAGATTCTACTTTATCAAATTTTAAATTGGGTTTGCAGTTTTTGTGACTGAAGTAAATTTCGCTTACTTCACCTTTTTGATTGAGTTTTAAGATAGGATTAATATTGCACAAATAATATTGACTATGTAAATCAAACTGTTTAAAATGTATTGGAGTTTCAGCTAAGGTATTAAAGTATTCAGGATGATTTTGGCGAAAATCTCTAGCTACACGATAGCCATCTACAACTATTGATTCGCCACCAGAAGCATTATTCTCTACACAATAAAGAAACTGTAATACTCGCCCTATGTTAAGGTAAGTGAAATCAGTATGAGGTAATAAAGGATGAACAGACGAATAGGCTAAATCTACAGCTTCAGTACCCTTAATTGGCTTTACTGGTATAAATCTTCCATAGTAAGTTTCATAAATCGGTCCCAAAGAGCAAACCAAAGACTCTAATTCTTTTGTCGATTGAATATTTTCTAGTATTGTAAAACCCAAACTAAAAAGCTGATTCACCCACACATCAGAATCACAATTGTGAAAATCGTGTCTTACCGTTCGTTCTTTTTGTAAGTCAGCTTTATTCCATAAGATAATCTTTCTTGAAGATTGCACTGGAGTATCGAGTTCATTAACATGAGCCATTAACCAAGAAATGGGAAAAACACTTTGGTGAATCGGTTGTTCTTGCCAAGTAATAGTTAATTTATCGTCCTCCTCCACTACAGATACAGGTTTTGGGGGAGATTGAGCTTCACTAATGTCATAGATTTTCTGAAATGAATTAGGATCGCGACATTCTGGACATAGACAGTTATCTCGCAACCACATATAGTGAAAACGGTTGCCATTAACTGTTATAAAATTTTCTTCTTGCATAAGTTTAATTTCTAATTTAAAGATTATCGGATTTTCTAAAGGACGTAAAAGCTAATTATCGAAGCATTAGACTTCACTGAAACTCCCAGGAAGTGATAAGCAAAGTGGTATTTACTCCCACCCCTGCAAAGAGTTAGCTTACCAGTTGTTTTTCGCATATATTCCACAATTTATCTAGTGTATCGGCAGCAGTAGATAAAATGTGGTAATTAGCTATTTCTGAAAGTACGGTCTCAGCAGGATTTATCTCTACTATGGGCACATTTAACCTACGAGCTTTATACAAAGGTTTAGTAATGTATTGGTAGTCTCTGGAGGTGCCGATCAAAAAAATGATATCAATGGGAGCATTATCTAGGATCTTGAAAGTTTCTTCCGACGAACTCATATGATGTTCACCAAATAACTCAATATCCGGACGAATTAATCCTTCGCAAGCTGGACATTTTGGTGGTAAATCCATCGGTTTACTATATCCGGCTAGGAGTTCTTCTGCAGTTGTCCTGTAAGAACAATTTACACAAAATAGTTCGGAGAGTTGTCCATGTACTTGAATCAAGTTTTTACTTCCGGCTGCGCGCTCGAAACCATCTATATTCTGCGTCAATACCCATGTACCTGGTTTCCAAGACTCGATTTGTGCAATTATCTCATGACCGCGATTGAATTTTGCTTTATGACAGGCTGCTCCAATTTGCCACAGATATTTCCACGTTACTTCGGGACGAGTTTGTAACATATTTTTACTGATTGCTTCTTCGATTGGTACACCTTCTTGAGTGAGAATCCCCTCGAAAAGTCCACCAACACCACGATATGTAGGTAAGCCAGAGTCTGCAGATAAACCCGCTCCAACAATGAAAAGAATAGACTCTGCCTTGAGAATACAATCAGCAACAACACTTAAGATCTCATCCATTAGTTTCTAAAACGCGCCATCCTAACTTTAGAACATTTCTGGATTCGAGTTAACCACTAATTGGCATAACCTGTAAACAAGCAAGCTTGTATAGAACTCTAGCCCCTACATTGCCATCCCACTTATCTCCAACATCACCAGGCGCAACCTCGCACAAATCAAAACCAATAATTGTTTTGCCTGTTTGAACTAGCGATCGCAACAAGTAAATTGCTTCATTAAACTCTAAGCCACCTGGTACGGGAGTGCCTGTATGGGGACAATAGGAGGGGTTTAAGCCGTCAATATCAAAGCTAATATATACCTGATCAGGTAAATTAGATATAATTTTATGGCACTGAGCTGTCCAAGTGAAACCTTCGTAAGCATTGGCTGTGAGCTGCCAATCATCAAACATGACAACTCGGCTATCACTATTTACCATTGCCATTTCTGCCTCACAAACATCTCGGATGCCAACCTGAACTAAACGACTAATCTGACTGTTTGGCGATCGCATCATCATCAACATTACCACCTGTTTCCATATCTCTAATAATCTTCTTAGCAATAGCTCGTATGGCGCGATTTTTATCTTGAATAAGTGATACTTTCAAAAGCGGATTTAGTATAACCCATGATTTTGGTTAGTTCCCATGGCAATTTGCCTAAGATAATCGACTCTTATAATCTTCGTAGCCAAATTCTCTAACCAAGTTAAAAGTACCATCAGAGCGCACAATGCCGATGGCAGGATGTTTGATGCCATTAAACATAGAAGTCTTCACCATCGTATAGTGAATCATATCTTCAAAAACAATTGTGTCACCAACCTGCAAAGGCGTTTCAAAGTAGTAATCTCCCATGCCCATAAAGTCTCCTGCAAGGCAGGTAAGACCCCCCATCCGGTATCTAGGCTCTTTCTGTTGCGGATCTCTTGCACCTCGAATGCGAGGTTTATAAGGCATCTCCAAACAATCAGGCATATGAGCGGTAAATGAGACGTCAAGCATGGCAATAATCAGGTTTGAAGTTTCAATCAGATCAAGAACTGTTGCTCGGAGTACCCCAGTTTCCCATGCCACTGCCGATCCAGGCTCCAGATAAATATGCAAGTGAGGATAACGGGATTTAAAACGGGTCAAAACTTCGATTAGGTGTTCGATATCATAGCTTTTAGAGGTGATCAGATGTCCTCCCCCTAAATTAAGCCACTTGATCTGGGGAAGGTGATGCCCAAACAGGGTTTCAATCTGCTCTAAAGTACGTGCTAAAGCCTGTGAGTCGCTTTCACATAAGTTGTGGCAATGTAACCCTTCAATGCCCTCCGGTAACTTATCACCTAATTTTTCAGCGCGTATTCCTAGACGAGATAAGGGAGACGAGGGATTATAGATCTCCGGTTCCACCGGAGAATACTCTGGATTAATGCGCAGACCCGGTGATACTTGGGTCAAGAGAGTTTTTTCTTTAAATCGCTCCCATTGGCTTAGGGAGTTAAACGAGATATGTGTTGCCCCTTGAATCAGTTCTGGAAATTCTTTTTCCTGGTAGGCAAGCAAGTAAAGGTGGAGCTCTCCACCAAACTCTTCTCGCCCTAGCCTTGCTTCAAACAGAGAGCTAGCAGTAGTACCTTGTAAGTATTGTTTGACAATGGGAAAGGCACTGAACATCGCAAACCCCTTCAAGGCAAGAATGATCGTAATTCCTGCTTTTTTCTGAACCGAGTCAATTAACTCAAGATTCTCAATCAGCTTTTCGGACTCAAGCACATAGCAGGGGGATGGGATTTGGGAATAATCAATCATCTTGCTTGTTAATCCCCAAATTCTTCTGAGTTGTTAGTTGACTCATGCCAAGGTAAACCATAGGTTCCCAACTTTGCCAAAAAAGGATCAGGGTTAAGTTGTTCCACATTAAAGACTCCCTCACCTTGCCATTCGCCAGTTAAGACTAGCATTGCACCAAGCATTGCAGGTACTCCTGTTGTATAAGCAACAGCTTGTGCCCCTACTTCTTGATAAGCTTTTGCATGGTCACAGTTATTGTAGATATAGTAGGTTTTTGGTTTTCCGTCTTTTATTCCTCGAATATGGCAGCCAATAGATGTTTGACCTTCATAGTTCTCACCTAGTGAAGATGGTGCAGGTAGAACAGCTTTGAGGAATTGCAAGGGGACGATTTGATGCCCTTCATACTCAATCGGTTCAATACTAGTCAATCCCACATTCTGGAGGACTTGCAGGTGTGTCAGATAACTTTCACTAAAAGTCATCCAGAAGCGAGCCCGTTTAATGGTGGGAATGTGTTTTACTAAAGACTCAAGCTCTTCATGATACAACAGGTATGATTCTTTAGCTCCAATCTCAGGGTAATTAATGGAGCGATGCACTGAGAAGGGTTCAACTTCTACCCAGTTAGAGTTTTCATAGTATTTTCCTTTTTGAGTAATCTCTCTGATGTTAATCTCAGGATTAAAGTTGGTAGCAAAGGGATGACCATGATCGCCTGCATTACAATCTACAATATCTAGATAGTGAATCTCATCAAAGTGGTGCTTGAGGGCATAGGCGGTAAAGACTCCTGTGACTCCAGGATCGAATCCGCATCCAAGGACAGCCATAATGCCAGCTTGTTTATATCTTTCGTGGTAGTCCCACTGCCATTTATACTCAAATTTGGCTTCATCAGGAGGTTCGTAGTTAGCTGTATCGAGATAATTTACTCCTGTTGCCAAACAAGCATCCATAATTGGCAAGTCTTGGTATGGCAAAGCCACGTTAATAACTATGTCAGGCTGAAAATCCTTAATTAGAGCGATCATTTCAGCGACTTTGTCTGCATCAACTTGTGCTGTTTGCAGAGATGGATGGGTAATAGTAGCAGCAATGCGATCGCATTTTTCTTTAGTCCGACTTGCTAAGAGAATTTCCGAGAAAACATCTTTCAACTGGGCGCATTTTTGAGTGACGACATTACCCACTCCACCTGCACCAATAATCAAAACTTTTGCCATAACTGTACTATGTTAAATAGATGTTTAAAAGTGTCTATTGCTATAACTCCAGTACAAGAATAACTTATTGTGAGTTAGCTCCAAAGTCAGATGTATACCAATTCCAATTACCAGTCTGATCCTCAAATCCCGATTTGTAAAGCCCATCCTTAATCGCAGAATCAGGAAGTTTCTCTAGGGGGATGTAGGGGTGGGATTCTTGAGATTTTTCTTCAACAGGTTGGTTGGAGACAGCGTTATAGTGGCAATGCATGAGGATACGAGTATCACCTGTTTTATTTCCTTGAGAACCATGTATCGTGTTCGCATGGAAAAATACAGCATCACCAGGTGCCATTTCGCAATCGACAATTTCTAGCCTTTCTATGATCTTTTCCATCCGCTGAGGATCGCATACATCTCCATTACCTCGCAACACAGGGTTAATACGACCCATTAAGTGCGACTTTTTGATAACTTGCAAGCAACCATGGGCTTTAGTATTCTCAGTGATAGCTACTGTACAAGTTAAAATGTTGGGGAAAAGACAGCCGTCACCATACCAATAGGTGTAACCTTGATGCCAGTCAATAACGGTATCATCATAGGGCGATTTTTGAACAATTTTTGAGTGCCAATGATAGCACTCCTCGCCTAAGATAAGTTCTGCAGTATCGACAATCCGAGCTAGTCGAGTCATTACGCTAACCAGACTATCGTTTAAACCATTCCAAACAGCAGCACGCCAAGGTTCACCCTTTTGGTTGATGACAGTTCTGAGTGCATTAGAAAGATTGGGATCCTTATCGCAAACTTCCCGGATTAAGCTAACCTCCTCCAAATCAAATAACCCAGGGACAATAAGATATCCATCTTCGTGATATTGAGTGAGTTGTGCTTGAGTTAAGGGATTAGTTTTCCGTACATCTGTGTCAAATTTCGATGCAATCATTTGAGAGTCCATTTTCTACTGTTATTTTAGAGATTGAGATTTTTGAATCAGATTTCCATCAGTTGTTGTGGAATATGAGTATTGGATTGATATCCGCTATAATAGCGTTCCTTTATCCTTTCCCCAACAACTTCTGCGAAGACAAATAAATTGTATCTGATTTTAACGACGGGTTTACCACATCCATTCTGGGAGAGACAGTCTTTTTAGATGCTCCCAAATCGCCTAATATATTTCCATCTATGCTTACAGGAATCATCCTACGGATGTAATCATGAAACTGCTTTTGACCTGCTTCTTTAGTAGGATGATAAGGACCACAGTGTTGCTGACCTTGTTGGTAAAGTGCTTTCCTTCCCTGATGGATCTTGGTCATCAGATCATGGTCTTCATATTCTATTTCATACATATACTGGTCAAATGCATTTAGAAAGTCTTGATGTTGAGAAAACTGCTCTTCTACCAGACGATATTCGTGAATTGAGCATGTGTCGATGCTTTCTGGTATAACAACGGCAACTAGGGCAAAGCACTGAGAAATTTCAATAATAATATTAGGATAAATACAAAGCCAGACAGCACCATAGTCTTCTGGGAATTTACCAACATATTTGTTATAGCAATCTATATAGTCTCCCAGAGCAGAGGTTTTTATTTGGATTTTTTCTCTAAGATGTATCGCTTGAACACTAAAATCATCTCGGAAAATCGATTCAATATATCTTGAATCTAGAAAGGTTTTAAAATTAGGATGACATGCTTCTAAGTGGTAATTATCTAGAAAGGTATCCATATAGCTTTTCCAATTTACCTTAACGAAGAAGCAATCATGGGCATATAAACTTAGCTTCTCGAAGTTAATATTTGTAAATGTTTTAGAAGTTTCTAGAGCACCTTTCAAGGCAGAATCGTTTTTAGGAAACACAAAACCATCATAAATATCGATGGATTCCTTTTCTAGAGAGTGTAGGGCATGATCGCATTCTATATTAGCCGAACTCAACATCTTCCCATTGAGATCATATGACCAGGAATGCACTGGACAGACAATGCTGCGACAATGTCCCTTGTCTTTGAGCATGGTTGCATAACGATGTTTACAAATGTTTGGCAGAACCTGAATGTTCTCTCCATCATGGATGAGAACCTTTGTGTCCTTAGTGTGTGGCAACACAAAATAGTTCTGAGATTCGTTGACAAAGCTACTGTGTCCTAGAAAAATATCCTTAAATTGACAACGCTTCTTTTCTAAGGCAAAGATTTCTTCGGAAAAGTAAAATTCGTGAGGAAGGGATAGCATATTAATTGCCCTCAGTAGGTAGGTTTAATTAACTGTCAAATGGAAAAATATTAAAACTTGAAAAAACTCTATTTAAGTTGAAGAGAATGCCGCTAAGGCATCACCAGCAAGGCGACAAGTCCGCCAGTCGTTGAGAAAGGTTGCACCTTGCTGTTTGTAGAATGCGATCGCACTTTCATTACAATTGAGCACACTCCACTCAACTCGCCCACATCCTTTATCAAGTGCCATCTTTGCCAAATAGCCAAAAATTTGACTTCCTACACCCTGACGACGATAGTTAGGTAAAACAAACAGAGCTTCTAAAAATAGACCGGGTTTCATCAAATAAATAGAGAAATTGAAGAAGTAAAGAGCGAATCCAGTCGGTACACCATCTGCACAAGCAAGGATTGCCTCGGCCTCAGGATGAGAACTAAACAAACTTTTATGAAGTTGCTCACATGTGCCAGTGACCTTGTGGGAGAGCTTTTCATGGTCAGCCAGAGCCATGATTAGCTCGAATAGAATAGGTACATCATCAGGTATCACCGGACGAATGTCAATTGAGTAAGAATTCATAATTTCTAATGATACCACGGCGTTGATGAATTAAGAAATGAATGCGCGATTATCTGGTTTTATTAAACACTCCTAAATCCCCCAACTTTGCGGTGCCGCGCACCGGGGGGGACTTTAAGAGTTTTGTTCCCCCCAGAGGGGGGCTAGGGGGGCGAAACCATACCCATAATCAGCAACACCAGAAATTTACTGGCGTTTAATCGACTTTGAAGATGAGTCTGGTAAAATTGAGGTAACATTTTCTAACATAGCGGTCTTGTTGACAATCGAGACCGTTCTTTTTTTAGCACAAGTTGCTCTAATTTTAAAGCCATAAGGCTTGTAGCTGGGTTGTCACCCCCTCAGCTTCAATTGATAATTTTTGTGAAGCACTTCCCCCAGGATTAGCCGGACTTTTTGATTGTAAATTTTTTCTTGATGTTGACGATGTAATAACTTAGCTTGTTCTATAAGTTGAGATAGTTGATCATAATTTAATCAAGCGCAATTGTTTGGTTTGTTTAGGACTTTTTTAGATTTAATCCCAAGTTCAGCTCATGGTTCATGAGCCCCATAAAATTATATAATATACTCTTATTTTATCAAAAACTTTTCTTTGGATAGGTCTAAGGTATAATAAAATATTTTGCTTCCATACTTGTTTAAGTACCGTTACAAGGGCTGTGAAGTTTTCCGGATTTCCTCGATTGTTTGATGTGAAAAGAGTATAGAGAGGAAACTGGGCACATCATGAGCAATCTATATCTGTTAACAACAAGTCTACTCACTGGCGGAGCAATGTCTGCTCCACCACCACCACCCCTACCTGCCAATCCCTCAGATAGCCTCTCAAGCCTGTTAGTGTCAACAGCTAATAAAACATTGCAGGCTGGGGTTAGTCATAAGATTGTTCCTACCGTAGAAACCACTGTCGAAACCTCCTCTCCTCAATTTAGTAGTCAATGGCAGAAACGTAGCCCTACTAAATTGTTACAGCCGTTTTCAGATGAATTGACCTCACTACCTTTAGCTGCAAGCCCCCTAAATCCCCCAATTCTGGGGGACTTTAACTCAATTTCCCCCTCCGGTGCGCTTTCCGTTGGCGAATTAAATTCGCCACGGGTCGCACCGCAAAGTTGGGGGGCTAGGGGGGCGAAACTTGGTGTAAAGTATCAGCAAAGTTTACCCAACTATCGACCTGCTACTCCTTCACCAAAGTCAGGAACGGAACTATATTACCAACGATTAGCTGCCCTCAGAGCTGGCAAACTTTATACTCGCTTACCTGCTCATAGTTTCTCATCGTTTTGGGCAAAGGGATTAAATCACAAAGGAGTCCCTCTCACAAAACCTACCTATCAGCAATGGAAACAACTCCTGGCACAGGAAGCGAAAGCTGTTGCTTACGGACAGGGTAACAATCGTCTGTCTATGGTAGTGGGAGATTCCCTAAGTTTGTGGTTACCGGCACAGGGATTACCTAAATATCAACTTTGGCTCAATCAAGGGATTTCTGGTGAGAATACCAGTCAAATTTTGAGTCGATTATCGGCATTTTCCCAGACTCGTCCTGATACAATTTATGTGATGGCAGGTATCAATGATTTGCGTCAGGGGAAAACCGATCAAGTTATTGTCAACAATCTGCGCCAGATTACCCGTCAATTGCGGCAAAATCACCCACAAGCTCAACTGATTATCCAGTCGATTTTACCGACACGAGCTACTGCTATTTCTAATCAGCGCATTCGTAATCTTAATAAACAAATTGCTCAGATTGCTCAACAAGAAGGAGCAGCCTATCTCAATCTTCACAAGTTGTTTACTGATAGTAAAGGTCAGATGGAGCACAACTTGACAACCGATGGTATACATTTAACGCCTCTTGGCTATCAGGTTTGGCAAGAGGCGCTACAGTATACAGAATCGTTGATTGCTGCAAATCGCGCTAGGGCTTCATCTCTATGAACGGGATTGTCGGGAGGCCAGTTTCTCACAATTAGCTTGGGTTTGCTGCAATAGTTGCTCTCTACTATCTGCTGCTGTAGTGAGGTTAGGAACTAATTTTCGGGCGTGGAGTGCCATGTGAAACTGAAGCTCGGCGACATAATCGCTAATGCCTTCACAACCATGATCATTGTGGGGTTGAGTAGAATGCAAATCCAAAGTGTTCTCCTTGTCTAACTTTACCATTAGGTAGTTCGAGAGCGGGGATGCTGCGTGTTTAATTAGCCCATAGGAACCCCGACTCGATGTATGTTACAGAACATATCATGGTATGCCAAGGCCATATCTGATTTTGTAATGAAGTTTAAAATATTTGTTAAGATTTATATAGTTTAGGTAATTTATACAACGTCGTTGTCAATTTTATGGTATAAAATGTTGACGATAAATTTTACCAAATGATAAATGTAAGCATTCAGCAGTCAGCATTCAGCGGTCAGCCGTGAGCTTTTAGCTCAAGCTACGCGAACAGCCGTGAGCCATTCGCTTAGCGTGGCACAGGCTTTGGCCTTGGCCTTTCGGCCACGCGTGCGCGTTTGGCCACGCTGTGCGAACGACGCTGGGACTTTCCCGTAGCCCATAAGCACCTAAAGTAGCGTCGCCACAGGCCCAAAGCTGATAGCTGATAGCTGATAGCTGATAGCTGATAGCTGATAGTACCTCAACTAGTGTGCGCATTAGCTGATAGCTGATAGCTGATAGCTTAAAACTAAATTAAAGCGATCGCATGACCTGTAGCTGCGGACTCACGTAATCCATCTGCAACCTTGAGAGTATAACAACTATCTACGGTCGAGACATACAGGGGTGTTCCTTTAACTAGATGGTCAATTACCATAGCGGTATCTTTAAGAAACAAACCCCGTCGCCCTGCTACTTCAATTGGTTTGGTTTCCTCTGCCTTAATCAGATTACCTTGGTCTCCCTCAAACAGCAGTGTGCCTTGGTTTCCATGCACCTCAAAATTCCGTAACCTCTGCCAGAACATTTCCCCTTTACCATAGGTAATATCTGCGATTAGACCACAAGTAAAGCGCAGTTGGGCATTACATAGACAAGCAGTAAAGTACTGATCAGCAGCATCCCAAAATTGGGATTGACAATACACAGAAGCGACTTCACCAAACAAGTCTGTAAAGCGGTGAATGCGAGAAAGAGCAGCAATGAAGGGAAAGCCAAATAGTTCCAGATTGAATGTCCAGCCCCGGGGTGCAGGGTGTTTCGGCGCAATAGTTACGTAACGGGCATAAACCGGTTCACCAATTTTGGGCAAAGATTGGCGCAAGGCTTGATGCAAGCCCCCTAAAAGCTCAATATGTTCTACATGGAGGAGCTTGCCCTTAGCGTTGGCTAGGGTAATCAGGGATTCGGCATCTTTGGGGTCAAGGGAAAGGGGATATTCAGTGACAACATGTTTCCCGGCATTAAGGGCAGCACGGGCAATTGTGCCATGATCCCGATTAATCGTGCTAATAAATACTAGATCAAGCTCCGGGTGTTCTACCAATTGCTGCCAGGAATCCACCACTGTAGTGCCGTGGGTTTCAGCAAAATCTTGTGTTTTGGCAGGGGTATGACCACAGACCGCCACTAAATGCGATCGCGAATCCGTTTGCAATGTCTGAGCTCGTAGCTTAGCCGCAAACCCAGTACCAACAATACCAGCTTTAATGGGGAGATCAGTAATAGTTTTTGTCACAAGGAAATATCAAGGATTAAGGGTTAAGGGTGATTTTGACATACTCACCGCCCTGGAAGGGCAGTGATTCTTGACAGATCATCGGGACGCGCTACAAAAGCAGTCTTACCTTCCCTCCTTGTCCGTTTATGGTCGTGCCGATGCCCCATGCCGACCTTTTCTATGTTTCTTGCCGCATTAATGTCTCTATCTTGCTCAGCTCCGCAACTCACGCAAAGTACAGAGCGCACAGACAGATCTAATTTTCCCCATTTAAAACCACAATCTGAGCAGATTTGACTAGTTGGTTCCCAACGACTAATAACCCTAAATTCTCTTTCGTATTTTTCTGATTTTGCTTCACACAGAGTTCTAAATTCCGCCCAACCTTGTTGACTTATTACTCTAGATATTTTGCGGTTCTTTAGCATCCCTGACACATTGAGATCTTCCAAGACGATTACTTGGTTTTCGCTGACCACCTTGCTTGACAGTTTGTGTAAGAAGTCGCTTCTTTTGTTGGCTATTTCATTATGGATCTTAGCTATCCTTAGTCGAGTCAAGTTTTTCCGATTTGACCCTTTTGACTGCTTTGCAAACTTTTTTTGAGCTTTTCTTAGCTTGCGATCTAGTTTTGAATAATCAGGACTTTGAACTTCACTTCCATCGCTCATTGCAGCAAAAGTCTTGATACCTAGGTCGATTCCAATACTTTGGTTATCAGCATTGATTTGAACTGGCTCAATATCTACCACAAAACTCAAAAAATAGTTATTTACACAATCCTTAATGATAGTCACAGAACTAGGGTCATCAGGGAGGTCTCTAGACCAAACTGGTTTTACTATTCCAACTTTAGCTAGATAGACCTTGTCGCCCTTTATGGAAAATCCTCGGCGAGTTAACCTGGCTGTTTGTTTGCTAGTCTTCTTCTTGAATCTTGGAGGATTAACTTTATTTCCTTTTCTTTTACCTTTCCAGGAATCAAAAAAGTTCTTGAAAGCTACCCCAATGTCTGCTACAGATTGTTGCAAAGGAACTACTGAAACCTCAGACAACCACTGTCTTTCTTCAGTCTTTTTAGCTTGAGTTATTACTAGTTTTTGTAATTCCCCTGACTTTAATACCTTGTCTGAGTTTTTACATATAGCCAGAGCATCGTTCCAAACTACCCGGACGCAACCAAACAGCCTGGCTAGGTCATTCTTTTGTTGGTCTGTAGGGTAGAATCGGTACTTGTACCTGGCTTTCACATGTTTTCTCCTAATTTCTCTGTACGTAGGATTATAGTGTAATCTAAAAGTTTTGACAATGGGATTCCGGAATATTGGCACAGCTTGACTAGTTTGCCGATGCATTTAATCTGTGTCACCAAGTACCGCCAAAAAATATTAACGCGCCGCTTGCCTTACAGCTATAGAGGAATCATTCAAAGAAGTAGCAAAAAAAATAAATTTTAATATCAAAGAGTTCAATGGAGAGTCTGATCACATTCATGTACTCATTGAATACCCTCCAAAATTATCAATATCTCAGATGGTTAACAGTCTTAAAGGGGTTTCAAGTCGCAGATATGGACAGAAAGGGTTTTTAAAGCCAAATGGCAAAACAGCTTTGTGGAGTCCTAGCTATTATGCTTCTTCTGTTGGAGGAGCCCCTATAGCCGTACTGAAAGAATATATCAAGAATCAAGAAAAGCCGTCCTAGAAGGACGGGGCTTCAAACCCATTATTTTGGTGAACATATTCCCTTAAGGAAAGGCAAGAGGCAAGAGGCAAGAGGCAAGAGGAAAGGCAAGAGGCAAGAGGTAATAGGTAATAGGTTGGAATTAGGCAAAAATTCCCAGGACACTTACCGCGCCCCCGCCCCATCTTCCCATCTCCCCATCTCCCCATCTCCCCATCTCTCCATCTCTCCATCTCCCCATCTCCCCATCTCCCCATCTCCCCATCTCCCACACCGATGGCTAGATTAGGTGGCGGGAGCTCCTGGTGGTTGCTGCTGACTATAAATATTTGTCTGGGTGCCATTGCGAGCCCATTGACGATAATCCAACAACAGCTGGTGCATCAATGTTTGCTTAATCCTGACCAAAACGCTTTTGAGCAAACCATTGCCAGTGGTTTCTAAGATTGGCTTGGGAGTAAGGGAAAAAGGTAAGGGCACATCAACCTTGACAGTTAAATCCGCTCTGCCGGTGAGCTTAGTCACTCCTTGATCGTCCCAAGGATGCAGTTTTCCGGTTAATTCTAGGGCAAACCGTTGATTTATATAGTCCAATCCCAGAATTTTACAACCGACAGACCTCAGATGAACGGTAGCGTCAGATTCTGCCCACACTTCCAGATCTACCGTGGGCTGAAATGTCAAGGACATAAAGTGTAATGGATTCATTTTCAGGCGAAAACGCTTCTGAGTCAGTTGTTGGATGCGATTCAGGTCTGCGATCGCATAAACTATCCGTTCCGGCTGACGCAAGTAGTGCTGAATCGGCACAGATTCCTGTGGCACAGTCATTTCGACACGCTGGGAAGCAAAAAACTGGGTGGTCATAGAGGAAAAAACACTCAATCGATGTATGCCTTTACTTAATATTACTTTACAATTCTTCAGTTTTGGTATTATAGTTTTCATTTTACCGGAGCATGTTACTCCAGAGAGTACTTTTTTTATTTTCTAGAGATTTTTCTATAGATTTCTAATCGTCTTTTTCCCCTTTCTCCATTCCCTCAACCGTTACTGATACTCTGACCGGTGGGGATGGTAACGATACCCTCAACAGTGGGGATGGTAATGATCTAATTGATGGCAAAAATGGCAACGATTTGCTTAACGGCAATGCAGGTAATGATGCGATCGCAGGTGGACGTGGAGATGATAGACTAATTGGTGGTAGTGGCAATGATAGTCTTTACGGACAATTAGCTATTACTATCAACGCTAATATTATCGCCACTGGAATTTCTTCTTCCTCTACAACAGAAGATCAGAATTAGCTAAGTACCTGGACAAAAATCAACCTCACTTCTTGATGCAAAGCGCTCATGGGGGAGACCACGGCAGTCGCTCATGGGGGAAACCCCCAAGACCGCGCTGCCTCCCCAAGACCGCGCTGCCTCCCCAAGACCGTAATGGTGCGTTTGACCCGTAATTAAATTCGCCACGGGTCGCACCTCTGCATCGCTGTATTAACTTGTGTAAAGTTGCCAAAAGTCCGTCTGCTCCCTGCTCCCAGCTCCCTGCTCCCAGCTCCCTATTTCAACAGTTAATTTTACTTTTGTCCGACTACTTAGATGAGAGAGATGGTGATGATATTCTCGGTGGTGGCGGTAACGATGTGATTTTAAGTATTAATAGTTAGTAGTTATCTAAGCATTCAGCTATCAGCCATCAGCTTTCTGTAATAGAGATTAAACGAATGCTTACCTATGCAGGCTGTTCCCTTTCGCCTAGGGTGCGCCGTTCGCGTAGCGTGCGCCAATGCGCATTGCGCATAAGCTGAATGTTTACATTCTTAGTAACAACTTCTTCCAACTATATTATTCCCAACAAATGAGCTCTTGTTAGGAAGTTGAGAACCCCAAGAATCACCATCAAAATATTCGACTTTAGTTCTACCATTTAAAGTGTATTCAGCCAAGGTACCATCCCATGTCCAAGAAGAACCCAATTTACTTAAAGCGCTATTAGAAAGTTTTACTGTTGCTATTCGAGAACCGAATCCTGATAGACCAAACTTTTCTACAGCTACGAAAGTACCTGAGCTATTTACTAATAAAAATGAGGCTATTCCTTTTTCCTCATCCCAATCCCATCCGCGAATGCTATCACTATTTGAAATATTAATAGTCGCTAGTTTACGACCGAATTGTCCTGTGTCTGGATTAAATTCCTCTACAATGACAACTGATTTACTACCGTTGAATATAACGTAACTAGCTAGACGACCTTTATAACTCCAACCTCTAACTGAATTAGATTGGGAAATTGTCCTGCTACTTGCATCACCTTGTACATTCCTATAACGAAGCTTGGCAGCCGAACCATTAAAATCAACAGTAGAACATGCCTGATTAGCAAAGGCAGGTTGAGAAGATAAAAGTGTGAGTAAGGATGTAGCCATCAAAAAAAAATTGATATTCCATCCATTATTAACTAATTTAAGCATTTTTATCTCTTAATGTTTAGTTTGTGACATTTAGAGGATATCTGAAAAGTTTTTTTATACTGAATTTTGCCCCCCTAGGGCGTGTCTTCAAACTCGGAGATCCCCCTAAATCCCCCTTAAAAAAGGGGGACTTTGAGTATGGCTCCCCCCTTTTTTAAGGGGGGCTGGGGGGGATCATAATCTTGCCGAAAACTTTGAAAACACGCCCTAGCCCCCCAATTATGGCGGGAACAAGAATATTTGCTGCTAAAAGTCCCCCAAAATTGGGGGATTTAGGGGGCTTGGATGTAGCAAATGAGACTTCTCAGACAACCTCTTATGCATAAATTATACAAAATCCGGGTTGGGTTGAGGTCAAGATGCTGTTGGCGAATTATTTCTTAATATCTGAAAGCGTTATTATGCGGTTATTAACTTAACAAAAATACATAAAAATTAACTAGCTTGCTCAATTAACCCTAAAGGCAATTCTGCTAACTGTTTCAACTCCAACCCTCCCTCAAATATCTCATCAATCGGCAGCATTTGACCATCAATCGTCATAAACTTATGATCTTTTGTAGCTCGAATCACTGAGCCATCGTCTAGAGTATATTCAAACACCTCTTGCTCTCCCCGGTTATGCCACTGAGCAATAGGTTGGGTATAGACATAGCCATTACTATCAACGCTATAGACAGTACATGGGATACCTTTTTCGACAATCTCACCAATCGCTATTGGACCATACTCTACTGTGATAATCTCCGTATCATAGCTGAGACAATATTCGGCAAATTTAATCATTTGGTCAAATAACTCCTCAGCTATGTCTTGAGTCACGCCATTTTTGGTTGAACCATCGATAAAAATCTCCCGATGCTTCTGCATCTCAGCCACTTTCTTCTTACCCATGCAATTGTGAGCAATAAAGTCATTGGCAAGAAAGTTATGAGTTTCAGCAATACTTAAATCAAAAACATCCTCTTGGCCAAGATACTTCAGCTCAACAATCTCATCCCAGAAAATATCTGAGTCAGTAATCCCCATCAAGGCTTGATTCTGAAAAGCCCTAGGTAAATTTTCCCCTTTCAGAGTTGGATAGCTAGAAGCTAGAGGTTTTATAGAAAAATCTCCATCACCAATGATCTCAGCAGTTACCTTAACTTTACTATTCGACAGTTCACGACTGTAGGGAATTGGTAATGTTTTCGCTAAACCGATCGGGCTTCCTATGGTAAACTCTTTGAGAGGCTTCCATCCCAGACTCGTGTAGAAAAGATGATCATCCGTAGCGCGAATGTTGCGGTTAGTTTTGGTAGTAATCTCCCAAACATCACGAATCCCATTAGGATGAATTTCGATAATTGGTCGTTGGGTAATTTTTTGGGTCTTTAAATCCAGGGAAAAAACCTTTCGTCCCAACCAGTAACTAGATTTAGAAGCAATCTCCTTCAGAGAAACTAAACGACCGGTTGCTGGATCCACTATCTCAGTTGATCCACTCAAACACCGCCTCAGTAAATCGGCTTGACCTAGAGAATAACCGGCCAAATCCTGGGCCATCCGCATGATGCTTTCCTGAAAGCAGTTATGAACGACTACGCCATGAGCCAGAAAGTATGGGGAAGATTGTTCCTCCATTTGTAGATCAAAACACTCCTGTTGCCCACTCTCTTCAACAGCGGTAACATAAACTATCCGAACATCCCAGTCTTTAACCCTTGTCTTGTACTGTAACTCTTTCGGTCTGGATAGCGTTGCCTGTTGAGATGACTGTTTGACTAGCGTTTTAGTTACTAAACCCAAGTGAGCATCATTTGGCCACAGTTTTTTACTGTTGCTCGCTCCGGGATATTTTTCATAAACTTCAGAACCAAAACCATCAGCATTCTTGAGGACCGGGTTTGCTGGTTTCAGCTCATAGGCAAATTTATCTCCATCTGGTGTTAAAAAGCGATGGTTTTTACTGGAATAGATAACTGTACCACTAGATAACGTAATTTTCAGGATGTCTTTGACACCACTGCACCATTGCTTGGCTACCCTTGCTGGCCAAACTCGTTTACGATCAGAGGTTAATACTAGGTCGCCAGATTTAATTTCCTCAATGGGCACATAAGAACCATCGGGCTTATCAATTAAGGTACCTTTTGGTAAACATAGAATTCCATAAGTCTCCCTTAAAATAGGCTCTAATAGAGGATGTTGATACTCTACTTTTTCTCGACCATGTTTACGATTAATAAACTGAGGAATCAGACCAGCATCCAGAGGACCAGGGCGATAAAGAGCTAAAATTGAAGATATATCTTCAATACTGTCAGGTTTCAGGTCTCGCACCACCTGACGCATTCCGGAAGATTCTAATTGGAATACTCCTTCTAACTGGCCTTTCTCTAGGAGCTCGTAAGTTTCTTGAACACCTGGGGGTTTTTTCTTCTGTTCACCCTTGGCTAAAATTTTCCTAGATTTAATTTCCTCTAGGGGAATATCATCTAAATCGAGTTCAATATTTTGAGTCTTTTTAACTAACTCTTTGGTTTTCTGAATAGTGGTTAAGTTCTTTAGTCCTAAAAAATCCATTTTCAGGAGTCCCAGAGATTCCAGGTCTTCCATAAAATACTGGGTGATCACTGCACCATCATTATTCAGTTGTAATGGCACAATTTCATCTAAGGGGTCTGCTGAAATAACCACACCAGCAGCATGGACACCAAAGGTTTTATTTGTCCCTTCAATCCGAATCGCCATATCCACCCAACGACGCACTTCCGGATCTTGATCGTAAGCTTCTTTAAACTCTGGTGTTGGTGTCTGATCAGAAATCATGACTGAGAGTTTGGCTGGCTTACCTCGCGCCACTGGAATCATCTTAGCCATACGATTCGATTCTTGGTAGGCAATTCCTAACACTCTCGCTACATCTTTTAATACCGCTTTAGAGGTCATGCGGTTAAATGTAATAATCTGGGCTACTCGGTCTTCACCATAGAGATTGGTGACATATTTAATCACCTCATCCCGTCTTTCAATGCAGAAATCTGTGTCAATATCTGGCATGGATTTCCGCTCTGGATTTAGAAAGCGCTCGAACAGTAGCCCATGATGTACAGGATCAATGTTGGTAATTTCTAGGGCATAAGCCACTAGAGAGCCTGCTGCTGAACCACGACCCGGACCAACGGGAATATCATTGTCTCTGGCATATTTGATGTAGTCCCAAACCACTAAAAAGTAGGTAGAAAACCCCATCTGCTGGAGCATTTTTAACTCATACTCCAGCCGGGCTTTATACACTGGATCAATTTCACTACGAGAGCGACACTTTAGCCGCTTCATCAGTCCGTTCCAGGTAATTTCTTCTAAATAGGTGTCAGGGGTATAATCCTTGGATACCTTGTAGTGTGGGATGCGAGGTTCCCCCATAATATTGTAGTGCTTGACTTTATCGGCCACTTCTAAGGTATTTGCGATCGCATCCTCTATCACCTGCGACGGTAAATGATCTCGAAACAGCCGTTTCATTTCCTCTGCTGACTTGAGATACTCCGTGCCACTATAGCGCATCCGTTTCTCTTCTGTAACCAGTTTAGCGGTTTGAATACACAGCAAAGCGTCATGGGCTTCTACGTCATAGCAGGAGATAAAGTGGGAGTCATTAGTCGCAACAATTTTAATTCCTAATTCACTGGCAATCTTGACAATCGCAACATTAACCACTCTGTCTTCTACAGAGCCGTGGTCTTGAATCTCTAAATAGTAATCATCCCCAAAAACATCTTGGTACCACTTAGCTACTTTACGGGCTTGATCTAAGTCACCTTTTAGGATAGCTTGGGGAACTTCGCCCCCCAAACAAGCACTGGTTACAATTAACCCTTCGTGATATTGCTCCAGTAATTCTTTATTGATACAGGGACGAGCAAAAATACCTTTACCTGGCATCCCTTTGAGGTGAGAAATAGTTGTTAGTTTTACTAAGTTTTTGTAGCCTTGGGTATCTTTTGCTAAGACAACTTGATGATATTTTCGGTAACGCTTATTGACCTCAATATCCCCGTTTATCACATACATTTCGTTACCGATTATCGGCTTAATGCCCTTTTTTAGGCAAACTTTAATCAGTTCAATAGCACCATACATCACACCATGATCTGTCAGTGCGATCGCAGGCATTCCCAAATCAACAGCTCGATCGATCAGTGCTGGTAGCTGAGATGCTCCATCCAGTAGGCTATAATCACTGTGAATGTGTAGACCAACAAAAGACATAGTTACTGTTAATTATAAACCGATGTTGCTGATTATTTTAATGATTAACGAACCTACGATCCACGTCTAGTACCAAAAGAAACTAGTACCAAAAAACTAGGACTTATCTTAAGCACGGAAATCCGTTAAACGACTTCCAACCCTTCTCACATCCAATGGTGGATTTTTAACCTGATTAGTATTCAAATTGCTGTTAAGTTCCCGAATACGGCGGGACAGCATACGAATAATCTTAATTGCAAATTCTGGTGTCTCATCAATGGCATCATAGAGTTGTAGCTGTGTCAACATCAAACAATGGCAAGGTTCGATGGTGGTCACAGAAGCGGAACGAGGTTCTGCATCAAACAAGGACATCTCCCCAAAGCAGGCTCCTTGCTTGAACTGTGCCAAATTCCGCTCACCAATGTGAACTCTTACCAAACCTGAGACTACAATATAAAGTTCCCTACCCTCTTCCCCTTGAGCAAAGATGGTATGGTTAGAAGGAAAGTCTAGCTCGTCCATCACAGAGGCTAGTCGCATCAGAAAATCGTCCCGCAATTCGTGAAAAATTGGGACACCCCTGATAAAAATTAAACGATCAATGCTAGATAACATTGGTTAGCGGTTGGGTTAGCGGTTGGCTGCTAGCGAATAGCCGTCCTGTAGTAAACTACAAGTTTAACCCATACCGATAGTTGTTTCGCTAATTGTTTATAGTTAATGGCTCACTAGACCTAGAGCTCTAATTAAGATTCAACCACTGTACTGTGGTAATTTCAGACGTAAGTATTCAGGGGTCAGCGGTGAGCTAAAAACTCACGCTAATTGAGGTGCGGTCAGCTTATTTTATTCAAAAGCTCTTCCCACCTCAAGTAGCGTGGCCACAGGTCAATGGCTGATAGCTGATACGCGACACGCTGATACGCGACACGCTGATGGCTGAATGCTTACTTTCAGACATTATTTCACCCCTAGCTCTACTGTCCACTGCCATGATAAATTAGAGATGATGCCAGCAAAGTTTACAAACAATAGGCAACTATACTGATCAAACTATCCGATAATCTCTTGTGCTTGAGCAGCTACCAAGGGATCTGGGTCATTCCTAAGCACTGGCAACAACTCTGCACAAGCACGAGGTGACATCTCTTTGAGATAAGCCACAACCGCTTCCCGCACAAAACCGGTAGGATGACGTAAGCAACTCATAGCCGCTGCTGGTGCTAGAGAGCAGTGTGCTGCTCTGGCCACATGAAAACAACACGCTAGGGGCCAATCTGACATAAAATGTCGTAACTCGATTAACCGACGTAAGCGATCGCTTACACTCATGGGTTGATAAGGCACTAAATCCACGAGGGCAGCTAATTTTTCTTTCAGAGAACGCCGGTCTAAAATTGACAAAAATGCTTTCTTATTAGGAATATCTAGGGTATTATCCAAAATTTCTAACCCTAGGGCAATGTTTGACCGAGAATGGGATGCTAGATTAAACTCAGCTGCTTTGATGGCACTCGATGGATAAAGAAACTTCATCAGTAAGAAACACACCTCCACCAGATCTTGTTGAAGATCATTAAGCCCCTGCCGCAGCAAATCTGCCTCCAGTCCAGCTATTTTCTTTGAGGTCAAATCCAGCAGTGCGCCATAAATTTGACCCAAAAACATCAATTCTTGCTCAATTAAGGCTTCTACGACCCTACGCCCTAACTCGTTCATCACCGCTTCAATTCCAACCTCCCCTGGAATCTTCAGCAGGATCGTGAGAATATTACGACGGGTTGTCCCCCAACTACTCATCAACTGTTGCACCAAATGCTTCATAGCTTCAGGAGTACCCTTCTGAGTTATAGCCTGGAGTCTGCCAATCTCACCGAGAGCCATCCAAGCTTGCCGCCTTACTGGGTCTGGCTTATGAATATCTTCAGACAAAACCCTCAATAAAGCAATGGCTTCATCCCCTTGCTTGACCAACGCTCTACGAGCAGCATTGCGGGTAGATGTGTAGTAAAGTGCCTTGACTAAAGACGGATAGTACTTTTCAAATCGTTTAGCAGCAATCACCTCTAAACAAGCACACCGTACCTTTAATGACTTATCCCTTAACAGGTCATCAATATAAACTACCAAGGATTCCAAGTAATCCATCTCTGCCAAAGCTCGGGTACCCATCAACCGTTCTTGCTCTTTTTTTGAGGTGAGCATCCGCCGCAGGGTTTTGACGGCTTCAAATTTCTCTTTTGGTGTACCCCGACCCATAATTAAAGCAGCTGCTGTAGCTCTTACGGTTGGGTCAACAGCAGGTTGTAGATAAGGCTTAATTGTCCGAATATTCAGGTCTTTCTGAGCCAGCCAAAAATAGCGCAATGCTAAGGCCAGGACTTCTACTGGTGGTCTTTGATCAATCAACCGAGACACATCTTCTAGACAATCTGGGTTGGGATAGGGCAACATCACCTCTAAACTCTGGCGCTGCAAATCTGTAGACATTTCTCCCAGCAAGGGAGAAAGAACCTGACTCGCTGTTTCTGGAGCGATTTGAGACAACAGTTGAATGTAAGCAGAGCGGTTCTTCGGCTCAGTTTTCAGTCGCTTTACCGCTTCCTCAAAGAGGGTCTTAGTATCCAGGAAATTGGTATTGGCAGAACCCAAACGTCCTTGCTCAGCATTGATCAGCAGCAATGAACCATAATTAGCCCGCATCAACCGGGTACTCAGCAGCCATAATAGGGCAAAAATCACTACCATTAGAATAAACACCCAATGGCGCAATGGCTCAAAATTGGGGAAAGCCCAATCCAGCAGCCCAATGGTGGCTAAAATTCCAATGCCAGTAATGCCAGTAGTCATGGGTTTGGCAATCCCTTGCACAGTAGTCTGCACCACAGAGCGTAACCCTGACGGTAAGGCTTGGAAGAGTACAGGTTCAACACTAGCAATTAAAGTAAAGCGCAATAGTTCATCAACGAATCGGAGTAAGACTACACCAATAAATAGCCCTGTAATCCAGCTAGGCAAGAACCCAATATCAAACTTTAGCCAACTTGCCATGTTAGCTAGGGTCACTAAGCCAATCACAGATAAAGCACCAGGTAATACCATAGCGCTTAGGAAAAGACCAAAGCGATCAATCACCCGACTAGAGATAAACCATTGGGTCACCAGTTCAAAAAGTCCCAACGTACCACTGAATAGACCCAGAAAACCAGCAATTGCTGAACTATCCAGGGTTTGCTCCAATTGACCCATATACTGAAATTCAATTAGGAGGTACAGGGCTTCCCCTAAGATAAAAAAGGCAAATAAAGGGATGACATAGCGTCTGAGGGATTCACTCGGCTGACGCACAGCAAAGTCTGGCTCCATTTCTTCCCACTGTCGTGCTGGGGAGTTAGGAAAGGCTTGCTGGTAGTGCTGACATATATAAACCAAGGTCAGTGCTCCGATGAGCATCATGCCAGACCCAAAAGCCACCACATTGTTGAGTCCCACTAACAGCAATAATAGAGGTAATGAGAACCCAGAGAGGACATCAGCTACCAAAAGCCCACTGGAGATTAGGGGGTAGGTACGCTTAATTTCCCGAATGTTGAATAACTGATTAGCCGTCACCTGGGAATTAAGGTCATTGAGGATGTACACCGCATCCATCCACAATCGCAATAGAAAGATGGTGACTACAGTAATATAGCCATACTCGATCTCCAAGCCTAGGCGGAACACTAACAGGGGTAAGGCAGCTAGGATAGCGATCGCTACCAAGACTGACCTCAAGGGTAAAATGCTCTGCAACCAGGAGTATAATACTCCCAGCCCAGAGCAGATCACGGAACTAGCAATATAAATCACCGGTAACCACTTCGCGCCATATTTCTCTAGAAACAAGGCAATGGCACTGTACTCTAACCAAAGCAGTCCCATGGAAGTGGTGGTATGGAAGGCGAACATCAACAATGTCCGCTCGCCTTCTTCTGGGCGAAGATTCACCCACTCTAGGATTTTTCTAACCCAGTAACCCTTCAGGCGAGTCGGAGATGGCAATTTCATAGAGTCATTCGTCCTTCGTCACTAGTCCTCAGTCAGTAGTCCTTGGTATTTTAAGCTGCTTGCTCCGTGCATGGGTATTCAGACATGAATTCCAGGCACCTGCCCATGTGGGTACCAATGACTAATAACCAATGACTAATGACCAATGACTAATGACCAATGACCAATGACTGATGACCAATCACTATAACCACTATTTTTTGGGGGAGAGTAACATCATCATGTTACGACCTTCCCGCTTCGGTGCTTGCTGGACTTCTGCCAATTCTTGTAAATCCTTAGCCATGCGCTCGAGTAGTGCCTGGGCTAAATTACTGTGTTGAATTTCTCGACCTCGGAAGGTAATGGTAGCTTTGACCTTATCGCCAGATTTCAGGAAGCGCTCCGCTTGATTGACCCGCACATTGTAGTCATGGTCTTCTATTTTGTAGCGCATCTTCACTTCTTTTACATCAGCCGTGTGCTGCTTCTTCTTTGCTTCACGGGCTTTCTTCTCTTGTTCAAATTTGTACTTGCCATAGTCCATGATGCGACACACTGGCGGATCTGCCTTGTCACTAACCAGGACAAGATCTAACTCCTTTTCCTCAGCGATCCGCAGGGCGTCTTGAGGTGTGATTATACCCAGCTGTGCCCCATCGGTATCAATGGCTCTAATCTTCGGAAACCTTATTCTTTCGTTAATTTGGGGTAGATCGCGTTGGCGTCTTCTATTATCACTCACAGGCGTTTGTTTATTTTCTTAAGTGGATTAATCAAAAAATCGACTTACTACATACACTTGCCATTTTACTAATTCCTTTCTTGTTTCTGTTCAAATTATTAACATCACTTAGGAAACCAAGGCCGATGGAATAGTTATAACTTACTCCTTTGCCTGATAGGCAAGGCATAATGGACTCAAGTTGCTTTGTAAATATTTTTGAAGTTGAGGCAGGTTGTGACCAAATCTTTGCATTGGCAGCAACGAGTTGGTAGTCAAAGGGATTGGGTCTGGCGGGGTTGGCCGATCCGTTATACCTATTTTCGCCCACCCCAACCCCTAACTGTCCAGCCGACAACACCAGTTATTCTGCTTCATGGGTTTGGTGCTTCGGTAGGGCATTGGCGTAATAACCTAGACGTAATCGGTCAACATCATACCGTTTATGCTTTAGATCTGCTGGGTTTTGGGGCATCCCGGAAAGCTTCGGTTGACTATACCATTGACCTTTGGGTAGCTCAGGTTTATGAATTTTGGCAAACTTTTATCCAAAAACCGGTAGTGTTAGTAGGTAACTCCATTGGTTCGCTAGTTGGTCTAGGAGCAGCAGCAACCCATCCAGAGATGGTTAAAGGTCTGGTGATGATTAATTTACCAGATTTCCAAGCCCGAGAAGAAGCGATTCCTAGTTGGCTCGGACCGATAGTCTCAACTGTTGAGAGTCTAGTGGCATCACCAGTGCTACTCAAAACCCTATTTTACGTGGTAAGACGTCCAGGGATTGTGCGTAAGTGGGCAGGGTTAGCTTATGCTAATCCAGAGGCAGTTACAGATGATTTAGTAGAAATTCTGAGTGTCCCTGCCACCGATCCTGGAGCTGCGGCCACCTTTAGTAGACTTTTGAGAGGGATGACCGCTCCTAACTTTAGTCTACCGGTCAAATCCCTATTACCTACATTAGATATTCCTATGCTATTGATGTGGGGACTAGAAGACCGGATGATTCCCCCTATGTTAGCTCGCAAGTTTGTTAAACTCAATCCTAATTTAGAGCTATTGGAGTTAGATCATGCTGGTCACTGTCCCCACGATGAATGTCCGGAACAGGTGAATCTGATCCTGTTAGAGTGGCTGGGAGCTAAGGTTTGATTATCCCCACAATTGGTATTAGCCGACGCTCACTTGATCAGTTTCAACCTCCGTGCAACCATCCACACCTGAGGCAACATTAACCATCTTATCTAGAACCTCCTGGCTAGCTACTTCTCCTTTTAGCACAACTTTACCGCCAGTTTGAGCAACCCAGAGCCTTTCCTCGTCATCCAGCTCGTCGTCTTGGTCAAAGGCCCAAACAACTCGCTTGGCAAGGCCGCTTTGGTCGTATTCCCCGTTTAACCCCATTCGTTCTGGGGGAATGTCATCTCCTGCTGGTGCATCTTCTGAAGGGGTACTAGCTGCGGCAGCTTCCTCTGGGCTCCCAAATCCAAACATTCGCTTTAACCAACCCATAATTATTTTGTTTCACTCCAATCAGTTTTTACCGATTTTTATGTTACCGAGGAATTTGGCAATTAGCTGCCTAGTTTCATAAAAAATATATCTTTAGATACAGCACACTGTTACTAGAGTTCTTGGTTACTCAAAACCTGGATAAAATGGTAATTGGTTTGTAAGCATTCAGCCGTCAGCTGTCAGCCGTCAGCTAAAAGCTCACGCTACTTGAGGTGCTTAAAATAAAATCGAAAGTCTGGGGAAAATATCTTGGCCGTTGGCCAAACTACTTGAGGTGATTTGTGGCACAGGCTTCTAGCCTGTGACCTAACCTCTGGCTGATCGCTGATCGCTGATCGCTGATCGCTGATCGCTGAATGCTTACATTGGTTTACCGTTGACCGTTGACGCTTAGCTTCAAGAAACTTAACAGTTAACCGTTGCTACTCCCTTATACCCCCTAAAAAAAGGGGCTAGTCAACACTTAACAGTCAACAGTCTCACCAATAAATCACGTTGATAGCAATTTAGGCAGCACACGCCCCCACCACTCCCAAGTCAACTCCCAAGTCAACTCCCAAGTCAAACTATGAAACATACCCTTTCCGTTTTAGTTGAAGATGAAGCCGGTGTTCTAACTCGCATTGCTGGTTTATTTGCCCGTAGAGGCTTCAATATCGAAAGTCTTGCCGTTGGACCAACTGAGCAGGTTGGTATATCTCGAATTACGATGGTAGTACCTGGAGATGACAGCAGCATTGAGCAGCTGACTAAGCAACTCTATAAGCTAATAAATGTCCTTAAAGTACAAGATATTACCTCAATTCCCTGTGTCGAAAGGGAGTTGATGCTGCTAAAGGTTAACACTACTAGTTCCACCCGCTCCGAGATTATTGAATTAGCCCAGGTGTTTCGTGCCCATGTCGTAGATACATCTGAGGAGTCACTAACTCTAGAAGTTGTGGGAGACCCTGGTAAAATGGTAGCACTGACCCAAATGCTGAATAAGTTTGGTATCCGTGAAATTGCCCGGACTGGCAAAATCGCCCTAACCCGAGAATCGGGAGTCAATACTGAATATCTCAAGTCTTTGCACGCAAAAGTTTAAGTAGCCATTAGTCATTAGTTATTGGTCGTTAGTCATTGGTGATTGGTTCGTCTATTTTACCTGCAAGCCTTGATGATATGAACCTACAGGAATTGCGATCGCAAATTCTGTTCCCTTACCCGGATTAGAGGTACATAGGATTTGACCGCCATGCTGTTCAACAACGATTTTCTTGGAGATATCTAGCCCTAAGCCAGTTCCCTTGTCGATTGATTTGGTGGTGAAGAATGGTTCAAATATCTTCTGTTTGACCTCTTCTGTCATTCCCGGACCATTATCGATAATTCTGATCACGACCTGTCCACCAGAACTGTCCCCTTGATCACCATCGCTGCCTAGAAATTCTGTCCGAATGGTGATCTTAGGGGGGGCTGGTGCTTTTTGCTTTACACCTTGCGGGCCATAATCAGAAGACTGAGGGGAAACTGGAACAAAGAACCTGTCTGCTTGAACAGCTGCAGAACCTGTAACAAAGAACCTGTTAACCTGTGACTCTTCCAGAGCATCAATGGCATTGCACAGCAGGTTCATCAACACTTGGTTGATTGGACCAGAGTAGCACTTCACTAAAGGGAGTTTTCCATAGTCCTTGGTCACGGTAATCCCGGGATTCTTTCCTTTGGGCTTTAAGCGGTTATGGAGGATAGTCAGATTACTATCAATGCCCTGATGAATATTCACTCGCTGCTTTTCCTGGTCATCCTGTCGGGAAAAGTGGCGCACTGATTGCACAATCTGTTGCAAGCGTTCTGCACCTAATCCCATAGATGATAGGGTTTTAGGAAAATCTTCGATCAGGAAATCTAGATCAATTAGATCAGCGTACTGTTGAATTTCGGCTACAGGCTGGGGATAGTGTTTGGCATATAATCCCAACAGTCTTAATAAATCTTCGCCATAGTCCCTTGCTGGAGTCACATTTCCACAGATAAAGTTAAGTGGATTGTTGATTTCGTGAACAACACCAGCGCATAACTGTCCTAAGGTGGACATTTTTTCACTTTGCTTTAATCCCTCTTGAGCCAGTTCCAGCTTCTTTAAGGCATTCTCCAGTTCCTGGCTTTGGGCTTCTAATTTGGCTTGTGCTGCTTGTAAAGCTGCTTCAGTTAATTTTTGTTTAGTAATATCTTTTACAAAACCTTCGTAGTATAGAATGTAACCAGTAGCATCACGCACTGCCCAAGCACTTTCACAAATCCACATTAGGGTGCCGTCTTGGCGATAGACCTGGGATTCAAAATCCTCTACAAAACCCTTTGAGTGCAGTAGGTCAAGGAATTGATAGCGTCGCTCGGGATCTTTGTGAAGGTAATCCCCAACACCAGTTAAATTACTAAGAAATTGCTTAGGTGATTCATAGCCATATAGTCTAGCTAGCGATGGGTTACAGGCTATATAGTAACCATCAGGGGTGATTTGAAATATACCATCAGTCGAGTTTTCAAATAGAGATCGATATCTCTGTTGGACTGCTAAGAGAGATTCTTCCACTCTTTTACGGTCAATTATTGGCTCAGCTAGTGTCTGATTCGTAGGTTGCCAACTAGTTTTCCAATTGGTGAAGTTTTTGTGAACCGTTGGATTAGGTTTGACCCCCTTACCAGAGCTAGGGGGTAAAGTTCTGCGACTTATTAACATAGATTTTTGCCTCACCTTTTTCCCTCACGACCATGACTATTGAGCATTGCAGCTGCCTCTTCAAGGATGGCTTTCCGGTACAGACTATAGTATTTGCTGTTGGGGAATTGTGCCATCCCTAAACAGTTTTTTACAAAACTATTAACTAAACTGCTCCGAATTTAAATAAATTTAACATACATCTCCTCTTGACAACAGTCAAATTAAGAAGGTTTTTTTCCCAAGTCGCGCACTGTAGTCAAATATTGTCCTAGAAAGGGTAAGCCACCAATGGCTGGAAGTAGGTAGCGGGAAGTACACAGTAATCCTAAGGCGGCAGCTTCCTCCTTAGGGAAATAGCGTTGGTAGAAGAAAATTAGCGCAGCATCACGGGTGCCAACCCCCGCAAAGGTTAGTGGTAACAATCCCGCTAAAATGGCTAGGGGGGACAGAGCGAGATTGGCTAAAAAGGGTGTCCAGGCGTTGAGGGCGAGGATAAATAACCAAATTTGCAATAAGTGTAAGAACCAGATAAAAATTGAAGTTAGGGTAATTTTGAATAATTGCTTGGGGTCATGCCAGAAGTAGCCGTGCATTTCCCCCCAAGACATTTGCATTTTTTCTAGCTTTGGACGGAATTTTTTTGGGGCAATTTTTTTTGTCACTAAGAAAAATAAATGGGCAAATTTGCGGGAACTGAGGAGGAATAGCCCTAAAATTAAGCCGAAAATTATCCCAGCGGTCATCAACCAAAAGAAACCACTTTTCCCCGGATAGAGTAATAAACCAAAGACACACCATAGCAGTAGAGACAGCATGTCACAAGCTTTTTCAAAAATAACGATGGCTAACGACAAGCTCCCAGCTAAATTACCCCGCTGCTTCATAAAGTAGGCTTTAGCAATATCTCCCATTTTGGAGGGCAAGACCATATTCAGGGTACTGGCAGCTAAAATCAGGCGATTGGCTTCCCAAAATCGGAGTTGGGAACCCGTCGGCATTAGTTGTTGCAGTCGCCAAGCCGTGAACAGGGTGATCGGAATCACCATGCCCAGACTAATCGCCATCCACATGCGATCGCATTCTTTGAATACAGCGATCAGTTGGGGAAAGTCAATTTTGGCATAAATTACCCCTAAGATGAGTAGGCTGATGGCAATGGAGATGAGTCGTTTCATGGATTAGCAGCAAAAGGCAAAAGGCAAAAGGCAACCGGCAACCGGCAACCGGCAACGGTCAACCTTCAATCTACCCTAGGGGAAGGCCAAAGGCGAACAACCTTCAACATCTGATGCTAACCAAAAACTTTAGTGAGAATTTCAACAGCGGGGTCAACTTATAGCCACACCTTAGCCCCACAATGCTTAGGACAAGTGACTACTCCTACATCAAATCAACGATTATGATGTAGGCTTCTCAAACTCACGAATGAGACTTGCTGTTCCTCAATATCATGTATTGATTTACCACAGCCATTCAGCGGCAATCCAACCGCCATTAATGCACGATGCAAAATGTTGATGCCACTATTCCAATCGCGGTCAATTTTTACTCCACAATCAGAACAATGATGAACTCTATCAGCTAGATTTTTCTCAACTGAAGCCCCACAGTTGAAGCACTCAATACTTGTTCCCCGTGGGTTAACGAACTGGACTAACAAACCGCGTTTGACCGCCACTGCTTGTAAAATCTCCAGAAACGACCCCCACCCTGCGTCATGTATTGATTTCGCTAATCTAGTCCGCGCAAGTCCCTTGATATTTAAATTTTCAAACCCAATCAGGTCATACTTACTACATAGCCAATGGGCGACTTGATAGTGAAATTCCTTGCGGCAACGGGTTACATGAAGGTGCAATAGAGCTACTTTCTGTTTAGCTTTCTGCCAGTTTTTAGAACCCTTTACACGGCGTGACATTACCCGTTGGGCACTTGCTAACCTGTTAGTAGCCTTTCTGTAGAACTGCGGAATCCCAACGGCTTCACCATCTGATGTGGTCAGAAACTTCTCTAAGCCGACATCAATCCCAACAGCAGATTTAACCGATTCTACAGGAAGAAACTCAGGGACAGTATCATCCTTCATTGAGATGCAACAGTACCAGCCGTCCGCTTTTTTAACGATAGTGCATTGCTTGAGAGTGAAACCGGACGGTAGAGGTCGGTGCATCACCACAGATATTTCACCAATCCGACTCAGCTTAAGCACTCCATGTTTGATCTGCGCCCCTGCTCTGGAATTGTTAACCCGTGGGAATATAAACGACCGCAATTGACCTTGTTTCTTAAACCGAGGTCGTCCTCCGCGTTTTCCGGTCGCATCTGGTTTTCTCCATCGTTCCCATGCCATGTTCAGCCGTTGTAAGTTGACTTGTTGAGTTTCGGCGTAAATCAGCTTGTACTCAGGGAATAGCTTTTTAGTTTCCTTTAGTGCTGATTGCTGGGTGTAATAGTTAACGGGTTCTGGGACTTCGCCAATCGCTTCCCTCACAATACTGCATCTATCAATAGGACAACGAGTCCTGTTGAGCCAATCAAGTCTTTGACCGAGAGCATAGTTCCAGTGACGACGCAACAATTCCAGCCATCTCTCCATGATGGCTATCTGTTCGTCACTAGGCTTGATTCGATAGCAGTAAGTTAACAGCATAATGTTATTGTACTACTCGCGTACTGTTGAGAACCGTTAAACCCCGTCGGGCAATTCCCCTCCCGCGCTTATCACGCGATTATAACGGGAGACCACTTGCCCGTTTAGTTGGGTTGATAGACTAACCGAGATGGGCCTTTGATTTCTACATAATGACCGTAGGTGTTGCGGTTGCCTTGTTTGACGGTCAAAACAGGCTTGTAAGTATCGTATTTTCTATTTTCCTTGATGATTTGCTGGTTGACGTGGATGTAAGTCGCCACCTTTTGTGCAACTTTTTTCCAGGTTCCTTTTGGTCCACGCTTACCGGGAATTACTTTAGGCATCCCGTTAAATAGGGGAATTTGCCAAAATCTGCCAACTTTTTGAGCGCCTTTAATTCTGCCGCTTTTCAGGAGTTGGCGAACTCGTTGGACACAAATACCTAAAAGATAAGCTGCTTGAGTGGTGCCAATGGTGGTTATCTCTTGTGCTGCCATGTCTTTGCCTTTTAATCTAGCGCTATTGTTTGTTATGGCTTTAATATAACACATTTTTTTAATAGCGCTAGTGTTTTAAAACAAATGTTACATAATTTAATAATTGGGTTTATTAAAGCGCTATAGCTTTGTGAACAAGTAATGCAGCAATTAGCGAAAATTAAATAGCGCTATAGTTTGGTAAAACTTCAATACACAGTATTTGAGCACTGACACACTCAGAACTATGTTCCCAGTTATATGATCTCAAAAACGCTGCTCGAACTTCAACCATTCATAATCATCCAAGGTTTGCACCTCATCACTTAGGTCAACCCACGGTTGTAATTGTCCTGGTTGAAAGGTACGACTCATCACCACATAAATCGATGTCTGATCTCCACCAATTCCGACACTTTGTACCGATTTCCAAGACTTAGCTTGTAATTCATCAATTACTAACCATCGCTCACCTTGCCAATAAAAATATCGGCGAAAGCAGAAGGGAGCGTCTTTTTTACCAGTAATTAATAATTTCTGTAATAATTTTCGAATTAAATTGGGAAAGAAGCGTCCTACCGTTAACATCACTCCCCGTAGAATTAGTAAATTCATTGGAGTCATTTGCTTCTGTTTTGCCCATCCTAAGTTTCCCTCAATCAGAATTTCATCCTCACTGACTTTAACTTGATAGTCATCGATCAGATGACCAACAGCATTTTTGAATTTACCTCTTTCTTTTACGAGTAGGGAAAAATGGGTATCTGAAGCAATTAATTGATTGTCTCGAAATATCTTAAAAACGCCTCCTTTATTCAAAGCTAAATAAAGTTCTGTACCTCGACGGCGGTCAATTAGGATGTTGGCGTCTTTCAACCATACGCGACCACTGGGACGGGGAGTTGGTTTGGGTCGGTTGCTGACAAAATCCCGCCAAGATAGGAGATAATTCCAGGTATGGTGACCAATAATGTGATCATCGGCGTAACAGGGAGCAAGACCATTAGCTAATCCCACCAAGAAGCGGTCATTAATCTCTAGGGCTTCTGGAAACCAGCGTCCTACTAATTCAAAGCCATGGGGAAAAAAGTTATAAGTGTTACGGCTAGTGTATTCTCCCCCATAGGAACCATCGGGATGGATGAATTCTGCGGCTAATTCGACAGCTTTGATCAGAGCTTCTTTTAGGCGTGGGTCTAATCTCAACAGATAAATCCTAGCTAGACAGGAAATAGTTAAGGTGTGGTAGCCTGGGTCGCAGCCTTCATATTCTATAAACCAGCCTTCGGGACTTTGCCAGGATAAGACTTGCTCTAGCCTTTGCGATCGCGCTCTATCCCATTGATTGGTATGCAAGAGTTCCGATAGCAGGTCTAAACATAAGACAATCAAGGCTTGGTGGTTGCTCAGCTGTCCACTTTCCATGTGATGGGCTAGCCAATTTGCTCGTTTTTCAAAGAATTGCAAGGCAATGGGGTTATGGAGTCCCATGGCTTTGTAACTTTCGATGCTAGCCAATAAAGAAAAGGCGGCGGCTCCAGCAGCACGCTCATAGGGGAAATAATCATCACAGGAGCCATCGGGATGGGAACTGGATGCAGCAAAAAGTATCCCTGCTTCGACCCAATCGAGAATTACTGGTTGCTGGTAGAACGGGTTATCTGGCAAGTCGGTATGATAGGCTAGTGCTAGGGGCCAGACAAATTCCTGTGCCATCCCACTAGGGAAATCGATGATTTTATAGTGCCAGAAGTTACGGTCAAAGCATCCGTAGGTGGGACTGTGGGGATTGCGGTCTAGGAGGGTAAGGATTTTAGGGATTTGGTTTAGGGCTTGACGGGCGAATAGGTCTCTGGTCATTATTTGCGGCTGTTTGTGTCAGTGCGTCAGTCCGAGAGTGATTGTTGTTTTCAGCCAAAAGTAGTCTTAAGAGTTTCCTACTATAACAAGTAGTCTTAAGAGCGTCCCACTATCACAATCGGACTATTATCTATTCAAGAAATTATTAGCAAATTCTTCCCCTTCTCCTCCCTCTTCCCGGTTTTGCCGCTGTTGTTGATTTCCGGTTGATGGCAAGTGGGGAGTGTGATTGGAGTCAACTTCCAATCGTCGTAGTCGTAGTTGGATGTCTTCTAGAAGTTGACGATTGACTGCCATTAGATCTGCCACTAAGCCAAATATCCACAGTTGAAAGCCCATTAGAATCAGAATAGCAGCTAAAACTAGGCTGGGTACGTGAGCTTTGGGAGTACCAGCGAAGTATAGGATTAACCAACGAATCCCCAGTAAGGTTCCTAGAGTAAATGGAATTGTCCCCAAGGTGATAAAGAATCTCAGGGGGTTGTAGGTCATGGAGATTCGCAGGATAGTGATTAGCGATCGCTTAACATAGGCACTGATACTCTTGACTAGACGGGAGGGGCGCAAATAGCGATTGGTGCGGATTGGGACAGAAGTGATAGCAATGCCTTTTTGTCCAGCTTGAATAATAGTTTCTAGGGTGTAAGTGTATTCATTAAAGACATTTAGCTTTAAGGCGGCTTCTCGGCTAAAAGCTCGGAATCCACTGGGAGCATCGATGATATTAGTATTGCTAGCAATTCGGACTACCCAACTACCGAATTTTTGTAGACACTTTTTGATGGGGGAGAAGTGCTTAATCTTCTGAATCGGTCGCGCCCCGATGACTATTTCGGCTCGACCTGATATAATAGGTTGTATGAGTTTGGGAATGTCATCAGCGCAGTACTGATTATCCGCATCGGTATTGACAATAATGTCCGCATTGGCTTTTAAGCAAGCTTCGATTCCTGCGATGAAAGCTTTGGCTAGTCCCTGATTGTGTTTAAAATTGACAATGTGGTCTACGCCATAAGAGCGGGCTACGTCTACGGTGCGGTCTGTACTGCCATCATTGATAATTAGCCACTCAACGGTATCTACACCCCTCAGTTGACGGGGAAGCACCGAAAGGGTAATCCCTAGGCTGTTTTCTTCGTTGTAGCAGGGGATTTGAATAATTAGTTTCGTCATCGATGGTGACGGGTTTTGGATCAAGAATAGGAAAAACTCCGGTGCCTTTGATTATCGCAGACGCAGGCAAAAGAGTTTTGGTTTCTTGATTATGGTAGGTTATTCGGGGATTATAGCAGTTTTCAATAGGGAGTCAAGGGAGTAGGGAGTAGGGAGTAGGGAGTAGGGAGTAGGGAGTAGGGAGTAGGGAGTAGGGAGTAGGGAGTAGGGAGTAGGGAGTAGGGAGTAGGGAGTAGGGAGTAGGGAGTAGGGAGTAGGGGAAGCAACAGTTGTGTTTGTATAGCAGAAGTCATTTGTCAGAAGTCATTTGTCAGAAGTCAAACTCTGGCGTTGCTGAATCAAGGAATGAATACGCGATCATCTGGTTTTGGTCAAGCCCCCGTGGGTCCCCCAACTTTGCGGTGCGACCCAAGGGCGATTTACTCGCCCTAGGAGGCGCGCACCGGAAGGGACGCAAGAAAGTCTTATTCCCCCACCGGTGCGCTTTCCGTCGGCGAATTAAATTCGCCACGGGTCGCACCGCAAAATTGGGGGGCTAGGGGGGCAAAACCATACCCAGAATCAGCAACGCCCAAACTCTTGCGCTTACTTAGGTTTGAGACTTTTGTCATGTCCTAACTGCCCTGGCGACTGCTATAACAGATTTGTTATCATAAAGCATACTATACTAATTTAGTATAGCGCTATAGTTAATTTTCAATTAGGTAATCGCAATGCTGATGATAGTGTTACCGCTGTCAATTACGCTATCGATAGGCTTGAGCAAAATGACGCGATCGCATTGCTAATCATGACTTGAGCGAAGCACGAATTTATGCGATCGCAAAACTGCTGAAGATTTTATCAAAGCACGAATTTTGCGCTATCGATTGGCCTACGGCCACGCTACGCGAACGGTTTAATCGTGCCTTATGGGATCACAGTGTTTGTAATCACTTGACCACTAATTGGATTTTATTAAGCGCGATCAAGTTAATCACTATTAAGCGATCGCAACTGTGCTCTTGACATCCTCCCATCGTTAAATCAAAGATTATAACGTTCGCGTAGCGGCTCCAAAGGAGCTGGGATTCCTAAACCTCACGATTTGGTTTGGTGCTTCATAGCAACCGCCTCCACCCTCAAGGGGTTTTCTGGTCTTACGCTCGCGACCCAGACTATCCCCGCAAGCCCTGCGGTTCTCATGTGTCGAGTTTCAAGAAAAGTCTTGATACACTTTTGATTCAAGGGTTGGCCTTCCATTGCCCTGTCATCTTTTCCCTAGAGACGAAACCTTAGGATAGTGGAGTCTTAATTAATAAATTTTTACCCTTCTCTGCATAACCTGCCAACCATAAAGACTCCACTATCCTTACGGTAACTT
>NZ_GL890966.1 GCF_000211815.1 Moorena producens 3L
CAAAAACTTTTATTATTTGTTAGACTTAAATTAGGGTAACACCGACAGGGATTATTATGTAACTTAAATTAAAGCCGAAAACCAAGGGTTTAATAGTTGCGCTATATCCATACGGTGGAACCAACTTTGTTGACATTTTTATTGGCGCTCGCGGGATATTCCGTCAGAGCTTTGGGAGATACCCCCTGGATGTGAAAGCATCTTGCATTGGCGATACAGAATTTGCTTTTGGTAGATTTTGGTAGCTAAAAAGTATCGGTTAACCTCTACCTCTCTACTCCATCTGCGTCCTTAGTTCAGTTGGTAGAACGCAGGTCTCCAAAACCTGATGTCGGGGGTTCGAGTCCTCCAGGGCGCGCTCAAAATTGGTAGAATACAAAAGTTAGGTGCGCTCTTACTTGGCGAATTAAATTCTCCAGGGGTCGCACCTGTGCTATGCCAGGGTTTACCTGAGCAAATCCAGTGGTAGTCCGTCAGTTGAGGGGGCTGAGTAGCAGAGTTTGACTCAACCATCAGGACTAGTGGATTATTGTGGCAGGGATCCTACCAGCTAGACTATTGCTGACGCAAGGAGCAGGAAATTGACACCTGTAAATCCCACTTGTGTCTTCTAATCCCTGGCTGGATTAACTCAGCAACATACGCACATAGCACTAAGCACCGACCATGGTAGACAAATTTTGGGTTTAAAGCCCCATCCTTCAACGGAGGGCTTTGAGTTATAATTAGACCTAGCGGTAAAGCGCATATATAAAAAGCGTAGTAGGTCTAGCGGACAGCTTCTGATCCGGAACCCTGGTAGCAAAAATCCTAAATCTTGTATAAATTTGGAAGCCGTAGCACGAGAATTCAATAAATATCTTTCGGTGGGCTTTCCGTTTGGCAAATTTAATTCGCCACGGGTCGCACCGTTCCAAACGCCGCCGGGCAGACGGTGTATGCTTGTGGAGGGTAAAGTCGTTGGACTCCCGGAGAAGCAAGAATCCTCGCTGCGTTATTCACGAGGAGTGTCAATGCGTTGATGGGGGAAAGGAGAAGTTGTGGCGAAGAAAACAAAAGCTGAACCAGAGACTAAAGAAACTGAATCTGGGTTTAACCTAGGTAAGTTCTTCAACGAAACCAAAGAAGAACTCGCTAAAGTCGTTTGGCCTTCTCGGCAACAGTTAATTAGCGAATCAGCAGCGGTATTGTTGATGGTCATTCTGTCTGCCACCATAATTTACTTGGTAGATGGTTTATTTTCCTGGGCATCAGGACAGGTATTTTGATGAGTTTTGCTGCAGACGAATCCCAAGATTTCGATCAACAGGTATCAAAACCTGCAGGTTCACGTTGGTACGCAGTCCAGGTTGCTTCTGGCTGTGAAAAACGGGTTAAAACGAACTTGGAACAGCGTATCCAAACCATGGATGTAGGGGACCGGATTTTGAAAGTGCAGATTCCCCAAACACCTACGGTTAAAATCCGTAAGGATGGTTCTCGGCAACACAGCGAAGAAAAAGTTTTCCCCGGCTATGTGTTAGTCCAGATGGTGATGGATGATGAAGCTTGGCAAGTTGTCAAAAACACACCAAATGTGATTAATTTTGTTGGGGCAGAACAAAAACGCAGCTACGGGCGTGGACGGGGACATGTTAAACCCGTACCCCTCAGCCCTGGCGAAGTGGAGCGGATCTTCAAGCAAGCCGAAGAGCAAGAGCCGATTGTCAAAGTAGATCTGGCAGTAGGGGACAAAATCATTGTGCTATCTGGTCCGTTTAAAGGATTTGAAGGGGAAGTGATTGAAGTTAGCCCCGAAAGGAGCAAACTCAAAGCGTTACTCTCGATCTTTGGGCGGGATACACCAGTAGAATTGGAGTTCAATCAGATTGAAAAAACAAGCTAGACCCTAGATCATGGCTAAAAAAGTTGTTGCATTGATTAAGTTAGCGCTCCCAGCTGGGAAAGCTAACCCAGCTCCCCCCGTCGGACCAGCACTCGGTCAGCACGGGGTCAATATTATGGCATTCTGTAAAGAGTACAATGCCAAAACTGCTGATCAAGCTGGTATGGTGATACCAGTAGAAATTTCAGTGTTTGAGGATCGAAGCTTTACCTTTATCCTCAAAACTCCACCAGCATCTGTACTGATTAAGAAAGCTGCTGGCATTGAGAAAGGTTCAGCACAACCCAACCGCACTAAAGCTGGCAGCCTTACTCGCTCCCAGCTGCAAGAAATCGCCCAAACTAAAATGCCTGACCTCAATGCCAATGATATAGAAGCGGCAATGAAAATTGTGGAAGGCACAGCTAGAAACATGGGTGTAGCCATAACCGATTAGAAGGATGCATAGAAAGAGTGAAGGATGAAGGATGAATTTACACTTTCAACTTTCAACTTTCAACTTTCAACTTTTAACTTTCAACTTTCAACTTTCAACTTTCAACTCCAATGTCTTAAAGTAAACCATAGAGGGGGAGGAGTTTTACTTCGCTAAGTACCCCAGGAGATCTAAATGCCCAAGAAACCATCGCGTCGATTACAAGAACTAAAAAAGAAGGTTGAAGAGCGACCTTATGAACCCATAGAAGCTCTCAAACTCCTCAAAGAAACAGCCACCGCCAAATTTTCGGAATCGGCTGAAGCCCATATTCGCTTAGGAATTGACCCAAAGTATACTGACCAGCAACTGCGCACTACAGTAGCTTTACCGAAGGGAACAGGTCAGACGATACGAGTAGCAGTGATTGCTCGGGGTGAAAAAGTCTCGGAAGCTACTAATTCAGGGGCAGACATTGCCGGTTCTGAGGAGTTAATTGCAGAAATTCAAAACGGGATGATGGATTTTGACCGGCTAATTGCTACGCCGGACATGATGCCCAAAGTAGCCAGATTAGGTCGTCTCCTCGGACCACGGGGCTTGATGCCTTCTCCTAAAGGTGGTACAGTTACTAATGACATAGCTCAGGCAATTCAAGAATTCAAAGCTGGTAAACTAGAATTTAGGGCTGACCGTACTGGCATTGTTCATGTTATGTTTGGTAAGGTATCCTTTAGCCCCGAAGACTTACTGGTGAATCTCAAAGCTTTGCAGGAAACTATCGACCGCCATCGCCCATCTGGCGCAAAAGGTCGGTATTGGCGCACTTTATATGTGTCTGCCAGCATGGGTCCATCGATTGAAGTGGACATTGCTATTCTGCGTGAACTCAAGCTTGAGGGTGCCGCTTAAAACAGAACACTGACGAGCGAGAGTTAGCCACCTACTAATTTATTGGGTGGCCAGGGATCGCGCCGGGATAAATCCCGGCTATCGTGTTAAAATAGAATTACGAGTAAGAATAAGGTTGGTTACGTTGATTTTTTGCTAGTATGGTGAGATTCCAGCCAGTAAGAGACGGGGTTGATCCTACGACTATGGAACAGGCAAGTAATGCAGCAAAAAGTAGTGATTTATTGCCCTGATTTGTTTGGTACAACCACTCCGAAAGTTATTTAAATGAAAAGTAAATCCACAGGTTAACTTCTATGTTAATCCGTTCGCGTAGCGTGGCCTACGGCCAGGGAGGTAGGGCAGTTTTGAATCTGCCGCAACGATATACTAGATTAACTTCTAGATCAGACCGTGAGCTTAGTGGAGCGCGGTTTTAAACCGCGCAACGACATCCGCTCAGAATCCCCGTCTTTTCAAAGCGGGGAGAGTTCAAAAACTAGAAAATTGAAGAAGGCTTGCGCTGAAGACAGCAGGAGTAACTAGCTTAATATCCTGCCGAGGTTAAAGTACTATGTATCATCTGCCCAGGCACTGATCCTACAGTGAGTTCTATAGCGGTAATGATACGACCCTTAACCCCGGCCAAGTCTCCGGGGTTTTAGTTTGGTTATTTGTTATCAGTGAGATCATCGACGGTTGAATACTTATCATTCTTGGTTGAGAGTCAATTGAAAATAAATAATATTTATTTTTATTTATTTTTATTTATTTTCAATGAACAATTAACCAATTAACACTTAACAAAATGGGTAGAACACTTGACGAAAAAAAGACAATTGTGGCGGAGCTCAAGCAAACCTTGAGTGAGTCTCAGTTGGCTGTAGTTATTGATTACCAGGGGCTGTCGGTTGCTGAAATTACCGATTTACGGAATCGTCTGCGTCCCACTGGCACGATTTGCAAGGTGACCAAAAACACCTTCATGCGGCTTGCGGTGGAAGAAGACGAAAACTGGCGGCCAATGACAGAATTCCTCAGTGGTACTTCAGCCTTTCTCCTGGTCAAAGACGATGTTGGTAGTGCCATCAGAGCTTACCAGGAGTTTAAGAAAACCGCCAAGAAGACTGAATTTCGCGGCGGCGTGATGCAAGGTCAAGCCTTGAATGAAGAGCAAGTTAAGGCAATTGCTGACTTGCCTTCTAAGGAGGAACTGATCGCGCAAGTTGCTGGAGCGATTAATTCTATCGCTACCAAACTTGCTGTCGGTATTAATGAGGTACCAGCCTCCTTGGGTCGTAGTATTAACGAGGTGCCAGCTTCTTTGGGTCGATGCATCCAAGGGGTTGCTGCCAAGGAAGAAGGCAACAGCTAGTACTCGGTTTTCCCCCTTCTGAGATTTGTACAACACTCAACTACAAGAGTTAAGTACAACACTCAACAAATTAAACAATTCACCTAAAAGGAGTTATATCAATGTCTGCTACAACTGATGAAATTCTCGAAAAATTAAAATCTCTCACTCTGCTAGAAGCTTCTGAGCTAGTTAAGCAGATCGAAGAGGCTTTTGGTGTCAGCGCTGCTGCTCCTGCTGGCGGTATGATGATGATGCCTGGTGCTATGGCTGGTGCTCCTGGAGCTGCTGAGGCTGAGCCAGAGGAAGAGAAAACTGAATTTGATGTGGTTCTAGAAGAGTTCCCCTCTGATAAGAAGATTGCTGTACTTAAGGTGGTGCGAGCAATCACTGGTTTGGGTCTCAAAGAAGCCAAAGAGTTGGTGGAATCTGCTCCTAAAGCGATTAAAGAGGCCATTGCTAAAGAGGCGGCTGAAGACGCTAAGAAGCAACTGGAAGAGGCTGGTGCTAAAGTTACCGTCAAGTAACATCTACCATCATGTCTGGTTGACTAATCATCATATCCCTTCTCGGGTAATGTAAGCATTCAGCGGTCAGCGGTCAGCCGTCAGCCGTCAGTGATTGGCCGTAGGCCACGCTACGCGAACAGCGGTCAGCTATCATGGTTATTTTATTCAAAAGCACCTCAAGTAGCTTGAGCCTACAGCCAATGGCTGTTAGTGTAGCGTGCCCATAGCGCATAAGCTGATAGCTGAAAGCTGTTCGCGTTCGCGGAGCGTGGCCATTCGCGTAGCGTGGCCAACGGCCAAGGCCAAGCGTGCGCGTAGCGCTTAAGCTGTTCGCGTAGCGTGCGCGTAGCGCTTAAGCTGATAGCTGAAGATTAGGGACTATTTGGTAAGTGATTAACCAGACTTGAGCTCAGTTGAATCAACCTCGATTTTTGGGGAGCCGACGCAATCGGCTCCTTTTTTTTGTGGAACGGACATCTTGTTTTTTGTGGAACGGGCATCTTGCCCGTTTGATTTTATGGAATGATTTGAATAGTTTTGTGGAACGGGCATCTTGCCCGTTTGATTTTCGGTTGAGGGGGTGACAAGCCAGCTCAACTTTTTGGCCTTGCTTAATAATGGAATGATTTGAATAGTTTTGTGGAACGGGCATCTTGCCCGTTTCATTTTCAGTTGAGGGGGTGACAAGCCAGCTCAACGGTGATGCGATCGCATAGCATCGCCTTCGGGGGAATCCCGCCTAGGGCTTGAGAAGACGCTGATTTCAATAACTCCATCCAGTCAGTGAATCCAGTCACCTCATGCAGTAATTAACTTCACCGGTTGATGTGATTTATATCACACCTTTATCTAACTAAATCGATAATAATGATTATTAGGGAAAATTATAAGATTAGTCAGCCAAGTCTTAGAATTTATCATTTCAGGGCAAAGCATCTGATTATATGCTCAGGATTATAAGCTCAGGGTAGCGCGTCTCTGGCTAAGAAAATATATCACTCAAGAAATATAATATCATCTCTGATTGACTAATTATCATATCCGAAATCAGGTAATTTGGAATTGGTAATTTGTATTTGGTGATTTTGAATTGGTAATTGGTAGTTGAGGATTACCCATTACTGATTACGCTTACCCAACAATCTATAGACTATTTTGGAAGTGATTAACCGCACTTGAACTAATAGATCAGTTCAGATCATTTATGTAAAGCTGTATCGGTTTCTTCAGCTAAACGTGAGATGCTCTTTGTGCCGTGTGTTTCACATTTAACTAGATTTTACGTGCATTTCTGCTGAAACTATTCGAGCAGAGGTCGCTGTCATCAGTAACCTAGAAGCAATTCTTTGCAAACGTAACGATTCACTCGTTTGCCTATAAGCCTTAGGGTTGCTTTGCCAGTAAACTGTGAACCTCTCTATCCTAATTTAGCATGTTACAAAGAAAATCGACACCGCTTATCCTACCAGAGGAAAATAAATTTCCAGACTGTCTGACGATGGAGCTTAAAGTTGAGCCAGTCTCGACAGGGATTTTTTCATCTCGCGATAGAGAGCAATTAAAGCTATACCTGACTATTCAATTTAATGAACAGTGGCTGCAGATGCTATTGGGTCGAGTTAGGTTCGGACTCAAAGGTGGAGAACTCAGGCTAAGGCTAAAAAATGGCAAGATACCTTTGGAAGCTCGTAACTTCAGTGGCTCATTTGAGCCTGCTGTTGAAAAACAGAGGAAGCAGCAAGAGAGTAAGGAAAATCACAGTAAAGTCGAGGCTTCTTGGGATAAAAATCAACCTGGAGTTAAAGCTAACCATGGTGAAAAGAATACAGGAGGGACAACAGATGGGTTTCAGTTCATTGACTATCAGATCACAACGAAGGGGTCAGAGGAAACTCCAGCTTGGGTTTTTGAGGTAAAAACGGGTCAACCCGTGTTTAAAGGATTACTCAAGGAAGTCGAGCTGGGAACAATAGATGTAATGGCAAAGCCGTGCTACATAGAAGCTACCTTTGAAGTTTTTAAACCAGATGTTCATGTGACTGGAGCTGAAGGGTTGTGGTCTCCCGAAATTAGTCGGGAAGAACGTGTAGTCTTAGATAGAAAGATTGCCTTACTGATTCTAGAGCACCAATTAAAACCTTATTTAAGTAAAGTGGTACTAAAGTATGACTAACGAACAATCTAAACCGGTGACTAACGAAAAATTCAACCAGGAGTTGGAAGAATTCATCAGAAGTGTTGAAGGCGCTAACACTACTAATTTTTCTCAACTGGCGGAGATAGCTGAACTAAATCTTTATGAAGACTTGGCTAGAGTTGACTTAAGCGGGGTTAACTTAGAAAACGTTAATCTGAATAATGCTGATTTAAGGGGAACGAATTTTAGGAATGCCAATCTAACTGGTGCTGATTTTAGGAATGCCAATCTAACCGGTGCTGACTTTAATGATGCTATTTTAGACAACGCTCAATTTGGTAATAATTCAGGGCTTACTGAGGATATTATATCTGCTCTCAAGGCTCAAGGGGCAATTTTTTTTGATGATTCTGAAGAATTCTTGCTTCCTACAGAAAAATTACATAATGTAGAAGCGCTCTGGAAGCAGGGTATCAAAAAAACTATTTTGATGATAGAGGAATTGAGTGATAAGGATGTAGAATGGATGATTGCTACAGGCAGCAAGAAAGAAATTATTGCTGATACTACGCTTATCGAAGAAGGGAAAGAGATTGATGCACTGTATATAGTGTTGGACGGACAGTTTACAGTTTCAGTTGGGGGCAGAGATATTGCTGAATTATCGGGAGGTGAAGTAGTAGGGGAAATGTCTTTTCTAAAACGAAGTTTACCTGCCGCTACTGTTACCGCTATAAATGACTCAGTAGTTTGGTCAATTTGTCGGCATAAGTTGCAGGAAAAGCTACAGCAAGATAAAGATTTTGCATCCCGTTTCTATAAAGCTACTTCTATTATTTTAGCTGATAGGTTACTCGGCCAATCTTATCAAAATCAATATTCCCAAATTCAGCCATTACCTAACTACTATTGCAGCCCTAAAAATCTTAATAATCAGGCTTATTTGAATCGTTATGATGCACAACAAAAATTATATTCTCTAATCAAAGGGATGTCGGACAAGTGCTTTAGTTAAACCCAACTATTTAGCACTTATCACATTTCTAAATTCGGTGAGGTACTTTTGTCCTAGGTGGCGCAGAAGTAGGGAGTAGGGAGTAGGGAGTAGGGAGTAGGGAGTAGGGATGGAGCGCTCCCCAGAAATTCTGGATTCTTATGATGACTTCAGCAATTCTGTCTACTGTCTACTCCTGAAAATAATTAGTTAAGACATAATTCGAGGGAGTGATAAAATCCTAAAAAGGGTGTTAGACAATCCTAGCATTAGAGAATGGGATTCGGCGTTCGCGCAGCGTGGCCTACGGCCACAGCCGAGGCTACGCGAACCCATGATTAATTTATTTCTATTTTATTGCCGCTAAAACTTTTGAATAGTCTATCATGGCAGCTAAAGGAATATTCATCATCACGTGAATAGTAGTCTTTAATCCAGGTTTGTAAAAATTCAAAATTCGCTTCTTGTTCTTTGGGAGTCTTATACTTATGGGGCTCCCATGGTCTGAGTCGATTGTTTTCTAGGCATTTTTTAACTCCAGGATTCAAAAATATCATCTCGGATGAATAGTTGGCGGCTGTTTCAATTAAACTACCGTAGCATCCTTCAATTATCCATCCAGGATTTTTTTGAATAAAGTCGATTAATAATCTCTCGCTTTCGGCATCTTCCCGTCTTACTCCTGGTAGATCGGGTATCCAAGTAATAGTATCTAGATCTAATATGGGTAAGCTTAACTCAACCTGCAATTTTAAGGCTAAGGTAGTTTTTCCCGCTCCAGAGTTGCCGAATATTAGTATCTTTCTCATGATAAATGAAATAGACAAAAGGTAAGCATATGCGCTACGGGCACGCTAAGGGAACAACCCTTAGCTATCAGCTATCAGGCGGGGAGCCTTGAGCACTAGAGTCTTGCTCAGGTAATTAGGATTGCTTTTTACTTTAAATCCGCTTCCCAAACACCAATGTAAATGCGATCGCTACCGTCTCGTTCAATCACACCCTGCAAGCGGTTATTATTACCACTGGAAAATTTATAGGTCTTAGACTCGCGCTGATATACATCTTTCAGCCCCTGTTTAATGTCAGTGGAGATGTTGTTACTGAGCAGCTTGTCTAAGGTCTGTGACATGATTTCTAGGTCAACGGATTGCGAAAAAGTAACTTCCGTTTGGCGCAGACGCCCAGAACTTCGATCAAACAAGTATCCTAGATCTACTTGATTGGGCACAACGTTTTTATAAAGGAAAGCGCGAGTCTTCCACATGCCGTTTGATTTTTTTGTGGGCTTGCCTAAAGCATATTCCACTGCTCTGCGCTGAGTTCCTGGGGGAAATTTGGGAATAGCCTTGAGCTGAGCAAGATTTTGGTTATTGGTATTGTTTTCTACGATGGGTGAAGGTTCGGTGATAGGTTTCCGTGTTGTTACTGGAACTGGTTTTACAGTAGTGTCTGGTTTGGATGGGGATGTTGGTGTTACCGGATCGGTTACCTTAGTTTCTGGTTTTGATATCGAGGGAGTAGTTACCGGATCAGTTACCTTAGTGTCTGGTTGTGATGGGTTTGATGGTGTGACCGGATCAGTTACGGCAGTTTCTGGTTGTGATGGGGATGATGGTGTGACCGGATCGGTTACGGTAGTCTCTGGTTGTGATGGGTTTGATGGTGTGACCGGATCGGTTACGGTAGTCTCTGGTTGTGATGGGTTTGATGGTGTGACCGGATCAGTTACGGTAGTCTCTGGTGTAGTTACTGGTGATGGATTATTGGTCTGGGACTGTGATGGGTATGATGGTGTTTCTGGTTTAGTTACTGGTGATTTGTCCTTGGTCTGGGACTGTGATGAAGATGAAATAGTCTCTGGTGATGGGTCTTTTGATGATACTTTTTTATCTTGCGATTCTTGAGAACTTGGCTTGTCTGGGTATGATGTTGATTTAGATTGATCATAGGATGGGACGGTCGTAGAGGGATTCAAGAACTTGTTGAATCCCGAACCAAATGCCACCACAATCAGTAATATACCGCCTCCGATTAAACCTCCCTTTAAAACTGCCTTGTAACTATCGTTTTGTTTTACAGTGACTGGTAATGGGCCTTTAATAGTGGACACTGAACCTTTATTGGCTGGTGGTGAGTCACCCGGGGAAATGGGGACTGTGGCTACCGTACCCTTGTTGGCTGTTGATGGGGCACCAGGAGAAATGGGGACTGTGGCTTCCGTAGGTGATGCAGGGTCAGATTGGAGAGCATCAAGCATTTGTCTGGCACTAATAAAGCGATCGCGTGGATGGAATCGAATCGCTTTGTCGAGCACTATTCCTAGGTTTGAATAAAGGGGTGGGGCATCTTGACGCCATAAAATCTCACCAGTCCTCTCATCTGTGTGGAATAGCTGTGGTATTTTACCCGTGAGCAACAAAATTGCTGTCAGCCCCAAACTGTATAGATCACTGCTATAGGTTGGGTGTCCTGCTGACTGTTCCGAAGACATATAGCCAGGAGTGCCAATTATAATTGATGCTGGGTGGGGGGTGCCAGAGTTGGTGACTACGGTACTCATTGCTTCTTTGACTGCACCAAAATCAATCAGAACTGGTACCCCATCTCGTTGGCGGATAATGATGTTATCTGGCTTAATGTCCCGATGAATGATACGGCGAGAGTGGACATACTCTAGAACCCTTAACAAACTAATTAGGAGTTCCCTAACTTCAATCTCAGTAAATTTTTTTCCCTGTCTAACCTGTGTTGTAAAGGTATTGCCTCGAATCCACTCTTGAACCAGGTAAAACTTTTCGGCTTCAGAGAAATAGGCATAAAGTCTCGGAATCTGGTCATGTCCTTCCCCTAAGGCTTCTAAAACAGCTGCTTCTCGTTGGAATCGCTCTTGGACGAGCTTGTAAGCTTTGGGATTATGGGCCAATGCCTTAAGTTGCTTAATCACACACCGCCGTCTTGAAGGCATATGGATATCTTCGGCGAGAAAGGTGTCACCGAACCCACCCGAACCTAGAGTCTCAAGGACACGGTAGCGATTGTTTAAGAGTTTTGGATTCATGACGGATTCAGGGACAATTCGGTTCGAAGTGTGGTCTTCATTCTAATGTTAAGCTGGTGTCCTATTCAATTGGATGGTTGAGCAATGAGTTATTGGTAATTATTCATTGCTCATTTGTCCATAACAGGAGACTGTGCTTCCTCAAAACCGACTCAGGACTGAAAACAGTTATTTGGCATTTTAGGGGGTGATTATATTAATCTATGCATAAAAGTCAATGATTATGATGAAATTAGTAATAATTCTTAATATTAACTGAACCCAACGTGGAAACAGATTTTACTCAACACAGTGCCAATACAGAAAAGCCTTGTGTTTTAGTGTGCCAACATAAGTCTTGTTTAGCAGCCGGTTCAGCTGAGGTGCTGGCTGCGTTCGAAGAAGCTGATCTTTCTGAGTTTAGCGTGATTGGTACAACTTGCCAGGGACAGTGTAGTTCTGGTCCAACAGTGCGGATTGTTCCGGAGGAGACTTGGTATTGCCGAGTCAAGCCACAAGATGTACCGGTAATTGTGGAACAACATCTCCAAGGGGGTAAGTTAGTAAGGGCAAAACTGCATCCCCGCATCCATATGAGTTTTGGGTATTAGCTATTAGGTATAGCAGTTTTCAAGGGTTTTAGGGAGTCGGGAGTCGGGAGTCGGGAGTCGGGATGGACTGGCGCACTCAGGACTGATTCACTCAGGACTAATCTCGCAATACGTAGCCAACACCGCGCACGGTTTGGACTAGACGGCTTTCGTTGTTGGCTTCTAGCTTCAGGCGCAAGTAGCGAATGTAAACTTCTATGATATTAGAGTCACCCATAAAGTCATAACCCCAGACTCTTTCGAGGATTTGCTCTCGGGTAAGGACTTGTCGGGGATGGGCAAGGAGATATTCGAGTAGATCAAATTCTTTGACAGTCAGTTCAATTAATCGCTGACCTCGATAGACCTCACGGGTGCTATGGTTTAAACTTAAGTCGGCAAATTGCAGGATGTTGGGGTCTTCGGTTTGATTGCGTCGCAGATGAGCTCGGACCCTGGCTAATAATTCCTCTACGCTGAAGGGTTTGACTACGTAGTCATCAGCACCAGCATCTAAACCACTAACGCGATCGCTTACTTCATCTTTAGCGGTTAATAAGATAATCGGCACCTGATTACCAGTAGTGCGCAGGCGTCGGCAAATTTCTGGTCCTGATATGCCCGGTAGCATCCAGTCGAGTATTACTAAATCTGGATTAGATTCCCGCGCTGCTCCCAAACCAGCTAAGCCATCGTAGGCAACACTAACCTCATAACCTTCGTACTTCAGTTCCAGTTCAATGAACTGGGCTAGTTTGGTTTCATCTTCGACAACTAAAATATGGTGGGTCATAATAGCTTGATGGTGTCTAGGCCAAACAACTGTAAGTTTTCAGGACTAATACAGAAATAATAACGGCTCTAACAATTCATGATATCTTCCACAACAATAGTTTTATAGTATTTTGCTATGGATAAATTTGGGAGATAATCGGTGCGTAGACTAATCTTTCGTTTAGGAATTGCATTCATAGTCGGCTTATTTGGGTTAATCAGCTACTTTACCACTGTCTCTGAGAATCCAGTCACTGGGGAAAAGCAGCGCATCCAACTTTCCCCCCGTCAGGAAGTGGTGATTGGGTTACAAGCACGGGGACAAATGGCGGCTCAACACGGTGGTCTTTACCAAGATAAAGCCCTTCAAGGATATATTTCTCAAGTGGGAGAGGGGATTGTCAAAAAGTCGGCAGCCTCTGGTTCACCTTATCCCTTTGAGTTCTATTTGTTGAGTGACCCCCGCACTGTGAATGCCTTTGCTTTACCAGGGGGACAAATTTTTCTGACTCTAGCCATGCTCAGGCGACTCAATACAGAAGCGCAGCTGGCCGGGGTGTTGGGCCATGAGATTGGTCACGTGGTGGGACGACATGGTGCAGAACATCTGGCCAAGCAGAAACTTGGGGTAGCATTGGTTAATGCTGTTGGTATTGCTGCCAGTGATGATGCCCAAAGTGGTAGGCAAGCAGCACTATTTGCCCAAGCCATTAATCAAATGGTTAGCCTTAAGTATGGACGCGAGGATGAATTAGAAAGCGATCGCCTGGGTTTTCGGTTTATGACACAAGCGGGCTATAACCCTAGGGGAATCGTTGAACTGATGCAAGTCCTTAACTCGATTCGACAGGGTGGACAACCACCGGAGTTTTTTAGTACTCACCCTAACCCTAGTAATCGGATTGAACAACTCCAGAGTCTGATTGCTAAAACTTACCCTAATGGTATTCCTGCTAATCTGCAAGAGGGTCGGGAGCGGTTTGCTCGGAATCTTAAACGGCAACGGTAAGGAGTGTGGTGCTAGATTAATCACCCTCAAGGTATACTCCTTTAGGATCTGGTTTCACATCTCCTTAACTAAATTTTTATGGCAGTTAATCAAGACACACTTTGGGAGCGTTTCTTATCCCCGATCATCTTTAGCTTGATTGATCAAGAAAAGCTGCTACAGTTTAACGAAACTATGGATTGGGAAGCTGAGTGCGATCGCTTCCGTAACCCTGAGCTAATCTATCCTGACTATTACAGCACTCAGAATTTCCATGGTATTGAAGGGGGCTACTTGAATGGAAGTGCAGCCACAAGCTACGACCCAATTACCCAATATGCGTTGCCCCCTAATGAAACCTGGGTGCGTCAGGGGTTGATTGATAGTATAGTAGGGAAGCCACGACGAATTCTGGATTTGGGCTGCGGCACCGGTTCCACAACCTTGATGTTAAAGCAGAGGTTTCCTGATGCCCAGGTGATTGGTCTGGACTTATCACCTTATATGCTGGTCATGGCTGACTACAAAGCTAACAAGGCTAATGTGGATATTCAGTGGCTTCATGGTATGGCTGAACAGACGGGTTTAGCTGATCAGTCTTTTGATCTAGTTACAGCATCACTGTTGTTTCACGAAACTCCACCTCAGGTAACTCAGTCGATTTTGCATGAATCCTTCCGACTGCTCCAAGGGGGAGGACAAGTTTTGATTCTAGACGGCAATCAGACTACGATCCGGGAGGCGAATTGGCTAACGGAAGTTTTTGAAGAACCCTATATCAAGGCTTACGCTAATGGTAGCGTTGATGCTTGGATGGGTGCAGCTAGTTTTGAAGCAGTGCGCACTACGCAATGGTGGTGGCTCCATCAAATAACTCAGGGTCTAAAACCTTTGCCAGTAGGTAAATCAGCTGTTTGGGAATCTCAATCTCAGGAGAGTTTTCCAGATGAAATTGCTTCACAAGGGGTGCCGGTTCCAGCGGTATAGTGCCTTTCTCAAGTAGTAAGCATTCAGCGTTCAGCGCTCAGCGCTCAGCAGACTTAACTCAGATAAATGAATGGTTACCTGTTTTATTCAAAAGTCAAGTAGCGTCGCACAGGCTAGAAGCCTGTGAGGTAACGCATAAGCTGATAGCTGATACGCGACACGCTGATAGCTGACCTCAAGTAAGCACTTGGACACAATTAACCTTGAATGTTAAGATTAGTAAAGTTTACTCTTAAAATAAGGGGATAGGCAAGGGGGAACGGGGAACAAAAAAGGGTTTATTAACGTTATTTTATTTATGTTTATCAACAAGATAAACATAATTTATCTCTAGGTACTTATGAGTTTGAAAGCAGTTCTGTTTGATTTTAACGGAGTAATAATCAATGATGAGCCGATTCACGAAAAACTAATTGAGGAAATTATTATTGGGGAAAATTTGCGTCCGGATTCCGAAGAGTTTCGACAGGTTTGTACAGGCAGAGGCGATCGCTCTTGTCTGCGAGAGTTACTTAAGCGTCGCGGTCGGGTGGTTACGGAGGATTACTTAAACCAGCTAATCACCCGCAAAGCTGCTGCCTATCAACGTCAGCTAGAAAGTATGGAAACCTTGCCCATTTATCCTGGTGTGGAGGATTTAATGGTTCAGATCCAGGGTGCTCAGATACCGATGGCTCTGGTGACTGGAGCACTGCGGAATGAGGCAGAAGTGGTGCTCCATCGCGCTGGTTTAGCTAACTATTTTAGTTTGATTGTTGCTGGTGATGATATTACTACTAGTAAACCGGAACCGGATGGCTATCTGCTAGCGGTAGAGCGGCTCAATCAAGCCTATGGTAACCTCAACTTGAAACCTGGGGAATGTCTAGTGATAGAAGATTCTTTGGCTGGAATTGAAGCAGCAAAGCGAGCTGGCATGCCAGTGGTAGGAGTGGCTAGTACCTATCCCCTTCATATGCTACAGCGTCACGCTAACTGGACTGTGGATTATTTGAATCAGCTGGAATTAGAACGAGTGCAGCAGGTCTCTTCTGGGGTATCACCTCAGCCAGTAGCAGAAATCTAGACCATACAAGGGCACAGGGATATTAGTCCCGGTGCTAGAATAAACATATAAATAAAAGTAATAAACCAAAGTACTAGGGGAATTGGCTCAGTTGGTAGAGCGCTGCGATCGCACCGCAGAGGTCAGGGGTTCGAATCCCCTATTCTCCATAGATAGCAGGTAAGCTATCAGCTATCAGTTTTCAGCCGTCAGCCGTCAGCCGTCAGCTTGGTGGCACAGGCTTAATGTTTGTGGCACAGGCTTTGACGCTGTGACATAACTCAGCATTATTCGAATGCTGACCTGTTTGATTCAAAAGCTGATAGCTGATCGCTGATAGCTGATAGCTGATAGCTTACATATTACCTATCCCTGAACTGGTTCAACCAATTGGTCAAATCCACTTCGGTTTCAAAATCCAACAAGGCTTCCCCTAAATCCTCAAACTGGGAAAAGGATAATTGCTCAATTTGATGCTGTAATTGGGGATTGAGCTGACCTAGGCGACGGTTAAGTAGACGGATAATTAAATTAAGCTCATTGCGCTTTCCTTGTTCTAATCCTTGTTCTAATCCTTGTTCTAATCCTTGTTCTAATCCTTGTTCTAATCCTTGTTCTAATCCTTGTTCTAATCCTTGTTCTAATCCTTGTTCTAATCCTTGTTTTAATCCTTGTTTTAATCCTTGTTCTAATCCTTGTTCTAATCCTTGTTCTAATCCTTGTTTTAATCCTTGACTAATAATGCGTTGATAAACCACCGACTCTTGCATCATATCCTCCCGAAAATAAGCTTGAATTAACTGCTCATCAAATTTCACCCCAGCCAACAGTTGCACGCAAGCAGACAGGTTACGCTGCTGTTGTCTATCTTCAATCATATCGATTTTGGCTGCTACCTGGGAGAGTAATGTTTCTGGGACTTCAGCTTGTGCTAACACTGCCAAGGGTAGTAACCCTGGCGTTGTCAGTAACGGTTGTGGATCACATTCCCAAATCCGAATCACTCGGTAGTGGAAGGATAGGTTCGGTTCGGTAAATTGATTCACAAATACTCCCGCTAATCGGGTTGGTTTCAGAAAAATTATTACCTGGTCAATCTTACAGCGATACTGGCGATACAACCTCACCCAATAATCAATCATCCGCAGGGGTAACGGAGGTTCAGATTGGGGTAGGGTTTGAAATTCTAGATGCAAAATAGCATCAGCAACTCGCACAAAAAACAAGGCATCTGCCCGAATTGGTTCTGTACTTAATTCGGTGTTGAGAATTTCTATATCTTCTGGTGGTTCCTGGTTCCACAACCAACGGGTAAAGGATTGGGGATATTGTTCCACCAAATATTTCAGGGTACTGTCATAACTCATAACACATAATAAAAACCGGAAGTTACAGGTTACAGGTTAGTTTAGATTACAGGTTAGTTTAGATTTAATTTCATGAAGGGTCAATTGGCTATAATAGTAGATTATGCTCGTCTATAGTAATCTTGCTCACTTAGGCAAGTGCGATCGCATAAGCCTCTGAGCCTCGTAAATATCTAAATCTAAAATACTTATCCAACATTCCGCCGGAACTCGGCAGGGGTGTGCCCGGTCCAACGCTTGAAGGCTCTGCGGAATGCACGATCTTCTGAGTAACCCAGCAAACAAGATATGGCTTCGATACTGAGTCTGGGGTCACTGAGGAACTGTTGTGCGTTTGCTTGACGAGTTTCGTCTAACAATTGCCGAACGGTGATACCATGGTCTTGGGTCAAGCGTTGTAAAGCACGAAGACTCATGTTCATCTTTCGTGCTAGAGCCTCTGCACCATATTCAGAACGTTCAGCATTGTGAGCGATCGCATCACGGACTCTAGATAGTTCCGGAGAATCACTAGAACCTGCTAACCGTTCTCGCACCAGGTCTAGATGGCTCTGGATATAACGAAATAGATCCGGATCAGGCTGTTTGGTGGGTAGGTCTAGGGCCCCTTGACGAAAGACAAAGGCATTGTGGGATTGTTGAAAGCATACTGGGGTACCAAAGAACTCCTCATAAACCTGGATTGGTCCGAAGGGCAGGTGATTAAAGTCCACGCGCACAAGGAGATCATCCGCTCCCAGAATTTCCCGCATATAGCGCAACCCCAAAGCTAGTCCCACTTCAGCCGCGCAACCCCCATCCTCGGCATCCATCGGATGATGCATTTGTAAAATTCCCTCTGAGGAGGACTCAATCAGGGCGATGTGCAGTTGATCCGATAGCACAGACCGATAGCGCACTAAGTTCTGCAACGCTTGTCTGAGATTTTCAGCATATCTAGCTCCATAGGCTAGTGTTCCAAAGTATGAGAAGGGAGTAGCACTGGCCATGTGGAGTGCGATCGCTTCTCCTGGGTAAGCCTTGGTCAGTAAGCGCCATACCGTTGGTACCAGGTGTTGAGACAGGTGGGCATCGGGATCGAGCAGATCGGTACGGGTTAGTCCTGTGGCGGCAGTGATCTGTTCCATGTCCACTCCCCGTGCCACTGCATAAGCTACGGTACTCGCCACCACGCTAGCTAGCATTTCGGGTTTGTGCAATCTGTCGCGAAATGTCCGTTTTGGTGCGCCCATTGTCCTTATCACACCTCTGTTAAAGATGGCAATTTGGTTATAGAAAGCTCTTAAGCATTCAGCTCTCAGCTCTCAGCCGTCAGCTTAAAACAAGCTATTCGACTGATCAGTTCAACGGACTCAAAGCCAAAGACTATAAATTCCTAGCTTGGGCGTTCCCGTAGCGTAGCCGAAAGGCCAGGGAACTGAGATTAAACGAATGCTTAGCTCTTTCATTCAAAAGCTGATAGTAGCACAGGCTTCGACGCTGGGAGTTAGCCCATTAGCTGTTCGCGTAGCGTGCGCGTAGCGCTTAAGCTGAATGCTTACTATTTCAAAACCATTATAGTGCCCCATGAGCTGCATTATTGGTTTGCCATTTGTAAGGCATTTGATGACAGGGTTGCACCTTTAAATTTAGTCAAGAAATTTTTCAGTAAAGCGAGATTAAAGGAGTAGAACAATGAGTGAATACAATGTAAACGATCGATTTGATGCCCAGGATCTCCTTAAGAAACCTGGTGAAGGAGAAAGGACAGCCACCGACATGATAATCATGGCCCGATCCAGAGACATGGGTGGTGATTTCTCAGTGATGCAGGGTGTGATCAATCCCGGTCACTTGCTGTCACCCCACAGCCATAAGTTTTGCGATCAACTGGTCTACGTGATCTCCAGTGAACTTGTGTTCGAGATTGGCGGTGCAGATGGACTAAGGTTCACAGCTCCTGCGGGAAGCTACGTCCAAAAGCCACGGGGCATTGTCCATGCTTTCTGGAACTCCACCGATACACCGGCTCATTACATCGAGCTGTCAGGTCAGGAAACCTTTGAGGGGTTTGTTGACTCCTTGAAGGGGGGCGATCGCAAGGGTCTCGCGAACGCAGAGCGGGACTGGGGCATGGTTTTTGCTCTCGACGAAATTCCAAGGCTGATCAAGGATAACAACCTCACGGGCCTCGCCATGTCCGAGACTCCCGACTTACCCCATCTACCTAATCTTCCCGAACCAGTGGCAAAGCTGTTTAGCAATATGAAGTTGCGCTAGAAAATCTTGTAGGGTGGGCAAAAATTGTTTGGTTCTTTTGAGTTTTGTAGATAAAAGAACGTTGCCCACCCTACTTTAATGGCGTTGCTGAATCAAGGAATGAATACGCGATCATCTGGTTTTGGTCAAGCCCCCGTGGGTCCCCCAACTTTGCGGTGCGACCCAAGGGCGATTTACTCGCCCTAGGAGGCGCGCACCGGAAGGGACGCAAGAAAGTCTTATTCCCCCCAAGCGAGCAATCCCTCGCTTGGGGGGCTAGGGGGGCAAAACCATACCCAGAATCAGCAACGCCATTTTTTTTACTTGTAGGAATGGGGAGATAGGAAAATGGGTAGGTTGTTGAGAATTCTAGGGATAGCGATCGCATCGGCTTATTTTGCCTCGATGTTAGCACTTAGCAGTGCCACAGCAACCATCCCTACACCGCCATCTCCCTCCTTTGCAAGGAATTTTACTGGGCAAACAGCGATAATCTCAGCCCAAGCTATGGAATCATCAAGGGTTCAACCTGCTATACCGGTCAAGGCTGAGATTGATGCTAAAACTGAAGTGTTGTTTGAGCAACTTTTTGAGGGATTTGGGGCATTCAATATCCTGATTATCTTTTTACTTACCGTCGGTCCGCTCAAACTAATTGTACCCTTTGTCAAGCTGACAGCTAATGCTGATCCGGCCTTGCGTCGCCAGCTTGCTTTACGGGGGTTTGGCATATCCACCTTAGTTATTTTTGCGGTAGCACTACTTTGCCAAAATGTTCTGAAAGCCTGGCAAATCGATCTCTCAGCAATGCTAATCGCAACAGGTATTATCCTTTTTTTAGTGGCTCTGCGAACAGTATTATCCCAGTATAATCACCACCAAAATAACGAGCACTCGCCTGTAAATCCTTCTCTGAAATTAACGATTAATCCTTTAGTTTTTCCCAGTATTTTAACTCCCTATGGCATTGCTGTTGTGGTGACCATTAGCGCCATGTTCGGACGGATGGCAATTGCTCCCGGTTCTATGTTTTTGCTATTATTTGTGGTAATGGTACTAAACTTAGGAGTGATGTTGGTCGCCCATCCCCTTTTGAATCTCATCAAACCCGTCACTCTAAGAGTGCTTGGTTTTGTGTTTGGGGTGATGCAGGTGGCTCTGGGACTAGATATGATTTTGACGGGAGTGAAACTGGAAGCGATCGCACTGAAATTTCTTCTAGGGTTGTAACATAATCGGCGTTGCTGATTCTGAGTATGGTTTCGCCCCCCTAGCCCCCCAATTCTGGGGGGAAAAAAACTCTAAAAGTCCCTTCCGGTGCGCGCCTCCTAGGGCGAGTAAATCGCCCTTGGGTCGCACCGCAAAGTTGGGGGACCCACGGGGGCTTTAAGAAAACCAGATGATCGCGGATTCATTCCTTAATTCAGCAACCCCACATAATCGACCCATAATTACCCGATCTCACCACATACTTCCCATAAATTTCCCTATTCCCGATCACAGACCAAGCTGTTGTCGCAACGCATCGGGCATATTCTCGGCTTTGTCCAAACCTGTAGCATTTTTCCACTTCGTCTGTCGATTCCAAGAGATGCCTTCAAGGTTAGCACTAGTTAGATCTGCACCAGTCAAGTCCATACCATTAAGGTTTGCATCTGTGAGATCTGCACCACTGAGGTCCGCATGTTTGAGGTTTGCACCATTGAGCTTTGCATATCTGAAATCTGAACCAGTCAGGTTCGCACTAGTGAGGTCTGCACCAGTGAGATCCGCACCCATGAAGTTGGCACCACTGAGATCAGCATTCCTGAGATCAGCATTCCTGAGCTCAGTAATACTCAGGTTGGTTTTACTGAGGTTCGCTCTAATTAGCAATGCTTTACTAAGCTTGGCTGTATTAAGGTTAGCTCTCGCAAGATTGGCTTTAGTTAGATCAGCTCCCGTAAGATTAGCTCCAGTAAGTTCAGCGTCATTGAGACTAGCTTGATGAAGTATAGCATTCGCCAAGTCAATGTCAATCAAATCGGCATTTGGGGCATCCAGCCCCCTCATGGAAACACCATAGTTGTTCAAAACCTCAAGGGCTTTTACTCTGGCATGACTAGTAGCTACTCCTGCTCCTGCGGCATTATCGACAATTTGCCATGCCTCATAGATTATCCTTTTTCTGCGCTCTAGACCTTCAAGCATGTAAAGAGACGCTCCAAATAAAAGAGCGAAACCTTCAAGATTTTGCACTTTAGAGACGAACAATAGTTGCTTTACCAAACAAAACCCGTCTGAATCTTGAGGTGAGCAAACTTGTTCGGTTTCAGTTGTCTTTGGCTCCAATGACGTTTCAGTTGTTTTTGGTTCGAATAACGTTTTAGTTATTTTTTGCTCCAATACACTTAATCCCACTAGAAAGAAGTAAGCAATAATGAAGGAAAGCACTACACGAAGCCAGATATTGCTTAGATACTTTTCGCTTTTGGGAACCACTACACGAAGCCAGACATTCCTTAGACGCTTGTTTAATAAGCCAATCACCTGTATCCTTATTTACTAAAAGTCCTGATCTTATTTGCAGTATATAGCAGGTCTTAATTGAGAGAGGTAATTTCGTCCTAGGTTGCGCGGGAGTAGGGAGTAGGGAGTAGGTAACTTCGGAATAGCTATACAGCTTTGGCAAAAGGCATTGCCACCATGAGCAACTGCCGTGGTTTCCCATGAGCAACTTCCCGTTGAGATTGGTTTTAGCACTTTTGGCTTATTTGAATTGGTCAATACATGAGTGCGTATTGTTATAATATGCTATAAGCAAAATAGTATCCCCCCCTGCGCCCGCGCCCCATAATTTGGTGAAAGGGTATTGCAGCTGTTACCCCCTTATAGATTGGGGGATGGGTACCTTGGGTGGAATTTTGCAGGTGGCGCTCTAGCCATCAGAATGCCTGGGAATTTGTCCTGCTTAACAAGGGATAGCTCCTGAAGGGCATCGGGAGCAGGTCAAAGTTGGCTAAAAAATCAACTATATATAGAGTTTTTCGTTCTTATGAGGGACAATCAGTGTCTTGATGCAGTCGGCCAAAGGGTGAAACCCTCAGCATAGGGCTGCATCCCTACTCTGTGTTACGAAGTCTCTGCTCCGATTAACCCACCACAAAAGCACCTCAACCAATTGAGAAATGCTATAAGTGACATACTCCCAAGGCACCTGATGATTTAGAGATGATTTCAAGTTAACTTATTTTGTCCTAAGCTAAGCTGATCTAGCTGGAGCAGTATCTTAGACCCTAGGGTAATACCGAACAGCCACAAAAGATGGTTGTTATGGTCTAACTATTTATGTATTTCACTCAGGGCAAACGCATCTAAAATTATAGAAGCCTTACTCAGAAGCAATGCAGCGCTTTAATCAGGGGGTTTCCACCAGTCGCTACTGCATCAAGACAAAAATTTCAAAATTAATCAGCAAAAATTAATCAGCAAAACTACCTATCCTATGAATCTCATATCCAGTAGGCATTTCAAAATAAGATGCGTCTACCCTGCGTCCTACCCTAAAGTTAAAAAACGCTAATCATCCACCAAGCTATAAAATTAGCTAAAGCAATTAATTCAATTAAAATAACCCAATGATAAGCTTAGAACCAGGAGATTCTATTAAAGACGGCGACTATACCATCCAACGTGAATTAGGAAAGGGAGGCTTTGGAACGACTTACCAAGCTACTCGTCACTTACCCGATGGTCAGGAAGAGATTGTTGCCATAAAAATTGGAAGAGAAGAACTACCCGATAATCAACGAAGCGAAAGAGAAAAAAAATTTAAAGATGAAGCGCAGCGACTCAACCAATTTAACCATAACCATATTGTTAAATTCATAGAGTACTTCTATGAACCAACAATATATCGTCCTTGCATCGTGATGGACTATATCGAAGGAGAGAACCTACACAGACTCACTCAACCAGGGAATGGAATTCCAGAGGAACAAGCCATCAAATATATTCAGCAAGTTGCCGATGCCTTGACAGCAATGCATAAGGTTAAGTTGATTCATAGAGATGTCAAGCCTAGTAATATTATGGTAAGACATGGAACTGAAGAAGCAATACTGATTGATTTTGGGATCTCCCGGGAATTTGTTCCTGACCGGACAATAGAGCTAACGCGACAATGGTCGGAACGTTATGCTCCACCCGAGCAACAACTACGCCGCTTTAAAGCAGGCCCACCACTTGATATCTATGCCTTATCCGCCACCTTCTATTTCTTGTTAACCGGACGCCAACCAGTTAGTAGCAGAGACCGGGAACATGAATTAAAAAGATATAGAAAAGACCCTCAAAAACAAGATGTGGAAAACTTCGTCACCAACAAAAAATTGAGAATAGCAATTCTCAGAGGTATGGAACTAGATCAACAGCGAAGACCTCAGTCAATCTCAGATTGGCTAAAATTACTAGAGTCTCCAGCAATAATAAGTCTAACTGATAGGTTTAGACCTATTGTTGGATATATATTTAGTTTTAGTATTGAAGCTCAAGTTAAAGTTTTATTGACAATTTATAAACTTATAAAATACAGAGATTTATACAGCTTAGAAAAAGCTATCAATCTATTTGAGCAAAATCAAAACAACTATCAAGGAAACAAAGAATTTGAAGAACTCTTTAGTGAAATAACTCGTAGATATGCTCAAGACGTATTAGCTCTAAGCGGAGAGCCAGGAGTTCGTAAGGGAATTGAAAAGTTGGAAGAAATTCAGCAAAGACTGGAGAATAACTTCGACATTGAAAACCTGCCGGAAGATGATATCATCGCTCAGGAATATAAAGATGTTAGTGCTCTTCTAGAGCAGATGATAAATTCCCGTAACGGTAACAATTAGGATTTTCATGTATTATTTAAATAACAGCCAAAGCAATTATCCCCAATAAAGCCAAAGCTGATACAATTGTAGAAGCACCTTTCTTATCCTGAGATAAATCCTCCTGTTCTTCAATCGGTTCTTTAATAGTTTCCCAGCACGCCTCTCTAATGGTCGCACTCCACTCACTGCCCATTTCTGAAAACCAAAACACATTAGGATCACCAATAAATGGCTGACGGTTAATGGTTTGCTCTTCACGGTTGACGGAAATTGGGTGACGGTTAATGGTTGAGCCTTGACGGTTAATGGTTGGCCTTTGATGATTGGTTAATGGGTGACGGTTATGGTAGTATTCGGACTGATATCGGTAAGTATCAACAATAATTGGTTTGGCCTGATCACCAGTAACGGTATTGTTTTTCTGTGACATCGATTAACACCCGATTCTCAAGGTTGACAAGGTAAGCATTCAGCTAAGGCACTAGCTGCTCAATGCTGAGTGCTAATAGCTGATTTCTAAGTATCTATAGACTTATCGGGTTAATCACCAAGAATTATGCAGAAAATTTTCAAGACCAGTAAGCTGTCAGCTGTCAGTGGTCAGCGGTCAGCGGTCAGCGGTCAGTGGTCAGCCGTCAGTGGTTAGCAGTCAGCGGTCAGCCGTCAGCCGTGAGCTTTTAGCTCACGCTACTTGAGGTGCCGTCAGCTTATTTTATTTAAAAGCACCTCAAGTACTGTGGCACAGGCTTCCAGCCTGTGACCTAACCCATAAGCTAATCGCTGCTATTAGCCTAGCTGAGAGCTGAGAGCTGATAGCTGATAGCTGTTCGCGTAGCGTGCGCGTAGCGCATACGCTTACCCTAAACCTATCGCCTCAAATTAACATAGCGAGTCAGAATCCGAATGATCTCACCCTCGACAGGGGAAGGAATCGGCGGGGTCCACGCTATGACTTCGGCAAAGCGAAGCACGTGCAATTGGTTAATCACACTCTCAACACCTTTGGGTACACCACAGGCGAGGAGGCGGACTGGGGTTTTGCCCTGAGGGACATCATAGATCGGAGCTTTGATGAGCTCTGGAAGCGATGCAGCGCGGTCTTGGGGGTTTCCCCCATGAGCGACTGCATCAAGACAGGAACGTGGGTTTACCATGTATATATCACCTTGTTTCTTTGGTGGTGGAATAGCGATCGCACAGAGGTTGTCGAGCCATAGAGTGCGATCGCTTTGTGCTGGCGAGGGAATTGCCAATCACTGTAACTGCGTACTTTTATAGTATATCCTATCTTGGCCAGTTTGTCAACACTTTGAGTTTAAAAAAAAATTAGAGAAGTATTATTTTCAACAATTCATGCTGCGAGCGGTTACAATCAAACGTAACGACCGTTTAGTATGGTAAGAGGTTAAACACTAAAGTGGTAATTCACTGGAAATTGGCAGTAGTCATGGCTGAGCGCAACATCAGCAACAAAGACCTAGCTGAGATAATTGGAAAGCATCCTAACTCCGTTTCCAGGCTCAAACGGCATCGCCGTCTACCTAGAATTGACGAAGATATACTCAACTCTCTGTGCAAAGCACTCAAGTGCCAACCAGGGGACTTGATAGTCTATCAAGAGGATGAACAAGACCCCTAAAACGGGAAATTTACCGGTAATCGGAAATCGCAAATCGCAAATCGGTAACCGGTAATCGGTAATTTTCCCTGAGCCTTAGCCATCAGCGCGTTATGGATGGGCCCAAAATATAGGAGCCCCTAGCTGTCTGGTGAATCGTCTCTGCAATTTTTTTAGCCACCTTTTCACTAGTCCAGTAGCTGTCGTGAGCACTGCCACCATTGATTAATGCTAAAAATGTCGATTGTATCGGTTTAGCGACATTTTCTAATAATCCAGAACCGTAGGTAAGTACATCTTCAAGTTTGATCACTTTGTCATACTCATCTACTAATTTGGGTAACACTCCTTCTAGGGGCCAAGCAATGGGATCCCCCGGATGTACAAAGTTTTGCCAGGGTAACGCCACTCCTTGTTGAGTCAGACTTCCCAGTAATTCCTTTAGTTTGGAACTAATATCATGGGTACTCCCCTCTCTGGTGTTGCCAACAATATGGATCAGAGTAAATAGGGCAATCGGTGAACCCATGGTATGAACACTAGCCAGAGGAATAGCACTGTCTTGCTCCGATTCGATGCCCAAAATGCTTTTGCGAATCTCCTGAATACTCTGATGACCAGGTATACTTGGGTCATCCCATCGACTAGCAAACAACACATCAAATAGGATAATCGTTCCCCAACTGTGAGTAACTAGGTGCAAACGATCCTGATCTTGGTATCCTTCCAATCCCTGATAGGCTTGTTTACTCATCTGCTCAATAGCCAGAGAGCTAACATGTCTGCTGAGGTAGAGAGCCCCGTCTCCAACGAATTGTAAGATTTGCTTTTCACGGAAGTCTCTGAACCAGAATTCATTCCACACCTTCGATGCATTCAATGCTGCTACTAGTTCCTTCTCCTGCTCAATTACCACATTCCCCCAGTACAGAGGGATCTTTTTGAGTTGAACGGATGACTCAACATTATTTTGAATCAGATCGAAAAGCTTGTCAGCGTATTGGGGTGTTTCTCGATCTTGGCGAGTATTGACACCATGTATAAACAAAATGTAGTCAGTAGCCACGGATCACCCTCTCTTTTATGGAATTTTATAGATGATTCCATCAGTTTATGCGATCGCGTACCCTACCCGACCGCGATCATGGATTCCTGGTAGGGAGTAGAGAGTAGGGAGTAGAGAGTAGGGAGTAGAGAGTAGGGAGTAGGGAATATGGCATCAAAAATTCTCACAATTCGTAAGCATTCAGCTATCAGCGTGTCGCGTATCAGCTATCAGCTAATGCGCTACAGATGGTGCTACTTGAGGTGCTATCAGCCAAACGCGAGTGCGTGGCCATAGGCCAAGGCTTATGGCACCTCAAGTAGCGTGGCCATAGGCCAACGGCTGACAGCTAAATGCTTACCTTTCAATTCTGATTAATCTCGAACTATTAGGTGCGACCCGTGGCGAATTTAATTCTTAATGGGTCAAGGGCACCTTTAAATTCTTCTGTTCGCGTAGCGTGGCCATAGGGCAAAGAGGTTTATTTTAATTAAGCTGAACGCTGTTCGCGTAGCCCATATGCTTCCCCTCAGACTCATAATGGTAGTTCAATGGTAGTTTTCAACTTTTACTCTAATTATTTATTAGACCTCTTGCAAAAGTCTTTTTATGATAGTGTTTACGTCAATTATTGTCCACTATTCCCAGATCCGCTGTTCCTTCCGACTTCTGCCGCGAAGTCTATTTAGGCTGTGCTTATCTAAATGGAATTATTGTTCGATTATGTTTTTACAAATATAAGATGCACCAGATCTAATTTATGTCTTCTGTATCCTATAAAAAAAACGCAAATTTATTAGAATAATATTAAGCCCTAATCAGGTAGTATGGTAAAATAGTTTCGCTATCTATTTGTGCCAATTCAATCTGCTTTTTGGTCAGATTTTTAGCTCCTTGGAGGTTAGCCCCTCTTAAATCTGTACCGTGGAGATTAGCTCCTTCTAAATTTGCCTCTTGCAAGTTAGCTTGAATCAACGATGCCCGCTGTAAATTAGCATTCCAGAGGATTGCCTGTTCTAGCTTAGCGCTCCTGAGAAATGCCCCTTCTAGGTTAGCATCAGATAAGCAAGCGTCTGTCAAGTTAGCTTTGATCAAGTATGCTCCTTGGAGGTTAGCTTGATTACAGTCTGCCCCTTCTAGATTGGCTCCGATCACATATGTTCCTTTTAGATTAGCCTGATTAAGATCAGCTCCTTGTAGTTTGGATCCATTAAGGTATGCCTCTTGCAGGTTTGCTTCTGTTAAGTTTGCCCCGATCAGTGTGGCGTGACGTAAATCAATTTTATCATCTTCGAGCTCTTTTGAGCTGTCGCGCCTGCCAATAACCGTCAGGGCACCTTGAATATCAATAGGAAGTTTTTGGTCTTCTGTAATTGGAAGAGGACTGCATGAGTCATTGATTTGCTTTTGCATCTCTACATGAATCTTCCCAGGGGACTGATATCGCACAAATGTCGATAAAATTTCCATGATTTTCCAGTGGTCTTGGGCAGAAACCTTAGCAATTCGTTCTAGGGCATAAATTCCACCTAGCCGCAGGGCAATCTGATCAGAACTCAGCCACTCAAGGGCATTATTCAAGCATTGAATCATTTGCCTGTCTTCTGAACAGATAGCCTTTTTGTCACTTATACCAGTCTTTTCTAAATCGAATGAACGCTTGCTTAAGTAGTAAATTTTCAGCAAAATTACTAGTCCTATAGCCATTATTAAAACAGCTATATAAAAAACAATTCGGTCTTTTTCATCTACTTGATTCAGTAAAAAAAATAGTTTATTGAGTTGGGATTCTTCAAGAAATCCATCAAGGAAATTTATGGGAAATACCACAAACCAATATAACGAAGCAATCCCTAAGTATACTAATCCACTATAAATCAAAAAAACAACCATTTTGAACCGTAACGGGTGATTTTTTGCCTGGTTTACCTTGAGTTTCATGCCTTGTATTATCCTTAACTCAACTGGTAGACTTTATTAAATCACCATCTTGTGAATATTATGTGAATAAATCAAAAAATCTAACTAACGAGCTATTTCTATATACAGCGGATCTGGGAATCGGGAGTCGGGAGCGGTGCGACCCAAGGGCGATTTACTCGCCCTAGGAGGCGCGCACCGAGGGAATCGGGAGCGGTGCGACCCAAGGGCGATTTACTCGCCCTAGGAGGCGCGCACCGAGGGAATCGGTAAAAGCGGGAAATGGGGAGAATTATCCCGGGAATTATTGTGTATTTTGATACATATGGGTAGATTTTTTTCGGACATACTTATGTATTTTGATACATATTTTGATTAATTTATACGTAATAAACGTACCTACTCGCCCCTTTTTAAAAAACCTACCCTTGTAAGCATCTCCCCAGGGAGCAGGTCTTGCGTTGCTGAAACATTAGTACTATTTCCGTAAGCATTCAGCTATCAGCTATCAGCTATCAGCTATCAGCTATCAGCTATCAGCTATCAGCTATCAGCTATCAGCTATCAGCTATCAGCTATCAGCTATCAGCTATCAGCTATCATTTATCAGCTATCAGCTATCATTTATCAGCTATCAGCTATCATTTATCAGCTATCAGCTATCATTTTTCAGCTATCAGCTATCAGCTATCAGCTATCAGCTATCAGCTATCAGCTATCAGCTATCAGCTATCAGCTATCAGCTATCAGCTATCAGCTATCAGCTATCAGCTATCAGCTATCAGCTATCAGCTATCAGCTATCAGCTATCAGCTATCAGCTATCAGCTATCAGCTATCAGCTATCAGCTATCAGCTATCAGCTATCAGCTATCAGCTATCAGCTATCAGCTATCAGCTATCAGCTATCAGCTATCAGCTATCAGCTATCAGCTATCAGCTATCAGCTATCAGCTATCAGCTATCAGCTATCAGCTATCAGCTATCAGCGATTAGCGCTATGGGCACGCTACTTTACGAACAGCTTTTGAATACAATAAGCTGACCACTAACGGCTGACCACTAACGGCTGACCACTGACGGCTGACGGCTGAATGCTTACCTATTTCCGATTAGCGCAAGCTTAAACCCGGGAGCTATAGATAATGTACAAATATTCATAGGTGACATGCTCCCCCTCAGACCTATTACCCATTACCTATTACCCATTACCTATTACCGATTACCCAAATAAGCGTACAAATGTTCTGCATAAGTGACATGCTCCCATCTCCCCATCTCCCCATCTCCCCACCTCCCCACACCTCCCACACTTCCCACACTTCCCTCTCTTTTCCTACTCCCTACTCCCTTTGACTAATCAACGGAATAGAATCGGATAAATCTGACGCCAAGCTAGCCTAGAAAACACAGCAGTACATACCAACAACCAGATTAATTCTAAAAACCAGAACTCTGGTAACCCTAAAGGCCAACGTAACAAATCAACTATCGATGATAGGGGTAAAATAGCAACAACATAACCCAGTCCAGTGGGTAATGTATCCCTAGGAAAATAAGTACCACAGAGAGTAAACATTGGTATCATAAACAAGAAAATTGGCACATTAATCTGATCAACAGTACGCACCGTTCCGGCTGTAAATAGCCCAATAGCACTAAACAGCATACTCCCCAAAATAATTACAGGAAAAGATACCAGCAATTGCCAGCCAGAGTAAAGTCCCCAGATCACCGCTACTAACCCTGTGATGGTACCAGCTAGAGCTCCCTTTGTAGTTGCCCATAGCCAATCTCCAATAAATACTTCCATGAAAGTCAACGGTGCTGTCAGCAGTGCATGCCAAGTTTTTTGAAAACTCAAGCGAAAAAAACTCCCAAATGCTCCCTCAAAGAATGACTGAAATAGTACCCCAAGTCCGATCATTCCAGGAGCTATAAAGTTCAAGTAAGATGTGGGTTGACCATAGTAAGAAACATCTCCCACTAGGGGAGTTAAACCATAGCCAAAGGCAATCAGATAGATTATAGGTTCAGAAATTGGGAGTAAACTATTGACTAGCCAAGTTTTTTGATACACTTTGGCATGACGATGCCAGACCGAGTAGATACCCCAAAATGTTACAGAAATTCCTTTCATTTTTATTTTAAGATTTTACAAAATTACTAATTAATTATTAACAGAACTTACCCATTGCCCCCTAAATCCCCCAATTCTGGGGGACTTTGACATCATTCCCCCCTAAAATTATGCCCAACTAAACTTCGTAAGTCCTAACTAATTACAAATATCCCAATATAAGATATTACAATTAGTAAACCGGATGTTGATAGTAAACCTGTCTAACTTAATCAATCCAATGATGTTCCGGTCAGTCGTAAAAATACATCTTCTAAGTTGGTGCGGCGGCGGGTTAGACTAACAGATGGAATCGTATTTAGGTCCTGCCAGAGAGGTTGGGGATTGTCCATAGGTAATGCAATCAGATAGTTACTGCCAAAGGTGCGATACCAAGTTCCGTACTGAGTCGCTAATTGTTGCAGGATATCTGGCGAGATTCCCTCAATCTCCACTAGCTCTTTACCAACAGTGCGCTCAATCAGGTCATCGGGGGTACCTTCGTCAATCACCTTACCCTGCTGAAGTAAGATTAAGCGATCGCATAACCGTTGTGCTTCATCCATATAGTGAGTAGTCAACAACACCCCACACCCCTGATGTTTCAGGTGAATCACCAGCTTCCAAAAATCCTGCCGTGCATCCGGGTCAAGTCCTGTAGTAGGCTCATCTAAAAACACGACTTGGGGATGATTAATCAAGGCTCGTGCCAATACCAAACGCCGCTTCAAGCCACCAGATAGCTCATCAATCCGCCGCTGAGCATAATCCTGTAGCCCCACGAGCTCCAGTAACTCCCCTGCTCGTGTCCGAGCTGACTTACCGGTGATCCGGTAGTGGTGGGCAAAGACAACCAAATTCTCAAATACGGTGAAGTCCGGGTCAAGATTATCCTCTTGAGTAACAATCCCCATGGAAAAACGAACCTGTCGCCCTTGAGAATGTACCTGATATTGACCCAACTGTACAAAGCCACGACTAGGCACAACTGCGCCGTAGAGCATTCCCACCGTAGTCGTTTTACCCGCACCATTCGGTCCAAGTAAACCCAAAACTTCCCCAGGATTTAGGGTAAAACTAACTCCACTAACGACAGTGCGATGCTCCTTTGGAGCCGCTACGCGAACGCCATAAGATTTCCACAAATCGTAAGCCGTCAGTGCTACTCGTTCCGTATCGATTTCAGATGTTGTAAGATGCATAGCTAAGACCACAGATGGGTGGCTCAATTTTGAAGGTTAGCGGGTTGAAGGTTAGCGGGTTGAAGGTTAGCGGGTTGAAGGTTAGCGGGTTGAAGGTTAGCGGGTGAAGGTTAGCGGGTTGAAGGTTGGCTGGTTGGAGGTTGGTCTGAGACACGCAACAGGGGGATAGGCAAGGCACACAGGGGGATAGGNGGTTGGAGGTTAGGCTGGTTGAAGGTTAGGCTGGGTTGAAGGTTGGCTGGTTGAAGATTAGCTGCTTGAAGGTTAGCTGAGTGAAATACCCAAGGATAATCGGTAATGGGTAATGGCTCACGGACCACTGACCCAAGGTTAATTGAGTCTTACTTAAATAAATTCATGACTTGGGTAAATTCATTAGCTTCGCAAAGCCAAAGGAAAAACTTTGCTTTCACTTGTACTACAAAAGTAGTATAACGAGACGTTTTAATGCTGTCAAAATTAATCAAGACACCAAAGATGGATGAAGGGATAGAAATCAGGCATTAAAGCCAGAAAAACAGGTACTTATCAAGTCTTATCTCTATTTATCGTTAATTTCAAAGGTAACCAGTTAACCTGTAAGCATTCAGCGATCAGCGATCAGCGATCAGCGATCAGCGATCAGCGATCAGCGATCAGCTAGCTAACCTTGGCCAAAAGGCCACGCGTTCGCGTTCAACCTTGGCCTTTGGCCACGCGTTCGCGTTCAACCCCCTAACCTTAAACCCACTAACCTTAACCCTTCAACCAACTCCCAAAATCAACTCCCAACTATTCAACCTTCCCGTATCCATCGCTACATCATCCACCACCTGTAATTGCCATACTCCCGATGCTGGTTTATTCAAAACCGACTTCAAACCAGGAGTAGTTTCCACGGAATAGGTTTGTTTTAATAGGCATCGGGGATGAATAGGGAACCTTTTAGGACTATTTTCAGTCTGAACCTTAGATCCAACAACTCTGGTACCTGCTTTACCTTTCCAAGAAGCCCTTAATCGTTTGTGGTAATGGTACTATACCAATAGTTTGGATTTACTCTATTATTTTAGGTAACCAATTCCCAAAGCTATAGTATGGTTTATTCTGGCACTCTTAATCCGGTCAGGCTCGCCTGTTTCGTTGCTCTTCCCGTGATGGCAGCTTTGGTAGTACTGCCACCAGCACAGGCGCAAGGTGCTGATATCCAAGTAGAATCAGACATCACTGACCCCAACAATACCGGGCCGTTGACTCAAGAAGACAGCCTATTGAGTATGCCGGGGGGAGAGCGGATGATGCAAGAGGCGACGAACGCTATTGATTCAGGGAACTATAGCGTAGCGGCCAAAAAACTCCAAGAGGCACGTCAGATATTCAACCAGTTGTCTAACTTTTACCAACAGCTGGCTTCCAGTTTTTCCGGCATTGACAACCGAGTCTACGAGTCTCAACGGCAAAAAGCCCTGGAAACTGCTGAAAAGCGAGATGAAGCTACCTATCGGCTAGCCCTAGTCCATCGAGCCAATGACCAGCCAGAATTAGCTGTGCCCTTGTTAATTCAAATTATTCGGTCTCAAAATCCAACCAGGGAATTGGGAAAAAAATCCTACCAACAGCTGTTTGAGCTAGGATTCGTCGATTCTCCCTTTCCTAGAAATGGCAATAGCCAGCCCACCTCGTCCGCTGGTTCTAATAAAGGCAGTTAAATTGTAAGCTATCAGCTATCAGCTATCAGCCAATGGCCTTGGCCGTTGGCCACGCTACGCGAATGGCCACGCTGGGCGAACAGCTTATGGGCACGCTACTTGAGGTGCTTTTGAATAAAACAAGAGGTAAGCATTGGTTTGATCTGAGTTACGGAAAGCTGACCGCTGACCGCTGACCGCACCTTAAGTAGCGTGCGCGTAGCGCATATGCTTACGTTAAATTTTAGTGTATTTTAGAAATTCCAATAGAAACTGGAATAAAAAAAATGGATCCGATTAGTACACAGCAAGTTGAAGAAAAGATTAAAGAATCGATACCGGATGCTCAGGTAAAAGTAGAAGATTTAGGGGGTGGTAACCATCTCCAAGCCACTGTTGTCTCCTCCGAGTTTGAAGGTAAATCCTTGGTGAAACAACATCAGCTGGTTTATGGAGCCCTAAGCGAAGAGTTGGCAACGGAGGCCATTCACGCCCTAGCTCTAAAAACCTATACCCCCGAAGCTTGGGCTGGCAAGCAGTAAACTGGCCTAAGTCATAATTGGAAGAGTCTAGGATTTCGCGCCCGCTAGACTAATATAATATCGACTATCGAAATAACTATCTAGATATCCCAGGAGTTTAAGACAACGATGACACCAGAACTGAAAGAGAGAATAGAAAAATTAACACAAGAGCACAAAATTTTGGTATTCATGAAGGGCAGCAAACTAATGCCCCAGTGTGGCTTTTCTAATAACGTTGTCCAAATTCTGAATAGCCTAGGAATTAAGTACGAAACCGTAGACGTACTAGAAGATTACGAGATTCGCCAGGGAATCAAAGAATATTCCAACTGGCCAACTATTCCTCAAGTGTACATTAAGGGAGAGTTTATCGGTGGCTCCGATGTGATGATTGAAATGTATCAAAATGGTGAATTGCAGCAGACCGTGGAAGTCGCCCTGGCATCCTAATCCTTGACAGCAGCAAAGTATTGACAGAACTGAAGAACCGCAAAAAGCGATCGGATTAGGAAATGCGATCGCTTTTTTTTAGGACTTAAATACTGAAACGAAAAATCAAGATTTCAGCCCTAAGGCTGCTGATCCAACCAAACCGCTAAATCCGTTGCTGTCTCAAAATCCAACAAGGCTTCACTCAATTCCTCCAATCGAGTAATGGATAATCCCTCAATCCGCTGTTGGAGCCCAGGGTCAATTAAACCTAACCTCAGGGTTAGCTGACGCATCACAATTAATACCGCTTCCTGCTGCTTTCCTCGCTGGAGTCCCTGCTGGAGTCCCTTTTGGACTCCTTTTTGGATAATATCTTGATAGGTGACTGATTCTTCCATAACTTCCTCTGACAAGGTGAACACTAACAGTTCAATCTCAGCCGTGATCCAACCAAACCGCTAAATCGGTTGCTGTCTCAAAATCCAACAAGGCTTCACTCAATTCCTCCAATCGAGTAATGGATAATTCCTCAATCTTCTTTTGGAGCCCAGGCTCAAGTAAACCTAACCTCAGGGTTAGCTGACGCATCACAATTAATACCGCTTCCTGCTGCTTTCCTCGGTCGAGTCCCTGCTGGAGTCCCTGCTGGAGTCCCTGCTGGAGTCCCTGCTGGATTCCCTTCTGGACTCCCTTTTGGATAATATCTTGATAGGTGACTGATTCTTCCATAACTTCCTCCCTCAACAATCGACGCACTAAATTTTTGTCAAACCGTAAACCAGCCAGCACATCCACACAGGCTGCTAAGTTTCCTCGTAATGGTTTTTCTTCAATTTTATCCACTTCAGCAACCACTTGCTCCAACAATAGATTAGGCCGATTACTCCTAGCTAGAGTTGCCAAGGGTAACAAAGCCCGATTGGCTAACAGTGGTAATGGGTCTTGCTCCCACAAGCGAATTACTCGATAACGATGCCAGGTATTAGTATCCCTAAACTCGTTATTGAATACCATCTGTGAGGTCGTAGACTTTAGAAAAATCACCACCTGTTCAATCGGACATCGGTATTTGCGCTGTAGCCTGACCCAATAGTCCAACATCCGAAATGGTAATGGTGGCTCAGATTGAGGTAAGGTTTGAAATTCTAGGTGCAGAATTTGGTTTGTACTTTGGAGTAAAGTCAGAGCATCAGCTTGAATGGGTTCAGCACTTAATTCGGTTTTAAGTACCTGAATATCATCAGGTTCCTCACCCAATAGCCACTGAAAAAACTCTGATGGATATTCTTCTGCTAGGTATTTGCAGATATTATCGTAGGCCAAGGCAAATTGTTCAAAGTTAACACTATCTCAGACAGCGATGCAGCGCGGTCTTGGGGGTTTCCCCCATGAGCGACTGCATCAAGACAGTGTAGTGAATCTGAGCTAAAAAATTGATCGCACCTGGATCTTGTTTATTTATTCAAGTTATGATACCGGAGTATTTCTGATTGACAGAATACCTTTAGATAAGATCTAAATCAGAAGGGTGCATCTCATTAAAGGTGTTTGACCTGGTGCCTGGAACAGGCATCTTGGTGGAACAGGCATCTTGCCTGTTTCCAGATCCACTGCTCCCTGTTCCCAGATCCGCTGTTCCCTACTCCCTATTCCCTACTCCCTACTCCCTACTCCCTACTCCCTATTCCCTTTGCTATTAGCTGAATGAGCATCCTAGAGTTAGAGTCTACTCTCAATCGTTATGAAGCTGCCCTGACCGCCCTTGAAAAAACTGACAATAATCCATCTCCTGAAGCCATTCTTCGTGTCCTGATTGCTCGCAATATTGTTCAGGAAAAATTTGCTGATATTGCCCACATTTCTAAAGATAAACTGATTAAACTGATTGAGTTAGATAGCAGATTGAAAAAGCAGGCTGGTTTGATTACTCAGACTGTGCAATTAACTAATTGGCGGACTAGCTTTCATCCCCCACAAGACTACTGGTGGTGGTTTCTACAAGCACCTACTCATCGCTTAGACCGTTTCGACTGGCTGTGGAATGCACTGACAGTTACTTCTTTAACGGCATCGGTGAGTCTAGTGGTAGATATTTCCTCCCGTTTTTTAAGTACTAGTCCGGGTTTTATAGGTTCTTTTGCGGTGATTTCCCAGAGTGCATTGACCTTGTTGACAGCTGGGGGGGTTTTAACCAAAGCTGGTCGTACAGGTGTTGAAGAAATTCTATCGGGATTAGGGATTAAAAAATATCTTTGGCAAGAAGTAAAATTGGGACTATCGGTGGTACTTTTAGTTTCGTTAATTGGCTTTCGAGGATCTTTGCCCTTGATTTCGGACTGCTTTAATAAATGGGGTTTCGACAAATATGATAATAAAGGAGACTGGTCAAGTGCTCAGTCTAATTATGAACGAGCATTGAGTCTCAATCCAGATAATGCCGAAGCGCACTACAATTTGGGTCGTCTTTATGAAGATTTACAGGAGTTGGATAAGGCGCGAACTCAGTATAGGTTAGCGGTAGAGGGGGGTTTAGATGCTGCTTATAATGAATTGGTGCGGTTGTATATTCAAGATAAAAACTATTCCCAAGCGGTATCTTTACTTTTGAAGGGGTTAGATACTGTGCCAGAAGCAGAAACGGGAACTCAATATGCATTATTGAAAAACTTAGGCTGGGCTAGGTTGAAGCAAGAACGCTATGCCGAAGCCGAAACCTACCTCAGAGATGCTATTGAACTAGACAAAACCTTTACGCGAACTCCGGCAGCGGCTCACTGTTTATTAGCGCAAGTCATTGAAAACAAACCAGAAAAAGATCCAGACAATGCCTTGGCAGAATGGAAAATTTGTTTACGCTATACTGATATCCGTAACCCTGATGAAGATATCTGGGTTGGGATGGCTCGTGAACGTATAGATGCTCAAGTAGGTGTTAAAGATAAGACTAGTGAATCGACTAAGTAAGCTGATTTGCTCTGCCCCGATCTTGACCATAGTTATGATTATGTTGGGAAGCCTGGTGAGTAAGCCAGTACTGGCAGGGCATTGGATTTTTAAAACCACGGGTAGAGTTGAGCTAGAACGGGAGGGATGGTCACGTTTCCATCCAGTGCCTAACTATACCACGATAAATCCAGGGGATCTGCTGAGACCACCATCGGGGGTTAGGGTTAAACTATTTTGTGATCATGGTAAAACTCACTCTGTACCTGCTGGGGTAACAACAGGCATTAATGGCATATGTCCACCACCGCGAATTAAAAGCTCCAGGAGAATTGTCAGAGCACGTCCGGTAAGCTCCTCTATTCCCTACATTATCAGCCCACGGGCAACTCGTTTACTGACTGACAAGCCCACTCTAAGCTGGCATGATGCCACCGATGCTAGCAGTTTCATGGTAACAGTGAGAGGGCGAGGCTTGAATTGGACTGAGGAATTTAGTCGAGAGCAGGTTTGTCAACAGGGTATTTGTCAGGTTGTTTATCCAGGTGCGACTCGTTAGCTATAAACCTTACCCTATAAGGGTTTGGAGGATTAGCTGCTTGGTTCAACAAACCATGACAACTTGATAATCATGATGGTGAAAAACCATCCCGGAGACAAAACCTTAGAATAGTGCAGCCTTAGTACAAAACCTTACTCCTATGATGCCTAACCTGCTGACCATAAAGGCTGCACTATTGTTTCGGTAACTTCTGACCCTCGCGAAATCCGAGTGACAGCCCTACCCTGATTTATAGAAATAGCAAACCTATAAATTGATGCAAGGGTCGAACGAGCGAAACATCCTTTAACCTGATCGATGTCAACTTAGGCAACGAACTCATGGGTACGCACAGGAAAGTACATCCGAATCATCGTCAGCAACACGTAGCGAAAATAAGGTTGACACGCTACAGACAAATAGTCAATGGAGTAAGGACTATAAGATTCTGGGTTCTTATAAGATTTCCCACAACTCCCGGTGAACAGTACTGCCCTAAAAGTTCAAAATATGATTATCAGGAACGAGGTAATTCTCACATGTACTCTCGAAAAGGTCGAACATTTCGAGTAGGTAGCTAGCCGCAAGTCATGTGAGGACAAGATTGAGTCAGAAGCAAATGCCTAGGGTAATACCTAGGATACGCAGACAGACTCACGTTATAGGAAAAGATATGGTCGTAAGTAGTAATGAATAAGTCTAAAACTCGGGGGTTCGCTCCACAGTCAGAATGGAACAAAGTTAACTGGCAAAAGCTAGAAAAGACTTTGTGGAAGTTACAAAAACGAATATATCAAGCCTCTCAACGTGGAGACGTCCGCGTGGTACGAAAACTACAAAAAATCCTGATGAAGTCCTGGACAGCCAAAATGATTGCGGTCCGAAGGGTTACCCAAGAGAACAAAGGCAAAAAGACTGCTGGAATAGACGGGAAGAAAGCTCTAACAAGTAAGCAACGACTCGCCTTAGTAGACAGCCTAATAATCTCAAAAAGGGCACAACCAACCAGAAGGGTATGGATACCCAAACCTGGACGGAAGGAAAAACGCCCATTAGGAATACCGACCATATACGACCGCGCATTACAGGCAGCGGCCATTCAGGCTCTTGAACCTGAATGGGAAGCCAAATTTGAACCTAACTCATATGGATTCAGACCAGGACGCTCATGTCATGATGCCATCGGAGCAATATATGTAAGCATTAACAAAAAACCTAAATGGGTATTAGATGCTGACATTGCCAAATGCTTCGACAAAATTAACCACGAAGCACTTCTAACTAAATTAAATACTTATCCATCCATGAGACGTCTAATAAAGTCCTGGTTAAAAGCCGGTGTGATGGATAACGGGATATTCTCACCTACAAATGAGGGTACTCCTCAAGGTGGAGTCATCTCTCCACTAAAGCGCGAACATAGCCCTCCACGGAATGGAAAAAGCCATATGGGATTACGCCAACTCTGTAAAAGGTAAAAAAACCCACTACAAAAAGGGATTAGCCTTAATCAGATATGCTGACGATTTCGTCATCCTACATAAAGACCAGAAAGTGGTAGAAGAATGTCAGGAAGTGATTAACAACTGGCTACATAACATGGGTTTGGAATTAAAGCCTAGTAAAACTCAAATGACCCATACCCTTGACGGATTCAACTTCCTCGGATCTAACATACGTCAATACAAAGCAGGTAAAAACCACTCAAAACAAGGCTTTAAAACCATCATCAAACCATCTAAGGAAAAAGTCCAAGAGCATTACGGGCAGCTCTCAAATGCCATTAGGAAACATAGAGCTGCCCCTCAGGAAGCATTAATACGCCACCTTAAACCTATTATACGTGGATGGTGTAACTACTACAGAGGGGTCTGTAGTAAAGAAACCTTCAACGACTTAGGGAACATGCTATGGAATAAACTCCAAAGATGGGGATACAGGAGACATCCAAAGAAATCGAAATCCTGGGTAAACAAGAAATATTGGGGAACCATCGGAGATGATAACTGGGTGTTCATGACTAAAGAGGGTATTAGCCTCCCAAAACATGCTAAAACAGAAATTGTCAGGCATAAAAAAGTCCAGGACACCAGAAGCCCTTACGATGGAGACCTAATCTATTGGAGCACCAGAATGAGAGAACATCCTGAGATGACCACTCAGAAGGGAAAGCTTTTAGAACGGCAAGAAGGGAAATGTACTCATTGTGGACTTACCTTTAAAGATGGAGATTTGTTGGAAAAACATCACATAATACCACGTGCCTTAGGTGGAAGTAATCTAAACAAAAATTTAGAATTATTACACCTCCACTGTCACGATGCCAAACACGGAAACAAAATCAACTCACATGAGATAGATGAAAATCCGTTTTAGAGGTACCAATGACAATGGTTCCTATGATGAGGAGCCGTATGATGGGAAACTATCACGTACGGTTCTGTTGGCGTAGCCTTCCCGAAGGGTAGACGAGTCGGTGAGGCGACTCACCGGCTTAGTTTAATGAAGTAAGCCACTAAAACCTGGAGTTAGTTATAAGTTGGTCGTCGAGACTGATAGAAATCGTGCCTCTACAGAAGATAGCACTGGAGGACTAGGATTTACGCGGATTAAGTCAGATCAAGCTAGAGAAATTCAGGTTATTGCTCGGCGGATTCAGGAACAGAATCTACCAAAGGAGTTCAAGCCCTTAGCTCTAGCTGAACTCTATGCTGACTACGATTTAACGGCTGAGGCCATTGAAATCCTGGAAGGACAAGAAAACGATCAAAAAATAGCACCGATTTATCGCTTACTGGGTGATTTGTATAAACGGATAGGACTAGTTGTGGAAGCTAAGGGTCCTTATTCAAAGGCAGTAGAACTGACCACAGCAACTGAGCATTGGGAAGAACTAGCAGCAGCCAAAGCTGGATTAGGGGAGGTTCAGTATGCTCGTGGGAATCGGCAAGAAGGAGTGAGTTTGTTAGAACAAGCGAAGGCAATCTATGAACAGTTTGGGGACCGAAAACGGGTAGGGGAATTAGAAAAGCAACTGTCAGAGTTAAAGTAAGATTTGAGATTCCCTAGGGATTAACACTGGCTATACCAATCCTAAATGAATTGTGATATGTTTTGCGGCCATATTACCTACTCCCTACTCCCTGCTCCGAAGCTCCCTAAAACCCAGATATTTTTACCTCACTCGTTCTGAGAATTGCTAGATATGATTCAAACTATACCAGCCAGAGAAATTACTCTATACGAATTAGAAACAAAATTTGGGATTCACTTAGTTGAGGATAACGAATTTTTTCGAGAGTGGCAAGATGATTTGCCAGAAATTACTGCTACGGAAAAAGAAAGATTAGACCGAGTCAAGGTTAGTTATACAAATTTAACGAAATATCCTCCTCTGTTAGAAAACACCGTCAAAATGGTTGTGCTCTCTCCCTTGTTAGATTTAGCAGGGTTATACTTGCCTCCTTTTCACATCAAGTCAGAGAAGTCTGTAGAAATTGCCGAAGAAGACCGGGGAGTTATCGTCAGAGGAAATATCGATGTATTGGTGTTATGGGAGCAGTTTTTGGTAGTGGTTATTGAATCCAAGAAAGTGGCCTTTTCTTTGGAAGTGGGTAAACCCCAACTCCTGGCTTATATGCTGTCAAATCCCTATCCTGAAAAACCGGTTTATGGACTGATTACGAATGGCAGTAGCTTCAGGTTTATCAAATTAGTTAAAGGCGAAATAACTCAGTACGCTGTCTCTAAATTGTTTGATATTTTCAATCCAGGAAATGAGCTGTATAGCGTTCTAAGGGTACTGAAGGGTTTGGGTCAATTGGCAATTAACCAGGAATAATGGTGATTTGTGATGAGGGATAGGAGTTTACCGCCAATAGTTCTACATTACCTGGGAGTTCGTCTGTTGATGGTAACCCTGGTTCCTGCTATCTTCTCTGCTACTGTAACTGTGCCACTGATGGCTCAATCGAGCTGGGCACAGACTCAAAACTCCCAGGAAGAAGCCACCCCCTCAGACTTACTTCAGGCTAAAGCTGACCAACTGTTTGAGCAAGGAATTGAACAATACCAGTCAATATAAAGCTGCCCTCCAGTCCTGGCAAGAAGCCCTAGGCATTTATCGCGAACTGGAAGACCGCCACGGGGAAGCCAACTCCCTCAACAATCTCGGGCTTGCTTAGGATAGCCTAGGGCAATACCGCAAAGCGATTGAGTTTCATCAGCAGTCTTTATCCGATACTTTTTAGCTACCAAAACCTACCAAAGGCAAATTCTGGCTCGCCAATGCAAGATGCAATAGCATCCAGGGGGTATCTCCGCGCTTCTCTGACGGAATATCCCGCGAGCGCCATAAAAATGTCAAAAAAGTCTAACACCGGGATAGAGAGCGCAACTACTAAACCCTTGGTTTTCGGCTTTAATTTAAGTTACATAATAATCCCTGTCGGTGTTAACCTAATTTAAGTTTAACAAATAATAAGAGTTTTTGGTAGAGTCTGCGATATTTTCTCTAGCTGTTTACTAACTCTCCGCAACCGTCCCAAAAACCAGTGGGATCACGAAACGATTGCCGAAACCGAAAACAACCGAACTGCTCTGCGAAAAGACTACCAGGACTTGCTGGTTCAATTAAAAGTCCAAAACCCTGAAATCGCTAGCTTAAAAACTGTAGAAGTTGCCTCCCTCCCTGAAATCCAAGGCTTGCTGGATAGCGATACTACCCTAGTCGAGTACTTTGTCACGGATGAACGCACCCTAGCCTTCATTATCACCCGCAACAGCTTCCACACTGTCCCCCTCAATGTCACTCGCCAACAACTGACCGAAGAACTGACACTTTTCCAAGACTTTGCTGACTTAGATCAACCCCATCCCCTAGAACTTAAAAACCTGCACGACTGGCTAATTGTACCCCTCCAGCCCCATCTCAACACCACCACTATCACCATTGTTCCCCACGGTATCCTGCACTATCTTCCCTTTGCTGCCCTCACTGACGGCAAGGAGTACCTCAGTGACAACTACGCCCTATTGTCCCTGCCCAGTGCTAGCATCCTGCGCTACTTACCCGACAAGGGCAAATCAACCACAGGCAGTCTTCTCGCCCTGGGAGATCCCACCATTCCTGGACTTTCCCCCTTAAATCATGCTCAAAAAGAAGTAGAGACCATTGCCAAGCTCTTCCAGACCAAAGCCCTGGTGGGGAAAGCGGCTACCGAAACCGCTCTCCGCTCTAGGGCTTGTAACAGTTTCCGAAAATATTCATATACCTCCCACAATCTCCCAGAATGTGTGTTAGATTAAAAACATGGCACTCATTCCACTCCGTAAGGCGGTCGAACTTACGGGACTCTCCAAAAATACACTAAGAAAGTACGCGGACGATGGAACGATTAGATGCGAGAAAACGCCAGGCGGAACAAGATTGTTTGACGTCGAAAGCCTGCTCACTTTCGGGAACAGTTCGTCAAGCTCTCGATCAGATCATTTTACAATTTGCTACTGTCGAGTCAGTTCCACTAAACAAAAAGACGACCTCGCCAGACAAATCGCCTACATGCACTCCCTTTTCCCGCAAGCCGAAATCATTAAAGACATCGGCTCAGGACTCAACTACAAAAGGAAAGGGCTTCGATCCATATTGGAACGAGTTGTGCGTGGAGATCAGCTCACGATTGTTGTTGCCTGTAGAGACAGACTTACACGATTTGGGTTTGAACTCATTGAGTACTTGGTTAGAAGTTACCGTAAGAGTAGTGCAGCCTTTATAGTTGGTAAATTATGCAGCATAGGGTAAAGGTTTTGTAGTAAGGCTGCACTACTCTAAGGTTTCATCTCCGGTCGGCATCAACGGTGGATAAATCTTGGTTCTCGACCAGCCTGAAAGTTGTCCAGAATCAGAACTTACCGCAGATATTCTCTCCATCATTCACGTCTTCTATTGCCGTGTCCACGGACTCAGAAAGTACGGGTCAAAAATCAAAAAAGATCCGGATATTCCTCAATGCTGAACAGCGATATACTGTTCGTAAGTGGTTTGGAGTTTCCCGTTATGTTTTCAACAAAACCGTCAAGATTCTTGAAGATGGTGAGACTAAAGCTAACTGGAAAGCCATCAAGACCGACATTCTGAATAGCTTACCAGAGTGGTGTAAGGCAGTACCTTATCAAATCAAATCTATAGCGATAAAGGATGCTTGCACCGCTGTAAGGGAGGCCAAGAAAAAGTATAAAAAGACTGGACAAATAAATCGAGTGCGATTTAGATCTCGTAAAAATCCTGTTCAGTCTTGCTACATCCCTAAGTCGGCTGTATCTAGCAAAGGGATTTACCATACAAAACTGGGTGAATTGACCTTTACTGAAACACTTCCAGATGATATTGGAGATTGTCGATTAACTAGCACCAATGGGGATTACTACCTGACAGTCCCTCACAAGACTACTCAAGTAAAATCCGAGAACCAAGGTAGAGTAGTAGCTTTAGACCCTGGTGTTAGAACATTTTTGACACTTTTTAGTGAGAATTCTGTAGGAAAAATTGGTTGTGGAGATTTTTCTCGAATTCAACGACTTTGCTCTCACCTCGATGGCCTCTTATCAAGAATAAGCAAGGCAAAAGGGAAGCAAAAACGTCGAATGATAAAAGCTGCCAGGCGAATAATCATTAGAATTCAGAATCTGATTAACGAACTACATCATAAGGCTGCCCGTTTTTTAGTTGACAACTTTGACGTTATACTACTTCCTACTTTTGAGACATCTGAAATGACAAAAAAAGGAAACAGGAAGATCAGGTCTAAAACTGTTCGGAATTTGCTTTCTTTTGCTCATTATCGCTTCAAAGAGTTCCTCAAACACAAAGCTGGAGAAACAGGGAAAACAGTAGTAGACGTCTGTGAAGCCTATACCAGTAAAACTGTTAGCTGGACAGGTGAGTTAATAAATATCGGTGGTAGCAAGAAAATTAAATCAAAAATTGATGGCCGATCGATGGATCGCGACATCAATGGCGCACGTGGGATATTCCTACGTGCCTTGGTAGATACACCCTGGCTGAGAAATCAGCTTGCATTGGCGAGCCAGGATTGACTTTTTGGGAGATTCTGGTAGCTAAAAAGTATCGGCATTACAGCAAGCTCAGAAAGACTTACGGGAAAAATATCCCCATCCTTATTATTGGGCAGCATTTTCTTTGACAGGGGATGCTGGGAAAAGGGAGTAGGGAGTCGGGAGTAGGGATATTGAGATACACCGAATTTTTGGCGTTGCTTAATAATGGAATGATTTTAAGAGTTTTCTGGAATGGGCATGTTGGTAGAACTGGCATGTTGGTAGAACTGGCATCTTGGTAGAACTGGCATGTTGGTAGAACTGGCATGTTGGTAGAACTGGCATCTTGCCAGTTTCATGCTTATTTTCGAGCGGGCAGGATGCCCACATATTTTCGAGCGGGCAGGATGCCCACTCTACTCCTATTCAGCGCCAAGACATTAGCAACGCCGAATTTTTTCCTATTCCCTATTCCCTAGTGCTCCAACCAAAGCGCTAAATCCGTTGCTGTCTCAAAATCCAACAAGGCTTCACTCAATTCCTCCAATCGAGTAATCGATAATCCCTCAATCTGCTGTTGGAGCCCAGGGTCAAGTAAACCTAACTTCAGGGTTAGCAAACGCATCACAATTAATAGGACTCCCTCCTGCTTGCCGCGCTGGATTCCCTTTTGGACTCCCTTTTGGATAATATCTTGATAGGTGACTGATTCTTCCATAACTTCCTCCCTCAAAAATCGACGGATTAAATCTTTATCAAACCGCAAACCAGCCAGTACATCCACACAGGCCGCTAGGGTTCGGAGTTGACCTTGTTCTTCAATTCTATCGACTTCAGCAACGACTTGCTCCAACAATAGATTAGGCCGATTACTCCTGGCTAAAGTGGCCAAGGGTAACAAAGCCCGATTGGCCAATAGTGGTAATGGGTCTTGCTCCCACAGACGAATTATCCGATAACGATGCCAGGTGTTAGTATCTCTAAACTCGTTAGTAAATACCATCTGTGAGGTCGTAGACTTTAGAAAAATTACCACCTGCTCAATCGGACATCGGTACTTGCGATGTAATCTGACCCAATAGTCCAACATCCGAAATGGTAATGGTGGCTCGGATTGGGGTAAGGTTTGAAATTCTAGGTGCAGAATTTGGTTTGTACTTTGGAGTAAAGTCAGAGCATCAGCTTGAATTGGTTCACTACTCAATTCGCTTTTAAGTACCTGAATATCTCTAGGTTCTTCACCCAATAGCCAGTGAAAAAACTCCGATGGGTATTCTTCTGCTAGGTATTTGCAGATATTATCGTAAGCCAAGGCAAATTGTTCAAAGTTAATACTATCTCAGACAGTGTAGTGAATCTGAACCAGAAAATTGATCGCACCTGGATCTTGTTTATTGAGTCAAGTTATGATACCTGACCAAGTCTGATTGAGATCAGATACATAAGGAATAATAGTAAATCCGGTTAATCACTTCTAAGGGAAAAATTTCAAAAATGCTGAAATCCCTTATTTAAACTCAGCAATTGATCAGCATAAGTACCAGTCTTATCTTTCAACCAGACCTCATTACCACTAGTAATCTTGCCAATTACTGCTGCTCCCTCCCCCAGTTGTGCCACTAATTCCTCAGCAGCTTCAGTGGGCAAACATAGCACTAATTCAAAATCTTCACCACCATACAACGCCCAATCCAAAGCTTGCTCTGGAGACACCAATTTACTGAAGCTTGGAGGTAGGGTAATTCGGTTAGGATCAATCTCTGCACCAACACCACTGGCACCACAAATTTGTACAATAGCATCTGCTAAACCATCGCTACTATCCATACCCGCAATGGATAGTTGGAGGGTTGAAGGTTGAAGGGTTGAAGGTTGAAGGGTTGAAGGTTGAAGGTTTGAAGGTTGAAGGTTTGAAGGTTGAAGGGTTGAAGGTTGAAAGTTATCAGATTGAAAGTTATCAGGTTGAAAGTTATCAGGTTGAAAGTTCCAACTTTCAACCTTCAACCTGTTAACCTGTAACGTGAGTAAAGATACAACATCAAGTCTGGGTTGGGGACGCTGGTGAGCTTTAATCAAAGATAGTCGTTCCTCTGGACTTAAGTGTTTGCCGAAATCTGGGTTGAGGAGTAATTCTAGTCCAGCCCGGGAAGCACCATGAACACCTGTCACCACAATGGCATGTCCCACCTTAGCACCTGTTCTGCGGATAGCTTGGTCGGGGTAGACTTGACCAAAGGCAGTGATAGCAATAGTAATAACCGGCGAGCGACAGATATCTCCTCCGACTATTGGTGTATTGTACTGGTTTAAACACTGAGTCATGCCTTGGTAAAGTCTCTCAACCCAGCTAACCGCTACATCCCCTGTCAGGCTTAAGCCTACCGTAATGCCTAGGGGGGATGCTCCCATCGCAGCTAAATCAGACAAATTAGCAGCAGCAGCACGCCAACCAGCATCTTCTGGACTAGTAGTGCATTGGCTTACCCCACCGTAGCGATCGCTAAAATGCACCCCATTCACTAAAACATCTGTAGTAATCACCAAGGATTGACCAGACTCTGGAGGGGGAATTACCGCTCCATCATCCCCGACAACCCCTGGTGGACAGAAAGGCTGTAACCGTTCTAGAAGACCTTGTTCTCCGATATCTTTTATTAATTCAAGGGTCACGAGACAACGATCAATGATTGATACTTCTGACTGGCATAAACGGAGCTAAAGGTAATTAATCAAGCTTATCCCTGGCTTCGCCGCAGCCGCTTAGGAGCTGACCGCTTATAGCACTAAGCATTAAGGTGTTTGACATTTATAAAAGCAGCAAAAGCTATTATATTCAGCTATTGCTAGCATGCCTCTTGCCTCTTGCCTTGGGCGTAGCGCTATAACCGATAGGATAGCTATGCCTGCGGCTCAACTAAATTCTCAATCCCATCAATAACTCTCATCGACTCAATTACATCCCCTCGTTTGAGCTGTCTGAGTAACTCTTTGTTTTCTACAACATAGCCAAAGACAGAATAGCGCCCATCCATAAAGTTGATACCAGCTGGGGTAAGTTCTGGTTGAAACAGGAAGAAGAAAAACTGAGAAGAGCCACCATTGGGATCCTCTGCAGGACGTGCCATTGCTAGGGTACCAAAAGCAGAGAAAGGTAGCACAGGTTGCTCACGATAACGACCAATTTCTTCCAGGGTAAACTCATAAACCGGTTCCGAGTCCCCTTTCAGCATGATTTCTATGGGAATCCCTCGGTATTCACCAGTTTCTGGGTCAATAAAGCCTGTCGCTTTTCCTGGAGGGTCTCCTGCTTGCAGGATATAGTTATCTTCAGCACGGTTGAAGGTTAGACCATCATAGAAACCCCGCTGTACCAAATCCACAAAGTTACCGGCGGTGACTGGAGCATTGTAACCATCTACCACCATTCTCAAGGAACCTTCCTCTGTGGTCATTTCCACGGTAGCGCGACCCTTAAGTTGAGGTAAGTTACTATACTCTGGGGGTACCTCAAAGGGAAACTCCTCTACCATCAATTGTTCCAGTTCCCCTACTTGATCCAAGAGTATCCCGCGCTCAATCAAGACTCTTTCCTTGTCTTTAGCCTCCACAGCTTCTCGAATCTTAGCAATTTCGGCTTGGATCTGGGCAATTAGGGCTTCGCCTTGGGGTTTTCTGGCATCTGGAATGTCCGCTAGCAATTTCTGATCACTACTAGTTAAAACCACAGCAGCTTTAGTAATATCGCTGGTGATAGGACTCCAGCGTTTTCCCCGCATTTGTTGAGAAATATCCTCCAAACTGGCTTGTATTTTCCGCACTGGCTGATTATCTATCGGTAGGGCATAGCGCAACAAAGCTCTACCATCAGTAATGGCATTACCCCCTGGTAATCGACTTTCACGAGCAGGTTCTTGATTACCAAAGTTAAACTTAAAGTTCCACCAAGCTCCACTCAGACCTAGGGAAAGGGACATTAACAGCAGCCCCAAGAGGGTAGTCTTGGTCAAGGGTTTCCACCAATCTGGCAAAGAAATCTTTAAAAGTTTCATAAACAATAATTACCCCAAGCATTACACCAGTGGGGTCAAGGCTGATCCACAACGTATCAAAACTTCATCTCATATCTTCCCATGTCAAGGAAGTTTATGATACCGTTTCTCAATTAGCGTGGGTCTTTCAGCAGCGTTGCTTAATAATGGAATGATTTTAATAGTAGGTGCGCGCCTCCTAGGGCGCGAGGGATTGCTCGCGCCCTTGGGTCGCACCTGTGGAATGGGCATCAGGCGTGGAACTGGCATCTTGCCAGTTTCATGCTTATTTTCGGGCGGGCAGGATGCCCACTCTACTGCTATTCAGCGCGAAGATTCAGCAACGCCCTTTCAGCTGGGGCCCGCGCCCATCACACCAATAAACCACTGAGCTAGCCAGGTGATCACCCTCTCCCCCTGTCCCTATCCCTCCATCGATTTCACTAGCTTTGAGGTGATTGGCCAACAGTATCGTTTAGTTTAAGTTTGGCAAGTCCCTTGCCGCACCACTTTGGGACAAATCTTTAGGTTAACCTCCAAAGTGCAACTTTCAACCTTCAACCTCTCAAGGGTAAAATAAGATGCCGATTGTTCTGCCCGAGTTAGCAGGTTAATGATTTCTAGTAACGACTTTCGCACCGGTGTCTCCATTGAGTTAGATGGATCCGTATGGCGGGTAGTGGAATTTCTCCACGTCAAGCCTGGAAAAGGTTCCGCCTTTGTTCGCACCAAACTAAAAAATGTCCAGACAGGGAATGTTGTAGAGAAAACCTTTCGGGCTGGGGAAACAGTACCCCAGGCAAACCTCGAAAAACGTCCCATGCAGCATACCTACAAAGATGGCGAAGAATTTGTCTTCATGGATATGGAAAGCTTCGAGGAAACTCGTCTGAGTGAAGCACAGATTGGCGATCGCTCCAAGTATCTCACTGAAGAAATGGAAGTGAACATCCTCACCTGGAACGACCAGATTCTAGAAGTAGAACTGCCCAATTCTGTAGTGTTGGAAGTAGTCGATACCGATCCTGGTGTTAAAGGTGATACCGCTACTGGTGGTACCAAACCAGCCATTGTTTCAACAGGAGCTCAGGTGATGGTTCCTCTATTCATTTCCATAGGAGAGCGCATTAAAATCGATACCCGTAATGATTCTTACCAAGGTCGCGAGTAAATTGTTTTGATGCCCTGATTTGATGCTCTTAATAGATCATGAGATCATGGCAATCAAGATAATGGACTCAGCTGACTACTAAGGCAAAATAATGCCAAAAAATCTTAACCCTTAGCCTTTAGCCCCAAGACCCTAACCTTTTTTTAAAAATTGTGGCATTAGACATCAATCAACTTCGTGATCTGTTAGCTGCTATTGCTGAAACTGATATTACAGAACTGACCCTCAAGAGTGATGATTTTGAACTCACAGTGCGTAAAGGGGTCAGTATCACCCCTACCAGTGATTCTGGTGGAGCTAGCACTACTTATCAAGCCCCTACAGGCTCCGTAGCGGTTCCCATCGGCTCCACTCCCACTACTTCCACCCCAGTACTAGAGGTAGCCCCAACACCAGAACCAACCCCACCAGTACCTCCACCAGGGGTAGATCAAAAGTGGGAGGAAATTAAGTCACCCATGGTCGGGACATTTTACCGCTCTCCTGCTCCTGATGAAGACCCCTTTGTGGAGGTGGGGGAACGCATTAGTGCTGGTCAAACTGTTTGTATTATTGAAGCTATGAAGCTGATGAATGAAATTGAAGCAGAAGTGACTGGACAAGTAATGGAAATTTTGGTGACAAATGGAGAACCAATAGAATATGGTCAAGCACTAATGCGGATTAAACCTGACTAAGCATTACTCCTTAGATAGGTTTCACAGATGTCAAGCTAATAATAGCTGCTAGAAGCGAAAATAGGTTTGCTGGGCATGGGAATTAGAGGTCTGCCAACGTATATTTATTTGCCGCAGCGTCGGTTGAAAAATTTTCATCCAACGCTAGTGAGCAACTGCTCAAAGCAGTCTAAGCTGGGAAACCTCTAGAGTGGGAAGTTTTGATTGACATCTTGGCGAGTCAGTGGTTGATCAAGCATTAAGCCTTCTCCACCTAAAACCTCTAGTTGTTTCCCATCTACCTCAATCCATACTTGAGTATTGGGGTCTAGACTGCTTGCTGTATAAACAATTTGCGCCAGACGACCGCTCATGGAGCTACTGCCCCCACCAACGGTAAATTCCTGGGACAAGTCTACATGAACACCATCATTTTTGAGAGAAACACCCCGTAGTTTTGTACCTTGGGGAATAGTGGTCGTAAATGTGCCATTGGTCGGCCCAGCCAATAAACTGTTGAATGCGCTCTCTAAGATCTCACCTTTGTTAAGGGTCTTATTATTTAAGGGAATTGAACTGGGACTTAAAACAATTTGGTTATCAACATCATTGAGCCAATAAACCTGAATTTTTTCCTTAGTTGAGGGTTTTTCAGTTGTGGGTTGTATAGTCTGAGATGACTTGGGTGTAGATGACTTGGGTGTAGTTGTTGTCACAGACGAAGATTGCTGTGAACGCCATGCCCACCAGCTACCTCCACCTGCTGCTGCTAAGACTAGGATGGAAATACTGGCAATCACACCGAGAGGAATACCACGATCGTCTTGTTGGTCATGCATAATAACTGATTAATCAAAAGGTTGATTTACTGTAATTTGATTTACTGTGATCAGATCTGACTAGTGGCACGAAACCAAATTGAATTTTTGATATTTCATCCTTCATCTTTGATATTTCATACTTAACACGCTTTATTCCTTGATCCGGACAAATGCTGCTAATTCTAATTCACTAGGACTTAACTGGAATTGTAAGATACGGGCTGTGATGCCTTCATCTTCGATATTGCTCAGATTTAAGCGCTGGCTAAGACTACCAACAAATAACTTGATTATCTGAGGAGGGAGTGGGTTCCCATCAACCGACAACTTGGGTTCAATTAGCTGTATGCTTTTCCCGGTCAGGATGCCCACACCGGAGTTTAATATAATCTCTAGGGGTTGATTATCTCCTTGCTGCAATGTCACTTGTAAATAAATACGGTTGTTATCTAGGAAGTTGACTTGTGAGTTCAGTAGTTTATAACGCCTACTGCCACGACTGATCACAGCATTGATCAAATCGTTTAATACTTCTATAACTTCCGGCGACTCTAGAGCTTGGTTAATATCTGACTCGGTTAAAACTAGACGCACTCCAGCTTGTAGCGGTTGCCTCAGAGAGTTCGCTAGTGAGTCTTTACCACCTTTACGGACCTTCTCTATATCAAGGTCAATCGGATCAGTTTCTAATTCCAAGACACCAATCCGGATATCTGGCGTCAGCCATAATCCCTTACCAGCAATTAAAACCTGGTCTACTTTGCCTGGCAAAATTTGGTAATTGGGAGTGTTGTTAACTCGGACTTGCAATTGCTCGACCTGGGAAAGCTGGGAGCGGATATTGCTTTCGATCACCTTGTCGAGGATGAAACCCACCCCAGAAACGACAGTGATTAAGCCTGATAGGAATATGGTCAAAAATTCCATGGAAAAAAAAAGGCACAACGTTAAGAGTGAGGTCAGGCAAGGTAAGTATTCAGCTATCAGCTAATGCGCTACTTGAGGTGCTACTTGAGGTGCTATCAGCTAATGCGCTACTTGAGGTGCTACTTGAGGTGCTTTTTAATAAAAGAGGTAAGCATTCGAATAATGCTGAGTTAAGTCTGCTGACGGCACCTCAAGTAGCGTGAGCTAAAAGCTGACGGCTGACGGCTGACGGCTGAATGCTTACGAGGCAACGAGGGCAGTTAAGGGAGATAGGGCAGATGTAAGTAGTAGAGCAAAATTCAAGTTAACTGTTAAGACTTGGGAACAATAAACTTCAGATCAGGCAATAGAAGGGGATTCAATGCCTTCACAGGTCTTACACACCTATTACACAGGTCTTAACACAGTTAACTTGATCAGGACTTACGCACCAAGACCCTTAAACCCTGGTTTATGGTAATACATCAAAGGTTTAAATCGGTGTAATTACCGTCAATAACCAGGTGGCTGGGGTAAGTCCTGTTTATTTCTATCCAGGTACTTACCAGAAAATTCCCTCTTAATCTTATCCCAAAACCCAGTTGAACAACCCTGTGCTAAGAGCAGGGGATGAACACTGGTTTTCCTTCTCACAATTCCAATTTCCATGGAAACACTATAACTTGACACTCCCCACGGTTAGAAACCGGGGGATTCTTCGTTCAGCGACCCAAGTTGCTGAGACAGGATTTCTCCAGTCCCAGTAGTGCTCAGGTCTCCCGAAGCGTTGGGATCTTTATCGATCCAAGTTCCGATGTGCCCCATCGTACTTAAAGCAGAATTCAGAATATTGATGGCGGCATTTTGGTCGCGATCTAGAACACATCCACATCGACAAACATGGGTTCGAGTTGATAGTGATTTCTTGACCGTTGTTCCACAACTTGAACAATTTTGGCTTGTGTAGGCAGGGTTAACGACAACTGTTACTCTGCCCAACTTTTTGCCAAAATACTCTAACCACTTCCTGAATTGATACCAACCTGCATCATTAATAGACTTGGCGAGACAATGGTTTTTCACCAGGTTCTTAATCCTCAAATCTTCGTAGGCGACCATGTCGTTAGACAGGACTACGCAACGCGCTACTCTCTTAGCATGTTCTTCACGTTGCCTACTTATTTTGAGGTGTACACGTCCTAGCTTATTAATGGCGCGCTTACGGTTAGCACTGCCTTTTTTCTTTCGAGAAACGCGACGTTGATAGAACTTCATCCGTTTCTCGCTTTTTCTGTAGAATCGTGGGTTGGGTTCAGTATTGCCATCTGAATCTGTGTAGAACTCTTTGAGTCCGACATCTAAACCAACGTTGTGCTTTGTCGGTTCAACATCAACGTTGACATCTACTTGAATACAGAATTGGCAATAATAACCATCAGCTCGTCTAACCAGTCTCACTCGCTTAATCTGTTTAACTCGATAGAATGCCAAATCCCACGTCCCAATCAATTTAAGTTTACCAATCCCTTTTTGTCG
>NZ_GL890967.1 GCF_000211815.1 Moorena producens 3L
GGTTGGGAGGTTGAAGGTTGGGAGGTTGAAGGTTGGGAGGTTGAAGGTTGGGAGGTTGGGAGGTTGAAGGTTGAACGCGATGGACTTCGTCCCGCTTTCAGCGAACCCGTGGCCTATTGGCCAAGGTTGAAGGTTGGAGGGTTGAACGCGATGGCGTGGCCTATTGGCCAAGGTTGAAGGTTGAAGGCTTGGAGGTGGTTTTTGTCCAGGCGTCCGTTGTAGGGTAGGTTGGAGTTTGATGATTGACGGTGAGGGAATCTCAAATTAACATTACTGATTACTGATTACTGATTACTGATTACTGATTACTGATTACTGATTACTGATTACTGATTAATGATTACCGATTACCCTCAATCGTTCCACCATTGACCAACGCCTTGCCTGTTGCTGTTGCTAGAGAAAACTGCACAGGTTAAATAGCCTGACATCTATATACTAGTAGAGTGCTGTCTCAATCGGTTATGGATGCATCTAGATACTCGACAATTCGGGTATTTGACCCAACCAATAACGAAAAAGGCTACAAAGTCTGCCATCAACAGGAAGCACAGGAGTTTTTTCAACAAACACTCCTGGGATTGGATCAAAAGGAAAGGTTATTAGCTCAGTGGGAGCGAGGTATCCAGGATTTACTGCTATCCTGGTTTCGTGCTGAGCTATCTACTGTTGATACTACATGTGATCCTAAATACCGGGCGTTAGCTGGACTGTGTCTTCGGTGCTATGTTTCAATGCCTATCCTAAAGGCTTGTAAAAAACTAGCGAGTCAGTTTTGCCTTGACTATCGGTTAACTTACCGTGAGCTGCTATCCTATGTACTCAATGATGATGGCAAAACTCCGATTATTCTCGATAGTGATGGCAAAGCTCAACTGGTTGTTAATAAGCAAGGTGAGATTGAACCTGGACTTGGTCAGTTTTTTACGATTGATGTCTTGGCAAGCTATCGTCTGAACTCACCAGCTCGCTTCAGTTTGGACAATTGGGCATATCTGAAAACCAAACAACATCCTGATATCAAACGTTGCTTAGCTGAACAGGGATTGCCCTTGTCCAGTAACTGGTCACTGTTGGGACGAGTTAAACTCAGACACCTTGAACAGCTCTATCCACGCGATCGCAAACTAGTAGAAACCTTCCATACTGTCTATTCTCAAGACAGACAACAGCAACGGCGCCATAGAGTTAACCATAAACTTAACCCTAGAGTTAACCAATGCCTTGAGCCTAGGGATGACCAACTCCAAGACATGCTCCACCTGTTGCCAGAACGTGGTGTTATCATCAATTCCACCAAAGAGCTTCACAAAGAACTAACCAGGATAGCCAAGGGTCTGCAAGAAGAGGAGATTTGGAGCCGCAGAGGAAGTCCGATCTGGGAACCTCTAGAAGCACGGGATCCAGAAACTGGCGAGTATGTCCCCAAAGAATTACCTGATCTAAACTCTATTAATACCATAGATCATTTAGGACAATCTGAATTGCAGGATTTTCTTGAACAGGGACTGATTGAGGTTTTAGATCACGCGATAGCGCAAGCCTTGGCTGAGCACATTGCCTCTTTAGAGCAAAGTCGCCGTTACGCTTGTTTTGCTTCAAAGGTTATCCCAGGTTTCCGATTCCTTTACTGTGAGGGTAAGTCTCTTAAAGAGATAGCAACCCTTGTGAAGATGACCAATCATTCCCAAGCCAGCCGAGTCTTGGCACCAGGGAAACTGCTGAATCGCGTTCATTATCTGAGTGTAGAAAATTTTTTCCAGCTTATCTCAACAACTACTAAGGGATTAGCTCTGGAAGAAAATGCCACAAAGCTCGATTATTTGAGTAACCTGATGCAGGAAGTAGAGGCTTTCTTGAACACACAAGTTTTTCAAGAAGCGGTAGCAGAACTGAGTACTTCTAAAACCCGTTCAATGGCTAGTTTATATGCTCAGCGATTGTGCCGATATCTAGATGAACACAATCAAAAAAAATAAGGATGAAACTAATGAATAAGGATAGGACAGATTCCAGGGATATAGCCCTTGCAAACCGAGAAGTATTTTGGCTAGAACCTGAAGACTTTGAGCAAGCGATAAAGATTAGTGAAAAAGTTAATAGTGAGGCCAAAAATTGGCCAAATTATCTAAATAGTTTAGCCTTATTTGGTTTTGAAAGATGGTTAGAAGAACGGGTTAAGCTGCCAATTAATAAGGATAAATGTTCGGTGTTTCAACCAGAGTATGCTAATCTGATTGAAACGGTATGTAATTTTAAAGTTGGTAATTTTAATCTGTGTATAATTGTCACGGAAACCCTCATATATCCAGGGGTTAATATACCAATAGCTGCTGTTGAATTACCAGAACTTGCCGCTCATTTTTATATCATAATTGAGGTGAAAGAAACCCAAGAACAGGGTATTATTAGAGGTATTTTACGTCACGACGAGTTGGTTAACTATCGCGAAACAGCTAACTTACCACAAGGTAACCGTAACTATAACTTACCTCTGTCTTTATTTGATCAGCAACCAAATCATTTACTGCACTACTTGCGTTGGTTAGATTCCCAAGAGATCACAATTCCAGTTGCTGATACTAAGCGTTCTGTTCAGGAAATCCTACCATTCTTTGCTGAAACAGCCATTAATACAGCAGAATGGCTGCGAGGAGAAATGGATGAGTTAGCAAGCTGTTTATCTTGGCAACTGCTTCCTGACTATACCTTTTCTAAGCCATCAATGCGTCGGATTAGTCCAGTATCGGATGAACCAGACAGATATCGAGCGATCGCTAAAGAGTTGAGAAGACAAAAAGGATTAATTGTTCCGTCTCATGCTCGTGGCTCTTACCAAACTGTTAATTTAAATGGCATTCTGTTCAAACTATGTGCTGTTACCTGGTTCATTTACCAGAAAGCACCAGAAGATACTCGAGAATGGGCATTGCTATTGCTAATCGAAGACTGTCTTGGTAATACACTTCCCCCTGGTATGAAGTTACGAATCAGCGAATTCACTGGTGTTGTCTCTGAAGCGATATTGGTAAATGAACGTTATCTCCATGTTGCAGTAGCAGGTAGGTGGAACCAAAAATTTGTAGCTACCATTTCTCTAAGTAATGGAGCCTCATTAACCCTACTTCCCTTCGCTTTTGATCCTGATAAATGTTTATGATATTTTAAGAGGGAGTAGGGAGTAGGGAGTAGGGAGTAGGGGGAATAAAAAAGTAACAAATTACCATTTTTAAATTGGAGCGAAGCGATGTTTCAAGCCCCCGACTTCATTTGTAGTATTTTTTTTAATTTTTAATTGATAATTTTGAATTGGAGCGAAGCGATTGACAACTAATCATCAAAGTAGTTTTAGACTAAATGTTTGGCAAGCTGATTCATCCTGTCTGTTTTATTTACGGGGTAATCACGGACAGGAAGTATCCGCAAAGTTGGACTATCCAGCTAAAGTAATAGACTGTTATGAGGAGTGGCGATACCTTTACCTCCAGTTTTACCCGAAATTGCGAGCAAGAGAATTATCCAGTGGTGCCATCACACCATTAGTCGATGACTTGGGACATGAATTAGAAGAAGCAAAAGAGATATTTCTGGATGTCTTTCAACGGTGGTTAGGTCAATTACAGACTATTCGAGAAACAATTCAACATCAAATTTTCACTATTGCTAGAAAGGAATCACAGTCAAAGAAGACAGCAGAAGCCTATCGAGAAGTAGCTATTTTTATAGCCTGCGATTCTGTGGAATTGGCACGGCTTCCTTGGGAAGCATGGCAGTTGCTTCCAGAGGATATCCCCAGTGGGAGAATTCGGATTACCAGGATTCCGATGACTACTCAGGGAGAAACAATAGCGCTAGATAATATGCGCCATGGGAAACCTCGGATTTTAGCGATTTTGGGGGATAATACAGATCTGAATTTGGAGAAAGATAAGCAGGCTCTTAAGTTGCTCAAAGGAGTTGCTCAAGTAGAGTTCTTTGACTGGCAACACCAAGAAGATGGGGTGAATCTTAAAGCAGCACTGGCGGCAGAAATAACCGATGAAAGGGGGTGGGATGCTCTATTTTTTATGGGTCATAGTGATGAAACAAAAGTTACTGATGGAAAATTAGCGATCGCGCCAGAGCAGTTGGTATCTATCAGTGAAATAAAGGAATACCTAACTACTGCTAAAAATCAGGGACTTCAGTTGTGCGTCTTTAACTCCTGTAATGGTCTAAAAATAGCGAATCGGTTGGCTGATTTAGGATTGCAAGTGGTGATCATGCGGGAGGAAGTTCATGATAATGTTGCTCATGTATTTCTCAAAGAATTTTGCAGCAGCTTAGCTCAGTATCAGGATGTCCAGGAAGCAATGCTGGCAGCTTGTCGCAATTTACAGGTAAGTGAAAAATTTGTCTATCCATCAGCTTACCTGATTCCTTCGTTTTTTAGTCCCTATGGTGCTAAGCCATTTCGGATTGAGCCTTGGGGTTACCAGAAACTACTTCAGCAGTGGCTACCTAAACCAAAAGAAGCGATCGCATTAGCTAGTGTGCTTTTAGTTAGCGCTATGGTTCCTGTACAAGACATGTTGCTAGATGGGCGAACGTTTCTTCAAGCTGTCTATCGCGATAGCACAAACCAGTTTCCTCGGGAGGGGTTATCCTCGGCGAAGCCACGCTCTGTACTGTTAATTGCTATTGATCAAGACTCAATCAATCAGGCGCAACTGGAGATTAAAGGCTTTAAAACCCAGCCGATGGAACGGGAATACCTTGGCAAATTAGTCAGACAACTCTCGAACTCAGGCGCTAAGGTAATTGGAATTGATTATCTGCTCCATACCCAAGAACCGAGAGAGGAAAAACTGGCTAGTGCGATTCAATCCGCTGTCAGTCAACAGGATACCTGGTTTGTCTTTGGGGTCAATCAGGATAAAAATCGCAAGGTGTTTCCGAAAATTGCTAGCCCTAAATGGAGTCTACAAGGGGATATTACTTTTTTCCGTTGGGATATGGAACTCCCGCAGGATGCCACCTGCAACAAGTCATGTCCTTTTGCCTATCTACTGGCTCTATCACACCAGTTGCACCAACAGCCAAACCACGGGATAGGATTAAATCCTAATTTTGAAAGTACCACCAACTTTCAGCAGCAAGTTAGTCAGTATCTTCAGCAAGTCAGTAGCCAGGATAATGCGATTGGCCGTAGGCCACGCTACGCGAACGCATCCGTTAAACCAAAGAATCTACCTTTTGCGATTGGCCGTAGGCCACGCTACGCGATCGCATCCGTTAAACCAAAGAATCTACCGTTAGGGATGCGCTATATTATTGACTTTTCTATTCCTCCAGAACAGGCTTATGAGCACAAGCCTGCTTGGGAATTCCTCAAAAGTGACTTTTCTAACATTGAGCAGCAAGTGGTTATCATTGCCTCTGGGGGATATGATGAAGCCGAGGATAATTTTTCTCTACCTCTAGCTATTGAATATTGGTGTAATCCACTGAATCGAACCAGAAAGCCACCAGATACTTGTCCCAAGGTATTTACCGGAGGTGAAGCCCATGCTTACATGGTTCACCATTTTTTATCGCAGCATACAATAAAATTAATTCCCGACAGCTGGATGATTCTATTAGCAGCATTGTCAGGAAAAGGAACAATGCTGCTACTGCTCCAGCAAAAGCCTCAAGAACGACAGCAATCAATATTGATATTATTTGGTGCTACAGCGGTCTATGGAATAATCGGACTACAGGCTTATATCTCAGCTTCTCTTTTAATGCCTATAGCTTTACCATCAATTATACTCTGGTTTTATATTATTTAGTTAATTATTAATTGGTAATTATTAATTTAATTTCCGGCAAGCCTTTAACATTTAAATCCTATGTATCGATTAATTAGAGTCTTTTATCTACTGCTAATTACTGGAACGATGAGTATTAGTTGTCCGACCTCATCAGTATCAATTGCAGCTTCGTTTACCAGTCAAGGGAATCAAGTACCGAAAGCAGTGAGTCAAACCAAACAGGAAACACAATCTGTATGGGCTAAGATCCGAGATATTTTTCGTAGGAAGAAGGATGAAGCAGGTACCCATGGAGAGTTTTGTTCAATTTCCCCTAATATTGCTGCCTATCGCACCTGGAGTGACCAACCTCTATTTGCTTGGGAAGGAAGTGTTAATATCATTCAAGTTCGTTCCTCTCGCAATGGACAAGCGTTATGGTCTTATCAGGTAAACGATAATCAGACTAGTGTTATGTACAATGCTGATGGTAAAGGTCAGCCACTTCAACGAGGTAAAGAATATTATTACTGGGTAGAGTACAACACAACGGATAATAATGGACAACTAATTACAGATACCGAAACTATTCCCTTTCAAGTTATGGGTGCTGAAGCGTATCAGATTATCCAAGCTGAATTGCCAGCTGAGCAGTTTCGAGATCAGCATGCGAGTTACTTTGCTGATCGCGATCTTTTCCTAGATGTGGTACGAGTGATTTCGGTGTTTGGGGACTTAGATAGTTGGAAAACTAATACTGAGGAATTATATCAAGAGTTTTGTGAGTAGTCAAGGACTAATTTATCTTAAAAATTACTGTAAAATAAATTAATATTACTCCTGACTCAAAGCTCCTCAATCGGAGGATAGTTTGTTATGTCAAAATCAGGTATTATCAGTCTTCACAATTCATAATTTTTAGTTTTCATAGTCTAACGAGACTAGGGCGTGTCTTCAAACTCCGAGTACCCCCGTTGGTCCCCCTTAAAAAAGGGGACTTTGAGTATGGCTCCCCCCTTAATAAGGGGGGCTGGGGGGGATCTAATATCTTGCGGAAAACTTTGAAAACACGCCCTAGTCTTAACTACAGGAATTAGACGTAAGCATTCAGCCGTCAGCCGTTGGCCTTTGGCCACGCTACTTGAGGTGCCGTCAGCCGTCAGCCGTTGGCCTATGGCTGATAGCTGAATGCTGAATGCTGAATGCTGAATGCTGATAGCTGAATGCTGATAGCTGAATGCTGAATGCTGAATGCTGATAGCTGAATGCTGAATGCTGATAGCTGAATGCTGAATGCTGAATGCTTACAATTAGACAGCAAATCGACTTGTAGTGTTCTACTAGCTATAGTTTTTTTTGAATAGTTTTGCCTAAGTCCTAAACTAGTTTCATATTTCCTTAAAGCTCTCTTAACAAAACCATTAATTATATTGATAATAACTTGATGCACGTTGTCCGGAACACCTGATAAGATCGTTCTAATCAACGTCAAGATTGTTTTTACAGAAACCTGGAACGGCATAGGAAGCTATAGTTATCAACATTCATTGAGGGGTTTGAGGGAGCTCCTGAATTATATTAGCGCTGTTAGTTCTAACCTCTCGTTGCTAGATAATTGATCAACTACCAATCTAATCAGCCATTAAAGTTAATTCTTGTTTGAACAGTCAGTAGTAACCAAATGTAGTCGAGATAATCTAAAAATGAAAAAAAAACTGGCCAAAATTGTTAATACTGCAGTCACCAGTGTTGCTCTTTGTATTGCGATCGCATGTTACGTTTATAAAGCAGAGGCTGCTCCTGTGTTTCGGAATATTTCCTGGGAAGGAATTAATGGGTTGAGAGTTGAATTTATGTTCAGGTTCGACCAGCAGTTTGTAGTGGGATTTTAAGATAAACCCTCCTAAATAGCCTCAAAAGTAGATCCAGAGCTAGGTAATAGTCCATCAGCAGTATCTCCTTCTCTTGATGCAGTCGCTGCTCCACGTGGGTTTCAGTCATTTTGGTAGCGCCGACGTATTTCCGAGATCTTGCACCATTGTCATTAATCGTAGGCTGGGCAGTGCCTACCAACGCCCTTTGCAAGGTTCATGATCTGTGGTGCACTGCCCACCCTACATGAACCTTGGGTTTCAGTCATTTTGGTAGCGCCGATGTATTTTCCTAGCTCTGCTTCGCTTTTAGGGGATTTCGAGTCTAGAGCCTTTGAAAGTACCACTAGGAGCAATCGTCACCGTTAATAAACTATAGCGCTGTGCCCAGGGAATAGGAAATAGTTACAAAAACAGACCCCGGCGCGGGGAGATGTCCATCTCCCCATCTGCATCTTAGCGTGCTACTTTTATGAATTGGTATTATGTATTGATATTATTTCGGTGGTGGCTTCCAGGGTAAAATAAAATCTACTAATGAGTCAAACAAAATGGTCTAACTTCTACAAATTAGAAGACTGGTGGTCTGTATGGATTGGTCTGCTGTTATTGGGGACGGTGTTTAGTGGCATCATAACCGTTGTGCCAAAGATGCCTAAATGGAAAGGGATAGATTTCTTATCGGCACTCCCCTGGGAATTGTTTCCTAAACTGGCATTGCTCGCCATTGGTTTATGTGCTCTGTTTACCCTTGGCAACCTGGTAATGAAGGGAAAAGAAGGCAGAAACATGATACCAGGCTTTTTGGTTATCTTTCTCTTGTCAGTTTTATCCTATATACTTGGGAATTCACAGACCGCTAAAGCAATTAACCTCGGCTATGCTTTCTGGGCATTGTTGATTGGACTAATCATCAGTAATACGATTGGTACACCAAGGTGGATGATGCCAGCGGTGCGTACTGAATATTACATCAAGACTGGCTTAGTGATTCTCGGTGCAGAAATTCTCTTTAACCGAATTGTCGAATTCGGACCCTATGGTTTAGCGTCCGCTTGGCTGGTTACGCCTATTGTGATCATATTTATGTATCTGTTTGGTACTCGGGTTCTGAAAATGCAGCAGAAATCACTGGTGATGGTAGTCGCCACATCCACATCAGTGTGTGGTGTATCAGCCGCTATTGCAGCAGCAGCAGCCTGTAAGGCTAAGAAAAACGAGTTGACTTTAGCTGTAGGGATGACTCTCATTTTTACTGTTGCCATGATGGTGATCATGCCCTTGTTTGTCAAGGCTGTAGGTATGAATGAATTAGTCAGTGGTGCATGGCTGGGGGGAACCATTGATTCTACTGGCGCAGTTGTCGCTGCTGGTGAAACAGTAGGGGAAATTGCTGGTCAAGCAGCTGCTTTAGTTAAGATGATTCAAAATATGCTGATCGGAGTGATAGCTTTTGCGATCGCTTTATTTTGGGTGTTTTTTATAGAGCGCGAGCCAAATGCTCCTAAACCACAACTGAGGGAATTATGGGTACGTTTGCCCAAGTTTATCTTAGGTTTTATAGCTGCTTCTCTGTTAGTATCCTTTGTTTGTATTCCCTTGATGGGGATGGATACAGTTAAAAACATTCTTAGTCAAACCAAGATCTATCGTGGCTGGCTATTTTGTATCGCATTTTTGTCCATTGGTCTAGACTCGAACTTTCGGGATTTAGGAACACAACTTCAGGGTGGTAAACCCATGATTCTTTATTTGGTAGGGCAGAGTTTTAACATTGTCCTGACTTTGGCTATAGCTTGGCTAATGTTAAGCGGAATTATTTTTCCTATACCGGAGTTAGCACAGTGATAAACACTATCCGAAAATCCCTAATCTTTTTGATTAGTATTTGCTCACTTCCGCTACTACTGTGGTTATTGAATAGCTTGATAGTAGGTGGTTATTTGGGGTCGAGCGTACAGGATATATACGAAAACGAGAGTGATGCTTCAGGAATTTTCTGGACAGATGTAGAGATACTATCTCATGATTAGCCTATTCAACTATAGCAGTTATCTATTGAGTTGGTAACTGCTATGGATAGCAGAATATATCATATAATTTCTGATAAATCTAACGTAAATTCAGGCAAAACATCTTCTCCTGATAAGGTTTTCGGAGATTGGATAATTTCTACCTCTTGATTGGGACGATAGATTTCCACAACCTTATTTTGGGGATCGATTAACCATCCTAATCTAGTCCCATTTTCCATATATTCTCGGAGTTTAGCTTGCACCATTTTCAGGGAATCACTGGGAGAACGCAATTCGAGCACAAAATCAGGACATAAAGGAACAAATTTATCCTGTTCTTCTGATGTTAACCCTTCCCAACGCTCTCGTTTAACCCAAGACACATCAGGAGAACGATTTGCTCCATTAGGCAGTTGAAATCCTGTATTAGAGTCAAAAGCAACACCAAGTTTCATTTGACTGCTCCACAATTCTAGTTGAGTCGATAGTTTAATATTTCGTCTACCTGTATTTCCTCCGGTAGGTAACATGATTATTAAATCTCCTTCAGAGGTGCGCTCAAATCTTAAATCCCTGTTATCTTGACAAAGCTGGAAAAATTGTTCGTCACTTAAATTAATAGTTAATTCGAGGTTATCAGGTAAATATACCATGTTAATTACCTCCAAAATTATAGAATATTTTTATGAAATAACAAGTACAATTTAAGCTATTTTTACTTTTATTTTTTACTTTTTAAGCCTCAATTTTCAAAACTTCCACCATCGCGTGATAAGCAGCTTTAGGACGATAGGAGTTATCGAAAGGTAGAGGGGAATCTGGTTTACCAAAGAAATCGGGAATCCAAGAATGATGATCTGCAAATTCCCAAGTTAGGAACGCTGTACAATTGGGAGCCTCTAGACAAACTTGCAGGATATCTTGATATACCTTTGTCTGAGCAGCCACCCGTTCTTCTGGTGTGCCACTATCATCATGAATTTTTACGGAACTCCTAAGGCTGAAAGCCCCGTGTTTTTAAACCGGGGATGAAAGACCGTAGCGACTTGAGTCGCCGAGTTGACAATACATTGGCGCTAGGGTGTAATTAAAGTATAGGGTACAGGCTGAGAAACCGCAGGCTGAGCCGGGAGAGAGACCCGTAACTTACCGACCTGAAAGTAGTAATGCCCGGAGGGCTTGAAGTTACCGTAAGTAGAGGGTCGCCTTTATAGTCGGCAGGTTATGCAGCATAGGGAAAAGGTTTTGTAGTAAGGCTCCACTCTACTAAGGTTTCGTCTCTGGGAAAATCCTCCTTAAAAACCCAATCATCAATTAACCGTTGGTGTGTGAACCCAGCAAGATAACAACTTGAAATTGAACGGTACGGCGGGGCACGCCGGAACCAAGTGAAACAGGGAAGTAACGGACTTTCTAAGGCACTTCTCAATAAGTAGCTGAACGCTATCGCGAGACTAGCCCGCTGGGTCTTTCGTGAGCTGAACTGAAATCTTAGTCTTGACGGGATTTCGGCTTAGATATTGCCATTTGGACACGAAGGTTTAAGGCCGGTCAAAGATCATGGAATCCCCGTCTTTTTAAAGCGGGGAGTGTCAAGTCCATCTCGGTGACCTGAACCTGCAATCCCAACTCACCCAGACGCTTCATGTTTGCTGCTATGTCTTCTGGCTTGGGAGGATTTTGAATACTAACGTGCATCTGAAAGCCAAGGAACGTAAATTAGTGTTATTTGTATTAATCATTAAATAACTATTCAGTTATCAATCTTCGATATCGCATCCCTGGAGCCTGAGACACTAATCCCATTAGTTCCAACTGTAACAAGGCACTGGATACTGAGCCTGCTTCTAAAGCTGCTTGCTGGACAATGATATCGAATGAGGTTGGTTCAAATGCGATCGCATCCAACACTTTTGCCAATGCTGGCTCTAAGGTCGGTACAGGTAAAGCGGGTAAAGGTTGTTCTAGAGCGGAGTGGGGGTCAAGTTCTGGAATAGCTCCGAGCATTTCCAACAAGTGACCTTCACTTAAAATTACATGGGCACCCCGATTTAACAGTCCCAAACAACCGATAGAATTGGGATTATCTAAGGAACCTGGTAGTGCATAGACATCCCGACAGAACTCATTGGCGAGTCTAGCAGTAATTAGCGCTCCGGACTTATTAGGCGCTTCCATCACTAAAACTGCACGGCTTAAACCAGCAATAATCCGATTGCGTTGGGGAAAGTTGGAACGTGCGGGTTTGGTACTGGCTGGATACTCGCTGATTACCAATCCCTGTTCTTGAATTTGTTTATAAAGATAACTATTGCTCAAGGGATATACCACATCAAGACCAGTTCCCAACACTGCTATGGTTCTACCACCCGCTTCCAGACACCCACGATGGGCTTGTGTATCAATTCCCACTGCCATACCGGACACCACTGTAAAACCATGCTTAGCAAGGGTAGCACTGATTTTACGAGTCCAACGTTTACCGTATTCGCTGGGATTGCGGGTACCCACAATCCCAACTATCGGCTTGCTACCGTAATTTTCTGCTAGATCAACTACTCCGCTATAGTATAGCCTTGGGGGAGGACTAGGAATTTCTAGTAACAAGCGGGGATACTCTCCATCCGCTGGTGTCCAGAAACAAGGATTTTTGACCAAGTGTTGCTCAAGTAGCTGTTCCGGTAAGTATTGCCCACGCATTTTCACTACTCTTTCGATCAGCCGCACCCCGAACCCCTCAACTGCTCCTAACTCTGAAGCTGACGCTTTCCAAGCCTCTGCCAGAGTTCCAAACTGTTGGTGTAGCCGTTGGAGCAATACTGATCCGATACCGGGAACTTCTGACCATGCTAGCCAGTACGCACGTTCTTCTTGCTTGGTCAATCGCTTCGCTCCAATTATAAATTATCAATTCAAAATCAAAAAATACCTCATCAATCCAATTATAAATTATCAAAAAAAATTCAAAAATACTCCATAAATTCAATTATAAATTATCAAAAAAATATAATTTTCTTAATTCTTAATTCTTAATTCTTAATTCTTAATTCTTAATTCTTAAACTGGATGCTGTCCATAAAACGGCAGTACTTCTGACCAGTTGGGGCGCTTTCCCTGTTGCCAATCGAGATAAGCAAGTTCCAAGACACCCCTAGCATAACTCCCTAAATTGGCCGGAGCCTCTAGCAATCGTAATGGTGTTTCTAAGGTATCCAAAACTTGTTTCCATTGATCTGAAGTCATGACAGCATCTGGTAAAATCTTCCTCAGCCCCAAACCAGCTATTGATGGCTGATAGATGGCGGTATACAGCTGACCCCGTTGGGCAGGCATTTGAATAGCAATCTGAGTGCTTAGTGATAAGTTTTGAGTGCTAATTGCTGATTGCTGATTGCTGATTGCTGATCCCGAGTTGTCTTGATACATAGCTCCCTCTTCCCCCTCTTTCCCCTCTTCCCCTAACCAGGCGATCGCTGCCAGTGTAGAAATGCCAAACAGGGGAATATCTAACTGTTGTGCTAGGGTACGAGCAGTAACTATACCGATACGGGTACTCGTAAAGCTACCTGGTCCAATAGCTACCGCAATGAATTCTAAGTTTTCCCAACTTTGGGAATTCAGAAATTCAGTCAAGTGCTGATGCAATTGGGCAGACAACTCTCGCCCTAAGTCCCAAGTTTGGCAGCGGGTATCCTTGGCAAAGTTACTGATCACCAGCCCCAGTTGAGGACTAGTGGTGTGAAGGGCAAGAGCATATTTGTTTGGTTCGAGAATCGGCATTTTGGTATGATTTTCGATTGGAGAAGCTTGATCAAGTATCCTCAAAGCCAAAAGGTTATCACTATCCATGGATCCTACCCTGACTCAAATTGGGACTCAGATGTCCAAACTGACTGGTGTCCGAGCGATTATGAAAGATATTATCGAAACCCTACGAGCTGGTCAGGGACAAGATTGGATTAATCTCAGTGCAGGGAATCCAGTGATTTTGCCAGAAGTCGAGCAACTTTGGCGCGATTGTACGGCACAACTGTTGGCTAGCTCAGACTACGGTGAGGTGATTTGCCGCTATGGGTCATCTCAAGGATACCAGCCTCTGATCGATGCGATCGCAAAGGATTTCAATCAACGCTACGGTCTTTCCCTAAGCGATCGCCATATCCTGATTACTCCCGGTTCTCAATCCATTTACTTCTACGCCGCTAACGTTTTTGGTGGCTACACCAGCAGCGGCCAACTCAAACAAGTTGTCTTGCCCCTTTCTCCAGAATACACTGGCTATGGAGGAGTAAGCTTGACTCCAGAAGCAGTATATGCATACAAACCTACTCTGGAAATTAATCACGAGCAACACCGCTTTAAGTATCGCCCTGATTTCAGCCAATTAAAGATTAGCCAAGAGACTGGCTGTGTAATTGTTTCCCGTCCCTGTAATCCCACTGGCAATGTTATCACCGATGAAGAAGTAATCAAAATTGCCGAAATAGCTACACCATTCAATGTGCCAGTGTTGATTGACGCAGCTTATGCTCCACCGTTTCCAGCACTGAACTTTACCGAAATGACACCAGTCTTTCGAGACAATATCATCCACTGTCTGAGTTTATCAAAAGCTGGACTACCAGGGGAACGGGTTGGTGTAGCCATTGGAAATCCCAAGCTAATTAGCATTTTGGAATCCTTCCAGACCAATCTTTGTATTCATTCGTCCCGCTATGGACAAGCTATTGCCGCAAAAGCGATCGCATCTGGAGCACTCCCCGAGATTGCCACTAATGTGATTCGCCCCCACTACCAGAAAAAGTTTGTGACCCTTGAACTTACATTAGACAAATCTATGCCCAAAGACTTGCCTTGGTTCTTGCATCGGGGTGAAGGAGCTATCTTTGCTTGGTTGTGGTTACAGGATTTGCCAATTACCGACTGGGAACTGTACCAAAAGTTGAAGCAGGTGGGTGTGATTGTTGTGCCTGGGAGTACATTTTTCCCCGGCTTACGAGAAGACTGGTCTCACCAGCAACAGTGCATTCGCATCAGCCTTACCGCTACTGAAGAAGAAATTGAAATTGCCATGCAGCGTTTAGCAACATTGGTCGAGGAAGTCTATCGGATTGGGTCAGGTTAGTGTTTCCGTTGGAGATAGTGTTTCCGTTGGAGATGTTGTGATCATCTAACAGCGTTCCATAGTACTTGTTCGGTGAGTACTTATTAAGTAATATTCAAACTATATTAACAGATGGAACAGCAGCAGCTAGCACAAGTGTTGGAAACTGGCGATCTAGGGGAGTTGCTAGGCATTATTAACCAGCCTAACTTGCTCACCACCCTTGACTCTACACAGATGTGTAGGATTATCAAAGGACTTGGGCAAGTAGTGGAACAACAAACTGCTCAGTTAACTCAGGTCAATCAGCAATTACAACCGGAAATCACCAACCGTAAGCAGGTTCAGGAGAAATGGCTTCTGGGTGATCAGCAATTGGAATACCAATTTCAAAAACAGACAACAGAATTGTCCGAAGCTAATCATCAGCTGCGACAAGCAAAAGAGCAACTAGAGGCAGTTTTGGATGCTGTACCGGGAGCGGTGTCTTGGATTAGTGCTGATGGTCGATATCTTGGGGTGAACCGACATCTGGCTCAGAGCCTGCAATTACCTCCAGAGACTTTTGTCGGTAAAGAGTTGGGCTTTCTGGAGAGCAGCCCTCAGTTTGTTGGCTTTATGGGTGAGTTTCTCGCCTGTCGGGACTCAGGAGCTTCCCAGGTGGTCGAGCTGAAAGTGAAAAATTCTTCGAGATATTATCTAATTGCCGCTCAGAAGTACCAGCAAGGTGCTGCAGCCGTGTGTGTAGGGATTGATATCACCGAGCATAAACAGGCAGAATTAGCTCTACAACAGCTCAACCAAGAACTAGAACTCAGAGTCGAACAACGGACTTCTGACCTACGGTTCGTCAATGAACAACTTCGCAAAAGTGAGGAACAATTTCGCCTGATTTTTGAACTCTCTCCCATGGGTATGGCAATTACCAGCACTGATGACTCCGTGCTAAAGGTTAATCAAGCCTGTTGTGACACGGTTGGTTACACAGCCGAGGAACTGGGGCAGAAAAAGGCTACAGATATTATCCATCCCGATGATTTGACAATTAACCTTACCCCGAATCAAGACTTGTGGCCAGGAAGAACATCCCACTTTCAGATGGAAAATCGCTTACTCTCCAAAGATGGTAGAGTGATCCATGTTTTGACCAAGAAAGCAGTTTTAGTCAGGGATTCTCAAGGTAAGCCCCGAAAATTTTTTTATCAAATTGTAGATATCACCGAACGCAAGCAAGCAGAAAATCAGGTGAGAGCCTCTCTAACCGAAAAAGAGGTTTTGCTCAAAGAAATTCATCACCGGGTCAAAAATAACCTGCAAATTATTTCTAGCCTACTCCGACTACAGTCAAGGAAAGTTGAAGATCCACAAGCATTAAGTTTGTTCAAAGATTCCCAGCATCGGGTTCAATCTATGGCTCTGATTCACCAGCAGCTGTATCAATCGCCAAATTTAGCCCAGATTAATTTCGGAAAATACATTCAAACCTTAACCAATAACTTGTTCCGTTCCTACGGCATTAACCCACAGACAATCGCCCTCAATATCGAAGTTACCACAGCTCCCTTGACCATTGATGTAGCTATTCCCTGTGGGCTAATCATCAATGAATTGGTGTCTAATTCACTCAAATATGCCTTTCCTGAAAATCAAGAGGGTAAGATGGAAATCAGTCTAAGTTCAGATCAACAGGGTCAGCTAATCCTGAAGGTAAGTGATAATGGTATTGGTTTACCGGACAATTTAGACTTTCAATCCACTAAATCCCTTGGTTTGAGTATTGTTCGTAACTTGACTGCACAACTGGGGGGTAACATCATCCTTGACTGTAGCCAAGGCACTAGATTAGAAATAAAGTTTCCCCATTCACTGGATCTCTAGGGCAAGTCGAGCATGACCAAGAAAAAAATCCTAGTTGTTGAAGATGAAACCCTTGTGGCTATGGATATCAAGAATAGCCTCAAACTCCTAGGGTACATGGTTCCTGCTGTGGCTGTATCTGGAGAAGAAGCAGTTATAAAAGCTGAGGAAATTCAACCGGATTTAATCCTGATGGATATTCGTCTGAAAGGGGAAATAGATGGAGTGACTGCTGCCAGACTGATTAGGACAAAATGGAATATCCCAGTGGTCTATTTGACGGCCTATAGTGATGATATCACCCTAGAAAGAGCTAAGATAACCCAACCGTTTGGTTACCTCCTGAAACCATTTGAGGAAGAAGAACTGCGAGTTACCATTGAAATTGCCCTTTCTCGCTTCCAAGCAGAAACAAAAATCCGTCAAGCACTAGTAATAGAACAGGAGCTTAGAGAACAAAAATCTAGCTTTGTCTCTATTGTTTCCCACGAATGTCGTACACCTCTGAGTAAAGTTCTCCTAGCTACTGAATTGTTAGAACGTTATAGCAAAGATTTGGTCAAGGATAAACATCGCAAGTATTTTGAGCAAATTAAAGGCTCTATCCAAGATATGAGACAACTCTTGGATGAAATCCTCTTTATTGAAAAAGCAGAAGGAAACAAGCTAAATTTTCACCCAACTCCAATTAACCTAGTAGAATTATGCTCTGATTTGATAGAGCAGATGCAGTTGGCTACCGAGGGGAGCCATAGGATTATTTTGACTTCTCAAGGTAATATTCCTGATGCCTATATGGATACCCAACTCCTCAGATATATTTTCAATAACTTGCTATCCAATGGGATTAAGTATTCTCCTGAAGGGGGAACGGTAGAGTTTCAGTTAACCGTGGAAGGTAACTGGGCAATTTTTAAAATTAAAGACTCGGGAATTGGTATTCCCGAACAAGAGCTTTCCCAGCTGTTTGAACCTTTCCAGCGAGCTAGCAATGTTGGGGATATTCCTGGTACAGGTCTAGGATTATCGATTGTTAAAAAGAGTGTAGAGCAGCACCGTGGTCAAATTTTGGTAGATAGCCAGGTTGGTGTCGGTACTGTGTTTACCGTTAGACTACCCCTGTCCAGTCAGGATTGGGAGTAAGCTGGTCTTCCTTTGAATGCCATGGTTATGACAGCAGGGAAGCTTCGGGTGCAGGGGAGCTTCTGGAGCAGGGGCAGACTTGATATAACTTTATAATGCAATTTGTGCATTTAATTTATGCATTTTTTTAATTAAAATCATTATTAAGTAACAAAATATACAAAATTTTAGCAATACTTTAAATTAATTTATCAACATCAAGAGTAGTGACATCAGAGGCTCTGGACAAAACTTATCGCAATAGAGCAATAGGCAACGAGGGAACAGCTATGACCAGCGCAGCTAAGCCAGCCGCCAAAAAACTGAACAAATTTGAAAAATTCAAGGCAAAGAAAGATGGTCTTGCCATTAAGGAACAAATAGAAGAGTTTGCCAGAATTGGCTGGGAAGCAATAGATCCAGATGACCTACAGCATCGGCTGAAGTGGATGGGTGTCTTTTATAGACCTGTTACTCCAGGCAAGTTCATGCTAAGGATGCGGACACCCAACGGGATTGTCAACAGCACTCAGATGCAGGTACTAGCTGAGATAGTCCAGCGTTATGGTGAAGATGGTAGTGCTGATATTACAACTCGCCAAAACATCCAGTTGCGAGGTATCCGCATTGAAGACATGCCTGATATTTTCCGCAGGTTCGAGCAAGTTGGCTTAACTAGCGTCCAATCTGGTATGGACAATGTCCGCAATATTACTGGTTCTCCCATGGCGGGGATAGATCGCGATGAATTAATTGACACTCGGGATCTTGTCCAAAAAGTACAGGACATGATCACTAATAACAGTCAAGGAAATTATGAGTTTACTAACTTGCCCCGTAAATTCAATATTGCTATTGAAGGGGGTCGGGATAACTCAGTCCATGCTGAAATTAATGATATTGCCTTCGTGCCTGCCTACAAAGATGGACAACTAGGCTTGAATGTACTCGTAGGTGGCTTTTTCTCGGCCAAGCGTTGTGAAGCTGCTGTTCCCCTCAATGCTTGGGTACTGCCTAATGATGATGTGGTTGACTTGTGTCGTGCTATACTAGAGGTTTATCGCGACGAAGGCTCGCGGGCGAATCGGCAAAAATCCCGGATGATGTGGTTGATTGATGAGTGGGGGATTGACAAGTTCCGGGAGGAAGTCAGTAAGCAGTTTGGTAGAGAACTCCCGACGGCTGCTCCTCACGATGAAATAGATTGGGAAAAACGAGACCATATCGGTGTCTTTGCCCAAAAGCAACCAGGTCTGAATTATGTGGGTTTACACGTCCCGGTTGGTAGGCTTTATGCTCAGCAGATGTTTGATCTGGCACGGATGGCTGAGGCTTATGGCAGTGGCGAAATCCGCCTAACGGTTGAGCAGAATGTGATTATTCCGAATATTCCGGATGCTAATCTCGACGCTTTCTTAGCTGAACCCCTCTTGCAGAAATTTACCCTTGAGCCCAAACCCCTAGAACGGCTTCTAGTATCTTGCACAGGAGCCCAGTTCTGCAATTTTGCTCTGATTGAAACCAAAAATCGTGCCTTGGGAATAGTTCGGGAACTCGAAGAAAAGTTAGATATACCAAACCCCGTACGGATTCATTGGACAGGTTGTCCCAACTCTTGTGGTCAACCCCAAGTAGCTGATATTGGTTTGATGGGAACTAAGGTGCGTAAAGACGGTAAGTCTGTTGAAGGAGTCAATATTTACATGGGTGGCAAAGTTGGGAAAGATGCTAAACTGGGCGAGTGTGTGCTAAAAAGTGTGGCTTGTGATGACTTACCAGAGGTCTTGGGCAATATACTGATCGAGAATTTTGGAGCAAAATCCCACTAGGTTAGTTCTGAGTCGGAGAGTCATCACTAAACAGTAGAAGACTCTATGTTAGTTACTCGAGTAATAGCTAATAACTGATAGCTAATCCCTCATAGCTAATCCCTTATAACTGTTGTCAAGGGTTAGTGGTTAGTGCTTAGGTAATGGTTAAAACATAGTATTCCATTTTCTATTGTCCATTAATCCTAGACGACAATATGGAGCGCCGCAAGTTTCTCAAATACATCGGGTATGCCACAGTAGGATGTGGTTTTAGTGCCTGTAGCTCAAATAATCTATTCGATTTCCCAAAACGCGATCGCTCCTCTGAGCCAACTCAAGGACCTCCGGCTAACTTTGGTAAGTTGGAGAAAACTAACCTGACAATTGGCTTTGTTCCTGTAACTGACTCTACTCCTTTAATCATTGCCAAAGAAAAGGGCTTCTTTCAGCGTTATGGTCTGAATGTAGGTCTTAAGAAATATCCTGACTGGTCAGCGGTTCACAAAGACTTACTATCATGGGGTATAGATGCCTGCGTTGCCTTGTTTGGATTGCCAATACTAACCAATTTTGGTTCAGCCAAGGCACCAGTTATATCTCTAATGATGCTCAATCGCAATGGTGCTGGAATCACCTTTTCCAAAAAAGCTTGGCAAGGTGCTATTCGTGCTTCAACGGAGTACTATAATTTCCAAGATTTTGCCTACTCCTACAGGAAATACATTAAAAAATTAGCCGAGCCCCTCAAGCTAGGGATAGACTTGACCAACTCCATGGCAAACTATACCCTTCTCTACTGGCTATCAGCTATAGAGATTAATCCCGATAAACAGATTAAGTTAATCGAGTTTCCACCATCTCAAATGGTATACAAACTCCAAGCTGGGATAGTAGATGGCTACTGTTTAGATGAGCCCTGGAACCAAAGAGCAGTTGTAGACCAGTCTGGATTTACGGTTTATGTCAATCGGGATATTTGGAAAGGTCATCCAGGAAAAATACTCGCAACCATGGGACCTTGGGCAGAAAAACATCCCACAACCGCCCGAGCCTTGGTAGCGGCTGTTTTGGAAGCTTGTCAGTATTGTGACCAACTAGAAAATCGCCAGTCAATTGCTCAGATTATATCTAGGAGCAAATACATCGACACTAAGGTAAATTATATAGAAGGTTCTTTACTGGGCAACTATAATTATGGTGGCTTTGACCAGAAAGACCGATTTGAAGCAATCCCTGATTTTAATTTATTTCACTTCCAAGATACAGACTATCTGAAAAAGCCCAATCATGCTAATTATCCTTGGCGCTCCCATGGTGTTTGGTTGCTAACCCAAATGATTCGCTGGCGTCATATTAACCGACGTCAATATCCTAAGGATGCGGATAAAATTATCGACCGGATTTATCCAGTGAAAATTTATGAAGAGGTTGCCAAGGCGTTGAAAATCGATCTACCTAGTGAGCGTATGAGGGTTGAACCTGCTGATGTGTTTGTGGATCAAAGAGCATTTGATCCTAGTCAGCCAGTTAATTACCTCAATGGTTTCGATATCCGAGCTGATCGTTCTCAGGTGTTTGCTGCTGTCAATTAAGTCGTCAGCTTATGGGCTACAGATGGTGCTACTTGAGGTGCTATCAGCTATCAGTCACTTAAGACCCAAGCATCGCCCAAGTAACAAAGCCCAAGTAAAAAATCCCAAGTAAAAAAGCCGACCTAGAGACTTTATCTATTGAAAGTCTCTAAACTTCTTATGCGCCCAAGCCTTGCATCACATTAGCTGGTTTAGAATGCCATGCAGCTAAAACCACCAATCAACCTTCAGCTGCTTCACTAATTGGCTTTGCTTAACTTAGGAATAATCTCAAGTTATAGTTCGGTCAGTGGTCAGTAGTCAATTACCCATTACCTATTACCCATTACCCATTAACCATTACCCATTACCCATTACCCATTACCCATTACCCATTACCCATTACTCTCAATTCATTCCACAATTGGCCAACACGCCAATTTTATGGCTTTGATGTAACTATTGAATATTAATTATGCATTTAATTCAATCAATAAAATGATTTGTAACAAATCATACGAAACTTCTGTTTCAGGGGTGTCACTATTAGTACCTGAACAATAGTATTAAGTTAACCTCAGAAAATTAGTATCTATGGGCGATTACTGTAGCAATGAATTCCGAAAGAATTACCCTAAAACAATAAGCTATAGTATTCAAACTAATAGGTAACTTTAATCAGTCAGCAAGTTGATGGCAACCGATCAGCTGGATTGTTTTGAAAGGGATTCTTTGGAGTAGTTTTTGGAGGAGACTAAATTAACCCAAACGCTCAGCTGTAATGGCTAATGCTGTTGGTGCGTGAATCTTCTGTTTTCGTAGTTTGTTTGAGTAGAGGAAAGGTATATAGATGCTCGCAGAAATGTGGTCCTTTCGTGGTAGGTATAAAATCCTCCACATGACCTGGTTTGCTTTCTTCCTGTCATTTGTAGTGTGGTTCAACTTAGCGCCCCTAGCAACACAGGTGAAATCAGACTTCGGTCTCGAAGTAGGTCAAATCCGAACCATCGCAATTTGTAACGTTGCCCTGACAGTGCCTGCCCGTATCATCATCGGGATGCTGTTAGATAAATACGGACCAAGAATCACCTACTCCCTTTTGCTGATTTATGCAGCAATACCTTGTATTGCTTTTGCCTCGGCACAGAACTTTAGTCAACTGGTGATTAGCCGCTTGGCACTGAGTATCGTAGGTGCAGGTTTTGTGATTGGCATCCGGATGACGGCAGAATGGTTCCCTCCCAAAGAAATTGGTTTAGCCGAAGGTATTTACGGGGGCTGGGGTAACTTTGGTTCTGCAGCAGCAGCCTTTACCCTACCTACCATTGCCGCATTTTTAGCCTTTGGCAGTCCAGGTCTGAACTGGCGCTTTTCCATTGCTGGGACCGGGATTATCGCTGCTCTGTATGGTGTCCTCTATTATTTTAACGTCCAAGATACTCCCCCAGGCAAAGTTTATCAGAAGCCCAAAAGCGCCAGAGGAATGGAAGTCACCACCAAAAAAGACTTTTGGTTTCTGATGGTGATGAATGCTCCTCTATCCATCATTCTTGGTGTCCTGGCTTGGCGCTTGAATAAAGTAGGCTTTTTCGAGCAAAATGTTCTCTACATCGTTTGGGCTGGTCTACTTGGGTTGTATTTGTTCCAAGCTTACAACTGCTGGGCAGTTAACAAAGATTTGTTAGCAGGTCGTAAGCGCTATCCTCCTGAAGACCGCTTCAATTTTTCTCAAGTTGCCATTCTAGAGTTGACCTACGTTGTTAACTTCGGCTCTGAATTAGCTGTAGTTTCTATGCTCCCTGCTTTCTTTGAAGGCACCTTCGGACTGAGCAAACAAGCAGCCGGGATGATTGCTGCTAGCTACGCCTTCATGAACTTGATGTCCCGTCCTGGTGGGGGTTTAATCTCTGATAAACTGGGTAGCCGCAAGATGACCATGGCAGTTCTAACATTCTGTATGGGTATTGGCTATCTGATCTTCAGTACGGTGAAAGGAGGCTGGTGGCTTCCTGGTGCGGTACTGCTGACCATGGCTTGTTCCTTCTTTGTGCAAGCTGGAGAAGGCTCTACCTTTGCCATCGTACCTCTGGTGAAGCGACGGATCACCGGTCAGGTGGCTGGTAACGTAGGTGCTTACGGAAACGTGGGTGCTGTCGCTTACCTGACTATCTTCAGTTTATTGCCAGCAGGAGATGTGGGTAACCGCATATTCTTCCAGATGTTGGGTGTTACAGCTTTGATTGTTGCCTTCCTGTGCTTCCTAGTCTTAAAAGAACCTAAGGGTTCCTTTGCTGACCTCCATGAAGGGGAAGAACAATACGCTACTGCTGCTAGCCCTGCTGCCAGTATGGGAGCTGGAGACGTGATGAACTAGTTACTTGGTGGGTCTAGTTGAACGCACTCTACACTAGATGGCTCAAAAATATCTAGATAGAAGTGGGGCAATCTTAATCAAGATTGCCCCAAAACTTACAAGGTGTGCTTTCAGCATCTAATTATTAAATTCGCCACGGGTCGCACCTGCGAAATAATCGCTTCTTAAACAAGGAAAAAAATAGTCAGCCTTTAGCTATCAGCTCTTCAAGACTGAGCAAGATTTGGAATTAACAGAAATTTTCCCAAAAGCCTCTGGAAGTATGTGATTGCTCCTGCAAAAGCCTCAAAACGGTAACTAATTTAGCTAACTAGTTGATTAACTAATGTATGATTAATTTTAGATAAACGTTTGTTATAAATAGCTAATAGTTGATATAAGAATTATTAATCATCAATCAATTTAAAAACTATTTAATATAGTTACAAACTATAAAAATAGTGAAAAAAAAAAATTGGGGGAAAACATCATGACTGACTCAGCTAAGACACTCTGTCCCTACTGTGGGGTGGGCTGTGGTCTGGAAGTATTGCCTCCAGCTGGTTCTGGTCGTGCTACCTATCGAGATAGCCAAGGCAATCCGATTTGGAAAGTCAGAGGCGATCGCTCTCATCCCTCAAACCAGGGTATGGTTTGTGTCAAAGGTGCCACGGTTAGCGAGTCTTTGGATAAAGACCGCCTCAAGTATCCCATGATGCGGGATTCCCTAGACCAACCATTTCAGCGAGTCAGTTGGGATGAAGCCCTAGACCGAGTAGTGAATCGGATTCAGACGGTTCGTTTCACCCAAGGACCAGAAGCAATTTGTATGTACGGTTCCGGTCAGTTCCAAACCGAAGACTACTATATTGCCCAGAAATTGCTCAAAGGTTGTCTCGGTACTAATAACTTTGATGCTAATTCCCGCCTGTGTATGTCCTCAGCTGTAGCTGGATACATCCAAAGTTTTGGTTCCGATGGTCCTCCCTGCTGCTATGACGATTTAGAATTAACTGACTGTGCCTTTTTGATTGGGACTAATACAGCAGACTGTCACCCCATTGTATTTAACCGTCTACGTAAGCATCACAAAAAGCATCGTCATGTTAAAATGATAGTGGTAGATCCTCGCCGCACGTCTACTGCTAAGCTGGCTGATTTACATCTAGCGATTAAACCGGGTACTGACATTGATTTACTCAATGGTATGGCTCACTTACTATTGCGCTGGGGTAAACTGGACACGGAATTTATTGAGGAGTGTACCAGCGACTTCTCCGCATACGCTCAGGTAATTATCAACTACCCACCGGATATCGTTGCCGAAAGATGTGGTATACCGGTGCATGAACTTGAGGAAGCCGCTCGCTACTGGGCAAAATCAAAGCGTGTCCTGTCTTTGTGGTCAATGGGGGTTAACCAATCCTCAGAAGGTACCGCTAAAGTCCGCACCATCATCAATCTGCACCTGATGACAGGCAACATTGGTAAACCAGGAACAGGACCATTTTCTCTAACTGGTCAACCTAATGCGATGGGAGGACGAGAAGCTGGGGGACTGGCTCACATCTTACCGGGTTATCGGGTAGTAAAGAATCCCCAACACCGTAGTGAGGTGGAACAGTTATGGAAACTCAAGCCAGGGACAATTTCTCCTAATCCTGGTCTTGATGCTTGGAGCATGATCAAAGGTTTAGAAACAGGAGAAGTCGGTTTTTTGTGGATTGCTGCCACTAACCCAGCTGTGAGTATGCCCGATATTGAACGAACTAAGGCAGCCCTAAGAAAATCCTCTTTCACTGTCTATCAAGATGCCTACTACCCCACTGAAACCGCTGCTTATGCTCATGTCTTGCTGCCAGCAGCCCAGTGGAGTGAAAAAACTGGCGCTATGACTAACTCTGAGCGAGTTGTCACCCTTTGCCCCCAATTCCGTAATCCACCAGGGGAAGCCAGACCGGATTGGGAAATCTTTGCGGAAGTAGGGCGTCGCCTAGGCTTTACTAAAGAATTTGACTTTACTGACTCTGCTGCTGTCTATGGGGAATTTGTCCAACTGAGCCGTGGACGACTTTGTGACATGACCGGACTTAGTCACGAACGCTTACGGAAAGACGGTCCGATTCAATGGCCTTGCCCTGAGGAGTTACAAAACCAAGAGTCTTCTAAGTCACTCAGCACTGAGAAATCATCACTCAATAGTGGCAAACGGCTTTATACTGACTTCCGATTCAATACGCCCGATAGCAAGGCAAAATTTGCTGCCTTCCATTCTAAAGGACTGGCAGAACCCCCGTCGGACGAGTATCCGTTGGTGCTGACCAGTGGCAGACTTTATGGTCACTGGCACACCCAAACCCGCACCGGACGGATTGAGAAAATCACCAAAATGTACCCCTATCCGTTACTAGAAATTCATCCCCGTGATGCCCAGAAGCTGGGGATTAAAGATGGGGATTGGGTAGAAGTGCGATCGCGTCGCGGAACTTGCCGCTTCCCAGCTCAAGTCACTAAAGCTATTACTCCTGGTACAGTGTTTGCTCCCATGCACTGGGGAGCTTTGTGGGCAAATCAGGCAGAAGCTAATGCTCTGACCCATCCCGAATCTTGTCCCATTTCCCTGGAACCAGAATTAAAAGCCTGTGCTGTCAACTTGGTGCCCATCAGTGAAACTGACAGTATGCGATCGCAAAATCCCGACCAAGAGCCAATAGGAACACCAATTCTAGAGAAGCTCAAAGTTTTGAGGTAATTGTTAACCTACCGGAACCCTATCCGGCGAACAACTTTCAACTTTCAACTTTCAACTTTCAACCTTCAACCTTGGCCAAAAGGCCACCCTACGCGAACAACCTTCAATTGCGCTCTCCGAGAGTTTCCCAAAGACCTGCCTCACCAAGGGTGATTGGAGTCTGGGTTTGTGTCTGGGCAAAATTTGAAATAGACATAAACGGCACTAACCCCATCACCAAGGAGCACAAAACTATCAGCATAGTCATCCTGACTGGATGCTGCCACTGTGTAGTTACAACATGAGACTGGGTTGTGCTGCTAAGCTCTTGCATGCTCATGACTAAAACCTCAAAATAGATGTGTACGAATATATGGATAGTTCACTGCTTCCTGTCAGGATGCAGTGCATTGTTCGTCTTCATGCCAAGTTGCAGGGACAGTCGGCAACTTGGTATTTGTTTATACACCGAAATCCTTTACATTTTGAATCATACAAACATTTTGGTAAAAAGTAGCTATATTTACCAAATAAAAACACAAAAAGTAACACTAGTTACAGATTTTCATTAATTTTTGTGAAAAAGAGTAAATTATGAAGTTTATAGGCATAGATCTTGGCTGGACTTCTGGAGCGACTGGAAGTTCCTGCTAAAAGGGAAAAGACTGATCAACTCTCAGGGCACGCCCTATGGCAAAATAGTAATCGTCGAGAAAAATCAACCATAACAATTAAGTAATCCCAGTGAGTCCTACTGCCCAAGCGCCCAAGACTACTCGCCGCCTAGTGTTTCCTTTCACTGCCATTGTCGGTCAAGAAGAAATGAAACTGGCATTGCTCCTAAATGTGATCGATCCCAAAATTGGGGGAGTAATGATCATGGGCGATCGCGGCACAGGCAAATCTACTACCATTCGTGCCTTAGCTGATTTATTACCAGAAATCGATGTAGTTGCTGAAGACCCCTTTAACAGTGACCCATTGGATCCTGACTGGATGGGCAATGGTAATGGAGCATCTGCATCCAGGACTTCGGTCAAGAAAAAAGTTCCCATGATAGATTTACCCTTAGGGGCAACTGAAGACCGGGTTTGTGGTACAATCGATATAGAAAAAGCATTATCTGAAGGTGTCAAAGCTTTTGAACCAGGACTTCTGGCTAAAGCTAATCGAGGCATCCTCTATGTAGATGAGGTTAACCTGCTGGATGACCACCTAGTGGATGTACTCCTAGACTCCGCTGCTAGTGGTTGGAATACTGTAGAACGGGAAGGCATATCCATTCGCCACCCTGCTCGCTTTGTGTTAGTAGGTTCTGGTAACCCGGAAGAAGGAGAATTACGACCCCAGTTACTAGACCGCTTTGGGATGCACGCAGAAATCCGTACGGTCAAAGAACCAGTGCTGCGAGTCAAAATTGTGGAAGAACGGGGATATTTTGACCAAAATCCTCACAAATATATTGAACAGCACCAATCTGAGCAAGAAGTATTACAGAAACAGATAGTAATGGCTCAAGAGCGACTTGCTGAAGTAGAAATGGACTACGACTTTCGGGTCAAGATTTCAGAAGTTTGCTCAGAACTGGATGTGGATGGGCTCAGGGGTGATATTGTGACTAATCGGGCGGCTAAGGCCCTGGCTGCATTTGAAGGACGAACTGAAGTTACCGTGGATGATATCCGCCGGGTGATTACCTTATGTTTACGACACCGCTTGCGTAAAGACCCCCTGGAGTCGATTGATTCAGGATATAAGGTGCAGAAATCCTTTAACCGTGTTTTTGGGGTTGAAGCAGCTGAAGAAGATTGATTTACTGTAGTGCAATACCTTTCTTAAATAATTAATTTTCTTTCTTGCATAAATAGTTAACTCAAGGCGGATAAGTAATAGAGAGCAATCCTAATTAGATTAGCAATCCTGATTCCCATTCAATAGGATTGCTATAATGGCTTGCTTTAAAAAAGATTGACTATTCTGACAGATGGATGAAAAATCCATCTGCTGTCAATTGTGCTCTTTCTAATCGTAAGTATTCAGCGTTTAGCGTTTAGCTTTCAGCTACTCCTAATCAGGATAATCCGAAAAACGGAGATTTGTCAAGAAAAACTTATCTATTGGCCACTTTCAGCCAAATTATTAAGTTTTGCTTGATTCCAAAGCTGACTGGATAAGTGCCTTCGTGTAACGTGGGCGTAGCGCGATTGACCGTAGGTCACGCTACGCCCACGCTAAATACTTACGTTTGCTACTTACCTTTGCTTTTACCCGTGAGGTAACTATGAAACGAATAGCGACTAGCTTTAGCTGGTTCCTAGCGACACTACACTTCACCGGAACTATCAGTGCTCTTTCGGTGCAGGCACAAGTCAGTAGGCCAATGTCTAACAATATTGGCTCCAATGCTCTTACTCAAACTATTGCTCAATCACCAGCTGTTAATCCCCCCAACTTTGGACAAGCCCTGGACAATAACCAAGTAGTAGAAGCAGTACCTTTAATTGAACAAACTTGGGAAAAACAATATCAGAATCACCTAGGCATCAATTTTCCTGACCAATCCATCACTGTGGAGGAAATTGCTGATACTCTTGGCAAAATCACCAATCAAACTGGTCAAAAGCCTGGTCTTATCTATATGGTTCCGCGACCCCAGCAACTAGAGCTGGTATTAATTACACCAGAAGGTAAGCCCATTCACAAGCGTGTCTCCGCAGCCAATAAGGAAGCTCTGTTGAGCCTAGTGCAAGAGTTTATCCAAACTATTACTCATCCTATTCGTAGACACACTAAAGATTATCTACCAGTAGCTCAGCAACTCTATCAGTGGATGATTGAGCCATTGGAACCATACCTTAAAACTCAAGGTATCGATAATCTAATTTTTTGCCTAGGTGGAGGGTTACGCCACCTGCCCTTTGCTGCCTTACATGATGGCCAAGAGTTTCTGGTCGAAAAGTATAGCTTAGCCCTGATTCCGGCCTTCAAATTAACAGATACCGTTTATAGTGATCTGAAAAATTCCGATGTTTTGGCTATGGGGGCATCAGAATTTAATGAACACAATTCCTTACCTGCTGTGCCGGTAGAGTTATCTGTTATCACCCAATATCCCTGGCAAGGAAAATCTTTCCTCAATAAAGATTTTACCCTAACTAATCTACAGTGGCAACTGGGATATCATAAGAATTTTCAAATCCTGCACCTGGCAACTCATTCAGACTTCCAGGCGGGAAAACCAAACAAGTCTTATATTCAGTTTTGGAATAGTAAACTGACTTTATATACATTCGCTGAATTACGTTGGCACTCACCAGCGGTAGAATTATTGGTGCTGAGTGCTTGTCAAACTGCCATCGGGGATAAAGAAGCTGAGCTAGGCTTTGCGGGATTAGCAGTTCGCGCCAATGTCAAGTCAGCAGTCGCTAGTTTATGGTATGTCAGCGATGGTGGAACCTTAGTGCTGATGAGTGAATTTTATCGGTCTCTTAAAACTGTACCAATTAAGGCTGAAGCCTTGCGACAAGCTCAGATTGGGATGTTGAAACAAAAGGTAAGTTTGGCTAGTGTTACTGATCGACCAAATGTATCCTTGCCTCCAGAATTAGCATCTCTCAACTACGAAGATTTATCCCATCCCTATTATTGGGCGGCTTTTACAGTAGTTGGTAATCCTTGGTAAAACCCTGCTCTTCTTTAAGCCATCAGCCATCAGCTATCAGCTATCAGCTATCAGCTGAGCACTGACAACTAACCACTGACTGCTGACTGCTGACCGCTGATGGCTAACGCTACTACAACCAATTCCCTACCATAATATAAGGAGCCCAGTAATAAGGATGTTCATAGCTTGGGTCTTGTAAAATTGATTTTTGGGCGCGATTGAGGGCTTCAGCTTTTGAGATTGATTTGTCAGTAAGTTCCTGGTAAAATCGATTCATTAACACAGCTGTGGCTTCATCATCCACTAGCCAAATAGTAGCAAGAGTACTACGTGCTCCTGCTTCTATCGCTACACCAGCTATACCCAGAGCCGCTCTCTTGTCCCCAGTTGCTGTTTGGCATGCACTCAGCACCAGTAATTCGATCGGAGTGGATTGGCGTAGGTCTGTTGTTTGCAGTAAGTCCTTCAACTCATTAACATTTATCTTACTATCCCAGGTCAGAATGAACGTCTTCTCAGCTTCAGAGCTAAATTCACCATGGGAGGCGATGTGTACTACTGGGAAAGGAGCTGCTTCAACAGAATTTTCAAAGTTGGTTTCAGTAAAGTCCTGATTGAGTAAGATTTCACTAGGAACTTGAGCCTTAATTTTCTCTAGCTCTACTTCTACAAATGGCAAAGGATTATATCCCTGACGGGATTCAGATAACCCAGCCGTTAGGACTTTGATATCTTCCCTGACTAAGCGCTGGGGATTCATTAAATCTAGTCCAGGGGTTAGCGCTATACTATACTTCTCGACTAAATACTGCTTACCGTCGTGAAGTGCTGCCATCGGAATATTGCGCAAGGCTCCATCAAGAACAAATACTAGGGTGTCTACTTGAGAGTTAGCTAAATCCTCTTCAATCGGTCGGATTATCCAATTGTATACCTGCTGCGACATTGGGAAAAATTTCCGTCGATGAAGCTGGGGTAGGAAGTGACGCAGGTCTTCCAGAGTAGATTCAATTTGGTCTTGGGGAAGCTCTGTTCTATAGTGGCGCAGTGGTTGTTGGGGTAAGCGGATAATAATATCCACGCTTTCTGGTAGTATGATAGGATAAATTAATGCTGCTTTAGTATCAACTTGGTCGATGACTTGATCAATCACTACAGGAGTAGCATTTAAGCAGGCTGAGCGAAAATAGTTATCTAGTTCGGCTAACTGTAGTGACTCAATGATCTCACGAGCTTTTTCCAAGTTGTCGGGATTGGCTTCATTCCTGTCTGATTGCAGCAGTAATTGCACGAATTCTCGATAAACTGGCTCTACACTCTCTCGAAATGTAAACCTGACCTGTTGGTTAACAGCTACTAGGTCACTGCGTAGAGACTTGAGGGTGTTAACAGCTTCTGTGTAAGCTGCGATCGCATTTTCCTCTTCCCCAAGCCCTGTCGAAATACGTCCCAGTTGCCATTGCCAGCGATAGCTAATATCCGGAGCATTGATTTCCTGAGCTAACTTTAAGGCTTGTTGAGTCAGGTCTTGAGACTCTGGCAACTGCTGATTCTGCTCATACAGTTGACCTAGAGTACCAATAGCATAAGCTTCAGCTCGCTTATCTCCTAATCCTTTAGCCTGTTGTGCCCCAGTAGCTAGGATTTTAGCAATTTCATAAGAAGGAGCAACCGCAATCTTAACCGAAGGCTGAAGTCTCTTGGCTGAAATCTCAAAATTTCCTTCATCCTTGATACTTCTAAGTTCATCCTTCATTAGGCTTTGAGCAAAATTAATCCTCAGATAGATACTGCGGCGGCTCAGAGGTAAGGATTCTAGTTGGGGCAGGATTTGAGGGATTAGTGCTTGGGCTTGCTTTATCCTTTTATTATCAATCAATAAGCTAAGTTGATTTAATTGGGCTTCAAGCTTAGTTATTTGATCCGTAGACTGATCGAATGCTTGTTGATAGTAGTCAATAGCTTCTTCTAATTCTTGCTGAGTCTCGGCTGTATCCCCTGAGCTAAGCTGAGCCCGGGCTGTATTCCCTAAACTAAATAGTGTAGCGCTAATCTCTTGAGACGATGATAAGCTTCGGGCAATCTGTAAGCTTTTTTCTAAGGTTTGCCGGGATTGGCTCAGCTGTCCTACTAATTGACGCATATTCCCAAGCGATCGCAACAATATCGCTTTATTCAAAGAGTTAGATTGAGCAATTAACGATTCCTCCACCTGATTGAGTAGATTCAACGCCCGCTTATACATCCCTAAGTCTTGTAAGGCTTGGGCTATATTAATCCGACTGCGAATCTCACCAGCTTCATCCCCTAATTCACCATAAGTTACTGCAGCTTGCTCCCAACTTTCCATTGCTGCTTTTGCTTCTGATGAACCAAGCTCAATACTTCCTTTTATCATTAGGGATTGAGCCAGCACTTGTAAGTATGCTGTCGAATCGGGGGATTTTATAGAGCGCAATAGTTTTTCACTATTAGCGATCGCATTCTTGGCTTGATTCCATAATCCCAATTGCTGATAAGCCAACGAGAGATTACTCAACACCATCGCTTCTGATAGCTGATCTCCCTTACTTTGATTACTCTCAAGAGCTTGTTCTAAAACATCTACTGCTTCGGCAAATCTACCTGAATCGTAGAGACCTTGCCCCTGTTTAAGTAACGTGGAAACTGTCAGGTTAGCCTGTTCAAGGTTCTTAGGTTGTTCGCGTAGCGTGGCCGAAAGGCCAAAGTTAGCAGGTTGAAAGTTAGCAGGTTTTTCCCGTAGCGTGGCCGAAAGGTCAAGATTAGCAGCTTTAAGGTGATCAGGTTTAAGGTTAGTAGCTTTAAGAGCAATATACCCTTCAACCTTCAACCTTTCCACTTTCAAAGTTTGTGGGACTGTCGCTAAAACCGGAGGGACTAAATTGCACAGTAACGCTGTTAATATAGCAATTAGAGGTAACCTTATCCACCGCCTTATCCTCAACCCTAAGGATTTTCGATTTACTCTCGCTAGACTACCATAATATATCCTTTTTTTGACCATGATTCATTTTCTCCCTTGCTGCACCTCATCACTATGAAAAACGCTATCTTAATTAGAATGTAGAATTTAGAATTTAGAATTTTAATTTTTATGTTCAAAATGGTCTAAAAATCACCGAAAAGTAGAAGCCATCTTCCTGTAACGTTCTATCCCTAGTTTCAACATCCACTAACTGCAAGCCCCAGCCGATATTAGCCTCCAGTAAATCTCCTTGCTGCCATCGCAAACCTAGACCAAGGGATGCGATCGTGTTATCATCAATATCATCGTCTCTATTCCAGCCAGTACCAAAATCAAGAAAAGGAGTCAACTGCACTAGAGTTCCGCTATCAGGATTCTGAATAATTGGCAGACGCAGCTCCGCAGAAATAAACGCACCATTGTCGGATAGAATCAGATCCTGGCGATAGCCCCGTACACTCTGTAAACCCCCAATCCCTATCTGTTCTAATGGTACCAAGCCTCGGTCTGCTAGTTGCACATCCCCTCGGATTAATAATATAGTATTTGGTGCCAGTAGCCTTACCCATTGCCCTTGACCACGCCAAGCGAAGAAATTGCTATCGGGTCCACCCCTGTTAATCGTAGTATCTCCTGAACTAATCCCGATACTTAACTGGGAACGAGCTGCTAACACTTGTTGCTCACTGCGCTTAGTCCACTCTTGGAATAACCGGATGGCATTAATCCGCGTACGCCCTTCATCATCAGCTCCTGCTGATAAAGCAAAGGGTCTATTCAAGATAGATGTTTCACTTTCCTGGCGTGAGCCGGTGATACCAATAGCTACTTCTTCGGTAGGGGTTTGGAATACAGGCTGGCGCAGGGTTATCTCATAAAACCGTGATTCTGAGTCAATATCTATCCTATCAAAAGGAGGCTCAATTACTTCACTAGCTGTTGTCCCATAAGCCAAGCGCAGAGTACCATTACGGGGATTAATCGGTAAGGTGTAGCTGACATCAAAGGTATCACTACCATCGGTGTTGGTGTAGTTGAATTCTAAAGCATCTCCCAATCCCAGTAAATTGCCTTCTCGAATTTGGGGACGACGCCGAAAGCTTCCTACACTGGGAGAGCGCCCATTATCTATTACTATTTGGGTGCTAAAAGTATCGGCTTCAGTTACTGTTACTTCTAGCAAACTCTCCCCAGGCTCCACCCCCGCTGACAATTCAGCTGAGATGTTGGCAATTAGAGGGTCGAGTCGCAGCATTTGTAAGCCGTTCAGTAAGCGCCTTACATTCAGAGGCTTCTTGGTAGCGATCGCAAGACGGCTTTTGATGTAATTAGGATTAAGCCGACTCAGACCCTTGACAATAATATCTTCTAATTCCCCTTCGATAATCTCAACGGTAACTACCCCATCTTCAAGTTCCTGAGGTGGGATATAGGCTCCAGAGTTAACGTATCCTTCCTGATCATATAACTTGGTGATCTCAGACCGGAGTTTAAATAATCTTGGCAAGGAGATGGGTTGATTGAGGAAAGGATCGGTAATTTCCGCTAATTTTTCCTGGCTGAATACCGTTGAGCCAATAATATTAAAGCGTTTAATGACGATTCGTCTTGGAATATCCTCCAGAATTTCGTCCGGTAGATCAGGGCTAGGGGTAGATGGGTCAAGAAGTTCATCCACAGGAGGAAGTTTCTGGGGAGGTTGGGGTTCTGGCGCTGGTTCCAGAGAGGGAGGTCTCTCCGGCAGCCGATCCTCCGGTAGCTCTATACCCGGAGGTAGGTTCGGAGGTAGGGCTTGACTAATTTTTGCTGGGGCTGGAGGACTCGGGAGCTGGTTAATACCCATGGCGTTGAAATTTGTTACAGTGTCGCTCCCTAAAACCTGATTATCCCCTTTGTTCAATTTCTCTGGAATTGGCACTGGTTCCTGTGGCAATGAATCCTTTACGAAGACCAGACTCTGATCATTAACAACAGCCCCAGCTTCTAAAGGTTTCAGGATTAGGTTACTAACGACTGCTAATACACCCAAGGTTAACAGAGATGAACTTTTTACTACTGCAACAAATCTAAACATTACTTACCATATCGTAACTGTTTTTCTTAGGTAAGAACTATTAATTAGTTTTCCTGGTGCTAGAGTGACAAACAACAGGAACAGTAGTCAAGAGCAAGGCAAGAAATTGACAACTAATGTAATAGATCTGTCAATCTATCAGTGTATATAGGAATAAGTTTTGCGTTGGCTGAATTTGACAAGTAACAAGTAAGTAGATCTATGAGTCATCTAGGGATAACTTTTGCGTCCTGTTTGAGTTGAACGCTTTGCCAACAACATTAAACCAACTACAGTAAACTTGGCCGCAGTTGTCTACTTGCCAAATTTAAACCTACCCGTTCCCGTAGCCTGGCCTTTAGGCCAAGGAACACCAAAAGCCATTAATTTTAAAGTTTTAACCTTCAAGTTAACACCTTGTTTTTAAATTCTTAAGCTACGCAAACAAGCAGCTTCCAGCTGAAATGACCCCAAGCTAATGGCGTTGCTGATTCTGGGTATGGTTTCGCCCCCCTAGCCCCCCAATTTTGCGGTGCGACCCGTGGCGAATTTAATTCGCCGACGGAAAGCGCACCGGTGGGGGAACAAAACTCTCAAAGTCCCCCATAATTGGGGGATTTAGGGGGCTTTAATAAAACCAGATTATCGCGCATTCATTCCTTAATTCAGCAACGCTAAGCTAATACCCATCCTGCAATTAACTAAAAACTTTAGTGAGAATTTCGACAGAAGGGTCAACTTCCAGCCACACCGTAGCTCCACAATCCTTGGGACAATTGGGTTGATAGACTAACCGAGATGGACCCTTGATTTCTACATAATGACCGTAGGTGTTGCGGTTACCTTGTTTGACAGTGAGCACAGGGTTGTAGGTGTTGTTCTTTTTATTTTGCTTAATCACGTTCTGGTTGACGTGGATGTAACTCGCCACCTTTTGGAAACCTCTTCTCCAGGTTCCCTTGGGTCCACGGCGACCAGGACTGACCCTAGGCAAGCCGTTAAATAGGGGAATTTGCCAAAATCTGCCTACTTTTTGAGCGCCCTTAATTCTACCATTTTTCAGAAGTTGGCGAACTCGTTGGACGCAAATCCCTAGAAGAAAAGCTGCTTGGGTAGTTCCGACTATCTTGGTTTGTTGGTTCATTTTTTGTTCCCCTTTACTATCGCGCTAATCTTATATTTAAGATAACACATAGTTCCTAGACTGTGTTGCTTTTTAACAAAAATTTATAATTTATCTAGCGCTAACTTTTTATAAGTGCTAAGGGATGTTTGATTTGATTAAGTGGGTAGGTTTATAATAGCGCTATACTTTGGTGAAATTTATCTAGCGCTATTTTTTGGAGTCTTAAGGGATGTTTAGGTTAATTAAGTTACCCGTTTATAATAGCGCTATACTTTAGTCAAGTTTATCTAGCGCTATTTTTTTTAACCGATTCCCGATTCCCGACTCCCGATTCCCGACTCCCGATTCCCCCAATACTTTGTTACAAAAATTTGCAAAATATGTTATAATAAAAGTTTTTGTATGTTATAATAGAATCATCTGACGTGAAAACGTTAAGAGCCAGCCTGAAGTTTTGCGAAGGCCGAAGGCTGGCTCTAGACCCCCAGTTAAGGAGATACCTTAAATTATGACCTACTCTGAACGCCTATACCCGTGGGCAATCATCCGCCTATTGCCGAGGATGCAACGGGTGGTTGTTGGTCGGTACCGGAACCGGTCTGATGCGGAGGGGCACTTAAAGGCTCTTAAACGCTTGATGCCTGATGGTAAATTTGTGATTATTTTTGATTTGCCTGAACCTATGAATCAAGAAGCTGAGGGGAGTGAGGAGTAAGATTTAGAAGTTGCTCAACTTAGCTCAATTGACATCCAGTCACCCTACGTGATGGTTGGGACTAACCGCTATGGGATCGGCGTTCGCGCAGCGTGGCCTTTGGCCTCAGCCGCGCCAAAGGCGATCGCTATCATCACTAATTGTTGAAATTACCAACAGTAAAGGATTTTAACCCCTTGTTGCTATTGCTAGCACTATCATGATTATCCCAAATTGTTGGAATTTTCGATAACTATAGAAATTGCTCATGCTAACGCGATGCTCGGTACGAGCCGCTACGCGTACGCGATTATCCACAATTGTTGGAATTTTCGATAACTCACGCGCGTTGCTCAAGTTAGCTCTATCGCGATTATCCCAAATTGCTGAAATTACCAACAGTAAACGATTTTCACCCTTTGTTGCTGTTGCTAGCTCTATCGGGATTATCCCAAATTGCTGGAATTTTCGATAACTACCGAAACTGATTAAGCTAGCTCTATCGGGATTATCCCAAATTGCTGGAATTTTCGATAACTATCGCGCGTTGCTGAAGAAGCGCGCTATCATGATTAGCCCAAATTGCTGGAATTTTCGATAACTATCGCGCGTTGCTCAAAAAGGCGCGATCGCGAAGCGTCGGGCAAAGCCCGAATCGCATGATTTCCCAAATTGCTGGAATTTACGACAGTAAAGGATTTTCACCCCTTGTTAATCAATTTAGTATGATAATGATTATCCCAAATTACGGTAATTTCCGATAACTATCGGGCGTTGCTGAAGAAGCGCGCTATCGTAATTATCCCAAATTGCTGGAATTTTCGATAACTAACGCGCGTTGCTCAAGTCAACGCGATCGCGAAGCGTCGGGCAAAGCCCGAATCGCACTCTTATCCCAAATTGCTGAAATTACCAACAGTAAACGATTTTCACGCTTTGTTGCTGTTGCTAGCTCTATCATGATTAGCCCAAATTGCTGTAATTTTCGATAACTACCGAAACTGATTAAGCTAGCACTATCGTGATTTCCCAAATTGCTGGAGTTTCCAACAGTCAAGGATTTTCACGCTTTGTTGCTCAAAAAGGCGCGATTGACCGTAGATCAAGCTACGCGATCGCATTCTCTCAACATTGCTCAAATCAGCAACACTGACTGGATTAAGCTGAATCCACTTAACCTAGCGCTAGTCTTTTACATTGCGATGCTCGGTACGAGCCGCTACGCGTACGCACTCTTTCCCAAATTGCTGAAATTTCCAACACTGACTGGATTAAGCTGAATCCACTTAACCTAGCGCTATACTTATCCATAAGTATCCTCAATGCTGAAAATTGGGCGTTGCTGATTCTGGGTATGGTTTCGCCCCCCTAGCCCCCCAATTCTGCGGTGCGACCCGTGGCGAATTTAATTCGCCGACGGAAAGCGCACCGGTGGGGGAACAAAACTTTCAAAATCCCTCAAATTTGGGGGATTTAGGGGGCTTTAACAAAACCATATGATCGCGCATTCATTCCTTAATTCAGCAACGCCGAAAATTACTGCAATTTCCAACATATTGCTCAACCCTTGCTACCACAAGACCTAGGACTATACCAATTACTCTTAGGAGTAGCAGTATTCGGTTCAGCCGTCAAGATAATTGTACCATCCTCCCGAACAGTCCAACCCTGAGCTTCCACTATTTTCTTCTTGGGACGAGCAGGAGTAGGAGTAGAGGCAGTCCGGCGTTTCCCTCTCATGGGTAAGTAACTGACATCAGGGGTGGGAGTAGAGGTAGCTTCTTCGATGTTCTCTTCTTCAGTATCAAGGGTAACCCAATCTACCAGTACAGACTGTTGATTAATTGGGTCTAGAGGACTTGGGGGTAAGCCACCTCGTCCAGTCACAATGAATTCACCCAGTTCATCTACCGCTACTTTTCCACTCCTGGGACAGTTAGCAACAATTAATGATGAAGGGTCAACTAGTGATGTTGGTAATATCTCAGGATCCTGGGTAGGATTAACTGCAGCATCGATCTGCAACACACCAGCTAACTGACCCGGCGCAAAACTAATAGCAGAGATATCATTAAATGGAGTTCGACCTTCCTGTAACCTGAAGTTTCCGAATAAGCCTTGCAGCTTGATTTTGATCTCTCCACCTTGGCCTTCTTCAGCATTAGCAAAGATATCGTTACCTGTTTCACCGTCGGAGGGGAATAGGATCAGTAATCCACCGTCAATAATTATGTTCCCGCCTTTGACATCATCACCACCTGTAGCATCAGCCAAGATCAAGCTGTTGTTATCGAGTGTTGTCAATCCTGATACATTGATCTTGATAGTTGCTGCGTCTTCGCTGTTGGTTTGTGGGTCGGTTGATTTTCCAGTACCAGCTACAAGTTGGCCGTTGTCTAGGGTGAGAGATTCAGCCTCAATGGTCAGTTCGCCAGCTACTCCTGGTTCGCTCTCATCCACGTCAGTGTCTGGCAAACCATCCTGATCTAATGGCACAGCACTTACTGATATTCTTGCTCCATCTTTGACAGTTAGGTTATCAGTTTCTATTCTCAAGTCTCCAGCATTGCTACCTCTGCTGGCTCCAACGGAAATCCGGCTTTCAGGGATATCATCTTGGATAACCAGGATATCATTGGATGTCTCGAGTTTGATCTCGCGTTTTTTTTGTTTGCTTTTGTTTTTATCGTCTTCTATCTCTTCTTTTTGATCTTCTATCTCTTTCTCTTTTTTTACTATATTTTCTAGGATTTTTTCAGTTTCTTTTTCTGAAAGTTCATCATTGAGTTTATCCTTGAGTTTTTTGAGATCATTCTGCTGCTTGAGGAGTTTTTTATTTTCGTCTTTAAGCTCTTTTTTAAGTTTTTTATCTTCTTGAGCCAGCTCTTCCTTTTGTTTTTCCAGTCTATCCTTGATCCTATCAAAAGTGGATTTTGAAGATTTTGGACCACTTCCACTAACAATAACTTGGTCTGAAGCGTTAATCGTAATCTTGCCAGCATTGCCAACCTGACCATTGTCCTGATCATCATCTAAGGATTTAGTCTCAATTTCTCCCCCTTCGGTGACACCTACTACCTCGATGAGACGACTATTGGTGGCAGTAGAAATAATTTCTCCCCCTTCAGTGACTTCTACTTCCTTAGCATTGATTGTGATTTCACCGCCTTCAAATTCACCTATGCTGCGAGCGCTGATAAATGAGCTATTCGATACGGTTAGTTTACCATCCGTATTGATCTCAATCGTTCCTCCCTTAGGCTTATTGTCTTTATTGTCTCCAACAGCCTGGGCTCCTAGTTGACTTTCGGTGGCTATGCGACTGGGTCTTTTAACCCCATAAATTTCCACAAAATGGGTGGCATTGACTTTAATATTACCTGCTGGAATTTTGCCTTCAGTGGAAGCTTCTATTCTCCCTCCATCTTTGAGGGATAGAGAGCGAGCTTTAATGGTAATGTTACCAACGCCTTCTTGTTGTTTTCCAGCCTCAGCACTTACCACAGTTGTAATGTCACTGTTGGTAACCTCAATCTTATCCTTAACCTCTACCTCGATATTTCCCGGATTTCCACCATTCTTACTCCGAGTCTGAGCAGTTATCTGGCTTCTCTTGCTTAAAGAAAGTGAACCAGCTTCAATGATTATCTCACCACCATCAGCTGTAGCACTCTCAGCATTGGATTTCGCTTCAATTTGGGCTCGATCTGTCATGATGAAGTCTCCCTCCACTCTGATGGTGATATCTCCCGCCTTTCCATCTCCTGTTGTATTAGTAGTGATACCATCAGAACCACCTCTACCTGATGCTCCAATCATCGTCAGTGATCCGACATCGATTTTTATTTCACCGCCATCACCGCCACCTTTTGAGTCGGTCTTAGCCGTAATTTGGACGAAACCTCTCTTCGATTCAGGATTGCTGGGATTGCGAGCATCAATGAATAGGGACTTAGCTTTGATCTCAATGTCCCCGCTCGCTCCTTTCGCTTTTTTGTCATTAGTATTCTCAATTTTACTGTTGAATAGAACATTAACTGATTCTCCAGCTAAAATGGTAATTTTTCCGCCATCTCCGTCCCCTTCATTTTCGACCTGAAGTCTGCTCCTATAATTGAGGGTAACATCGCCATCGACATTTAAGGTCACATCCCCAGGACTACCCTGTCTTTCGTTTTTACGTTGTTCGGTTTGAATGGTACCATGCTTTTTCAGTTCTACATCGCCACTCACATTGATGGTAATGCTGCCGGTATCACCATCTCCCTTTGTTCTTGCCGAAATACCCGGTTCTTCTTTCTCAGATTCCACCATCAGGGAGCCAGCAGTAATTTGAATACTTCCCCCTGTGCCACCTTTTTCGTCAGTTAAAGTAAAGATTCCGTTTTGAGTCTTCTTGTTACTAGAAGAAATAATCGAAACTGAGTCATCAGCGGTGATAACAATATCACCCCCTTTCTGACCATTGACCTTAGTTATGGTGAATATTCCCTGCTCCTTTTTAGCAGTTTCTACTGTCAACGAGCCAGCGTCGATAGTAATTTTTCCCCCTTCTCCACCTTCATCCTCTGTTATCGTAAAAATTCCCTGGCGCTCTTTTCTAGCAGTAGACTTAATTAAGACTGATTCATCAGCGCTTATACTAATATCACCGCTTTTTTTACCATTATTCTCAGTTTTAGTAAAAATTCCCCGGTCTCTATTATTTTCCGAGTTTTCTACTTCTATTGAATCAGCAATAATCCTAATCTCACCACCATCAACATCGCTATCTTTGGCTACGGAAGTTTCTATAGCGCTATCCTTAATAACAACATTCCCTTTCTTGACCCCATCGGGAAACTCTAAACCCAGCTTGTCACCCTCTTGAGTCAAAGCTACTTGTCCTGGTGCGCCCAATCCCGCTAACAGAATATTCCCACCTTGATTGGTAGATATCTTACTATCTTCCTTACTATTCTCTTTCTTACTAACTTCAATATCACCACCGAGCAACAACAGGTTATCAACCGCTAGCTTTTCCAACTTAGCTTGACTGGTAATCTTACCCGGAATTTGATTAAAGAAGAATACATTAGGATTAACGGTCAACAATGGCGACGGAGGCTCTGGATTAGAAGCACTAAACACTCCTCGATTCCCAAACCCAATCCCATCAGCAGTGGTGCCCACAAAGGAACCGGATACATCCAGCTTGGCATTCTCCCCAAACAAAATCCCCTTGGGATTAATCAAGAACAAATTCGCGCCACCATTGACACCCAAGGTGCCAAAAATATTAGAGGGATTAGCACCAGTTACCCGAGACAGAATATTTTCAATGCCAGCTGGATTAGCAAAATAAACCCTTTGCCCATCTGAGACATTAAACTCTAGGAAACTGTGGAACAAATTGATATCCCGGATTGCTCCTCCTTTAATGAGATCAACAATTTTCCCATTTACCTCACCAGAGCCTAGGTCTAGCAAAGACCTTTCCCCCTGGGGCAAAGTCGCATCAGGAGTAATCTGAGCATTAGCTTGGTTGACTGAAAATGCGTACGCTCCACTAATGGCTAAGCATAGGGCTAAACCTAACTGAGTGTTATAGCGTTTCAATACATCTAATGCCATGGGATTCGTTCTCCTGAGCCTGGGGAGGGGTATTTAACTTAAGCTATCAGCTTATGCGCTACGCGCACGCTACGCGAACAGTTATCAGCTATCAGCTTGCCCATTGACGCAAGCTACGTGGGCTTTATTTTAAGCTGACGGCTGACGGCTAATTGCTGACAACTGATGTTTGATTAATAGTCGGTTCAAGCTGCTATTGCTACTAGCAATACTAATTATTACTGCTGGGTATAATAACAGAAATTATTATACCTATATTTGCTAGCAATTGATGTGAATTTTTGTGACATATTTGTGACATTAAAGTTAGCCAGAGCTACAGGGATGGGTCTCTAAGGCATAAGCAAGGCATTATAGGGAGCCAAAATCCATCGTGATCATTTTTGTTCCTTGTTCCCTTAAAGCTGTTTGACCTGATGGTGCGTTACGGGTCGGGCTGTTTCAAGCGGAAACAGGCGGAAAATCAGAGCTAGCCCGCCCCTAAAGCACCCTACGCCACTAGACAAAGTCTGATAATGTAATAAAATGTAAATAAAGTTAAAAACTATTCATAAAATAATCTGGCTAAGGACTTGATAAAAAATAAAAAATGTGTTAAAGAAAGAAGCCAATGGGGTGATCTTACCTGGTGTGTCCTATAGCCACCTAGTAAAAGCCTTGGTAATTCCCGGCAAAACTCGGAAGTTATCTAGCTAGGTTGCAGGCCAAGGATTAGTTTCCTACGTTGTTTTAGTCATGATACCTGGGAGTGACCTCCAGCTCCCAGCTCTATCGTCAACTATTAAGTTGAAGGCAAAATGTGTGGTTGGCAAAACACAAGCTATTACAACATGGCCGAGGAAAACATTACCGATTTGAGGCGCACTAAAAATGCAAAATTACGTATTTGTTATTGATACGAACAAGCGACCACTAAACCCTATATCGCCAAAGAAGGCACGACGCCTATTAGATAAAGGAAAAGCTGCGGTTTTTAGAATGTATCCATTTACGATCATCCTTAAGACTGCGATCCCAAATCCGACTATCTCACCAAGTCAAATCAAGATAGATCCGGGAAGTAAAACTACTGGGTTTGCCATAGTTCAAAACGACCAAGTTATTTGGGCAATGGAGCTAGAACACAGAGGGGCACTGATCAAGAAAAAACTAGAATCCAGAAGCGCCGTTAGGCGTGGGAGACGTAATCGTAATACCCGTTACAGGAAGCCAAGGTTCCTTAACCGCAGGCGTCCGGAGGGTTGGATTGCTCCGAGTTTGGAACACAGGGTCTTAACTACTGAAACCTGGGTGAAACGACTGATCAAGTTTTGTCCAGTCAATCAGATCTGGATCGAAAGAGTTAAGTTTGACACCCAAAAAATGCAGAATCCTGAAGTCAATGGTACTGAGTACCAACAAGGTGAACTGGCCGGGTATGAAGTGAGGGAGTATTTGCTTGAGAAGTGGGGAAGGGAGTGTGCCTATTGTGGCAAGCAAAATGTTCCTCTACAGATTGAGCATATTCACCCAAAATCATGTGGTGGAAGCGACCGGGTCAGCAATCTTTGTCTGGCCTGCGAAAAATGCAATCGACGGAAAGGGAATAAGCCTATAGAGGAATTCCTAAAGAAGAAGCCAAGCTTACTTCAAAAAATCAAAACCAAGGCAAAACAACCATTAATGGATGCAGCAGCGGTAAATACGACTCGGAACAAGATAGTGAAGGTACTCAAAGAAATAAAACCTGTAGTTACCGGCACGGGTGCTCAGACAAAATATAACCGAACTAGGTTGGGACTACCTAAGCAGCATTGGATTGATGCCGCTTGTGTTGGAGATATCAAAACTTTGGTGTTAAAGACATCTCAGCCACTGTTGGTTACCTGCAAAGGACAGGGAGGAAGGCAGAAAGCTGCACTGAATAAATATGGCTACCCCATCAGGTATAACCCATTGAAACCTATTAAGGGGTGGTCCAGTGGTGATATAGCTAAAAACCTTTTGACGGGGGAGTTTGGAAGGGTTAACCCTAGGAGCAAAAGTAACTCCTTTAATTACACAGTTCCCGGAAAAAAGGCAATAAGTTTACACCTCAAGAATTTACTTAGGGTCCACTTGAAGGATGGTTATACTTATGGCTTTTGCTGATGATTACCAAGAACTGCCTGAAAATAAGCCTCCTATTTATATGCAGGAAGATTGGGCAAGAGGTTATGACTCCCAACCCAATGAATACGATTATTGGATTGATCAAGTAGAAGGGGAAATTCCTCAGGAGTTGCAGGGCACTTGGTTACGGAATGGTCCTGGTTTGCTGGATATTAATGGTTACCGGGTGCATCATCCATTTGATGGGGATGGGATGATTTGTGCGATCGCGTAGCGTGACCTACGGTCAATCGCATTTGATCACGGTCGAGCTCATTTTCGGAATCGGTTTGTACGCACAGAGGGCTTCTTAGCGGAACAGAAAGCGGGGAAACCGGTATATCGAGGAGTGTTTGGCACTCAGAAGCCTGGGGGTTGGTTAGCCAATCTATTTGATATCCAACTTAAAAATATTGCTAATACCAATGTGATCTACTGGGGTGGCAAGCTCTTAGCCTTATGGGAAGCCGCTAAACCTTACGGTCTAGACCCCCATACTCTTGAAACCTTGGGTGAAGATAACTTGGATGGAATATTAGCAGGAGGTGAATCCTTTGCTGCTCATCCTTGGATTGACCCTAGTAGTAAGCTTGATGGTGGTCAACCTTGTCTGGTAAATTTCGCGATTCAGCCAGGTCTGTCTACCAAAATTACCATTTACGAATTGGACCCGACCGGTAAACTATTACGACGTCAGAGTTATAGTGTTCCTGGTTTTGCCTTTATCCACGATTTTGCGATTACCCCAAACTACTGTATTTTCTTCCAAAATCCTGTTAGCTATAATCCCTTTCCGTTCCTGTTGGGATACCGAGGAGCTGGTGAGTGTTTGGCATATCAGCCTGAACAACCGACGCGGATTATAGTGATTCCTCGTAAACAGAATACAGAGGAAGTCAAAATCCTAGAAACCCAATCGGGCTTTATCTTCCATCACGCTAATGCTTTTGAGGAAGATGGCAAGATTTATGTCGATTCTATTTGCTACGAGTCATTACCAGCAGTAGACGTAGGTAGTGATTTCCGGAAGGTTGATTTTAATGCGAACGCACCAGGGCAACTCTGGCGCTTTAGTTTAAACTTAACTGACAAAACCGTAGGGAGTAAGTTATTAGAAGAGCGCTGTTGCGAGTTTCCTAGCATTCACCCTAATCATGTCGGAAATCCCTATCGCTACTTATTTATCGGAGCTGCTGATCATCCCACCCGTAATGCTCCATTACAAGGGATTCTAAAAATAGATATGGAAACAAAGACACAACAATTCTGGAGTGCTGCCCCTAAGGGTTTTGTAAATGAACCAATGTTTGTGCCACGACCCAATGCTGAACGAGAAGATGATGGTTGGGTATTGACCTTAGTATATGATGCTAGTCATCACCGATCGGATCTAGTCATATTAGATGGTCGTGATTTAACTAGCGGACCAGTCGCACGACTGCACTTGAAGCATCATATCCCTTACGGTTTACACGGTAGCTGGAGTTCTGAGTTGCTGGGACTGGGGTTGAAGGTTACAGGTTGAAGGTTGAAGGTTGAAGGTTACAGGTTGAAGGTTAGTGGGTTGAAGGTTACAGGTTGAAGGTTGAAGGTTGAAGGTTAGTGGGTTGAAGGTTACAGGTTGAAGGTTGAAGGTTGAAGGTTAGTGGGTTGAAGGTTACAGGTTGAAGGTTGAAGGTTGAAGGTTAGTGGGTTGAAGGTTACAGGTTGAAGGTTGAAGGTTGAAGGTTAGTGGGTTGAAGGTTGAAGGTTGAAGGTTGAAGGTTAGTGGGTTGAAGGTTACAGGTTGAAGGTTGAAGGTTGAAGGTTAGTGGGTTGAAGGTTACAGGTTGAGAGTTTAAACTTTAACTAGAAACTTTTAAACAACATGGGGATATAATGACGCTAAACTTATTAGTTATAAAGCTTTCAGGGAAATTATCAGGTTGGAGCTTTGATGGTTAAAGCTAAGCTAATAACAGAATTTTCCTGGAGGGTGCCAGATGAAATTCAGCGTTGTCATCACGACTTATAATCGTCTAGATCTACTCAAGCGTGCAATTGAAAGCGCGCTTGCTCAGACGTTTCCCTGTGAAATTGTTATCGTTGACAACGGTTCGTCTGATGGGACTGAAGGTTATGTCCAAGAGCGCAGTGAAGCGTTGGCACGTGCTGGTGAGCATAGCTTGGTTTATCACCGAAATTCCGATAATATGGGCCACTCGAAAGCGGTAAATCAAGGGGTAGAGTTGGCAACTGGTGATTGGATCAAGCTGTTGGATGATGATGACTACTTAGCCAAGAACTGCATTGAAGAAATGGCTAATGCGATCGCATTACATCCGAAAGCAGTGATTTGCTCTTGCCAATCGGCTCAAGTAAATACCTTAGGAGTAGAACTAAGTATAACACGGCGAGTAGGTTCACCGCCAAGGTTATATATTGCCCAAGAAGACATTCATTATGGAATGCTTCTGGAAATGGTACCGTTTGGCACCCCAGCGCAAGTCGCTTTCTCCCGTGATGGGTTTCTCAGTTCCGGTGGTTGGGATTCTAGCTTAGATACCAACTTTGATGATATTGATTCCTGGATTAGAATCGCCCAGTTTGGGGATGCTATATTTATCAATAAGTGCCTAGCTTACCGGACGGTTTGGTCTGGTGCTTATAATCAAAAATTTTCGTTCCAGAAACGTCTGAAGACTCATATTTCGATTAAGCAAAAAATCTATGAACTAGTCAGTGAAAAATATCAAGGTAAACTCCCATTACTGTGGGAGCTGGGCGCTTATCTGAGATTACATTGGGGCTTAGTAGCTCTTAAACGAGGTAAGTTGATCAGTGCCGCTAAGTTATTGTTTCCTGAGTGTTTTTCACCGATTGCTTTCTCACCGATTGCTTGGAAGTTGCTGTTACTGAGAAAGACTCTAGGATACTCTCCAGAATTATACCACCAGTTACCGCTTTAATTGGCAACTTGAATCATGAGTTAATGGAAAATTGGCTAGTAACCATTAACCATTAACCATTTTCCTTAACACAAAGTGATTAATTAGTCAACTAAAACTTAAAAATCGAAAATTGGCTAGTAACCAATTAGCTAGTAAGCAATTAGCTAATAACCAATTAACAATTACCAATTAACCCTTAACCATTAACAATTAACAATTTCAGTGAAACCAAAGTGATTAACCGGATTTGATCTGACTACAGATTATCAATTTGTTTGCGGAGGTCTTCCAACTCTTTGTCAACGGGTGAATCTGAGGAAGTCGATTTTTTCTCCTCTGGGGCTGGTAAAGCTCCTTGAGATACAGAACCACCAGCCAACTGAGCTTTCATCGTGGCCAACTCATCTTCAACATCATTGCCTTCCAAGAGTTTAAATTGACTTTCCAAGTCACTACCACCCAGCTCATGGGCAGCTTGAGAACGAGCCTCCATATCCAAGACTTTCTGTTCCATACGCTCAAACGCTGCTACGGAGCCACTAGTATTGAGAGACCCCATGGTTTGTTGTAACTTTTCATTGGCCTTAGCCGCCTGAGCTCGTGCTTTGAGCATATTCTTTTTGGTCTTGGCTTCGGAAATTTTGCCTTCGAGAGCAACCAGATTACGCTTAAGATTATTGACCTGCTCAGTTTGCTGATCCAACTGAGTTTTCAGGGTACCAGCAGTATCAGAATTGCTCTTCTTACGCACCAGAGCCTCACGAGCCAGGTTTTCATCCCCTTTGGTCAGAGCCAGCTGAGCTCTTTTCTGCCAGTTGTTAGCTTCTGTTTGGTTTTTGTTGTATTGCTGCTCTGTGCGTTTTTGTTCAGCAATTGACCTGGCAACTGCTTGACGCAATTGAACCAGATCCTCTTGCATATCAACAATAGCTTGATCAAGAATCTTTTCTGGATCCTCAGCCTTGCTGACTATATCGTTCAGATTAGCTCTAACCACTCTGCTAAGGCGATCAAATAATCCCATAACGCTGTTTATCCTCTAGGAATGTACAAAGTAGGTATAAAACTGGCTTGCTGGTGCGTAAGCCTAGTTAAGTTGTCTTGAGTTAAGTTGTCTTGAGGGACAAGCAATTGTTGCTGTCCCATCTCAAGTCTGATTGGGTAACTGAAAAATTTGCGGGCTTGACCCATACCCTAGCCATTAAGACAGGGAGCCTTTCATCCAGTTTAAAAACTTCTTGGGAAAAAGTGCTAGACAACAAGCTAAGGTTTGAACTTTCTGGCGGCTGAACCATGGGGGATTGATCGGGATTGCTGTTCGAGGGGTTAAAAACTGGTTTCCACAGGCGCTTATGATATAATAGTGCCATCTTCAGCAGAAAACGTCCTTGTCTTATTCTACCTATTCCCTTTCCGAGTATTGAGAAAGAAGGTCGAGAAGGTGCGGTTTGCGTATATAGTAACCCCTTGGGTCAAGGCTCTAAGGTGTTTTGATACAACTTTCTCAAGGTGCAATTGAGGTGACCATGGGGAAACTACTTACTTTTTCCGGCTATTTATCCAATTTTTCCGGATTTTTCGGTTATTATGTCTGAGTTGAGGGTAATTGAGGAGTTTCGGTTCCTTTAATCAGATTAGCCTTCATGGCGGCTAACTCAGCTTCCACATCATAGTTACCTTCGAGAGCAGCAAATTTTTTATCCAGTTGATTGCCGCCTAATTCAGCCATTGCCTCAGACCGGGCTTCAAGCTGCATTACCTTTTCTTCCATCTGTTCAAAAGCGCTCAAGGCACTACTGTTACCCACATTACCCAGCATCTCATTAATTTTCATGGATGCCTTAGCTGATTGAGCCCGAGCAATATACAAGTTCTTTTTAGTTTTGGCCTCTGAGATTTTCGGCTCTAGGGTACGGAGATCTTCCTTAAGCTTGGAAACAAGCTCAGCTTGCTGGGAAAGCTGAGCTTTCATGGTTGTGACAGTCTGTTGATGAGATTTCCGCCGTGTCAGGGCATCCCGTGCCAACTGGTCGTCTCCTGCTGACAAGGCTAACTGAGCGCGACGGTACCATTGCTCAGCAGCGGCTTGAGCCTGGGAGGCTTGTCGTTCCGTGCGTTTTTGGGTAGCGATCGCTTGAGCTACAGCCTGCCGCATTTGAATCAAATCCTGCTGCATATCATCGACAGCCTGTTCCAGGATTTTCTCAGGATCTTCAGCTTGGCTAATCAGACTATTAAGGCTAGCGCGAATTATTCTAAACATACGATCTAATAATCCCATGGCAGCTTTCCATACATGATCAGGGCTTAGGGAATGAAAACTGATGTCATTAAGATTGAACTTGACACTTGACAGTTTCAACTTAACTAAGGATGATAAATCGAAGCAGAAATTCCCTGTTGCTGGAGTTTTCCGACCAAACCTTGTGCTTCATGTTCAAATTTGAAAGCTCCCATCTGAATCCGGGTACCTTGAGATAATTTGCGCACATAGGCATCAGCAACAATTGTCCTAGCTTGCTGTAGGGAACGTTTACCATCGTAGTTGATCAGCACATAGTAGAAAGGATCGCGAGCAGGTAAAGACTCCTCTACCACTGTTCTTAGAGATGCGGCTTGATTCTGGAGTGTTTCAGAGATAGCTGGCTTAAGTAATCCTGACTGTACCCGTCTTTCTGGGGGTACTAAAGAGCCTGAGGTGGTTGGTAATGATGACAAGGGAACCTTTTGCAGTGGTTGAACAGAAGGCAAAAGTACTGAAGATAAGGAAGACCCTTTAGGAGGCATCGGTCTAGTTACCACCTTAGGAGCTGATTCAACCACCTTAGGTAAAGGAACATCTTTTGTATAAAAAGGTTTTTGCTGCGGTCCTGGAGTAGCTTCCACTTGAGAAAGGGTATGTAAGTTCAAGTCTACAAATTCCTCAGAAGCCAAATTAGGTCCACCCTGTAGGGGAGAATGGGGAATCGACTCAGTCTGTTGTGGTTTATGTGGTTTAATTTGCTGAGGGGTTTTGGAGATCTTGGGGATGATGAAGCTGATCAGCCGTGACAGATCCAGATTACTTAACACCGATGGATTGGAGAAGATATAGGGTAGGGTAGCGCTTAACAACAGCAAAAGTACCATGAAACCGACATTTAACGGAGTCAGCAGTTGGTAAGACACCTGCTTTTGGTTGTCAAATTCTTCTTCATCTTCTGCCAGACTCTGTAGTAGTTTTTCTGATGATTCGAGATAATCTTCTGGCTGGGTTTGGTTAGCCCCTAACTTGATCAAACTACCTGAGTCTTCAGGCAATTTTTCAGGAGGGTTAAGTTGCTCCGTAGCCTCTTTCTGAATTCCTAGGCTAGCACTGTCACCATTATTATACTGGGATACAACTGGTGGCTGAGTAGGTTTCGGGGACTGTGATGAGAGGGAATCTAGGGATTCAGTCTCCTCAACCAATGGCTGTTGTGGTTGTTTCTGAGAAGTTGTCGCCTTGGTGGTTAGGTTTGGCAGTGCAATGGTTGATGGCTGGTTTAGTCGAGAGATGGTCTGGTTTGTCGGTGATGGTGAGGGTTTCTGTTTTACCTCACCGACAGAAATTAACTCTAGGGGTTTACGGACCCGGTTACGACCAAGACCACGGTTAGTCATTACTGGGCGTCCTACTCTTCGACGTCGGTAGCGCGCTAATTCTTCCTCTAGTTGTACATCAAGGCTACTCAGAGCAGCTTGTAAAACTGAGTTGAGTTTGTAGTTACCGGTCGAGCTAGGGGAAGAATTAACTGAGGAGTTTTGGCTCATGGCGGACTCTATCGGTCGTTTGTGCTACAGAACAAGCAACAGGACTTAACGCTAGCCATTCTATCTTTAGGGTCACCCTACTAACTATAAGCTAGTTTTTGGCCAGTGTGACACAAGCTTCTAGCGTGGCAAAGGCTTCAACGCTGGGACGTAAGTCCTGAAGCAATCAAAACTATTGTCAAATTAACTAATTATAGCAATTCTCATAGCTATGAGGTACACAATTTCGGAATTTTAGGGAACAGCGGATCTGGGAACAGGGAACAGGTAAGAAACAATAAATAATAGGGATGCGCTGCATCAATACAGGAAATCAAATTCAAAGAAGACTGTACCTCATTACTGCGATAAACGCTATCTAGTAAGGCGATATGCTTAAATCACTCAATCAGATCTTAGATAGGATTACAAATCAGCCCGAGTGGCAAGGTATACAACGCTTGTCATCCCTAATTAAGTGTTGGTCTGAAATAGTAGGAGTGAACATAGCTAATCATACCAGACCCTATGCTATCTCTAGGGATATCTTATATGTGGCTACGTCTAGCTCTGTTTGGGCACAAGAACTAAAATTTCAGCGCCGGATGTTGTTGAAACGGCTTAATGCTGGTTGGTCTGAGCCCCTAGTTGACATCCACTTTTCTCCGGCTCAGTGGCATAAAACACAAGTTTTGGGCAATGGCTATTCAAAATCTGAGTTGACCCCAAACCATAGACATCCTAGCACCATCTTGCCAATGTCTTCATCACTGGTTTGTGAGCAGTTAGACCACACAGAAAACACAGAAAGTAGTCAAGCCACTGACAAAAGTACTGACACAACGAGTGACAAAACTCACATACCCCAAGCAGCGTTTAAACGTTGGGCAAAGATGATGCAGATGCGATCGCAAAATTTACCACTTTGTCCTCAGTGTCAGTGTCCGACTCCACCAGGAGAACTCCACCGTTGGGATGTCTGTGGTCTTTGTGCTACTAAGCAATGGCAAATTTAGAGCAAGGTTTTAGAAGGGAGTCGGGAGTCGGGAGTCGGGAGGTCGGGAGGTCGGGAGGTCGGGAGGTCGGGGGCATTCCTGTTCCCTATTGGCTCTTGGCTCTTGGCTCTTGCCTATTCCCAATTCCCTGTTCCGGGATCCGCTGTTCCCTTGATTTTTAGAACACTGAACTGATACTTTTTCATAAGTTAATCGGGCTAAATTCAGTATCTAAATACACTTTTGGTGTGTTTTTTTGGTTGATCCCTATGGGTTTTTGGTATAAAGCAAGCCAATTCTTTCAGAAGCCATCTCTTTTTGTTACTTTTTGTAAAATAAAATGTATCTATTTGTAACAAACTTCTTAAGAAAATATTAAAGCTTCAGTGGCTAACGATATGGCTATAACCTAGGCTGGTCAACAGCTTGCTATCTATAAGAAGCTGAGGTAAGAGGTAGCAGAATGAAATGTGAAGAGGAGATAAAATTTTCCTGAACAAAGACTTATCATGAAAACATTGAATTTACCTATATCTAGTTGCAGATTTTGCCAGTATTATCAGTCAGAAGGACGACGAGGGGGTATGTGTCAACAACTGGGGGTGCCTGTCAGAGCTAGCTGGAAAGCTTGTGCTTTTGCTGTGCCTACATTTTCTTCTTCTTCTTCTTCTTGGGAGACACTAGAACAGATGTGGCAAGATGAACAACTGATGCTCACAGAGGAGCTATCGGTAACGTGCTCTGAAACATCCTCTGGGACAGACACGACCGTTCAAGGTGAGACCATCACCTCTAAAAGTTCGTCAACAGATATCATGCTGGTGTAAATTGTTGAAGTAAATTGTTCGTATTATCAGCAATATCAGCAGTAACTTACTAGTGACTTTACCCTTAATACAATCAATAATTCAAATAAAAAAATTTCACAAAAACCAGTTTAAACCAAATCTTCTAGTTCTAGTAGTTACCTGCTTACAGGTGTCAGCTGAAAAAGCCAAATAATTTCATAAAAATCGGCACCTGATATCTGCTATTAAAATAGCTTTACTCGCACTTTGATTCAAAATAAGGTGCGTTTTTTATTGATAATCAGATCTTGCACTAAGTTTAAAATTAACCATGTAAAGGTAGGGAACAGGGAAGGGGGAACAGGGAACAGTGATATAAGCATATGCGCTACGCGCACCCTACTTGAGGTGCTATCAGCCATCAGCCGTCAGCCGTGAGCTAAAAGCCCACGCTACTTGAGGTGCCGTCAGCTATCATGCTTAAAATAAACCTCGTTCGTGTAGCGTGCGCCGTTCGCGTAGCGTGCGCCAAGGCACAATATTAAGAATTAAATTCGCCACGGGTCGCACCTAATAGTTCGAGATTAATCAGAATTGAAAGTCTGGGGATTTGCCCATAAGCTGACTGCTGATAGCTGACGGCACCTCAAGTAGCGTGCGCGTAGCGCATATGCTTACACTGCTATAATCTAAGGTAACCAAGGGTATTGACGAAAATCTGGTGGACGCTTTTCTAAGAAAGCTTGTTTACCTTCAGCTCCTTCTTCTGTCATGTAATAGAGTAACGTAGCATTACCAGCTAGCTCTTGTAGACCAGCTTGACCGTCGCAATCCGCGTTAAAGGCAGCTTTCAAGCAACGAATGGCAATAGGACTTTTTGCCAAAATTTCCTTTGCCCACTGTAGCCCTTCTGCTTCCAACTTCTCCACTGGAACGACACAGTTAACTAAACCCATTTCTAGGGCTTGAGATGCGGTGTATTGACGACAGAGAAACCAAATTTCTCGGGCCTTTTTTTGACCAACAATTCGGGCAAGATAGCTAGCGCCAAACCCACCATCAAAACTACCGACTTTCGGGCCAGTTTGACCAAAGATAGCATTATCAGCAGCAATAGTTAGGTCACAAATCACATGTAGGACATGACCACCACCAATAGCATATCCAGCAACTAGGGCAATCACTACTTTGGGCATGGAACGAATCAGGCGTTGTAAATCTAATACGTTTAAGCGAGGAACGCCATCTTCTCCAATATATCCAGCCTGACCTCGTACACTTTGGTCACCACCAGCACAAAAGGCGTATTTGCCATCGGTGTGGGGACCAGCACCAGTTAATAAAACAACACCAATACTGTGATCTTCGCGGGCATCACAGAAAGCATCATAAAGTTCAAAGACGGTTTTGGGACGAAAGGCGTTGCGTTTGTGGGGACGATTGATGGTAATTTTAGCAATACCGTCGGTTTTGTGGTATAGAATGTCTTCGTAAGTTTTGGCAGTTTGCCAATCAATTTGCATAACCTTTTCCATGGGTGCGATCGCTGTTTAAGTTCACAATCATATCAAATTAAAAACGTTACCTTGTTTCTAAGCATTGTCATTCCCACTTACAATCGCTTACCGATTCTCAAAAAGTGCCTAATCGCATTAGAACATCAGCAACTCAGGCAAGATAAAGATCGCCAGGTCTTGGATTATGAAGTTGTCTTAGTAGATGATGGCTCAACGGATGGCACTTTAGATTGGTTGACAGCACACGGGGATCAGTTTCCCCATGTACGCTCATTTGCTCAAAACCATGCTGGACCGGCTGCAGCCAGGAATCTAGGGGTGAAGCAGGCGCTTGGTGAAATAATTATCTTTATTGATAGTGATTTAGTAGTTACTGAGCATTTCCTCCAGTCTCATGCTGATGCTTTGGTACAGGCACAGCAGCGTCTGGGATGCGATCGCTTATTTACCTACGGTTGGGTGATCAATACCTGTAATTTCGACGACCCTACCAGCGAACCCTATAAAATTACTGATTTCTCTGCTGCCTATTTTGCGACGGGGAATGTTGCGATCGCACGCAAATGGCTCTTAGAAGCTGGACTGTTTGATACCCGCTTCCAACTTTATGGCTGGGAAGACTTAGAACTGGGTGTCCGACTAAAACAGCTGGGCTTAAAACTGATTAAATGTCCCGAAGCGGTAGGTTATCATTGGCATCCTCCCTTTAGCCTCGACCAAATTCCCCGGATGATTGACCGGGAAATTCAACGGGGGCGTATGGGTGTATTGTTCTACCGGAAGCACCCTACCTGGGAAGTCAGGATGATGATTCAGATGACCTGGCTACACCGATTACTCTGGGGGATTCTGTCTTTAGGTGGACGACTCAACGAACGCACTATGGCTCCCTTTTTACAATGGCTAATTGACCGAGGTAAATCCCAGCTAGCTTTAGAAATTGCCCGAATTTTCCTTAACTGGTATAACGTCCAAGGTGTTTATGCTGCTGAGCGGGATATGGAAGGTTGAAGGTTTAAGGTTGAAGGTTAGATGTTGAAGGTTGAAGGTTTAAATTTTAATGTTAAAAGTTGAAGGTTGAACGCGATCGCGTGGCCTTTTGGCCAAGGTTGAAAGTCAAGAAAATAGTTAAGCTGATTTGCATTTAAATTCGTTATTTCCCGTTCCCTGTTCCCTGTTCCCTGTTCCCTGTTCCCTGTTCCCTCTTCCCTGTTCCCTAAAATATTTAGTGATTACTGGAAAGAGAAAGCTGCGATCGCTAAACAACCCCATCCCAAGATCAACGCTGCACCACCTAATGGTGCGATCGCTCCTAGCCACTTGATCCCGGTTAAACTCAGGGCGTACAAACTGCCAGAAAAAATGGCAATTCCAGCGATAAAAGCTGAGCCAGCTACGGTAAGGGAGGTTTGTGCTACTTCTGAACGGCTCAACAACAAGGCTACCAACATTAGCGCTAGAGCATGGTACATTTGATAGCGAGCACCAGTCTGAAAAATTTCCAATGCTCGTTCGGTCAGTTTCTCTTTCAAAGCGTGGCTAGCAAAGGCTCCAGCTGCTACTGATAATCCTCCTAAAATCGATGCGATCGCTAAAAAAATCCGAGTCATCAATTTTGTCCTTACTAAAGTGTAAAATTATAAAATATTCTCCCTTCTTCAGTAACCTCAAAGGTGGCATCACACTCTCTAGCTTTGTGATCCAAATAGTCTTGAGCTACATCTATAGGAAGTTTGGCTGCCATTGCTAATTTCAAGACTGAAATTCTACCATTTTCGTCTTGAATCAAGCGATAAAATGTAGACTGAAGGTGCTCGATAACTTCTTTTTGATCTTGTCGATACATTACCCATGTTAACCATACTCCCCAGAAGGTAGCTGGGATACCTACTATCAAGCTTCCCACTGCATCAACTTTATCTTGCGACGTTGCTTCCCTTCGAATTGAAACTACAACAGGTACCATCAATAATAGAATACCAAAGGTAAGCAGCAAACCAGCAGATATTTTTTTAAACCGTTTCATTATAGCAAATTTTTAACAAACGTTTATCAGCTTTCAGCTTTCAGCTTTCAGGTAAGTATTCAGCTTTCAGCTTTCAGCTTTCAGCTTTCAGCTTTCAGGTAATTATTCAGCTATCAGCTATCAGCTTTCAGCTTTCAGCTTTCAGCTTTCAGGTAAGTATTCAGCTTTCAGCTTTCAGCTTTCAGCTTTCAGCTTTCAGCTTTCAGCTCTGAGCTATCAGCTCTGAGCTATCAACTCTCAGCTTTTGAATAAAACAAGTAAGCATTGGAATAATGCTGAGTGAAGTCCCAGGGTCGTTCGCACAGCGTGGCCAAACGCGCACGCGTGGCCGTTCGCGTAGCGTGGCCAAAAGGCCAAAAGGCCAAGGCCAAAGCCTGTGCCAAAAAGCACCTCAAGTAGCGTGAGCTTTTAGCTCACGGCTGACGGCTGAATGCTTACGCTTTCAGCTTTCAGTTATCAGTTATCAGCGTGTCGCGTATCAGCTTATGGGTTACCTCCCAGGGTCGAAGCCTGTGCCAGGCTACTGTTCGCGCAGCATGCGCGTAGCCCAATCGGTGCTTTTGAATCAAAGCGGTAAGCATTCATTTAATCTCTGTTACATCTGCTGACTGCTGAGGGCTGACCGCTGAGGGCTGACCGCTGAGGGCTGACCGCTGAATGCTTTTTTTTTAGTTACGGATAGCCTCCAATAAGCGAGAATAGTAAAAGCGAGTGCTAGTCATTTCCTGTCGCTGAATCGAAAACCCATTATTTACTAAAATATTAACGATATCTGCTTCTCGATGCTGATAGGCACGAGTGGTTTTACTTGGTCCTGGAAAAAACTCACCAATCTTTTTGAGTGCAGTAAGAAGCAACGTTTTCGGGGCAAAACTAAGAATTAAACGAGACTCGGCCAAAGAGGCTAAGTGAGTTATCATTTCAGCCGCTTTATCCTGGGGATAATGAATCAACACATCTAGACAAATTACGGTGTGGTAGCTACCACCTAACCCTTCCAAATCCTTGACCATAAACGAGAGATTGTCAGTATTCCCTAAACTCTCCTTAGCCCTTACCTGAGCTTCACCTACCATTTTCTGAGAAATATCACTAGCAAAAACTATAGCGCTAGCTTTTGCCAGAGGAATACTAAGACTCCCAACACCACAACCAGCATCACAAATCGACAAACCTGACAAATTTCCATCAGCCTCCAGCCAACTAATCACTTTATCCACAGTCTGCTGATGACCAATCCGGATATCTTGCTGTACCCGGTTAACCTCGCCATCACCATAAATCCGCCGCCAGCGGTCAAACCCAGTGGCATTGAAATAGTCTTTAACAATCGCCTTATCATTAACTGTATTCATATTTAATAACAAACACTCTCCTGAGCTTGGTGTCCTTCCCGTCTTTGCGGTTCATCACAAATCATCCCATGGATATTGACGACCTTCTCCAATCCTTTAAATACTTTGGCGTTGAGCTTGGCTTAGAACGGATTAAGCAACTTCTATCGCGCTTAGGTAACCCCCAGCAGAATTTTCCAATCATTCACGTGGCTGGAACTAATGGTAAAGGCTCAGTTTGTGCCTACCTGTCTTCTATACTCACCCAAGCTGGCTACCGAGTCGGACGTTATACTTCTCCTCACTTGGTTGATTGGACAGAACGGATTTGCCTTAACCAAGAACCCATCTCTAGCCATACCCTAGGCACAATTTTGGAGCAAGTTAAGGCAGCAATTCCAAAAAACTGTTCCGATCCACCTACCCTATTTGAAGTGACTACTGCTGCTGCTTGGTTGTATTTTGCTCAGCAGCAGGTGGATGTGGCTGTAATAGAAGTGGGATTGGGAGGACGGCTGGATGCAACGAATGTATGCGATCGCGTTTTGGTTAGTATTATCACATCCCTGAGTTGGGAACATTGGCAGCGTCTTGGTCCAACCTTGGCTGATATTGCTAAGGAGAAGGCTGGAATCCTAAAGCCTGGCTGTCCTGCGGTAATTGGTCCGCTCCCGCCAGAGGCTAGGGCAGTGGTTGAATCAAGGGTGAATCAGTTGGGGTGTCCAGTGGTGTGGGTAGACTCAGCAGTGGATTTGCCAGAAGGTAAGACCCCAAGCACCGGAAAGCATCTCAGATGGGTGGAGTATGGGGGAGTCAGCTATAATTTGCCCTTGTTGGGGGAGGTGCAGTTGGTTAATTCGGCGATTGCGATCGCAACGGTACAAGTTCTGCAACAGCAAGGTTGGGAGATTCCAGAAGATGCGATCGCATTGGGGATGGCCAAAACCACTTGGCTGGGACGTTTGCAGTGGACTAGCTGGGAGAATCACCATTTACTGATTGATGGAGCCCATAATCAAGCCTCTGCTCAGGCGTTGAGACAATATGTTGATACCCTAGGTAAATCGGTCAACTGGGTCATGGGTATACTCTCAACCAAAGACCATGCTGGTATTTTTAATGCCTTGCTCAGACCAGGGGATCGATTATCTCTAGTGCCAGTACCAGACCATAGTTCAGCTGAGTTAGACTACTTGGCTACTCTCGCGCAACAAATTTGTCCAACCTTAGCCGATTGTGCTATGTATCCAGAGTTAGTGACAGGACTCCGTGGTACCTTTAACAAAGCCGAAGCTGAAGAGAAGATTACTGTCCTTTGTGGTTCTCTGTACCTAGTTGGTCACTTTTTGCGAACAGAAGCTTTTGTTGGTGGTAATGGGAATAGCTAATCGCTAATCGCTAATCGCTACAGTAATTAATTTCAGGATTAATCAAAAAATTGTCATGATTATAAGATAAATTGGGTACGATCAAAAGCAACCTAATGTTGAAACCCCCATCTACCTAACTCAGATCGGGTAGCTAAATAAATTCTGATAATTTTTGATCCCATATTCCCAGATCCGCTACTCCCTACTCCCTTTGCTAGATATGGTTAACCGTTTTAAAAATTTATTTTCCCGGCGCAAGCAAGGTGTTGGTATAGAATTAGCCCCAGAACGAATTCATATTGCTCAATTGCAGCGGCAAGGTCAGAGCCTCAAAGCTACCACCCTATATGCTCATGAGGTTCCAGAAGGGATCTGGGAAGGAGGACAGATTGTTGATTCCCCTGGTTTAGCGGAACTGATTCGAGAAGCCCTACAGGAAAGTCAAGTGAAAGTGGAGCGGGTTGCGACTGCTTTACCCATGCGGGAAGCAGTAATCCGGATTATTCCGATTCCTGCTGAGCTAGATGATAACGAGCTCCGGGATATGGTACTCAACCATGAAGCTGGCTTATATTTGCCCTATCCCCGGGAAGAAGTGGATTTGGATTATCAGAAGCTTGGCTTCTTCGTCGATGAAGATGGAATCGAAAAGGTGCAAGTGCTGCTGGTGGCTACTCGTAAAGAAATCACCGATAGCTATCTCGATACCTTTGAGCAGGTAGGTTTACAAGTAGATGTACTGGAAATTAATAGCTTTGCCCTGATTCGTACCATCCGAGAACAACTGCGTCAATTTCCTTCCCAAGAAGCAGCCGTTCTGGTAGATATTGAATTTGATAGTACTGAAATTGCCATTATTGTAGATGGTGTACCGCAGTTTTCCCGTACTGTTCCCATTGGTACCTACCAACTTCAGAGTGCTCTATCACGGGCGATGAATTTACCAGCCTCTAGAAACACTGAACTCCTCCAAGGGATGACTATTCCCAGTACCCCAGTTGATGGCATGCGCACCGGCTCGACCGGGGTAAATCCAGGTATGGTAGCTCTGATCCAAGTCTTGGGAGAAATTGCTGATGAACTACGCCGCTCTATCGATTTTTACCTCAATCAGATGGACAATCTAGAAGTAGCCCAACTTCTACTAGCTGGTCCTGGGGGTGGTATCGGACAACTTGATGAATTTTTCACCCAACGGTTAAGCTTGCCTACGATTCAGGTGGATCCCGTGGCGGCTCTTTCTCTAGAAGTGGAGAAAGATATTCCGATGGTACAACGACCGAGCTTAGGAACTGTGCTTGGATTAGGATTACGAGAGGTATAGCACTATGTATAGTCTTGATATTAATTTTTTAAAAGACCGAAATCCTGAGGAGATCAAGTCCGTTCAGGATGGAGCGGCTAGACCAGGGATGGCCCTAGGGGAAATGACCCCTCTACTGATTGGAGCTGCAGTCGGTCTAATCCTACCTGGATTGGTGGGAGGCTTTTGGGTAGTTCTCCAACATCAAAACGCCCGGTTGAAGGAAGAAATTGCTGATGTTGACAAGAAACTGGCAGCCTTGGGGGCGCAAAAGCAACGAATTAGTAAGCTAAACAAGGAACTCAAGCTGGTCAACGACGAAACTAATGCTCTTGCCAGTGTCTTTAATCAAATTAAGCCTTGGTCAGCGATGTTACAGGACATTCGTGAGCGCACTCCCCCCGGAGTCCAAATTAAAGACATCGAGCAACAGCAAGTCACTGACAAAAATGCTTCTAAGGATGAGTCTAACGCTAACTCACGACCTAGAATTGAGCTGGATATTTCCGGTACAGCTCGAACCTTTGATGATGTGAATTACTTTTTGCTGACGCTACAGAATTCTTCCTTTTTCGACAAAAATGACACTCAACTGATCAAAGCTCAGTTAATCAATAATCCCACAAAATTAGAAATTCCTGAGAGTCAAAAAGAATTAGTAACTCAGGTAAAATATACCCTGCCAAAAGTGGTAGAATATACTATTAAAACTCAACTGAGTGATATCCCCGCTTCTGAGATATTAAAAGAGTTAGACCGTAAAGGAGCAGTAGGATTAGTGACTCGGATTAGAAACCTTCAATCCCAAGGAGTGATTCAACAATGACCTATGCTACTGATGACGACTTTATGAGTGTTGAAGGTCAGGAGGAAGAGCCTGAGTATCCTACTGCCTTCGGCATTACCTTTACTCCCCAAGTTTCTGGGATTACCTTTGCTATTCTTGGTGTGGCCGCTGCTGTCTATCTAGCCATGAACCTGATGTTACCGGCTTGGCAGGAGTATCAGACTTTACGAAATGATTTATCAACCAAGCAAGATGACCTCCAAAATCCCGAAGTACTCCAGAAAAAAATTAAACAGAAAGAGGATGAACTCAAGCAAGCCAAGCAGCAAAACCGCCGGGTTTTGAGTTTGTTTGCCAGTGACAAAACTTTGGATACCTTATTGATTGATCTCAATACCTTTGTTAAGAATACTAGAGGAACTTTGCTTAGATATGAGCCAGATTCCGAGGGAATCAATATAGTTAATGATGGGTCTCTAGGAACCTTAGTTGATGGAAAATTAAAACGGAGAACCGTCAATGTCGAAATTGAGGGTAGCTTCCAACAAGTGCAGTCAATTATGCGCAGCTTTGAGCGGCTACAGTCGATGTTGCTGATCAAAGACCTAGAAGCTCAAATCAGTGAACCGCAAACACTAGTGCTACAGCAAGGTAGAGTAGTTCCTGGTCCTCAACCTAAGCTTAAAACTAGCTTAACCCTGGAAGCTCTCATGCCTGCTAGAGATTTGGATAAGGAGCAAGAAGAAAAAGCTGAGGAAAAGGAGGATAAAAAACAGTCAGGTAAGAAGAAATAATCCCAAATTACTTTATTATTGCTACCAATAATGATGGGTAGATGGCAAGATGGGTAAATTGATCGGTAGGCAAGTTGTTGGAAATTGGGATAACTTGCTGTTTGATTGATATGACAGGGTTATTAGTGTTGGTGATTATGGTTGTTTGTTGAGTGTTTAGTTTTTTCTCTTTAACGTCTCAACGGTCAATAGTCAATAGTCAACTGTCAATAGCCCTTAATATGACATAATTTCTGTCATAATTTCTGTGATTTGAGTCAGGAGATTGGAGAAATCGATCGTGAGACAGATTCAAGTATGTGGTGGAGTGTTCGCGGCTACAGCAATGGCTTTATGGGCAACACAGCCTGTAGTCGCAGCAAGCCAAGTTAGTGCCATACGGTTCAACCAGCAGGGGAGTGAACTGGAACTGAAACTTGAGACAAAAGGGGGCAATGAGCGTCCACAGATTTTTGCTGTTAACCAAGGCAATGTCTTGGTTGCTGATCTGGTTAATACCCAGCTGAGTTTGCCCCAAGGGACTAACTTCCGTCAGACTAACCCCCTACCCAATATCAGTGCGGTTGCGGTTAAGGAACTGGATGACAATCGGGTCAGGGTGACAATTCGAGGCACTGACAAACTCCCAATCAGTTCACTGATCCAAAGGGATGCTCAGGGAATTACCTTAGGCATTGACACCACTACTGAGAATCAGGGGATATTATCTATCCAAGACTCATCGGTGATGAAGCTGGCTCAAGTTCCTAATAGAGGAACTAATGCTGAAACGGAACAGATGGAGAAACCGGCGGAACTTTCTGAACCAGAACCAGAACCAGAAGCTAACCCGTCAGAAACTCCTGAACCTCCAGAAATCGTGGCTCCTGAACCAGATGTGCTGGTACCTGAGCCAGAAATTATTATTGATGGAATACCGGCAGCTCCAGCTAATGCGGTGCAACCGATTGCGCCAGCGCCCCCCTTCTTACCTAGAGCAGTAGCACCACCAGTGGGGGATATTGCTGTTTCTAATATTAATGCTGCTGCTAGCACTATAGATCTTGGCACAGCAATTCTAGTGCCCCGTTTGGTATTACGAGAAGCACCGATTCGAGAAGTGTTGTCTCTGTTGGCTCGTTCGGCTGGACTCAATCTGGCCTTTGCTGAGTCAGATGAAGACTCGGGTGTAGCACAGTTCACCATTTCTATTGATTTAGAAAACGAACCGGTTCAAGATGCTTTCAACTATATTCTCCAGCTGTCTGGTCTTCAGGCTAACCGTCGGGGAAGCACAATTTTTGTTGGGGCCAAACTCCCTCAAGCCGCTCGTAATCTAATTAGTCGTACTCTACGGCTCAATCAAGCCAGTGTCCAAGGGGCTGCTACTTTCTTAGCCACTCAGGGAGCAGAAGTGCAACAGGTAGTAATCGAGACCGAAGAAATCATCGATCCTGAAACCCAACGAGTGGTGCGACAAATCGAACGACCCCCAGAGATTCGAGCAATTACCAGTGAGCAGGAAGACGGTAGCCAAGGGGCACTGTTGCTGAAGGGATTAGCAGTATCTACGGATGACCGACTTAATTCCATATCTCTGGTGGGTGAGCCGAGGCAAATTGAAATTGCGACGTCTTTACTCAAACAGTTGGATGCTCGTCGCCGTCAAGTGGCGGTAAATGTCAAGATTATTGATGTTAACCTGGCTGGCACCGATGCCTATAATGCCAGTTTCTCCTTTGGCATTAATGATACCTTTGTAGTCAGTGATGGCGGAGCTGCAGCAGTTAATTTCGGTAGGGTTAATCCCCCCAGTAGAGATAATGTAATTAGTGGTCAGTTTCCTAATGTTGAGCCATTTGATTTTCGTGCTGTAGACGGAGACGGTGATATATTCTTCGATAGACAAAATGCTCCCTTTGATAACGTGATTGAGGGTTTCAATGAAACCGCTGGTACTCCATCACTCTTCGCACGTCCTGGTTTTGGTCGAAATAATAATCCATTCCAGCCAGGTGTGACGGATGTCCAACGTCAAGATGATGGAAACGAGTTTGAGTTTTCGCTTCCTTCTCTATTCGAGTACCCTGATAAGTTTTTATTAACGTTGCAGGCTCAGATTACCAGCAGCAACGCCAAGATTCTGACCGACCCGACTCTAGTGATCCAAGAAGGGCAGGAAGCTAGTGTCAAGTTGGTTCAGGAGGTATTGACTAGTGTAACGACAGATATAGACTTAGACGGTGGTGTGGCCACTAGAACCATCACCCCGGTTATTGAAGAGGCTGGTTTAACCCTAACGGTGAATGTTGACAGAATTGACGATAATGGTTTTATCACTTTATCGACATCTCCTGTGATCACAGCTCCCTCGGGAACTCAAGAATTTAACAGTGATAATGCACAAAACGAAATCACATTCCTCAGTCGCCGAGAACTAAGCTCTGGACTAGTTCGTCTGCGGGATGGTCAGACGTTAATACTATCTGGCATTATTCAGGACACTGACCGCACAACGGTATCGAAGGTGCCAATTTTGGGTGATATTCCCTTACTAGGTGCTCTGTTCAGAAGCACCAATAAGCAGAATCAGCGTAGTGAAGTGATCATCCTGGTGACCCCTCAAATTATGGATGACACAGACCGCAATGGTGGGTATGGTTACAGTTACACCCCTGGACGGGATGCCCGTCAAATGTTAAACCGGGGAGGATTTCAGTCTCCAGGTAATTAAGGTAAAGGTAAGGTAAACGTCAATCAACACTTATCTCCCCGAGCGAGGGATTGCTCGCTCGGGGGGAATTAACTTATGGATTTGACTACTCCCCCCTACTTTAGTGGTGGGAATAGTTAGGTTTTGAAACTTTTACGTGTTTATTTGTTTTTGGTTGACAATTTTATTGACTTGGTTTGAGTTAATTTTTATAAATCCTTAATTATACCTTATTTTAAGGTTTATTGTCAATATATAAAAAAGGCTCTCACCTTTGCTATCCCATAGGAGGCTCACCAAGCACGGCTAGAGCGAGGGGCTTACCTTAAATGAATTATATATAATTAACAATGATTGATCATCAAAAATTCTGATTGCCTACTCCCTCAGGAATAAATTTAGGGGAGCATTTTGGGGCAAAATTCTGAAATCTATATAAATTAAAGCATTCAACGATCCATATAGGCATTGCAAACATTAGAATAATGCAGTGAAACCTTGAAGCTGCGAGTGTTGCAGCGATTTTTTTGTTGAAAACCCTGGTTGGATGATCTGAAAAACAAGGAGATTTGAATGAATAAGGGTGAATTAGTTGATAAAGTGGCGGAAAAAGCTACTGTAACCAAAAAACAAGCCGATGCAGTACTAACTGCTACGATAGAGACGATTATGGAAGCAGTGTCCGAGGGTGATAAAGTCACCTTAGTGGGCTTTGGTTCCTTTGAATCCCGGGAGCGTAAGGCTCGTGAGGGCCGCAATCCCAAAACCGGTGAAAAGATGGAAATTCCGGCAACTAAGGTTCCAGCCTTTTCTGCTGGTAAGGTTTTTAAAGAGAGAGTTGCACCACCGAAGGAGTAATCGCTGATTCACTCAGAAACTTGTCCTTGAAACGACCAACTCACGGGGGAAATTTAGCCTGGGCAGCAGCACTGGCTAACTGTCCTCCTTCCTTAATTCTTGATTTTTCTGCCAGCATCAATCCTCTTGGTCCCCCTAAAAGTGCGATCGCAGCGATTGAGTCTGGGCTAAATAACCTGGTAGCTTATCCTGACCCCAATTATGCCGAGCTGCGGCAGTGTTTGACGCAACTGCATCCAACCCTGCCCCCAGACTGGATTCTTCCAGGTAATGGCTCAGCCGAATTATTAACTTGGGCTTGTCGCGAGCTATCAGAACTAGATCAGACCTTGATGATTACCCCAGCATTTAGGGACTACCAACGGGGACTGAAGGCATTTGGAGCAAGAATTAGGAAGTGCCCCCTGATGAGGGAACTCTCGAGACCTAGTCTCAGATGGGGAGATGGGGAGATGGGCCGCGAGATTGATTCTTTGATGCCCTTACTCCCTGACTCCCTTACTTCCTTACTCCCACAAGAGGGGACTCGAAAGGGTTTGCTGCTGAATACCCCCCACAATCCCACAGGTCAATTGTTTACCTCAGAAGCAATTGAGCCTTATCTGAAGCAATTTGCTTTGGTGGTTGTGGATGAGGCTTTCATGGATTTCCTGCCTCCTGAGCAGGAGCAAAGCCTGATTCCTTTAATTGGGGATTATCCGAACTTGGTAATTTTGCGATCGCTTACCAAGTTTTACAGCCTTCCTGGACTCAGACTAGGTTATGGCATTGCCCACCCTGAGCGACTCCAACGTTGGCAGAAGTGGCGGGACCCTTGGCCAATCAATACCTTAGCAGCGGCAGCCGCAGCTGCCGTGGTCCAGGATAGAGCATTTCAACAGCAAACCTGGGATTGGTTAGCACCAGCGCGTAGGCAACTGTTTCAGGGACTGGCTAAGTTACCTGGTCTCCAACCTTACCCCAGTGCAGCTAACTTCTTGCTAGTACACTCAGAAAAATCCACTTCACAGATCCAAGCACAACTACTCCAACACCATCGGATTCTGATTCGAGATTGCCTAAGCTTCCCGGAATTAGGCGATCGCTTTTTCCGGGTCGCTGTACGTACACAGGCAGATAACCAACGCTTACTAACAGCTTTAGACGCTATCTTGATAAGTTGAAGGTTAGAAGGTTGAAGGTTAGAAGGTTGAAGGTTAGAAGGTTGAAGGTTGAAGGTTAGAAGGTTGAAGGTTGAAGGTTGAAGGTTGAAGGTTAGAAGGTTGAAGGTTGAAGGTTGCTGGCCGTAGGCGTCTGTTGTCGGATAGGTTAGTTAGATGGTTGTTCGCGTAGCGTGGCCAAAAGGCCAAGGTTAGAGCCTGAAACCTGTAACTTTCAACCTGTAACCTGTAACTTGAAACCGCGTCACCTGTAACCTGTAACCTGTAACCTTCAACCTACCCTACGGGAACGCCAAGGGCTGCCTGTAACCTGCTAACCTTTAACTGTTGGACGAATGACTGTTGACTATGACCTAATTATCATTGGTAGCACTCCTGCTGGTGTCTATGCTGCTGTTGCGGCTGCTGGTTTAAAGGCTCGTGTGGCTCTGGTAGACCCTCAGCCAGGACAAACTAGCTGGCTAGGACAAGGGGCTATTTACACCAGAGTATTAAGTGAGATTGGGCGTAAGCTTGAGCAGATGCGTGACGCTGCTCAATGGCGTATTTATCCTCAAATAGCTGATTCAACTGAACCAGACATGTCACAGACCGGGTTTCCATCCCTACCACTAACTGAGGTGATGGAATGGGCTAATCTAGTGGTTGCCAACTGCTCAGAACAGAATTCTCCGGCTATTTTAGCTGCTTTAGGAATTGATATTATCACGGGTGAGGGGGAATTTTGCCGACTGCCTCACCTCGGTTTTGTAGTCAACAACCGACGTTTGCGGTCTCGTGCGTATCTGATCGCTACTGGCTCTCGCCCAGATATTAGCGATATCAAAGGGTTACAGACCATAGACTATTTCACACCAAACGATATCTGGCACAAAGTGTTGAAGGTTGGAAAGTTGAAGGTTGCAGGTTCAACCTCCCAACCTTCACTACCCAAAAGCTGGGTAGTAATTGGTGATGAGCCTATTGCTCCAGAACTAGCTCAGACCTTAGTGAGACTCGGTTGTGAGGTAACGTTGGTGGTCAGTACTACCCGTATTTTGTTCCAGGAAGACCTAGAAGCATCTAGGCTCATACAAGCTCAGTTAGAAGCTGAGGGAATTCGGGTTCTGACGGATAGTCCAGTTGATCAGGTCAGAGAGATTGAGGGTAAAACCTGGGTTCAGGCTGGTAATAAGGCGATTGAAGCTGATGCCATTTTACTGGCTACGGGTGAGCAACCCAATGTGGAATCCTTAAATCTAGAAGGGGTTGGGATAAAGTACACTCAGCAGGGTCTTCAGCTCAATCAGAAGCTACAAACGACTAATCCCCGCATCTATAGCTGTGGCAAGATGGCTGGTGGTTATCCCTGTGGCCATATTGCCCAGTATCAAGCCAGCATTGCCTTGAAGAATGCATTGTTTTTCCCCTGCTTTAAGGTGGACTATCACGGGATTCCTTGGACAGTCTTAACTGAACCCCAATTAGCACGGGTAGGTCTTACAGAAGTAGAAGCTAGAAAGCGCTATGGTAAGAATCTATGGGTGATGCGAGAATATTTTAAAGAGTTAGATCAGGCTCAGCTCCTGGGGCAAACCACTGGGTATATGAAACTGGTAGTGGGGCGCAATGGGACAATTTTAGGAGCAACCATAGTTGGATCACAAGCAACAGAATTAATTGGGGAAATTACCCTAGCGATTGAGCAGAAAATTAACTTGGGTCTGTTGGCAAATGTCTATTATCCCTATCCGACCTTGTCAGAGATTTTTAAGAAAACGGCAATCGAGTGGCAGCGCCAACGAATGAGTCGTAATCAGACTTTAAAAAACTTTCTGGAAGGCTTCTTTAACCTACGCCGTAGTTGGTCAAAATGAATGTTGATTACCATTACTTTAAGCTTAAACCTTAAACATTTAACAGTTAACATTTAAAATTTAAAAGTCAACATTCAAGCTTCAACTTCTGCATTAAAATGACAGCAATCAGCAAACCAAATGAATTCCAGTATAAACCCCTGTACAAGCCTAACCAACTGATTTACGGTACAGGTCAAACGGCGGTGATTACCGGATGGACGATCAAAGACGCGATCGCAAAAAAGTTAAACCCCTCGGAATTTGCTGTGGTCGGACAGTTATACAGTCCCACCCGGGGAATTAGCCTACTCATTCGTAATCTCCTCGCTAATCCCCATGTCCGCTACTTGGTCATTCTCAACGCTACTAAGGAAGACCGCAATGCTGGGAGTGGAACTTGCTTGCTGGACTTTTTCCACCATGGGGTTGAAGAAGGGAGTAGTGATACTGGTCGTCACTGCTGGGTGATTCGCTCTTCTATCAAAGGGTATATTGACATCGAGATTCCCTTAGTCATCCTAGAACAACTCAGAAAGGAAATTTCTGTGGCAGAGGCTGATTCGATTACCCAAGCCGTTAGTCTGGTTAAGTCTTATGGCTCCAAAACTCAAGAGCCCTGGGGAACACCATTAGAATTTCCCATGGCCAATGATGTCGGGGCATCTGGCTGTGCCCCCCTAAAACCAGGACCGCGCTACGGACATCGCATTCAAGGGCGAACGATAGCTGAAACTTGGGTTAAAATAATTCATCGCATTAAAACTACCGGCACAATTCGGCCCACCGGTTATGACGGATATTGGCAAGAGCTAATTGATTTAATGGCAGTAGTAACGGCAGAACCTCCTGAATTTTACTTTCCTCAGCCCAATTATTTACCATGCGATCGCGACTTTATCCAAGAATACATTCATCAAATCCTGGACGACGCACCCGTAGTAGAAGGGGTGAAATATACTTATGGTCAACGTCTACGTTCTTGGTTCGGACGTGACCAAATCGAGCAAGTCATCACCAAACTCATTGGTGAAATTGATGCCGCCAGTGCAGTGATGTCCCTGTGGGATGTGAAAGACCATGAGAAAGGGGGTAGTCCTTGTCTGAATCACATCTGGCTGAGAGTTGTGGATAATGAATTGTCCCTAACCGCAACATTGAGAAGTAATGATATGTTTAGCGCCTGGGCAGCTAATGCCTTTGGACTCAGAGCCCTACAGCAGTATGTTAAAGACCAAATTGCTAAGCGCGGGGGTATTCAATTAAAAATGGGACCGCTGATTACTGTTAGTCAAAGTGCTCATATTTATGATGATTGTTATGACTATGCTGATCGGATTATTAAAAATCAGTATCAAAAACTTATCAATTCAGAACAGAAACAGTATGCTGATTCGATTGGTAATTTCTTGATTGAAACCGAAAATACTAATATTATAGTGAAGCAGACAACCCCTGGTAGCGGGGAAGTAATTGCTACGTATTCTGGTAAAAATGCCATGAGTTTAGCTAGAAAAATTTGTAGTGATAATCCTTCAATACAACCTAGTCATGCGGTCTATTTAGGAATAGAATTAGAAAAAGCTTGGATAGCCATAAAGGAAGACAAAAATTATCAGCAATTATAGCGTTTTTAGTAATTATGATCTACAAAGTAATGGGTGGCACGGGAGTAGGGATTAGGGACTTGCATGTAAAAAAAATACCAATTAAAGTAGGGTGGGCAAAGTTATCTTATCTATAAGACTCATTTGAACCAAAATGTTTTTGCCCACCCTACAAGCTAAAATCTGGTATTTTATTTTTTTGCTACTCCCTTAGGGAGTGGTTAATGGAAAAATTGACTCTACATCATGACTAGGATAAATGCTTTATAAGCATAAACTATAGATAACTGAAAAAACGATTTTTGGTGTAAACAATAACCAAAGACATTTTGAACAATAGTTATTTGTAAGATAACAAGTTATAGCAGTCGAAGTATTATAGCAGTCGAAGTAAAGGTTAAGACATGTTTATGTTCCCTGTTCCCTGTTCCCTGTTCCCTGTTCCCTTGAAACAGAGATGATATAGCGCTACGCGCAAGTCAGAAGGAACGAAGTCAGAAGTCAGAAGTAAGCTATGACTAAGTTTCCGAGTTTAGGAATATCATAATCTTAATGCGTAGTGCTATATTTTAGATCATAAACTAGATTTACCTTGCTATAAAATTGACCATTTAAAATTTGGCAATTACCAATGACTAATGAAAGACCAAACTGGGATGAATACTTTTTAATGATGGCTAAGCTAGCAGCTACTCGCTCAACCTGTTTAGCGTTTCCTGTAGGAGCAGTGATTGTTCAAAACAATCAGATTTTAGCAACAGGTTACAATGGTTCCCCATCTGGCTCAATTCATTGCACAGCTCAGGGATACTGCTATCCTGGACTAAGTAGCTGCGATGCGTCTCGTACCATGCCATCCCGAGCTGTTCATGCTGAAGCGAATGCGATCGCGTTTGCAGCCAAACATGGTATTGCCACTGCTGGAGCCAGTATTTATGTCACCCTGGAACCCTGTGTCTCTTGCTTAAAGTTAATCATTTCAGCTGGCATAAAGAAAGTTTTTTATGAGACTATCTTCAATAGTGGAGAGAAAGCTCTAGTTAGAGATCATTTTATGAAAGAGGGCTTGGTTAGCCTAACCCAAATCCAGTTAAGTGAAGAAACAGCTAAACGAGCAGCTTCATTTCTACTCAATCCAACATCTGTTCCGAAGTTGTCGAATCCAATTATCGATCACAATTACACAATTATTAAAGGTGACTAGCTCGATAATATAGCTCAATAATATTGTGATAATTTTTGTTCCCTACTCCCTACTCCCTACTCCCTACTCCCTACTCCCTACTTCCTACTTCCTTTGCTATATAACTTATGTCTTGGCAGCGTCCTGATAACCGACAACCGGATCAACTACGTCCCATTTTGTTTGAGCGAGAATTTACCCGCTATGCTCCTGGTTCCGTCCTAGCTCACTGTGGTGAGACCAAAGTACTTTGTACCGTGACGGTTCAGGAGGAAGTACCCCGATTTCTCAAGGATACTGGCAGCGGCTGGTTAACCGCTGAGTATAGGATGTTACCAGGAGCAACACCGGAACGCCAAAGACGGGAACTTCTCAAGCTTTCGGGTCGAACTCAGGAAATTCAGCGGCTGATCGGACGCAGTTTACGGGCTGCTGTTGATCTCAAAGCCTTGGGGGAGAGGACGTTAACAGTGGATGCGGATGTTATACAGGCGGATGCAGGTACCCGCACTACTTCCATTACTGGGGGATATGTTGCTCTGGTGGATGCTGTGGATAAACTGGTTAAAACGGGAGTACTAGAGCGATCGCCTTTAATTCACCAAGTTGCTGCTGTCTCCGTCGGTTTATTGGAGGGTGAGCCGTTTTTAGACCTCAACTATATCGAAGATGTGGCGGCTGAGGTGGATTTTAATGTAGTGATGAACGACGAAATGGGTATTATTGAGGTTCAGGGAACAGCGGAGTCAGGGGCTTATACTCGCCATCAACTCAATCAGTTGATTGACCTAGCAGAAAAAGGTATTAAGGAGTTATTAGAAGCACAGCGCTAGCAGAAACATAGTGCTGAGTACTGAGTAGGAACTCCTGGAACCTAGCTATTAATTAATTTCCGGAAAATTCCGGAAATTACAGGGATTTGACCAGGTGTTAAGTTTCTGAGGCTGAGGATTCACTAATCATCGGTGACAAGTAAGCCACAAGGGCACCAAGAACGAAACCAATAATATTGCGCAATAGTGGCAAGTAATCGGAGGTGCGTGTCACCACAGGTCCAATACCGAAGGCAATAAACAGGATACCCCAAAGTGGTGACAAAATCAAAGCCCATTGCCAAGCGAAAACCTGTTCCCGTTTGCGGGGGATAGCCGCAAATCCAAAAATCACTCCTCCAACAGTAGAAGTAATTAGGGTCAGAATCCACTGTTCCCGTGGTAGTCCAGGCACCACCCGACATCCCCCTTGGCGCAGGCATTGCTTGACCGTATTTAGGGATTCGATAATGGATTGGTTTTCGCCATTGTCCCGTACAAAGTAGAGATTACCAAATCGGGTTTGCAACTCTACCCAAAATGTCCGAGGAAGGAATTCATACAGGGCATCACCCACGTTAAACCCTAGGATATTGCCGCCTCGGGCGTCAGCAATCAGTAACATACTTTTGTCGTTAAGTCCCCAAAACTCTTTGACTGCCCGACCAGGGGTGCGGTCATATTGGGTCAAAACTCGGAGTTTCCAGCCAGTTTCTTCCTCAAAGCTTTCTAAATCTTGGATTAGTCTCTGCTCTTGAAGCTCTGGAATAAAGTTCGCTAAATCAATGACTGGTGTTTGAACCTCGGGCAGTAACTCAGGATTGTCGTAAGCCTTGGCCTCAGGAGCAATCGCCCACATAGAACAAGCTAGGAACAGTGCTGCCAGGGATACTAAAATTCGTTTTGGAAACAGATACTGCATAGTTATTTTCAACCGGCAATGGACAGTATGCTTATCTTTTAGATAAAGAATCAAGTAAAACTAAGCATTTCTTTACACTTGTTTACTTTATTCTAATCTTGGTTGCGATCGCAAAATGTTCGATCTTGTACACTACAGAGATAATTAACAGGGGTACGTTTTTTAAGTCAGGGTCAAAAGGGATGTGTGGTGGTTGTGGGTAGTGTAGGTATTGTGGGAGATGTGGGAGGAAACGGCAGTATAGGTTGGTTACAAGTTGAATTTCCAGAACTATCCCCAGTTAGCGACTGGATTCCATCAGGTGGTGATCAAAAACAACTGTGGAATGAGAATCAGAGTTAGGGGTTAAATTAAACAGTATTGCACTAGTTAAATAACCAGGTAATGCAGTAATTACTTAAAATTTAGAGCGATATTAGTTTTACGATTGGCCGTAAGCAACGGTACGCGATCGCTTATAATAAGGTAAGAGTATTAGGAATTAAAAATAAAATTTAAATTCCCAAATCCCAAATCCCAAATCCCAAATCATAATGGTAGAAACAATCGTAGCCCAAGATATTTCTCTGCCTCAATTGAAGGACAAATTTGGACTAGAGCCTACTAATGATGAGAAATTATTCCCAGAATGGCAAGAGGATTTACCAGAACTAAATGAGCTAGAAAAGCAATGGCTAGATCGGGTCAAGGATGACTATCTGCACTTATCTGAGTATCCCATGGTAGAACCGATTGTCAAAATGGTGGTGCTATCCCCATTGTTGAGAATTGCTGATTTTTATCGCCCACCATTCTATATTCTTGCTGAAAAGGATGTACAAATTTCATCGGAAGATCAGCAAACGATTGTCAGGGGACGAATTGATATTTTGATTTGCCAACCTCAGTTTTGGATAGTGGTGATTGAAGCAAAACGAGCAGAATACTCTTTAAAAGTAGGGATACCACAAGCTCTAGCTTATATGTTGGCTAATCCTGAGCTAGAAAAGCCTGCTTTCGGATTTGTCACTAATGGCGGTGAATTTATTTTTCTGAAACTAATTCGACAGGATAAACTGCAATATGCTTTTTCTAATCAGTTCTCTCTGCTGAATCGTGGCAATGATCTATATACTGTCGCGAGAATATTAAAACACTTAGGTCAGTTAGTAGGTGAATGACTGACAGCTTATAGCTGTCAGCTCTCAGCTCAAGAAGGAAGTATAGCGGTTTCACATCTGATGTGAAAACGCTATAGTAACCATTCAAGAATTTTGAATTTTTAATTGCGCTCAGCGCTACTAGGTGGTCCAAATTCCTCTGGCAGCTGATCGATGTGCTCAATCCCTAGTCGTTGGCACAGCAATTTCAGTTGCCGCAGCGTTGGTCTAGCCTCAGTCCTACCAGAGACCCAGCGCTGGTAAGTCGCACGAGGAATACCACAGTAGATTGCTAATTCGTCTTGAGACAAATTGGTGCGTTCAATTCTTAGAGCCTCCAAGGGTGAATCACTGGTGTGTTTGCGCCTTTTACTTTTCTCTGTCACAGTATGCTGGCTCAGCATGGTTTTAATGCCAGACTTCAAAGGATTATAGTAAGGCATCAAAATGAGATATAACCAGAAATACTGAAATGCGATTCGGCAAAGCCGACGCTGCGCGATCGCATCAGCCTGTAAACCTATTACCGCTAGGGTTTCAGGATTTATTCATGTCTCCTTTTCTCCGTGTATATATACGCCATTTTGGTCAAGCCACTTATCAATTAATTCATTGACCACATCGCTCATATCCCTGTCTTGCATAACACAAGCCGCTTTAAAGTTCTTTTTTTTATCTTTGGATAGATAAACCCGTATTGATTCTTCAGCCACTGTCCTACTACCAGTAAACAACTTTACTCCATTCTGGCATCAATGATTTTTTTTACAAAATTTATAAATTTATTTTCCCAGCCATAAGGTAGGATAGGGCAATCCCGCGCGCCGAGCCGTCAGAGTTCATGGGCTGGCTACTACTCCATTGTTCAACCAAGATAGCTCCATTATGGCTTATCCACAAAACTTGCAAGCTTGGGCAGTTACCCGCCTTCCCCAACGCAATGGGTAATCAAATGGGTAATCGTCGGTCGCTACTGCACTCGCTCCGACGCAGAGGGACACCTTCAGTTATGGCGTCAGCGAGTCCCTGATACCCAATTTGACCTCATATTTGATTTGCCCGATAGGAAAAACTATAGGGATTTTCCTCTTGATCAACTCACTCATTAATATGGGTCGCTTGTGAATTTTGAATTGTTATTTTCAATTTTAAATTAACAAAACTGATATCTTTAACCAGTCAAAAAAAATAATAACAGAAGGGATTCATTGCGGTCTTGGAGAGCCAGCAAAAAGCTTAAATATTTTGATGATATCATTATATCAAACGAATTATTATGCAGGCTGATACCTGTATAATCTAAATATAGAATGCGCCCCGGCAACTGCAACCACACTCAGCCAATACAACTTCTCCAAAGTCCGACGATAGGGAACTAGGAGCAACTAAGTATGCCAAAACCCAGGTATGACGAAAACGAAAACAAGTCACGCCATGCAGCAGCCGATCAGGACTGCTGCGAGGAAATGGCTGAGAAATATGGCTGGCAATTGGTTGATATCGAGGAAACAGGTAACCCTGTTCTTGAAGTCGATTGTGTGTTTGAAGGAAAAACTGAATTTCCCAAATCCTATTACAAAAAATTTTGGGTTTAAAGCCCCTAGAGACGAAACCTTAGAGAGTGGAGCCTTTAAGGTGGGTCGGTCTCGCGCAAAAAGGTTAAAAATTGATAATTAAGGCTCCACTCTCTTACGGTAACTTTAAATCCTTCTAGGACTGCTTTCTCTTATAAATCTACAAAAAACAAGAAACAAATTTATGGACACACACAAATATTTGTTGTACTCTAAAGATAGATACAGGCTGAAAAACCGTAGGCTGAGCCGGGAGAGAGACCCGTAACTTATCGACCTCAAAGTAGTAATGTCTAGAGGGAAGGGAAAGTCCTCTTTAAAAACCCAATCATCAATTAACAGTTGGTGTGTGAACCCAGAAGAATCACTATGCAAGATAAAACGGTACGGTGGGGCACACCGGAACCAAACGAAAAGGAAGGGAAACGGACTATGCACATGCACTTCCAATTAAGTAGTTAAACGCCTAGGGAGAACTGCCCTCTGGGTCTGCTGTGAACTGACTGAATACTTGGTCTCGACGGGTTTTTTGGTTTAGATATTGTCTAATTTGTGGCGGCGTCAAAGATTAGAACACGGCGGTTTAAGGCGGCTCGCAGATCTAGGAATCCCCGCTATGCGCAAGGCGGGGAGTGTCAAGACACCGAAAAGGAGGAAGACTAATGCGTAAATGGATTGTCTTTCGTGCTGAAAAGCGTCAACCTGGATGGAAAGAGCGCAAATATGCTCACTCTGGCTCTCTGACCAAAACTTTGTTCGAGCATTACGACTGCTCCGACAAGGCGCTGCCTGAACCTGGATACCGTCCGAAGCGAGTTTATTCGAGTTGATCAGTTTGTTGATCCTAACTATCCAGATTCATCAACCCATTACCGTCAAAGCGATTGGGAAGTTACACGGGTCGAAACCTACACACCAGATATCCCGGTTGACATGGATTTCGATATGGTCGTAATTTGCTACTGCAAGCACAGTCCCATCAGCGGCCCTCTCAAGCCCATGCCAGAGCGCAAAATTTCTGTAGATTCATTTGGTGGGGATAAGGATGCTCATGAGCAATGGCTAGAGATTCAAAAGCACTCGCTTCATCATTCTTCCCATTAATTTCTTCTTTGACAACTCCCGTTAAATAAAATTCATATTCAGACTCAATTAATTGCGTCAAAAAATCTAATTGTGCTAGAAAGATCAAAGGAGAAGAAATGAACTACCCCGCCCTGTTCGTTCGCGTAGCGTGGCCTACGGCCAGGACGGGGTGTCAGCAGACCCGTCTGATGAGCGTGATTTTTGACGCTTCAACTTCCCTAGTTGCTTCATTGATCCAGTATGCTTTCTGGTCTTTGAAGTAGAGCTAGAAAATCCACGTTTATCGAGGTCAGCACCGTACCCCGGCTGTTTTCCTAATGCTGCATTGAACATTACCATGGCGCTGGTCTTGTCTCTGTCAAACTCAAAACTACAAGCATCGCAGACATGGTATCGATTTGATAATTCAGCCCAGTTCTTATGAACTTTTCCACATTCTGGGCAGCGCTGTGATGGCTTCAATTGTCTGGTTGGCAATTGAAGGACAATCCCTCCCTTAAGTTCAATTTTGTAGGTTAACATCTTGTTGAGAGTGCCAAAACCTACATCTAAAATGGCTTTGTTCAATCCAGCTTTCTGTTTCTTTCTCTTTGACCCTTTTTTTGCTTTTCGGGTCAATCCTTTCGTGTTTAACTTCTCAGTTACGCCGATGTCATAACGACTAGCTAAATCTGACGTAACTTTGTGCTGCCAGTCTTTACGTTGTAATCCGGCTTTTATTTTTAGTTGAGACTCTCGCTTATTCGCTTTTTTCCAGCGATTAGAAGCTTTTATTCCTTTCTTGAAATCGGGGGCTTGCTTTCTGCGTTTCTCTTTCCCAGCGGCTTTCACTTTAGGCTCTAGGGTTTTAGTAAACCTCTGATTGGCTATCTCTTCAAATTCCGCGCCGTTGAAAGCTGTAATTGCTGTCTCAGTTCCCAAGTCATAAGCTACGATTTTCTCGTAGACTAAATCAGATTCTGAGCCATATCTAGTCTGCTGTGTATCAACTTTGACTGTAATTGAAGCAAACCAGGCATTAATACTAGGTTTATAAGCAATAGTCAAAGTTGTTGGAGTTCCCCAAAACTTTGCTTGCCCACGCATCTTGATGACAAGACCAAGATCATTCAATACCAATGTCCCGTTTTTGCCATCGGTATTAGCTTTCCATCCAGCCTTACTAGGGTAAGTCCATCCTGAATACTTCTTGATTGATTTGTATCTAGGAATTTCACTTAATCCCTTCAAGAAACGATTGTATGCTAAATCTACTCTTTTAAGAGTCGCTTGCAAAGAAGTACTGTAAAGTTCTTTGTACTCTGGCCAACATTCCTTGAAAGCTGGCAAGCAGTTTTGCTGATATAAGTACCCTATGGTTTTCTTGTTTGCTTTCCATTCATAGCGACGATCAGCTATCCCCGCATTATACAATAATTGATGTAATTTTCTTGCGTAAAACATCTTTGATATAGCTGTTTTGTTGGGATATAGACGAAATGTTTGCCTAAGAGTCGCCATGAATTAAATCACCTCCTTGTTTTTCTTGTTTCTTTGCTAGAGTCATTTTAGTATAGTCTACGGTAATTCGATATGTCAAGTATAAAAAAGAAAAAACCAGAAAAAAGAATGAGGGGGGCTCCAGCTCATTATGATGAACTAAAAAGAAAGCATGGTATCTGGCTGACTGACACTACCTGGAAGTGGTTACAATTGTCTGCTGAAGAGGCTGGGACAAGTGTAGGAGAGTATATAGAGAGTTGGGCGAGGAAACAGATAGACAGTATTTGAGAGGGGCTATCCATCCTAGAGACGAAACCTTAGTATAGTGGAGCCTTAATAAAATAGTTTTAACCCTTTTTCTCATAGCCTGCTGATCATAAAGGCTCCACTATACTTACGGTAACTTCAACACCTTGGAAGAAGGTGGGGAATTTCGCCCCCTCTTGCCTCCCCCTATCTTGTTAAAAACAATTTTCATCTTAAATCACCAGTTTCGTTCCCATCTTCTTTAAATCAACTCAGCGCCCCCAACGCTTCCAGTGCTGACTTCTGTGCTAGGCTCAAACCAGTAACCCCTGTGATGTTCATACCTTGGTAAGGTCGATCAGGAATCAAGGTTTTAATACACTGACCTGTGTGGGTATTCCAAACTTTAATAGTCCCATCATTACTGCCACAAGTAAGCCAATAACTGCTCACCTGTTCTTGATCAGACCTACCCTGGTGATCTTGATGTTTTACAGGACTAAACCCAATCGATGACCGTACTGAATTCCGATGACCGTGTAAGGTTCTCAGATACTTACCCGTACTTGCCTGCCAAAGCCTAATGGTTTGATCTAAGCTACCACTGGCAATCAATTCACCATCAGGACTAAAGGCGACAGACCAGACACCTTTACTATGGCCTCGCAAAATCCTGACACATTCCCCAGTCCTAACATCCCAAATCCGAACAGTTTGGTCTCCACTGCTGCTAACTAGGGTTTGGCCATCAGGACTAAATGCTACCGACTGTACCCGACTAGTGTGACCCTGTAAAACCTTGAGACATTCACTACTCCTGACATCCCATAAGCGTATGGTTTCGTCTTCACTAGCACTGGCTAGGGTTTGACCGTCTCGACTGAAGGTAACAGACCAAATCCAACTGGTGTGACCCCGTAAGATCTTAAAACATTGACCAGTATTGACGTCCCATAACCGGATGGTTTTGTCATCACCACTACTGGCAAGAGTCTCACCAAGAGGACTAAAACTAACGGATTGCACCCAATAGGAGTGACCACACAATACTTTCAGGCATTGACCTGTACTTACTGACCACAAGTGTATGGTTTGGTCAGCGCTGCTGCTAGCGAGAATTTCACCATTGGGGTGAAATGCCACAGAAGTCACCCAACCGGTGTGTCCCTCTAGTCTCTTTAAACAGTTATCACTACTGACATCCCACAACCTGACCATGTTGTCAGTACTGGCACTGGCTAATTGTTGACCATTGGGACTGAATACTGCTGAAAATACAGAATTGGTATATCCTTGTAGGATTTTAAGACATCGACCTGTCTTGCTATTCCATAGACGTACGGTTTGGTCACTACTGCCACTAGCTACGGTTTGACCATCCCGATTGAATGCTACTGAAAATATAGAATTGGTGTGTCCTTGTAGGTAGTTCAGGCATTCACCACTGCTGACATTCCACAGCCTCACCGTCTGGTCATCACTGCCACTGACTAGGGTTTGCCCATCTCCACTAAACATCACTGACCTTACTCTGTCGCTATGGTTAGTTAAGGTGTTGAGACATTCACCTGTGCATGGGTCCCACAATTTAATGGTAAAGTCAGCACTTGCACTGGCTAACATCGCACCATCAGGACTAAAATTAACTGACCAAATCCGATTAGTATGACCATAACAGATTTGGCGACATTCACCAGTACTAAGATCCCACAGTCTCACTGTCTGGTCATCACTACCACTGGCTAGGGTTTTACCATCTGCACTAAACGCCACCGACAGGACTTGACCGGTGTGTCCCTGACATACCTGACGGCATTCACCAGTGTTTACATCCCAAAGCCTTACTGTTGATTCATCACTACCACTGGCTAGGGTTTTACCATCCCTACTGAATGCTACTGACCAAATAGAACTGGTATGGCCTTCTAAGGTTTTAATACACTGACCTGTGCTGACATTCCATAGTTTAATCGTTTTGTCACTACTGCAACTGGCTAGGGTATTACCATCAGGACTAAAGGCAACAGACCAAACCCAACCGGTATGACCTTTGCAAATTAAAATTGGCTTACCATTCTCGACTTGCCATAAACGCAACTGACCTTCCACATCTCCAGTAGCTAAAAGCTTACCATCAGGACTAAACGCTACTCCAAATACTACTCCTAAGGTTTTAGTAAACACTGACTTGGATAAATCGGAGTGAGCGAAATTGACATCTTGTAAATCCACCCCTTGTAGATAAGCTTGCCAAATCGTAACTCTTGAAAAATCATAGCCTTTTAAACAGATTTCCTGTTGACAAAGGAGATTAATAATATTTCCACCAGCGTAGCCAATGGCTAAGGCAGGTTTGCCTCGAAGAGTTTCGAGAATCTGATTTAGATGGGTTTCTAGGTTACCTTTACCAGTTAAAGCAATCTGTAGACGCTCTACAATGGGTTTGATAATTAGACGAATTTGAGTATTTCTAAGATAATCTTTGGTCTGAGCTTTGAGGATAGCATGAGTTATCAACAGGGAATTTTCCCAGTTATTAGTGTTATTAATGGCAGTTACACCAGCAATAACGTCTTCACAGATTTGCTCAACCAAGCGTTCAGTTACGTATTCCATCACCACTGGTTGTAGGGAAAACAGAGACGCTTTTCTTTCCACAAGCGATCGCTGTTCCAAGGATTCCAGGGTGTCGATCAGTTGTTGGGGTGGTACAGGAGGAAATATATCATCTCGTAAGTCAGCAAATGAGGCTTCTTCTCGATTGATGGCCAGCCAAAAAATTACTGTTCGTTCTGGAGCGCTTAATCGGGCAAAATGCTGCTCTAAAAGATTTTTAATATTACCAAATATTATCGCATCTTGATTTAAGAATTCCGAAATATTACCGGCAAATAATTTCTGGATTGTTGTCGCTAAAATTTTTAGAGCTAAGGGATTACCAGAATAGCGATTAATTAACTGCTTCCATTCCCTTTCTTCACCTTGGAAAGAACCGATAATATTAAATATTTCTTGTCCTTCAGCAGTTTTCAAACCACTTAATTGTAGGGAGCGGACAGGTAGCACTTCTGCTTCAAGCAGTCCAATTTCTTGAGGCTTCTCCCGAGAGGTTAGTACTAAGCAGCTTTGATGGGAGTTTTCTCCCCACCGTCTCAATAGTTGACCGTATTCTTCATATCCAGCTTGATAATGTCCAGCAGCATTGCTTTGAGCTCCCCCTTGTAAAATTGTTTCCATATTATCGAGAACTAGCAAACAACGGTGGGAGCGTATATCATTCAGAAGTCGGGAAATTTTATCGTCTGTGGTATCTGGTAAATCAATGTCTTGCTGATTGGATAGAAATCTCAGCAACTGAATCAAAATCTCTGATAGGTCAGGAGCATTACGTAGGGAGCGCCAAATAACAAACTCAAACTGGTGTTGGAGTTGTTGGGCAAGCTTGATCGATAGGGAGGTTTTGCCCATGCCGCCCATACCTAACAAGGCGACTAGCCGACAGTGTTCGCTCAGAATCCATTGCTGCAACTGGGCTAGTTCTGATTGTCTTCCATAAAAGAAACGAACATCAACGGCTTCTGACCAATCGTGACGTGGTTTTCCGTTCCCGTAGCCTGGCCTTAAGCCAATCCCATCTGTTTCCTCGGTCGAGTCCCCGACTGGGGTTATGCTTTCGAGTGTAGTTGGCTGTTGGTTCGAGGAGATAGTTTCCTGTTCACTGCGCCACCGTCGTTCGAGGGCTGAGCGAAAGTTTTTTTTACTGACTTTTTCCCCCAAAGCCTCTGAGAGAAGTTTCCACAGCTTAGGACCGACATCATGTTTCAGGTAAGTCGGTGAATAGCCATAGGTTTCGGCAATAGTATCATAACTCTGACGCTTCCAGGACCAAGATGCCTCAATTAAGGCTTGCTGTAAATCAGTGAGATGATTTCCCGATTTGGCAAACACTAAGGCATTGGCGAATTCCAGAGCGTCTTCAAAGTTCATATACCGTTTTGATTATAGTTTATTATGCTATAATATAATAATATCGTGATTTACTAATAGTTCAGGTCTTAGGTATTAGGTTTTAGGGCTCAGGGGGTAACAAAATATCCTAAAAAGAGCAATTTAGGGTTAAAAAAGACCGGTCTAGTTATCTTAATCAGACCAATCAACATAAAAATTTTACCATAATTTTGCATTTGAAAGTCTAAAAAAATAAACTATAGCGCTTCTCATACTTATGATGTAAATTAAATTGACGCAACCCTCCCTACTTCCTAAAGGATAATTGATAAGCGATCGCATGAATTATTATGCGCTATATCTAGTGTCGGTATTCGGTTTAGAATCCCCTTTTTTCAAAGAGGAGAGATATCAAATCCAAATCAACTGCAAATCCAATCGGAAATCGGGTAATACCTCCTCCCCAGAAAGAATCTGGGGAGATTGTAGAATTTCTTTTGCTTGACCAGAACGGTAAATCTCAACCTGTTGATTTTGATAGTTAATCAACCAACCGAGGCGACAGCCATTATCCATATATTCCAGCATCTTGTTCTGTAGAGATGTCAGAGAATCAGTTTTGGAGCGCAATTCAATCACAAAGTCAGGACATAGAGGTGGAAAGGTTTCTTGTTCCTCAAGAGTAAGGCTGTTCCATCGGTCTGAGCTAACCCAAGCTGCATCAGGAGAACGTCCTGCTCCATTGGGGAGTTGAAACACAGTAGAGGAGTCGAAAACTTCCCTAGGTGCGCTCTTACTTGGCGAATTAAATTCGCCACGGGTCGCACCTCAAGTTGGGTCTGACGACTCCAAGCTTGGAGTTGGTACGTTAGATCGGCATTACGCCTACCGGTATTTCCTCCTGTTGGGGGCATAACAATCAGTTCTCCATCAGCAGTCAGTTCCAACCGCAGATCGCGGTTAGCTGCTGCAATTTGCTCAAATTCCCGGTGGGTTAACCTCAGGAGTGGTCGCAGGTCAAGAGTTAAGGGGTTCATATTCCCTATTTCCTATTCTCTTTGCTATCAATCCAAGCTATTCAGAAGCTGTCGAATTTTGAGCTGTTGCTGCTCTTCTATTGATTCTGGAAAACTTAACTCGATCGCAATTGAATTAACAGATCCGCTATCAACTAATTGCTCTATAGTTTCCACCTTAGCCAAAAAACTCAAATCTTGTAAGTGATTAGATTCCTGAGTTACCAGTAAACTGATCAGGGGTTTAGTCTTCTGCATGATATCGAGATTGCTAATCTGGTGGCCATCTAATTCCAACCGTAAATCATGAGTGCCAATTTCCGTGATTGTCGCGCTAACGGAATAGTTTTTCCAGTAATCCCAATATAATTGCACCGGTGCTTGAACCTTTTGACGTACCTTGGTCTCTTTAGCTGGTCGGAATTCACGGAAGACTCGTCTGATACTCGTAGCAATAAACTTAAGGGATTCCAGAGGATGGTCTGTTTCAGATCGTCTCTGGGAATACCACTCATTGACATCAGAATAAATAACTAAGACCAGATCATCTTGCTGAGTACCGGTGAGATTAATAAAATCAACAAATAGCCTCACCTGGTCACCCATAGCAACTTCTCGCATCACCCGCCCTCGGACCAAGCACTTGTGTCCGTAGTCTCCTTCGAGTTCCACTCTAATTTGATCAGGGATGTTGGGTCGGGTATTCAGCAGAATTTGGGCACCACTTTCACTAACATTAACGGTTTCACCTCTCCAACTCTGCTGTGGAGTATGAATCACAGCCGTTAACTTCCTTGGCATCCGGTGAGCACGACGGAGTTGGGGTTGCTCGAAAGCAACTAGACAAGCAGCCATCAGAAGGATTAGGTTAAAGATAGACCAAAAAACATTAACAATCACCGCTTGGCTATCCTCCGGTCTTAACCATAGCCACAGAGGTACAGTAAACAAGGCAGCAGTAGCCAGTGCAGCCACTAACACTAGGTACTTGACCGAATCAAAATCAAAGCTGCGCTTGGTAACATTCATCCCTTTATCGGTAACATTGAAAGACCCTAACTTAGGATTAATCAGAGCTAAGAGGGTAACCATTCCCGCCTGGAATGACAGGGCAAATTCAAAAATCTCGTTCCAGAAGGAGAAACGGACGTGCTTGTAGGGAATGTGGTTGGTCTGCATCGATAAAATAACGTGAGGCAGAGCATAGCACAAGGTTTCAAAACCGAGACCCTTAACCGAATTGATGCCAAATAATAAGAATAGAGTGGGTGCGATCGCATACATCAATCGCGGGAAGCCGAAGAAAAAGTGGGCTGTGGCACTCATGTAGCACAACCGTTGGGGCAGGCTCAACCTCACCTTCCGGTTGAACAAGGGATTTTCCAGGCGCAGAATCTGAGCCATTCCCCTAGCCCAACGTACCTGTTGACCGATATAGGCCGAAAATTTTTCTGGCGCTAAACCTGCCACCATAATCTTGTCGTAGTAGACCGACTCGTAACCCTTTGAGTGCAGACGGAAGGCAGTATGGCAGTCTTCGGTAACTGTTTCGGTGGCAATACCTCCGATTTCCATGACGTGGGTTTTGCGAATCACCGCCGCAGACCCACAAAAGAACGCCGCATTCCAGAAATCATTGCCCTTTTGCAGCACCTTATAAAACAGTTCATTACCCACAGGTATTCTGCCTTCTGTGAGCAGATTACGCTCAAAGGGGTCTGGGTTATAGAACCAGTGGGGTGTTTGGACAAAGGAAACCTTAGGGTTAAAAAAGAAGCCAACAGTTTCCTTCAACAAGTTTTTAGCGGGAATGTGGTCACAATCAAGAATAAGCACTAAATCCCCTTTGGTTTTATGAAAAGCTGTGTTGATATTGCCAGCTTTAGCATGATGATTATTATCCCGAGTCAGGAGTTCGGAGCCTAGATCCTCACACATTTGGCGCAACTTTTCCCTACGCTCTGGATACTTTCTGCCATCATCAAGGACATAAACTGATTTTTTATCAGTCGGATAGTCAATGGCTACAGCCGCTAAGGTGGTTTTGCGGACAATTTCGAGATCTTCGTTATAGGTAGGAATGTAAATATCAACCCTAAACCACTCCTCTTGGGGAATATTTTCTAAACTAACTGCTTTACGTTCTTTGATTTTTAAGGTTTGAAAGTACGCCAAAAATAAGGTAGCGATCGCATAAAATTCTGCTCCATACAACAGCAAGCAAAAAACTATATTCAGCCACCCTTCAAAATTCAGCGTATATCGAGTGCGGTAATAAAAATAGCGTAGGGTAGTGAAAGCGCTAAGTAAAACTAACAATAAGTGGAGATATTCACTGGTTTTACGATTCGGTTTATCTTCCTCCATCTGAATAATCACCCGTCCCATCAGGAACAAAATTACAGCAAGCAACCCTTGTTGCCAAATTGGTGGGCGAGCAGTAATTAGAGGAATGAATAGCAATAGTAAAGATCCAATTAGCAACAGCAATTGACGGCGACTTAGCCACTGTAAAATCTGGTCAAATATATAGGGTAAGTCTTCCACTACCCAGACTGTTAGTCGCTGTCGCTGTTGGGGTGTGGTCACCAAGCCTCTGTGACCCGGTTTTGACCTAATCTTTAAAAATGGAATAGTCAATCGCTTCGCTCCAATTCAAAATTATCAATTCAAAATTCAAAAATACCCCATTAACTAATTCATTTTCTTGTAGTAATTGGAAACAATTCCAAATTATAAATTTAGTCATTTTGAATTTTTAATTTGGCATTTTGACTTAAAAAACCGTCATTAATTTCTATCCCTAGCCATTTTTTGGAGATAAAACTGAATAACACCGTAACTAAGCAAGGTTGCAGCTACAATAGCTGGAGCTAACAACAACCAACTTCTTATTATGAAGTTAAAAATTTGCTGAGTCAACTCAGGTTTTTCCATTTGACGCTGGCGCTTTGGCTTGAAAAACTCCATATTATAAGAATTTTGTTGATAAATATTGGGATTTTCCGAGTTAGCACTAATCAGTACCGTGTCTCCCTTGATTTGAGAGAATAGTGGGTCTTGATTTAATAAGTCTTGGACTTTTTCTAAGCCTTTATCAGTTTGAGCACTTAGAGCAAGCAGCACCCGTTCTTTATTCCATGGCGATATAATTTCTTTGATCACCCCATCATGATCAGACCAGGTTTGAATTTGACTATCACTCCGCTGCCTTGTCAAAAAATCTTTTAATTCAAAACCACCAGAAGAGAAAATTTCAGGAAACGGAAATTTATCTTGAGGGCCAATTCCTACCAAATGATGGTCACTGCGTTCCTCAGTGGGTAAAGAATCTTTAGTATAAACTGATAGCTGGATTGATTCCGCTTTGCTTAACCGTCCCAGTCTGTTAGTGAACTGTAGTAATGTCATCAGTACACTGATTGAGGGGTCTTTTGGTAGCACAATAACGGTATTGGATAAATCCTGAGGAGCAGCAAAGGGAAAACCCGTTTTCAGCAACCCCAAATCTGGGACTTTGGCAACACTGGTGCGCTGGAGTTCAAAATTTGTATCACTGTGCAACGTACCCCAAAGCTGTTGGTCAGTTACTTTGCTACAGGAGCGCCGTTCCCGAGCATCAAGACGAAAATCCACCTGGATTTTAGAATAGGGGGTAATGTTGTCACTAGGCAGGGCAACCCTCAGGGACTCTCTAGTTCCACCATCGATGGACGTTAGCTTTTTGCCGATTAGGGCAATGCCATCTAGCTTGACTTCCACTACTGAGGTTTTGGGATTAATTTGGGGGCCGTAGCTATAAATTAGGTTCATATAGTTATCCCCCTCAAACTTATCATCGGGCAATGCCCGGAAGTCAATAGTAATGGGTGGGGAATCAGAACCCCTGACTGTTATATCCTCAATCGGCTGATTGTAGGGAGTTTTGAGGTCGCTGAGCTTGAATGTGGGTTCTACAGGTAAATAGTCTGGCCAATCACGGGATGCAGGGGTTGGCACTTCCTCCAGCTTTTCAACTAAGATCGCTTGACTGGTACCAATTTGACGGTCTTCCGATTGCACTAAAAACTGTACTGCTTTCGCCACTCCTTCTGGCCCATTACCGGTTGCTACCAATACTGCGCCTTCATTGCCAGGAGTGGTGGTTAACATTAAGACCCCGACATCGGGGGGTAAGGCTTTTTCCTTAGCATCGAGAATCTTATTGTTTCCTACAGGAAGGGGTAGTTTCAGGGATTTGAGTTCTGGCTGTTGTTCTGGTGTGCCGATGATCACCAATCGATTACCAGAAAATCGATTAATCCCCGTTCCACTGACCTCTTTAACAGATTTCACCAAGGAAGTCTTCAGGCGACGATAATCCGCTAGCCTACCTAAGGAAGCTTGGAAACGAGCAGTGCTAGTTAACCAATTATCATCAATCTCCTTGGGCAACAGATAAGTAATTTGATTTGGTTCTAGACTGAGGTCATCAAAGATCGGGTAAGGATAGCGATTGAAGTCTAGAGAAACCGGTTGGGGTTCAAAATCAAAGACTATTTTAGAATCGGGTAGAATTTCTGTCCATAGGGAAGGATCATAGGGGTCTTGAGTACAGGTAGGAGAGTTATTCTGTAGCGCCGCAATTGTGATTTGGTTGTAGTTACGGAGTTGGTCTATCGGAATATTAAATAGCACATTCCCAATTTCCCCTTTCTGGCGCTTGAGAGGAATACTGCCAACGCTAACACCATTAATTAGAACGGTAAGATTAGAGCGAGTGGCATAGAGCGCTGGAGAATGGCGAAAGCGAATCAAGGCTTTGACAGATTTGAGTTGCCAATCTCGGGGACGAGTAAACCCTAGCCGTGCTTCGTCATAGATGCCTCTTAAACTAAAACGAGAGCCTACTACTGGGCTGCGATTGAATTCTAGGATGTACTTACCAGCAGGAGGAGCATCGATCTCAGGAGCTTTAGTTGGTGGGGAAGGTAGAGCAAAGGTGGGTTGAGATTTTTCCTTGAGTTCCTCGATGGTACTCTCCCTTAGGGTTTTGTTACTATCAGTGGTACTGCCATCACTTTGGGCAGACACTAACCTTGTGCTTAACCCAATGGAAATACTACAGCTGAGGAATAATAGTAGGACTAAAGAATATCTTTGGAACGAAGGCCGAGGATGATCTGCTTTTGCATCGAACCTCCTCGAAGTAGAGGCTTGATTAGCGCTAGAGTGACCATCTGATCGGTGTGACCTAGGATTTTTTTTGGGTAGATGGGCAAAAGCCTTGCGAAAAAAGGGTGTCATCAGCAGAACGTTTTAACTCTGATTAAAAATTAAATTGCCGCATGGGATGTTTAGCTATTGATACAAGGCTAGCGCTACCTAATCCGGAGCAAGCTAGTTGGATTACCAGCGGTTGAATAAAAATCAGATACACCCTTGAGTGACCAGAATCTGGGGAACGGAATCCTCCCTATGCCAACCTTTTCGATCGGCAAGCTTCCGCAGTCTTTGAGTTAAATTTACCACAGGCTTCTAGGACATTGCCCCTAGAACAAAAGTTCAGTAAAGTTACTTGACAAATTTAATTTTATATGCATTAAGGAAAATCCCTGGATTGGTATAGGGTTTTTAAATGAATTGTAAACAGCGATTACAGTTTTTTCCATTCCCAAAAATCTCTATATAGCTCTTGCCTGTTGCCTGTTGCCTCGTAAGCATTCAGCTATCAGCGTGTCGCGTATCAGCCACAGGATTTGGTCTATGGTCACCCTCAGAAAATGGCGTTGCTGATTCTGGGTATGGGGCGCGGAATCATACCCAGAATCAGCAACGCTACTTTAGCTGCTATCAGCTATCAACAAGCTGACCGCTGACCGCTGACTGCTGAATGCTGACCTACTCCCTGTTCCCTTTGCTATTGTGATCCAGATCACACCAATCGGTCTGGAAAATCACTAAGGTGGGTGAGCTAAGTCGGTGCAGTGAAATTATTGTGGACTGTAGTATATTCACATCAACTTTAAAGAAGTTTTAGATAACTGCTGGAGGAAATAGGTAATTATGAGTAGTCAACAAATTCGCTTCGCTACTATCACCGTTATTGATATCGCTCTGTTGTTTAGCGCCCCCCTGTTAGTACAATTCATTTCACGGATGCCCTGAGAGTGTTTCAAGAAAGCAGGCCGTGTCGAGTAGGTTTAACAAAATTTAATGTACGTTGATAAATCAGGAAATAGGTAATTATGAGTAGTCAACAGATTCGCTTCGCTACTATCACCGTTATTGATATCGCTCTGTTGTTTAGCGCCCCCCTGTTAGTACAATTTATTTCACGGATGCCCTGAGAGAGTTTCAAGAAAGCAGGCCGTGTCGAGTAGGTTTAACAAAATTTAATGTACGTTGATAAATCAGGAAATAGGTAATTATGAGTAGTCAACAGATTCGCTTCGCTACTATCACCGTTATTGATATCGCTCTGTTGTTTAGCGCCCCCCTGTTGGTACAATTCATTTCACGGATGCCCTGAGAGAGTTTCAAGAAACCAGGCAGTGTCGATTAGGGTTAAGAAAATTTAAGCTACCTTGATAAATGAGGAAATAAGTAATTATGAGTAGTCAACAGATTCGCTTCGCTACTATCACCGTTATTGATATCGCTCTGTTGTTTAGCGCCCCCCTGTTGGTACAATTCATTTCACGGATGCCCTGAGAGAGTTTCAAGAAAGCAGGCCGTGTCGAGTAGGTTTAACAAAATTTAAGGTACCTTATATAGCAAAGGGAGTAGGGAGTAGGGAGTAGGGAGTAGGGAAGAAAAATTATCAAAATTTCGACACAGATTGCTATAAATTTAATATAAAGGCCGTTGCGTCAGTCTCTGAATGAATAGGAGTAGAGTGGGCATCCTGCCCGCACGAAAATATTGGGCATCCTGCCCGCACGAAAATAGATTGAAACTGGCTTGATGCCAGTGCCACGCCTGATCCCCATTCCACAGGTGCGCTTAAAATCATTCCATTATAGAGTGGGCATCCTGCCCGCACGAAAATAAGCATGAAACTGGCAAGATGCCAGTTCTACCAAGATACCTATTCCACAGGTGCGCTTAAAATCATTCCATTATAGAGTGGGCATTCTGCCCCCACGAAAATAGATTGAAACTGGCAAGATGCCCGCGCGAAAATAGATTGAAACTGGCAAGATGCCAGTTCTACCAAGATCCCCATTCCACAGGTGTGCTTAAAATCATTCCATTATTAAGCAACGCCATATAAAGCGCTATTTTCTATAAAAACTGTTGTAAACTGAAAGTTGTTGTCAAATTCAGCAAGTTTAGCGAAATAACTTGATGACTACACTTACATCAGAACAGATTTCCAAGTTACGTTCCGAACTGGCAAATAATCCACAAGCACTAGAAGCTCTTGAGGTAATCGAAGAGTGGGATGGTGATTTAGCTGATGCTGCTGAATCCCTAGCCACTCGCAATGGCATTGAAGGAGTAGAAGATAAGGGTGACTTGCGTTGGTTTACTCAGATCCTTAGGCAGTGTCATGGTCATATCTGTCAGCCAAAATATAAAAAATTTAGAGAAAACTACTTGCCTGCACTTATAGGAGTAATAGCTGAGTTCTTGGCGGGATCACTGGAATTTAAACCTCTAGTAGCCGGACTAATGGCTACTCCAATTGCTATCTATATTGAGCAAGAAGGCATCGAAAAATTCTGCCAATCTTACAATCCTAACCCCTAAGTGCCTGTAGCTACGGAAGCTGCCCAATAATAGGGGTTAGCAAAAGGATAGGGTTGGCGCTTAATGGCAGCATATAGTAAGTCATTGAATTTGCGACGATCGCGCTTATTGTTTTCAAATATTTGAGCCATCAAACCCTTAAATTTTTGACTTTTTTGGATTCTTGCCAAGGTTTTACTGTTCAGTGTTCGTAACCAGAATTGGGCGTTAACTAAGGCAGTTGAAACATCCCCATCTTCTAACGTTGGCAGTCGTTTGAGGTTTTTGTATAATTTGATCACTAACAAAGCAGTGGCAAGAGGATCGACTTTCCAGAGGGTGCTGACAACGCTAGGGCTACCTGCATAGAGAAAACCGCTAGGCAAACCAATATATTCATCTAAACCACTAGGTAATCCAGTATCTTCGTCTTTGTTACTTGATTCTTGGTTACTGGAAAGGGTCATCGCAGTTTCACAGGCAGAAAGAATGACAATAAGACATTGACTGAGATCAAGTTTAAAGATTTTATACAAGGTTAGGTCTGCATCTGCTAAAAGTAGGGCTGATTCTAGGGGAGATTGAGATTTGAACGTGCCATGACAGGAAAAGTGGACACAGTGAGCAGAGCGGAGTTGCTTGATATTTTGATTTAGCTTGGCTTCGGTTGCGTCTGCTTCAGCAAGAACAATACTGTGGTTGGGGTCAAAGTATTGTCGGATTTTATCAACTTCTAGTTTCGAGCCAGGCAATGGTTTTGCTTCAGGTCTAGTGGGGTTTTGGATGGCAAATAAGTTATTGAAGTGGGGGCGCTGTTGTTCTTTTGTTAGTTTCAGTAACTGGCTACTAGGAGCATAACTTACCCCTCTTTCAAAGCGGTCGATAAGTAAATTACCTTTTGATAAAGCTAAAGCGTGGAGGGGAAACAGATGCAGGAAACGATGGGGCACTATAATTAAGCGATCGCATTTACCCCCAACTTTCTCAAATATTCCATCAATCTTGGAAATGATGTTATCAATATCTAATATTGTAGCGAGGTCCACGAGACGAGTGGATAGATTAGTTATCCATTGATTTTTTTGGTTGCGGTAGGCATTGGTATAGTCTTTATCCCAGTCTTCCAAAGTTTTCAGCTTTTCAGGAGAGGATGACACAACTATGGGCTGCTGACTGTGACTGGTGACAATAAAGGTAAGAATATTATCCCTGGTAACATACCACTCAATAATAGCGGTGCCTTGATCAATCAGGCTCTGAATATCCCTAAACGGAATAGTTTCTACGGTTTGAGTTAGACTGAAACTGGAGTCATAGTTATCATTGATTTCTTTAAGCACCTGATCTAGCTGCTGTAGCGACTTCTGTAATTCTTGCTGTAGTCGTTTCCGTGATTCCTCTATAGATGGTCGTTGCTTTAGTTGTGTGTTATCGCTATTTCCAGATAGTTTTTCAAAAACTACTTGTAACTGTTTTTCCAATGATGGAATGTTTCGACGCAGTTGATCTAACTCGGTGATTATCCCTTGGGGAACGTTGCCTTTAGGATAAAGGTCGCGGTTGGTGAGCAGTTGCACTAGGTCCCGGGCTTTGCTGCGTTCGACTGTTTCGATGGCTTTATCCAACTGTTCTATATTGATATAGGCTTGCACTAGTGTTTGATAAACGGGTGCATCTCACTTTTGCAATTAAACAAAAATTATAATAAAATTCCCAAACTGCCTACACTACCCACCCTCCCTAAAATCCCCACGCTTCCGACACTTCCGGCACTTCCCTTCTTTTTTACAAAGATGAGATGCACCCTGATAAACTGTTATTGCCTGTGCCAACATCTGTTGACGATTTGGATCATTGATTGCCTCACTGCGACTGATTTCTACTGCTGTGATTGCTTGTTGGTAGGCATCGATGGCGGGTTGCCAGTTACGTTGGTTGAAGTGGAGGTGACCTAAGTTGCGGGAAGTTATGAGACAGTTAATCGGATCGGCTTGCGGGGTGTAAACTGACAATGCTAGTTGGTATGCTGTAATAGCATTTTCGAGATTCTCTTACTTATCACCACGAATTCTTTAACTGTAGGCTGCGCCGAGATTGTTTTGAATCGTTGCCCACTCTTCGGGGAAGTCTTTTTTGGTGTAAACGGACAAAGCTAGTTCGTATGCTTCAATCGCTTTTTCGAGATTCTCTGCTTTATCACCACGGATTCTGTCACGGTACGCATTGCCCAGGTTCTTTTGATTCATTGCCCACTCAATAGGGAAGTCTTCTTTGGTGTAAACGGACAAAGCTAGTTCGTATGCTTCAATCGCTTTTTCGAGATTCTCTGCTTTATCACCACGGATTCTTTCACGGTACGCACTGCCCAGGTTATTTTGAGTCATTGCCCAATTTTGGGGAAAGTCTTGTTTGGTGTAAACCCACAAAGCTCGTTTGTATGCTTCAATAGCAAGTTCTAGATTCGATTCCCTGTTGTGGCGGATTCTTTCACGGTACGCACTGCCCAGGTTATTTTGAGTCATTGCCCAATTTTGGGGAAAGTCTTGTTTGGTGTAAACCCACAAAGCTCGTTTGTATGCTTCAATAGCAAGTTCTAGATTCGATTCCCTGTTGTGGCGGATTCTTTCACGGTACGCACTGCCCAGGTTATTTTGAGTCATTGCCCAATTTTGGGGAAAGTCTTGTTTGGTGTAAACCCACAAAGCTCGTTTGTATGCTTCAATAGCAAGTTCTAGATTCGATTCCCTGTTGTGGCGGATTCTTTCACGGTACGCACTGCCCAGGTTATTTTGAGTCATTGCCCAATTTTGGGGAAAGTCTTGTTTGGTGTAAACCCACAAAGCTCGTTTGTATGCTTCAATAGCAAGTTCTAGATTCGATTCCCTGTTGTGGCGGATTCTTTCACGGTACGCACTGCCCAGGTTATTTTGAGTCATTGCCCAATTTTGGGGAAAGTCTTGTTTGGTGTAAACCCACAAAGCTCGTTTGTATGCTTCAATAGCAAGTTCTAGATTCGATTCCCTGTTGTGGCGGATTCTGTTTCTGTAAGCAAGGCCTAGATTGTTTTGAATCGTTGCCCACTCTTCGGGGAACTTTTGTTTGGTGTGAACTTTCAATGCTAGTTCGTATGCTGCAATCGCTTTTTCGAGATTCTCTGCTTTATCACCACTGATTCTGTTTCTGTAAGCAATGCCCAGGTTGTTTTGAGTCCTTGCCCACTCTTCGGGGAAGTCTTTTTTGGTGTGAACTTTCAATGCTAGTTCGTATGCTTTAATGGCAAGTTCGAGATTCTCTGCTTTATCACCACGGATTCTGTTTCTGTAGACAAGGCTCAGGTTGTTTTGAGTCCTTGCCCACTCTTCGGGGAAGTCTTTTTTGGTGTGAACTTTCAATGCTAGTTCGTATGCTTTAATGGCAAGTTCGAGATTCTCTGCTTTATCACCACGGATTCTGTTTCTGTAGACAAGGCTCAGGTTGTTTTGAGTCCTTGCCCACTCTTCGGGGAAGTCTTTTTTGGTGTGAACTTCCAATGCTCGTTCGTATGCTTTAATGGCAAGTTCGAGATTATCTGCTTTATCACCACGGATTCTTTCACTGTAGACAAGGCTCAGGTTGTTTTGAGTCCTTGCCCACTCTTCGGGGAAGTCTTTTTTGGTGTGAACTTCCAATGCTCGTTCGTATGCTTTAATGGCAAGTTCGAGATTCTCTGCTTTATCACCACGGATTCTTTCACTGTAGGCTGCGCCCAGGTTGTTTTGAGTCATTGCCCAATCGATCGGGAAGTCTTTTTTGGTGCGAACTGACAAAGCTTGTTGGTATGCTGCAATCGCTTTTTCGAGATTCAATTCCCTGTCCCCACGAATTCTGTAACTTTAGGCTGCGCCCAGATTATTTTGAGCCTTTCCCCAATCGATCTGGAAGTGCCATTTATTTTAAACTTACATAGCTAGAGCGTGTCTGCAAAGTTAAAATATCACCATGGAACTGTGATCGATATCACCGGCGTTGCTGAATCAAGGAATGAATATAAGGTGGTGCGTTACGGGCATCAACCTCAGGCTTTATTTAAAAATAAGTTGTACAAATTTTCTCTGAAAAAAGTGTGATATCTAGCTTCCAAAAAAAAACTGTTCAGGTTATTTTTACACGAGTCCTAACATTGGATACGAGGGGGTCAGAGCGAGCCCGTCCCTAACACACCCTACGCAAGATTTACTCCCTACTCCCTACTCCCTTTCCTATAAATAACAATAAAAAAAATTCGGTCAAGTTCTGGTTAAACCCAAGTCTTGACCGAATTCTATTGTGTACACAAAAACGAGTACACAATAGGTCAACTCAATGAAATCAATTCTGATGACTAAAAACATTCCACCAGAGTTAGTCAGCAATTGCTCGAAAGCAACCACATTCCAACCTCTGACTTATCCTATTCCATTCTACTTCATCCCGCTTCAGAAAACAACCTTCAATCTTGATGGTGGCCAGGGCGTAAAAGCCCTGGCAAATTCCTATCCTAGTCTAGGTAAAAATATCGCACCAAAGTGGTCATCACCTCACCAGGCTTTTCGGTGGGCTCGGGAGTGCTCCACTCGTAGGGATATGCGTATTTAACGGAATACAGCGCATTAATCGTATCGTGAACCTGTTGAGGAGTTCCGATCAACAAGAGCTTGAATTGATTAGGTTTGCGACCTTGGTTGTCCGGGGTGGGGGGAATGTTTTCAGTCATCAGAATCTTTTCTCTTAAGTGGTTATAGTATTAATATATAAATAAATTAACTAATAGTCAAGGGATTTAGGAATTTTTTTTATTACGAAATATGGGTAATAGGAGAGTGTGGAAAGTGTGGTAATTGTGGGAATAAGTAAGAGGGAATAATATTAAAAGAAAGCTGATGAATTTCTGGTGTTATTATCATCAGCTTTTGTTTATAATGTAAGCACTAATCATTCAGCATTCAGCCTAATACTGAATGGTTAATTAATTGGAGTTATTTTTGGTAATCATAAAAATCGGCGTTGCAGCAATTGAAGTATGAATGCGCGATCGTTTGGTTTTGGTCAAGCCCCCTAAATCCCCCAACTTTGGGGGACCCAACACAGAAAGTTTTGTTCCCCCCAAAATTGGGGGGCTAGGGGGCGGGAGACCCAACACAGAGAGTTTTTTTACCCAAAAAATTGGGGGGCTAGGGGGGCAAAATCATACCCATAATTAGCAACGAAAAAAAATAAGCTTCCTATCTTTTACAACAACAAAAGACAGAAAGGTGACATACTCCCACACTGACCTTTACAGGTTCAGTGTAGGCTTCTTCCCAACACCACCCAACGGTATCGGCTTTCGCCTCCGCTGCGCGAACGGTTACTCGGGAAGCTTATTAGAGTCGATGTCCGGTATTATCCGGAGCACCTCTCCTTCAAAGCCGTGCGTGAGACTTTCATCTCACACGGCTCCTAGATTCTCTCAACCTCTCGGCTTGCCTTTTGGCTTGCTCCAGTGAATTTGTTGGTGGCAGCTTTGATGAATTGCTGCTAGGTTCTTTAGCTTCCAATTGTCGTGGTTTCCATCTACATGATGAAGGTGTACAGATTCGTCGCAATTGAACATTAACCCGCAATATTCACAAGAATGGTTTTGTCGTTTCAAAGCCTTGGACGTATGATTGTCGTAGAGCGTACTTTTCCGTTTGCTCCAATAGACTAAGTCTCCATCGTAAGGGGACTTAGTCCCTGTGACCATAGTGTGTCCAAAACGTTTAGTCCTTACTGTAGGGAATGCCTTTTTGCATAATTCCACTGCTTCATAGCGGTTCATTTTCTTTTCGATGAGGAATTTTCTTTTTGCCGCTTTGTTAGGGAACCATAGACTATCCCGAGAATCGCTCATATCACACCATTTATGGTAGTTTCGCCATCCTCTTACAATGGGAGCTAGTTTTTTGGCTTTGAACTTTGCACCATAATTCGAGCTATTGACTACGGCTTTAATCTTCTCGCGTATTTTCCTATGATTATCCGCTGAGGGTTTACAATGGAATGTTCCGCTTGGCTTGACTCGCATCTGCCAGCCAAGGAAGTCAAAACCGTCTGTCGTTTTGGTTATCTTGGTCTTTTCTTGACTGATTTCGAGACCTCGTTCTTCCAGAAATTTTTCCACTTTTTGAAGAATTTTTCCGGCGTCATCTTTTGGTTTTAAAAATATCACCATGTCGTCTGCATAGCGGACGGATGGATGGATATCTTCTATTCCATCAAGTGCGATATTGGCTAAAAGGGGGCTAACCACTCCTCCCTGGGGAGTTCCTTGTTCAGGGAATTCCGGGCTGATGCCAGCTTTTAAACACCTGAAGACCCCTTTCTTCACATGTGCTGGTGCTATCAACCTATCCATGATGGATTTATGAGAAATGCGGTCAAAACACTTTTTAATATCTAGCTCAATTACCCTTTTAGTGATGCCTTTTTTTCCTTTATTCAGGTTGGTGAATATGTACATTTGGGCATCATGTGCGCCTCGCCCAGTCCTAAACCCGTAACTCCGGGCGTGAAAGATAGCTTCGTGCGCAGGTTCGAGGGTGTATTTTACTAGACATTGCCATGCTCTATCAGCGATAGTTGGTATTTTAAGCATCCGGGTTTTCCCATTCTTTTTAGGGATTGGTACTTCCCTTAGTCCGCTATGAAACCAGGTGTGGCCATAGTGGTTCAGATTGTCTACCAATTCAATTCGCTCTCGGTAATTGAGGTTTTCCTTTCCATCAATTCCGGCAGTGCGTTTACCCTGATTTAATTGAGTCACTTGACGAACGGCCAAAAGTTGAGCTGAACGGGATTTCATAATCAGTTTTTGTAAAGACCGAGCTTTCCTCAAGTCGCCAGCCTGAACTGCTTTATATATTCTTCTTTGTAGGCGGAATAAGTTTTGGCGGAGTTTCTTCCACTTCTGACTTTTCCAAAGTTCGCTATGTGAATTCATGCGTCTAACCATACTCTACTTTGGTTGAACATATTCTGAGAACCCGTGCCCAGTTTTGAACACATCTTACCCGACAGTAGGGATTAGACTTGGCATAGTTTACCGGGGTTTCGACCGTCCCCCAGACCTATTATTGCTGTCGTTTTTACTCGTTCCATCCTGAAGATTGTTTTGGCGATTTAGGTCAGTTCAATTTGCCTATTCTCCTCTCAGAGATTACGGATATCGTAGTAATGACTCCGTGAGAGTAGAGAATTTATTCCACATATTTTATTCAGGTTGTGGTTGCCGTCTTAGACACTTTTTTAGAACTACTTAGACCTTGTCGCCTCCCCGTTAGCGCCAGTGTTGTTACCTGCTTTTGGTCAACTGATTGCGCCCTGTTACCAGCGTCACTCTGTGAGTTGCCGCTCACTCGGTGTGGTCAGATAGGGAGTCACTTGTCTCTTCAAGGGTGGGACTTTCACCCACATCCTGAGGATAGTTAGGATTTTTGAGGTTAGACCTCACGAATCCCCCTAATCATACCCCTTTCTATTACGAAAGGCTCCTATTAAGAACGAGCCGCACTACTACTGACGGAATGCCCTACCGCCAAATTTAATACATTGATCGCCGCATTCACATCCC
>NZ_GL890968.1:0-37030 GCF_000211815.1 Moorena producens 3L
ACCTTTTTGATTCGATATTTTTACGTAGATTAAGATAGGATTTTGCCAGGGTTGCCCCCTGGCAAATCAGGAATGGTGAAGGTTGTTTTGTGGAGGAATATTAAGCAACATGAAGCAGAATGAGTTCGGATGTTATTGCTTTCCAGCAGTTGCTGACTAACTCGGAAATCATGTCATAACTGATCTGAAATTATCGATATTTGAGTGCAGCTCAGCTGTATTTGTGGAAGGTTAAAGTACAGAATTCGGTCAAGGATTGGGGTTAACCCAAACTTGACCGATTTTTTTTTAGGGAGTCGGGAGTAGGGAGTAGGGAGTAGGGAGTCGGGAGATAGGGAGATAGGGGATATTTTTATTAAGTGCGTTCGCGTAGCGTGACCATAAGTCAATCGCGTAGCGTGACCTACGGTCAATCGCGAAGCGGTAGCCCTTTGAGCTAATCACCTATCTTGTATGGTGCGTTAAGAAAGTGTAGCGCACCTGTTTAACTATCAGTAATGCGTTCGCGTAGCGGCTCGTACCGAGCATCGCGTAGCGGCTCAATGCCCGCGCATCCCTAGAGCAACCAACACACTGAAACGGCTACAAGTTAGCTGACAAAAGGGTTTTGGGCTTTGAAATCGGTTTAATGGGGTCAGTCGAGAACAAAAAATTGGTGCTAACTCGAAAAATTCCAAAATAGGGTTTTGAGATCGTCTTAAGGGTGTAGAGACAAAAGACAGAAAATAAAAACTTTGTCCAATGTCGAAACCTGAAAAGGTTTTCCTAGTAAACGTCAAATCATTAAGGAAAAGAAATCCCTCATGCTAACTAACACTATCAATTCTAACTCTGTACTAGCTAATGCTTCTGAAGTAACTAGTCAGGCTAACGCTGCTTACGTCACCCACCTACCAGTTTTGAAAAAGGGAACAGCCGGTGAAGCTGTCCGCTTTCTCCAGCAGTTATTAATTTGCTACATGGGCTATTCTTTGGTTTTTGACGGACAGTTTGGCTCCCAAACAGAACAGGCAGTAAGGGATTTCCAAAGCTACTATAACTCCCTCTACAAATCTAATCCTGACTACTTGATTGTTGATGGGATTGTCGGTAAAGAAACCTATCGTGCCATCGGTAATATGTTTTGCTAAAGATGCCGAATTAGTGCGTTCGCGTACCGTGACGGTCAATCGCGAACCGCTCTTTGGGCTAATCCCTGATCTGGTCAGGTGCGTTACACGTTGTTAACGCACCTTTTTTGCGATCAGTAATGGGTTCGGGTAGCGGCTGGGAGCATCCCTTTTTCAACAAACACACTGAAACGGCTACAAGTTAGCTGACAAAAGGGTTTTGGGCTTTGAAATCGGTTTAATGGGGTCAGTCGAGAACAAAAAATTGCTGCTAACTCGAAAAATTCCAAAATAGGGTTTTGAGATCGTCTTAAGGGTGTAGAGACAAAAGACAGAAAATAAAAACTTTGTCCAATGTCGAAACCTGAAAAGGTTTTCCTAGTAAACGTCAAATCATTAAGTAAAATAAATCCCTCATGCTAACTAACACTATCAATTCTAAATCTGTACTAGCTAATGGTTCTGAAGTAACTAGTCAGGCTAACGCTGCTTACGTCACCCACCTACCAGTTTTGAAAAAGGGAACAGCCGGTGAAGCTGTCCGCTTTCTCCAGCAGTTATTAAATTGCTACATGGACTATTATTTGGTTATTGATGGACAGTTTGGCTCCCAAACAGAACAGGCAGTAAGGGATTTCCAAAGCGACTACAACTACCAGGGCAAATCTAATCCTGACTACTTGATTGTTGATGGGATTGTCGGTAAAGAAACCTATCGTGCCATTGGTAATATGTTTTGCTCTCACGGGGTGACAAGCAGCCAGAACCTAAGAGACAAGGAGGGTTGTAGCAATTAACCCTGGGGAAAAAATCAAGGGATTTCATCCCGACCGTCTATGATAATGATAATCTAACACCACTGGGGTAGTACCATCGCTACTACCCCAGTGGTGAGTTGATGTTCTGTGTTAACAAACCAGTGTCTTCACAATGGCTGATGATTAATGGTAAAAAAATCTCGGTCTGTATCATGAGTAATGACCGAGAAAATGTTAAATCAATTACTATCTTATCAACAACATCTCCAGCTTTACTTAAATCACAAACAAATCCTAACTTTTAAAGTGTTACTAGTTTCCTTACTGCCAGCTCACAAACAAGTAACACTTTAAAAGTTAGCGGCTTATTTACCTTTACCTATTCTTTATGAAAGTCGTCGGCGACATTTACAAATCTTCTTGAGTCTTAAAAAGATTAGTGTACCATTAATCTGCTTTCCAATTATTAAATATTTCGTCAACAATCATTTCTAAAAAGGAATTCGTATTCTGGTTATCATTGATGGAACTAAGTGGCAAGATAACAATCTATTAATGGTGAGTGTCAGCTATCAGAAAAGAGCCATACCAGTGTACTATAAATTATTAAAAAAGAAAGGGAGTAGTAATAAGCGTGGAGCAAATTGCTGTACTACGTCCAGTTATTAAGATCTTCAAAGATTATCAAATAGTAGTCATAGGAGACAGAGAGTCTCAAGTTTACCTCTGAACAGCCCCCGTTAAGGGGGTTTTTTGATGCTAACATAATCCCATAAAGTCCCGACCGGCTATTTGGTCTATACAGCTCGTTACTGTTAGTAATTAATCCAATTTAGCGTTATCTTGTACTCTCTGTAACAAACACAAGGGCAGGGATCTAGCCTCGGTTGCACCAGGGGTAAATTGTCCCTGGTGCATCTCATATTTGTAAAAAAGAAGGGGCGGGGGCGCGGGAAGTGTGGGAATTTTTGCCTAATTTCATCCATTGAGATGCACCCAATTGTCCCTGACACTGAAACGGCTACAAGTTAGATGGCAAGAGGGGTTTGAGAGGTGAAGTGGGTTTAATGGGGTGAGTCGATCGACAAAAATTGGTGCTAACTCGAAAAATTCCAAAATAGGGTTTTGAGATCGTCTTAAGGGTGTAGAGACAAAAGACAGAAAATAAAAACTTTGTCCAATGTCGAAACCTGAAAAGGTTTTCCTAGTAAACGTCAAATCATCAAGGAAAATAAATCAATCATGGGAACTAACACTATCAATTCTAACTCTGTACTAGCTAATGGTTCTGCAGCAGCTAATGGTTCTGCACTAGCTAATGGTTTGGCACTAGCTAATGGTTCTGAAGTAACTAGTCAGGCTAACGCTGCTTACGTCACCCACCTACCAGTTTTGAAAAAGGGAAAAGCCGGTCAAGCTGTCCGCTTTCTCCAGCAGTTCTTAAATTGCTACATGGGCTATTATTTGGTTATTGACGGACAGTTTGGCTCCCAAACAGAACAGGTAGTAATGAAGTTCCAAAGCGACTACAACGAAACCCTCTACGAATCTGATCCTAACCACTTGATTGTTGATGGGATTGTCAGTAAAAAAACCTATCGTGCCATCGATGATATCTTGACTCTACGGTCATGCTAAATAAACACTTTGGCAAAGGGACTGAGGCCGTGGGCCAAACGCGAACGGAGCAGGGGAAAGAGGCCGTATTCAGAAAATTTTGCTAGTTAAATAGCCTAAGAACCCTTGTACCGTAAGCTTTCTGAGTTTTTTAACTGTCGGTTTAGCATAAAAGGTACTGAAGAACCAATATCTTTTGCTAAGATCCCGAATTAGTGCGTTCGCGTAGCGTGACCTACGGTCAATCGCGAAGCACTGCCCTTTGGGCTAATCCCTGATCTTGTCGGGTGCGTTAACCAAGTGTAACTGAGATCTTGCACCATTGTCATTAATCGTAGGGTGGGCAGTGCCTACCAAGGCGCTTTGCAAGCTTCATTATCTGTCTGGTGCACTGCCCACCCTACATGAACCAAGCTTATTGAGAATGGTGCAAGATGTGAGTGTAACGCACCTCTTTAACTGTCAGTAATACTTTCCCATAGCAGCTCTTTGCTGAGCATCGCTTATCCTAGGGTTAACACTCCCATGGGAAAATCCACAACTAAACGCTTTGTTCGTAACCACAAAACACCTAAAAGACTATTGACCAGTTCATTTCCGCGTAACACTTCAACCGTAAACTCCTCTTCCTCAATAACTACCTTTACCTCATATAGCGTTTTTATTTGAGATGTGAACATAGGATTGATATAAAAAGGGAACAGGGAACAGCGGATCTGGGAACAGGGAACAGTAGTCAAGATATCCGAGCAGTTTTTGGTATTATGATAAATCAGCAGTAAACGGGAGCAGGTCAAAGTTGCAGAACAAAAGTACTATGTCCCATTAGCGGAAGCAATTACCCATGAGGGGGCTATAGATAATGTACAAATATAAATAAGTAAATGCTCCCCCTATTACCTATTACCTATTACCTATTACCTATTACCCAAATTTAGTACTTTGGTTCTGCATAAGTGACATGCTTCCGCAGTAAACCCTGTATCTAACAGTGCCATAACGGGAAAAATCTCCCCATCAGCAGACATCAAGCCAATTTCAAAAAATAACTCCCCTCGACTATTAAATTCACCTTGGATCATATTCTGCCACAAGTTCCCGTTTCATTAATTTGCATAATAATACACTTTTTACCTGGATGTTTAGAACGGGATTTGGAAAGTGCTACCTTTTCATCTTTATCGATAAAATACTCTCCACTATCAGATTCAATAATAATAAACCAATCATAATGCTCTTGAATCAACTCTGGTTGTACTCGCTCAAAGAGCTCTCGACAACGCTTATAAAACACTGCATCTTCTGCTTTAATTCTGGCTTTTTCTTCAGGAGACAGTCGTTTCTCCGGAAAAACCTGTCCTCGCCTTACAGTGTGATGGGAAGATGATTGTGTCATTGGTTTTACGACCTAGGAATCACTTATAGCAAAGGGAACAGGGAACAGGGAACAGGGAGTAGGGAGTAGGGAGTAGGGAACTTCGGATCAAAAATTATTACAATCCATTTTAGATGGTGCGTTACATTTCATTAACGCACCCTACAACTATTATTGGTCAGACAAAAACCGGGAATAATAACACCAGCCATGAGGATTATTTGGGTACTGCTCAGTAAATTGCTTCAATATAGCCACGCTTTTTGCTGATTCTCCTCGCAACCGATAATAGTCAGCCTGTAACTTATGAGCATCAGCGGAGTGGGGAGCCAGTTTCAATACAGCATTAACTATCTTTTTAGTCTGCTTTCCTTCTTTACCCAATACTAATTTCATCCGGCAACGATAGGCCAAGCGTCGTTTTAAAACTGAGTAATCACCAGGGGCTAACTGTTCTGCTCTACTTAACCTCAACTCTGCTGACTGAAAATCACCCAGTATTAGGAGTGCATCATAACTGTGAATCATAGCAACAATATCATCTGGCTGAAGTAACAAGATTTGCTCAAAAGCTTTCAGAGCAGCGTGAGCATTATCCAGTTCCATCTCAACTCGCCCCCATGCTAACCAGTGAGACGGATTTTCTGGCTCAGAAGATGCGGCTGTCTCAAAGGCTTTTACTGCTTTCTCTGGCTGACGGCGACAGACCTCTATCAAACCCCGGATATGATGCCCAGTAGCAACATTACTGGATAATGGCAAAGCACTCTCATAAACCTCAATTGCCTTAGCCACCTCTCCCATCAACTGTAAAAGTTTCCCCAGTTTCAACCTTACCTGAATTAATTGAGGTTGCCGCTGAATAACTTGGTCATACTCCTTAACAGCCTGCTCCCAGTTTCCACTTTTATAGAGCAAATCAGCCAATTCCAACCGTTTTTTCCATCCAGAGGGATACTGCTGCACATAGTTAGTTAAGGTTTTCAACTTCTGCTGTTTTCGGGTGGTTTTTTTATCTAATACCAGTTGTACATTTAACTGGACCTTTGAAGACTGGGATAAGGTTACCAAACAGGGGTTAGTGTTTCTAGACATATCGCTGTTACCTCATAATTAATTTTATCATTAATTTGCTCAAAATGGCACTCTTTTGTTGTCGCATTTTGAGATGGAATAACTGATTTTTTAGTTTTCACTTCATCCCAACTATCATCCTTTTCAATATCTTTTAACAAGGGGTGATAATCATCTATGCCTGATAGATACCGCTTCAACTGCTTTTCCATAATTGCTCGCCCCTTTTGAATGCGTTTGTAAACGTTATCCACCGAGAGAGCAAGTTTTTTGGCAATGTCTGGGTAGGGTATATCTTGGTAAAAATGCAGCACAAAAGGCTCTCGCAGTTGGGGAGACAGAGCGTCTATTTCACGGCGGATGTACATTCGTAACTCGCGACGGAGAAGAGCTGACTCAGGAGAGTAATCACTAGAAGCTAATGTCTGGTGTTCTCCCCCTGCCATTTCTTCAATGCTCTCCATACCGATTGCACCTCTGTGGCGTTTTCGATGCAGATCTACGCACAGGTTATGAGTCATTCGAGTTAGCCATGCTTTGGGATTAGTAATTTTTTCGGCGTGGTGTGGTAGTTTCTCCCATGCCTTGATTCTGGCCAGACTTAATGCTTCTTCAGCATTGGTGCGATCGCCTCCCATCCAAGTTACGCACCGACCGTAAAGATAGTCTTGATTGACCAGCCATAACTGCCAAAAGGCAGTGCGATCGCCAAGAGATATACTTTTTAATAGATTAATCTCGTCTAATTTTGTTTCTGTTTTCATTTTTTTTTAGGGAATCGGGAATCGGGAATCGGGAATCGGGAATCGGGAATCGGGAAAAAATTCGTAAGCATTCAGCTATCAGCTATCAGCCGTCAGCTATCAGCTAATGCGCTACTTAAGGTGCTACACCGAACAGCTTTTGAATAAAACAAGTAAGCATTGGTTTAATCTCTGTTACGTCAGCACCTCAAGTAGCGTGAGCCATTCTTAGCCTGGCTATTCCCGTAGCCTAGCCTTTGGCCTTTGGCCTTGGCTGACGGCTGACGGCTGAATGCTTACAAAAATTCTGTGTACCTCATAGCTAGGAAAAACGCTATATATATTAATGTTAATACTGCATCACTTCTTTTTGTTTAGCGTAAATGTTTTTCAGGTGCTTCTTAACAGTATTGATGCTGATACATAGCTGCTGTGCAATTTCTTCGTAAGTAAAGTTCGCTTTTTTAAGTAACCATACTTCCTTCTCCCGGTGACTTAACCCATATTTAATAGCATCAGTGATAGCGGAATTCTTGGTAGATTGATGTTTATCTTCTAGGGTGAATAACAGATAAGGATCTCGGGATAATTCTAACGTTAACCATCTAACCCTAACCCGAAATTTAACTGACTTATCCACGTTAATTTCAGCTTCGAGAATTAGTTTGCGATCGCCAAACAACTCACGACTATCAATTAATGATTCGCAAACTCGCCAAATTGCCTGAGGGATAGAATTTATCGGTGACTTACCTTGAGAGATTTGAGAGCACATTCGACGTCCAGACTCATTGGCATGAAACAACTTTTTGTTAGTATTTAGAATCAGCACCCCATCAACAAAGCCTTCAATAATTGCTTTGAGCAGTAATGGCAAACCTTCTTCTGAATCTAACTCTGGCTTACTGCTTTCGGGTTTAGTAGCTTCTTCTTTGATTGATTGTGGTAAACTTAAATAGTGTTTAACAGAATCTAGTTTTTTATCCGGTTTATGAAGTTCAGATGTGCTTGAAGCCGCCACTTGGTTAACATCAATACAAATGGGTTTGGTCAAGAGTTTTTGATTAGTCATGGTGAAATGTGATTATGATAAATTACTTGGGGTTATTTCAAATGCCATCGAGCAACTAATTGGTTGTTTTCCGTTTTCCATTTAGCGCTCAAATTATTTCGATTTTTAGCAGTCCACTGGGGCTGCTGAAATTATTATCAAAGATAAATTCGCTGTAATCAGCTAGGTTATCTAGTCCAAGGAAGTTGAGCCAAATTTCTAACAATAGCCATAACGTTGTTCTTGCCAACAGTTTTTTATAGAGCACATTCATGGTTTTATTTAGGATAAAATTACTAGAATATATAGCAGTTGTTTGACTCAGTGGTGCGTTACGGGCAGCAACCTAACCCGGGCGTTGAGGCTGAAAATTAGGGTGAGCGCCCCTAACGCACCCTACAGAACTATTGCCTATTGCCTATTGCCTTTTGCCTTCAATTGCTATATATTCATCAAACCCCACTGCATACTGACTTACCGCCTGAGATGATCTGACTTGTGACTAACTTGTGACGAACTTGTGACTGAATTTTCCTCTGTCAATGGTATAATCCCTACAGTCAGGATCCCATCAGCCATGCCCAGGTCGCTCAAAGTCCGTAAGGAGTGCATTGAAAAAGTTAAACTGGCAGTCAGGCGTAACGGTTTTCAGAGCCAGAGGGCTTTGGCTGAAGATGTGGGGTTTGCCTTAGCCACAGTCAGCAACTTCCTGACCGGTAAACCCGTTGACTATATTACTTTTGAAGAACTTTCTCAGAAATTGTCACTGGAATGGAGAGCCATTGCCAATTTGGATGTTGACCTGCCATCCCAGGCTGTAGATGATGTACTATCCCAGACTGTAGAGGACCTGCCATCCCAGACTGTAGATCAAAAGCCACAGATCACAACCTCCCCCAAACGCCAAGACTTGGGAGAAGCAATTGATGTTACCAATTTCTACGGGCGCAAGGAAGAATTAGCCACACTCAAACAATGGATTATTAATGACCATTGCCGACTGATTACCTTAATTGGCATGGGTGGAATTGGTAAAACAACTTTGTCTGTCAAGTTAGCCCAGCTTCTACAATCGGAATTTCAGTACCTGATTTGGCGAAGTTTGCGTAATGCGCCACCCATTCACGAGCTTTTGACCGACCTGATTGGGTTTTTGTCCGATCAGCAAGAAACCACTTTACCCGAAAACTTAGATGGTAAAATATCCTGTTTAATCGACTATCTGCGGGCAGAGCGTTGTTTGTTGATCTTAGATAATGTAGAGTCAATTCTATCCCCTGACCAACGGGCAGGAGCCTATCGCCCAGGATATGAAGGCTATGGGCAGCTGCTCAGAAGCTGGGGCGAGACTAACCATCAAAGTTGTCTGGTGTTGACCACTCGGGAGAAACCCAGAGAAATTAGGAATAAAGAAGGTGTAAACGCTCCCATTCGTTCCCTGAGGTTACCTGGCTTAACAGAGGGAGAAGGGGAGAAAATTCTCGCCGAAAAAGGCTTTTCTGTCTCAAAAGACGAATGTCAAGCACTGGTAGAGTTTTATGGGGGCAATCCTTTAGCCTTGAAGATTGTTGCCACCACAATTTATGAGTTGTTTGACGGCGATGTGGCTCAGTTTTTAGAAGAAGGCACTATTGTCTTTGGTGATATTTCCGATTTAATGGACCAGCAGTTTAATCGCTTGTCAACTATAGAACAACAGGTGATGTACTGGCTGACCATTAATCGAGAATGGGTCTCATTTAAGGAGCTACAAGGGGACATTATTCCGGTTGTTTCATTCAAACATTTATTAGAAAGCTTAGAATCTCTACAATTGCGCTCAATGATTGAGAAGACTTCGGGAAAATTCACTCAACAACCCGTGGTGATGGAGTATGTCAGCGATCGCTTAATTGAACAGATTTTTCAAGAAATTCAAACGGGAGAAATAGCACTATTGGAGCGCTGTGCCTTAATCAAAGCCCAAGCCAAAGATTATCTGAGAAATGCCCAAATTGAGCTGATTCTAAAACCGATTACCGAACAACTCCTCAACCTGCTTGGTCTCCCGGAAAATGTGCAAAACTATTTGAATCAAATTTTATCAAAACTGAAGTCTTTTCCCCCTCGAAAACCAGGATATGCCGGGGGGAATGTTGTCAATTTACTCTGGCAGCTTGATCTTGACCTGAGTGGCTATGATTTTTCTAACTTAACGGTTTGGCAAGCTTACCTACAGGGCATGAATTTGCATCGAGTCAACTTCGCCAATGCCGATTTAAGTAAGTCGGCTTTGACTCGCACCTTAGGGGGGGTTTTATCAGCGACCTTTAGCCCAGATGGGAAACTCCTGGCAACCAGTGTTGATAATGAGATTTGGTTGTGGGATGTTGCCAACATTAAACAAATTATTACCTGCAATGGTCATACCGCTTGGGTGCAATCCCTGGCTGTTAGTCCAGAGGGAGAAATTTTAGCCAGTGGTAGTAACGACCAAACAATCAGGTTGTGGAATGTCCACACCGGGCAATGTCTGAAAACACTGCGAGGTCATACCAGTTGGGTGCAATCCCTAGCTTTTAGTCCAGAGGGAGAAATTTTAGCCAGTGGTAGCCATGACCAAACGGTAAAGCTGTGGAATGTCCACACCGGAAAATGTCTGCAAACCTTGTCAGGCCATAGCAATCCAGTATTTTTTACTACCTTCACCCCCAATGCACAAACCTTGGTCACTGGGGGCGAAGACCAAACTGTGAGAGTCTGGGATGTCAACACTGGTTCTTGCCTGCAAGTCCTAGAAATCCCGATCAATTGGGTATTATCGATTGCCCTTAGCCCAGATGGAGAAACATTGGCAACTGGAAGTGATGGCACAACGGTAAAATTTTGGGATTTAGCCAGTGGTGAGTGTATTAAAACCTTACCAGACTACAACAGTCATGTGTGGTCAGTTGCTTTCAGCCCAGATGGTAAAACACTGGTGACGGGTAGTGAGGATACAACGGTTAAAATCTGGGACGTGGCAACCGGGAAATGTCTGCAAACGTTGCACGAGTATAGCAATTCCCCTTTAGGCAATAGCTACGCTTCACGGATTTGGTTGGTTGCTGTTAATCCCGATGGTCAAACCTTGCTGAGTGTGAGTGAAAACCAAACCATGAAGTTATGGGATATCCACACGGGACAATGTTTAAGAACAGTGTATGGGTATAGTAATTGGATCTTATCCGTTGCTTTTAGTCCAGATGGTCAAATGTTGGCCAGTAGTAGCGAAGACCAACGGGTAATATTGTGGGATAGTGATACGGGGCAATGTCTACAAACCTTGTCAGGACATACTAATCTGGTCTCATCGGTCACTTTTGCTCCCAAAGACGATCAGATTCTGGCCAGTAGCAGTGACGACACAACTATCAAACTTTGGGATGCAAATACAGGAGAGTGTTTGCAAACACTGTGGGGACACGATAGTTGGGTGCATGCGGTCAGCTTCAGTCCAGAGGGAGAAATTTTAGCCAGTGCCAGTCGTGACCAAACGGTAAAGCTTTGGGATTGGCATACGGGAGAATGTCTGCACACCTTAGAAGGGCATATTCACCATGTCAAAACTATTAGTTTCAGTCCCTGCGGTAAAATCCTAGCCAGTGGTAGCCATGACAACACGATCAAACTTTGGGATGTCAGTACGGGAACCTGTCTACAAACATTGCCAGGTCAAGGGGATTGGGTTTTATCGGTTGTGTTCAGTCCCGGTGGAAATCTGCTGGCGAGTGCCAGTGGAGACCAGACGATTAAACTGTGGGATGTTGAGACGGGGCAATGTCTACAAACCTTATCCGGTCACACATCTAGAGTCAGAACAATTGCCTTTAGTCCAGATGGCAAGAGTTTAGCCAGTGGCAGTGATGACCAGACTGTTCAACTGTGGGATATCAGTACAGGTACTGTTCTCAAACTATTTCAGGGACACCACAAAGCAATCCGGTCAATTGCCTTTAGTCCTAATCGTCCTGTGTTAGTGAGTAGCAGCGAAGATGAAACCATTAAGCTTTGGGATGTGGAAACCGGTAAATGTGTAAAAACCCTGAGAATTGATCGACCCTATGAAGGGATGAATATTAAAAACGCCATTGGTTTAACCAAACCTCAGAAAAACACGTTAAAAGCTCTAGGTGCAGTAGAGAAAGGCTAAGAGGCAAGAGGCAAGAGGAACCCACCCCTAACCCCTCCCAGGAGGGGAAGGCAAGAGGCAAGAGGAACCCACCCCTAACCCCTCCCAGGAGGGGGAGGCAATAGGCAAGAGGAACCCACCCCTAACCCCTCCCAGGAGGGGAAGGCAAGAGGCAAGAGGAACCCACCCCTAACCCCTCCCAGGAGGGGAAGGCAATAGGCAAGAGGAACCCACCCCTAACCCCTCCCAGGAGGGGAAGGCAAGAGGTAAGAGGCAAAAGTTTACTACAACAGCGTTTCAGCTTGTATCAATGTCCTCTTAATACGTAGTGCTATAGCTGATCGCTGATCGCTGATCGCTGACGGCAGCGCAATGGTTCTAGCTTCCTTGACAAATCAGCTCATAATATGCTATTTTAGAAATAGAGCTTATTATAATAAAGCCGGGTAAGCGCAAGAAAAATTAAGCAAAAATGTGATATGCGGCAAGGATAATGACCATGGTAAGCCTTGATTATCATAACTATTGCGCTTAGTTATCACTATTTTTAAGAATAATTTCTTGAGTCTTGCCCTTGCCCTGTATCATACAGTTGAGGTTAAAAAAAGTGGCTATGGAAAATACAGAACCTAACCAAAATTCTGAAGATCAAGTAGTAGAAAATACATCTGGCGATACTAACCCCTTAGGGGACGCTCGCTCCGACTCTCAGGAAACAGTAACAACTCCTGAAGAAGCTGAAGTAAAAGCTGAATCGAGTGATGAAAATGTCGAAACAGATAATCAAGACACTAAAGAAATTCCCGCACCAGAATCTAATCCAACTACTAGTGAGCGTTCTCCAGGAAAAACCGATAGAGGTTTATAATCCAGGAGTTATATTCTTGGGCGAGAATTGACCAACTCAGCCGGGAGCATGTCACCTTTGTAATTAGGTACATAGATCCCCCCTAACCGGGAGCATGTCACTTATGCAGAACATTTGTACGCTTATCTGGGTAATAGGTAATGGGTAATAGGTAATGGGTAATAGGTAATGGGTAATAGGTAATGGGTAATAGGTCATCAGGGGAGCATGTCACAAATGCCGAATATTTGTACATTATCTATAGCCCCCTCATGGGTTTAAGCTTGCTCTAATGGTACATAGTACTTTTGTTCTGCAACTTTGACCTGCTCGGGTGCATCTCACTTTTGCAATTAAACAAAAATTATAATAAAATTCCCAAACTGCCTACACTACCCACCCTCCCTAAAATCCCCACGCTTCCGACACTTCCGGCACTTCCCTTCTTTTTTACAAAGATGAGATGCACCCACCTGCTCCCCCCCTAACCCCCCTTAACTAAGGAGGAAATTAGATAAAAAAGTGCTGCTGATGAAGGATAGAATTAGATAAAAAAGTGCTACTGATGAAGGAGGAAATTAGAGCAAAAAGTGCTACTGATGAAGGAGGAAATTAGAGCAAAAAGTCCCCCTTATTAAGCACGGAATTAGATGAAAAAGTCCCCCTTATTAAGGGGGATTTAGGGGGATCTCAATCAGGAATTAACAAAACTGGAACTCCTTCAATAAGTATTAAGAGAATGCCATGACCTACAATATATATGCGCTGCTGGTAGCTATTGATGAATATCCCAGTCCTGTTCCTTCTTTGAATGGCTGTGTTAATGACATCCTAGGAATACAGGAATATTTGCAAGGGCGGGTCGCTGTAGATGGAGATAAACTTCACATCCGCACACTCTTGAATCGAGATGCTACCCGTCAGGCAGTTGTTGATGGTTTTCGGCAGCATTTGTGTCAAGCTAGCGCTGAAGATGTTGCTTTCTTTTACTATGCGGGACATGGTTCTCAAGAGCAAGCTCCACAAGAGTTTTGGGCAATAGAGCCGGAACGATTGGATGAAACATTAGTCTGTTATGACAGTCGCACTGAGGGAGGTTGGGACTTGGCGGATAAGGAGTTAGCCAAGCTAATTTCTGAGGTAGACGAGAAAAACCCCCACACTGTTATTATTTTAGACTGCTGTCACTCTGGTGCTGGCACCCGTGGCGGACTAGAAGCAGAAACAGCAGTTCGTAAAACTTCCACCGACAAACGCCAGCGACCCTTGGAGAGTTTTATTTTCTCCTTGAGTGAAACTGACAAATTATCAGCTGCCCTCAGCCCAGAAAAAAATCCTAGTGCTTGGAGTTTCCCCACAGGAAAACATATCGTCCTAGCCGCTTGTCGAGATAGTGAGACGGCGAAAGAATTCAACAGCAATGGCCAACCAAGAGGTGCGTTTTCTTACTTTTTGCTGGATACCTTGAAGAAAGCCAATGGTAGCCTGACTTATCGGGATTTATTCAAGCGTGTCAATGCCCTAGTCCGCAGTAAGATCACCGCCCAATCTCCCCAAATCGAAGCTACGGAGTTGAGTGATTTAGACCAACCTTTTCTGGGCGGTGCGATCGCTAACCGTACACCCTACTTTACTGTCTTCTATGACAAAAACCACGACTGGGTGATTGATGGTGGTGCGGTTCACGGCATTTCTCAACCTGTTGGGAATGACACCACAATACTGGCATTATTTCCCTTTGACACCCCTACAGAGCAACTACGTGAACTCTCAACGGCAGTAGGTGAGGCAAAAATTGTGGAAGTAATGCCGCAGCTGAGTAAAGTTCAAATTAGTGGTATTGGGGATTTAAATCCCGAAATGACCTGGAAAGCAGTCATTACCAGTTTGCCCCTGCCACCGAAAGGGGTTTTATTGTCAGGAGAACCAGCTGGTGTAGAATTAGCCCGTACCACCCTGCTCAACACTGGTCACAATCAGCCCTCCCTGTATGTTCGGGAAGTGGCAACCCCTGAAGCTGCAGAGTTGAAATTACTGGCTCGTGACGGTAACTATTTAATTACACGACCAGCGGATGACCGTCCTCTAGTGGCTGCCATTTCCGGTTACACCGATGCCACTGCCTTGCAGGCGATTAAGCGATTAGAACATATCACCCGTTGGCTGAATATCACTGAACTTGCCAGCCCAGCCACCAGCCGCATTCGCCCCGATGCCGTGCAAATGCTGATTTACCAGCAGGATGGGCAACCTTTGCTAGATCCTCAAATTCGCCTGGAATATCAACAGGAAAATGGCAGGTGGCGATCGCCCAGATTCAAAATTAAGCTCAAAAACACCAGTAATGAGCCGCTTTATTGCGCTGTGCTCGATTTAACCGACCGTTACGCCGTCTCAGCTGAGTTGTTAGATGGGGGCGGAATTTGGCTGGAACCAAGGGGGCAAGAGGGAGATGAAGCCTGGGTTAATCGCGGAAATCCGATTTGTCCTACGGTTCCCAAACAACTATGGCAAAAAGCGGGGATTACGGAAGTTAAAGATATTCTCAAACTGATTATCTGTTCGACGGAATTTGATGCCACTTTGCTCCAACAACCAGAACTTGACCTACCACCACGTCTTTTGCCTACACCCCGTTGCGGTAATGGTACCCTGAACCGCCTAATGCAAAGGATTCCAGCTCGTGACCTCCGCAGCAGACCAGAAGAAGACGAAATCTATGATGACTGGTTAACTAGCCAAATTAGCATTACTACCGTGCGTCCTCTACACAGTACTCCTATTCCCACAGGGGACGAGTCTGTCTTTCTGGGAGTAGGTTCCACCCTATACGCCCATTCCGAATTTAGAGCAAAGGCACGTCTAACTACTGTCACCCAATCAACCAGGGATTTAGGTAATCATATGTTACCACCGATACTGCGGGAGGACGATCCGGGCATTGAGTCCTTTGAGTTTACTAGCAGTCGGGGAACTGATCCCGGTTTAAGCGCGCTGGAATTAACTGAGGTGGAAAATCCGTCAGCCGTTACACCGAAAAATCCCCTGAAAGTTATTGTTGATCGACCCCTTGCTTCTGATGAACAACTGTTACCCATTAGCTACGATGGGGAGTTTTTCTTGCCTTTGGGACGGGCTCGGTCTACCCCGGAGGGCAAAACGGAGATTTTACTGGAACGGTTAACAGAACCAATTAGTGAAGGTAGCCGCAGCTTGGGGGGTTCGATCCGAATTTTCTTCCAAAAAGTAGTGTCTCAAAAACTGGGGCTAGAGTTTAATTACCCAATCTTGGCAGCAGCGGATGTCACTGCGTCTGGAGTGGTCAACTATACAAGAGATGTTGAACAAGTCAAGTCGCGGGTTGCCCAAGCTCAACGCATAGTCCTTTACATACACGGTATTATTGGTGATACCGAGAGCTTGCTGCCCAGCCTTCGCTCCGCCCAGGTTGAGGTAGATGGAACACAAAAACCCCTGGCCGAATTGTATGACCTGGTACTCAGCTATGATTATGAGAATATAAATACCTCAATTGTAGAGAATGCTAAATTGCTGAAGCAGAGACTACAAGCTGTAGGGTTAGGGGAGAACCACGGTAAAATTTTTCACATTGTCGCCGACTCTATGGGAGGGTTGGTTTCTCGTTGGTTTATTGAACGAGAAGGAGGTAATCAGGTGGTTGGGCATTTAATTATGATAGGTACACCCAATGCTGGTTGCCCTTGGTCTACGGTTGAAGATTGGGCATTAGCTACCTTAAGTATCGGTTTAAATGGGCTGTCAGAATTTCCTTGGCCAGTATCAGTGATGGGGATTTTGGTTCAGGCGATTAACCGGTTTGTTGATGAGATTGAAACTATTGATATTTCCCTAGACGAGATGCATCCCTGTTCTGAGTTCTTGGAACAATTAGCAGCAAGTCCCGACCCCAAAGTACCTTACTCAATTATTGCTGGTAATACATCGATTATTCCTGCCGCCCTGAAAGCAGAAGCCAATCAAACTTCTAGTCCCTTGCAACGACTAATGCAGAAGTTATTTGATAAAGCTGTAGCTATGGCTTTCTTTGAGCAACCCAATGATATCGCTGTTACAGTACAAAGTATAAAAAGCGTAGGTTCAGACCGGACTCCACAACCGCAAATCCAGGAAATCGGCTGCGATCACATGGTTTACTTTACTGAACCGGTGGGGTTAACTGCCCTCTCCCAGGCAGTGATTCAAGCCCTAGAAAATAACTCTGATTTAGGAGCTACAACTACTACAAAAACTACTACTGTGGCAAATCCTGTGGTTAATGATATTACTAATAATTCTTCAGGGAACAAAGCACTGAAATGGTGGATTATTGGGGTTGTTGGGGTATTATTCGCGGCTATTCTGGGTTGGCTGGTATTAAAGCCATCCAATAATACCGAACCTAGTAATCAATCTCAACTAAGCGATAATTTAGGTCAATCATGGGTCAGCGGTCAGCGGTCAGCGGTCAGCGGTCAGCATTCAGCCGTCAGCGGTCAGCGGTCAGCGGTCAGCCGTCAGCTTAAAATAAACCTCATTTGGGAGAATTTAATAGGTAAGCATTCAGCGGTCAGCGGTCAGCGGTCAGCGGTCAGCCGTCAGCCGTCAGCGGTCAGCGGTCAGCCGTCAGCCAAAGGCTCACGCTGCTTGAGGTGCTTTCCATAACTCAGATTAAACTAATGCTTACCTGTTGTCTTGATGCAAAGCGCGAGTGGGGGAAACCACGCCAGTTGCTCATGGGGGGAACCCCCAAGACCGCACTGGCTCCCCAAGACCGTAATGGTGCCCTTGACCCGTAATTAAATTCGCCACGGGTCGCACCTCTGCATCGCTTATTCAAAAGCTCTTCCCTTTGCTTACCCTATGCCCATAAGCACCTCAAGTAGCCTGTCCATAGCCCATAAGCTGATAGCTGATAGCTGATAGCTGATAACTGATAGCTAATGGCTGATAGCTGATAGCTAATGGCTGATAGCTGATAGCTGATAGCTGATGGCTGATAACTGATAGCTGATAGCTGATAGCTGATAGCTAATGGCTGATAGCTAATGGCTGATAGCTGATAACTGATAGCTGATGGCTGATAGCTGATGGCTGATGGCTGATAGCTGTTCGCGTAGCGTGCGCGTAGCGCTTAAGCTGATAGCTGATAGCTGACAATTGCTTTCACCAAATCTTGCTCATTTTTAGCACAAACCCCGCCAGTTCCGGAGCACCGCTAACGGTTTCAGGATTGTCCAAAATCTCTGGTTTGTGATCACGACGATAAATGTAAATTTTCCGGTTTTGGCGGTCGATTAACCAACCAAGTGATGTGCCATTGTCAAGGTATTCTTGCATGTTGTCTTGCAAGCCACTGAGTGTATCGCTGGCGGAACGTAACTCGATCACAAAGTCGGGGCAAATGGGGGCAAAGGAAGCTTTCTGTTCCTCGGTTAAGGCATTCCAGCTCTCCAGTTTAATCCAACAAGCATCTGGAGAGCGGATCGCTCCATTGGGCAAGGTAAAGCCGGTGCTGGAGTCAAAGGTTTCACCCGTACCGTCGAGATCAGCCCAGTTAGCCAATTGTTGAGCAATTTTCAGATTCCGATTGCCTGTATCGGAAAAGACTGGGGACATAATCACAACTTCTGGGCGACCGAAGAAGGCGCTCAAAGGAGTGAAGGTTCCGTAACCTTCCGATCAGCTAGGGTTCAAGCGAAGTTCCCACCCAAAGGGGCATAACGAGATGGATATCAACGGCTCACAAGCTGAGGTACTCCCGAATTGTTATGTCTCACAGCTAGAGGGTAATGCGTAACCAGAAGCATATACCGCATGATAATGGAACGTTAGGGAAAGAACTAACAGGTTGACGAAAGGAATCGTTGATTGAAGCGTCGTAATGATTGATATCCCTGTCAAAGCGGTAATGGGGATACTAGCTCCATGGGTTAATCCAGTAGATATTGGATAATCGGAAGAACTCCACGGACTCGGCGTAGAGACGACAACCATTAGTTCGCATCTCCTTTGTGTGTAACCGGGTAAGCCGAGATTGAGTCCTTAATCTAGGTCGATGATTAAGGTAGCCAAATCGCAAGAAGAGGTATAACTCTGAGTCCGGTAAAAGACTGAACCAAGCTAAAGCCAACATGGTGAAAACCGACGGGAAAGCGTGAAGAGCGTATAACCGGTTGGATAGAGGGAAATCCCTCAACTCGTGCAGAGTGCTGAATTTCAGAACTGATTCTGAGGGAGGAACATAATACTTATTAATCCTTAATTGTAATGGAAAAGATAGAACCGAATTCAACCGAAAACGGTATCGTAACTGAACAAGCTACCGAGTGGCACTCCATAGACTGGAAGAAAGCCTATCGGTTAGTCAGGAAATTAAGACGTAGGATATTCCTCGCGACTCGTGAAGGCAATTGGAAAAAGGTGAATAAGCTACAACGGCTAATGCTACGTAGCTACTCCAATATACTCATTTCCGTAAGACAGGCCGCACAGTTAAATCAAGGCAAAAACACCCCTGGGATAGACAAAATAGCCAATCTTACCCCCAAACTCAGGGCAGAGCTGGTCGATGCTCTAAAAATTTACAAAGCCTGGAAACCAATTCCAACCAAACGTGTATACATTCCTAAACCCAATGGAAAAAAACGCCCATTAGGAATACCTAGCATGATAGATAGATGCATACAAAGTATCGTCAAAAATGCATTAGAGCCTTCATGGGAAGCTAAATTTGAACCGACATCATACGGATTCAGACCAGGCCGAAGCACCCATGACGCTAGACAAAGGATATTCAACAACATAAAGGGTGAAAACAACCGAAAGTGGTGGGTACTAGACGCAGACATCTCCGGATGCTTCGATCATATTGCCCATGAACCACTACTGGAAACCATTGGAAATTTTCCAGCTAGAAACCTGGTGGAACAATGGCTAAAGACAGGATACGTCGATAAAGGCGTATTTTATAACACCGAGTCAGGTACACCTCAGGGAGGAATAATAAGCCCATTACTGGCTAACATAGCCCTACATGGCATGGAAAATGAATTAGGAATTACATATAAGTGGCGCAAAGACAAGAGGAAAAAATCAGGAGGATTCTGGAACAACATCTCAGAAAGAACCTTTGTCCGCTTTGCCGATGACTTTGTGATTCTAACTCAAAGCAAAGAAGATGCGACAGAAGCTAAGGTAATCATACAAGAATGGTTAACCAAAAAAGGATTAAGACTATCTGAGGAAAAGACCAGCATCAAACACTTGACAGAAGGGTTTGACTTCCTAGGATGGAACTTCCGCAAGTACAGAACCACTGCACGGAAAACCGAATTGGTCACCCTCATCAAACCCTCCAAGAAGAACATCAATAACTTCAAGAAACAATTGAAGGATGAATTCAAAAAGTTAAAGAGTGCATCCCAAGAACAAGTCATAAGGAAGCTTAATCCCAAAATAAGAGGGTGGGGCAACTATCATGATGGTGTAGTGGCTCAAGAAACCTTCAATACACTCGATAGCTACATCTTCTGGAAATTAAAAAGATGGGGGTTACGGAAACATCCAAATAAATCCTGGAAGTGGATATCCAAGAACTACTTTGGAAAACACTGCCCAGGAAGGGAAGACAAATGGGTATACGGAAACAAATCCTCAAAAAATGCATATCTGCATAAACTCGCTTGGAAACCCATCAAACGCCATACCCTAGTCCAATACAAAAACAGCCCAGACGACCCCGACCTGATTGGGTACTGGGAAGAGCGCAAAGCATTACAAAGGGAAAAAACGGCAAGGGGAAGATTCTCAGCGGGAAAGGACAAAATAGCAAACAGACAGAACTACCTCTGTCCTGTCTGCAATCAATCAATTGGGATTAGTGATGTATTACATATACATCACATTATACCAATACATCTAGGTGGACAAGACCAATACGATAACCTCATCTATCTACACGAGGATTGCCACCACACCATACATGCCTTGGGTGCCACCAATCCCGACATACAGAAAATGCTGAGAGCCGGGAGAAAAAAACCCTCTTTGAAACGGAACAAAAACCAAAAGGTACAAAACCGTAAATCTCAGAAAAGAAGTGGCAGTGATAAATGAGTTCAAAAAGAATCGGTTGCGCCGTGTACTTGGAGACTTGTTCGCACGGTGCGTTGGGGACGAAGCGGGAGCAATCCCGCTGACTTACCCAATCCACTGGCGGTGCGCTCAATTCGTAGATCTCGATTGGCTAAACAGAATTCAGAAAACTGGGCAGGGGTCATGGGGATGATCCCAGGAAGATTGACCATCACAGGGACAGTTTGGGTTTGAATGAGTAGCCTAGTCATTATAGGGTTTTTATCTAGGTTGTAAACATAATTCTTGTATAAAAAAGCTTGCATACAAGAGGAACCCACCCCTAACCCCTCCCAGGAGGGGAAAGGCAAGAGGGGAAAGAGATACGAAGTTTTATTGGACAGTAAAAAAATACCTCCTAGGTTTACATCTCATTTATAAACCCTATATACGCCAATGAAAGTATGTAAAGATTTATTACGAAACTAAGAATTTCTGCGTAAAGTCAACAGATTATCCTGGGGAATAAATAGGGAGCATCCCACTGCTGTGTGAGCGTGATTATACCGCCCACATATAGCAGAAGTCAGAAGTCAGAAGTCAGAAGTCAGAAGTCAGAAGCGGTGCGACCCTGGTGATTTCTAATCACCATCAGAATGCGCACCAAGAGAGTATTACTCTTGCGCTTACTTAGGTTTGATACTTTTGTCATGTTCTAACTGCCCTGTCTTGATGCAAAGCGCGAGTGGGGGAAACCACGCCAGTTGCTCATGGGGGAGACCCCCAAGACCGCACTGGCTCCCCAAGACCGCGCTGCATCGCTGGCGACTGCTATAAAAAGATATTTTTGCCAAAAAAAATGGGATGCTAACAATCAAGAGTATTCAAGTTATCTTTATAAGTGCTTTTAAGTGCTTTTAGCAGAACATGTTTTCTCGAAATCTCGCCTTTATCACCGGCATCAATAACTACACAAACGGCATTTCCCCCCTCAACACTGCCGTAAACGATGCCAAAAAACTAGTGGAAATTCTCCGCAAAAAGCATGATTACGAAGTCTGGGAATGCTTAGACGAAGTGGCAACTCTGTCTAACTTTAACAAATTTTTATCCCATACCTTACCCGAAAAAGTCACTGAAAATGACCGCTTATTATTTTACTTTGCTGGTCATGGAGTCGCTCTCAATGGGGATGATGGTCCGGCTGGTTACTTAATTCCTCAAGATGCTTTACTGGGGGATACTAATAGTTATCTGCCCATGACCAAGTTACACGATGCTTTAAGTCAATTACCCTGCCGTCATTTTTTGGGTATCCTCGACTGCTGTTTTGCTGGTGCTTTTAAATGGTCGAGTACTAGGGATTTATTAACCTCGCCAGAAGTAATTCACCAAGAGCGTTATGACCGTTTTATTAGTGACCCGGCATGGCAAATCATTACTTCTTCAGCTTCTGACCAAAAAGCCCTCGATAACTTTAATTTAGATAGCGTACGCGGTCAATTCGGCCATCATTCCCCTTTTGCTAGTGCATTATTAGAAGCCCTAGAAGGGGCAGCAGATATCTATCCTCCTGCTACGAATGGTAAACCGGCTGGAGATGGGGTAATTACAGCCACAAAATTATATTTATATTTACGGGATCGAGTCGAAATTCCCACAGAAAAATGCCGTCTACGACAAACGCCCGGTATTTGGTGTTTAAATAAGCACGATAAAGGCGAGTATATCTTTCTTTCTCCCGGACATGAACTTAATTTACCACCAGCACCACCATTGGATGAGTCACAAAATCCCTATCGCGGTTTAAACTCCTTTGAAGAGGAACACAGCCAACTATTTTTCGGTAGAACATTACTAGTAGAAAAGTTAGAAGATTTTGTCAAAGCTAATCCCCTGACAGTGGTGTTGGGTGCTTCCGGTTCGGGTAAATCTAGCTTGGTAAAAGCCGGATTAATTCCCCAGTTGAAACAGGAAAATACCGGTAAATGGTCGATAGTGTCACCAATTCGTCCCGGAGAAAACCCCTTCCAAGCTCTCAATAAAGCCCTGGTTGAGGCCGGATTACCAAAAGTCGAGTTACAAAACCCACAAAAAACTCTCACTGAAAGTATTGCGGTTTGGGTTAAAAACAATCCCAAATCCAAGTTATTAATCTTTATTGACCAAAGCGAAGAAATCATTACACTCTGTCAAGATGAACAGGAGCGCCAGGAATTTTTCCAACAGATACTGGCAGCAATTCATGGCTATCGGGAGCAATTACGAGTAGTATTAAGCCTACGTTCTGATTTTGAACCCCACATCTGTGATTTGGGCTTAACGTTGGCACCGGAAATAGTAAATCAATTGGGAACCACGGTACTGATAAATCTTTGGCAAAGTGGACGATTTATTGTACCGGCGATGACACGAGGGGAACTAAGGGAAGCGATAGAAAAACCGGCTCAAGCACGGGTGATGTATTTTCAGCCCCACGAATTAGTAGAAAAATTAATTGATGAAGTGGCGGATATGCCCGGAGCATTGCCCCTGCTGTCTTTTGCCTTGAGCGAACTGTATCTGAAATACTTAAGACGACAACGGGAGGCACAATACAGGGGTATTACTATTGACCGGGCGTTGACTCAAGGCGATTATATTGAATTGGGGGGAGTAATGCGATCGCTAACTCAAAGGGCGGATGAGGAGTATCAGAAGCTAGTTAATGAAAACCCCGCTTATGACCAAGTGATCCGTCATGTGATGCTGCGGATGGTGGCACTAGGTGGGGGTGAATTAGCCCGTAGGCGGGTACCTTTATCGGAATTGGAATATCCACCAGCGAAAAATAGTTTAGTCAAGGAAGTAATTGAGCGTTTTAGCACAGCACGGTTATTAGTAGAAGGACAAGATGTTGAGGGGAATCCTGATGTAGAACCTGCCCATGATGCTTTGGTGCGGGGTTGGCAAAGGTTGCTGGAGTGGAAACATTTAGATGAGGAAAATTTACTTCTACAACGGCGGTTGACTCCTGCGGCGGTGGAGTGGAAAAGCCAGCAACAGGCAAAGTTTCTTTGGAATGCTAACCCTCGTCTTGATTTGTTGAATAAAGAACTCAATTCTGAGGACAACTGGTTTAACCAAGTAGAAGTTGAGTTTGTGCAGCGTAGCGTCAGGCGAAAAAGCTTCAATACTCGTCGGAATTGGGTTGTTGCGATCGTAGTTATGCTGGGGTTAGGTACAGGTTTAGTATTTTCTTTGATTGGACAGAGAGATGCTTTGATCGGCCAAGTCAGGGCTGATCGGCAATCCGCCGAAGCAAACTTAGAATTAGGTCAAGATTTAGAAGCTTTGGTTGCTAGTTTACGAGCGGGTAAATCTCTAAAAGATTGGCCGGGATACTTATCCTTATTCAAGCCAGAAAATGAGCTTAAAACTCAAGTATTACAAACTTGGCGAAAGGTATTCTATTTAGCGAAAGAACGTAACCGCATAGAAGTGCCTGAAAACTTTAATAAGATGTTTTTTACGTCTGATCATCGGTTACTGATTGCTACAGCAGAGGATGGTACTGTCCGCTTACAAGACTTCAAAGGCACAGAACTACCCAAAGTATTTTCAGGACATAGAGGTGAAGTCAATCTTGATATTAATAAGGATGGTAGCTTATTAGCAACTATTGACGATAAATGTACTGTTCGCCTATGGAACTTGGAAGGAAAACAGGAAGAGCCACCAAAGCTTGAAGAATCTATCCTACATTCTAAAAATTGCGAATATAGCACAGGGCTCAGTTTCAGTCCTGATGGCAAGAAGCTTGTAGCCTATAGGAAAGCAGGCTCAGACTCTATCATCTACCTGTGGGACTTAACGGGAAATGAACCGAAGCTATTAAAAAATGCTCAAGACAATTTCATGACTATTAGCTTTAACTCCGATAACCAGCTAGTTGTAGCTACCCAATCTGACAATACCCTCCGCTTGTCAGACTTTATGTTTGGCACTCAGTTAGAAGAGTTTAAACATAATGATAGGCTTAATAGGTGTTATTTTTGTGATTATGAACTCTATGATAACCTCGTTTTTAGCCCTGATGGTAACTACTTTGCCGCCATCTATTATAAGGATGCAAGCACTGCCCTGGTTGGTAGTTTAAGCAAGAACAGTTTGGCGTATTATAAACCCATAGACAGCGTTTTAGAAATCAATACAAACAACAGCGTTTCAGAAATCAGTTTTGATGCCAATAGTCGTCTAATTATCGGTCAAAATACTAATGGTATGATTAGTGTTTATAATCCAGTTTATAATTTTTTTGAACTGAAAGAAATGAAAGGGCATCAAGGTAGTATTCGTGAGGTTATTTCTAGCTCGAATGGCAAAATTGCTAGTCTAGGTGATGACAAGACTATTCGCTTGTGGGAAATAGAGAACAACCAACAAGTGGAAGAGTTAAGCCCAATTGAGGGGCAGTTTAAAAGTCTCAGTATCAGCCCCGATGGCAAGCAACTAGCTGCTGTCAAAAAAGATGGTACTGTCCATTTGTTGGAGTTGAAGCGTAAGGATTTGAAGCAATTTAAGGATATTAAAGGCAAAATCAGCCAAATCATTTTTAGCCCTGATGGTCAGCAATTGGCTGCACTAGACGAAGAGAATACGATTCGCATCTTGAATCTAAATGGGAAGGAATTGTATAAACCAAAAAAAATTGAAAAAACAATTAGCCAGCTTATTTTTAGTCGTGATGGTCAGCAATTGGCTGCCATGCACTGTGATTATACTATCTGTGATAGTACTATCCATCTGTTTGAGTTGAACAGTAAAACTAAAACCTTGAAAAAAGTGTCCAAGAAGAGTTATCCTAGGGTTTACCCGGAGAGTCATATCGTTTTTAACTCGGATAACAAGCTGTTGGCAATGAGTATTAAAAATGAATTAAAGAAACATAATAAAATCTTATTAGAATTGGAGTCTCATAAGCAATTAGTTGGGTTTGAGGATGATAATGGCTACATCAGTAGTGAAAAAAATGGTCTTGATATTCAGGGTAACTTATTAGCATCTATTGGGGACAGCTATGATATTCATGTATGGGATATCTCAGGAAAACGATTGACTACTTTAAAAGGAAAAGGGCAGCCAACAAACCAATTAACCAGTATAAGTCTTAGTGCTGATGGTAGCTTAATAGCTACCCTTGACGAGAAGGGTACTGCAAAGTTATGGCAGTTTGGAGGATTGGATGAACTGCTATCCAAGAGTTGTGATAGGGTGCGTGACTATCTTGAGAATAACCCCAATGTTGACAAGAGGGATCGCAATCTCTGCGACAATGTATATAGCAGTCGAAGTAAAGCTTAAGACATATTTATGCTCCCTGCTCCCTTTCAAGCAAAATACTTTGTCCTAAACTATACTTCGGTTGCTATACCAAAATTGGCGATCACCGAAGACTAATCGCACTCCAAAAACTCTTGGCACACAAGAGCGATTGGCCTACGGCCACGCTACGCGAGTCACGCGTTCGCAAAGCGTGGCCGTAGGCCTCAGCTTCCGCGCTTATGCGATTGGCCTACGGCCACGCTACGCGATGAAGCTTCGCTTCCGCGCTTATGCGATCGCTCTCTAAAAACTGTTGGTACGAAAGGGGAGCAGGTCAAAGTTGTAGAAGATATGAACTATCAGAACATCCGGGAAGGTGAAGGATGTTCTGATAGGACTTTGCCAGGGTTGCCCCCTGGCAAATCAGGAATTGTGAAGGATGTTTGGTGAAGGAAGATGAAGCAGGATGAAGGATGAGTTGGGATGTTATTGCTTTCCAGCAGTTGCTGACTAACTCGAGAAGAATGTACTATAGCGCTTTTTATCCTCATGAGGTACACATATTTTTTTCCCTCTTCCCTCTTCCCTCTTCCCTGCTCCCTGCTCCCTGCTCCCTGCTCCCTGCTCCCTAAAACCCAAAAAATTGTACCTTACTAGATTAAAAACCGCTATAGTTGATCTGGAGTTATCCAAATTTGAGTGCAGCTCAGCTGTACTTGTGGAAAGTTAAAGTACAGAAATCGGTCAAGGATTGGGGTTAACCCAAACTTGACCGATTTTTTTTATTGGGAATAGGGAGTAGGGACCAGCTGACAAGGGTAGGTTTTTTACTTTGGAGATAGGTAATAGGTAATAGGTAATAGGTAATAGGTAATAGGTAATAGGTAATAGGTAATAGGTAATGGGGAATGGGTAATGGGTAATGGGTAATGGGTAATGGGTAATGGGTAATGGGTAATGGGTAATGGGTAATGGGTAATGGCTAATCGGAACCCACCCCTAACCCCGACCAGGAGGGGAAGAGCGGGAGATGGGTCGGTAATCGGTGGAAATTCTGGTAGAAAATCCGACAGACATATTTGGCGAAATTTATTCCCAATGCCAGTACGTACTCGCCCTGCTAGGTAAAAAACCTACCCAAGTGAGGTAGGGATCAGGGAGTAGGGAGTAGGGAGTGTGGGGAGGGTGAACTGGGGTGAATGGGGTGAGTCGAGATCAAAAAATTGGTGCTAACTCGAAAAATTCCAAAATAGGGTTTTGAGATCGTCTTAAGGGTGTAGAGACAAAAGACAGAAAATAAAAACTTTGTCCAATGTCGAAACCTGAAAAGGTTTTCCTAGTAAACGTCAAATCATTAAGGAAAAGACATCCATCATGGCAACTAACACTATCAATTCTAAATCTGTACTAGCTAATGGTTCTACACTAGCTAATGGTTCTGAAGTAATTAGTCAGGCTAACGCTGCTTACGTCACCCACCTACCAGTTTTGAAAAAGGGAACAGCCGGTGAAGCTGTCCGCTTTCTCCAGCAGTTCTTAATTTGCTACATAGACTATTCTGTGCTTCTTGACGGACAGTTTGGCTCCCAAACAGAACGGGCAGTAAGGGATTTCCAAAGCTACTACAACTCCCTCCAAAAATCTAATCCTGACTACTTGATTGTAGATGGGATTGTCGGTAAAGAAACCTATCGTGCCATCGGTAATACGTTTTGCTAAAGATCCCGAATTAGTAGGGATATAGCACAGGGTGGTGAACTGAGCCCCTGTTCACCACCTCATAAGGGTAGGTCTTTGTAAAAAACCTACCCTTATGAGGGTTAGGGGACCGGTCCCCATTACCGATTACCCATTCCCCATTACCTATTACCTATTACCTATTACCCATTACCTATTACCTATTACCTATTACCTATTACCTATCTCCAAAGTAAAAAACCTACCCTTGTCAGGGGTCCCCATCTCCCTATCTATTTTTGGCGAGAATGAAATAGCCCTGCCCTTAATAAGAGGGTATTCCTATTCCATAAAAACCCATAATTTGGCACTTAATAAAATCGCCAACTGCTATATGTTCTCCCGAAATATCGCATTTATCGTCGGCATCAATAACTACACAAACGGCATTTCCACCCTGCACACCCCCGTAAACGATGCCAAAAAACTAGTTGAAATTCTCCACAAAAAGCATGGCTATCAAGTCTGGGAATGCTTAGACGAACTTGCCAGCCTCACTAACTTCAAGAAATTTTTAGAAAAAACCTTACCGGAACAAGTCACTGAAAATGACCGCTTATTATTTTACTTTGCTGGTCATGGAGTTGCTCTCAATGGGGATGATGGCCCGGCTGGTTACTTAATTCCTCAAGATGCCAAACTGGGGGATACTAATAGTTATCTGCCCATGACCAAGTTACATGACGCTTTAAGTCAATTACCCTGTCGTCATTTCTTGGGTATCCTAGACTGCTGTTTTGCTGGTGCTTTTCGTTGGTCGAGTACCAGGGATTTACTCACATCGCCAGAAGTAATTCACCAAGAACGATACGACCGTTTTATTACTGACCCAGCCTGGCAAATCATTACTTCCTCAGCTTCTGATCAAAAAGCCTTAGATAACTTTAATTTAGATAGCGAACGCAGTCAAGTCGGCCATCATTCCCCTTTTGCTAGTGCATTATTAGAAGCCCTAGAAGGGGCAGCAGATATCTATCCTCTTGCCAAAAATGGTAAACCGGCTGGAGATGGGGTAATTACAGCCACAGAATTATATTTACATTTACGGAATCGAGTCGAAATACCCACAAAAAAATACCATCAGCGACAAACCCCTGGTATTTGGTGTTTAAATAAGCACGATAAGGGAGAATATATCTTTCTTTCTCCCGGACATAAACTTAATTTACCACCAGCACCACCTTTGGATCAATCACAAAATCCCTATCGCGGTTTAAACTCCTTTGACGAGAAACACAGTTCACTGTTTTTCGGTAGAACATTACTAGTAGAAAAGTTAGAAGATTTTGTCAAAGCTCATCCCCTGACAGTGGTGTTGGGTGCTTCTGGTTCCGGTAAATCTAGCTTGGTAAAAGCCGGATTAATTCCCAAACTACGGCAAGATAATACTGAGAAATGGTGTATTTTGCCAGCCATCCGTCCTGGTGAAACGCCCTTACAAGGGTTAAATAATGCTTTGAAAAATACCCAATTACCAGAGGTAGCAGCCCAAAACCCACAGCAGAACCTGGCAATGAGCATTGATGTTTGGGCGAAAAATAACCCCAACTCTAAGTTATTACTGTTTATTGACCAAAGCGAAGAAATTATTACACTCTGTCGAAACTTAGATGAGCGTAAGGAGTTTTTCCAACAGATACTCACAGCCATAAATGCCCATGGGGATAAATTACGGGTAGTATTAAGCCTACGTTCTGATTTTGAACCCCACATCTGTGATGTGGGCTTAAAGTTGGCACCGGAAGTAATAAATCAATTGGGAACCACGGTACTGATAAATCTTTGGCAAAGTGGACGATTTATTGTACCGGCGATGACACGAGGGGAACTAAGGGAAGCGATAGAAAAACCGGCTCAAGCACGGGTAATGTATTTTCAACCCCACGATTTAGTAGAAAAATTAATTGATGAAGTGGCGGATATGCCCGGAGCATTGCCCCTGCTGTCTTTTGCCTTAAGTGAACTGTATCTGAAATACTTAAGGCGACAACGGGAGGCACAATACAGGGGTATTACTATTGACCGGGCGTTGACTCAAGCCGATTATATGGAATTGGGGGGAGTAATGCGATCGCTAACTCAAAGGGCAGATAAAGAGTATCAGAAGCTAGTTCAAGAAAATCCCGCTTATGACCAAGTAATCCGTCATGTCATGCTGCGGATGGTGGCACTAGGTGGGGGTGAATTAGCCCGTAGGCGGGTACCGTTATCAGAATTGGAATATCCCCCCGATAAAAATAGTTTAGTTAAGGAAGTAATTGAGCGTTTTAGCACAGCACGGTTATTAGTAGAAGGACAAGATAGTGAGGGAAATCCTGATGTCGAACCAGCCCATGATGCTTTGGTGCGGGGTTGGCAAAAGCTGCTGGAGTGGAAACAAAAGGATGAGGAAAATTTACTTCTACAACGGCGGTTGACGACCGCAGCACAGGAGTGGAAAAGCCAGCAACAGGCAAAGTTTCTTTGGCATGCTAACCCTCGTCTGGATTTGTTGAAAAAGGTACTGAATTCTGAGAATAACTGGCTGAACCAAGTGGAAGCTGAGTTTGTGCGGCGTAGTCTGCAAAAAAGGCGAAATGATAGCTGTCGATTAATTAGCTGTGTAACTGGATTGATTCTGGCTCTGAGTGGATTGAGCATCTTTAGTTTTAATCAGTTGCAGCAACTCAAATGCGCATCTGAGCAATTCCAAAGCGACTCTATGAAAGTACTAGGGGAATTTTCCATCAATACTGTATTGAACATTAACCCCACTTCTGAAAACAATCGAGTTCGTTGAGAGGTAAAGGCACTCATTGAAGCCCCTTGTACAACTCTGTTGGAATAAAAAAGTAAGGTATTTGCCATGTCACGCAACTATAATATAGCAAGTCTTATACCCATGAGGTACAAATCTCTGGGTTTTAGGGAGCAGGGACTTCGGAGCAGCGATGCAGCGCGGTCTTGGGGAGCCAGTGCGGTCTTGGGGGTTCCCCCCGGAGACGAAACCTTAGACAGTTGAGCCTTTATGATTGTTAGGCTATGCAGAAAAGGGGTAAAACTTATTGATTAAGGCTCAACTGTCTTACGGTAACTTCGGCGTAGCCGACGCTTCGCGAACAAACCATGAGCAACTGGCGTGGTTTCCCCCATGAGCGACTGCATCAAGACGGGAGCAGCGGATATGGGAAGTCGGAAGAGGGAAGAGGGAAAAAATAATGTGTACCTCATAGCTATGAGAAACGCTATAGACATCTCCAAAAACTGTTGGTACACAAGTGCGATTGGCCGTAGGCCACGCTACGCGAGTCACGCGTTCGCAAAGCGTGGCCTACGGCCTCAGCTTCCGCGCTTGTGCGATTGGCCGTAGGCCACGCCAAAGGCGATCGCACTCTCGTTAATCTTGGTTGAGAAGTAGTCGGGCAATCACTAAAGTTTTTCTTGGTTGAGAAGTAGTGCGATCGCCTCTGCCGGATCTACCACCGTTACTCCCTCTAATATCTGACCGTAAAACGAACCAAAGTGCTTCTTATCACCCGTTACCAAAAGGTCTGCCCTATTCTCTACTGCTGTCGCTAAAATAGGAGCATCTTTCAAAGGTAGCCCCATCTCCATGGCCCAATTAACTCGTGAAACCGGTGCTTCTCCAACAATAATTAGTTTAGGGATTAAATCCCGTTCCAATCGTGTCAAAGCTTCGGGATACTTAGCTGTAATGTTACGGCGTGTTTCTTCCAAGGCGTGAGGCGATGTTAGCAAAGCACAATACCCAGCAGAAGCTAACTCAAACAAAGCGTTACAGCGACCATCAGGACTAATAGCGGCTGCAAAGATTACATTGGCATCCAGAAACACGCGCATGTATCTTTCCTACTCAGCATCTTTAAGTTGACCCATTAGCTGTTCGGCTTCTTCGTTAGTTAAGCGATCGCCTGATAAAAACTCCTCAATCCGTTCCTCTGTATAGATCTCAATCGGATACACTCCCGCAGGACGCAGTAGAATTCCACCATCAGCAGTAGTTTCTACCAGTAGCATAGTTTCACCTTCCAACCCTAGACGATTGAGAATTGCTTTGGGAAGAGAGAGTTGACCTTTTTTTCCTAGCTTGATGACTTCCATAATTTAAAATAATTATAATCCGGCAAACCGGACTTTAAGTAAATAGTAATCGATCAGGCTAAAGAGTGCTCGTTTGGCTACATCACCAGAGAAAAGGACATACGAGGATAACAATTACTATTAATAATCAACAGGATCAGGATCGGCTAGATGAATACGATTTTAGCAAAGGCATACGTGGTAAATATGCTCACAGATATAGGGAAACTAGCAACATTGTTAAGTTGGATGACGATGTGGCTGAAATTTTTCCAGATGAAAAATCAGTTAATGATGCACTGCGGGCTTTAGCTAATATTATTTCTATCAACACTTAGCCTAACAGGATGAAAAAGAAGCGTATGCTAACTTAGTTGATCTTGGTTAAGAAGTAGTGCAGTCAGCCGAGCTATGCCCGTAGGGCTGATCGCGTAGCGTGGCCGTAGGCCAATCACACCGAAAGCATTACCTACGAGTTCGATTTGCTATCAGCAACACTACGTGAACGCATCCATTCATCCAAATCCTCGGGTTTCGTAAAGTCCAACAACGCTTCCCCCAAAGCTTCAAGCTGAGGGAGGGATAAGGCTTGAACCTGCGTTCGCGTAGCGTGACCATTCGCGTAGCTTGGCCTAAAGGCCAAGGTCAATCGCCCTTCCTTCTGGGTTATAAAGCTGATCTATAACAGCCTCACGATCTTCTGGAGGCACTGATAAGATGTCATAGGCCATCTTGTTTGTTCCTTCTTCCAGAAGTTTTGACCACTTTTTGGCAAGATCAGCATTCTCCTCTTTTTGAATAGCCTCAACGACATTGAAGCCAATAAGTAAGGTAGTTCTACCAGTACCATCTGTCGCTGCAACTCGATCAATCGATCTGCCATGTCTTGCGATCGCAGTATCCTCTCTTCTTTTCTTTTTCCGCTCAACTTCCTGTTTCTCAATTTGCAGCATCAGTTGAGCTTCTATGTATTGCTGCATCTTGGTCTAGACAAGATATAGCAATTCTCTATGCCATGAGGTACAAAGAGATCCCCCTAAATCCCCCTTATCAAGGGGGACTTTGAGGTTGAGAAGCGTACCTCATAAATCCTAGAAACGCTATAGCTATTTCGTAACTTGAGTTGCCTTAGTCGTTCTAGGTTGTCGGAGAAAGTCCTGATCTCTACGGGGACTCTTGGGAATTTGTTGCCATCTGAACCTGCATTTAATCCTTCAACTGCGGCATGGCGACTATTGCCATCGATAATTATTCCCCATTGATCAACTAAGAGAGGGACTAATTCTGGATTCGACCCATCCAATTCCTTGATCAATCGTTCCACATTTCCAGAGTTGTTGATATAGATCAGTTCATTGAATGGGAGTCTGATTAATAACTCTGGGTCAACGTCTGCTAGTCCTTCCTCAAATAATAATCGGAAATTTACATTATATGACATGATTGCCATATTTCTGGCCTTTTTGGAGTAGGAAACATAGCCACCACACCAGACAATCCCCTGGCTATCCCACAAGGATGGAGGGTGTAGGGTGTGGGGTGTGGGGTATGGGGTGTGGTGAAAATAGGCATGTACACAAATTAGCTAGAAAAGGCTTCATTAACCAACATTTACCTGATTTAATCGTACATTAGCCGATTCAACCATCCCTAGCAACTTTCGCGAAGCTCGGTCTTTTTTCCCTACACCCTACACCCTACACCCTAAACCCTACACCCTGCCTAACACCCTACCCCCTGAGCTACAATAGACTCTTAACGGACTGCGCTTTGAGGAGATGCCGTCATGAATTCTATTTCAACAACCATTACTCTGCAAATTCCTGACTTCCTCTATCAGCGCTTGGTCAACACTGCCCAAGCAACTGAACGCTCTCTTGAAGCTGTCATGCTCCATGCTTTACAAATTGGTAGTCCCCCCAATTGGTCTGATGTACCTGAAGAATTTCAAGCAGATCTAGCTGCCTTAGATAGGTTGGAAGACCAAGCTTTGTGGCCGATTGCCCAGAGTAAAAAAACACCGGAAGAAATGGAGCGTCACTACTGGTTGTTAGCTCAAAATCAAGAGCGTTCTTTAACAGATGCAGAACAGATTGAACTTGAGCAGCTTAAGATTTCAGCAGATCGTTTTATGCTACGCAAAGCTCATGCAGCGGCTCTCCTGAAATGGCGCGGTTACCCAGTTCCTCAAAGTATTGTGTAACCTCATGGCCTATATTCCAATATCTTTGAAGAATGAGATCGATCGCCAAGATCGCCGTTATTGTTGCTATTGCCAAACTAGTGAAGCAAATAGTGGTATTCCTTTAACTTACGATCACATTTTACCACAGCTCTATTGGGGGAAAGAGCATATTTTCAAATGTTTGCCTCGCCTGCTATACCTGCAACCAATTTAAATCGGATACAACTGTTGCCCTCGACCCTTTAACTAGTCAAACTGTTCACTTATTTAATCCCCGCACTCAGAATTGGGATGAACATTTCTCATGGAATGTGGATTTCACAAAAATTCAAGGACTAACCCCTGTGGGACGAGTAACAGTCATTACGCTTAAAATGAATAATCCCCTCGTTGTAGAAGCACGGTTTCGATGGACAATTAATGGTTGGCATCCCCCATCTTTTCTAGCGGAAAGATGAGCATAAAGTCTCTAGAGGTGACAACAAAGTTAAAAAGGAGACTGGGTGTAGGGTGACCGGGTGTGGGGTGTGGTTAAAATGAAGGTACATATCACTGCTATGTGGGTTTCATCAAGCCTCACTCTCCCTGATTCAATCATCCATTACCCAATTCAATTTTCTCTACTAACAAGGTGTTGCTCTTCTTTTTTCCCTACACCCTATACCCTACACCCCACAACCTACCTACTTTTTAATTCACTTGTCACCCCGTGAGATATGGGCGTACACTTTTGTGATTATAAAAAAATAATATCAAAAAATAACACCAACCGATGATAATATTGGCCAGATAGCCCAGATGCTCAGATGCCAGTTCATCGCAATGCAAACTAATGCGCACTGACAGCCTATTTTATAAAATCTTCCAAACCCTCCCTGGCACTCTCTTTGAACTCCTGGGAGACAACACTCAACTGGCACAAAACTATACATTTAAGGCCATCGAACTCAAAGAACTCGCCAAACGCACCGACGGCGTATTTCTCCCCAAACGGGACGGTGACCCCATTTATTTCGTAGAAGTCCAATTTCAGAAAGATGAAGACTTGTACTACCGCCTGATGCAAGAAGTGTTTGTCTACTTAGGACAAAATCGTTGGCGACATGGCTGGCAAGCGGTAGTATTTTGGGCTAAGCGCAGCTTGGATACAGGTATTCCCAGATGTTACGATGCCGAAGTCCAAACAGGATATCTGCACTCACTTTACCTTGATGAAACTCCAGAAACCTCAGACTCAATCGGATTGGGACTGGTACGGCTGGTAGTGGAACCTCAAGCCAATGTCCAACACAGAGTACGACAACTAGAAAGATGTGCGAGGGCTCTACCAGTAGCACAGCAAAGAAATGCGATAGAATTAGTAGAACAAGCCTTAGTATATAAATTTCCTGAACGTCCTTGGAGGGAATTAGAAGCGATGTTTGGACTCACAGAATGGAAACAGACCAGATTTTATCGGGAAGTTAAGGCTGAAGGTCACCAAGAAGGTCACCAAGAAGGTCACCAAGAAGGTCACCAAGAAGGTCATCAAGAAGGTCGCATCACTGAGGCACAGATTTTGGTCATGCGTCTGCTGAAAAAACGATTCCCAGAAATGACCGAGGAAATAAACAATGTAGTTCAAGGTTTGTCTTTGTCAAATTTGGAAGGGTTAACAGATATTATTTTTGAGTTGAATAGTTGGGAAGATTTGTTGAGCTGGTTGTCACAGGTAGACCAATAATGCTCACATGGATTTGATCCCACTCATACTGTAGAAATGCTGTGAAAAAAACTCCCAACTTTACAATGCCTTGAACACCTGGTTAGGTCAAGCGATCGCAGAACTCGTAGGGTGGGCAAGGGGAAACTTTACCAATAGATTCATCAAATACCCCCTTTTCCCTTTGCCCACCAAATTACTCCCCAAGACTTACTGATAGTTCAACTGCTGAGGCGGAGTCAATATCAGAAGAGCACTTTATATATGGGCGTACACCTTTGTCATTATAAAAAAATAATATCAAAAAATAACACCAACCGATGATAATATTGGCCAGATAACCCAAATGCCAGTTCCTTCCAATGCTAACCAATGCGCACTGACAGCCTATTTTATAAAGTCTTCCAAACCCTCCCTGGCACTCTCTTTGAACTCCTGGGAGACAACACTCAACTAGCACAAAACTATAATTTTAAGGCCGTCGAACTCAAAGAACTCGCCAAACGCACCGACGGCGTATTTCTCCCCAAACGAGATGGCGACCCTATTTATTTCGTAGAAGTCCAATTTCAGAAAGATGAAGACTTGTACTACCGCCTGATGCAAGAAGTGTTTGTCTACTTAGGACAAAATCGTTGGCGACATGGCTGGCAAGCGGTAGTATTTTGGGCTAAGCGCAGCTTGGATACAGGGATTCCCAGATGTTACGATGGCGAAGTCCAAACAGGATATCTGCACTCACTTTACCTTGATGAAACTCCAGACACCTCAGACTCAATCGGATTGGGACTGGTACGGCTGGTAGTGGAACCTCAAGCCAATGTCCAACACAGAGTACGACAACTAGAAAGATGTGCGAGGGCTCTACCAGTAGCACAGCAAAGAAATGCGATAGAATTAGTAGAACAAGCCTTAGTATATAAATTTCCTGAACGTCCTTGGAGGGAATTAGAAGCGATGTTTGGACTCACAGAATGGAAACAGACCAGATTTTATCGGGAAGTTAAGGCTGAAGGTCACCAAGAAGGTCACCAAGAAGGTCACCAAGAAGGTCACCAAGAAGGTCATCAAGAAGGTCGCATCACTGAGGCACAGATTTTGGTCATGCGTCTGCTGAAAAAACGATTCCCAGAAATGACCGAGGAAATAAACAATGTAGTTCAAGGTTTGTCTTTGTCAAAATTTGGAAGGGTTAACAGATATT
>NZ_GL890968.1:37050-93046 GCF_000211815.1 Moorena producens 3L
TGGCAGCGGTAGTATTTTGGGCTAAGCGCAGCTTGGATACAGGGATTCCCAGATGTTACGATGGCGAAGTCCAAACAGGATATCTGCACTCACTTTACCTTGATGAAACTCCAGACACCTCAGACTCAATCGGATTGGGACTGGTACGGCTGGTAGTGGAACCTCAAGCCAATGTCCAACACAGAGTACGACAACTAGAAAGATGTGCGAGGGCTCTACCAGTAGCACAGCAAAGAAATGCGATAGAATTAATAGAACAAGCCTTAGTATATAAATTTCCTGAACGTCCTTGGAGGGAATTAGAAGCGATGTTTGGACTCACAGAATGGAAACAGACCAGATTTTATCAGGAAGTGAATGCTGAAGGTCGCATTACTGAGGCACAGATTTTGGTGATGCGTCTGCTAAAAAAACGATTCCCAGAAAAGACCGAGGAAATAAACAATGTAGTTCAAGGTTTGTCTTTGTCAAATTTGGAAGGGTTAACAGATATTATTTTTGAGTTAAAAAGTTGGGAAGATTTCTTGAGCTGGTTGTCACAGTTAGACCAATAATGCTCACATGGAGTTGATACCACTCATACTCTAGAAATGCTGTGAAAAAAACTCCCAACTTTACAATGCCTTGAACACCTGGTTAGGTCAAGTCTGCCCTTGGAGCCATCAGGGCAATCTGACGACTTGCCTGTGAAAGCGTTGTGATTGGTTCCATACGGGGGCATTGAACCCCCTGGTGGAACCGCGCATTCCTCTCACACCAAATCAAAGATTATGGTGTGAGGCTCCTGCTAAACTAGCTGATCTTCCCTATCTCCCAGATGTGAGCATTCAGCTATCAGCTATTAGCTATCAGCTATCAGCTATTAGCTATCAGCTATCAGCTATCAGCTTATGGGTCACAGGCTAGAAGCCTGTGCCACGCTGTCTTGATGCAAAGCGCGAGTGGGGGAAACCACGGCAGTTGCTCATGGGGGGAACCCCCAAGACCGCACTGCCTCCCCAAGACCGCGCTGCATCGCTACTTGATGTGCTTTTGAATAAAATAAGCTGACGGCTGACGGCTGACGACTGACGGCTGACGGCTGACGGCTGACGGCTGATAGCTGAATGCTTACTCCCAGATTCACTGAAGCGTGTTGATCAAGCTCAAGGATGAAGCTCAAAGGTAAGCTTCGGTTTAAGAACCCATCTGGGCAGCAACTTCTTCAGCAAAGTTGCTTTCTTCCTTTTCAATACCTTCACCCAAGACGTAGCGAGTGAAGCGACGCACTTGGATGTTTTCACCCAACTGGGCAACACATTGCTTGACTAATTCTTCCACTGTGATGCTTTGATCACGAATGTAAGGTTGATCCATCAACGAGAGTTCTTTAAGGCGTTTTTCAATCCTACCCTGAACAATTTTCTCTTTGATATTTTCGGGCTTCTTACCTAAGTCATCCCTACCCATTTCAATGTCTTTTTCTTTTTGAACAATCTCTTGAGGGATGTCATCGACCTTCACGTATTCAACGTTAGGGCAAGCTGCTACTTGCATGGCGACGTTCTTGACTAGGGCTTGGAACTCATCGCGGCGGGCAACAAAATCGGTCTCGCAGTTAATTTCTACGAGTACACCGACTCGACCACCAGTGTGGATGTAGCTGCCGATAATTCCTTCTGCTGCCACACGACCGGATTTTTTCTCAGCTGAGGTAATGCCTTTTTTCCGCAGCCATTCCATAGCTTTGGTCATGTCTCCGTCGCTTTCTACGAGAGCTTTTTTGCAATCCATCATGCCAGCGCCGGTTTTTTCTCGTAGCTCTTTGACAAGTTTTGCTGTAATTTCCGCCATGTTGTTTTTGTTCCTACTGTTAGTGAAACTGATTACACCGTGATATCTTCCCACACTACTCGATCCGTGAGTATGGGCTTCCCAGCCCACGCTGAAAACTAGTTGATTTTTATCAAAAGGTAAATTCAGCGTAGGGCTTCAAGCTCGAAGACAACTAACTATTCTTGCTCAGTATTCTGGTTATCTCCTTGATCTACGGATTCAATTTCCTCACTTTGTTCAGTCTCTTGAATTTCCTGAATTTCCTCCTCGTCTGGGAACTCCTCTAATGCCTCTTCAAATTCTTCGTATTCGTATTCCTCTGCGGTGTCTAGCTCACCATGACGGCCTTCGTAAATGGCATCAGCCAGTTTACCTATGATTAGCTTAATCGACCGGATCGCATCGTCATTAGCTGGAATCGGAATATCGGCTAAATCAGGGTCACAGTTTGTATCTAATAGTGATACTATCGGTAGACTTAGCTTTTCACATTCCAAAATAGCGTTGTACTCACGCTTTTGGTCTATGATTATGACAATGTCGGGGACCTTACGCATCATTTTGATGCCACCTAGATACTTCTGAAGCTTGCCTAGTTCCCGACGCAGCATAGAGCCTTCTTTTTTTGGCAGTAAGTCAAGGGCACCACTGGTTTCCCGACGCTCTAAATCTTTCAGTCGCTCCACCCTGGTCTTAATTGTTTCCCAGTTGGTGAGCATACCACCTAACCAGCGCTGGTTGACATAGTAGGCACCACAACGGCTTGCCTCTTGGGCAATAATTCCAGCAGCTTGCCGCTTAGTACCCACAAACAGAAATCTTTTGCCCTGCTCTGATGAGGTGCGAATATAGTGATAAGCGTCCTCCATCAGCTGAGCTGTCTGTACCAAGTCAATGATGTGGACACCATTACGAGCAGTGTAAATGTAAGGATCCATCTTGGGGTTCCATCGGCGAGTCTGGTGACCAAAGTGAACCCCTGACTCTAGCATTTCAGCTAAAGAAACTACAGGCATAATTTTTTAACTCCTAATTCGGGTTTAACCTCCATCCAGGTGGATTTCCCTTTAGAAACACCCGAAACCCTGGATGTGCGATGTTTATAAAACCCCTTTAGGGTAACACATTCTGACTCCCTAATGGCAAAGGGATTAGATGGATAAATTTTATTTTAATAACATTAAAATTGTTAATTGGTAAGCGATCAGCGATCAGCGATCAGCGATCAGCGATCAGCTTACGCGCTACGCGCACGCTACACCGAACAGCGATCAGCCATTGGCCGTAGGCCAGGGTACTTGAGGTGCTTTTGAATAAAATAAGCTGACGGCTGTTCCCTTAGCGTGGCCAACGGCTGACCGCTGACCGCTGACCGCTGACCGCTGACCGCTGACCGCTGACCGCTGACGGCTAACGGCTGACGGCTAACGGCTGACCGCTGACCGCTGACCGCTGACCGCTGACCGCTGACCGCTGAATGCTTACCCGACTACTACACGGGGTAGTCGGTGCTTAAAACCACAAATAATTTCCCAGGAAATGGTGCCTAAAGCCATAGCCCAGTCATCTGCTGAGATTTGCTCTTCCCCATCCTGTCCAATTAAGGTAACAATTTCCCCAACTTGTATATTAGGAATATCACTAACATCGAGCATGAGCTGATCCATTGTAATTGCGCCAATCTGAGGAACTTGCTGCCCTCGGATGATGACATTGATGCGATTGGAAAGATTTCGGGGAACACCGTCAGCATAGCCAATACCGACTACTGCTAGACGCATCTGTCGATTTGAAATAAATTGATGGCCATAGCTGATACCAGTGCCAGGGGGAATAGTTTTAATTTGGGTAATCCGCGCTTTTACCTGCATCACTGGCTTGAGGTGAATAACCTTTTGAAGATGCTCTGCTGGGTAGAGACCATAGACGGCTAATCCGACACGCACCCAATCGTAGTGCAATGCTGAGTCGGTTAAGGTGGCAGCGGAATTTGCCAAGTGTAATCGGGGTGGAGTTATGCCACCAGCCTGCAATTGTGCGATCGCGTTTTTAAACCTTTGATGCTGCTGTCTCATCACTGTGGGGTCAGGACTATCAGCAGTGGCTAGATGGGAATAGACACTAGCTATTTCCAAGTTAGGTAATTGTTGGACTAAGCGTACAAACTCGATGGCATCTTGCCAAGGCATTCCCAAGCGAGACATTCCTGTATCTAGTTTCAGATGCACTGGCAGGCTTTGGTTTAGACCACTCAAGGTTTCCGAAAACACTAACGCTTGTTGAGGATTACACAGAGTTGGTTCCAATTGCCAGTGAGCGATCGCTTTGACTTGTTCTGGGGTATTAGTCGCTCCCAACAAGAGTATAGTGGCCTTAATTCCCCCTTGCCTGAGTTGAATGCCCTCTGAGACAGTAGCAACACATAACCCCCCAGCACCAGCCTCTATCGCTGTGCGGGCAACGGTTAGAGCACCATGGCCATAAGCATCCGCTTTCACCACTGCCATTAGTTGGGTAGGATGGCGCCAAAGCTGCTGTATTTGCCGTAAATTGTGATGAAGAGCAACTTGATCAATTTCGGCCCAGGCTCTTTGGCGTAATCCAGGATAAAACGAGTCAGTTAGGCAGTCAGTATCATCCCGTAGGATTTGTGTGACAGATTCCGACTGTAATGGTGTTATACCAATCCTCTGCTGAAGCTCTCCCATAGCACTTCACTCCTCAATCACTCACACATTACACACACATTACACACTATAGGTCGAATGACGCTTTGAAAAGTTGCTGTGAGATGTCACAATGTTCCACGGGGCTAGTAGTTCAATATAGCTGCCATTGAACGGCACCCTGCGTAAGCATATGCGCTACGCGCACGCTACGCGAACAGCAGTCAGCCGTCAGCCGTCAGCTTATTTTATTCAAAAGCACCTCAAGTAGGGTGCGCGTAGCGCATAAACTGTTCGCTTAGCGTGGCCACATGCCTTTGGCTGATAGCTGATAGCTGATAGCTGATAGCTGATAGCTGATAGCTTAGCACCCTGCTCAGGATAATCTGATCGGTTGGCTATTCTACCTACCTAAAAAATCCTGAACTATGGGATTTGTTTGGGTAAGTATTAAAGCAGCTATTAGGATGTCTTAAGCACTAAAGATGAGATAACCCACATCTGCTGTTTTTTTGAAACATATAGTTCATGGATTTATCAAAGATTCCTGCTCAACCTAAACCAGGTCTGATCAACGTTTTAATTGAAATTCCCGCAGGTAGTAAAAATAAGTATGAGTTTGACAAGGATCTAGAAGCCTTTGCCCTTGACCGGGTACTTTATGCATCGGTACACTACCCCTATGACTACGGCTTTGTCCCTAACACTCTAGCAGATGATGGTGATCCTCTTGATGGTATGGTGATAATGGATCAACCTACGTTCCCTGGTTGTGTGATTACCGCTAGACCAATCGGGATGCTGGAAATGATCGATGGAGGTGATCGGGATGAAAAAATTCTGTGTGTTCCTGACAAGGATCCTCGCTACGCTGAAGTAAAAACTCTCCAAGATATCGCGCCCCATCGGTTGGATGAAATTGCTGAATTTTTCAGGACATACAAAAATCTGGAAAAAAAAGTCACTAAAATTTTAGGATGGAAAGATCTTGATCAGGTAATGCCTTTGGTGGAAGAGTCAATCAACAACTATAAGCAGTAGGGACTGATCAAGTAGGGACTCATCGGTGAGATGAGTTCCACTAGAGTTTCTTTTCTTAGGCTAATGGTTAGATGCTAGAAAGCTAGCAAAGCGATTAGCCATTCTCTGTTTTAAGGGCAAGCATAACAAAAAATACCCCAACCCTAATCAAGTAGGGTCAGGGAGTGATCCCAACAGAAGGTGACATACTCCCACACTGACTCTTTGAGTTCAGTGTGGGCTTCTTGCCAACTCCACCCAATAGTTAGGATACAAGGCCGTAGGCCACGCGGGGCGCGTTCGGCAAGGTTTATTAATGACACGGGATGCCCCTCCGCGCCGGAACATACAATGAGTTTGAGTTTTTTCTTAGGCACGTAGGTGGTGGTTAGCTCTTCATTTGTCTTCCCTACTAGATTTAGTATACACGGTCTTCGATCCTGTCCGCAATTCATCTCACACTCATGGCGTAGCATTGAGATGTGAGATGAATTGCGGATGAAGCTAAAAGATATTACCTTTTTAGGTGAGGAGATAATCAGGTGAGGATGGGATGGGGTGAGCAGTTATACTTGAGATGGGCATACACTGAGCTTTTGGTTTAGCTGTCGAGGTTAAGCTATAAGGAAATGGGCTGACTTCCGATAAATGAAAGCTGACCGATCAAGGGATAACCGATGATTTACCAGTTCCCATTCTAATTGATTGAATTAATTTGATGCGTTTGTGACATAGGTCACAAACTGTTTAGTTCCTAATCCGTTAAAATTAACCAACACTTAAGATACAGTTAAGAGAAAGCATAACTGTATCTTAACTTGTTTAGGGGGGCTGAAAGGTTCCAAATTAGAGATCTGACTAAATTACTGGGGCTGTTGTGGTTGCTTTCCCCCATCTATTTACTCTTGATGTATTCAATTTGATGTATGAAATCCGCCCACTTTAACAGAAAGTAGTGGTTAACCCTGATGGTTACTCATTTTCACCCGAGTATCCTCTAGTCGGAATCTACCAATGGGAATAATTTATAACTTAGGCTGACGTAATTCACAGATTCAAGATGCAAAATCTAGTAGCACCCACACGAGGCAACTATAAGGCTAAACCCAGCCTAAACAATGGCACTGGAGGCGACTTGAGCGTCCGATTTTGGGGCGTTAGGGGTCAAATTTCGGCTCCTGGGACAGATACAATTCGCTATGGTGGCAATACATCTTGTGTAGAGATGCGTGTTGGTAGAAAACGCTTAATCTTTGACGGTGGCAGTGGTTTGCGGGTGCTGGGAAATCATTGGCTTAAGCAAATGCCCATAGAAGCTCACATTTTTTTTTCTCATAGCCATTGGGACAGCATTCAAGGGTTTCCCTTTTTTACTCCTGCGTTTATTCCTGGTAACTGTTTTCATATCTATGGAGCAGCAGCACCTGATGGGGCATCCATTGAACAGTGTCTAGGTCAGCAAATGATTGCTCCAAATTTTCCAGTGCCCCTTCAGGTCATGCAGTCAGATCTGAAATTTCACGGGCTGAGGTCAGGTCATACAGTAACCCTAGATGATGTAACTGTAGAGGCTGTGCTTCTTAATGACTCACATCAAGCAATGGGCTATCGGGTAAACTGGCAAGGATATGCTGTTGTGTACGCCACTACTCACTCCAATGGTTGGGGTGCCATTGATGAAAATCTACGATACCTATCCCGTCAAGCAGATTTGCTAATTTTGGATGCTCCCTTTCCCCTCACAGGAGATGATCTGTCTAATTATTCACCTTTGATTTGGCAAGATCAGCGTTGGCAAACTGGCATAGCAACGGCAAAGGTGGCAGGTGTTAAGCGCATAGTTATGTCTCGTTATCATCCTGACTATAATGATGATTATCTCGACAAACTAGAAAAGCAACTCCAGTCTTTCAATGGTAATCACTTACTGGCTCGCGAGGGGATGGTTTTGCCTGTTTGTTCAAGGGTATAGGTTATTAGGTATGACTATAGTGCTGGAATTTTAGCTGAACCGCGAGAAGCCCCGCACTTTACCTTCATTGGCTAAGTGTCGTATGGGAAGCGCGGGGTAAGCTCCGGAACGAAGCTTACCAATGTGATATACTAGAAATGGTAGGGAAGATAAATAAAGAGCTAACCGCCACCTACCAAATAAAAATATAACTTTTTGTATTGTTCCGGCGGGTCGGGGCATCCCGGAGACGAAACCTTAGAATAGGGTTTGAAGTTACCGTAAGATCAGGTCGCCTTTTTGGGTTGTAGGTTATGCAGAAAAGGTTTAAAACTATTGTTATAAAGGCGACCTGATCTAAGGTTTCGTCTCTTGCCTTAATCATAAAGTTTTAACCCTTTACCCATAGCCGACTAACCATAAAGGCTGCCCCAGCGAGGGATTGCTCGCTGGGGTAACTTCTGACCGTGTCGTTAATAAAGCTTATCGTTCGCGTAGCGTGGCCTACGGCCTTGTATCCAAAAGCAGTAGCTGGAGTTGGTAAGAAGCCCGCCCTGTCCCGTTAGGGCAGCGTCGGGAGATGTCACGTAGTGTTGATATTCCCCAGAGTGTGTTCCCGTAGCGGCTCTTCGAGAGCATCGCATTTATCCCACTGGCGATGCGCGATCGCACTCTGGGGAATGCTGTTGGTTATTACTCGCTTTCGGGGTACTGATCCTGAACCCAATGGTTCACCCTGGTGGTTGTCGGTTACTGGAAATCCCTCTAATTAAGTTTTCTATTAGATTAGCCCAATCCTTTAATATATAGCGCTACAGTTCAATAGTCGTCCTGTCAGGTAAATATATTTCGCAATAGTTCTCAATCATGATATTAAAGCATTAAAAATGTCTATTTGATCAGCTTGATCAGCTGGCTTGGGGCAAGTGATTGGGGAAAACGCTCCTCGTCTGAGGCAATCCCTATGCCCAAAAAAAAAGAGAGCCACGTTTTTGACTCTCTCGATCATCAGGGTGCATCTACTAATTAAAATTTATCACAAATGGTGAGGGGTGTGACCCCTCATAGCAAAAATCAGCCAAATGGCTGATACCAATGGGCTAAATACCTGTGGGATATTACCTGTCCGATATAGAGTATATTGCCCTTTTGGCTGATTTTTGCCTCAATTTCACCGGATAAGCCCAAAAATAGTGTCCTAAAGGCTATCCGATCGGACAGAAATCCAGATTCGTAATAATTCAAGGTGATGTGGAATTGGTCAAGGGGATTTAGAGCAAATTGACATAAGCGATCGCTTAATGGCAGAGATGATCTCAAGCTTGTGCCAGTGGGAAGATAACTAAAAACTGAGGTCGATACTGATCACTCAGTAAAGGCGCACAAGCATGGATCTGTATAGTGGATCTGTATATTAGTAACCAACAGAAGACTCTGTTGACTGAAGTGATGCTCTAGAAAAGACTTGAAATCCTAGGTACTTGAGTTGTGGAATCGTTCATTCGCGAAGGGTGGCCCACGGCCAAGGTTTTGATGAAATTTCCTGAAACTCTAGATTTCCTTAAGTAGTGGGTATTAGACTTAACTTAAGGTACACCCTTGTCTGATGAAATTTGCTACTATTGCCCAAGCTAAGAGAATAATAATCTTTATACTAACGTTTTGCTTAAGTGGGTGTTTTCCTCAACTTGATCAACTATTCAGAAATCCATCTTGTAGGAAAGCTGAAGAAGTTGTCAAAACAGCCCAAAATAAATTCAATAGTATAGTTTTTAATTTGACGCTAGAAAGTCCCGATCAAGAGACAATTGAAAAGCTATACTCACAACTTCAAATTCTTGAAGAATCAGAAGAAAAAGCTTATCAAATATGTCAAAAAATCTAGTTTTTTAATTTATATAGCTTGGTTTAAAGGGAACAGCGGATCTGGGAACAGCGGATCTGGGAACAGCGGATCTGGGAACAGCGGATCTGGGAACAGGAAAAGGATAGCAGCAATGCATCGCTTTTTTTATCAATCATCTGTTTACATCTCAAATAAAAATTATCTCTTTATTCTTTTCCGAAAACTAATCCTGATCAAGACCATAAGATTGCAACATTTTTTCTCGCCGTTTACGAGCAATTGCTTGTAGATCAATGTTTCGATCGGTCTCATCAACAATTTCACCGGTTAGCACCTCCAGTACATCCTCCAGGGTGACTACACCAGAAACACCCCCATATTCATCCAGTACAACCATCAGATGTTCACGGGTTTGCTGAAAGGTTTTCAGTAGCTTATCAGCCCGAACAGTTTCAGGGACAAAGCGGACTTTACGAATCAGAGAAGCAAGGGGTTGGTTATGTTTTTCTTCAATGATTGCTGTGAGTAACTCATCTTTGAGAGCAATTCCAATAACTTTATCAATAGAGTCTTCAACCACAGGCATCCGGGTGTGAGGCGAAGCAATAATGCTTGGTTTAGCGTCAGCCAAAGTGGTATTACCATGTAAATAGGTGGTTAGGATTCGCGGCGTCATTAAATCAGATGCAGTCAAATCATTTAACTGAAATACTCGTTGGATCATTTCTGCTTCATCATCTTCAATCACCCCTTCTTGATACCCAACCTTCGCTAAAAACCGGATTTCCGCCTCATTGGTGGTAGGAAGTTTTTGACCTTTAGTAAACGGAGCAGTAATTTTTTCCATCAACCACACCAGAGGGGTAAACACAACGGTTAAGAACCGAACTGGTAGAGCCACGAGTAGGGCGATGTTTTGGGCGTAGATCTGACCAAGGGTTTTCGGGACAATTTCCCCAAATACAATAATGAGAAAGGTAAATAGACCTGAAAAAACCCCCAACCAAGCCTCTCCTAAGACCCTAGCAGCAAGGGAACCAATTACGATGCTGCCAACAATGTTGAAGGTGTTGTTGAGAATAACAATGGTAGCTATGGGCCGGTTCATGTTTTTGCGAATCGCCAGTAGTGCTAACGGTGTAGGCTTGTTTGACTGCGCTAACTGTCGGACTTTAACGATAGGCACTGAAAACAAAGCCGTTTCTGCCATAGCACAGATGGCTGAACCCAACAGAACAATAAGTACTGCGATAATGACTTCAAACATGTTGACAATCCCCGTCCTATAAGGACGGGGATTCTTACTTCAACGAGCTGTCTTGCCAAACCAGGTCGGAACCAGGAAAGGTAGAGGACAATTCTCCATAAGAGTTTAGATATTATAGATCTAGGTTTCGGTGTGCCCCACCGTACCTTACCTTTTTTTTACATATAGATAGATACTTTTTTTATCTAATTTTTTTTCATAGACGTTTAAGTCGTTAGACCAAATTACGCAATATGTATCTCTTACATATTTTTTACGTTGTCTACTTATGATTAGATAGTATTTATCTAGTTTTTGGTTTCTTGTTTATACTTTTATAATAACACGCAGTGCGAAAACTGTCAAGTTTTAACTTAAAAAGAAAGCCGTCCTATAAGGACGGGGCGCGATTACCCAAAATTTTTGGTAAATGTGATTAGGCGTAAAACCTTAGGCTGGTGCGCTACGCGCAATTGTTACCCGCCTAATCCCTGATTAACTCACCATTATTGATTTAACCGCTAATTAGAAACTTCTGCCAGTTCAATTACACGATCGTCCACATCCTTGACCAAAAAGTTCAGGGGCTTGAGGGTGCGCACTTTGTATTTCAGCCGTCTCATCTGCACCAGCATCAAAACTTGATCCAAGCACTCATGGTCAAAGCACACGTGACGTTGTTGGTTTTTATTGCCCAAGCTAGCTCCGGAAATCACGTGGAGCTGGGTATTCTTCTTTAACTGGTACCATAGCCCATCAGCACCACTGAACTGGGTCGCTTGGGTGGTTCCCAGATTGGTTGACATATATAGGGGGTCAATGCTGGTACTCCCCATGGTTTGCTCGTAATTATAGTAGTAATGTAGGGGGACTTCTGCTGCGGATAACTCTAGCAAGCCTTCATAAAACTGTCGCGCTATTGCCAAATCAGACACCATGATGGTGTGAACTTTTGGAGCGCTGGTCAAAAACATCCACATGGCAAAGGCATAGGCCCCTAGGAGCATCACCATGATACCTTGAGTGGAAAACAGGCTATCTAAAGGCAAAGAGGGTAAAAATGCGCCAAGAGGCAGGGGCGAAGTTAGCCAGGAAATAATATCAACTGATAGAATCATAAACTTAAACAGAGTTAGCAACTGGATAAATTAGTTTAAAGGTCCTTATGAACTTTTTGTCCAATCGTAGGTAATATTATTACCATCAGACATTGAGGTGCGACCCAAGGCCGTGAGCAATCCCTCACGGCCTTGGAGGCGCGCACCTTGGCGATGGCCTTTGGGCCACGCTACGCGAACGCTTTTTCTCAATTTTAGCTTCAACTGAAGGAGCATCGGAGCACCACAGGTTGTAGACTTGGTATCGGCATCCATCTCCTTCATCTTGAGGTCTAGTCCAGACCTAGGATACTAGGTTTGGAGATTGATCAACTCCAATGCCAGTTAATCATCGGCATTTCCCCTTTCTCAACACGAGGGGGTTGTGGTGAGATCAGGATGCATCTACAGGTGCGACCTGTGGCGAATTAAATTCCCTAAGGTCAAGGGCACCTCTCTAATTCTCCTAATTACAGGTTTTATTGAAAGATTGTGCAAATTCCCAATTTTCCTGAATCTAAGCATCCACTTATTAAATCACTGTTTCATCATAGTGATCAGGAATTGCTGACTTTGTTTCAGCGTCATCGGTCTGAAGGGAAGTACTTTACAGCAATTTTCTGTCGCTACAGTCCTATTGTCTATACATTAGTGCGCCACTCAGCGCGATCGCCTGTACAGGCGGAATATCTATTTGCTCTGACTTGGCGTCACATCTATCACGAACTGGGTGGCATGGATTTGCGGGAGGATTATGGACTAGAGTCAACGTCCTTCCAAAACCAGATTATAAACCTAACGGCGGTTTGTATTAACCAGGCCGACTTGCCACCAGTGGAATCTATTCACTATAACCTGAATTTAGCACCACCACCCTTGTGGTGTTATCTGGAAATGGCATTGGAACAGCTGCCACCAGCGGTGCGGTTGATGGTAATCATGGCTCAGACCTTTCACTGGAGTGAAACGCGAATTGCGGCTTATCTGCAAGCGGAGGGAGAAATGATTACTCCAGCTCAAGTCAGAACTGAACTCCAAGAAGGCTATGAACTGTTGGAAGCTGCTTTACCAGATGATATTAGGGTGGTCTATCTGGGGGTCGAAGCCAAGAATCGAGAAGAATCTGATCTATTTGCAGTACCGGTTTTGAGTGAATAAGGGGCGGTTAGTTTGCACCCTTGATCGGGGTACTTTGATTATAGGTTCAACAATAGCAGAAACGTTGATCAAACGGAGTCTTTTGGTATGGCGAATCATAGCAGGTTGCTGACTAGTCTTTCCGGAATCATAGCGCTAGCCTTTATTCCCTTGGTAATGTTGGCTAGCCCTATGGCTTGGGGTCAGACTCGGAGCATCGACCAACAACTGGCAATCCCTTTAGACAATCGTAGTGACCGCAGAGCAAGAAATCGGGCAGATTTTTTCCTGGAACAGTCAGAGCTGGCCAAACAGAGTGGTAACTTGAACGAAGCGATCGCGTATTTGTCCCAAGCGGGAGAAATTTATCAGCAAATTGGTGACTTTGAGGGATTGGGTAAGACTTACAATTCCCTAGGTCAGACTTACGCCAAGTTGGGACGCTATCAAGATGCAGAGCGAGCCTTGCGCCGAGGCTTGGGTGCTGCCCGTTCTCAACAAAGTTTTCAGCCACAGATTTATAGTATAAATAATATTGGAATATTATTGCTGCAAACGAGAAACCTCAAAGCGGCTCAGGAAGCTTTTACGGAAGCACTGACCATTTCCCGTACTATTAAGGATGATGACGGTGAAGGGTTGAGTCTGAATAATTTAGGCTTAGTGGCAGCTCAAGGGGGAAATTATCCCGAGGCGATTAAGTGGTATGAAGCTGCCCTAGTTTTACGGCGTCGCTCTCGGGATAAGTTGGGTGAGACGAATATCCGGAATAACTTGGGAGATGCCTATCTCGCCGCTAGACGGGAAAAAGATGCTTTGTATTCTTACCGCATTGCCCAGATACTGGCTGAGAAAGTTGACAATGTGTTCAATCAGATTCGTGCTATTAAGGGTATAGCGTTAACCCATATCGCTACAGGTAAGAATCGGCAAGCGGTGAAAGCACTGAAGGAATATCTGGCTTTGGCACAAGAACAAAACAATCGCCGTGAAGAGCTTGTTGCTCTAAAGTTGTTTGCCCAGTTATATCAAGACACTGGTAACTTGTTGGAAGCTCGGGCTTTTTATGAAAAAGCGATCGCAGTGGCTCATGCTTTAGGAGATATTCAGGAAGAAACATTGTTGATGAGCGATTTAGCTCAAATTATTTATGTTAGTCCTTAGTAGTTAGTCCTTGGTCTTGAATCCAGTTTTTGAGACTAGAATAAGTTGATTGGGCTATCTGTTTGACCTGGTTTTGAAGTTTCCATTTTTGGAAAGCTCTTTCGTAGTCATCGCCCTGTACTTGATAAGTATTCCAGGCTCTGAGTGCTATCCACAAACCCCAGAACAAGAAAATATATAAAGACCAAGACAGGGCAGCAAAGTTAAAACCAACGTTAATTAGATTAATCGCCAATAAAAAACTATTAACGATTACAAATTTTCCAAAACTTTTTTTGAATTGGCTACGTCGGTAGCTATTGAATTCATGACGTTTTTGCTGTTCTTGTTGTTGGGCTAGCCATTCTCGTTCTGCTTCCAAGAGAGTGTGGATTGAAATCCCTAATTCTGAAGCAATTTCCACCAACTGTTCACGGGAAAATTCTTCAACCATTTCCTGACGTGCCAGGGCTAGATTGAGGATTTGCTGGATGTCTTGTTGGTTGTAAGAGTGGGTGCTTTTGGTTTGAAAGACGGACATCGTTTAGTCAGTTTTACTAGTAGGAAGGGGGGTAGTGCTTAAAGAAGATGTTGCTCTAAACACGCTTGAGCTAAGAGCGGTGCTTAATTTTATTATGCCGATGGAAACAGAGAGGGGTCAAACCACCTGCATTCCTAAAACCGCACTAAGCGTGGACGGATTTTACGGCATTTTAGCAATCGGCAAATCTTTTACATTTCGTTACGATAGAACCATGAAAGACGAAACTACTATCGAGTTGCCTTCAGGTAGGTTAATTGTTCATTGCTCTTGGTTGATTGTTGATTGGCAAAAGCGATAAACCCTTTACTGCCAAGGATAACTGGCAATGGTATCATGATCTATTTTTCATGAACTATTTTTCATGAAATGTTAACTATGAACCATAACCTATCTACTACCTTAGAAGCCAACTTGGTATAAAAAAACGTCTTAGGAGAGTTTGAGGTAGTCTGCATGAACAGCAGTATTCGTGTTGGGAATTTATTTGGGATTCCCTTTTATGTGAATCCAAGCTGGTTTCTAGTCCTAGCTTTAGTCACCTTTGATTTCGGAGGTGACTTAACAAATTTTTCAGGATTGAGCGGTGTTTTGCCATGGTTTTTAGGATTTGTGACTGCACTTTTGTTATTTGCCTCTGTCTTAGCTCATGAACTAGGACACAGTTTTGTAGCGATTCAGCAGGGAATTGAGGTTAAATCTATCACTCTCTTCCTATTTGGTGGTCTAGCTAGCCTGGAGAAAGAATCAAAAAGTCCACTAGAGGCGTTCTTAGTTGCGATTGCTGGTCCAGCTGTTAGTTTGCTACTATTTGCTCTACTATATGCCGTTCAGGCTAATGCTAATCTAGCTAGTTCATTGGCATCAATTGTTGGACTCCTCGCCTCCATCAATTTGGCTTTAGCATTGTTCAACTTAATTCCTGGCTTACCCCTAGATGGGGGTAACATCCTGAAGGCACTGGTTTGGCAAGTTACGGACAACCCACACAAAGGTGTGTTATTTGCTAGCCGTGTTGGTCAGTTCTTTGGTTGGGGAGGAATTATTTATGGAGTGCTTCCAATCCTACTTTATGGTAGCTTTAATGGCATCTGGTTTGCCTTAATTGGTTTGTTCTTGCTGCAAAATGCTGGCATGTCTGCCCAATCTGCTATGGTTCAAGACCAGCTCGATGGGTTGACAGCAGAAGATGCGGTCATTGCCAACAGCCCAATTGTATTCGCTGATTTGTCTCTAAGGGAGTTTGCCAACGAGTACATTATCGGTAAAAATCAGTGGCGCAAGTTTGTAGTAACTGATGAAGCGGGCCAACTGCTAGGAGTTGTGATAGTCGATGATCTCAAAACTGTTCCTACCTCTAATTGGCCGGTGACTCCAGTAAGAGCACTGATTAAGTCTGTTAAGACTTTGAGAACTGTTCAATCAGACCATTCCCTGTTAGACGTTGTCAAAATTATGGAGAAAGAGCAGCTAGAGCAGCTACCTGTGGTTAGTGACAACGGTGTAGTGATGGGAATTCTGGATACAGCTTCCATTCGCAGTATCCTCGAAGAACGAAAAAAGGCTATTGAGGGTAAGGGGTAAGGGGTAATGGGTAAGGGGTAATGGGTAAGGGGTAATGGGTAAATGAACCAACTACTAGATCACCCAACTAGACTTGAGTACCCAATTGAGCAGGTCAAATTTTGTCAAAAGACTGTGCCATCACTTTCTATCTGAATCGGGGAAGAGCCTCCTGGTCTTAATTGAGCAGCAATTCTACGTCCTGCTGTCCAAGTTCCTCCTTGTAAAACTTTTACTAGTGGCAATTCAGTAGCACTCAGGTTCAGTTGTTGACGAATAGTTCCTGCTATTTGATCTAGCAAACTAACGGTGAGTGCTCGCCACTCAATAATCACTTCGGAGCTGGGTAAGTGAGACTGTTGTAAAATAGCGCTATCCTTGACTTCTAGTAATCCTAGATCTAAACATAAGCCCCCATTTCGATATTCTGCTAGGCCGGTCAACTGCTCAAGTTCAGTAATCTCTAAACCCAGTTCCTGCAATGGCTCTAATAGGGAGTAAGTTAACCACTGGGAGAGTTTGTGAAATGGTACATACTCGGAACCATAGTTATCCCCTTTGAGAGCAGAATGTTGCCACACATCCCCTAAGTTGACCCCCGCTATTGATTCTCGTTTTGGCCAAATATCCCCTAATCCTTCGAGGACGGTGCTGAATAGGTTAGTGGCACTCAGAAGGTTGGCAGGTTCACAGGTTGCAGGTTGTTGGTTGCCAGGTTGTAGGTTAGCTGGTTGACAAGTTGCAGGTTGTTCCTGGGGAGGTTGTGAATCTGTAAGTGGCTTGACCCAGCTTTGGTTGTCTTGGCAACTTTCAAGGTTTAAGTTGCTAAGCTGCAATCCCTTGGTAACCTGCAACTGATCTAGCCAGTGGTAATTTACCAAGTCATTTACCAAGTAATTTACTAAGTTGCCAGGACGAGGATTGACTTTGCCAAACATCTGTGGTATAATAGCTAGGGATTGCCCTAAGCGCTGTAGTAAGGCTAGCCTACCCTCTATGCCTATGAGTGGATTGGTTTGACTGACCTGGAATCCCTGGGCTAAGTGGTGGGCACTCAAGGATTGAAGTCCTTTGGCATCGACTTGCCAAGGTAGGTCTGGGTCGCTGGAGAAAGCTCCCTGACAGAACATGCGGAAACTAGCAACGGCTAATCCTTCGGAACGGCGAAACACTAGTCCGGTTTCTGGTTCATGATACTGCCAATTGCTGCCAGCTCCAGCATCGAGCAGGACGCTAATGATGACTAAGTCGAATTTGGTTTGGGCTTTTTGGAGTGGAGTGAATCCTGCCAATTTCTGGTCTAGTTCCCGAAGACGAGGGACATTTCCTACCTCAAAATGCCGCCAGCGACTATGAAATGGAATCTGGAAATCGGGGTAGTGCTGGTGCATTACCTCGATGACATAGTTAGCTACTTGCTCTAGCTTGGTTAAATTGCAGCGAAAGTACTGCAACTGGTCAGCACTAGCTAAGGTGAAAATGCGATCGCATCTCTCCCGAATTGCCAATGGGGTTCTTAAGTAAGCGATTAACTGCTGTTGTGCATTATCCACAGGTGACATAGGCAACAGGAAATTACGGAATAGGCAATTCGGGGTTAACTAAGCACTATTGACTATTGACTATTGACTATTGTGACTATTGACGATAAATACTAATCGGCTAAACCGCGCCCTTGAATTTCAGCTAATGCGATCGCATCTTGTTCAGTTGTATTTTCAGTGTAATAACCAGCAGCTTTTTTGGCAGCGATTTCTACTTGGGCATCAGCGGGAATTAAATGTTCTGGAATGGGAATGCGCTGAATAATCTCAATACCGGATTCAACGATAGCGTTATATTTCATATCGCTCATGGAGACAAAACGGTCAATTCGTTTAATTCCCAGCCAATTGAGCACATCAGGCATTAGTTCTTGGAAGCGCATATCTTGAACCCCAGCGACACACTCTGTACGGTTGAAGTAGGCATTAGCGCTATCACCTCCTTGCTGACGTTTCCGGGCATTATACACTAGAAACTTAGTTACTTCACCTAAGGCGCGACCTTCTTTACGGAAATAAACAATGACACCTGCACCTCCAGCTTGGGCTGTTTGGACACAGACTTCTAGACCATGGACTAGATACGGACGACAGGTGCAGATGTCGGAACCGAAAACATCAGAACCATTACATTCATCATGAACTCGTACAGCCAGCAGTCGATTGGGTTCAGTAATGGCTGCTACATCACCAATTAAATAAACAGTGATACTACCAATCGGGGGTAAGAATACCGTTAAATCGGGGCGAGTGATCAGTTCTGGGAACATGCCACCGGTTTGCTGGAATAGAGCACGGCGCAGGTAACTTTCCTGAATGTCCAATCGCTGGGCAATTCCCGGTAGATACCAAACCGGGTCAATTGCTACTTTAGTGACTACTAAACTACCATCGTTTTTAATAATTTTGCCATCAATTGCTAAACGCTTTTTATCTACAGCATCCTGTAGTTCTGGCATATTAATATGAGCTTTGGTGATGGCAATCGTGGGTCTAATGTCATATCCCTGCTGATATAAATCGCTATAAACCTCACCTACCATCGCCCCAAAGGGGTCGAGAGAGACAATCAAATTAGGGTCAGTCCAACTGGGATGAGGACCAATGGGAACGATGGGAGCAGTGTTGGTGAGATCCGGGCGGTGATTGGGCTCGAGTGTGCCACTGGCTACGGCTAAAGCTCGATACACTGAATAGGAGCCTGAGTGAGTACCAATAACATTGCGATGAGCTGAGTTAACTAAGGTACCGACAATAGGTCCTCGTTTGAGGGGGTCACTTTCTCCCCAGTTAATTGCTGGAGAATTGCATCTAGAAGAGTTAGGATGGGAGGTTAAAACAATATGCTTGGGTTTGGTTATAGTTTTTGAATCTTCCATTATAGTTAATCTGTAGAATGCACCAACGAGTGTCTAGGTCTTAGTATCTAAGACTTGGTTAATAGGGATAAACTACTATAGTAACAATTTATAACAGGACTATCAGTAGTTTCTATTACTATTGCTATAGTGGGCAAGAATTATGCAACCAGTGCCTTGATCTGTAACATACAAAAAACCACATTATGCCACCATGACTCCAACCTAAATTGCTCACAATCTAGTCTCACAAGCTAGTTATAACAAGGGGTTTCGTATTTTTGGATTTATTATATTTTTAGCGTCCGCGCTCTTAACTTAGGGGCATTAATATTATGTATCTATGAAAAAAAATCGCCTTCTATGTTTTATTTTATCACTATTATTGGTCATCTTTGCTGTTGGCAGGATTTCTTCTGCCCAGATAACCGATCCCATTCCCGAGCAAATTAAAAAGTCAGAACTCTCTGTGGGATTGGAAGAAGTTGTTCAAATTCCCAATAGTGGAACTGGAAGAAACAAAGCTGCTCGCTTGAACCTGCTTACCCATGCAGGAGATGGTAGCGGACGATTATTTGTTAACGATATGCGTGGCAAGTTGTATGTCATTGTTGACGGCACTGCTACTGTTTATATGAATCTGAAAAAATTAATTTGTGCAGACTTTACTTATGAAACTCCTCAACAGGGCTTCGCTTATTTTGCTTTTCATCCAGAATTTGCTCAGAATGGAATTTTTTATACTGTAACTAGCGAAGTTAAAACTGGCAGTACTCCTGACTTCCCCGTTACCAAACCAATTATTGACAGTAACAAGAAGATTATCGAAAGTGCCCACCACGATGTAATTCGCGAGTGGAAGGCAACAAACCCTTCTAGCAATACTTTTGTCGGAACATCCCGTGAGATTTTGCGCATTGAAGAGCCTTACCCAGATCATAATGTTGGACAATTGGGCTTTAATCCCAATGCTAAACCAGGGGATGATGATTATGGCTTGCTCTACATTGCTGTAGCTGATGGCGGTAGTGATGGCTACCCTGTTAGCGATACCGAAGCTCACGGACGTTGGGTCTTTTTGGCATGGTCTCGGTGGGTTTTTCGGTGGCCGCTCATCAGGATTCACCATGGCTCAATTACTTGTCTGTTCTGAGTTTCACACGACTTGAACCCTGAGGCAATCCCCCCTCTTGACAAAAGGCTTTTTCTCTTAACTTGTCACCAATGACCGGGGGCTTTCTTCTCGCAAATCTTTCCAATGCTAGCGCTTCCCCTTTCTCTAGAAATCCCTGGCGGATTCGACCCACTGTGTTGCGATGCCGATTCAGAGCTTGAGGGATTTCGTTATCTGTCCATGAACTCGATTGCCAGCTCTCCTTCATCGGACATCAAAAAGATTTGTGCATGAAGGATTTTTTGGGCTGGTGCCTGTCCATCATTCAACTCCAAGGGGACTCCCGTTATACCCGCGCATGTTAGCGGGAGGGGAATTGGAGACTGGATCTGTTGCGCTTTTTGATAATCTATGCTAGGATTATCGTATATTAATGGACCTTTTAGGTGCCGGTCGGCAAGCTGAAAAGCCTCTGCTAGAAGGATAAACCAATAAAAACCTTGAAAAAGTAAGCCCAATGATTTGAACGGAGGGTGTAGAGGCTGTTTGGCTCAGCCGTTAAGGGTTTTATACTCTTAAGAATCCCTCACTATAATCTTGGCCAAAAGGCCACGCTACGCGAAAGATTTAGTGATGGGAGTGTCAATCCGGCTAATTGCTTCGAGTCAATGCCAATGCTCTGTACTCAGTGCCATCTTGTCCCGTCTTCCTCTACCCATGGTTCTCACCGCTCCCTGGCTCTATTACACTAATTTAACATGGTCACTCCACTACGCACTTAACAAGAATACATTTTCCCAAACTATTCCAAAAGCTCCAACACAGCTTTCGGTGAAAGTTTATCCTTAAACCAAACAACTTGAGCTGGCAAATTCTTCACCGTAACCCCAGCTTTATCCAAATTTAACCGTTCCGAAATCGCCAGAATCAAATTGTCACATTCGGCCTTGCGCACCTGAGCGAATTTCTTCTTTAAATACTCTGGACGCCAGTAACCAATAATTTCTAATAGGAAATTTCGCCCATCAGGATGAACAATCCGAAAGTCGGGCACCATCACACTACCAGGAATAGGAATTAAATCCACTTCTCGCTCTAATACCCACTCAGTTTTCTGAGATTCCCAACGCTTAGCAAAGGAAGCCTCTAACATACTGTCGTAAGGTTTACCAGGGGGATAGTGAGTCACCAAGCCACAGCGGTCATTAAGGCTAAAATGCCCCGTCTTGATCGTACCGCTGTAAGAGTCACGGCTTTGTAAGGTAGCCTTGAGACTCCATTTAGTAACGTGTAGTAAGGCTGGAATCAGTTTTGCGATCGCTAAACCATAGCGAGTACTCGGCTTAAATAAACTAGTCGGTCCATCAATAGTAATCGTGAAGCCATGGTCCGCATCCCCTTCAATGTAAGTCATCAGCTGAAACAACTTCAAATAGCGGATTAATAGCTTATACTCCCCTGGAACATTCCGATGAGCATTCAGAGTCATCTCAGATGCCCGATAAAAAATACCCTGAACTTGAGATAAATTATAGCGATGCAGTAATGCCTCTGGTGCTGGGTGATCGAATTGAGTCAGAATACGATTTTCTTGTAAATCCGCATAAAGTCCTTTAGAAATTTGCTCAGGCAACACTTCCTGGTTTAATTCCTCAGATAAAGCAGTGCTCAGGCTTTCTAGAGTAGTCTGAGTTGCCTGGCGACTAGGAACAGATTGAGCCGCCAGGGCAAAAACTCGTTGGCGGAGTGCCTTAGGGTCTATGGGGCTAACAACTTCAAAGGTACTGAAGCTCGTTTTAAGAATATGGGCTAAACCTCGTTTAACCCGGTAGTCAGGGCTATCTCCTTCCCAATCCAACAACTTACGGTCTAGTTCCCCTTGGGTACTACCAGTAGCCTCAATAAAGCAGTGGATTAACTCAGCTGCCATAGCACAGGTCTGATTGTTAATCAGCAACCGTTTGGGAATGATTTCTTCGCCATTTTGTCTACTAATTAGCAAATCAGTCGGTAGCATTAATAATTAAGTGTTTTTTTTCTTTCTTTGCTGTGATATCTTGCTTGTAATGGCGGTGTCATGATAAAGAGCAACGGGTAAAGACACTGCCAGCTTGCCTGGTACAGAGAGTAAATGGTCAAGGAGGTTCCTAGTCAACTGTCTTTTCTAGCATCAAAATTTATTCTTTACTCACAATACTTCCTTTGACCCTAACCATTCAGGTTGGCTCGATTGAATTATACAGAGGTGCTAAATAATCATGAAAATCGCTCTATCCCCAGAATCGCCATTTTTGATTTCCCACCGACTAAAGCATAAATCTGTGGCGTCTACACCTGAACGCCAATCCAACCTGGACATAGAGACAATGGTAAACCAGATGATTACCAGGGGTCAATTGAGCCGTCAAGAGTATCTACAGCTGACGAGTGCCTTCCTCTGCGATTACAATATAAGCGACGCAGAACGCCACCAGATTAATCGGATATTTGATCATGTTCAGACTGGTCGTGTGAAATTAGTTGATTGTCAAGTTACTTGATTAGGGACGCACAGTGATAACTACCCACACTTTCCGGTCTCGAAAGTGTGGGATGACAACCAAGCCTTTGTTATTAGCCGTTATTAGCCTCAGGGTTTCCTTAAGACATCCATCTTGGTTGTGATTATCTCAGAAATACTACCTTATCCCAGACTAGATAAGCACTTCCCCGTGAGCATCCTGATGGATGGGACATTGTTTTAACTGTTGTCAAAGCGCATCTGACAGGCATTGAATCCCACAACCCCCTTACCGCTAGGAGGTGGGGCTTGAAGCCAGAATAATTAACCGGAATAATGAATCAGCTTGACTATTGCGTCACAATTAGGTTCAAGCATCACCAAATCAAATCTGGCATCTCCATATGGGATTACTATTTTACCCAAATTTGCGGAATTACAAGCAATCCCAGGGAATAATTTGGTAAAAGCAAAAATCTAGACTAGCGAGGTATTCAAGTGTCGCAATCCAAAGCAACTGTGCTAGTTACAGGGGGAGCCGGATATATTGGCTCCCATGCTGTATTAGCACTCTTGGCAGCTGGCTACAACGTGGTGGTTCTAGACAATTTAGTCTATGGTCATCGAGACATAGTCGAAGATGTTCTAAAGGTGAAGCTAGTTGTCGGTGATACCAATGACCGGGTATTACTCGACAATCTTTTTAGAGACTATGATATCAGTGCAGTAATGCACTTTGCTGCCTATGCCTATGTGGGAGAGTCGGTCACTGACCCGGCTAAATATTACCGCAATAATGTCACCGGGACACTAACACTCCTGGAAGCTATGGTAGCAGCATCAATTAAAAAATTAGTCTTTTCCTCTACCTGTGCTACCTACGGGGTACCAAAAACTGTACCGATTCCAGAAGATCATCCCCAAAACCCAATTAATCCCTATGGGGCGAGTAAATTAATGGTAGAGCGGATTCTATCGGATTTCCATACCGCCTATGATTTAAAATCCGTAACCTTCCGCTATTTTAATGCTGCTGGTGCTGACCCAGAGGGTAGGCTAGGGGAAGATCACACTCCCGAAACCCACCTTATCCCCTTAGTGCTGCTTACTGCTTTAGGTAAACGGGAGTCGATCTCCATTTTTGGTGCCAATTATCCCACAGCTGATGGAACTTGTATTCGGGACTATATTCACGTCAAGGATTTAGCCTCTGCTCATGTTTTGGGGTTGGACTATTTGTTAAAGGGTGGGGATAGTCAAATCTTTAACTTAGGCAATGGCAACGGCTTCTCAGTCAAAGAAGTGATTGAGGCAGCCAGATTTGTCACAAAACAAAACATCAAAGCTATAGAATGCGATCGCCGTCCTGGTGATCCGCCCGCTTTGGTCGGTAGTAGTGACAAAGCCAGAAAACTTCTGGGTTGGTATCCCCAGTATTCCGATATAAACACCATCTTATCCAACGCCTGGCAATGGCATCAGAAGCGCCATGGGTTCAAGGATGCTGGCCTTAGAGTTCCCGTCGCATAAAGGATAAAGGATTAAGAATTAAGAATGTTCGCCTTAGGCGTTATTTGTAGGGTATAATTAAAGATTAACTATTATCGCCTAATCAAACGATGGAGTAGGAACATAGGGACAGCTTTACCAATTGGCTGGATGTACCGGTGCGCTTACAGTCGTCGAATTAAATTTTCTTGATTGTCGCACCGCAATCATAAACCTGTACTTCCCTGTGTTCCCTCTGTTTGCTTTCTTTCCCTTCTTACCTATTTTATAAATTTCCATCTACCACACCCCTGAAACGTTCAACGCTTTAGGGGCTAGTGTCGTTCGTCGATTTTTTGTTTGATTAGATTAGGGTGTGGAAAGCTTGATAGTTGATCACACCTGAGATTATAGCAGTTGAAACGGGAATACTGATTCTATGCGCCATTTTGCATTTCACTGATTAAAGTGTTTATCTAGCAAAGTGTCAATCACCCCACCTAAATCGACAGCATTAGGTAGGGCTTCCTGAGATTTGACCCTTAGCACGCTTGGGTTTAGCTGGTAAGCACTTCCGAATAGCTCCCGAGTTGAGATTATCGGACAATTCCATAATTATGAGGTAAATTCAATTTTGTTACCCCGACTCCCGACTCCCGACTTCCTCTGTTTTGACCATTAGACCATTAGTAGGGTGGGCAAAGTAATCTAATCATGAATACTCAAAAGAATCAAATGGTTTTTGCCCACCCTACAAGCTCCCGACTCCCTCTGTCTTGAGCATTAGTGCGTGGTAATTGGGACATCTTGCTAAACCCAAGGGGAGTAATAACTTTCACACGAGAGGTTGATCACCATGTATCGTGTACCAGTTTTATCAAAATCCGATGAACAAAAAAGTTTCCCTAGTTGTCAGTGACTTGTCCGGTGGTGGTGCTATCCGGGCATTTTTGCTCGGACAAGTCCTGAAAAAGCTCAACTATGCCATAGACATTGTGGGATTTATGTTTGGGAAGGAGTTATATGCCACTCCTCCTTCTGGTTTTACCATTACTTCCGTCCCTGGTGGTAAATATCCTGGAGTCTTAACCGCTGGCCGAGACCTGTTAAAAAAGATAGATGGCGATATTATCTATGCCGTAAAACCCAAACCCACCAGTTTTGGTCTGTCTGTGCTGAAAAAGTTTACTAGCCGTCGTCCAATCATTCTAGATATGGATGATTGGGAGCTAAGTTGGTATGGTGGGGACCAATGGCAGTATCGTCCAACCCTTAAACAGTTCGGTAGGGATATTATTACCAAAGATGGTCAATTGAGATATCCAGACCATCCCCTCTATATCAAATGGCTAGAAAACTTGGTCAATTATGCGGACGCTATCACTATAGATACTCAGTTTCTCAAGGAACGCTTCGGTGGTGTCTATCTATCCAATGGTAAAGATACCGATCTGTTTGACCCCGAGCACTATGACCCAGAACTGAGCAGGAAGCGTTATGGGTTATCGGAGTATCGGGTATTAATGTTTCCTGGTGCGCCACGACCCCACAAAGGAGTTGAAGATGTTTTAGTAGCGCTAGAGTATCTCAATCAGCCAGACTTAAGATTGGTGATTGTAGGAGGCAGTCCCTATGATGATTATGATCAACAACTGATCAAACAATGGGGACGTTGGATTCTTAAATTGCCCAGAACCCCAGTCGAAGAAATGCCAGAGGTCGTGTCAGCGGCTCATATTGTGGTGGTTCCCCAGCGAGATACTCTGGCGGCTAGAGCTCAGTTTCCTTTAAAATTGACAGATGGTATGGCAATGGCTAAGCCAGTTTTGTCTACCCGTGTTGGGGATATCCCAACAATTTTAGGTGATACCGGTTATCTGGTTGAGCCTAGTTCGCCACAACAACTAGCTGAGGGGATTCAACAGATATTTCAGAATCTAGATGTTGCCAATCATAAAGGACTTCAAGCCAGGGAGCTATGTGTAAAATACCATAGTGTTGATGCCATGGCGGCAGTTCTTGCAGATGTTATTGCTGATTTATAATCTGCTACGCTGTTCAACATAATATAATTTGGATCACTAACTAACAGCTTTTTTAACTAACAGCTTTTTTGTTGACTGTTTATGCTTGAATGGAGCATACGTAAGTCTTCCCCTATACCAACAGTCAACAGTCAACACTCAACAATAAAAAAAACAGTAATCATGTCTCCTAATCGATTACTCCTTAGCTACGCACTACGGCATCCTATCTTGATTGTCTTTACTGTCCTGCTGGGATTTTCCAGTGCCATGTTTAATAGTGTCGGTACAACCATAATTGTGCCGTTAGTGCTGGAATTTTTAGGTCAAAAGAAACTAGATTTAAGCAAAGCCCCGCCTATCATTCAGAAAACCATGGCTTTTTTTGAAGGCTTTGAAGGGGGCGATCGCTTGCTGTTCATGGTACTGGTAGTGCTCTTAGCCATTGTCCTGAAAAATGTAGCTAACTATGTCAATATCTTAGTGTCTACCCATTTATCCAAAAAATTAATTAATACCTTTCGTAAAGAAGGGATTAAATTACTCCTGGATGTGGATCTAGATTTTTATGCCAAAACCAAAATTGGTGATATTATAAATCGGATTAGTCAAGAAATTGGTAGAGCCGCAAATGCCATTAGAATTGCTATCCAATTATTTACGACGGCTATCACCATTTTTGTATTTGTTTTTCTTCTAATCTCGATATCGTGGCAACTCACTATTGCAACAAGCCTTCTATTATTTGGCGTTTTTATTTTTAATCAATTTTTTGTTAAGCGCTCTAAAAAATTTGGTAAAATTCTCTCAGAAAAATCCCGAGGATATTCAGGATCATTACTAGAAATATTAACAGGAATTCGGTTAATTAAATCAGTTAGTAATGAACAAGATGAATATCAACGGATTGAAAAATTTATTGATGAACGTGAACAGGCTGAATTTCAATCCCAAGCTAATTTTGCGGCAATTAACCCCATTAATGAAGTCTCGGGAATATTGGCAATTTTAGCCATCGTCTTTGTGGGGAAAAATCTCCTGTTGAAAGATAGTTCAGCAGAAGAAATAGAAGCGATATCTACTGTTTTGGGGATTTATTTATTCTTACTATTCCGTTTGTTACCAGTAATCAGTCAGTTGAATGGGCAAAGAAGTCGCTTTGCTAATGTGTCTGCTAGTACAGCAATCGTGGCTGATTTTTTGCGGCGAGACAACAAACCGATCATGAGCAATGGCAAAAATATCTACACCAAGCTATCCCAAGAAATTCGCATTGAAAATCTCTCGTTTGCCTATCCTGGTCATCAGGATTCGGTACTCAATGGGGTTAATTTGTCGATTCCTAAAGGCACTACTATGGCATTAGTAGGTGCTTCCGGTGCCGGTAAGTCAACCTTGGCAGATTTGTTGCCACGATTTTATGACCCAGTTGAAGGACGAATCACTATCGATGGCAAAGATTTGAAGGATTACGATATCCGTTCCCTCAGACAAGCGATGGGGGTTGTTAGTCAGGATACGTTTTTATTTAATAATTCGGTGCGCAACAATATTGCTTATGGAATGAAAAATGTTACCGAGGCAGATATTATGGCAGCAGCCAAACGAGCTAATGCCTATGAATTTATCATGGAATTACCCCAAGGGTTTGATACCAAAGTAGGCGATCGCGGTGTAATGTTATCCGGTGGACAACGCCAACGCATGGCCATTGCTCGGGCACTGCTGCGGAATCCAGATATTTTAATTTTAGATGAAGCAACCAGTGCCTTAGATACGGTTTCCGAACGGCTAGTACAACAAGCTATTGATGAACTCTGTCGCGATCGCACAACGGTAGTGATTGCTCACCGACTGTCCACGATCCAAAAAGCTCACCAAATCGTGGTTATGGACAAAGGGAAAGTGGTTGAAATTGGTACCCATGAGGAACTGCTTAACAAGGAAGGTTACTACTCTCGTTTGTACAAGATGCAGTTTGAGCACAATAGCAATGGAGAGGTTAAAAATGTCATCAAAAAGGAGTTAGTCAAGACCTCCCATGAAGTGCGAACTCACCTGACCCCAATGATTGTTTGCTTGCAGTTAGTGGTTAATGACCTAGTGGATAGCCCTCAGGAACGTCAGGAATTAACTGAAGAAGCCTATCACTCAGCAGTTCGTCTGCTTAAAACCTTGGAGTATTTAGAAGAAAGCTCAACTATAAAATCAATAGCCTGATTTGTGTCCCTGTAATGATCTATCAACCACCACGGCCAAAAATTCCTGAGTGTAGCTGGCAACGTCCCCTGGGACTAGGCTGGGATAACCCTTATACTGTTCGTTACCCAAGTAATCTTGATGATGGGCCTTGGCACGGCATGCCCTTGGGGGGATTTGGGGCTGGTTGTATTGGTCGCTCTCCCCGAGGAGATTTTAATTTATGGCACTTGGATGGGGGAGAACACATCTTTAAAAGCCTCCCCGCTTGTCAATTTAGTGTATTTGAGCAACCAGAGCATTCTCTAGCCCAGGCTTATGCTTTATGCACTCAACCACCAGAGGATGGTAAGCTAGGCTCTTGGGAATGGTATCCAACCCAAGGCAAAAGTGAGGAAAACAGCTCAGAGGTTTCTGGTCACTACTATGCTTTGTATCCTCGCAGTTGGTTTACCTATCAAAATGTCTTTCAGACTGAACTAACCTGTGAGCAGTTTTCTCCGATTTGGGCAGGATGTTATCAGGAAAGTAGTTACCCGGTGGCGGTGTTTGAGTGGACGGCTCACAACCCTACTGATACCCCGATTACCGTTAGCATCATGCTCACTTGGCAGAATATGGTGGGTTGGTTTACCAATGGGATTAAAAATCCCGAGGTGCGGGTAAGGGATGATGGTAGTCCGGTGTATGAGTACCAGCCTCGGTGGGGAGATAGTACCGGGAATTTGAATCAGTGGATTGTGGATCACTATCGGGTCGGATTTGTTCTAGACCGGGTGAGACTGGGGGATGATATTAAAGAAGGGGAAGGGCAATTGTGCCTGGCTACAGTTACTAATCCCAGTATGGAGGTGTTCTACCACGGTCGCTGGAATCCAGTTGGTGATGGTGCTGAGGTTTGGGATACCTTTGCTACGGATGGTAGCTTGGTAGACCATCAAGATGAAACCCCAGCGGCACCAGGAGAACAAATTGCCTGCGCGATCGCAATTCGCTTCACTCTTCGTCCAGGTAAAACCCGCAAAATTCCCTTTATCCTGGCTTGGGACTTCCCGGTGACGGAATTTAAATTAGGTATTAACTATTACCGGAGATACACGGACTTTTTTGGACGCAACGGTAATAATGGCTGGCCGATGGTGCGCACTGCTCTCAAGCACCATGATCTGTGGCGAGAACAAATTGAATCATGGCAAGAACCGATTTTAAATCAGGAAGATTTACCGAATTGGTTCAAGATGGCCTTGTTTAATGAGCTGTACTTGCTCACGGATGGCGGTACTCTCTGGACAGCAGCAACTGAACTTGACCCAATTGGACAGTTTGGTGTATTAGAATGTCTAGATTACCGTTGGTACGAAAGCCTGGATGTGCGGCTCTATGGTTCTTTTGCCCTAGCAATGCTGTGGCCGAAACTGGATAAAGCGGTGCTAGAAGCCTTTGCCAGAGCTATCCCGACCAGCGATGAAACACTGCGTATTATTGGATACAACCAAGCTCAAGCTGTACGTAAAATTGCGGATGCTACTCCCCATGATCTAGGAGCTCCTAATGAGCATCCTTGGCAACAAACTAATTATACTAGCTACCAGGATTGTAACCAGTGGAAGGATTTAGCCAGTGACTTTGTTTTACAAGTCTATCGGGATTTTGTTTTCTATAGCGCTACAGATATAGAATTTTTGTGGGAGTGCTGGTCATCCATTGTCAAGGCACTGGCTTATCTCAAGAGGTTTGACCAAGACGGAGATGGGATACCAGAAAACTATGGCGCACCAGATCAGACCTTTGATGATTGGCGATTGCAGGGAGTAAGTGCTTATTGTGGGGGGTTGTGGTTAGCGGCCTTGGAGAGTGCGATCGCAATTGGAGAAATTCTGACCAAAAATTATCCACCAACATCCCCATTCGTAGAAGTACCTGAGCTAGATTCCATTCAAGACACCATTGACTGCTATCGCCAGTGGTTAGCACAAGCTATGCCAATTTATCAAGAAAAGCTGTGGAATGGGCAGTACTATCAACTAGATAGTGAAAGTGGCTCAGATGTGGTGATGGCAGACCAGTTGTGTGGTCAATTTTATGCTCAGTTACTGGGATTACCGGATATTGTGCCACCAGAGTGTACTCTCTCAGCCCTCAAGACTGTCTATGATGCCTGTTTTTTAAAGTTCCATCAGGGTCAACTCGGAGCAGTTAATGGAGTCAGACCCGATGGCACACCAGAAGATCCCGATGCCACTCATCCGATGGAAGTGTGGACAGGAATTAATTTTGGATTAGCAGCATTTCTGATTCAGCAAGGCATGAAAGATGAAGCTTTACGTATAACTGAAGCAGTGGTGAGGCAGGTTTACGATCATGGCTTGCAATTTAGGACACCAGAAGCAATTACAGCAGCAGGGACATTCCGGGCTAGTCACTATTTGCGAGCCATGGGGATTTGGGCAGTTTATTTAATCCTTAAGGATAATACCAAATAGAAAAAGACAGGTAATGGCGGGGGTTATGTACCCTTAGTTATGCGATGCTCCTTTGGAGCCGCTACGGGAACGTACTGCCACACTATCAGCAAGATGCCCTAATCGCTGGTTTTTCAACGGAAAATCCTATAGCCAAATTTTATAATGTCCTGATGATGAACTTAGCAATAAGAAGGTAGCTAAGGGAGCAAGCCTGATTGATAGTCCAAGCTACAGCAGCTTGGGGATCTTGCGGTGCGACCCAAGGGGGATTTACTCGCCCATTGGAAAGCGCACCGTCAGGATGATAGTTAATTTTATGGCGTTGCTGATTCTGGGTATGGTTTTGCCCCCCTAGGGCGTGTCTTCAAACTCCGAGATCCCCCTAAATCCCCCTTAAAAAAGGGGGACTTTGAGTATGGCTCCCCCCTTAATAAGGGAAGGTGTGAGTTGGATCTACTATTCTTGCGGAAAACTTTGAAAACACACCCTAGCCCCCCAAGCGAGGGATTGCTCGCTTGGGGGGAACAAAACTCTCAAAGTCCCCCAAGCGAGGGATTGCTCGCTTGGGGGATTTAGGGGGCTGTCATAAAACCAGATAATCGCGCATTCATTCTTTAATTCAGCAACGCCAATTTTATTGCTGTTTCGGTAAATTTTTTACCTGGTTGAGTGATTTTTTCTCTGCCAGGGATTATTTTAACATAGTGAAACCAACCTTGGCAATAATTTGCTTTGGTTTCGCTACTCCTCAACTGCTCTCTACATAAAATCAAGGGTTTTAGGAGTAAAGTCAGTCAACCAGATTTGTTACTTGTAAGCATTGAGCTATCAGCACAAAATCCGTCAGTTTTTCAATCAAGCAAAACTTAGAAATTTTCCTGAGAGGAGCGAGTACATGAGTTATCTTGGACAACCTTCAATCAGCGGATAGCTGATAGCTCTAGGCTGAATGCTTACTGTTCCGTTAGTCTAACTTTCGGGCATTCTCTAAGTATAGGCTCTGACTTGGAGTGATCAATTACAGATATAACAAACAATTAAGAGGATAAAATAATGAAATTCACTTACCGTGGTATTACCTATGAAAATGATCCGGTAAATTTTGAGATGAAATCCGAAAAAATTGTTGGTAAGTATCGTGGTGTCCGTTGGCGACAGCCAAAGCTCAACGGTGTGCTTTTACCGGAAGCTATCGGTAAATTAAAGTATCGTGGGGCATATTATCTCCACGTTGTTTGGGGTAAACCGATTGATTTTACTAAGCAACGTTACGGAGCAAAGCATCCTTGTTCTAAATAGCTAAGCTATTGCCTTATCCCAGATCAGCTATAGCGCCAATCGGCCTTAGCTGAATGCTTACATACATAAGCTATAGAGTATCTTGAAATTGTTCCTTAAGTTGGGCTTTGGGTAATCCACGATAGCAACACTATTACTAAACTAAGGCAAAAGGCTTTCATGCAAAAGGCTTCAATGGCTTACCCAAATTGCCACAATACTTGGCACAATACTATAGATGCTTTGGATGCCTTCCCGTAGGGGTGGGGAAAGCCCGTTATATCCTTGGGACGCTTCTGCTGAGGAAAACCTCTGGATGATTGGTTGAGCTAGTTCGCCTCCTTATAGCTAGAAACTGGTGGCGAACACCAGGTTATGATATAGGTTAGTACCCAAAGACTAACTAATCGAAACTAATAACCGATGGATGGATATGGCTGGAAGCTCCACCCCTGCACCGGACAAGGGAAATTTCCGTAGCTCTCCTTCTCAGGAGAAGCACAAAGGGTTCCAAAAGAAAGTCAAAAACATCGTCAACAACTCGAATTATGGAGCTAAGATTAAGGCAGAAAAACTTGCACCAATTGTAAGAGGATGGCGAAATGATCACCGCTCCGGCAAAATTGACAGTGTAAGACACTCTCTCTGGTTCCTTATAGTTAAGAGGTTTTGAGTTTTATTCGATAGTGATTATGTCCCATCATCTCATCTTCAGAGAATCACGGACTGAGGTTTCTGTACCTGTGAAAATTGCATCCTCACCTCCATCTACCATTCCCAATACGTCTGGGTCTGCTGGGCAACTGGGGAATTTGAATCATTGGATTTTTGTGTCTATTGGACTAGCTTTAGTGGTGATTGGATTAGTAGTGTATGGTAAGCTGCAATTCAAGGATAAGGACAAAAAGCTCAAATTGGAGCAGTATAAAACTGCTGATCTCCGAAAAAAGTTAAAGCTGGCGCTTAATACCATCCGGAAAATGGAATCCAATCCCGATTTGGTTCACTCGCGGGAATTTAATCTGGACTACCTCAGAATGCGAATGGAAGAAGAGGTATTCCACTTTGGAGTTATCAATCAAATTAAAATTCGAATAAAACAGTTAATCAGTATAGCATTACGACCTACTCAAGACTCTAGAAATGTTATCGGTGTTGCTAGTACGTCAGGTCGTAAAATTAATGAAATATTTGATGTTAAGTACGAGACTGAAATTCGAGGTAAACGCAGTGTGGGAGTGCTTTTCCGCATTCAAGTTAAGTTAATGAAATTACCCACTCAACGCACCTCGGCAACCGTTAGCCAAATTATTGACTGTATTGAAACATTTCTTAGTCCAGATGCGGACAATGATACCTGGCAACCAACAATTCAAGGACGTATTGTTTGCATGCGTTGGGATCAAAAGGCAAAACCAACGCCATTATTAGTATTGGAGCAATCCACTGAAGGGGTTAATGTTACTCTAAGAACCAAACGGGTTGGGATGACGTAATATCAATTTCATTGATAGTAGTTCTCAATGGTTTTAGGGAGTAGGGAGTAGGGAGTAGGGAGTAGGGAGTAGGGACTTCGGAGCTGGGACTTCGGAGCTGGGAGTAGGAAGATGGCGAGATGAAATTGGTATTACCAATTACCAATTACCAATTACCCAACCTTTACAATACCGATGCTCCCGGACATGATATTGGGCAGTGACTCTACCTGTAGGGTGCCTTAATCAGGCACTCTACTCTACTACTACGTAGAGATGAGGGTACGCAGTTTGGGGTAAGTTCTGTTTAGGTTATAGCGTTTATCGCAGTTATGAGGTACAGTATTCTTTGACTTTGATTCCCTGTATTGATGCAGCGCATCCCTATTCCCTATTACCTATTCCCCTCCTGGGAGGGGTTAGGGGTTGGTTCCTGTTCCCTGTTCCGGTGATCCGCTGTTCCCTAAAATACCGAAATTTTGTACCTCATAGCTATGAGAATTGCTATATACTCCTTAAGCAAATTTTCAAACAGGCTTTAATAATCTTTATGCAGCTAATAAATTTGCTTCGATACTATAGATAATAAACGAGTAAAATACTCAAAATGTTTATTAATCCTAGGGGGTGGTTCGGGAAGATTATTCCTTCCCATACACCAACTCAGTATACAGATATTTCTACAAATAAAGATACATCATCACAGCATAACACTCGGTTAAATCCAGCTAGATTAGGTTTTATACTAGCTGTTTTTTTTCCCCTATTCGGAGCAATTTCAACGGCTCGTGATTGGGAGGGAGTGCAACGGATGGAAAGACAAACCCAAGCTTGGTTTTTCCAACTTAGGGCTCCGGTGACTCCCCCAGACAATATAGTGATTTTGGCAATTGATGAGGAGTCTCTGAATTTAAATCAATCCTATTCTAATGATCAGTCTCAAGCACTAACTGATTTAGAACTTATCAAAAGCTGGCCTTGGAAACGAGCTGCTTATGCTACAGCGATTGAGCGGCTGATGGCTGCCGGAGCTAGGTCTGTCGCGGTTAGTCTTGTGTTAGATAGTCCCAGTAGTTACGGTGAGGCAGATGATCAACGGTTGAGAGAGGTGCTAAAAAACTATGGCGAAAAGGTTACTCTGGCCGCTATGTATGAGACTTACGAAACTGTTGAAGGTGAGACTATCAAGCTAGTTAAGCCAAATTCTTTGTTTGAGACACCCCAGCTATCTGTAGGTTCGATTAATTATCCTGTTGAGCCGGATGGCAGAATCTATCGTCTAGCCAATCAGTATCCCAAAGTTTGGGCTAAGAATAATCCAGAATTGGCAGAAACATCTAATCAGCTGATTTTTAAAGTACCTTCCTTTAACGAGGCTACCTTGGCCAAAAGGCCACGCTACGCGAAGGCAGCTGCTCAAGACTCAGGACTGAGGACGAAACCCAAAGCAGAGAATATTTTCTTCTACGGTTCGGATGTATTTCCATCTATTCCCTTCTGGTATGTCTTAGACGATAATCGCTGGCACACTCGCCTAGAAGATGGTAAGTCTTTCCAAGACAAGATTGTGTTAATTGGACCAACTGCTAGCTCATTACCAGATTTTCATCGGACTCCTGTGTCCGACAGAATGGCTGGGGTGGAAATCAATGCTAATGCGATCGCAACACTACTCGAAGGTCGTGCCATTGTCCAAGCAATTCCCAATCCTATCCACAGAGGAGTGTTGATCTTCTTAGGGGTTACGGTAGTAAGGTACTTATTCAGTCGGATTAAGCGATGGCAAGTTTGCCTAGGCTGGACAGTGCTCGGGGTAATCACTTGGGGAGGAATCAGTTATCTATTTTTCGTGTATGGGCGGCTAATTTTGCCTACAGCAGTGCCTTTAGTTAGCATGACTCTCAGTGGTATTTTCTGTAGCGCTATGGGAGCAATGCAAGACCTGAAGAATAAACAGCAACTACGCCAAACTCTCAAACATTACGTTTCTGCGCCGATTGTCCAAGAAATTATCTCTGGACAGGATGATTTACGCAATTTGCTGGAGGAAACGGAACAGGAACTATTTGCTACTAAGTTAAGTGGACGCTATCAAATCATCAAACGACTTAGTGCTGGAGGATTTGGCGAAACCTTTATTGCTGAAGACACCCAACGACCGGGAAATCCGACCTGTGTGGTCAAGCAGCTCAAACCTGCTAGCAATAATCCTCAACACTGGCAACTGGCTCGACGGTTATTTCACACCGAAGCAGAAATTCTGGAAAAGTTGGGCAAACATCACCAAATACCTGAGCTGTTAGCCTATTTTGATCAAAATCAAGAATTTTATCTAGTTGAAGAGTTCATTAATGGTCATCCTCTCAGCGATGAGTTACCACAGAAACCTCTTCCTGAAGCCAACGTCATTGCCATAGTGGTAGATATTCTACAGGTATTGCAGTTTGTCCACAGTCACAGTGTGATTCACCGAGATATTAAACCCGATAATCTAATTCGGCGCAAATTAGATCACAAGCTGGTGCTAATTGACTTTGGCGCTGTTAAACAAATTACTAATCAATTGCATCCAAGACGAAACCTGACTAATTTCACAGTGGGCATTGGTACTAAAGGTTATATGCCTAATGAACAAGCTGTGGGTAGTCCAAGATTTAACAGTGATATTTATGCCACAGGTATGATTGCTGTGCGATCGCTTACTGGCATACCTCCTAGCAAATTACCCACAGATCCCATAACTGGAGAAGTAATTTGGTTCGATAAGGCACAGGTCAGTCCTGAATTAGCTACAGTGGTCAACAAAATGGTGCGCTATAGCTTCCGAAGTCGCTATCAGTCGGCTCAGGAGGTATTAGAAGCACTGAAACCTTTAACCACAACCTTGCCAACATTCTCGTTTAGTAGCCCTAAGTCATCCGTAGTGCTAGAATCTGAGGCTTCCACCGTGCCAGCACTACAGGAAACCATGGTTGATAGTGACTGTTCGAGTTCACAGAAAACTGTTCCGTTGTCGGAATCTACCACAGTGCTAGAGGAGGAAACCATGCCCGATAGTGATTATTCGAGTTCACAGAAAACTGTTCCGTTGTCGGAATCTACCACAGTGCTAGAGTCTGACGAAACCTGATCCTAGTGATTAGTCAAGTGATTAGTCAGTCAATAGGCCAGTTGAATGTTAAGTGTCTACTTTCAAGATTCAACCTACCCTACACCGAACGCCAAAGGCGAACAACATTTTAGAATTTAGAATTCTACATTCTGCATTCTACATTCTGCATTTTGACAGACAACCTACCCTACACCGAACGCCAAAGGCGAACAACCTGCTAACCTTCAACCTGCTAACCTTCAACCTTGAACCTACTAACCTTGAACCAGCTAACCTTGAACCTACTAACCTTAAACCTTAAACCTTAAACCTTCAACCTTAAACCTTCAACATTAGGCCACTGCTAGAGGATTCAACCATCGCAAAATTTCCCGTTGCAAGCGATTTAAATCGCGATAGACTTCTTGCTTGACCCACTGACCTACGGCATCCAATGGGGTAAAAACTGCTCCTGGGTTTAACGTGACATCTTGCCCTAAAGGTGTTAAATGATTTCCTGGTATCCGCTGTAGGGCAACCATATTTGGAAAACGTTTCTGCAAGGTTTGGGTCAAGCTAACACTTTGGTCAATCTCGTCATCAGTGAATTTAATCAGTAAATTACGCTGGATTTGATAGCGTTGAGTAATCAGATAGTTAGTTTCTTGGGGTGAGGGAGTAAACTCGACCTGGAAGATAGGATTTAGGTTTAACTGTTCCACAAAGGGAATGGCACGGTCAGCGGAATAGTTGTTATAGGAAATCAAGATATTACCAGCTCGCTCTACACTGAAGAGGCTGCCAATCAACAAATGCAGTTTGCACCCCATGCTGTGGCCAATACCATAGATGGGTAGATACCGTTTCCTTAAAACATTGGTTACCTGTAAGCGATTTAGAGTAGTCTCGAAGCGGTTGAGTACATCTCGTGCGATCGCAATATGGTCGAGGGTATTCACAAACGGTGTCGCAATCACTGCATACCGTTGAGCTGCTAATTTTTCCAGTAACAATCGGTAAGTTACGTGGGGTGCTGTAGCAATAAACGCCCCACCCAGGAAATGGATAATCCCGGTGGGACGATTGGGGATTAAAACCCAGTTACCAGATATCTCTTGCCAGTCCATGCCATACTCTACAGGGTTTACCTCTTTTATTGTAAAGAAGTTTGTAGAGTACCCTAGAGTACTTTATTAATGTAGTATCATATAAAATTTAGGCATTCTGAATTTACAATTGAGTGTTTTCTTGACCTGGTATCATGAATCGAAATTCATAAGTGTTGGGAGTAGATAATAATTCTGCACCCCTAGGATTAAGGTATCGCCCGTTTAATTTTAACTTCATGCGACTCTTGAAGCTACCAGCGCAGTAGCTAGGATTAGTATTAGCTCCAGGTGTGAAGGAAATCCTGTATTGAATTTCTCCTAGTGTAGGGTAGGCTTCGATATTAGGTAAATCTTGAGTAACACTAGTAATATCTTCAATTATTAACTCTTTACCGCACTCATTAATGATTTGCTTGTTAGAAGCTAAGCCTTGAATTGCCGAGGTAATCAATTCTGATCCGGTGTTGATATCACCAATAACTGGTTCTTGAGCATTTAACCCTGAAGCAAAAGCCAAAACCATAGCAGTTGCAGCAGCAATTAACGTATTTTTTACCTTCATCTTGAGTCTCGTTTAGTTGAGATGATTATGAGCACACAGTTGAGAACACATCTTGAGTGCCCATGACAATTAGCACTGCTTATGGGGCAGTATCAGGAAAACTGGTTAGCGGCACTTATCCATACAATTCCCGAAAGTGTCTAGTGAGGTAACAGTCTATAGGCAACTATAGGGAGAGGGGAGATGAAGAAGATGAGGCGTACTAATTTTATAAAAAAATGCTATTCTTGATAGATAGATTGACAACTAATATGAATCATATTGAGACTTTATTAGTTAATCACTATGATTATTTTTATGTCATTTATCATATATTATAAGTGTCGCATTACTTTGTAAAGGTTTATGCTAAACAACTCTACAGTACTTACGGAATAACTCTAGTTGTAAGGGTGCGTTAATAAGGCACCCTACTGATTAAAGACTCATAACTAACTCACTAAGGACTCAGCACTGACCTGAGTCAAGTCTCGAATCTGCTCAATCAAATTGTTCATACCATCAGTATTGAGGCGATAACTGATGGGATGGGCAATCAGTCGTGCTGTACTCTCATACAAAATGTCAATTTCAATCAAGCCATTCTCTTTCAAGGTACGACCTGTGGACACCAAGTCCACAATTGCCTCCGACATCCCAGTAATCGGACCAAGTTCAACAGAACCATAGAGTGGGATAATTTCCACTGGCAAATCCAGGTTATTGAAATATTCCCGAGCACAGTGAACAAACTTGGAGGCTACGCGACCATGAGCTGGCAAATCCAAAGGGCTTAGATAAGAGCTAGCTGCACGAACTGCCAATGACATGCGACAATAACCAAAGTGTAAGTCACCTAAAGTAGCCACTGCCGGGGTTTTTTCCCGTAGCACATCGTAACCAACTATCCCCAACTGAGCTTGACCATATTCCACGTAAACCGGTACATCTTGAGCTCGTACCAGTAGAGCTTGAGCAGTTTGACTGGGGTCTTGAATCTGGAGTTGGCGGTTGGCGGAGTCTAGGAAGGTACTAAAGTCTAAGCCAACGGATTGCAGTAGCTTGATGCTGTCTTTTAGGAGTGCGCCTTTGGGTAATGCGATGGTAATCATATAAGGAGCTTCGGGAGCTTTGGCAGGGGGTCAATTAGTTCACTGATCAGATCAACTATACCTGTAGAAGCTCAATTATAGAAGCCCGTGCTCCTCAAATTATCACCAACCCGATCATGTCCTTAGGTGCGCTCTTAGCACTAAGAATTAAATTCGCTTGATTGTCGCACCTGTTGAATACTTATGATTCCGGGGGGTAAGTCATTAGTTATTTGTTAAACGTTTAAATCAGGAATCAGCTCTAGCACAGTTTTTTTAATGAAATCCCGCTGATAAAAGTCAGGATCAACAATCCTTCGATTCCAGACCACAATGTCTAAATCTATACAGCGCGGTCCATTTTTATTGGGTAGGTGCGCTTTCCGTTGGCGAATTAAATTCGCCACGGGTCGCACCTCTTGCTTAACCCGCCCTTGGTCAATTTCGACTTGTTTAAGTTTTTGACGAAAGGTCTCAAAACCGTCTTCTGTATGAATTAAAAAGGCACCATTTAGAAAATCCGGTTGATCAGTAAAGCCTATGGGTTTTGTTAGGTAAAATCGAGATTCATTAACAAAATTATCAATTTTTGATAATTTATCTTTTGCTAGCTTTACATTTTTATTAGGTTCAATGTTAGAGCCAACACTTACTACCACTTCATTCACTACCACTTCATTCACTACCACTTCATTCATCGTTTAGCACTCAATTCTATAGACACAGAATCGGAAAATCGCAAAGCAAAAGGTTTATCAACTTTAACCTTAGCCCATATTATCCGGTGATTTTCCATTACAATATCTAAAATCATCTGGGTTAGCTTTTCTAGTAAATTAAACTCACTTTCTTCCACTGCTTTAATTACACGCTTAGTTAGGGTTTTATAATTTAGGGTATCTTCAACGCGATCGCTTTTTGTAGAATTTCCTGGGGTAAAGCCAGCCTTAATATTAATCACAACATCTTGTTTAGTTTTTCTTTCCCAGTCATTAAAGCCAATTATCGTTCTGAGTCTTAAATTTTTTATCTCCAGCAGCGCTTCAACATAACTGTGTTGTTTTTTGCTCCCGAAATCATTAACTTTTATTGATGTAATATCAGTAAGTTGTGTCATATCTTTGATGTATCTAGTCTTGATTAAGTTTATTGTCAGCTATCAGCCGTAAGCTATCAGCCATCAGCTGATGCGCTACGCCCACGCTACTTGAGGTGCCTTCAGCTAGCAGAATCAGATATCAGTTATCAGATATCAGTTATAATTGAAAAGCTTAGGGCTTACAGTTGATTACAAATGTTGACCACCATCTACAAATAATAACTGTCCGGTAACAAATTGATTAGAGAGCAAATAGCGAACAGCCTGACAAATCTGCGACTCATTGCCCTGGCTATGCATGGGTACTCTTTGTCTAAGTTTTTCGATATACTGTTCACTTGCCCCGGCTGGAAGTAAAATCCACCCAGGGCAAATTCCATTCACTCGAATATTTGGAGCTAATTCCCAAGCTGCCATTTCGGTTAAGTTAGCCAAGGCTTTCTTAGCTAATGTATAAGCAGAATAGGAAAAATCATTCTTGTTGATTCTGGTATCAATAATATTGATAATGTTCCCTTTTTGATAAAGACGAGCAAAATCACGGGTAAAGAAATACGGAGCCTTAAAGTTTACAGCAAAGTGACTGTCAAACAAGTCAAGTTCCGTTTCTTTTAGGGTTGCTGGTTCAAAAATAGAAGCATTATTCACCAACACATCAAGCTCAGGAACATCTGCTTTCACCCTTGGCAAAAGATTGAGCATATCTTGGTCAAAGGTTAGATCAGCTTGGTAAAACCGACAATTTCGGTCTAGGGACTGGATCTGTTTCCCTAGGATTTCCGCGTCTTGGCGAGAACTGTTGTAATGAATCGCTAGATCATAGCCGTGTTTCGCTAAGTCTAATGCGATCGCTTTACCAATCCTTTTGGTGCCACCTGTAACCAATGCCCAAGCCATACTGGTTTGTCTTTCTAGCCTTTAAATGATAATTACCTTGTGATTAACTGTATCTTAACTAAGACAGTATATCAAGTAGCTGATCCCATTTATCAATAAATTGGGTGTTTACAAGTTCGTTAATAACCCACGCTACAGATAGAGTACCTGCGTAAGTCGTATAATTTTTACTTAGGTGCGCTTGACCTTGGCGAATTAAATTAGCTCAAGGCGCGCGCCTTCGGGTCGCACCTATTGATAGTGAACCGTCAACCGTCAACTATCAACAAAATCGATTAATTGCTAATCGCTAAAAAATGCGTATCCTATTAGTAGATGATGAAATTGAGCTGACTGACCCCCTGTCTCGGGTATTAACTCGTGAAGGTTACACTGTAGATGTGGCTTATAATGGGGCGTCAGGAAATGAATTAGCTTGCGTTGGCGCTTATGACTTGTTAATCTTAGACTGGATGCTACCGCACATTTCTGGGTTAGAAATTTGCCAACAAATGCGATCGCATGACGCCACTACCCCAGTTCTTTTTCTAACCGCCAAGGACACTGTAGATGACCGAGTCATGGGATTAGATGCTGGTGCTGACGACTATCTAGTTAAACCATTTGAACTGCGGGAGTTACTCGCTAGAGTCCGGGCTCTGCTTCGGCGTTCTGCTGCGACTGATGCCCATCCCAGCCAGCGGTTACGGGTTGGACAATTAGAATTAGACTTAAACAATCAAATTGCTTATCGCCACGGACACCCAATTGAGCTATCGGAAAAAGAAAGTCAACTGCTAGGGTACTTCATGAGCCATGTTGGTCTATTATTATCTCACAAGCAAATTTATCAACATTTGTGGCCATCCGAGGAAATCCCAAAAAGTAACAATTTAGCTGCTCTAGTTCGTTTGTTGCGTCGCAAAATCGAAATTAAGGGTTCCGCCCCCCTGATCCATACAGTTTATGGTAAGGGTTATCGGTTTGGTTGATTGTTATTTGTTAATAAACAACTTATTTAACTTGTTAACAAGTTATACTACAGGGGCTAAAGGACATGCGATGCAGCCGACATGGTCCGTATTTTTGTAGTGCTAACCGATGCTTTTTGGTACCATAGCCCATGTTTGCTGTCAAATCATACTCTGAATACTTGGCAGCTAGACGAATGATTAAATCATCACGCCACACCTTGGCTACAATACTGGCCGCTGCAATATGAAGCGATCGCTGATCCCCCTTTACTAGATTTCGTTGTGCTATCGGTAAATCTGGCAACACCTGTAACCCATCAATCAGACAAATATCGGGCTTAACTTTTAATTTAAGCACAGCCCGTTTCATAGCTAACAATGACGCCTGTAAGATATTGAGCTGGTCAATTTCTGCACTAGTGGCATAACCAATAGTCCAATCCAGTGCCAATCCCTGAATTTCTTCAGACAGCCTTTGGCGTCGTTTCCGGGACAACTTTTTACTATCTTTAACGCCAGCTAGAGCCAGTTGTGGCAGGACAGATACAGGTAAAATCACTGCTGCTGCCACCACTGGACCAAATAAGGCACCTCGCCCTACTTCATCTACTCCAGCCACTAAGGAGGGAGTACCGGATAAATCCGGTAACTCACACACTTCAGTGGCTTTGTCCGTGTTCATTTATCCAATGCTGAAGAACGGCGACGGCGGCGGCGCACTATGGGGGGACTGTTAATAGTGCCATTGGTAGTACTCAGTTGATCAGATTCAGTTTCTGGAATTGGTGTGGCAGCAGTAGATTGCACCAATTCTGATTCATCTAACTCTAGCTGATCGTCGATGGAGGATTGACTATTAGTTGAATCGGTAGTTGAATCGGTAGTTAAATCAGTAGTTGAATCGGTAGTTGAATCGGTAGTTGTATTGGATAATTCTTCTTCATTATCCTCGATTTTTTCTCCCGGCAGTAACACTGAGATAATTGCTGACCTAGGATCTTTCACCTCTCGGTCTAAATGTAGTATAGGGGAAATGCCCATCAACCCATAAACATCTTGTTCTTCTGGGCTCATTTCAACCCTGACCAATTCTGGTGGTTCCTTCTCTTGAGCAAACTTGACTAGCTGGGGTTTTTCTACTCCTGAGGTGGATACCTCGGCTTCTGTGATGGCATCAAAGTTGGATGAGACAGAGATCACCCTATTTACTCCCCTAGTAATTGGTTCTTCCCTAATCACGGGGTCATCAATACGACGGCGGCGGCGGCGGCGATTATTTACCGCTCCCCGTTCCTGATAACTGGGGTGATTGAGCAAGTCCAACTCCTGATCATTCTCAGGAGATAACTCTACGGGTTCGGGGAACTCTGGAATGCTTCGCTCCGTCGGTGACGGGATCGGTGCTAAGGTCTCTAGTGCTTCTGCTTCCACTTCACCGGGAAGATGTACCAGATGACCTAACCCGCCACAGGTAGCGCAGGCTTTACCAAACAACTCGTAAATATTTTGCCCTTGGCGCTTGCGAGTCAGTTCCACTAAGCCAAGTTCCGAAAGCTGGGCAATCTGTGGTCGGGCTTTGTCCTCTTTTAGGGCTTGATTGAAGTGTTCGAGAACCTGCAACTGATCCCGCCTAGTGTCCATATCAATAAAGTCAACAACGATCACCCCAGCTAGGTTACGTAGGCGCAGCTGGCGGGCAATTTCTGTTGCTGCCTCACAGTTAGTCCACAGAACCGTTTCCCGTGCTGTAGCTGAGCGGGTAAAGGAACCAGAGTTCACATCAATTACAGTTAGGGCTTCGGTAGGTTCAATGATAATGTAGCCACCAGATGGTAAATCTACTCTTGGCTTGAGGGCTTCTCGAATTGCAGCATTGACCCGGAAGTATGCCAAAATTGGCATGCGATCGCGATGATGGTCAATCAAGACCCCTTCTGGTGCTTGACCTCCGCTCCAGCTCAACAAGTGTTGTTTAACCCGTTTGACTGCAGTACTAGAATCGACCACAATCCGATTAACATCAGCAGTGTACATATCCCGGAGGACACGCTGAATAAAATCATCATCCCGATTAAGTAGGGCTGGTGCTCTGGTAGAGGTTGCTTCGAGCTGGACAGCTTCCCATTGTTTTTGCAGGTTTTCCAAATCTTCCATAATGGCTTCTTCGGCTCTGCCTTCAGCTTCGGTGCGCACCAGCACTCCCATGCCCGATGGTTTGATTAGAATTGCTAGAGCTCTGAGGCGATTGCGTTCACTTTCGCTCTTAATCCGCCGAGACAAGTTCACTCCTCGGCCATAAGGCATCAGCACCAAATAGCGACCGGGTAAGCTAATATTACCTGTGAGCCTTGGCCCTTTGTTACCAGTGGGTTCTTTCATCACTTGTACCAACACCTTCTGCTGGGGAGTCAGCAGTTCGGTGATCGCACCAGACCGGCGTTTCAAGCGCAATGGTCCTAAGTCTGTCACATGAATAAAACCATTGCGATCGGGATCACCAATGTTGACAAATGCTGCATCAATACCCGGTAAGACATTTTCTACAACGCCGAGATAAATATCACCGACCTGGTGATTACCGGTGGCAACTACTAGTTCTTGAATTTGATCTTCCCAAAATACAGCAGCAAGTTGATGTTGCTCTGCAATAATAATTTGCTTTGGCATGCAATTTCCTCAAAACTTGGTAGTACGCTTAGTCCTACAGTTAACGATAGGAGTCGTACTCTATTTCTAGGTCTGAAATGTTCGGTGATTTACTGCCATTAAACTGATCGGCCACAGGGACTAATAAATATACTATGAATAATTAGAGTATTTTGTTGCTCATTGTTTGAGGGACAACTTTAGTCAATGGCTGTAGTCAATGGCTGTAGTTAATGGCTGTAGTTAATGGCTGTAGTCAATGGCCCTGAAACTGTCTCGAAGCCCCTTCTGTTTAGAGGGGGGTGCTGACAGGGGGTTTTGTGGTTTGGTGAATGGGATTGTAGCGGCTCTGTTGATTGTACCACTTGGAGGCGCGACATTGGTTCTATACTTTAAGACTCGCTTTCCACTAGGATCTTCTGTCCCAAAGTCGAAAATTTTTGAGGTGCGACCCGAAGGCGCGACCCAAGGCCGCGAGCAATCCCTCGCGGCCTTGGAGGCGCGGACAAACAGCGAATTTAATTCGCCAAGGTCAAGGGCACCTAATTAACTTGAGTTTTTCCACAACTGCTTCATACAGATAAATTTAACCCGGTAATTCTCGGCAGATGCCGGAAGCCGTGTATAGCACGTCAATTGTTAATTGACGAGGAGGTATCTCTTTTGGCTTTCAGGAAAAAATCCCAAAAGCGCTTTTGCTTACAGCCAATGCATTTACTACAGAATAACTTAACTATTGTTTGATACTTCAATGGCTCTCAGCTCGATTATTGCTTCTGGAGTCTTTATCAGCAGACTCCCAAATCTCAAGCTTCTGTGGCTGTTACGGCAATTATACCAGGTAAATCCGACGACTTTCCGGAAACTTCCGGAGAATCATTGATTAGGACTTACAAGTCAGTTGACCCCTTATCGGCATTGTTCGGGATTTACCACAAACTACCGAATTGGCACCAATCTATCCAAAAGTTCTGATTTTTTATTAGCTTGAGTATTTCCTGACTAGAGGTCAAGATATTCTTCAGGGTTTCTGTCTATATCTCCTGAATCTCCCTGTTTCAGCAGCTTTACTGCTTAGATTTAGGGTTTACAGGCACACATGTTTGCCTTGTTGGGGATTTGACACTCCCCGGTCTTTAGACGCGGGGATTCGTTAAGAATCCATAAACGAATCTTACAGGCGTAGTCAAAGCGCCCCTACTGAGTTCTGTCAGTCAGTTCAATCCCAACAGTTCCCGCTACTTTTCTTGCAAAAATTATGCTTTCCAGGTACTACCACTTAGCCAGTTCGGTACGCTCTGCGATCTGCAATTATTTACCCGTTCACAAGAGGATTAGCGCAATGTAATCGTTGAGGGTCGGTATCTCTCCGGTACTAGAGTCGCTTCATCACATAGGCGTCTGCCTGTACTCACATCATCATTATACATTTTTTTTGACGGCAGTTAAAACTGCCGTGTCGCGTTTCCTCCCCGCTTTAAAAAGACGGGGCTACCACGCTCCCGCGTATTTCCGTGTTATGTCCTGATCCCCTGTTGATTCGCCTACTCAAGGGTTTCCCGCTTGTCTTTCTGACTGGGGTTTCGACGATTCCCGCCCTACCATTGAGAGATTGACGACGAATTGGTTTGTCCTGTCGTGGTTAACACTAGAACCAAAGTTAATAGGCTTCGACCCTGCCGGACTGCTAACGGTGAATTTTCACACAGCCTTAGCTAGCTTCAATCATCATAGCAGATCAATTCTTTTGATAACTCAAGGGAAACTCACATTGAACGCACCGGAACTAATTCAAAGATTGATAGTTGGGGATTCTTTCGCTAATAGAAAATATCTATTAAAGTTCTTGCAGGAATTGGTTGTGCCTAAGGAGCGAAATCTCCTTTCTCTTGGTGCCCGTTCCCGTGGGCGTTGGAACCTCACCGGGATAGCACCACTGCCGTACCGATCTGATCGTAGCCTAGAAGCTTAGGCTTCAGGTGCGACTCGTGGCGAATTTAATTCGCCAAGTAAGAGCGCACCTATGCAATTTCAAAGCTGGTTTCGGTTACCCCACCCAAATTATAAAATATGGCTAGGGACTGCGCTCAACAATTTTGTTCAATTAATTTTGACTGTTTGAGATTGCCGCAGAGACTGAATAGTTGTGATCGTATGCTCAGCCACCTGCTCAATTTCCGCCATGGTATTAAAGCGTCCCATTCCAAACCGGATGGAGGCATAAGCCAGATTTTCCGGATGTCCTAGGGCTAATAGTACGTGGGAAGGAGCTACAGTTGCCGAGGAACAAGCTGAGCCAGAAGAAACGGCTGCCACAGGCTGTAATCCTAGCATCAGGGCTGCGCCATCTACTCCCTCCACACTAATGTTAAGGTTTCCGGACAATCGCTGGGTAGGATGACCATTGATCTGGATACCTTCTAGTCTAGAGAGAGATTTCCACAGACTCTCCCGCAGTTCCATCAACCGTTGAGATTCTGAGGGTTGTTCTTCTAACCCCAGTTCTATAGCCTTAGCGAACCCCACAATCTGAGGGGTATAAAGTGTACCAGAACGCATCCCTCGTTCATGCCCACCGCCATGGAGCTGGGGTGCAAGCCTTACTCTGGGGTTACGACGCCGGAAATAGAGAGCCCCAATGCCCTTTGGTCCATAAATTTTATGGGCTGTCAAGGACATTAAATCAATCTTCATCGACTGCACATCCAAGGGGATTTTGCCAATAGCCTGGGCAGCATCTGTATGGAAAAGTACATTATGCTGGCGACAAAGATCCCCAATTTCGGCCAATGGCTGCAACACTCCAATTTCATTATTGGCTGCCATCACTGACACTAAAATGGTATCAGGACGGAAAGCCTGCTCCAGCTGGCTTAAATCCACTAGTCCATCAGCTTTTACTGGTAGAAATGTCACCTCAAACCCTAGGGTTTCTAAATAATGACAGGGGTCAAGAACAGCATTGTGTTCAGTTTGTACGGTAATCAGGTGACGTCCTTTACTTAAATATGCCTCAGCCACCCCTTTAATGGCTAGATTGTTAGCCTCTGTGGCACCACTGGTAAAAATGATCTCGACCGGTGTGGCATGAATAGCATCTGCCAGAATCTGACGCCCTTGTTTCACCGCCGCTTCAGCTTCCCAGCCATAGGTATGGCTGATACTGGATGGATTGCCAAAATGTTCAGTGAAGTAGGGTAACATTGCCTCAAGCACCCGTTGATCCATAGGTGTTGTGGCATGGCAGTCTAGGTAAATTGGGCGATGCATGGTTTTTCGTTGATTAAAAATTGCAGCTGGATATTCCGCCTACACTCGTAGAGTTAGGAGGGGAGGAATGCTGCATTAAACTAATGGTTTCCCTGATTTCCATAGGACTGCTAAGGGATACATTATTATCAACTTCCTCCCCATCACCTGATCACCCCATGATCACGTGCGACCCGTGGCGAATTAAATTAGCAAACGGAAAGCGCACCTAAGAGGTTTGACAACTCAAATCAGATTCCTAGATCTCGAGTCAACAGTTTTTGAGACTGTTTTCTTGGATGACCAATGGCTACAGGTGAAAATCCCATAAATCACATTATCCAATGGCTGCTTGTGGATGGTTCCTTGTCCATTTTCCATTTTTTGGCAGCTTTCGCTGCTCATTCTCCTCACAACGCACTCCACCCTTTAAGAATTTAGTGCAGTTCATCAAAACGGCAATTTTGACTGAATACGCTTTAACTCGAGACATGTTGAACAGATTGATTTAATTTTCCCTGGTGTCAAGGCAGAATTAACTACACGAGTTTTGAGACCACATTTAGGACAGATGGGTTGGTGATTAATGATCACCCACATGCCCCACTTGAACTGAATTACCTTTTCAAGCTCAAGCTGTTTCAGTCCTTGGGCAAGTCGCTGTTCTGAATACCGGCACTTCCTGTTCAATTCATCTTGAGTCAGTTTCCCATAGTCAGATGTACAGAGCAGATGAATGATTTTACCACAGGTTTCTTCTAAGTTACTTACTTGTTCTTGGGGAGCTACAGGCTTCTCCGGTTTGGTGTAGCGGGGAGGGCACAGTGGGTAGCTCGAGAAATTCACTCGATTGTGTGTAGTGACTTTCTGTGTAGTGACTTTCTGTGTAGTGACTTTCTGCTTCCAACGGACTAACGTTGAAGAACCAGCGTGGCCACTTGTCATGGGAATGTAGCACTTATCTGACTTAATTTTGAGTTGCTGATTTTCCTGATTAAGGGTATTGCTTTGCTTCGCGGTTACCCTTTTATCCCAGTTCTGATGCTTTAACATATGGTGTCGATGTTCAACCCTTTTCACAACCATCCTAATTTTGTTAAAAATATTGTACAACCGTGATTATACGTAAGATACTCTTTTGCCCACCAGGGAGTTGCCACTGAGTTTTCACGGAGAAGATTAGCGATGGTCCATTCATGTTTTGGCAGGATGGTGGTATGGCGCTACGCTTAGCGTCAGAAGTCAGAAGTCAGAAGTCAGAAGTAAGCTAGACTCACGTTTCGGAGTTTAGGAGCGATGCAGAGGTGCGACCCGTGGCGAATTTAATAATTAGATGCGGAAAACGCACCATTACGGTCTTGGGGAGGCAGCGCGGTCTTGGGGGTTTCCCCCACTCGCTATTGCCGTGGTTTCCCCCACTCGCTATTGCATCAAGAAAATGTCCTAATTTGAATGCGTAGTGCTATATGGACGCGCTTCGCTTCTGGCTATGCGATCGCATAGCCAGTTGGGGTCAATTTCGATCAGGGTGCTCCCTACCAAAGCCGATAATGGTCACGCCCGAGCCCACACTTACCGGATCGGGAAGTGTTAGATTATTTCATCAGAACAGAGTGGTAAAAAAATTGGACACAAGTAAAGACAGTTCCTTAAAACACAGCAAAATTCACCAAAGGCTAAGTCAATTGATTAAGGTACTGGCTCAAAAATTTGGTAGTGTCCGGGAACTTGCTAGGCAAGTCAATGTCACTAACAACACCTTGACAAATTGGATGAATTTTGATAATACTCCCAGCTTAGAGAAGCTAGAGAGGCTGGCTAAAGGTATTGGTTGGACAACGGAAGAGTTGATCAGCTTCTTGGTAAGTGAGGAAAACCCGATCGAAGCTATTGAACGGAACAAGAAATCGAGTCCCTCTACTTTGACACCACCTATTTCCATGGAGCAAATTTTGGCAGAGCTTCAGTGGCGACCAGTAGAGCAATTAGTTGAGATTAATTTAGCGATCGCTAAACGGTTGCAAAGGGAATTCAGTGGCTCGACGGATACCACCGGCCTAGAGGAGGTGTTAAATCAGTCTCCTAAATTTGAGGAACTCAAGGGAGTTAAATTTATTTCGCTGAGCTTAAAGGCGAGGCGACGATTAAAGAATTGGGTAACAATCTGCCAAAGTTATGTAGGCTTGAGTCCAGAGGAATTCATCCAAGTTGCTGTCGAGAAGCACAAAATTGACCCAGGGACGTTTGGGCTATTTTATAAGAGCATCATGGAACTCTCTAGTACTCCGTTTCCCCAGAGTTACTATGAGTGGCTTTTCCCGTTAATTTCTCCAGTGAGTGGTTGGATTGGGTCAGCACAAGAAACTCCTATTCTAGATTTTTCGAGAACTTACACAGAAACTTATACAGAACCTTGGAGTAATTTTATTGAGAACTTAGAAGACATTAGTAATGGAGTGAGTACCAAGTCTAGTTCAGTCCTGTGTTAAGCAGGTTTTGTTAACGGTTGACGATTGACGGTTGACGGTTGACTGTCAAGGCTGAAGATAAGCAAACTGTCTACAAATAAACCATTGCGTTAATGCTGCACTTTAAATCAAAAGTTTAGATTGAAATAGCAATCCGTGTAGGAATTGTGATAATTTTTGTTCCGGTGATCCGCTGTTCCCTTTGCTAAAGTTTAGATCAAATCACAGACTACCCGAAAACCAAAGGAGATATATTTGACACTCCCCGTCCTTAAAGGACGGGGAGTGTCAACAGTTGGGATAGCCATTCCAAGGCTAAGGTTTCGTCAATAGGGTGCTTGTTGTGTTGGTGCTGATACTCCTCTAAATCTAGTCCTTCAATGTATTCGAGCACCATGCAGTTTAAGCTGATCTCGTGGTTTCTGGGGGAGAAGATAAAGGTTCCTTCTGATTTGGTAATTCCTGGATGATTCAGCTGACTCAACACCCATGCTTCTTGCTCAAACAGCTCAATTGCCCGAGATTGATAGTCAGTCAAGACTTTGAGAACTTTGAGAGTGTTGTGATTACTTTTTTGATCACTGTTGTGATCAAGTACCTCATAGGTTTTACCGAAAGCACCTTTGTCACTGAGTAACCCAATCACGCGATAGCGTTCTGCCAAGAGTAAGTCCGAGCCACAGGCTTGGCAAAATAGGGTATCTTCTGTATTGTAAGGTTTAGAACAATCGGGATTAATGCACCAAGTCATGGTTCCCTACCTACGAGCTACTGATATGAGCTACTGATATGAGCTACTGATATGAGCTACTGATATGAGCTACTGATATGAGCTACTTAAGCGATCGCAAAACCTCAAAAATCTTCGAGGGACACAAGCGCGATGGCACTTTACTTTAGTTTTGGGTTGCCAGTCCTGCTTCATACCAAAACAACAGAGGTTTTGAACAGATGTTTTGATTGGTTTTTCCACCACCAAACTAATCGACAGGTTGTTAATAATAGCCTAAGGATTTAGTAGTCTATTGATAGGCTTAAAGCCAAGGTAGTTTAAACCCATTGGCTGTAGTATAACCACAGAATCCACGGGGTTTTAACCCGTGGGGATGTCAATCTAATTATTAGCTTAGTCTATTAGGTATTGTTTGTCATGCCAATTTGGCATTTGTTGCTGATCACTTGAAAAGGATGACAGTTCTTTACCTTACCAAAAATCCCTATATAATTTCTTGCCTCTTGCCTCTTGCATTTTGCCAATACCCAAGCGCGACTATGTTCACAACTCAACTAAAAATGCTATATAACGGTATCACTACTATAACCAAATACAGCTAATTTTAACTCCGTTTAATTACTGATAAAAATCTAATTATTATGAAATAATAAAGATATCGCTATTAACGATTTTTAGGATAGATTATCAATCTTAAATTATTAATATTAAACCTTAGACGGATGTAAAATAGCCAAGGTAAGCTGTTCGGCATTTAAATTGGTATAATAAAAATTAATAAATAACCCAATAATAGGAAATATGCCAGCAAAAAATTATCTGACAGCAAAAAACAATACTTCAAAAAGCCTTAAAAATAGAAGAAAATGGAAATATTAGAGAACGTATTTTAATTTTGCTGTTGTTGAATAGTGGAAAAACACAGTTAGAAATTGCTGAAGTTTTGGGTTGTTCAAAGAACACAGTCTGTTATTGGTGTGTCCACGGAGATCCAGATGACTTAGAGAGTCTTAAAGATAAAAGAATGAAAGGCAATCACCAAAAAGCAACAAAACAATATATAGAAGTATTATTAGAATTAGTCGAAAAAGAACCCGAAGAATTAGGATATGAATTTGGTCGATGGACAGCTCAAAAATTAGCCGTTCATTTAGAAGATACAACAGGCATCAAGTTAAGTGGGTCTCAAGTTCGTAGGATACTAGTCAAGAAAAAATATGTTTACCTTTGGTCAAAGTATAGCTTAGATTCTAAAAAAGACCATAAAAAAAGGGAAGCATTTAAAAAGAAACTAGATGAGTATTTAAAAATAGAAAAAGAAAGCCCAGAGCGTCTTCAGGTATGGTTTTGGGATGAAAGCGGATTTAGTTTGAGAGTCATCAGAAGAAAAAACTGGTGTAAAAGAGGAAAGCGAAAAAAAGTTAGAGGAGACCGTTCGCGCAGCGTCGGGCTTTGCCCGAAAGGCAAGGGAGAGTTAATGTGATGGGAGCTTTGCGATATTCAGATAAAAAAAGATTTGTAGATTTCCTCAAAAAAAGCAATAGTCAAACTTTTTATGAAGTTTTAAAAACCTTTTATAAAGAGCTAGAAAATGAATGGATGGAAGCGGGTAATCAACTAGAAGACTTTGCTAAGAAAGGACCGAAAATCGTCATTATTTTAGACAATGCTAGTTTTCACAAAAAAGCCGAATATATTCATAAAATAGAAGAAGATATGCCGAATATTTATTTAGAATATCTTCCCGAGTATAGTCCTGATTATAACTTAATTGAATTGGTTTGGCATTCAGCAAAAGAATATATTGCCAATCGAGTTTTCAAATCAATTGAAGAATTAGAATGTTTGTTAAATCATCTTTTAAATGAAGGAGGGTTAATTATAAAATGGGTACGAAAAATAAAAAACAAAGGCAATGCTGTTATCACAGTTTAAATGCGCAACAGCTTAGTAACAGTTAGTTCTAAACAGCTGGTAACATTAGTTACTGAATTCCTAAACACAGATGGGACGACAGCTTAAAAAACTGGAGTTTAAAAAACTGGCATCCGGGAAGCAGTCACCCTTACTCTAGGTCTGGTAACCATTAGCCTAAAGCTGAAAGCCCATGGGGGAAAGAGCCTTGGTGCTTCCCTGGCACAAATTGCCCGGATTGGGTAGAATCAGTGACGGGATTTGCGATCGCAGGTCAGCTATCAGCTATCAGCGTGTCGCGTATCAGCGAACAGCGATTAGCGCTACGCGCACGCTACACCGAACAGCTATCAGCTATCAGCCTTTGGCTGACCGCTGACCGCTGACCCTTATCAGCTATCAGCCTTTGGCTGACCGCTGACCGCTGACCGCTGACCGCTGACCGCTGAATGCTTAATCCTTAATCTTTCATACTTCTTATGCTACCTGGTCAAGAACCCCCTCAACTCCTGAAAAAACACCTATTTTTCCAAGGAAGACGATTTAGTTTCGAGGTGAATAATCTACGTCTTCCTAATCAATCAGAAGGGCAATGGGAATGTATCCGTCACCCTGGTGGTTCCTTGGCGGTACCGGTAACACCCGATGGTAAACTGGTACTAGTACGGCAATATCGCTTTGCTGTTAGTGGGCGTCTTTTGGAATTCCCTGCTGGTACGGTAGAATCCCATGAAAACCCAGCTGAAACTATTAAACGGGAAATAGAAGAAGAAACTGGCTATCGCGCTCATCGCTGGAAATCTTTGGGGAAATTTCCCCTTGCTCCTGGCTATTCCGATGAGTACATTTATGCGTTTCTGGCGGAGGATTTGGAGAAATTGGAAGCCCCTCCTAAGCAAGATGATGATGAGGATATAGAGGTGGTTTTAATGACACCAAAAGAGTTAGAACAAGCTATCTTGGAGGGTGAGCCAGTGGATGCTAAATCTATTTCCAGCTTTTTTATGGCTCGCCCGTTCTTGAATGACTAACCTGATTCTATTCTGGCATCGCCGTGATTTACGGATTTCTGACAATGTGGGACTAGCTGCTGCTTTTGAGCTAAGTCCCAAGCTTGTCGGTGTTTTCTGTCTTGACCCTACTATTCTAGAGCGGGATGATATTGCCCCAGCAAGAGTAACTTATATGATTGGCTGCTTAGAACAATTGCAGCAGGGTTACAGGCAAGCTGGTAGTCAACTATTAATCCTACATCAAGACCCTAGGCAAGGAATTCCTAATTTAGCTGCTGCTCTGGAGGCTAAGGCTGTTTGTTGGAATTGGGATGTGGAACCTTATTCTAAGGAACGGGATCAAGATGTAGCAGCAGGGTTGAAGGAAAAGGGTATTGCTGTCTATAACTATTGGGATCAGTTATTACACGCACCAGGAGAAATTTTCACTAAGTCTGGCAATCCCTATAGTGTCTACACTCCTTTCTGGAAAAATTGGCAAGGTCAATCTAAGGCAGAACCTGTGGCAACTTTGACTAGGGTTGAATCCTTGACGGAAATAGAACAAGACAATGCCCTAGCAGCAGGGGTGACTGATTTACCTAGTGCTATAGATTTGGGGTATGTCTGGGAGAATGAACTGTTAGTGCCACCAGGGGAAAAGGTAGCCCAAGAGATACTGGAGGAATTTTGCGATCGCACTATTGGGGATTATCACGAACAACGTAATTTCCCAGGGGTGGATGGTACCTCGAAACTTAGTGCTGCTCTCAAGTTTGGTGTGATTGGGATTCGCAGGGTTTGGCAGGCCGCTCAGAATGCTTATAATTTGAGTCGCAGTGATGAAGCTCGCCAAAGTATCCAAACTTGGCAACAGGAACTGGCTTGGCGGGAGTTTTACCAACATGCTATGTATTTCTTCCCAGAATTAGCACAAGGACCTTATCGCCAGAAATTCCAAGATTTTCCCTGGGATAATAATCCAGAATTCTTTCAAGCTTGGTGTGAGGGCAAGACTGGCTACCCGATCGTTGATGCTGCGATGAGGCAGTTAAATCAAACCGGATGGATGCATAACCGCTGTCGGATGATTGTTGCTAGTTTTCTGACTAAGGATTTGATTATTAATTGGCAGTGGGGGGAAAAGTATTTTATGCAGCGGTTATCGGATGGAGACCTTAGTGCTAATAATGGTGGTTGGCAATGGAGTGCCTCTAGTGGGATGGATCCTAAACCATTGCGAATTTTTAACCCAGCTAGTCAGGCTAAAAAGTTTGACCCGGACGGTGAGTATATTCGGGAATGGTTACCGGAGTTGAGTTCTGTGGATACGGAGTATGTGGTGAGTGGGAAGATTCCTGAAAGCGGACGCGAAATGTGTGGGTATCCAGCACCAATTGTCGATCATAATCAGCAGCAGCGTCGGTTTAAGGAATTATATAAGGAATTGCAGTGATGCCAAGGCGTTGCTTAATAATGGAATGATTTTAAGAGTAGGTGCGCGCCTCCTAGGCCGGGGAACCCGGCCTTGGGTCGCACCTGTGGAATGGGCATCAGGCGTGGAACTGGCATCTTGTGTAGAACTGGCATCTTGCCAGTTTCCTCCTTATTTTCGAGCGGGCAGGATGCCCACTCTACTCCTATTGATTCCAAGATTCAGCAATGCCAATGCCAAAGGTGGTGCGTTACGGGGCGGATGCTGTTGGCGAAATATTTCGCGAACTTACCTTGAAGCCCGATCAG
>NZ_GL890969.1:0-18376 GCF_000211815.1 Moorena producens 3L
TGAGCACAGCTAGCCACTATTTGGTAGGGATGCTCACCAGACAGAATTCAATAAATTCTATCTATGGCTCGTATACGAGATTGCCATCATCGTTGGCAATGTGCTCATCTAGATCAATGTCGGCCTGATTCAAGCTTCCATCAATTTTCTCGCACTTAGCATTCATGATACTTTCACCGGAGAGGTAAGTCTCCTTGCAAGTCTCAATGAAGTTGTCAGGCTGCCAGACAAGATTACCATCAAGATTTTCAATGTAATAGTTCAGGTCAATACAAGTGTAGTTGAACTGATGATCCCTCGTGTAACAATGAGCGCATAACTCAGAAGCACTAACATGGGGAACAGAGCAACTTTGGCTAAAGTCACCTGCAAAAGCATTATTTGCAAATACACCAAAAGAGATTGCCACGGTAAACAGAAAACAAGCAATTGTTTTCAAGAGACCTTTCATGATCATTAACTCCAAAAATGGATAACTAACTAGCATCTGGAACCCATAACAGCCTGTTAAAAAAACTGCTATCGGGTGTAATGTAACCCTTATTTAGGCTTACAAATTAAATCTACCTACACATTTTTAGCTAGTCAACACTTTTCTACCGAGAGAGAAAAGTGCTTATAATCCTGCAAATTTGTATCAAAATTTACTAATTGACAAACAAATCAAAACATGTATTGGTCAGTGGCGATCGCATTGACGCTTTGGCCTCTCCCTTTGCCTAGCCTAGGGTTCAACAGGCAATCCCAAAGGGGCGAAAGGTACGAATTTGTATTATATTTTACAAATTGACAAATTTATCAAAAAATGTATTAGTAAGTGGCGATAGCATGGACGCTTTGGGGTCCCGCTTCGCCATTAGCCCGAAGAGCTAGCACCTTCAAGGGATCGCTACCGATAGTGAGGCGATGGAGGTTTCGGGGTCCCGCTTCCTGTAAGCAAAGGGATGACAGTGGTGAGGGGGCTTGCTCGGTCGTAAAGTTTCCAGTCAAATTTCCCTAACAGCTTTGATCCCGACGCTCACCAACCATGGGTAGAGCGCGGGACGTCAAGCCTAAAAATTAAAAGGTGAAGGTGGTTCTGAGAGTACCAATGACCACATCATCGTTGTCAGAACTTTGGTTAGGATTGAGAAGCCAAATCACACCAGGGGTGACGGAGATGTTGTTGTTGACTTTGTACTTATAGAACGCTGAAACCTGGTAGGCAAAATCATTGTCAAAGTTACTGTTGCCATTATCCAAATCCAGTCCTCTGAGGGTTGGTGCCGCACCACCAAAAATTCCGGCCAGATTACCTTTTTTGCCCAAATCGGGGAAAGCGATACCAGCAGCAAAGTTCCAAATTTCAGCATCACCCAAGCCAATCAACTCAGCATCGGTGTAGCCTGCCCAGCCATTGAGTACGATGTTGGGGGTAAGTCTCAAAGAGGTTTCAACACCGAAAGAGTTGCTTTCCACTCTTGCGGTATCAAAGTCAACTGTGCCTAAACTGGTAGCATTCCCCAAAGCTGTTGGATTGAGATTAGCCAGGGCTGTGCCAGTACCCCCTAGGATTAAACGGGGTCGTCCAGCACCATTATTTTCGTAACCCCGAATGTAGGTGAATCCAACTTTGAAATCACTACCATAAACCAACTGAGCGATCGCAGAAAAGTTGCCATTGAATAGACCCTGGCCTTCTTGAGGATTGCTAGCGGTGTTGGAGATGTAACCTAAATCAATCCGAACATCCTTGATGGGCTTGATGGCAAGAGCAGCACCAGCACCGAATGGCCCAATCCGATAGATGGGATTACGTTCAGCAAAACGGGTAATAGCATTGGAACCACCAGCACGACCTTCAAAGAAAGGGTTAACGGTATCGACGTAATAGTGATGCAGTGCTCGGTTAGCCAACAGTTGAACCGTTACTTTATCCCCTAGGGGGAACTTATAGCGCAAGATATCAATAATAACGTCATTACCACTCGGTCCATCGTAGGTAAAGCGACCTTCTTGAGTTCCCGCCAGCTCGCCACCAGCCCCTGTGATCAAGGTTGGGGCATCCCCAGCCTGAAGACGGGTTTGGAGCATGTCCTTACCGGTAAAGCTGGTTAAGAAGTTGAGACGAGTCCGGTTGTGAAAAACAGTCTGAACATCATCAGCATCCCCTCCAAAGGCATCAGCTAGAGCAAAGATCACCTCACCCTTGAGTTTAGTGGTGGTGGAAAACTGATGGTCTTCTAAGAAGGCTACCCGTCCTTCTAGGTTATCTACTCGTGCCCCTAGGGTAGCCAGTTCTGTTTCAAACTCTTGTATTAACCGTTGTAGACTTTCTAAGTCCTCACGGGTGATAAAATCTCCAGTAACGCCCCCCAGTAAACGCTCAATTTGGTTCAAACAGGAATTCAAACCAGCAGCAAATTCGTAGCGAGTCAAAGCTCGGTTACCCCGGAAGGTAGCATTGGGATAACCAGCAATACAGCCGTAGCGTTCTACCAAAGAGCGTAATGCTTCATAAGCCCAATCTCCAGGGGAAATGTCTCTGAGTTGAGACACATTAGTGACTTGTTCCATAGAGTCATCCTCTACAGTCTGTCCACTCAGTTGAGAAACACCAGTCACCGGTCCCATCAAGTCATCCTCTGCAGTTTCCTCGTCACCGTATGACGTCACTGAATCACTAGCAGAATTACTGATAGTGGAATTACTGATAGTGGAATTACTGGTAGTGGAATTACTGGTAGTGGAATTACTGGTAGTGGAATTACTGAGCTTAACCGTATACCCAGTAGAGGCATCAGAGGCATCAGCCACTAATGGCAGATCAGAGGCAAGAACGGACTGAGTTAGGGAAGTGACCTCAGGGAGTGCTTGTAAAGTCAGTGTTTCTACTGTAGTGGTAGGCTTGACAGCGGATTCTTGAGAGATAGTCTCTTCTGGCAAAGCTTCCTCAGTTGCTGCTACTGCTGAGGATGAAATCAATAGGGTTGCCCCAACAAACAAGGTGGGGCATTTTAGCACAGAGAGCCACAAATTTTTTGATCTGTTCACAGGGTTTCCTCACACTCAATCAGGGTTTTGACTCGATCAAGTCAACACGACTACCGTCAAGTCAACACGACTACCGTCTCTTGTCAGGTCTGTCACTAATTCATGACAAATTGATTACAACATGGCACACAGAGATAACAGATCAGGAAATACCAGCTTCAGAATTCTGGTAGTTTTTCTGCTCATCTCCCGATCCCGTAATGCTCCTTTGTCCTGAGTTAGTGTCATTTGAGCCCTTTTTGATCAGTTTTTGATCAAGGGATAGTTAAGAGACGATTAACTTTAACGATTTTAAGAATTACCTTGGATGGAGGTTTTGTTTGTATTTTTTAATACAAAAAATTTAGGCTTGATGGAATTAAAGCATATTAATTATGCAATTATGGTAATAATATTCGATATTAGATCAGGTTTAACCTCTGTAATCCAAATTTTTGATATATGATACATATTTATTTTAATTAACACTGTTATAAGTAACAATAAACAATTATTAAATTCGGGAATCGGGAATCGGGAATCGGGAATCGGGAATCGGGAATCGGGAATCGGGAATCGGGAATCGGGAACAGGGAACAGGGAGGGTGCATCTGAGTTTGGCAATTAGGCAAAAATTCCCACACTCCCCGCGCCCGGGCCCCACACTCCCTTTTTACAAATATGAGATGCACCCAACATCAGCTACGTAGAAAATAACTTAGAATTAGTGTTTGTAGAATTACCGAAGTTTGAGAAGCAGTTGGAGGAGTTAGACCAACTCGATGAGTTGTGGATGTATTTTTTAAAAAATGCGCCTTCCTTAGAGACGGTGCCACTGAAAATGGCGAATAAGCCTAAAATAATACAAGGTAAAACTACTAGTTTTTGACCCAGACAAGGAGGTAGTTGTACAGTGGAACGATTGAACCAGTATCGGCAATGGATTCAGCAGGTGTTAGCTCGACATAAACAGTTTGTACCTTCTTATGGTGAGATTGAACAATTTACAGTGTTTGACCACAACGATGATCATTACTTACGGGGCTCCTAAGGCTGAAAGCCCCGTGTTTTTAAACCGGGGATGAAAGCCAGTAGCGACTAAAGTCGCTAAATAGTGTAAGATAAAATAGTAACGGAGGAGGTCGATATCCGGTGATCATAATTGAGTTCAAAGCCTACGGGAAAGAAAGTCAGTACTCTGCAATAGATGAGGCTATTCGGACAGTTAAGTTTATCCGTAATTGTTGCATTAGATTATGGATGGACAATAAAGGAACCGGGAAATATGACCTCAGTAAGTATTGCAAATTACTGGCCAAGCAATTACCTTTCGCTAATGAACTGAACTCAACAGCGCGACAGGCTGCGTCTGAGCGTGCATGGTCATCGATCGTTCGATTTTACGACAATTGCAAGAAAAAGATACCTGGCAAGAAAGGATTCCCTCGCTTCCAAAAGCATTGCCGTTCAGTAGAGTATAAGCAATCTGGATGGAAACTATCGCCTGACAAGAAAGCTATAACATTCAGGGACAAAAAAAGCATAGGAAAACTGAAGCTCAAGGGGACATGGGACTTGTGGCGATTTGATTTAAAGCAAATAAAGCGAGTTCGCATTGTTAAAAGGGCTGACGGATACTATGTTCAGTTTTGTATTGCGGTTGATGTAAAAGAAGAATTAGACCCTTCCAGGAAGACTATAGGGCTAGATGTAGGACTGAAAGAGTTTTACACTGACTCTGATGGCTACTCAGAGTCTAATCCTCGTTTTTATAGAAAGGGAGAAGAACGTCTAAAGTTTTATCAACGCCGGGTATCTCGGAAGAAAAAAGGCTCAGCCAATCGGAAAAAAGCCATTAATAGACTAGGTAGACACCATCTTAAAATAAGTAGGCAGCGTGAAGAACATGCCAAGAGACTGGCACGTTGCGTAATCCGATCTAACGATTTGGTCGCCTACGAAGATTTAAGGGTTAAGAATCTAGTTAAAAATCACTGTCTCGCTAAATCTATTAATGATGCTGGTTGGTATCAATTTAGGAAATGGTTAGAGCACTTTGGAACAAAATTCGGCAGGGTCACCGTTGCAGTAAATCCTGCCTATACCAGTCAAAACTGCTCTGAATGCGGTGAAATCGTGAAGAAGTCACTATCAACTAGGACTCACGCCTGTAAGTGTGGTTGTAGATTAGATCGAGATCACAACGCCGCAGTCAACATTCTGAAGAGAGCTTTGGGTACGGTGGGGCACACCGGAACCTGGGTCTTAGACCCCAACGCTTCGGGAGATTTGACCTCTACTGTTCTTGGTTCCGGCCAGGTTCAGCAAGTCGAATCGTTGAGCGAAGAATCCCCGTCTCGCGATTAGCGGGGAGTGTCAATAGTAACAGTTGGCTGGTCAGGTGACCGTCGAGTTTGTGGTTCGTTGATCCATATTGATATCAAGGGAGAAAAAATCTGGATTCAACATGATGGTACTGGGGTTGGTGTAGCCGATGAGCTCGTAGAATTAGGAGTACCTAAGTCAGAAATTGTGATCGGTTATCATGACCCCAACGCACGTAAGTTGACAGAATTTGCCGTAGGTTAAAAGGTGAGTTATGCCTGAGTTGTACCTGAGTTGGGCTAAGTCCCTAGGAAAGAGCGTTATAGTTTGATTAGCTCATCTAACCTAGACCATGCCACGCTCACTTAGAGTTCGCCCAGAGTATATTGACCAGGTAAAATTAGCGGTTCAACGCAACGGTTTCCCTCGCCAGAAAGATTTAGCTGATGAGTTATTGATATCTCTATCAACCGTCAATAATTATCTCAATGGCAGAGCTGTAGATAACCTGAATTTCAAAGAAATTAGTGAAAAACTGGGGCAAGACTGGAACGCCATTGCATTCTTTGACGAAAATACTGGCAATGATACGTCAGCCCATGGGACAGTAAACTCAGAAGTAGTGATCACACACTGCCCTGAGGAAGACTCTTCATTGATTTATGTCCAACGTCCTCCCATTGAACAGTCTTGTTATCAAGCCCTTTTAGGTCCCGGTGCCTTGGTCAGGATTAAAGCTCCGAGGCTGATGGGGAAGACATTGCTGATGGTGAGAATGTTGGATCAGCTTGCCGAGAAGGGCTACCGAAAGGCTTATGTAAATTTCCACTTAGCCCATAGCAATGACTTGACCGATGTCGATCGATTGTTCAAGTGGTTTTGTATCAGTGTTGGTCAAAGCTTGAAGATACCGAATCGGTTGAGAGACTATTGGGATGAAGACTTTTCCACGGCTAAAGTCGATTGTACCGAATACTTTGAGAACTATCTTCTGCCTGAAGCTGGCGCTCCCGTGGTTTTATGTCTCGATGAAGTAGACCGAGTTTTTCCCTACCCTGAGGTGGCTTCAGAATTTTTGGGATTGCTGAGGGCGTGGCACGAACGGGGGAAAGTGGAACAGGTCTGGAAACGATTACGGTTGGTGGTTGTCCATTCCACAGATGTCTATATCCCTCTCAATATAAATGAATCCCCGTTTAATGTGGGAGTGCCCATTGAATTACCAGAATTTACCCCGGAACAAGTCCAGGAATTAGCCCGACAACATGGACAGGATTGGAGTGAATCCCTTGTGGAGCAACTGATGGGGATGGTGGGAGGTCATCCTGATCTGGTACAGCAAGCCTTATCTCACTGCCAAATCCACGGTAATAACTCCCTGGCGCAACTGTTGCAAGCCGCTCCCACAGATGCTGGCATCTACGCCAACCACCTGCGACATCTGTGGCGGATGCTGCAACCACACCCAGACTTGGCAAAAGCACTATTACAGGTGATTGATGCTAACGCTCCTGTGCATCTGGACTTGATAGCAGCCTATAAGTTGTACAGCATGGGGCTAGTGAAAAAGCAAGGCAATCAGGTCATGGCCAGTTGTAATTTATATCGACAGTATTTTAGAGACCACCTAGGAGAACTGCTATGAGTACAGGAGCCTATCAGGTTGGGGGATGCCTACCACCCGATGCTAGTACTTATGTGGTGCGTACCGCTGACGGGGAACTTTATCAGCAGTTGCTGGCTGGAGAGTTTTGCTATGTCTTGAATTCCCGCCAAATGGGGAAGTCTTCCCTGAGAGTGCGAACCATGAAACGGCTGCAAAACCACGGGGTGGCTTGTGCATCCATTGATATTACGGAATTAGGAACCCAACAGGTTACCCCAGAGAAATGGTATGGCGGCTTAACCAAAACTCTGATTAACCGATTCGGTCTACAGGAGAAATTATCATTTCGCAGCTGGCTCAATGAGCACAAAGATATTCCCCCAGTACAGCTTTTTCGGGAGTTTATCGAAGAAGTCTTACTGATCCAAATTGCCGAACGGATTGTTATTTTTATTGATGAAATTGATAGCGTTCTGCAACTGGCGTTTAAAGATGACTTCTTTGCCCTAATTCGAGCCTGTTATAACAAACGGGCGGAAAATTCTGCCTATAATCGCATCAGTTTTGTGCTGTTGGGGGTGGCGACACCAGGGGATTTAATAGCAGATAAAGACCGCACCCCGTTTAATATTGGCCGAGCAGTTGAGTTACATGGCTTTCAACTCCATGAAGTTGAGCCGTTAGTCAAGGGATTGGAGGGAAACGTCAGTAACCCCCAAGCTGTTATCGAGGAGATAGTAACGTGGACAGGAGGACAACCGTTTCTTACTCAAAAGCTCTGTCAGTTGGTGGTTAGTTCTGGGTGTTGGGATCCCCCCCAATCCTTCACAAGTTTGGATCCCCCCCAATCCTTCACAAGTTTGGATCCCCCCCAACCCCCCTTAATAAGGGGGGAGAATAAATCGATTGAGAAGCCCTTAACAAGTTTGGATCCCCCCCAACCCCCCTTAATAAGGGGGGAGAAGGAGAGGGAGAAGGAATGGATTGAGAGGTTGGTGCGATCGCATTTTATCGACAACTGGGAAGCTACCGATCAACCGGAACACTTGAAGACCATACGCGATCGCATTCTTTGTAATGAGCAACGGGCTGCCTATTTGTTGGAATTGTATCAGCAGGTGTGGCAGCAGGGGGAAGTTGTTGCTAATAACAGTTTTGAGGAGGGGAAGTTACAGTTATCTGGGTTAGTGGTCAAGCACAGACTTGGAACCTCTCCAGTGCTTAAAGTCTATAACCCGATCTACCGTGAAGTCTTTAATCAGGACTGGATTAACCAAGAATTAGCCCACTTACGTCCCTATTCGGAAGCCTTTAGGGGTTGGGTGGCCTCGGATTGTCAGGATCAGTCACTATTGTTGCGCGGTCAAACTCTAAAGAATGCTCAAGCTTGGGCAAAGGGTAAGAATTTAAGTTATCAGGATCAACAGTTTCTGGCAGCAAGTGAGAAAAAGCAGATAGAGGAGCAAATCGCTCAAAAGGAACGAGATGCGGAATTAGAGAGAGAGAGGAAAGATAGGGAAGCAGCCCAGAAGATAAATCTGGTACTAACTGAGGCAAATCGCAAAGCGAAACGACAGATGCGTTTCGGGTTGGGTGTGTTAGTTTTAGCGTTATTGGGAGCTGGGATTTCTGTAAAAATAGCAGTAATTCTAGTAGTAGACGCGAATCGTCAGGTTGATTCTGCCAAGATAGAACTTAACCAGGTAAAGCAAGAATTTCAAAATGTATCCCAGCTATCTCGACTAGCTGTAAGACTTGACAGAGCAAAGAAGCACTCTGAGGCAGAAAGAGCCAGGAAAAAAGCAGCTCTGTCCTTTCAGATTCAAGACTATGAACTCAAACAAGCGATGCTGCTGAGCAATATTGCGATTGCTTATCAGCAACTTGAACAGTTTGATCAGGCAATGAAGGCAGTTTCAGAGAGTTTGAAACTATTAGCAAATTCAGATAAGAGAAACTCTCTAGATCACTCAATCATTCTTGCTCAAGCTTTAACTACCAAAGGTCATCTGCTGGCAGCTCAAGGAGATACTGAAGGAGCCTTGTCTGCTTACGGTAATGCTTTTGATACTATCCAATCCTTAGGTAGTGATTTAAGCAGCATAAATTCAGCTATAAAGGTTAATTTTATAGAGATTGTAGAGAGTGTTTATCAGGGGTTTATCGGGTCACTTTTGGATTCTGAGGAAACTGGCTCTAACCAGCAAAATCTCAGAAAAGTTCGTCAGGTTATTGAATCACTCCATTTGACTCAACTCAATAACTTCCGTGAGATAGTTCCCTTGAATCCTAATCTCATCGACATTGACCAGATTGATTCCCAAGCAGCAGTAATCTATCCTATTCTTTTGGACGACCGCTTGGAAGTAATTCTTCACTTGCCAGGTCAAGCATTGCACCACTACTCAACACCTTTATCTGCAAAAGAAGTTGAGGAAACGCTTAGCAGTTTTAAAGAGGCAGTGCGAATCGTGCATAGACGTTTATGGCGTAGATTCTCCCCAAAAGTTTACGAATGGCTTATTAAACCAGCAGAAACTAAGTTAGCTAAAAGCAACATCAAGACTATCGTATTTGTGCCCAATAGTAGGCTAAGAAGTATTCCCATGGCAGCTCTCTACGATGGTGAGCAGCATTTAGTAGAAAAATATGCCATTGCTGTCACCCCCGCTTTACAGAGTCTAGAGCCTCAGCCCCAGAAACAAAAACCTTTAAAAGCTTTGATTGCTGGAGTTTCTGAATTCCGCCAAGGCTATTCACCATTACCCTTTGTTGAGGTGGAGGTAAAAAAAATTAGCTCAATGATACCAAGTTCAATCCTACTTAATCAGGACTTCACTGGTAAAGCCCTGGAAAACGCACTTAACTCCTCTTACTTCCCTATAGTTCACTTGGCAAGCCATTCACAGTTTTCTTCAGAATCAGAAGATACATTTATACTTACTTGGGATGGAAAAATTAAAGCCAAGGACTTTGAAAAGTTACTGAGTTCAAGAGAACAGGAAAAATTTGACCCGATTGAATTACTCGTTCTCAGTTATTGTAGTACTGCTCAAAGTAATAATCAAACACCTTTTAGATTCGCAGGATTAGCCCTAAGGTCTAGATTCCGCAGTATTCTCGGCGCTCTGTGGTTTATTGACGACCAAGCCACTGCTGAGCTAATGGGTCAGTTTTACCAAGAATTTACTCAACGGAACGTTACCAAAGCTGAAGCCCTGCGCCTTGCTCAGTTAAGTACCTTGAAAGACCCTAACTACGAACATCCCTATTACTGGGCACCCTTTGTTCTAATCGGTGACTGGCGCTAAGGGGCTATGACGTAGCGCGAACAGCCGTCAGCCGTCAGCCGTCAGCTAAAAGCTCACGCTACTTGAAAAGTCGCAAACCGCTAGAAGATATTATTAAATTAAAAAACTAGAATTTCATGAAAACATTTACTGCAATTGTTGAGCGAGATTTAGATACCAATCTCTACGTTGGTTATATTCCAGGATTTAAAGGCGCACATTCTCAGGGAGAAACCTTAGACGAGTTAAAGGAAAATTTGCGAGAAGTAATGGAAATGCTGCTAGAAGATGAGAATTTAACCTTTGAAACAGAATTTGTCGGTACAAAACAAATTGTGGTCTGATAGTTACAGCGTTTTTCATAACTATTAGGTGCGCTTGACCCATTAAGAATTAAATTCGCCACGGGTCGCACCTGAGGTACACAGAATTTTTTCACTCTTGCCTCTTGCCTCTTGCCTCTTGCCTTCCCCTCCTGGGAGGGGTTAGGGGTGGGTTCCTCTTGCCTCTTGCCTCTTGCCTGCTCCCTAAAACGTAGAAATTTGTACCTCACCGAATTGAAAACCGCTGTAAGTACCAATAACTAGAATAGAAGAAACTCTGTTGTGCGGGAAGCAACTAAATCATGACATTCGCCACCACAGCTGTTGAAACTAATCCGATTGTGCTGAGGATGCCCCCGGCACTGGAGATGGATGATGACCAATTTTTTGAATTTTGTCAGGTTAACCGAGAATTACGTATTGAGCGGACATCAGAGGGAGAAATAATTGTTATGCCCCCAACAGGAGGTGAAACCGGAAAACGTAATCTAAGTATAGGTGGTCAGTTGTGGACTTGGGTGGAACAGGACGGTACAGGAGTAGGTTTTGACTCATCCACTGGTTTCAAACTTCCCAATGGTGCAGAACGTTCCCCTGATGCCTCTTGGGTAAAGTTAGAAAGATGGGAAGCCCTAACACCTCAACAAAGGCAAAAATTTGCTCCCATATGCCCGGATTTTGTGATTGAATTGCGTTCCCCCACTGATAGGGTGAAAGATCTCAAGAACAAGATGGAGGAGTACAGGTCAAATGGCGCTAGCTTGGGGTGGTTGATTGACCCAAATAGTCGTCAGGTGTATATTTACCGTCCTGGGGTAGAAGTGGAACAGTTGGACAATCCGGCTACGGTCAAGGGTGATGAGTCGGTACTGCCTGGTTTCGTGCTGAAGCTGGATAAAATCTGGTAAGGGTAACGGATTAGCCTTGTCAACCCAAGCAGAGAAGCACAATCAGCCATCTGTGCTAGTTAATTGATGATCTTACTCAGGAATTTCCTCAATTCCAGAGAAAGGGTAATGATAAAACCGGATTGTAGAGCCCTGATGTCTTTGACTTCGAGCTCTTTTAGCGGTTCTAGAACCCAGTCACATTAAGTATGATCCACTGGATACTAACCACATTGCCTTGAGAGTCACAACAGACAGACACTGACATATCAACCGCTACAGGTTTACCTTGCCGTGGACACAATACCACTTGCCAGTCCTTGAGCTTTTGCAATTCCTGGAGCTGGTGGAGTTGGAGGTCGAACCGATTAGACTCAGCTTCACTGATAAAGCTCATCAGCGGTTTACCCACCAGATAATACTGCTGTACGTTTAGTAGACTAGCAGCTGCACTGTTTGCTTCTTGGATAATTCCTTGAGCATTGGTTACCAGGTAACCCTCCGGAGCCAATTCAAACAAATTATGGTAGTGTTGTTGCCGTGCTTGTAACACAGCGTAAGCCGCTTGCAAAGCCTCATACTTCTCGCTGAGTTCCTCAAAACCGGTAGAGAGTTCCTCTAGAGCAGCATAGAGCAGCTCCGGCTTTAGAGAGGATTGCTTAGGATCTAGTGATTCAATTTTGAGGCACTTTTGACCTGGAATCTGGTGCTTAGTAAAGTCAAAGCCTGGATTTGTGTTCAGTGAACTCAGAAGTGCTTTGAATACGGTATCGTCGTTTATATTCACTCGTATTTCTCCATCCACAGAGCAAGTCTAGGAACAATTGAGGCTGGACTACTCAATGGCCTTCTATTAAATCGTCCCCTAGGGTTCGCGAGTGTACTTGATGGTAGCAAATTTTTGTGGCAAAATCATGAAGCAAACGCCCATAATTGGCTTTTAAACCACGCTTGCTCCGCAATATCTTTGCTTTTATTGATTTTTCTGTTGTCTCTATGGATGGCTCAGATCGGCTTTCCTCAATTAAAGTCCACCTTAGGGATTTGAGTTAAGGGGTAGCCCACTTCTGAATTAAACCACAATTATAGAGTATAGCACAAAAAAATGCAAGCCTTAGCAACGGTAGACCATGAAGGCTTTACGCCCCTAGACTAAAGGGAATTTAGAATGAGAATTTACAATCAGAATTTTTTGAGGGCTGCGATCGCATGCAAGCTCACGGAGTGATCTGAATCTGCCACCAAGTCTTTGAGTAAGGGTATTGATTTAAATTGAGCTAATTGTCCTAGGGACATGGCTAGAGTTTGTTTGATTTGGTGATCTTCGGTAGCCACTTGCCCTGATTGACAAAAGTCGATCAAAATCTCAGCGGCTTTGGGTTTCAAATAGTCTGACTCTACCATCCCCAGGACGCTAATGATTTCCCGACAGACTGGTGTGGGTGCCTCCCTCAGCACTGCTTGTAACTGTTGTAGGGAATTGGTAGTAAACTCCCAACTGAAAGCACGGACAATCTCGATTTGTAAACTGATTGGTGTAGCTGGTGACTGGAGTGCCTTAACTAACGCTTGATGGGCTTCCAAGGTAGCTAAACGCCCGAGTGCGATCGCAGCTTGGTGGCAAACCTCCAAATTCAGGTCATAAAGCAATGGTTTAATCCGCTTGACTAGATCTAAATCTGGCAACAGAGTGCGTAGTAACCCTAGACCAATCACCGCTTCTTTCCTCACCGCTGCCACTTGATCGCTTATGGCATTCAGGAGAACTGGAGTAATTGAGGGTGAGCGAAAATTACTGAGGGTTTCAATAGCAGTAGCCCGTATTTCCGAGCTGGGGTCATTAACCACACTCAGCAATGGCTCAATCACTTCCGGACGGTGAATATGAGCCAGGGCTTGCACTGCCAATAATCTGGCCTCTGGGGATTCTGGGAAACGGCTTAAAGCCGCCACCGCTGAAGTCCCAATGTTTGCCAGTGCCTCAGAAGCCATATAGGCTAACTCTTCATCCTCACCATCCTTCAGCAATTTGACTAGCACCATCACCACTGCCGGGTCATCAAACTGACCTAAGATCCGACCAGCAAACCAACGGACTTCCAAATCTAGTGCTTCATCTTCTAGGATGCTGATCACCGGAGCAATAACGGCTTTCCCCAGTTTTGGTAGCACCTTTACTAAAGCCCATTTTTCTTGAAAATCCCCACTCTTGAGCACCTGTAATCCCAGACTCAAAGCTAGCTGGAACTCTTCATCACTTAACCGCTGCTGTGTCTGACCATTTTTCCCTAAGGACAACTGCTGAAGATGGTGAGTGAGTAATGAAAAATTTTCCTGCTGTCCAGCAAGACTTGCTTGTTTTAAAATGTTCAGCATTGTTTAATCGTTGCCTCACGGCAATAAAAAATTAACTGCATCAAATTCACTGCATTGGACTACTATCTCGATCACACAGGAGACTGATCCGACGAACAGCTGATTTTCCAGCGTTACTTAATAATGGAATGATTTTAAGAGTCAGGTGCGCGCCTCCAAGGCCGCGAGCAATCCCTCGCGGCCTTGGGTCGCACCTGTGGAATGGGCATCAGGCGTGGAACTGGCAAGATGCCAGTTTCAATATATGTGTGGAACTGGCAAGATGCCAGTTCCACACATATATGTTCGGGCGGGCAGGATGCCCACTCTACTCCTATTAATTCGAAGATTCAGCAACGCCGAATATCGGACTCTAATTTAAGCGTTCTCCAACCAAAGCCTAATTATCAAATCCAAAATGTATTAAATGCAATATTTTGATGCATAATATAAAATTTTATAAATTCTTTGTAACAAAAGCTACGATGTTTCCCGATTGTGAAACCTATCGTTATATCTCGATATGGACTATTGATCTAATCACATCGACTTAGTCAGTGTTAGTCAGTGGGAACCTTACACAGTTAGACATCTTGAAAATCCTGCCTGGTGGGAGGTTATCTCCACTGGGCATCTACCTTTAGGGGATGTCAAACTCTCAACCTCAATGACTCCAACCCAAAAGTGGGTTGAAGTAAGTATAGGGGGCTCGGTGCCAAGCTAACAGTTAAATCCCATCTAAATCCCATCTAAATCCCATCTAAATCCTAGGGAGTGATATATAGCAATGTCTTTACAAGTCGAACTATTAGAACAAAGCTTTGATAAGGTTAAGCCTCGCGCTACAGAATTTGTAGCCAGCTTCTACGAAAATCTATTCACCGATTATCCAGCCGCCCAGCCTCTGTTCGATACCACAGACATGGTTGCGCAAAAGAAAAAACTGCTGGCTTCCTTGGTACTGGTAGTAGAAAATCTACGTAAACCAGATACCCTCAGTTCAGCCCTCAAAGGACTAGGAGCGAGACATGTTCAGTATGGAGCGCTGCCAGAACATTATCCATTAGTGGGCAATAGCCTCCTAAAAACCTTTGAGCAATACTTGGGGGCGGATTGGACACCAGAGGTCAAGCAAGCCTGGGTAGATGCCTACGGAGCCATTACCACCATCATGTTGGATGGTGCGGATTATTCCTCTGAAGAAGTGGAGTTAGATTCCCCAAAACCAGAGGCCACAAAACCCAGCCCCCAACAGTATGAGGTGCCGGAAACAAACATTAACTGGCCCTTAGTCGGTGGCGTGTTTGGGGCTGGTGGAATTGTCACCCTGATCCTGGCCATGCTCTTGTAAGCCATCCTGTTGTAAATAGTTAAAAATGGCAAGCAATCTGGGTAAGTTTTTTAAGCCTACTATTCTCCAATCCAAGGTAGTCATCATCGGTGTGATGGTGATCCTACTAACGTGGTTAAGCGCTGCCTTCGCTTTAGATCACCGCAGTGTGTTCCTTCCTGGCACTACCTCGGAGGGGCATGTTTTGTTTGAGGTCTCCTGTAACTCCTGTCATGAGGGGTTTAAACCGGTCACCAACGAAACCTGTATGCGCTGTCACGAAGCCGAAATGGCAGCAGATGCTCACGGATCTAAAAAGTTCCGTGACCCCCGTTGGGCTGAACTCTTAACCAAGATAGATGTACTAACCTGTACTGCTTGTCATAACGAACACGTCCATATGTTTGGGCGAGGAGTTCACCTCAAGCCAGACCTATGTATGGCTTGCCATGAGGGCATCATCACCGGTGACTTAGCCAGTCATACAGGATTTGCTCCGGATGGTTGCTGGACCGCAGGCTGTCATAACTTCCACGACCACCGCTCCATCTCGACAGGATTCCTGCGTCAGAATATCGATCAGTTGCCGATGTTGCCAGAACCTGTACTGTTGGAGCGCACAGTTACTGGGGAATTAGAAGAAGCGCCTACTCCCGATTTAGGTGAAGAATTCCTGGGGAGCGAGTCATGAAAAAACTGATTGTGATTATACTCGTCCTCATTGGGTTTGTATTCGTCAGCGGTATCCGAGGTAACACAAACACTGTTATTGATGTAGCCACTAATGGGGGTGTGCCCAAAGACGCCGCTGCATCCCTTTCCCAAGCGGAATTAGTTGAAATTAATCAGTTGTGGCAAGGCAGTGCTCATGCCTTAGCAGACGTTAACTGCTCTAGCTGTCACCAAGACTCTGACACTAAAGAATTAGTGGTTAAACCAACCCAGGAAAGTTGTCAAAGTTGCCATGAGGTAGCAGTTGAGACCTTTCTGTATGGTAAGCATGGCATTCGGATCTCAGAAGGACTATCTCCCTTGACACCAGCAATGGCTCATTTGCCGATGAAAGAGTCAGCGATGGACAAGCAAATGAACTGCAACAGCTGTCACAATGTCCATTCTGTAAATACCTGGCAAGCCTCTGTAGATTCCTGCTTGACCTGTCATAATGACACCCACTCCCTCAACTATCAAAACTCAAAGCATGCCGAACTATTGGCCGACCAAGGTACGTTACCCAGACCTAATGGTGAATCGGTCACCTGTGCTAGCTGTCATCTACCTCGTCAGCAGCTGGAAAACACAGAAAACACAATTGTCGTTAATCACAACAATACCTTTACTCTTAAACCACGCGATCGCATGGTTAAGGAAGTTTGTATGAACTGCCACAGCGTCGAGTATAGCTATAACAGCATCTTCGACGATGAGCTAGTAGAGGAAAACTTTGCTCGACCTCCTAGCCTTCAGCTAGAAACCTTTGATCTAGTTCGTGCATTTGAGAAGAAACGGTCGAGTAACGCTGAACAGTAGTAAAAGCTACTAATTAACGCTACTAATTAACGCTACTAGTAGTAAAAGCTACTAATTAAAGCTACTAGCTAACGCTAATCATTCCTAGCCCTAGTCATAGCTACGTCATAGCCACGTCATACCAATTAAATACAAGGAGAGGAAACACGAAATCATGGCAATCAATACATTGCTACATCGCATGAAAACCAAAGCTGTGGGCTTAATTGCCTTAGGTTTAGCGATTTGCGTCACTGTTGTAGCTTGTGGCGGCGGTTCCAGTCAGCAAGCTGGAGGTGTTGCTCCGGAATTAGTTGTGGATTATATCCATACTGTACTGTTAGCAGACCGCACCGCTTACACCAAGCACGTTATTAACCGCTTAAAGAAATTAGAAGGCAAAGACAAGCCAAAGGGAGTAGTTGATGCTGAAGCCACTGAAGGTTGGCAACAAACTGGTGGTATTCCCCTACCAGCTCAAATGTTCCGTCTAGGAGCAGAGATTGCTTCTGATAACGGAGAGTTTACCTACGGCTTAATTTCCCCTTGGAACATCAACGATAACCAAGCGCCAAAATCTGAATTTGAAAAGAAAGCAATGGCAGAAGTGGTTGAAACTGGTGAGCCTTACAAAGACTATCAAGAAATTGCTGGTACAACCTATTTTTCTGCCGTCTACCCTGATAAAGCCGTCGCTGAAGCCTGTGTCACTTGCCACAACACCCATCCTGTACACAAAGAGCGCTATCCTGACAAAGTCTTCGAGATGGGCGAAGTCATGGGTGGCGTCATCATTAATCTGCCTCTAAAAGGCACCTAATTTTTAGGGGAAATGTGTCAGCAATCAGCTATCAGCAATCAGCTATCAGCAATCAGCTATCAGCTATCAGCTATCAGCTATCAGCTATCAGCTATCAGCTATCAGCTATTAGCTATCAGCTTATGCCCACGCTACTTGAGGTGCTATCAACTATCACCCAAAGACTGACTGCTGACTGCTGACTGCTGACTGCTGACTGCTAACTGCTAACTGCTGACTGCTGACTGCTGACTGCTAACTGCTGATTGCTGACTGCTAACTGCTGACTGCTGACTGCTTAAAAAATAGGTTTAACCGAAAAGCCACTATGTTATGAAGCCCAAATTTTCTACCTTAATCATCCTCACCTTCATCTGTGTGGTAATTCTGACTCCCTTTGCCCTCAGTTCCCTTTATCTACCGATGCTGCGGGACAATTATTTTAAATGGTATCAGCTTTTACAAGGGGAACTTTATAAGCAAATTACCGGCTATCTATCCCTAGCCTTTGTATTGTTTGAGATGGTACTAACAGCTAGAAAGCGTAGTCGTGGCTGGATGATTAAGTTGACTATTCCTGGTTCTATGCAGCTGTGGCGCAGTTTACATATCTTTTTGGGAGTCGCACTTTTAGGGACAACATTAATTCATACCATTGGGGCGACGGGTAAGAATTTTAATTCTATATTCCTGTGGGTATTTTTTGGTGTAACCCTATCGGCTCTAGTCGGTGTTGTGGCGGAAACCGGGGTGTTAGAATCTCCTAGAAAATATTTTGGTTGGGTGCCAGCAAAGGATGGCATTGGCAGCATGCTACCGGGTATATCTAAAGGCCCCCTAATTCGTAATCTACGCTCTATCTGGCTATCCACCCATATCTTCCTAGTCAGTGTATTCTTTGTGATGCTAGGATTTCACATATTTATCGCCTATTACTATC
>NZ_GL890969.1:18543-33406 GCF_000211815.1 Moorena producens 3L
TCGGGAATCGGGAATCGGGAATCGGGAATCGGGAATCGGGAATCGGGAATCGGGAATCGGGAGCAGGGAACAAGGAGGTGTGGGAGGTATATTTGATTAATAGAATACTTTGGCAAGAGGTAATCATGAATAGTGAGAAAGGAAAACTCAGGGCAAAACTCAGCATTGTTGTAGGAATAATCACTGTTGTATTCGCAGCTGGAACATTTTTCCTAACTCGTTCTGATCTATCTAGCCTTAGCACTTCAACCGTGGCTGGGTTAGCTCTAATCAAGACAATGGTAAAGCAATCCGTCCCTTATGAGGTTGCTTTAAGCAATAATAAGCCCACTTTAATAGAATTTTACGCTGACTGGTGTACCACTTGTCAATCCATGGCTCCCATCCTGAACAAATTGCACCAACAGTATGGAGAAACCGTCAATTGGGTGATGCTAAATGTAGATGACCCCCAGTGGGCTAAACCCATTGAAAAATACCGAGTGACTGGTGTGCCTCAATTCACATTTCTAGACAGTAATCAGGAAGAGACAGAAATCCTAGTTGGCAAAATCCCTGAACCAATTATCACTAAAGTGCTGCAAGAGCTATTATCCTGAAAACAGGATTACCATAGGTGACAAGTTGCAGGTTAGAAAGTTGCAGGTTAGAAAGTTACAGGTTAGAAAGTTACAGGTTAGAAAGTTACAGGTTAGAAAGTTACAGGTTAGAAAGTTACAGGTTAGAAAGTTACAGGTTAGAAAGTTACAGGTTAGAAAGTTACAGCTTATTAAAGCTTAAACAAACCAACTTTAAAGCTTCAAGCCTTCAACCTTGGCCTTTGGCCACGCTACGCGAACAACCTTGGCCTTTGGCCACGCTACGCGAACAACCTTGGCCTTTGGCCACGCTACGCGAACAACCCTTCAACCAAACCACCTTCAAGCCTTCAACCTTGGCCTTTGGCCACGCTACGCGAACAACCTTGGCCTTTGGCCACGCTACGCGAACAACCCTTCAACCTTGGCCTTTGGCCACGCTACGCGAACAACCCTTCAACCTTAAATAATATCTGTCTAGAAAGCTGCTTTTAAGATACCGATATCAAAACTACGAGACATGACTGCACTAGTTAAGTCCGCACCACTAAGGTTAGCACCACTTAAATCTGCTCCCTGAAGGTTAGCACCACTCAAATCTGCTCCCTGAAGGTTAGCACCACTCAAATCTGCTTCACGCAAATCGGCTTTGTGTAAGTTAGTTTCAGTCAAATTTGCCTTGATTAAAGTAGCTGCAGTTAAGTCTATCCAACTGAGGTTAGCTCTAGTAAGGTTCGCTTCGGTAAGGTTAACGCCTTCTAAGATAGATACATAAAGCTGAGCAGCACTGAGATTTATCCCCTCAAGATCTACCCAACTCAACATTTGCTCACTCAGATTTATGCCCCGAAAATCCCGTTCTCCCCTAGCATATCGCTTCAGTAGTTCCTCAGGATTGGTTGTGGTAAGTTGGCTAGATGGACTAGTGTACAACAGCATAGATAACCTCAAACGTGATCTGGATTCGGTCTGGTGTTAGTGACAATTCCTTACAGATGGGAGATTGTATACAGACGCTAATATGGCCAGTATCGAAGTCTGATGTTAGCGATCGCGTTTACGGAATAGTTGAGTAATGTTTAATTTAGTAGACTATTAGTAGACTAATTTAGTACACCTTTAAGATTAAAAAAATGCTGTAAGCATTCAGGTCTCAGCTATCAGCTCTCAGCTATCAGCTCTCAGCTATCAGCTCTCAGCTATCAGCTCTCAGTAGTAGGGTGGGCAAATACCAAGCCAATCACAATTTAATCAGGAATTATGTCATTTGCCCACCCTACAATAACTATAGCTTTTGAATAAAATAAGCTGACGGCTGACAGCTGACGGCTGACAGCTGACGGCTGAATGGTTACAAAATCCTAAATGTATAAATTAATACAGTATTAATTTAAATTAATGGTAGAGAGTTATGACGTTAAGGCGTTTTGGTAAAAGCGATCGCTTAGTTTTAAAAAAGCGAAAAAAACCATAATTTAGGAAAAAGCTTGTGTTGATAAAATTGTTTTATACCAGGGTGTATTATATAGAGAGAAGTACTAAATGTTGGGTAAAAACTATTCCTGATTACCTTATAGTTACTGAACCATTTTGTGTGCTACCAATCTTGACCAGTATGTTCACAAATAACCTAGGATTGCTATATGCTTGAGCATACCTTGAAATTTATTGGCTCGATTAAACTAGCTGTCCCTTTACTTAGTATGATTGTCGCTATCTTAATTGGGGCGACGTTTTACGAATCTCAGGTCGGGTCAACTACCGTGCAACAAGAGATTTACAAAAGTCCGTGGTTTGGGGCCTTAATGTTCCTACTAGCCCTCAACCTAGCGGTCTCAGCTCTGTATCGCTACCCCTGGCGAGGTGCGCGTAAAATCGGCTTTGCTTTGACCCATCTTGGTATCATCGTAATTATCGCTGGTTCAGCGGCTGTAATCCACTTAGGTGTAGAGGGCATGTTACCTTTGCGCACCGATATGGCTTCGAGCAATCAGATTCGGGTTGAAGGGGAATTGTTGGAAGTGATGACACCATCATCACAGTTGCAGCAGACTGATGTATTGATCAAGCCAGATGGTTCAGTCATCCCCAAGCAAATTGGTAAACTGTCTTTGGTAGGCTACAGCGACAAAACCATCAAAACAGTCAGTTTTACGGAAGGGGCAACGGCAGATAATCTAGCAGTAGATAATCCAGCTGTGCGATTACGCTTGAAAAGCGATCGCATGGGGCAAACCCTAGAGCGCTATTTAGCTGTAGCCCCAGTAGCCTATAGCAAAGTAGGGATTGGGCCAGCTGAATTAGAAATCATTCAGGTCGAAACGGTAGCGACAGGAAAAGGAAAATCTCTGCTATCCCCTCCTGAACAACAAAACCTGAGTCCTTGGGGTAGCATCGAGGTAACGTCAAAAGAAACAGACAAGATAGATACAGAGATTATCGATATAAAACAAGCTCTGTCATCCCAAGCCCCAGACTCCTCAGTCAAAGTAATCGATTTTTGGCCGGATTTCCGACTAGACGCCAACAACCAACCGACCACGGCCTCCCAACAACTGAGAAATCCCGCAGTACAGTTGGAGGTATCCACACCAGAAGGGGTTGAACGCTGGTTTGTGTTTGGAAAGGAAAACTTTCCGCCAATTCGTTCAGTTGTATCAGGAAAACCCCTAGAAGGAATTGAGATTAGCTATAACATTCAACCCCAGGAATCAGAGGATTATTTCCGGGTAATCGTCACTCAATCAGGTCAGCTATTCTACGCTGCCCATTCCTCGAAAGGATTTAAATCTGGGACTTTAGAGGTTGGAAAAGCTGTCAGTCCCGGTTGGGCAGATTTCCAAATTACCCTAGACGAGTATATTCCCCATGGCAAAATCAATCGTGAGGTCATACCTGTATTTGACCCAAGCGCTAAGGGAGTACCAGCCTTATTAGTCAGCACCGAAACCGGAACCCAAACCTGGTTACCCTGGGGCGAACCGACTACGATTAACGAACCAACAGGAGAAATCTTTGCTGCCTTTAGTCCCAAACTATTGCAACTGCCGTTTGCGATCGCATTAGAAGACTTCATCGTTGAACGCAATGAAGGCAGTGATTCCGTTGCCATGTGGACTAGCAAAATCAGGATCGAAGACCGAGATCACCATGTCATCTCCCACCGCAACGTTTGGATGAACCATCCCACCTGGTATCAAGGCTGGAAAATAGCCCAAGCTTCCTGGAATCCCGGTGACTTAAAACAATCAACCCTACAAATCAAGCGAGAACCAGCCTGGGTAACTGCCTTAACTTGGACAGGCTCTGGTCTAGTAATCAGTGGGATCACCATCATGTTCTATGGTCGAGGGGTAGCTAAAAAACTGCGCCGCCAGCCAGAGGAGTCCGGAGTTCCCTTGTATTATCATTCCCCCTAACATACTTTGTTCTAGTTCAGATTAGCTTTTACTTCTGTGTTCTGATGAAACCACTCCAACTCCTGATCGGACTCTGTCTCGGAATCGTAATCCTAATCATACCTCCAACCCAACTCCAACCATCACCCCTAGACCCCTTACAAACCCTAGCTGTCCAACTTGATGGGCGCAAAAAACCCTTAGACACCGTAGCCCGAGAAACCGTAGCCAAAATCCACGGTTCAACTAACTACCGCCTAGAAAACAATCAAACCCTCAACTATCTCCAAACCTACCTATCCCTATGGTTTAATAACCGAGACTGGAACCAAGAACCCTTCATTCTACTGACCTACCGCCCCCTCAAAGAAAAAATTGGTCTTGACCTAGAACGAAAATACTTCTCCTTCCGAGAATTAGTCAGTTCCAACCTAGGTGCCATCGTTCTGGAAGCCAATCAAAAACAAGCCGACAACATTGAGCTGACCAGAGACGAACGAGAAGCCCTCACCATAGAAGACAGACTAGCATTAATGTTACGCACGGTAGGTACTGATACCCTACCCCTAGTTCCCCATCCCAGTGATAGTAAAGGCACTTGGGTAAGCATACTTCAATCGCAACAGTATTACACCAACGAACAAATTACCCCTCTACAGCAGAGTTACCAAACACTCAAACAAGCCTATCGTTTAGACCCCCTACTGACTACTCTTGAGGTTGGGCAAGTCGCGGAAACACTACATCAGGAGTTAGCCGCTCTTAGCCCTGAAATTTACCCCAAGGATTCCGTGCTGCAACGGGAAGTTAACTTCTCTAGTTTTCGCCCCTTTAGTAAAGCCTGGAAAATTTATGCGATCGCATTAATAGTCTTGTTATTAGGATTATCGGTCAAGCAATTAGACCTCTACTCAGGTGCAGTAGGAATTTTCCTGACAGGTCTTTTCATCCAAGGCTACGGCTTTATCACCCGCATGGAAATTGCCGGACGTCCCCCAGTCACCAATATGTATGAATCCGTAGTCTGGGTTGGATTTGGGATTGCCGCCATCGCCCTAGTATTTGAGCTAATCTACCGAGCAAAATACTATCTGTTAGCCGCTGCTCCTTTATCAATCCTTTGTCTTCTTCTAGCAGACAGTCTTCCAGCCGTCCTAGATCCAAGTATTGCCCCCCTTGTACCAGTACTACGGGACAACTTCTGGCTAAGTATCCACGTTCCCACCATTACCCTTAGCTATGCTAGTTTTGCATTAGCTATGGGATTAGGACATATTATTCTAGGACATTATCTAGTTGCTCCCCAATCCTTTCAACGAATTTCCCATCTGTCAAAATTCAACTATCGAGTCCTACAAATTGGTGTTTTACTGCTCACTACTGGCATTATTCTCGGTGGCATCTGGGCTCACTTCTCCTGGGGTCGCTTCTGGGGTTGGGACCCCAAAGAAACCTGGGCGTTGATTGCCCTAATGTGTTACATAGTCCCCTTACATGGTCGTCTGGTAGGATGGTTAGCAGACTTTGGTATGGCAGTCATTAGTGTAGTTTGTTTTAATGCTGTGTTGATGGCTTGGTACGGCGTTAACTTTGTTCTCGGTACTGGTTTACACAGTTATGGATTTAGCACTGGTGGCTCAGAATTAATTGTCGGGACCTTAGTTGGTTTAGACTTATTATTTGTAGCAGCTGCAGCTAGCAGACATAACCGTTGGTTACTCTTTAAATCTAGTAAAAATCTAGTGAAACAGTTGAGTCCAAACCAACCGGTTATGGCTAAAGAAAATTAAACCGAATTAAAACTCAATTAAAAGGCAAAATACCAACTAATTACGAAGATAGTATCCAGCTAAATTAGCTGGTAATGGTTTCGATTCAAAATTCCTGGTTTTAGAGATAATATAATTAATTGTTAATTATGGTTTATTATCATAATTAATGGTTTTCCACATAGAGGTATAGTATGGATCGTCGTAAATTTATGGGCTGGTTTGGTATTGGTGCATTGGCTACTTATCTACCAGTAGCATTAGCTGCCTGTAGTCCTGATCAAAGTCCCCCAAAAGCAACAGAAAAGAAAAGCCCTAATATTGATAAGTCGGTGCGAGAGGATGGATTCCAAGCCGTTGGCACAGTGCAGGAGTTAGAAGAAAAAGGCAAAATTAGCGACAAGATAGCAGATATTCTAGTCGTGCGTAATCTGAGCAACAATAGTCTTGTTGCCGTGAACCCTAGGTGTACTCACCAAGGTTGTAGCGTGGATTGGAAGCAAGAGGACAAGATATTTGCCTGTCCTTGCCACGGTTCTAAATTTGATTTAGATGGCAAAGTAACGAAAGGACCTGCAGACAAACCATTGAAAAGCTATGAAACAAAGGAAGAAGATAATTTAGTTTTGGTAAAAGTAAGCTAGTCATTTAGGAGCAGGTTTGATATTGCAGCTGAAGTCCCCCTTTTTAAGGGGGATTTAGGGGGATCTGTTGGGTGCATCTCATTTTTGGTGTTTGACCCCGTGGTGCGTTACGGGGCAGACTTTCCCAAGGCTGGCTACGAGGCTGAAAATGACGGCGAGCCCCCCTAACGCACCCTACGCAACATTTACAAATATGAGATGCACCCGATCTGTTTGTACCTCATGGGAGATAGAATTGCTATAACTAACCTGCTCCTGCTCTTTTCCAATTCAAAAATTAAGGCTTTGTTAATTTAAAATGATGTCTTGATAAGTACCTGACTTCACTAAACGACCTTGATCGAGTAAATAGATACAATCACAATGTTCAATAGTAGAGAGACGGTGAGCAATAATAATCATCGTTTTAGTGCCATTCAAAGATTTAATTGCTTCATTAACCAAGTGTTCAGTTTCATTATCTAGTGCAGAAGTCGCCTCATCTAGGACTAAAATTTCCCTCTGATGGTAAAGTGCGCGAGCAATTCCTATCCGCTGCCGTTGACCACCAGATAAACGCACTCCCCGTTCACCAACAACAGATTTAACTCCCTCAGGTAATTGGTCAACAAACTCCGCAAGTTGAGCAGATTGGATAGCCTGATCTAATCGTTCTCGATCAATCAAATGCTTTGGAACACCAAAGGCAATATTTCCTTCGATTGTGTCATCTATGAGAAAAATCGACTGTGGGATGTAGCCAATTAAATTTTGCCAGGAACGCAGATTCTTATATATGGATTTACCTTTGTACCTAATCTCACCACTTTCAGGTGCTAAGAGACCTAAAATTACATCAACTAATGTTGTCTTACCTGAGCCTGATTTACCGACTAAAGCAATAGATTGACCTTTGTTGATAGTCAAGGATATGTTCATAATAGTAGGGTCTAAAACTTTGGGATATCGGTAGGTAATTCTATCAATTTCGATCTGATTATCCTGGTGTGATAGACTTCTATTAACGTCAATAGACTTTGCAAAATTACTGAATTGCTCTGAGGGAGTATTAGGCTTGGATAGGGGAGATAAATCTGATAAATATTTAGGTTCAAAAATTTCCTCTACTTCAATGTCTTCTAACTCTTTTAAATCCAAGTATATTTTATTAATCGAATAGCTGGCGTTTCGCATCAAAGCAATATTAGATGTTAAATGACTAAATGCTGGAATCATGCGCACGGAAGCCAAAGCGAAAATACCTAAAACTTCGATAATATTTTCTGTCCCAAGGTTAAAGACTAAGACTATAGATACAAAAGCTACTAAAAATGTCACTAAAATTGCTTCAATTATAATGCGAGGCAAAGCTTGGAAAGTATGAAATGATGTCATGCCATTAACCAGTTGATCGACTTGATCACTCATTTGCCTTTCAAAGTAAGATTCGCAACCAATGATGCGTGTTTCTTTTAATCCTCCAAGGCTATGATTGATGATGCGAATCATTTCCTCCTTAGATTGAGATACCTTTTTTCCCCATTCGGAAATTTTGTCTTTAAATTGGTAGATAATACCCAAGGGTATTAGTAAAATCAAGGCTAGAGTAATTGTTGCGATCGGATCGGTTATTATTAGTAAAATAACTAAAAACAATATAATAATAAAACTGGCTACGGTTTTTAGGAAAGGAATCATGAATTTGACACTAAAAACTCCAGATTCTTCCAAGACCGTGTTGATTAAAAAAGCCGTATTTTTCCTAATATGAAATGTGTAAGGTGCTACCAAGTAGGCATGGAGCAAATTTGAGGATAGTTCACCGTATTGAGTAAAGCTAAATTTAAAGATATATTTTTGAGCTTGGAAACTTAATAAGGATTTAGTCCAGAAGGCAACAATAATAATTAAACCTAGCAAGGCAATAAACTGAACTTCAGAAGTTAAACCTAACTTGACATAAACCCAATGCAGCCGAGAATTTAGTTCAATCAAAGTTGGGTTAGTAGCTAACCCCATAAATGGCCCGACAAGTCCAATACCTACAGTATCCAGGAGGGAGGTTAGTAAGATTAATAACAGAAGAGGGATTAGTCTGAGTTTTCTTTCTCCGAGAATGTATAAAAAATTTGACAAATAGCTAACCATTTGGTATTGAAATTATTAGGATGATAAATGAATAATTCAGTTTAAATCAGCTTTACGATGTCGTCAAAGATAAGAGGAAGGATTGAGATTTGGTCAAATCTAGACAATTGTCCTAGTCCGGTGCCATTGCCGAGCAGCATCAGGAGAAGCTGGACAATCTCAATTACTTGCACAAAGTCATTAAGCTCTCGAAGCTGAGCTAATGGCCAATTGCCTTGATTGAAGTAACCCTGATTAGACTGTTAGTATCTATAACGTCTATAAACCAGTTTTCAAAATCCAGAAGCCCACAAGCCCTGTTAGTGTCGGCATACTGTATAGGTTATAGTTCACAAACTATTTATAATTTATCTAGTTTCATTAGTTAGTTATTATTAAAACCCCAAAAACGAGTAATTGTATAGTTAAAAATAACAAGCAAGATCTTGTTCAATATAAAATGACTAAAATTACGATTTAATTGGATTTTTTTTATATACTACTATCCTGATCATTTAGGGTGTGTTTTATAGTATTTTTTCTGATCAAAATGCCGGTAATCAGGATAAAATTAAATGACAGGTCCGCGCTATCCACGCTCTCGGGTCTCTTTAGGGATGATGGTACTACCTTGCCCTTAGTGCTTACTTCACTTACCTAAAAATGCTCAAATGACCAATGAAGACTGGCTAGAAATCGGTAGAATTGTTTCCCCCCATGGGTTAAAAGGAGAGTTGCGAGTCTATCCAAGTTCTGACTTTCCCGAAAGGTTTGAGGAGCCAGGACAGCGCTGGTTAAAACCACCAGGGGATAATCCACCCCAACCTGTAGAATTACTCTGGGGGCGTTTTGTCCCTGGTAAAGCGTTATATGTTGTGCAGCTCAAAGGGGTAGACAACCGGGATCAGGCAGAGGCGTTGCGCGGTTATCAACTGTTGGTACCAACCAGCGATCGCCCAGAGTTAGAGGAAGATGAGTATCACATCTTAGACTTGATTGACCTTGAAGTCTTTAATCAACTCACCGGTGAAGCTGTGGGGGTAGTCGTAGATGTGATCCCAGCGGGTAATGACCTTTTGAAAGTCAAATTGCTATCTTCAGTGCAACCGCCCCCAACCCAGCCGGAAACTCCACCACCCACTCGAACTAGCAAGAAACGCCAAGCCAAAGGTAAGAAGGAACCACAGCCAGCAACGGTACTGATTCCCTTTGTAAAAGCGATCGCACCAGTGGTCGATCTCGAAAATGGTCGGATTGAGATTACGCCTCCTCCGGGTTTACTAGAATTGAAGCCTTGACCTGATCAATCATTGCTAGGTCATGTTTAATCGTATTAAAAGATAACGATTAATTATAACTAATTTATCATCCATAATCAACTTAGTACCTAAATGTTTAGTAATATTAAAATGAGTAAGTTAATTAAAGTTAACAAAAAGCTGTGTCTACACAAAAACTAATACCCTACCACAGGACGGAAAACCATGTTTGGAACTGGCAAGGTCACCAAATTGAATACACCGTAATGGGGACTGGTAAGCCTCTACTGTTGGTTCATGGTTTTGGGGCATCCATTGGACATTGGCGCAAGAATATTCCTGTCCTAGCCGCAGGGGGTTATCGAGTGTTTGCCATCGATCTGCTGGGATTTGGAGGTTCTGATAAACCTGCCTTGTCCTACACCGTAGAGTTGTGGCAACAACAAATAAAGGACTTTTGGGATACCTACATCAACGAACCTACCGTATTTATCGGTAACTCCATTGGTGCTCTGTTAAGTCTGATGGTGGTAACAAACTATCCTGAGATTGCTGCTGGTGGTGTCTTAATTAACTGTGCTGGTGGACTCAATCACCGCCCTGAAGAGCTAAATCTACCTTTGCGGTTGGTGATGGGAGCTTTCACCAGATTAGTGAACTCTGCAACCTTTGGACCGTTCCTGTTTAACCGTATCCGCCAGAAAAATCGCATCCGCAGCACCCTTCGTCAAGTCTACTGTGATTCAGATGCCATTACAGATGAACTTGTAGACTTAATCTACCAGCCTGCTTGTGATCCCGGGGCTCAAAAGGTATTTGCATCAGTTCTTACTGCTCCTCCTGGTCCTGGACCTAGTGAACTTTTACCTAAGTTACAAAGTCCTCTACTCATTCTTTGGGGAGAGGAAGACCCTTGGACACCGATTTCTGGTGCTACCATCTTCCAAAAGCAGAGTGATCAGGGTAAAGACGTAAAATTTGTAGGAATTCCTAACGCTGGTCACTGCCCTCATGACGAAAACCCAGAGTCCGTAAATTCACTGATTCTCGATTGGTTGTCATCTAGCTGGTGAAATAGAAAAGGAATTAATCAGGGTCAAGCACGTAAGTAAGAAGGGTAAACTTTAACATTTACGTAAGGATTCAGGTGTGGGGAGAAGGGATAAGAGAAGGAGCTTCGGGCAAGTGACCAGCAACAGCCATCAGAGCTTGCTCAAAGAAATCCATCACCGAACGTCCCTGAAAACGACAAGTTTGGACAACGGTGAGTAAATTAGCGGTCTGCTCGAATCGTTGGAGGGAACGAGAGCCACCACTAACCTTACGCTTAGTTACCGCCAAGCGTAGAGACCTTTCGGCTAGGTTATTATCCGGTGGGACTTGGGGATGGTCTAAAAAATACCACCATTGGGAGGCTTTCTCTTTGAGGGAGCGCAAAAGTTTCCCCGCTTCAGCCCCAGCAGCTGAACTCCAGGTTTGAACCGTTGTCTGTATCTTCGTTTTGAATTCTCTTACCCACTGATGGGTTACGGTGGAATCTCCAGTTTGTTGCCAGAGACGATAACAGCCTGCATGCTTCATCAATCAGTTCAACAAAGGCTTCTCCAATGGCTCGGTTGTGAAGTCCAGGTTGTTTGATTAACCTGAGAAAGTGACGGCGCAGATGGGCGCTTTCACTTCTGTTGATCCTTGACATCATAGCCATTGTAGACACTGTAATCATCCGTAATCAGAACCCCGTCATAGGTCTGTCCCAACTGGCTAATCAGTTCCCCTCGCGAGCGTGTATCTCCAGCATGAAATAGACAGAACTGGGGATGGCTCAGTACCCAGAGCCATTCTTTAATGCCCTTGACCGCCCACGGCGTTTCATCCACGTGCAGATTGGGTTGTTCAACAGCCACCCAGGTTCTCAGAGCCTCAACGCTCCCTTGGCTTGCCGTTGCTAGTCGTTGGTTGGTGTTCACCAACGTTCCCACTCCAATATTGATCCCACCGAGTTCCCACAACATCTGAAGTTGTTTGGAGTAAGGCAGATGTCCGTAGTTTCCCAGCCATCCGAGTAATCCTTGCAACCGCACGCCCAAATCTTGTCCAGGGATGAGCGAATCAGGCCACGGTACCGTAGCTCTTACCCCACATTCGATACACTGACAATAGTGGCGTTGATATTCTACGATTTCTATGGGTCGCTCCACCAGCTGAGCTACTTGTTGAGTTTCGACTTTGACCGAAGGGGTTTCCATCAGACTCCCACCGCAGGAAGGGCATTGCTGGGGACTAAGTATAACGAGCGCGGTCTACTCGTCCAAACCCTTTGCGGGTCTTTCCTTTGTGTCCAGGCTGCCCTCCGGGTTTCTTTTTGCCTGGACTCTCGGATTAATCCTGCAAGTCCTGCTTCTTTTCGGGCTTTTTGAGCAAGTCCCTTGATGGTGGTAGAGATGAGTTTTTCGAGTCTAGGTCTCGGCTGAGTTTTAGTCTTTCTATTTCTTCAACCAGGCTTTCGATCAGTGAGTGCTGTTGCTAATCGCAGTTTTTTTTGCTCCACTACCAGCTGCACCAGTTCTTCCTTGGACAACTGGTTATACTGAACTGTGTCTGGGGTTAGTGAGAAGCTACACATTCTTCTGATGATTCTCCAGCTCCATCCCGGACTTTGTCAAGCCCCTACCTGAATCCTTACACATTTACAGCTATTGATAATACTAGGCATTTTCCCTGTAAACCAAGATAATATTCCGTAAATTCACTGATTATAGATTGGCTTTTCTCTGGATATAAATAATAATAAGCGATATTTATCAAGCCATAGACAATCCTATCGTTGATTAGCCGTAAGCACATAGTTATTATGGCATCAACAGCTAGATTTTCGGTGCATAGATTGTTAGGACGAATTAATGTGAAGTAACCGAAATTGAGTGAGTATGAGCTATGTACGTGTTATTACTGATGACCGGAGCGGGAAGAGTTAATTTAACTGCTTCTTCAAGAGGTTTGAATGATTCAGATATTATTAATAAAGCGCTTGTCAGGGTCAGATTGCTTAAAGAACCAGCTAGGGTGGCTCTGAAATAAAAATCAGGTAAAGCTCCCGCAGTATTCCAGAGAACTTTTAAGTAAATTCACGGGAAGCTTTTTGAAATCTTGCTGATTCTTCAAGATTGTTTAAGTGGTTGTCGCGACGTCTTTATTGTCAAGAAATATCACAATTTAGAAGAAACCAAAATTGGCTTCCAAGTGTTACGAGTTTAACACGGAAGCTTTAACTCTTTGTTGCCAAGATAGGACTTACCCTATCAGGGGGTTCACCCCCCATTAATAAGTTGACTATATCACTTATCCTCTAATAAGAGTGTAAATGCAGAAGTTCTACAAAAATTCCTAGCAGGTAATTTATGCACAGGAGGAGATCATAATAATGACAATTGAAGAATTAGCCAAGGGCTATATGACAGCTCCAGCCTATGAAGCTCCTCTATCCTTAATTAGAGAGTTTCGTCAATTTGTGATTGACTTAGCAAAGGTAGAACTGCAAGGGGTCAATTTTGAGTACGTTGACTACCAACCCTACTTTAGAGGACCAGATCTATGTCTGAATGACATCAAAGCTGACTTTGAACAAGGAAATGTTAAAATCAGCGCCCAATATAATGAATCAGATCTACTAGGTAAGGACGTCAACTTAATTTACCGATGTATTCATGAAAGGCATCACGTTAAACTAGATGTGGACTTTGGCTGGGAAGGCGAGTGCGCGATTGCTGCTCACATTATGTCCTTTACAGACAACCTGTTGTTTAAGCAACTTCTCTTTAGTGAAGGGTTAGGGCAAGTGGCTGTGCGCCTGCATACAGGAGAATTTCCTGATTATCAAAAAGTAGTGCTTTTTGATGAAGAGGTTATACATTGTATGGAGAAGACAATGAAAAATGTCAGAAATATCCGATGCCAGAACCATTGATCGAACTGAAGGGAGTGAGCAAATCCTTTGGAAGCAATGTCATTTTGAATCAGTTGGATCTGAAAATTTATCAGGGTGATGCCCTAGTTATTATTGGTCCTTCTGGAACTGGCAAATCAACAATTCTTCGGATTATTGCTGGCTTACTACCTGCTGATGTTGGTGAAGTTTATGTTAAAGGGCAACGGCGCTCCGGTTTAATAGAAGATGCTCAAGACCCCATTGGCATTGGTATGGTATTTCAGCAGGCAGCTTTGTTTGACTCGCTGACGGTGGAAGAGAATGTGGGTTTCTTGCTTTACCAGCATTCTAAACTACCACATCATCGAATTAGGAAATTGGTCAATCAAAGCCTGGAGATGGTAGGGTTATCTGGTGTTGGAGACCGCTACCCAGCTGAGTTATCAGGAGGTATGCGCAAACGAGTCAGTTTTGCCCGTGCTATCATTTCTAATCCTGATCATCCCAGGGACAACCCAGAGGTGTTACTCTACGACGAACCAACCGCTGGACTTGACCCGATCGCCTCAACAGTGATTGAAGATTTAGTGCGCCAGATACAACGGGAAGAAAACGCTTGTAGTACTTACCTAATGGTTACCCATCAGGAGAGTACAATTCGCCGCACCGCTGACCGGGTTGTTTTCCTCTACAAAGGCAAAGTACAGTGGTCTGGCAGCGTTGGGGAGATAGATACCACAGATAATCCTCTAGTGCAGCAATTCTTTAGTGCCAGTACCACCGGTCCAATTCAAGTAATAGGTTGACTATAGGTCAAGAGACTGTTTTTATTTATGAATTTGGTTAGGTTCGTTGGCTGTAGGTTGAATGGCTTTAGGCATAACGGCTGTACGTTGAATGGCTCTAGGCTAAGCCGCTCTAATTACTAGTCAACGACCAGGACCTGTGTTATAGCACTACGCGCAAGTCAGAAGTTAGAAGTCAGAAGTCAAAGGTGCGCTTTCCGTTCTCCGTAGGAGACGCGGGGCGCGAACGGCGAATTAAATTCGCCACGGGTCGCACCTAAAAGTCAGCGATTACTTACGTTTCGGAGTTTAGGAATGTCCTAACAGTAGCGCGTAGTGCTATACCCATTGGGGCTGATCTGGATGCCCTGTCGATTAAACAACAAAATGATCAGGTGC
>NZ_GL890969.1:33426-197448 GCF_000211815.1 Moorena producens 3L
ATTTAATAATTAGATGCGGAAAGCCCACCTATGCCTTATCGGTCAAAGCATGATGGTCGAATTTATCGTTGCGGTCATGATCGACATACTCCGATCTGCTACAACAGGAGTTTGACAAAGTTGCTGCCAACTTGCTAGACTATACGTAGTCATAACGACTACGTATAAAATTGGCTTTCCTTGATAATTGGTAGCTTTCACGACAAAAAATCACAACTTAAGGTGCGACGCGAAGGTGCGACCCAAGGGCGCGAGCAATCCCTCGCGCCCTTGGAGGCGCGCACCTATAGCGAATTTAATTCTTAATGGGAAAGCGCACCTAACCTACTGAAACACTCAGCACTCAGCTTGGTTGACGGTTGACAGTCAACCAGACTAAGCACTCAGCAATCAGTACTCAGTACTAAGCACTCAGCAATCAGCACTATAGTTAAACAGAGGTTAGTGAGATGGTGAACATTGTTGGAATTAGTGGTAGTTTACGTCCTGAATCCTATAGCTATCAGGCTCTAGAGCATGCTATAGACCGAGTGAAAGCTAATGGTGTATCCACTGAAATCCTCGACTTGCGTCAGATGCAATTACCATTTTGCACTGGTGATAGTGACTATCCAGACTATCCAGATGTCACCCGATTACAGGAAACCGTGAAGCAAGCCGATGGCTTAATTCTGGCAACACCGGAATATCACGGTGGTGTGAGTGGTGTACTTAAAAATGCCCTAGATTTGATGAGTTTTGAACATCTCGAAGGGAAAGTTACCGGTTTGATTAGTGTATTGGGGGGTCAGTCTAATAGTAACGCTCTCAATGACCTACGGATAATTATGCGCTGGGTACATAGTTGGGTGATTCCAGAGCAGATTGCCATTGGTCAGGCTTGGAAAGCCTTTGGTGAAGATGGCAAGCTTTTGGATAAAAAACTCTCCGAGCGCTTCGATAAATTTGCTGAAAGTTTGGTAGCAAATACTCAGAAGTTAAGGTAAGCGCAAATCGGGTTAGGGACTTGGGTGTAAAAAAAAATACCAATTAAAGTAGGGTGGGCAAAGTATAGCAATTTCGGGCTTTGCCCGACGCGGGGCGCGTTCGCGCCCCGCGTGGCCTACGGCCAAACGCGAACGGAGCAGCCAGTAGCGCTGCATCGCTTTGTCCCTCAAATTTGGAAATTTGGAAACACCATTACACCCATTGCCATAAAAACATTTATATAAAAAAACTGGCTGTGTTGTGAAGGGTGTTACCCCTCACAGCACAACCAAGCTGATCATCAATTACGGCACAGGATGGCTGATTTGTGCGATCTGTTAGGTATATATTTATTAAAAAGGAATTTAGCATGGCTGTGTTGCCAGTTTGGCAGTAAATTAGATTTCCACTGCAATTACTCGAACACAAGCATCTACAAGTGTACCTAATTAGGAGTTATCTTAGGTACTGAGTCACCTGATAAGCAAATTAAATTATCCTTCTGAGTGTTGATGATTCCCCGTTGGCGAAGCTTTCCTATCAACCGAGTGACAGTCACGCGGGTGGAGCCAATGGCACTACCGATTTGTGCATGAGTTAAGGGAAATGGTAAGCAGTAACCTTGTTCACACGGTTCCCCGAACTCTTCAACCAATAATATGAGAAATCCCAAGAGCCGATCAATGGTTCGTCGCTGTCCTAAGGTACTCAGCCAGAGGAGTTTGCGTTGATGCTGAAGCCTAAATGCATCTAAGATCTCCCGTCGGAAGTGTGGCCAGTTGTCTAAGTCATCCCAGTACATCCATACCACAGCAGTTTGCTCAACGTGGGAGTAAGCCTGAAGTGTGAAGGGTGAAAGGGCAACAATTTCAAAGGGCTGACCGGCACCAATGAATCCTAAAAACGCTTCTTCCATATTCTGATGGGAGCATTGAGCTCCAGAAAAATTGGGGCTAGCGCTGACTTGAGAAGTACCCACCAAACGGATTGCCCCCCGCTCTACCAAATACAACAACCCAGGACGGGTAGGAATCCGCTCATCTTTGCTAAACGTCCTATAACGGTAGTGTTCCTGTCCCCAATCTAAGATCCTTTGCCAAGTTACAAAGGGTCGGGATGCCTCTAATGGGTCGGATGGTGAATACATAAGCTCCGAGCCTGATGGATACACAAGTTTATCTAGATCTTACATGGAGTCCAAAGTAACAAAAAATACCTTGAGAAGTAGCTCATGGCGCGTAAATTTGTCAGGTAATTCTGCTGCTCTGAGTACCCGATTACAACAACAGATATCGAGAGCAATAGTATATTCTGGTATTCCCCAGTTGATATTGGAAACGATTCCTTTAGAAAGGTGCTCAGATAATACTGGTGTAGCATATCGCTCAGCGATCGCTCTCAAGCTTTCTCGCGCCATGCAGCAAAGTCCTCTCGCCATTGCTCATCAGTTAACTGTATCTTTGCCAACCATAACTCAAGATGCTGGGAAACAAAACTTGATCGAATTCGAGGTTGAAGTAGCTCCCCCAGGCTGGATTAATTTTTGGCTGACAGATCAGGGGTTAGCAACTTGGTTACAAGATTGGATTCAACCTTCAACAGACACCCTGATTAGCTTTCGCCCTCAACAAGGTCAAAAGAATCTCTTGCCCTACTTAGAACTTACCACTCAGCACTCAGCACTCTTCTCACAAGATACTTCCAAGATCTTTAGAGTTCAGTATGCCCATGCTCGTTGCTGCTCACTCCTGGGCTTGGCTCATCGCCAGGGCTTAATCCAGATTCAGAGTATGGACTTGAAAACCTCTAAGGGACTCATAGTTGTGCCATATCCAATTCCCTGGTTAAAAGACGACTTAGGAAAAGGAACAAAGCAGCCGCTTATACAGTTGGTCCATCCAGCAGAAAGACTTTTGATTGGTCAAATCATGGACTTGACAGACTACTTTAGTGGAACTGAATCAAAGCATTGGCTAAAATTGGCAAGTTCTGTGAGCAATGCTTTTGAGCAGTTCTACCGTAGCTGTCGCATTTGGGGGGAGGTGAAACACCAGACCCCTAGGCTGGCTCAAGCAAGGTTAGGATTAGTGGGAGTAACTCAAGTAGTCTTGCGATCGCTTCTAGAAGACCAACTAGGTGTCCTTGCACCAGGTGAACTTTGACCGAAAAAAAAAATTTGCCAAAGGGGTTGACAAATCCAGAAAGTTTTCGGTATATTTACGGATGTGTGAGGAGCGAACCAGTCAGGGAACCGAGACGAAACACGGCCAGTCGTCGGTTCCCTTTCTGATTTAATTGCCGGATTTAATTTTCTGATTTAATTGGCCGAGGCAGATACCGCCAGTAGCAAAGCTGGCTTGATGCCCAAAGGCGGGCTCTTTGACAAAAAAAATGGGTCTCAAGCCCCGTCCTTCGTTCGACGGCTTTTAATAAAATTACTAGAATAGAAGAGTGGCCTAACACAGACAGGATTCGTCGGTACTGTCATAACCTCACGACGTAAAGCGATGTTAGCACCTGAGGCGCGAAAAACCTCATTAAAAACGTATGGATCCTAACAAATACCGCAAACCAGTAAAGTAAACCTTAAAAGATAAAAAGTACCGTGGGGCACACGGAAACTGAGGAAACTCAACGCTTAGGGAGATAAGCCCACTGGGGTTAGTTAAATTAGGCTAGGTATTTGGTTCTTAAACGGATATTTGGCTTAAGTATTGCCTTTGACGGATAGCTAATTTTAAGGCATGTCGAGGAACTAAGAATCCCCGTCCATAAGCGGGCGGAGAGTGTCAACTAAGCCAATAATTGACCATTACCAATAGCCAGGGCTGGGATTGATGAGGCTGGGATTGGTGATAAGCCCAAAATTACCAGATAGGCAAGTATAGGAGTATTTCAGTTAAAGAAAATTAAGGTTGGCAAAATTTCCACAACGATCAGGGTAGGGTGGTGTTGGTAGCCTCATGTCATTGCCTTGACGGGTAACTAGGGCTTATTTTGTGTGTTGTTGCTTGTTTTTGTTTGTAATAGCTCCTTTGTCATCAGCCGGAAGTCCCTTGGCAGAAGAAATCACAAATGACCAATCACTAAGACCAATCACTAAGACCAATGACTAAAATCACGAATAGCTAAAGAACTGTTACAGTTCTTGACAAAGTAGCCAGACAGGTATGAAGTCGATGATAGCATTCCCTTGAATGCCTTATTTATAGACACGAGAAAAAAACTATGGCAGAAGAACTGACGGGACAAACTCCCATATTTGGTGGTAGCACTGGCGGATTGCTGACCAAAGCTGAAGTTGAAGAAAAATACGCTATCACCTGGACAAGCTCAAAAGAGCAAGTGTTTGAAATGCCTACTGGTGGGGCTGCCATCATGAATGAAGGGGAAAACTTGCTCTACTTAGCTCGTAAGGAACAGTGTCTGGCATTGGGAACCCAACTGCGGACGAAATTTAAGCCCAAAATCGAAGACTATAAAATTTACCGGGTTTATCCCAATGGTGAAATCCAGTTTCTGCATCCTGCAGATGGGGTATTCCCAGAGAAAGTCAACGAAGGGCGTCCCTATGCAGGGAAAATAGACCGCAATATTGGCAGCAACCCAGAACCTGCAACTATCAAGTTCAGTGGGAAGGCAGCTTACGAGGTTTAATTAATCAGTGATAAGGTAAAGGGGAAAAAGTTGAACGTTGTGACCAACAGTTTCAGCTGTTTGCCGAATTTTCAACCTTGAGCTGAGAAAGACCATGATTTTCCCAGATTTTTCCCAATTTTCAACCGTAGCTCAACAAGGTAATTTTGTACCGGTAACCCAGGAGTGGGTGGCGGATTTAGAAACGCCAGTTTCTGCCTGGTATAAGGTCTGTGCTGGTCAACCCTACAGCTTCTTGTTGGAATCGGTAGAAGGTGGTGAAAATCTGGGACGTTACAGTTTACTTGGTTGTGACCCCCTGTGGGTATTGGAAACTAGGGGAAATCGCACGACTCAGACCAACCGGGATGGGTCAGTAACAGTATTTGAGGGAGACCCCTTTGAAACCTTAGGGAATTGTCTGAAATCCTATCAACCTGTAAATTTACCCCAATTGCCGCCAGGAATTGGGGGTTTGTTCGGTTTCTGGGGTTATGAGTTAATTCGTTTTTGTGAATCCCGTGTGCCAATTTATCCTCTACAGTCCAATGACTTGCCCGATGGATTGTGGATGCAAGTGGACAACCTGATTATTTTTGATCAGGTCAAGCGTAAGATTTGGGTGATCGCTTATGCTGATTTACGACAGGCCCAAGGAGATTTAGAGGCAGCCTATCAAAAAGCATGCGATCGCGTTCGTACTCTGGTCAACAAACTGCAAGGGCAGCTCTTAGGTAAGGACACAGTACTCCCATGGACACCTCCAAATAGTGGTACTCAAGAACTGTCTTATATAAGCAATACAGACAAGTCCCAGTTTTGCGCTAATGTCGAAAAAGCGAAAGACTATATCCGAGCTGGGGATATCTTTCAGGTCGTATTATCCCAGCGCCTCTCGACAGAATACAAAGGTGACCCTTTTGCCCTTTACCGTTCCCTAAGGCTGATTAATCCCTCCCCCTACATGGCTTATTTTAATTTTGGGGACTGGCAAATCATTGGATCTAGCCCAGAGGTAATGGTTAAGGCAACAGCTTCCCCAGAGGAAAAAATCCAGGCAACGTTACGACCAATTGCTGGAACTCGACGTCGGGGTCAAACTCCTCAAGAAGACGAAGCTCTAGCTCAGGAGTTACTCGAAGATCCAAAGGAAATTGCCGAACACATTATGTTGGTTGACCTGGGTCGGAATGACCTGGGTCGTGTGTGCAAGAGTGGTACAGTCAGAGTGGATCAACTGATGCTCATTGAGCGCTACTCCCACGTCATGCACATTGTTAGCAATGTAGTAGGGGAGCTGGATGCTAGTAAAACAGCTTGGGATTTACTGAAAGCTTGTTTCCCTGCGGGGACAGTGAGTGGAGCCCCCAAAATTCGGGCAATGGAAATCATTCAGGAACTGGAACCAGAACGTCGCGGGCCTTACTCGGGTGTCTATGGCTGGTACGATTTTGAAGGTCAGCTCAATAGTGCGATCGCAATCCGGACTATGGTAGTTCGCCCATGTGGTTCTGGTAAACATACCGTGTCAGTGCAAGCTGGTGCTGGCTTGGTAGCAGATTCTGACCCAGAAAAAGAATATCAAGAAACCCTCAATAAAGCTAGAGGCTTACTAGAGGCTATCCGCTGTTTAGACTTTGAGCAGTAAGCTATCAGCTAGGCGCGCCCCTGCAGGGAACGGGACGATAGCTTACTGCTAAAATCGCCCCTAACCGCTAACCGCTAACTATTCCTTCACAGGGTTAACTAGAATCATGCTAGCTTCTTGCCGTCGGATAGCTACTTCTGTGGTGGAACCAACTCGAATGTGCAACGGTCCCCCAAACCAGGCTGAGCGCAACACTTGTACCTGTCGATTAGGAATAATGCCAATTGCTTCTAGTCGATTGGCGAGACCTTCGACTTGCAAACCTATCTGAACTTTCTCGATAATGGCAAGCTTTCCAGGTTTTAATTCGGCTAAAGTCATTTAATTAATTAATAATTGGTTTGAGAAAATTCCGATACTTTTTAGCTACCAAAGTCTACCAAAGGCAGACCTTAGCTCGCCAATGCAAGGTGATTTCTCACCCAGGGTGTATCTACCAAAGCATGGCCGTAGGCCACGCTGCGCGAACGAAGAAATATTCCACGAGCGCCATTTAGATCTCGTTCGCGAAGCGTGACCTTTGGTCAATCCATCTTTTGGCCATCAATTCCTGACTTGATGATTTTACTCGCGCCGATCTTGACTAATTCACCCCTCCAGCTAACAGTTTTGCTGGTATAGGCTTCACAAACATCAACAACAGTTTTACCCGTTTCAAATGCTTTATGCTTGAGGAACTCTTTGAACCTGTAGTGAGCAAAGGAGAGCATATTGCGAACGGTCTTTGATCGAATCTTCCGATCTTGTCGTTTTGACATTTGAGATGTCTCAAAGGTTGGAAGTAAGATTACATCAAAGTTGTCTACCAGAAACCTAGCGGCTTTGTGATGCAACTCGTTGATTAAATTCTGTATTCTAATAACTATCGGTCTAGCCGCTTTTCTCATTCGACGTTTCTGCTTACCTTTTGCCTTACTGATTTTTGAGATCAGATTATCCAAGTGGTGGCATAAACGCTGAATTCTGGAAAAGTCACCATGGCCGATCTTGCCTACATAATTTTCACGCTCATAATGTCAAAAAAGTCCTGACACCGGTATCAAGAGCAACTACCTTACCTTGGTTCTCGGTTTTATTTCTAGTTACTTTGTGGGGAACTACCAGGTAATAGTCCCCATTGGTGCTAGTTAATCGACAGTCACAGATCTGATCCGGTAGTGTTTCAGCAAAGGTTAATTTACCTAATTTAGTGTGATAAATACCTTTGACTGAAACAGCCGACTTTGGAATGTAGCAAGACTGAAAAGGGTTCTTCCTAGAACGAAAACGAACTCGATTAATTTGCCCACTTTTATTGTACTTTTTTTTAGCTTCCTTTACCGCAGTGCAAGCATCCTTAATCCCTATAGATTTAATTTGATAAGGGACTTCCTTACACCATTCAGGGAGGCTATTTAAGATGTCAGTTTTGATGGCTTTCCAGTTAGCTTTAACCTCGCCATCCTTAAGTATTTCGACGGTTCTGTTAAACACATAACGGGACACTCCAAACCACTGGCGAATAGTTGCACGTTGATCAGCGTTTAGGAATAGTCGGATCTTCTTTGATTTTTGAACCGTACTTTCATTGTCCGTGGACTCTACAAGAGAAGACGTGAATGATGGACAGAAGATTGACCTTTGGTCATGGTTCGCGAGCGGCGGTAAGTTCTCATTCTAGACAACTTTTAGTGTCGTTGAGAACCACGAGTTTTCCACCGTTGAGACTGACCGGAGATGAAACCTTAGAGTAGTGCAGCCTTACTACAAAACCTTTACCCTATGCTGCATAATTTACCAACTATAAAGGCTGCACTACTCTTACGGTAACTTCTAACCAAGTATTCAAAGAGTTCAAACCCAAACCGGGTAAGTCTGTCTCTACAGGCAACAATAATTGTGAGCTTATCGCCCCGCATAAGTCGTTCCAGTATGGTTTTAAGCCCTTTGCGTTTGTAGTTGAGACCTGACTCGATGTCTTGGATGATTTCCGCTTCTGGGTACAGGGAATGCAGATCAGCGACCTGTCGATCAAGGTGATCCCACTGTTTTCTGCTGCTGAGGAGGCAGTAACAGATAGTAGCAGTTTGAGCCATGGGTACTTTTCCGAGGCTGAGTAAGCTTTCCGTGTCAAAGAGCCGGTAGCCGCTTGGGATTCGTTCACATTTGATCGTGCCATTGTCGGCATATTTCCGAAGAGTATTTTTGGAAAGTCCCGTCAGTTCGACCGCCTTACGGAGTGGTATTAGTGCCATCACTATAGTCTACCGAACCTTAGTAGATTTTGGTAGACTATATGACACTTTTAGTAACTGTCCACTAACCTTACTCTCTTGCTTAGCTATCGGCTTTCGCCGACCCTGCGCGATCAGAAACTCTTGTCTCCAGTCAGAGTTAAGAGGACCATACTCCACTAGCAATCTTTTGCAGTGGCGCTAGATGAGGTGTCAGGCATAGGAAATAGGCAAAAACTGCCCCGCCACAAGCACCAAGGAAGAAACCACTGGCAAATTCACTCCAGCCTTCTTTAGTTCCTAAGTCTTCTGGTGGATTGGGTGTGGTCAATGTTGCCTTAGGTTTGCCGGAGCCAGCCGCTCCATAAATAGATAAAGCAACTGTCAGAAGAGCCACTAAGCCAACTGTTGCCAGTAAACCAGCTGTGCTGGCATACTCTGTCCCACGCAACGGACCTAGTAAGGCAAACGGTCCATACAGAAAGTAGCCATGAGCCATACCAACTTCTAGACCCCGGCGATTGGCTGATAGCCCTTGACGGTAGGCTGGCAAGTTGTTGATGAAAGCTTTTGTGAAAGCAGAGGAATTAATTGGGGTGGCTAGATTACCCACTTGGGGATCTCCACCATGGTTAATTACATCCATCGTCATTGTAAATTTATCTCCTATCAAATCGGATAAACCCCTTGAGTAATCATACTTTAGGGGGGAGAAAAGGAACTGAAAGAATCAGCGCGAGTAATCGTCGCTGAGAAGCGCATCCTCTCGTAACGAATTATACGAGATATTGTTCTTTTTATTAACCTTTTTAGTCAATGGCAAAAATTTTAGCTTTAGTTCTTTACCGTAATATAACCTTTGTAAAACCATTGTAATCACCTAAAACCAAGGGTTTTGATGACTAACCCCCTTTCAGTCTCTTTGGTTTTTGTAACAAAAAGTAATTAATTTTTGTAAAGAATTTCGGTCAACTTTTGTTAAAAATCTTAATAATTATCCGACTGGCATAAACTTTCCAGTAATCTGAGCCATTGAAGAAACTGGGTCGTTGGTATAAGGGCAGGTTGGGATAACCCCTCCCATGCTACGAGGTGAAACGGGAAGTTAACCCAAATTGAATGGAGTTGTGTGCTTTTGTCTAGGTCAACGACAGGTGTTGATGTCAATAGAGGGATGGCAGACTGATTAGAATTGACTCTATCAAAGACTCAGCAAGGGCAGAAGCAATCATCAGGTTTTTGCCACAGGTTGTATGGGAAATTCCGAGGTAGATCTTGGTATTTCATAGTCCTGAAGCGTGATAGGATTAACTTGTCGAAAAAATCGATAGTAATCTACCCCTCTAGTAAGCGGGTATCTGCCGTGTTCCAGTCATCTGGATAACAGTGCTGGCTCTTTAAATATAGAGCAAAGCCCTGGCTCGGCAGTGTAAGACCGAGACTTACTTAGGTAGGTAGAGGCTTGCTTGAGATCAAACCGGCAACCAACACCATTCTTAATTGGGTTGGTGTGGTAAAAGGTTCAACTTGTTACTGTATTAATAGGCAAATAGGAAAATAAGATATGACAGGCGCATACGCAGCTTCTTTCTTACCAACGATGCTAGTCCCCTTCATAGGCTTAGTTATGCCTACTGTAGTTTTGGGACTTTTGTTTATCCACATTGAAAGCGACGCTGACTAAACAAGCTAGAAGTCCTGCAGGATACCAGCCCCCTTTTTTCAAGGGAGTATCGGTGAGAGTGGGACTCAATCATGGGGGTTGACTCCCGAGAAAGGGTGATCAATCCCCACATCCCTAGGGTTTTGGGCTATGCTTTTCGATTAGAGCACTCGTTAAGGCTTAGAGGGCTTTACAGTCTTCTGAGCAGGTTTGGGCTTAGGAGTTCGCCGATAACTCTTAAACTGACTAATCCCAGCACTGGCGGATTTAACCACATTACTATCTGGATCCCTTAATGCCCTTTCAAGCAAGGGTATAACTTTTTCAGATTTAATATTACTCAGGGCTTCAACAGCAGACTGTCGCACGGATGGTTGGGGATCTTGAATCAATTTGCCGATCAGCGGTATGGCCTGTTGAATTTCGGCTCTGAGTCCAAGACCCGCAGCAATTTTACCCAAGGCTGATGCAATTGAGCCCCGAATAAGGCTTTCAGGATGATTGATGTACTTACTTAACTGGGGAATATCCCTGGCTTGAGCATAATTTCCCAAAGCAGTTATGGTTTCATCCAAGTCCTGATCACTTTGGCTGGACTGATCAGTAATACTTGGGGTTTCTGTCAGCATTGTTTGCTCTGGCTGACTCGGCTCAGGCAACATTTCGTCCTTGACCACTGGTTGAGGCTCGTCTTGATTTGTTTCTGCCTCTTGTAATAATTCGACTAATTCATTACCAGTTTGCGCTGAAGTTTCCTCTGTTTCATCTAGGTTATTAACCTCGTCTGGTATTGGGGATTTATGAGCTTGTTCTAATTCAGCAATTTTTTGATGGGCTAACTCTAAATCAGCCTGATATTTCGCTTCCAAAGATTGCAGCTCTTGGCGAAAATTAGACTCAAGTTCTTCCTTTAACTGATGGGTAGCTTGTGTCAATTGTTCTTGATATTTTGCTTCCGAGGATTGGACAGTTTCCAGAAGACTAGCATCAAGTTGTTGCTTCAGCTCATTAGTGGTTTGGGTTAACTGAGCCTGATAATTTTCCTGTAAAGATTCGGCAGGAGCAGCAGCAGATTGCAGCTCTTGGCGAAAATTAGACTCAAGTTCTTCCTTTAACTGATGGGTAGCTTGTGTCAATTGTTCTTGATATCTTGCTTCCGAGGATTGGACAGTTTCCAGAAGACTAGCATCAAGTTGTTGCTTCAGCTCATTAGTGGTTTCGGTTAACTGAGCCTGATAATTTTCCTGTAAAGATTGGGCAGGAGGAGCAGGGCTAGACTCTAACTGCTGTTTGACTTCGGCAATTTTATGATTTAACTGCTCTCGATAACTTTCTTGCAGAGCTTGAGAACTTTGTTGTACCCTAGTCTCATACTTATTTTGAAAAACTTCTAATTTTCTGTCGGTTTGTTCGGATAGAAAATCCAGTTTATTTTGCAGTACAAAAAATACGATTGCCCCAACAACGGCTGCTGCAAGTATAGCTACAATAAGAATAATAATTGGGTTCATGAGGGCTCCTCTTGGGGTTGATATTTAGTTGATTTTATCTGAAAGTGTGCCTGAAGACAGGGTTGTTGGGCAATAGCTTAAGGCGTCTGAAATCTTAAAAATTTGTAGAAATGGCCTGAACAGGGCAAGTGGGGATACACTGCTCACAGACAATGCAACGCGATCGCTTAAACTTCAGTCTGAATGTCTCTGGCTCAAGAATCAGGGCTTGAGTGGGACAAACCCCAGTACATAAGCCACAATCGACACAACTATCCTCATCAATCAAAATCTCGCGACTTAGCAGGGAAACATCAATGTTTTGCGTCCGCATCCACTCAATCGCAGCATCCAACTCATCAATGTCGCCAGATAACTCTAGCACAAGTTTGCCGATTTGATTGGGAGCAACTTGGGCCCGGATAATATTGGCAGCCACATTAAAATCCTTTGCCAGTCGGTAAGCCACCGGCATCTGAATCGCCCGTCGGGGAAAGGTCAGGGTTACCCGTTTTTTCATTGTGATTTGTCAAACTTTATCAGTAGGCCAGTAAAAATAAACGTAACATTTGCACTTGTTTACAGTTCACTGTCAACAGTCAGCCGTCAACCGTCAACAAAAAACGTTTGAATCTAATCTACTTCTAAGTTACTCAGAAGTTACGCCCCAAACCCTACTATTGCTGGATTTATAACGAGAAACCGGGTTTTAAGGCTGTTGGTGCCTAAGTCTTGTTGTTGTAAAATGTAAACAATTATAAAGTTGTACCAAGAAAGTTGTAGCAAGATGGCTATTAATTCACCAGACTCAACTACACCATCATCCTCCCCTTCAGTACCCACTAGTGGCAGCCGGATCAGAAACTTTTTAATTGCCCTAGTAGCGATCGCACTGGGTATTGCCCTATTCTTGGGATTAAAAACTGAGACTAGTCTCGGTTCCTTGGAAGCCCAAGCCGAAGCATCTACCCCTCTAGAGGTTGCACTGAGCAATGGCAAGCCAACCTTGATGGAGTTTTATGCCAACTGGTGTACCAGCTGTCAAGCCATGGCAAAGGATTTGGGTGAAGTGAAACAGCAGTATAAAACCAAAGTCAATTTTGTCATGCTGAATGTGGATAACAGCAAGTGGTTACCAGAATTGGTCAAGTATCGAGTAGATGGTATTCCTCATTTTGTGTTTTTTGATGAAGCCAGCACAGTGATCGCCCAAACTATTGGAGAACAACCCCGTCAAGTACTCGAAGCTAACTTAGATGCAATAGTAACCCATGTGCCATTACCCTATAGCCAAGCTAGTGGTACGGTTTCGGATATTGACGATTCCCTATCAATTACAATAACGAATCAAGATGATCCTCGTAGCCATGGTAGTCAGGTAAAAGGCACAAGGTAAAAGGCACAAGGTAAAAGGCAACAAGCTTGCATAGAATTTATTGAGATTTTTGCAGCTTTATTTCCCCTTTTGGCCTTTGGCTTTAGCCCTTGAAGCTGATTTTCCGCTACAGTAAAGATTAGCTGCTGACTAATAATCTGCCCCAGAATAATCTGCCCCAGTTGCTAGAGGGTTGCTGATTGATTTGCGAAAATGTCTAGAAAATCCCTGTCAAGCTACCCACAGCCTTTACCCTCAGCCACCAAACCCCTTGAGCTAGGTAAACGAAAGTCGATCAGACCGAGGGGAACTTTTAGACGACGCCTAAAATACATATATTGGCGCTTAGTTCGTATGCAAGGAAAACCAGAAGCGATCGCACGAGGTTTAGCATGTGGTGTGTTTGCTGGGTTCTTTCCGCTGTTTGGTCTCCAGTTAATTATAGGGATTTTGCTGGCGGTACTATTGCGAGGTAACAAAATAGCTGCTACTGCTGGAACTTGGATTAGTAATCCCTTGACTTATGTACCGATTTTTGCATTCAACTTTCACGTCGGTGAATGGCTACTGAACCAGGATGAATTGGCTAATGTGAGTTTCCAATCTTGGCAGGAATTTACAGAATTGGGGTCAGAAATTATCCTAACCTTGTTCGTTGGTTGTTTCGCGGTTGGGTTGGTCTGTGCTGTGGTTAGTTATTGGTTGAGTGTGCAGCTGATCCATCGATTGCGGACAAATCGTTCCTTGCAGCATCAGAAAAAGCGATGTTCTCGAAGAGCCGCTACGGGAACGCACCGCATTGAGCACTATAGTTGTGAATCCTCAGTGCTGAGTACTGAGTCCAAGAGTGCTAAGTACTGAGTGCTAAGTAAGACTTCATACTTCACACTTTATCCTTCACACTTCATATTTCATCCTTGATAACAGCCACGGCAATCAAATCCTCAATTTTTTTAATAGTGGTATCCCCTGCTAAGTAACCAATACCTCTATGAAGGTGAAGGCGAAACTGATTCGCTAGGGTTTCTTGTTCCAAACTTAAGCCATCGTTATGGCAGCGTTGTTTGAGAGCAATCAGGAGCATATCAGCCATATCTCCTGCCATAACGCTCCAAGTGAGTTCGACGTTACTATCGGCAGGTATGGGAACCGGAGAGGGCATTGTCGGTTCGGCGAGGGAACGGCAGATTGCCCAGCGACAAAGAACATGCCACTGAGGGATTTTGGTTTGACGTTTGAGTTTAATCAGTTGGTCTTTGGCAGTTTGGGAAAGTGTGATCTGGTTTATTGGCGGTTGCATGAATAAATTAATGCTTAATTGCTTCAACTATTGATTCAAATATTGCTTCACCCTTTTTGGGAAAAGGTTAAAGGTGAAAGGTAGAAGGGAATTTACTTACCTTAAGTGATCGTCTTATCTGACGTTGATCTTTATTGAATCTTTACATTAATCTTCACCTAGTTAATTATACATTTAATCAAGCTCTATGGGTTTTCACCTAAAATTTTTTCAGTAGAATAAAAATTTTGCTGTTTACTACTACTCAACTAAAAAAGTGATCAATGTCTAATGCTGGCGCTGTAATTCTTGTCATGGGAATTAGTAGCGGCTAAAAGCTTTGCGCTCCTACAACGCCAGCTTGGGCGATGACTTGTAACATTCTCGAAACTGTTTCGCGTGCTTTTGATCATGAAAACAATCTTCGGTACACCGGGTGACGACATAATTTCAGCTAGCGGTGGTAACACTACTATTTTCGCTAGCACTGGCAAGGACGATCTTACCGTTTTCCAAGGGGGGAATAATACCATCTTCGCCAATGAAGGCAATCAGGGTGATCGGGTTAGCCTAGGTATGGGCAGCAATAATACTGTCTACACAGGCGTTGGCGATGATGTGATTACAGTCTTTGAAAGTAATGAGAATTTAATCTTTGCAGGGGAGGGGAATAACCAAATCAGCCTGGTTAAAAGTGACAACAATCAGATTTTTGTTGGTGCTGGGGATGACACAATTTTTACGGAAAGGGGGGATAATGAAATCTTTGCTGGTGAGGGGGATAACGTTATCACTACTCTCTTTGGTGACAATATCATCTACATGGGCACTGGGGATGACACAATTACTACTAAATTTGGTGATAATGTTATCTTCGCAGGAGAGGGAGATAACCTGATCGATGCTCAATCCGGTAACAATACGATCTACGCTGGCAGTGGTAATGACCAAATTACGACTGGCTTCGGTGATGATTTAATTTTTGCCGGAGTTGGCAATAATTTTATTAGTGCTGGCATCGGGAATGATACTGTTTTCGCTGGCAGTGGTATTGACGAGTTTTTGCTGTTAGAGGGTGAGGGAGCAGTTACTATTCATGGCTTCCAATCAGGTCAAGATGTCTTCCAAAATAATGAACTCAGTTTTACTGTTTCCGGAAATAATACCTTGGTATTTGCCCAAAGTGGTGATATTTTGGCAACCTTAATGGATGTACAACTATAGCCATCTGAATATCAAGATTCAGCTATCAGTACTCAGCAGTCACTAGAACTTTTTAGGGCAACTTGGCGTCTTTGATAGCAAATACCGATGGGATTTACCTCCATGTACATTCGTAAAACTGTCTTCGCCATTGCCCTATTGATTAGCCCGTTATTGATTACTGCTGGCTGCTATAATAATACAAAAGAGTTAGTTGAAGAACCACAGTTACTGTCAAAACCTCTTACCATCCAGCTAGTCCCAAATACAGACAAAGCAATTACTGCTGGGGAAACTGTCCAATTCGCTTTTAAAGCTGTTAGCGAGCCTGTCAATATCTTAGAGCCGATTCCGTTGAGAATGACTGTCTACCTACCAGATGGTAACCAAAAACAACTCATGGTCGATTTACAAAGTCCAGTTGTCTATTACCCTTGTGATCCTATACCAGGGGAAGACGATTCTTGTAACTATCCGAGGGTGGGTTTGGATCCTACTGCGGATCCTAGTCAGCCCTATCAACCAGGCCCTAGCATTACCTTGGAGCAAGAAGGAGAATACAGGATTACGTTAGACCCTGTCCCAGAAGCACTCCAAGACAAATTGCATGCAAAGTCAACAACATTTATGGTCATGCCGTGACCTGTTCTGAGTAGAAGTAACCCGATTCCACGGTTGTCCGATGTTTTGCTGGGTCATAATTTAGCAAATACTGTTGTGCGATCGCATCAGCGTCTCGTAATTGTTTAGCTTCGACCTTACCAATTTCGGTATCTGTAGACAGCAGAATCACCTGATGGGAGGCGGCGGGGAAGTAACGTTCCACTAGGTTGCTACGATGGGATGAGTCCAATCGTCCGAGGGGGGTATCAATGGCTACGGGTAGATTACGTCCAGAAACACGGGCGAGTCCCCACAATAATGCGATCGCTAATAATTGCTTTTCCCCAGCGGATAGACGATGTTTCGGTACAAGTTTTCCTTGTAGGTCGTACAGGGATAAGCTGAAGTTGTTGGTGTCGATGGCAACTCGATGGACTAGGTCAGATTTATGGAGGAGATAGAGGAAGCATTCGGTTACCTCATGCTCTAATTTATTCAGTTTTCTTAGAGTTAACTGTTCCCGGAAAACCTTAAGGCTCTGTTGGACTTTAGCAGATGCTGTAAGCATATGCTGATCATTTTTGCGGTCAATGGTTTCTTCACCATACCTGGCTAAGTCTTTTTTAGTTTGTGCGATCGCATATCCTAATTTATCGCAGCGGCGTTTGGCGATTTCGTAAGCTGCTTGAGCTTGAGCCAATTCCGTTTGTGCCTGTTTTAGTGCATCTTCGAGTTCTTGATAGGATTCCGGAGGAGCAGCTGTTGCTAGTTGTCTTTTAGTGGCATTAATATCTGCTTCCAGATTTTGGCGCTTAACTAATTGCTCTTCAGCTAATTGCTTTTGAGTTGGTTGGTAGTAAGTCAGGAGATTAGTTAGGGAATGAAACATTTCTTCCTCAGCTCCTAACCAAGCGTCTTTACCCTCTCCAGCCTCTTGCTCTATTTGTTGATTTTCTTTTCCCAAGAACGCTTTAATTTTATCAAATTTTTTAGCAGGCAACTTCAGAGCAGTCAATAAATCTATCAGACGTTGATCACGCTGTTGTAAAATATCTCTAGCTAGTTTTGCCTGTGATGCCCGCGATTCTTTTTCTGCTTGAGCTTGAGCTTGGGTGAGTAGGGGTTCAATTAACGATAGAGGCAAAATACCAGCTGCTAATTCCCTCATCTGTTCACGAATTTGTTCAGCTTTAGTATTGTAGTTATGGAGTTGACTCTCTAGTTGGTTCCGTTGGGCTGCAATTTTGCCACCATCACAGACAAATTTATCAAACGCTTGTTGCTGTTTTTCTCTGGTTTGTTCTAGCTGCTCTTGAGTAATCGCTAACTCTTGTTTAGCTAGTTCATAGTCTGATTGTTGAGAGGAGAGCTTTTTTTCGATATCTTCTAAATTAGACAGTTGCTGTTGATTCGCCATAGATTTACGTTTGCGCGTCACTAAAATATCAAGGTCAATGGCTAAGCGGTCAGCAAGTTCTAGACCAAGTAATGATCGAATCGCTTCCACAACAACCGGGGGTGGTGCTTCCACTTCTGCTAGTTCTTTAACCTGTTCCCCATCAAAAAGAAATAGGTTTGATATTCCTAAGGGCAAGAGATTTTCAATGTACTCGTCCCAAGTATTGGTTAGGGCAGAATCCAGCCAGTCTCCCTCTAAAATGCCTAAGTTATCCTTACCATCTTTCGGTTTTTTTGTCCAATTGCGTACAATCCGATACTCCATGGGCTGGTCGTTCTCGATATGTTCAAAAACTAATTCCACTCGGGTGTTGTCAATAGGTAAGGCATTGCGATTGACTGACTGAGTTAGAAAGTCGCTATAACTCAAATTGCCACGGGTGGAACATTGAGCGCGGTGTCCATATAAAGCCAGACGAATCGCATCCATCATAGTGGTTTTGCCACCACCATTCATACCACCGACTAGAATAATAGGTCGAGAGTTATCATCCCTTTTTGGACAGAGATTGATTACCTGACGCCCGAGATAGGGTCCAAAGTTTTCTAGGACAAGTTCAAGGAAAATCACCAGTTTCTCAAGTACGAAGTTGATTACAAAGTTTATACATAGATCGAGAACCACAAAATAATAACTGTTTATTGGCCTTTATAGCATTTTTTCAATAGGTGAGGTACCTTTGGAATTATAGAGATTAGGTAATAGGGAACATAGAAAAAATCCTGTGTACCTCATAACTATGATAAACGCTATATTTGCTGTTAATCGTCGAAAGTGAAACCGTTCAGAGTTAACGTTCGATAATTAACCCTAAAATGATGAACCGGGCAGCTTTATAAATTCCTCCTCTTCTGGAGTATTAATCCGACCAAGGATTTTATTACGATGGGGAAAGCGACCAAAACGTTCAATCACTTCTAGATGACGATAGGCATAATTAATTGTACTGGCACTATCGGGATCATCCTTAAGAGTCGAGAATAATTCAACACAGTAGCGCTGATGTTCGAGATTTTCGCTATGCTCAAAGGGTAAGTAGATAAACCACCGCTGAACTGGTAAGAGTTCTTTGTCAAAGCCTCGATCAACAGCATACTGGGCAGTAGACAAGGCTTTGGAGTCAGTGGCAAAAGCTTGGGGTTGACCCCGAAACATATTACGAGGAAACTGATCGAATAGGATAATTAGCGCTAGGCAGCTATAGGGTGATGTTTGCCAGTTATCTAACTCCCCAGCCACCGCTTGTTGATAGATGTCGAGGAAACGCGATCGCATTTCTTGGTCAAAGTCTGGATTCTTAGTAAACCAGACTTTGCGGGATTTACCATAATCTGCGTCATCCGGCTTACCAAACCAAAAATTTAATATCTGATTAGATCTATCCAAAGCCTTGATCATAAGTTACTCTAGTTTGAATGATTACGAATTGTGGACTGGAAATTTCAAGTTTGCCCAAGCCAGCTGCTTGACAGTGTCAACATCCCCTTCATCAGCAGCTGTTTTTAAATCTCGTTTCAAGTGAGCATTAGCGATCGCATCTTCTTTAGACCGAGAACTAGTGTCAAAGCACCGCTCCAAAGCCTCATAGATCCCAATACGACGAGACCTAGTCACATACTGGCGTTCTGTGTCTAGCAGTTTTGCCATTAGTTCGAGATGCATAGCATCATTGTCACAGATTTCTTCTAAGACCTGCCACTCATCACCACCAAGCAAACGATTTTCAGCGCCAGGACGGATGTCTTTGAAGGGTTCGCCAGTAACTTCTTCATAGATGCGGGGCAAACTATCATCAAATTCGTGTTTTTCTTCTAGCCAGATGCGACGAATCTCACTAAGTTCCTCTTTACTAATCAACGTGATGTCCCCCATATTTTCTGGACAATTCTGACGAACGTCAGTTTCAACAGTAAGCAATCTCCTCAGCCAATACTCCCGTGCTTCTTTGGTATAAGGACCAGGAATCGGCTCAACAGATATTTGTCCATCTAAATTCCGTTCATACAGTTGGACATTACCATTGCTACGTCTAAAATCTCGTCGCTCACGGTTTTCTCCAGGCTCCAACTCCTTGCGCAAATCCAGTAGAGGTTCCAGCCATTCCTTTTCTTCGTCATTATCAATCATTGCTGTCAGGGATTTATCCTGACTCACCAGTGTACAAACCCAGCAACCAAAACGAGAGCTACCACAACTAGGAGTAGAGGTATCCACAACTAATGGACATTCGTTATCAGCACTAGCCCCTCGATACATAGCAAATAAGTCTTTATTGCTGTATTCCCAGGGGTTTTGCCATTGCATGAGATAGAGCCAAACCTCATCATTTTGCCAATCTTCAATGGGGCTATAAACCAAGGAGTTTGGTAAATTCATATTAGGAGTTAGACGAGCACGTACTCGTTTAGCTTCCATTTTTTTCATCCGTCTTGCCCGTTGTTGGCTTTCAGCTTTGCGAGTGCCTAAAACAACAATAGCCTCTCCACTAGATCGGATAACATTCCGAATAAAACGGTTAGAGGGTTTAATTTTCAAACGTTCAGTACACCAGCGAAATTTACCCCGTGGAGCTGGGTAACCTTTACCAATTAAACTTACCCAGTAGGTTTCTTTAACCTCCGGTTGTAAGAGATGGGGTTCAAAGGGCAATCCTTGAGCTTCAGCTGCCAACTTAATCTGTTTTAGGGAATTGCGAACCCAAGCTGAAACAATGGGATTCTCTACTAACGTGTCTGTAGTGATGACATAGATAGTCTTAGTTCGCTGTTCTGGTGGCAGAGCTGCGATCGCATTCCATACCAGCTGTAGAGTTGCGGTGCTATCCTTGCCACCACTATACCCTATAACCCAGGGAATTGCATCCAAGCAGTATAACTGTTGAATTTCAGTGGTTAGAGCAGTAATCTCTTCCACCAGCTCAGCCACAGTGCGATTTTTTGGCTTATTTTCTGAGAGTTTGACCTGATTCATCTGACTTCACGGGAGTAGGGAAACCCCCTCTAGGCAAGAGCGGGGTGCTGACTCTCTGCTAAGACAAGGCTTGACAGATTAGTCCTTTTTTCGAGCTTATCCCAAGTTTTGAATAAAATTTCTTGACAGTGGATCTAACGTTTTTCTTCCTAAAATGGTATGATTAATAGTTTTACTCTATCGAAGCCCGAGTATAGGGAAATAAGCTAATTTGATCCTTAAAAACTTGTGCTAGTCTTAAAAATATTTATCGTAAGCATATGCGCTACGCGCACGCTACGCGAACAGCCATCAGCGGTCAGCCGTCAGCTAAAGGCTCATGCTACGGGAACAGCTTATAGCAATTCTCTATGCCATGAGGTACAAAGGGATCCCCCTAAATCCCCCTTATCAAGGGGGACTTTGAGGTTGAAAAGCGTACCTCATAAATCCTAGAAACGCTATATTTTATTCAAAAGCACCGATTGCGCTACGGGCACGCTGTGCGAACAGTAGCGTGGCACAGGCTTCGACGCTGGGAGGTAGCGCATTAGCTGATAGCTGATAGCTGATAGCTGATAGCTAAATGCTGATAGCTGATAGCTGATAGCTGATAGCTGATAGCTAAATGCTGATAGCTGATAGCTGATAGCTGATAGCTGATAGCTGAATGCTTACTATTTATCGATAGCTTCTACAACGCAGCATTATGGGTTTAAAACTATGGTGATCAAAAGTGCAAATCATCCCAATGACCTGGCCAAGCAAATTCTTGAACAAGAAAACCAAGATCGACAGGCGCTGGCGTTATTGCTCGATAGGCATCTGGCTAGAAACGATCAAATCTTGGTGCAGAAAACTCACATGGGCACTACAGAGGCATTTATTGGCTCAGTCACTCTGGAATGGTTAGCGATTCGGGTTCGCTACGCTTCCCAACTGCCGCTATTTCAGCAAAAGTTTGATCAACAAACGAACAATATCGTCAGAGATGCCGATACTATAGAAGCGCTTCAGCAGCGTCCTCTTGATTGGTCACGTCAAGCTGCTCTGGCTCAATATCTAGCAGCCCGCAAAACTCACAAGTTTCCCCCAGTCCTGGTAGTGCTTAGCTCTGGCTGGGTAGATAATGCCCAGGCTGCTCACTGGGATAAGAATCAACGCGCTCTCCAGTCGGCAGCTGAGTTCACCAGTTTAGATAAAGATGGCACAGTCGGACTGCTTGATGTTTCAGACCATGTTTCAATTTTTGCCTTAGACGGTCAGCATCGACTGATGGGAATCCAGGCTCTGATGGAATTGATTAAAATCGGTACGCTCCAGAAATATAGCAAAGGCAAAAAGCCAATCGGCTCCCTGATTACAGTTGATGACTTGATGGAGGAGTATCACATCTCGCCAGGTTATCTGCAAAGTCTAGCCACAGAAAAAATTGGTATTGAGTTCATTCCTGCTGTGGTTCAGGGAGAAACTCGTGAAGAAGCACGGCGACGCATCCGCTCGATCTTTGCTCACGTTAACCTGATGGCAGTAAGGTTGAGCAAAGGACAACTAGCGTTGCTCAATGAAGACGATGGCTTCTCAATCGTTGCTAGAAAAATTGCCATGAGTCATCCTCTGCTGAGGGAGATGGAAAATCGTAATCCTCGGGTTAATTGGGATAGTGCTACGGTTTCAGCTAAGTCAACAGTCTTGACTACTTTACAAGCTCTCAAACATATATCTGAGCTGTATTTGGGCTACCAATTCCCTCACTGGAAACCTTGTGAGAAAGGTCTAATTCCCATGCGTCCTGAAGATGAAGAGCTAGAGATGGGAACTAAGACATTGACAGAGCTTTTCGACTATCTAGCTAGTTTACCCAGCTATCAAAAGCTCGAACATGGAAAAGAAACACCTCAACTGCGTCGGTTTAACCATGAAAGGGGTGGAGGAGAAGGAAACATGCTATTCCGTCCAGTAGGACAAATCGCCCTAGTTCAAGCTTTGGGTATTCTAGTATTTAACCAGGATTTCTCTCTCAAAACCATCTTCGAGAAACTTCAAAAATACGATGGTTCGGGTGGCTTTAGTCAGATAGATCACCCACAATCCCCTTGGTACGGCATTTTGTATGAGCCAAATCGAAAGCGAGTACTAGTTTCTGGACGAGAGTTAGCCTGCAAAGTGATGTTATATCTTTTGGGTGGTGTTACAGAGCGTATGGAACGTGCTCAACTGCGCATAGCTGTAGCTAATGCCAGGAGTGTTAGCAAAGATCAAGCGATCAGCTTTGAGGGCAAGTTTGTGAAACCGAAGGAGGTAGGATTACCACCTCAGTTGTAACGGAATTACTAGACTTCTTGCAGAAGTCGGGAACAGGGAACAGCGATGCAGCGCGGTCTTGGGGGTTTCCCCCATGAGCGACTGCATCAAGACGGGAACAGGGAACAGTGGACAAGAATTGACCCAAAGCGATGCAGAGGTGCGACCCGTGGCGAATTTAATTCGCCTACGGAAAGCGCACCATTACGGTCTTGGGGAGGCAGCGCGGTCTTGGGGGTTCCCCCCATGAGCGACTGCCGTGGTTTCCCCCAGGAGCGACTGCATCAAGAACACTATCAGAACAATACTTTTGCAAGAGGTCTACTAAAATTAGCAATTACATCCCTGACAAATCCATTGCCGGGTGCATCTCATATTTGCTATTTGACCTGATGGGTGGAACGGGCATCAGGGGTGGAACGAGCATCAGGGGTGGAACCGGCATCTTGCCCGTTTCAATTCCCGGGCAGCAACCCAACACTGCTGAAGAGGCAGAAAATCACGGCGAGCTCTTGGGTGGTGCGTTACGGGCAGCAACCTAACACTGGCGCTCGGTGTTGAACATGATGGCAAGCCCGCCCCTAACGCACCCTACTGGACTGGCACAGCTAAAATAGTGCAATAGCTTTTTCAGCTAAACCCTTGTTAAAACTAGATCATGGTATTTTTATAAAGCAACATTTAAGGTGTGCCAGTCCACTACGCACCTACTGATTGCTGACAGCTGACGGCTGACAGCTGACGGCTGACGGCTGATAGCTGATAGCTGAATGCTGACATTACAAAAATCGACTCAAATCAAACTCCTGTTGCTCATTTTCTATAGATTCTTTCTTCTTATACCTATCAGTATTTAAAATTAACAAAAGTCGCTCGGAATAGTCTACTGCTCCCCGCAACTCATTGCGCAAAATATCAAGCCCTCCATTGGCATACTCCTCAAAAATATAGATGCGTTTTTCCTCAGACTCTTTATCGATAGAAGAGAGAATTTTAGTATCTTTAATCTCAGCGATCGCAATTAATTTAATTACTACCTCATATCCCCTTGAGACAAAAATTTCCAATCCAATCGGACCAGGTTCTCGTTTAGAAATTACCTTCAGGGGCGATCGCTTTTTACGCTTTACTCCTAAAGCAGCTGCAAACACCATCACATCAGCATAAGTCTGAAACGGTCCGGTTTTTCCATCGGAAGCGGTTAGGTCTTTCACCAAAGCCGCCTTATCTTTAGCAACCCTGATTCTGTTTCCAGCCATTGTCTTGGTGTCTAGTTTTATTGACACTCCCCGGTCTAAAGACACGGGGATTCTTAGTTCAACGAGCTGCCTTAAACCGCTATATCTTAATTTTTGACGTCGCCAAAAATTAAGCAATACTTAAACCGAAAACCCGTCAAGACCAAGAATTCAGTTCAATTTACAGCAGACCCAGCGGGCAATTCTTCCTAAGCGTTTAGCGAATTACTGGGAGTGCCTTAAAAAGTCTGTTTCCTCCCTTTTCACTCGGTTTCGGCGTGCCGGAGACGAAACCTTAGAAGAGTGGAGCCTTAATCAAAAAGGTTAAAACTTTTTACTCATAGCCGACTAACTATAAAGGCTCCACTCTTCTTACGGTAACTTCTAACCCCGCCGTACCGTTCTTTTCTCAAAATGTGCAAAGTAATGGTTCACACACCAACGGTTGATTGATGCTTGGGTTTTTAAGGAGGACTTTCCCTACCCTCCGGGCATTACTACTTTCAGGTCATGCAGTGGCGGGTCTCTCTCCCGGTTGCGCCTCGGTTTTTCAGCCTGTACCCATATTTAAAGTATACTCTAGTGCTAGACAATCGTCAACAGGCGGCGCTATTGCCGCTATTCCCTTTCATCCCCGCTCGCTTTGTGACGGGGTTTTCAGCGGTTAGACTTCTATAAATCTTATGCACAAGGCTAAGCGCAAAAAGCTTAACGTGTGCTAGTCCATTTATTATAGCAATTCTACGACTTGTGAGGTACAAATATCTGAGGTGCGACCCGTGGCGAATTTAATTCTTAATACGGAAAGCGCACCTAAGGTTTTAGGGAGCAGGGACTTCGGAGCAGGAAGCAGGGAGCCTCGGAGCAGGTAAGAGAGAAGAGGCAAGAGCCAATAGTCAAACCATTCTGTGTACCTCATGAGTCCTAGAAACGCTTTATACCTTATCGGCGTTGCTGATTCTGGGTATGGTTTCGCCCCCCTAGCGCCCCAATTTTGATGCTGTTGGCGAAATATAAGTTAACATCAATCAGCCGGATTAAGCCATAGTAAGCGTTAAAAAACTATCAGACATTTTCAGGGCTGATCACGGAATACCAAGTCTGTAAGTATTCAGCCGTCAGCCGTCAGCCGTCAGCTAAAAGCTCACGCTACTTGAGGTGCCGTCAGCTGAAGTAACTCAGCATTATTCCAATGCTTACCTGTTTTCTTCAAAAGCACCTCAAGAAGCGTGCGCGTAGCGCATTAGCTGATAGCTGATTGCTGACGGCTGAATGCTTACCCAAGTCAATAAGCCGGTTTAGTCTAGTAACGCCTACAGCTTCCGTTGCCTCAACCCAACCTACCCCATGTACTCAAGTCAGTCAACCAGGGCTATTTGCCTGTGCCACCTATTACCCATTACCTATTACCCATTACCTATTACCCATTACCTATTACCTATTACCCATTACCTATTACCCATTACCCATTACCCATTAACCATTACCCATTACCCATTACCTATTACCCATTACCTATTACCTATTACCCATTACCTATTACCCATTACCTATTACCCATTACCCATTACCCATTACCCATTACCTATTACCCAAGCTAAAATATATGTAGTCATACCAGCACACCAACCATGGCTACCAGACATATACGCTTTGATTGGGCCATCAAAAGACTACTGCGCAATAAAGCCAATTATGTAGTCTTGGAAGGGTTTTTAAGCGAGTTATTACATACACAGATCAAAATCCAAACTCTTCTCGAAAGTGAAGGCAATCAACAGACAGAGGAAGATAAAAGCAACCGTGTCGATATTCTGGCGGAAACCGAAAACTCCGAGTTAGTCCTGATCGAAGTGCAAAACAACTCCCAACTCGATTATTTTCATCGGATGCTCTACGGTGTTTCCCAGCTAGTCACCGAATATCTTGAACAAGGGGAAGAGTACGGTAAAATTCGGAAAATATACTCAGTGAATATCGTCTACTTTAACCTCGGTAAGGGAGATGACTATATTTATCGTCTGCGCTCGGAGTTCATGGGAGTGAATCAAGGAGATATCCTGGAACCTACCCTAGCTCAAGAAAGAAAATATACTATTGAAAAAGTAGCAGATATCTTTCCAGAATACTACCTGCTGAAAGTAAAGAACTTTAAGGGGACAGCGAAAAACCACCTAGACGAATGGATCTATTTTCTCAAAAACAGTGAGATCAAGGATGAATTTGGAGCATTAGGCATGGTGGAAGCCAAGGAAACCTTAAGAGTCAATAATCTCTCCGACCAAGAAAGAGCGGCATACAAGCGTTATATGGATAACAAAAGTTACGAAGCAAGTATCTTGAGTACCCAAGAATTTGAGGCGCAATGGCAAATCGAACAGATTGAACAGGCAAAAATTCGAGGTAGGGAAGAAGGAAAAAGAAGCTTACTATTAGGACAGTTGGAGCGCCGTTTCCCAGAAATAGCCTCACAACTGAGTGCAGCTATCGTTGGGTTGAATTCCCAGGAATTAGATAATTTAGCAGATGCCATGTGGGATTTTCAGACTAGCGCTGATTTGCTTGACTGGCTACAGGAACATTCAGGGTTTGCTGAATAAGTCTGTACTCGGTGCAGGTAGTCGGTGCTAAATTCAAAATTCAAAATTCAAAATTCAGAATTCAAAATGAGTGAAGTAAGCCCAATTACGCACCGGACATTTGATTTTGCGGTACACGTCAGTTCGGGATAAGCTGCGTAGCAGCTTACCATCTCAGCTGTAACGGAATTAGTGACAGCGCCTACAGTTCCCTATCCCGTAAGTGTAGGCGCTAGCTGTCACAAAAATCGACTCAAATCAAACTCCTGTTGATCATTTGCTATAGATTCTTTCTTCTTATACCTATCAGTATTTAAAAGTAACAAAAGTCGCTCGGAATAGTCTACTGCTCCCCGCAACTCATTGCGCAAAATATCAAGTCCTCCATTCGCATACTCCTCAAAAATATAGATGCGTTTTTCCTCAGACTCTTTATCGATAGAGGAAAGAATTTTTGTATCCTTAATCTCAGCGATCGCAATTAATTTAATTACCACCTCATATCCCCTTGACACAAAAATTTCCAGTCCAATCGGACCAGGCTCTCGTTTAGAAATTACTTTCAGGGGCGATCGCTTTTTACGCTTTACTCCTAAAGCAGCTGCAAACACCATCACATCAGCATAAGTCTGAAACGGTCCGGTTTTTCCATCGGAAGCGGTTAGGTCTTTCACCAAAGCCGCCTTATCTTTAGCAACCCTGATTCTGTTTCCAGCCATTGTCTTGGTATCTAATTTTAGTAAATCTTATGCACAATCCTAAGCGCAAAAAGCGTAAAGTGCGGTAATCTATGGATTATACCATATTTATCCCTGAAAACTCCCTTACCTAGCAATAAGCCAACCTTTTACGAACTATGAAACCCAGTAAGCTGTCAAGAAAACTAAACATGAAGAAACGTAAACGAATAGCCTCTTTAGGGATCTTAAATGAATTGTGATAATTTTTGATGCCATATTGCCTGTTCCCAGATCCGCTGTTCCCTGTTCCCTTTGCTATTAGAGATCTATTGCTTGATGTTTCATAGAGTAAGGTAATAATGATGAAGACTTGTAAACAACCAGTTTATGTGAGTGCGATCGCAATCCTACTTTTACTGACTAACCTATCCTGTTCCTCCCCCGACCGACAAGACCCCCCAATGAAAACCAAGGATCGTGCAACGGTAGTCGTGAAAACGATTGAGGAGGCAAACACTGGCATTTCCAAGCAAGATCGAGAAACTAAATATTGCAAAATGGCTTGTTCTAAATTTGTCTTCTACCGTGGCACTAACCAACTATTTTGGAAAGATTTCGCTGGGGATAATCGCCTCAAGGATTTTGGAAATGCCAAAACCAAGATTTGGTTATCGGGGGATATGCATGCCGAGAACTTTGGGGCATATGATAATAATCGAGGGGAAATCGTTTACTCACTCGATGACTTTGATGATGGAATTATTGCCGATTACCAATATGATGTCTGGCGCATGGCAGCTAGTTTAGCATTGGTCGGTCGTCAGAATGGTTTGTCTGCTGAGGAACAGAACAACGGGATTGATGCCTTTAGTGAGTCCTATCTTGATACTATGGCCTCCTATCGCGGTAATGATCGTGAACTGGAGACTTACTTCACTAAAGACAATACTTATGGGAAGTTGGATGACTTCCTAGAAGGAGTCGAAGCCAGCGAAAGCCGCCAAAAAATGTTGAAAAAATGGACAGAACTGGACCCAAATCAGCGTCGCTTCAATCTATCCAAGGTTAAGTTAGGCAAACCTACTGCTTCCGAGCGACAGGATATTGAGAATGCGATCGCAGATTATCAGAAAACCTTGACAAAAAAGTTTAAATATGATAAAAACTACTTCCGAGTCAAAGATATTGCGCAACGTTTACTGGCTGGCACTGGTTCCTTAGGAATACCACGCTATTATCTCCTGATTGAGGGTGAGACCTCTTCCCAGGATGATGACCGGATCTTGGACATTAAATTCCAATCTTCCCCTACTGCCTATGATTACCTGAGTCAGCAGGAACGGGAAAAGTATGATAAAAATTTTAACAATGAGGGTCAACGTCATGCTTTAGCCTATCGAGCCTTAACCAAGCACACCGATAATCACCTGGGCTGGATGAAACTTGGGGATGGGTATTACTCAGTGCGAGAGCGATCGCCATTTAAGGAAACCTTTGATATCACTGAGCTAACCAAAGAGAAACGTTTTGTTAAGCTAGCTGAACAATGGGGTCAAGTGTTAGCAACAGCTCACGCCCGAGCTGACAAAGATTTTGATGCTGCCTTAGTGCCTTATTCCATAGACAAACAGGTGGATGAGTTGACTGACGGTCGCCACAAGGAGTTTCGGCAATTGGTAAGGGAAGTGGCTTTGACTTATGCTGATCAAGTTGAGAAAGACTATGGTTACTTTCTCGAAAAGCTGAAACCCAATAGCTGCTCTAGCGGCACTTGTGACTAATCGTTTTAGTTTAATTGGCTTTGGTAAAATATAATGCGTTGATATGGCACAGGGGGAAGGTTAAATAACAGGATAAGCGGCAAAGGGATGGTCGCGAGCTAGTCCCTATAACCTATAACCTCTAACCTCTAACCTAGAAACAAAACAGCTACATACCTTATATTTAATCACATGAACGGTAAGAAAGACGGTTTTTTAAGCGGGCTTCAAATTTTGGTGTTTTTTATCTTAGCCCTTGCCTTTCTGGGATACCCAATCGAATTCAGCTTACTATTTGGTGGCATTGGCGCTTTCGCCGGTGGTTTGATAGTTGACTGGTGGCACCACCCAGACAAACCCAGGGACTCACAACCCCAGCAAGCAGAGTATACCGAGGAAGGTAGTTCTGACTTAACGGGCATCCGTTTAGCTGTACAAGAACGACAAGCTAGAGAAAAGAGCCGCTCAGAAGGGTCACTCAATCCTATTAGTAGATTTTTTAGACGTTAAGCAAGAGTAATTAATTATTGCTTATTGGTCAAAAGAAAATACCAAGAGATTTAAGCTAGGGCTAATCTAGAAGAACTTGCTTTGGATTGAGTACTTTCCGACTTAGAACTAAAATCTAACATGTTTCTATTTCTCTCAAAGCTATTGCCACTCTTTCTGTATCCCTTGGGCCTGGCTTGTGTGCTACTGGTAGTAGCTTTAGTAATGTCGTGGCGCAACCCTCGCTGGGTTCCGATACCGGTGGCTTTAGCATTAATTGTGTTGTTGGTCTCAAGTAATACTTGGGTGACTAACAGCTTAATACGCTCTCTGGAGTGGCAATATATTCCTAATTCAGAATTACCTGAGGCTGATGCGATTGTGATCTTGGGGGGAGCGACTAAACCACCTTTTCCACCACGACCTACTCCAGAAGTGGATGAAGCAGGCGATCGCGTTCTCTATGGTGCTCAGCTATACCGTGAAGGGAAAGCTCCCTGGGTGATTCCTGCTGGTGGTCGGATTGTTTGGGGTTCCAGTAGTAATAACTCTAGCCAACGACTTTCTTCCGAGTCTGGTCAATCCTCACAACGGTTGGCTCCTGAATCAGAAGACATGGCACAGATTCTAGAAGACCTGGGTGTTCCAAGAGCCGCTATCATTCAAGAGTCTAGGTCTTTAAACACTCACCAAAATGCGGTCAATGTGCGGAAAATTTTGGATCAGCGGGATTTTCCCAAGGTATTATTGGTAACTTCAGCCATCCATATGCCTCGTTCTGTCCTAGTGTTCCGGCGTCAGGGTATTGATGTGATCCCAGCACCAACAGATTTTCTAGTGTCCCAACATGAACTGGATGAACCTAGCAGCAGTAGTCAAGCTGCTTTGCTACATTCTCTGCCAAATGCTGAGCAATTGTCTAGGATTACCCGTGCTATCAAGGAATACATTGGTATAGTCGCTTATCGCATTCGTGGTTGGGTATGACATTATTGCTGAAATATTATCCTTGATTATTTGCCTAGTTACTATGCCAGAAGAATTCCAACGGATTGTCCCAGCACCACCACCAGCAGCCGATATGTTTGCCACTTACCAGCTAGCTTATGACTTTAGCCAGGAAGTAGAGCATCGACAAGAATTTGAAGACTATTGCCAGTGGTATTATTTTACAGCACAAAGCCATCAAGAGGAATTAGAAAAAATGCGCGGTGACATCAACATTTTTCGTTGGTTCAGTCGCCGCAACTCAGAGGTAGATTAGACTACAAGTCTAGCTTATTATCTTAAAAGATGGTTTAACTAATTAAAGTAAACACGGATAGTAATAGATATCAATAGATACAGTAAGAATCTAACTTAATCCTATCCGTGCAGACCTGTTTAAAAATCCCTGTGATGGTGATTATGATTGGTTTCTATAGTATTAGCTAATAATATAGCCGCCTAGGGGATAATTTCTAGTTCATCTTCACGGAAGTGAACTTTTTTAAATTTTTTGTCAAATTTGACTTGTATTGGTAAATTGGCGCTGACGGGCCTACCTTGCCACTCAGAAATTATTCCGGTAACTTCCCCTTCGAGACCTTTAATATCAAAAGGTTTATTTCTGTGTTCGGGATGGGTATATACCACAACTGATTCTTTGACTCGGACGCGATCGCCAACTTTCATATAAGTAACTCTAACTATTATACGGACATCCCTTACCTAAGCTAGGGTGGGCTCAGGCAACCTTCTTATTGTCTCACAGAGTGGGTTGTTTACATTTAGCACAGTTGTGAGCATCAACAAAATTTAGGTTTATTGGAATTGCTTCCCTGGTCTGATGCCGGTGATTATCGGTGAAAATTATAATGTAAGGTTTTTTCACCCTTAGTTTCACCCTTAGTTGTCTGGGAGCTCCTGCTCGGTAGGTGAAGACTGTGGTAGATTTGGATCGGGTGATGGTAAAAAGCGATCGCGCATTTTCTGGAAGCCCTCAGGAGCTAGTATCCATTGGGTAGTCAGTAAAATAGCCCCAGCACCAACTAGTATACCGACTACCCCCAGCAGCCCAAACAAGGCTCTTATCCAATCCCGGTATGAGCGGGTGGTTTCGGGTTTATTATCATTGGTTGTGGTTATTTCCGCTGGTAGTGATGGAGTCAGAGCGGTTTGCTGCCCCAGATTAACCACCTGTAGTTCTTTAGAGCTAGAGATGTCTCCCAAATTTAGCACTGTCGGATATTGGGGAGAGACAGCACAGTATGTTAGCACCACCGAAATGTCATCTTGACCATTATGTTTAAAGGCCAGGTCAATTAAAGACTCAGCCGCCGATTCCACGGAAAGTCGGTGGCTATTGACTTTTTCGGGTAAATCTCGACCAAATTTTTCAATCAAGTTGTTGTTGCTCAAGCCATCGGAACACAGCAGCAGCAAGCCATCTTCTTCCAAAATAAAGCGTCGCACAGTGGGACGAAGTAATTCAGCCTCCTTTGTCCCTAAGGCTTGAGTGAGTGCTTGTGCATCAGATCGCTGCAACGCTTGTCGATAAAGACTACGACCAAGCTTGACCTCCCGAGTAGCCACATCATCATCCACAGTTAGCTGCTGGCAATAGTCGGGAGTAAGCCAGTAAGCACGACTATCTCCTACACTAGCGATATAGATTTCGTGACCATTGGTTTTCCCTTCTGGTGTATTCACCATTTGGGGTAGTTGTAGCGCTAGGGTTAAGGTGGTAGCCATGCGACGCCGGGATTCTCGTTCTTGTTGATCGTTGCGAGAAGAAATCATGTTATTAGCAACCCGGATAATTGCTGATAGATTCTCAGTTACCAGTTCTGGTGTCATCAGCTCCGGATCTTCGTTCAACTCAGCCAGTAATGCCCGAACCTGTAATTTAATCGACTGTAGTGCTAACTGACTAGCAATTTCCCCCCCTTCGTGACCACCAATGCCATCACAAATAATCGACAGGTGGGGAATCAAGGGGTCTTGGGGTTGCTCTGGGTGCTTAATCAAGTCAGCCTTAGTGGGATAGCAACTGTCTTCATTGTGGCTGTGACTTGAACCAGTTGCGGTGATACCAGCAATCTGTAACCGCAACGGGTGCTGAGCAGCTTGCTCAAGTAATAGGTGATTAAGTTGGGATGCGATCGCACTTAAGGAGGGGTGTTCAGTTTGCAGGTGTTGGGCAATAGCTTGTAGCGGATCCGCCACAGAAACTGAAGCTGTGCGACACCAAGCTTCCCAGCACTCTCCTAGCTGTTTAAGACTAGCATCCACAGAGGGTTCACTCACAGAAGTCGGTTCGGCAGGGGAGTCTCGGGAAACCAATGTATCAAATCCCCTATCCTCTAGACCATTAGACGGTACAACTGGTGATAGACTCGTATCAGCCATTGTATCGCGATATAATTCCCGCAGTCGCAGCCGCCACCCTTCAACTCGCAAATTAGTTGGCACTAACAGGCTAGAAGCCACACCCAATTCTGATAAGGGTATCCATAATTCCCAAATTTGCCAAAGCCAATAGACTTGACGCACTGCGGTAGCAGAAGTCCACATCGACTCCATTGAGGGATATAAGTTGCCATTGGCATCAATGGGGGCATTTTCTAGCAAAATGACTACATCTTGACCAGGTGTAGACAGAAAATTCCGTTGCTGTGGCAACTGGCATATCCCATAAACCTCTGGCACATGGAGGCAGTGGGGATACAAGCGTAGGTAAGGAAGGATATGGCCGTTGATTTGTTCGGGAAAATCCGGTGGCAGTTCTGGCTGCATATCCTGCCAAATTTGCGGGGCAACTACCTGGTAGCGGTCTGCCACTTGTTCTCCAACTGGTAGCTCTACGGCAGCAGAACCAACTGCCCAAAGATAACGATCCACGGCTAATACCTATGAAGTTAATTTACGGCTATACGGTCAAATTCTAGACGGCTGAGATAAATTAGCATTGGTCCGCGCTTATGCCCCACGTCCCCACTTGCATGTCGGCGTGGGATGAATGGCAGACAAGAACTTTGATACTTTGTGATCATCTATAATGAACATAGTAGGGTAATCAAATTAAGAGCTAACCGCCACCTACTACCTAAAAATAGAACTTTTTTGTATTGTTCCGGCGCGGAGGGGCATCTCGTGTCGTAAATATTGCTTGCCGAACGCGCCCCGCGTGGCCTACGGCCTTGTATCCGTTCCCGTTGGGTGGAGTTGGCAAGAAGCCTACACTGACTCGGCGAGTTCAGTTTAGGAGTATGTCACAAGAGGGGTTGTTTGAGCTTTTAAACATTTTCTCTCAAAGTTGTCTAGTAGATTCAAGAAAATTAACATAACTCAGCAACCTATATCTTTGTCTGACGTCAGACAAAATAAATTAGAGTTACCCGCAACTACTTACCCCATACCCTGTATATTATGAGCCGATGGTAAGTTCCTCGATGCTTTGGCTAATTGCCGGGTCAATGCTGTGCTTAGTCGAGCTGTTTGTGCCAACAGCATTTGTTGCTTTCATGATGGGCATCAGTGCTTTGGTCGTAGCATTTGTGATCTCGATTTTGCCCATATCTTATACCCTACAAGTGGGGTTATGGTTGCTGCTTTCCACTGCCTCAGTCTTTTTATCCCGTCGCCTGATGCCCCCTGCTAGAGTGGGCAAAAATTTGGATGCGATGGAAGCTCAAACCTTGACAGAAATTCTGCCAGGGCAAACTGGGCGGGTACTCTATGAAGGCAACTCATGGCGTGCCCGTTGTGAAGACTATGCAGATGCGATCGCACCCAACCAAAAAGTCTACGTAGTGCGTAGGGAAGGCACTACCCTGATTGTTGTGCCTCATCACCTATTGCATGACTGAAGTTGATCGACCAAGGGTGCTCTGCCAGGTTCAGGGGATAGTGATGGGTTAATAGGGTGATGGGGTAATAGAGTCAACGGTAGATTTATTACTCCCCCTAGTGACTAGTTGTTGGGAGTCTCCCTTCTAACCCAGTCCACTGTTTTTTGACAAAAGATAGGTTAAAAAGTCAGGTTGGGCAGATGGGAATAGAGTCAGCTTCAAGCACTTGAGAATCAGACTAAATCAGTTTTCTGCCCTCCCCCACCCATCCGCTCCCCCTCTAACAACAAATTTGTAAAACACTACCAGAAATGGAGGAAAGAGCGTGTCACAGTGGTTTTTGCTTGTGTTTTTAGCTTTGGGCGGTTCAGGTCTTTTCGGTTCCGTCAAGATTATTAATCAAGGAAACCAAGCCTTAGTGGAACGATTGGGAAAATATAGTGGCAAAAAACTCGAACCTGGGCTCAACTTTGTCATTCCCGTGATTGAGCGGGTGGTTTTCCAGCAAACCATTCGGGAAAAAGTCCTTGATGTGCCACCTCAGCCTTGTATCACCTCCGATAATGTTTCCATTACCGTTGACGCTGTGGTGTACTGGCGGATCATGGATATGGAGAAAGCCTACTATAAGGTTGAAGACCTGCGCTCCGCCATGCAGAATTTGGTGCTGACCCAGATTCGAGCTGAAATGGGGAAACTGGAACTGGATCAAACCTTTACTGCTCGCTCTCAAATCAATGAAACCCTACTGCGGGAATTAGACATTTCCACTGATCCTTGGGGAGTTAAAGTCACCCGGGTGGAACTGCGGGACATTGTGCCATCTCAGGCAGTGCAGGACTCAATGGAGTTACAGATGTCCGCAGAACGGCGTAAACGGGCGGCAATTTTGACCTCTGAAGGGGAACGAGAATCTGCGGTTAACACTGCCAGAGGTAAGGCCGAGGCACTAGAGTTAGATGCTGGAGCCCGTAAAAAAGCTGCGATTATGGACGCTGAAGCCCAACAACAGGCAATAGTTCTGAAAGCTCAGGCAGAACGACAGCAGCAGGTTCTCAAGGCACAAGCCACTGCTGAGGCTCTCAAAATTGTGGCTAAGACTCTTGATAATGACCCGAATGCTCGTGATGCCCTCCAGTTTTTACTGGCTCAGAATTATATCGATATGGGTATGCAAGTTGGTACTAGCGAGAGTAGTAAAGTGATGTTTATGGATCCTCGCAGCATTCCGGCAACCATTGAAGGGATGCGTTCGATTGTCGGTGATGGAGACAAAGTTAACCCCAATTCCCTAGGTATTGACATGAATCAAAGGTAAATTTCAGTGTCAATTACCCATACCTAAACGGGGAGCACCGTTTAGGTGGGGCTTTTGCCTAAACCTAAAAAATCTGCCAATGAAGCAAATCGATAGCTGTTAAGACAGCCAAGGGATATAGGAGTCTATTGACAGCGGTTTTAGCCAACGAAGTTTTAACCCGTTGGCGGTGGTATAACCACAGAATACGTGACATACTCCCACACTGAACCGATAGGTCAGTGTGGGCTTCTTGCCAACTCCGCCCATTGGTTAGGATACAAGGCCGTAGGCCACGCGGGGCGCGTTCGGCAAGCTTTATTAACGATACGGTCAGAAGTTACCGCAAGAATAGGGCAGCCTTTATGGTTAGTCGGCTATGGGTAAAGAGTTAAAACTTTATGATTAAGGCAAGAGACGAAACCTTAGATCAGGTCGCCTTTATAACAATAGTTTTAAACCTTTTCTGCATAACCTACAACCCAAAAAGGCGACCTTATCTTACGGTAACTTCAAACCCTATTCTAAGGTTTCGTCTCCGGGATGCCCCTCCGCACCGGAACCATACAAAAAAGTTCAATTTTGAGGCACGTAGGTGGCGGTTAGCTCTTAATTTGTCTTCCCTACTATTTTCATTATAGCATTTTTCAACCTATGCAATACAGTTCCTGTCCGCTCTTTAGCCTCACACTCATGGGGTAGCATTGAGATGTGAGGCTAAAGAGCGGATGAAGCTAAATATTAGCTCAGTATTCTAGCCTACAAACAAGGTGTCTCTAAACTTATAGCCAGTGGTGGCGATATGCCCTAGGCATTTGCCCTATAAGCAATCACTCTCTTGGTGCGGGTTCTCTACTGCTTTTAACAAGCGCTGGGTTCCACCCCATGTTTCATTTGGCTTCCTGATGGGGTGACAACCCAGTTGGATAGATAAGTAATAGATGCACCCTGACTAATTCCCTCAGCTAAGAGCAGAGTATATCCTCTGTAAGTGGCTGAGGTTTTTTTGTGTTGATATCAGTTTTTACAAAAGATTTATGATATAAATATTTATAATAGTTAACATTAAATAACAATAGACTACCTAGAGGCAGGAAAAATTAACTATGGGACTCTTAGGCAATTTGTTCAACTCTCAGACCAAGTACGTTGATGAAGACAGCCAGGACATGGAACAGTCCATAGAAGCTAACCAGTCCCAAGAGTATTTCTTGGACACAGATGAAGCAAAGACCATGGGAAACATTGACTACATGCGCACCCCTGTTAAGGTCAAGAAATCCTTTCCCAAGACCAAGACTGCTGTTTTAAGCGGTGAAGTGGTAGAGCAGACCTCCGCTACGGATAAAGTCACCCTTTCCCAAAATCAGACACCTATGGCCACTTCTGAGACTGCTTCCCAGTCTGGAACTAAATTAGAACAAAACGGTCAGGTAAGCTCTCAACCCCGTCGCCCTGACTCAAGCCTGGATCCGTTCCTCAAAATGGCTCAGGAGCTCAGAAAGGGTTAATTTACTGCTGTGTAGATTGACTCCAACTCTACAGGGCTTGATCAGATATTAACTGCACCAGCGGCAAATTTGATTTTGAGATAATCCTCTTCCATCTTGGCTCCTGAAGGTTTCAGGGCAGCTAAAGCTTGGGGGAGGACTAAATTGCGGCGATGGTTACCAATGCGAACATTCAATTCATCTCCTGTTTGAGTAAGCTGTATTTTGTCTTTGGGGATACCAGGTAGGTACAGTTCTAGGCTGTACTCATTTTTATGCTGTATTACTCTAATGGTGTTTTCTTGGTAATACACTTGAGTGGGATCTTCTGAACCATACAGAGTTTCTTTGAGACGCTCCAACGCTTCAATACCGCACATCTCTTGGGAATAGAGGGGAACTTCTTTAATGGGTAAAGGCCGGAAATTGTCGTGAATTTCTTGGCGGTACTGTTGCTGATTTTCTTTCCAGCGTTGGAAAAATGGGTCAGTTACTTGGTCAGGAATAATCCGATTGGCAACAACTAGATCAGTGGCAACGTTGTATAGGCTTAAGTAAGCATGAGCTCGTAAGGACTCCTTAATCACCATTCTCTCAGGATTAGTAACCAGACGCACTGATGTTTGTTGGTTGTCAGTGAGTACCTTCTCTAGGGCTTCAATTTGTTCATAAAACTCATAGGGAGCATCCATGACCTCTTTATCTGGTAAAGAAAAGCCAGCAATGGGTTTGAATAACGGTTCAACCAAAGGTCTCAGAGCAACTGACATACTTTGTAGTGGCTTATAAAAACGGCGCATATACCAGCCACTGACTTCTGGTAAGCTCAGTAACCGTAGCGCAGTACCAGTGGGAGCTGAGTCAATAACCAGAACATCGAACTCGTCTTCATCGTAGTGACGTTTCATGCGGACGAGACCGAAAATTTCATCCATACCAGGAAGAACGGCTAATTCTTCTGCCTGTACCCCATCTAAGCCCCTAGCTTGCAGCACTTGGGTAATGTAACGCTTAACCGCTCCCCAGTTTCCTTCCAATTCCATCAGAGCGTCAAGTTCTGCTCCCCAAAGGTTGGGGCGAACTAATCGGGGGTCGTGACTGAGTTCAATATCAAAACTATCTGCTAGGGAGTGAGCTGGGTCAGTACTCAGAACTAGGGTTTTGTAGCCTAACTCGGCGCAACGCAAGCCAGTAGCAGCGGCTACAGAGGTTTTTCCTACTCCTCCTTTACCGGTCATCAAAATTACGCGCATGGTATGCTCCAGCTGTTCTGAGAAAAGTTTAGATTTATTTACTTTACATTACTGTACAAAAGCTGCTTAAGTACGTCCAGGCGTGAACAGTCCCAATAATCTATATGAGAAACAATTAATCCCTCAGCATTCAGCTTTAACTCGCTCCAGCCAGGAATAGTCATTCGCGGTTTCCAGGGTAATGGCGTAGTCCAGCTCAGAGTCCAGCGGGTTTTTATTGTATCTCCTGACTGGGAAATGTTTTGCAAATCTAGATGGGGCTCAAGGAACCAGCGATTGATAAAGGCAATCATTTGTTTGTAACGCTCAAGCCCGCGAAACTGGTTGAGGGGGTCTTTAAAATAGACGTCTGAGGCGTAGATGCTATAAGTTTGGTCAGCTGGGAACCTTTGATAGTCTTGTTGGATAATTTGGGCTATGGACTGACGAATCTCTTGTCGGTCACGGTCTTCAGTGTTATTATACCGATTTGTATTCATACGTTGTATTCATACAGGTATTAATAACCTAATATATTTCGTTATTTAGTTGTGAGTCGTACTGGCATGTTCAAACAAGGCTTTTTCAGCAATTGCACCTAACCCGACCGAATCCAGAAGTTTGTTCCAAGCTTCTGCCAAGTTCTCGTCATTGGGGCGCTGCCTTCGCAATTCTACCAGAGTCGTTAATGTTTCGTACCAAAGCCGATCATTTGCGTAGATCACAACACGCTGTTGGGGGGTTGCTTGTTTTAAACGCTCCGCTAGGTTTGGAGCTTCTTCAACTCGCTTGACCCCACCATCAATATAGATATTGTTTGACGAGTCGCCGGGATCAATCAATCTTACCTGCCAGTCATAGTTCTGATTAACTTCTAAGGGAGGTAGGTTAACAAAGGTAGGAAGCGTTATACTCCTAATTCCATGATTTACCGTATCCGGTAAGGGATACTTGACTGAGTAAACCTCCTTTTCATAGGCATCTTTCAGCACAAACTTTAAATATAGCCCTGATGCTGATTCTATACAGGGCATATACCAAGAGAAAGTGGGGTATTCAGCAACCGTTGTTCCCATCCCAGAACTGGGAACCAACGCTACAGGATTTTTCAGGTTTGATTTCTGGCATTTGGTAGCCTTAGTTCCTCCAGGACCCCTAGTTCCTCCAGGACGTCCGAGATCAGAGGGTGTACCATTTCCGTCGTCTGAAGGTGGATCATATTCAGATAAATAACTTTCCCAGTGGTTCGGTATCTTCTCAATCAGTTCCCTGCCTAGGGAAGAACTCGCCTGAGCTTGTACCTGGGCTGGAAGATTGACTGCCAGACTGAAAGCCAAAGCAACCGTTAAGAGCGTAAATTTTGATGAACGTGTTAACCAAGCCATGATAAAACTATTCCCTGGTAGAGCCAAGTTTCTCTTAAGTAAGCAGGATAAGTAACAAGTATGGCATAACAACAGCCCTTCGAGGCACCCGTAACCCCTATAAGAGGATCAGGTTTTCATACCTTACCTGCCTCATTTTAACAATAACTTCAGGTATTTGAGACATCGCCACTATAAGCTTATAATCTTGTCGAAATCTTCATCTGTTCTTCATCTGATTTACTCATGATTATGAATTCAGCTTCATTTTTGAAAGAGCGACAAAAATTCGACAAAACTATCAGACCAATTGGAGCATATGCCTTGCAAGGTATAGCATTTTGGAGAGAAAAAATAATTGCTATCGACTCGATAAAGGGCTATCTCTTAGAAATTGATCCCTTCACAGATAACACAAGGATTTTGAATCCAGAACGGGACTCAGATTTGGTCGGTGTGAGTGGTTTAGCCCTGGCAGGAGAAACCCTATGGTTAACGCTACAAGATAGTGTCTATTTTTGCCATATCAATGATAATTTAACCCTACAACACTTTGTTGATTTGCCTTACACCGCTAACGGAATCGCTGTTAAAGATTCAACTGTTTATGTTACCTGTAAAAAAGTTGGATATATTATTATTTATAGCAGCAATACAGGTCATGATATTACCCGGTTGCGTTCTCCCGGAGTTGGCATTGAACATATAACAATCCGCGATGAAGAACTGTGGGTATCGGATGACCAAGAACAGACAGTTTACTGTCTTGATCGAGCAACTGGCGAAATTCAGTTCAGTGTACTCACCCCCTTTGAAAATCCTACTGGCTTAGCGTTTTGTACTGACCCCCAGACGGGAGACGATACCCTCTATGTTGCTTATGCAACTGAGGAGGCTTACATCCGGGATAACCCTAACGCTGATCCTAATTATGAATTGCAGTATCGCGATCGCACTTTTATTCATCCGTTACACTTTACCTACAATCCGGAAGGTCGCTATGCACTCTCCAATGGCTATTTAATCGAAATGTCCTATGTCGAGGAACTTGACCCCCTCAAGGATATCGAGTTGAATGATTTGGAATGGCGAATTGCCTTGCCATCGGAAACTGACCGACAAAAGGTCTCAAAAGTCGAACCTGTGGGTATACCCTTTACTATAGACGTTCAAGATGGTCAGCAAGTTGCCGTTTTTAAGTTTGACAACCTCAAGCCAGGGGAACGCCATATCTTTGGTTGGAAGGCACTCCTAGAAGTCTGGAGTATCAAGTACCGCCTGACACCACGGGATATGGAGGGGTTGCCTGAGTTACCGCCAGAATTTCAGAACCGTTATTTGGTCGATGATGACAAGTTAGCCATGGATACAGAAATCATCCGCCGTTCGGCTAAAGAAGCAATTGGTAGCGAAACGAATCTGTTGCGGCAAATCTACAGTATTCGCAATTATGTCTACGACAAACTTTCCTACCACGTGACCCCTAAAATAGATACTCCAGACATTGTGCTACGAAGGGGTGTGGGGTCTTGCGGGGAGTATTTGGGAGTATTGCTAGCTTTGGCACGCCTTAATGGGATCGCGTGCCGCACTGTTGGTCGTTACAAATGCCCTCCCCATCCTGACCAAATCGGTATTCCTTTGGTACCAGATTTTAATCATGTTTGGATGGAATTTTATATCCCAGGAATCGGCTGGCTACCCATGGAATCCAGTGCTGATGATACGGTTGAAGGGGGTCCTTATCCCACTCGGTTTTTGATGGGTCTTGCCTGGTACCATATAGAGATCGGTAAAGGAATTAAGTTTGAAATCCTGAAGAGCCAAGGGGTGCCTGTGAAAAAGGAAGATATTTCCATTGGTGAGTTAGCCATTAATCATGTGCGGTTTAAGATTGTGGCAGAATTGCCCAGTGGTAGTGCTTCAATCGAACAATAAGGACTACTGCTGGCAAGGGTAGCCGGAAAGAAGTGGGTTGGAGGGGATCTAAGACCAAATCAAGGACGTAACTCCTAGACTTGGGCTACCCCCGTGATTTCAGAAGCGTACACCATACCTGCTGGGATTGGTGTGCGGTAGTTCACTATAGGTTAGGGGGAAATTGAGTCATGGATGTTATTCCAGCTATAGACTTACTTGAAGAAAAATGTGTGCGGTTAGTCCAGGGAGACTACCAGCGTGCGCAAGTATTTAACGATAACCCAGTCGAGGTAGCGAAACAATGGGTTGAACAAGGTGCATCACGGCTGCATGTGGTTGATTTGGATGGCGCAAAACTGGGTACGCCAGTGAACACTAAGGCAATCGAAGCAATTGTGCAGGCGGTACCTGTGCCAGTGCAAGTCGGTGGTGGATTACGCTCCCGCTCCGGAGTGACTCAACTGTTGACTCTAGGCGTCGATAGAGTCATTATAGGGACGGCAGCGGTGGAAGACCCTTCCCTAGTAGAACAGCTTTGCACTAAATTCCCAGGGAAGATTGTAGTTGGTATTGATGCTCGTCAGGGATGGGTGGCCACTCACGGTTGGTTAGAAACCTCAGAAATTGCAGCAATTGACCTAGCTGAGCAAATGACTCAGCTGGGAGTAACTACGATTATTTACACCGACATTCACCGGGATGGAACTCTGTCTGGACCAAACCTAGACGCTCTAAGAGAACTAGCAAGCCATATCTCGATCCCCGTGATTGCTTCTGGGGGTGTCAGTTCAATCACTGACCTATTGAGTCTACTGACCCTCGAACCTCTAGGGGTTAGGGGTGTAATTGTTGGTCGTGCGCTTTACACCGGAGATATGTCTCTCAAAGAAGCTATTCAAGCAGTCGGTCCTGGAAGGTTACAAGATATCCCTCTAGATATGGGCTTTTCTAGCTTTGGTTGATCACTCGTCAATGGAAAAATGGAAAATTGATCTGATTCGAGCCAAATACCCCATGATCAGTTTTTCATTCTCAGGGGTAATATTTTAAGATAATAATTTGTCTAATTGCTTCCTGATTACACTGTAAAAGTTTAGTAAAGGGGGAAAGGGCAAGGAATTCCAACCATTGACCTTTTCCTTTTTATATTTATAACTGAAATTAAAGACAATACTACTAAACTCAATTGCCTTCTTCAAGTGTTATTTAGCTAGGCAGGAGGACAAGGTAATGGGGAGATAGGTAGATAGTGCTACCTATGAATGTAACTTGGTACCAGTAAACACCATTCCCCTAACTTAACCATTCCTTCATTTTATCCGGATATTTGATAAGTTTTGCGTAAAATTTTCCAGTTCTAGTGTCAAAAACTAGTTTGTTAACACAAACTAACTACAGAGCTGATGGTTAGTGGCAACTACTGAAGGTATGATAGGGGAGCGATTAGCCATAGGTTCAGTTACTCTTGAACATAACTTAAACCAATAAATAAAAAGGCACATATAGAGATGGGCAATAAATCAGAGCTTTTCCCACAGGGGAATGGTAAATATATCCACTCACAGCCCGTCATCTACCACACTAGAAACTCAAAATACTATCAGGATGGGCGTAAGCTAGAGGAGATTTGGACGATCATACGGCGTCGCTTTTTAGTGGCTGCTGGTGTAGCAATTACGATAACAGCTAGTATTTTTGTATGGACCTCTAATCAGAAACCTCTGTATGAAGGCAAGTTCCGGCTGCGTCTGGAGCCTCTGACAGCACAGGATCATGAAAATCAATCGATACCAGGTTTTGAAACCTTGGCTTATAAAACCCAAATGCTGGTACTGCGTAGTGAAAAACTCATCACTCCCGTGATTGAGGAAATAAACAAGCGCTATGGCAAAACTAGCTACAAGTCTTTAGTCAAGAATAATCACCTGAGGATCAAACATATTGAAGGAACTAGTGTCTTAGAAGTTCGTTACCGGGATAGTGATCCTCAAAAAGTTCACTTTGTTTTAAAGCAGCTTGCCGATAATTATATCAAGTACTCCCGCCAACAAGAAGCAAGTTACCATCATAAGGACCTTGAGCTAGCAAATAGAGAGTTGCCTCAAGTACGCCAAGAAGTAGACAGACTGGAGGAAGAACTGCTGAAGTTGGAGCTAGGGTACAAGTTGATCGATTATGATAATCAAAAACAGCAGCTTTCAACTCAGATTAGCCAGATTAAGCAACAGCAATTAGATACTCACATCCAGCTTAAGGAAGCTCAGTCCTTCTACCAGATCATCTCTCAAAAGCTAGGACTGTCATCAAATCAGGTCAAGGACTCTCGCGCCTCGGAGTTAGCTCTGGCTCAAGTGAATTTGGCTGAAAACCCTTACTACCAAAAGATGCTCAACCACCTAGAAGAGGTTGAGGCTGAGATCGCTATCGAGTCAAGCCGCTATACTCCAGACAGTCCAACCATCAAGACCCTACAGCAGCAAAAGTATAATTTCTTATCCCTGTTACGCTCTGAAGCTGAACAGGTACTAGGGATCAAACTAACAAATACAGATGTTCCTAAGATATCACCCAATTCAATTCACCAGCAGCTCACTCAACAACTGGTAGATCGGAGCATCCAAATATCAGTTTTGCAAGCACGACAACAAGCTCTTGCTGAGGAAGAAGAAAGTCTTGAGCAAGACATGAAACAGATGTTGGTGATAGATCCAACCTACACCAGTTTACGGCAAAAACTTAGAGATAAAACCCAACGATTAGACACTCTGTTGGAGCTTAAGGAAAGCTTCCAGCCTTATTCTTGGGAACTTATTCTCAAACCCAAACAGCCTCAATATCCGATTCCGCAACATCAGGAACTTCAGATTATTTTGGGAGCGATCGCAGGTATATTACTGGGTGCAGGAACAGGGTGGTTGATGGAGCGCTTAGACCATGTGTTCCACTCTCCCGACGAACTTAAACATCATACCCAATTGCCTCTTCTTGGTGTTATTCCTTACCATCCAGCACTTAAGGCAACCAAGTCATCAAGCTGCAAAGGTATACCTTTTGTTCCAAGCTTCCCTAAGAATCAGAAAAATAACTCAACGCCAAAACTGCAGCAAGCTTCTCCCTTTTTAGAGGCGTTTCGGTTCCTCCATCGCAATATTGGCTTACTCGGCTGCGATAAGCCAATCCAATCTATTGTGATTAGCTCAGCTAGACCAGCAGACGGTAAATCTACCGTTGCTGTCCACCTAGCTATAGTGGCTGCTGCTATGGGTCGGCGGGTGCTACTGGTGGATACAGATCTGCGCCGTCCCCGGGTACATAAAATTTTTGGTTTGAACAATCAACTTGGTTTGAGTGACGTCCTTAGTAAGGGGATCAAAGCTAACCGAGCCATCCAGCAAGTGCCCCTGTGGGATCATCTTCATGTGCTAACTGCTGGTTCCCCAGCACATGATCCGATTCGGTTACTATCTGCGCCAAAGATGGGAACTTTGATGGAGCATTTTAATGCTGTTTTTGATTTAGTTATTTATGATACACCTCCCGTGATCGGACTTGCCGATAGCCGCCTTCTAGCAGCTAACACGGATGGTATGGTCTTCGTAGGCAGATTAAACAAGACTGACCGCTCAGTTCTAATGCAAGCCTTGGATGAACTCAAAACCTCTAGGACTAATCTTTTAGGTATTGTTGCTAATGATGTTGAGAACTACGCAACTAGCTCCTATTATCACCATCAGGACTACTATACAACCGATTCAGCAACCATGAAGGTGAAAAAGCTTCTAGATCAGAACATGAGATGATATGAAGTCCAGTTAATAACTTTTAATATGCTTGATTGCTTTTTGTTAATGGTTAATGGTTAATTGACCATTAATCATTATAGTTAGTGATCAGTAGCTGGGGATGAAAATACGTATGTTAACAGGACTAGCATCACCCTTGACACCATCAAGGTTAGTGTGAACAGGACTAGGGAAACCTCGACAGTTAAGCGTAACCGTTTACCCTTACGATACAAACGTTTATCCGCTACAGGGTGAGCAGTTTTAGAAAAGAGTGTTAATGGTTGATGAGGCTGATAAGGATTCCAGAATACATGGGCACCTAAATTCTGATCGGCACAGGGTTTCATAGTTCAAAATTCGAGGTAGTGTGTTGAGAGCGAACCAGCGTTTACGCCCTGTGGTGTAAACGTTAGTAGTAAAACTGAGATAGTTCCTGTCTCAGTCTTGATAGTGATGCTCAACCCTGTCCAAATTGCTTTGGACGGGCTTGTCGTATTCAACCAAGGCTTACGTATTTGTTTTAGAGTAATGCGAGAGGCAGAGAAGGGGGTAGAGGGGGAGGAAGATGATTTTGTTTGGTTATTTTGTCTTTCTTCCAAGTCCACCTTGTCTTCCTTGTCTTCCTTTTCCTGTATTAGATACAGAGCAATGGTTTAGCCCTGGGATAGGTAGGGTTTTGATGGCTGAATTTGGTAATGCCTGCTACAATATAAGAATTGACTTTAACAACAATTTAGGGCATCTAATTAAAATCTTGAACCCAGTCGTTTCAGATAAGTTGAGGGGTTTGACCCCCTAATTGATTGAGTTTTGTTATTTGGGTTAGCTTGATTGGGTGAAAAAGGGGATGCGATCGCGTAGCGGCTCTGTAAGAGCATCGCTTTTTAAAGTGATGATGAAAATCAAGAGTTAGTGTCATACCACTGGGGGGGCGACGAAAATAGTTATAAAGCAGACAGGACAAGCGATTTAGCTCTCATTCCTCGTAAATAATACTTCCATTTATTACGATTAAGTCTCATTAATTCTCGTACTAAATTAATACACTCATCGCTAAAACTGACCCAATTTTGAGCATATAATCCTATATAAAAACTACTGTGTCGTCGTTGTGAACGGCCATCTTCTTTTACTCTGCCGATATATTTTTGAATTCCTTTTAGTTTAATTTGCTGTCCTTGAATGGTAGCAGAAGTATAGGCTATTGATATCAATAAAATTAGCGAAATCAACCGATCACCATAGACATTAGTGTCTTCTAAATTATAGCCTCCTGTTTTAAAATCTCTAAACATTTCTTCAATGCCAAACCGTTTCTTATAAGCAGCAATCGCCAATTATAAGGAATTTAAATTTGTCATAATGAACCATCCTTCTTTGGGGATAAATCCGGAAATATTACGCTTCCATTTGCATGCAACGTTAAAAGTGCTAAATCCCTTTATTTTAGTTATTTTTACTCCTTTAATAAAGAATGAAGTTCCTGGTATTAACCCAAGATTTGATAACTCAATCCAAATTTTCTTTTTGACTTCAATAAACTCATTTTTTTTGAGACGTAAACAAAAGTATACAGACTTTTCTGACAACCATTTCGCTAGCTTAACAGAACAAAATTCTCTATCTCCCAATAGGCAAATTTTATAATCTTTAAAAATGGGAATTATTGTTGATAGATGACTGCTCTGTTCTTTAAGATTACTGCTACCTAATTTTGGCATCAAAGTAAAGTATATTGGCAATGCTCTTTTATCCCAAATCAGGCTAGTTACTAAAAGATTTATTTTACCCCAATTTGTACGGTCAATTGCTATATAAACTAGTTCATCTGTTTCAAAGTATGTTTCTAGTATACTAGCTATGATAGGAAACCAAATAGTTTCAAATCTTAGATTTGGTAAAGACAAAAAGCGCTGAATTCTTTTTCTTATACTTTCAAATTTTATTCCAAGAGGTAAAGCATTTGCTAACTTTTCTATGCTAACTCTTTTGATTGATTGTACAAGCATCACTAAAATATTTAATAAAATAAAATTACGATACTTTAGTTGAATTTTAAGATGCTTTTGATAGAATAAGGGTAACATTTGCAACAGATAGGTCTTATTGACAATTTGAGACCTATCTTTTTCTATCACAGATCGTTACACTCTTGACGTATCAATCGTTTCAAGCCATATCGTCGCCCCCCCAGGTCATACCAAGTAGCGTTCAGGGCTGGGATCACATGAATTACTAGGGTTTCCCAAATTACCCATTTAGTAGGTAGGCATGATTAAACCGACTAATGGAACTAAATGATGTCAAGTTTTGTAAAACATCTAGAAATTCAATCTATGCCCTTGAGCCAGCATGTTTAGATAGATTTGTTTATATATAGTTACATAGCTGTATTGATTTGGGCTTACCTATTTAACTGTTACTAGTTATCGCTATACATTCGGTATCCAAAACCACAACCTTCTCTGTCTCGAAAACAGAACAGGAATCGATTACGTTAACAATTGCCGGAACAATGGCTTGTTTGAGTCGAGCTTGAGCTTCTGCTGCTACTGGTTGATACTGCATAATCCAGCGATTTTCAGCTATATATTGGGGATTAAATGCTTTCTTATCTAACAACCAAAAATCAATTTTGTACTGCCTAATAAACTGTTTAACTTCAGCTAAGTTTGGACTGTACTGGGCTTGAATTAAATCAATCGCTCTGTTGCGAAATTGGTTGTAATAGTTAGTATGATAGGGAATACCGTATTCTCTACTGACTAAGATTGACCGTCCAGAAAAGGTTGGCAAGAAATCGGCTTCCTTTGATAGTGAGGCAATTAGGATATCCTTTGATTGTTTAGCAAAGAATTCATAGAGGCCATGTTGCCTCCCAAGCTCATAGTTGGTTTTGGGGAAATTATGGAAACCAAGAGGAGACAAGATTAGAGCCATTCCCACGAGTGTAACGATCGCTCGTCCCAACACTGGTTTCCCTGGAATTAGAGGGAAGGCTACCGTCTGGCAAGCTTGAATAATAGCATCAAGTAATAGAGTTATAGCGATCGCAGCAGCTAAGACTAGCACAATTCGCAGACTATGCTTACTGTAACGGCTGGGTAGATGCAGTCGGAAAAGGACACCATGAGCCATAACGAACATGCCAACGGATACTAGAGCCAGTTGAGTCAGGAGTACCGTTTCCCCTTTGACTTTCTTCACTAACGGTAGCCATGAGGGAAATCGTAACAGGATAGGCAATAGTAAACCAGCACAGACAGCTATAGGTAAACGCTTTCTTCGGGGAAATAGACCACTGCGAGCATCTTCCAACCAGAAATGCCATGGGTTGTGATCGAAAAAGGCAACTCGCCCTCCTGGTTGGAATTCTGGCATTGTTTTGGCTTGCTGTGCGCTGATAATTGGACCATAGTCAGAAGTGGTCAAAGCATAGGGCAACAGGACGATGAATGCCACACCTAACCCAGCTGCACAAAACCAATAGTCATTCTTCTGGGAGGATAGTCTGATTTTACCCTCTCGCCAACGCAACAGTTTCAGCACCAGGACGCCACAACACAGGAAAACGCACTGAGGATAAAATAAACCCTGGAGGGTGATCACTACTAGACAGGGGATCAATGAGCGCCGTGATAGGTAGTATAAAAATGCTAGCAGCAGGGGATAAATGAACGCCCTAGGGGTTGCTGATACTAAATCATCGAGCATCCATAGGGTTTGATTTAGGAGCAAAGACGCAATAAATCCTGCGGCTGGGATGGGCAGCATTTGTAGACAAAGCCCGAAACAGTAACTAGTGGTAATCAACCCTAGCACCATCGGTAGTAGTTTATTCAATAAGAGGGGATTAATCCCAACAAATGCTATCAGCCGATAGAGGGTAGTATAGCCAGCAGGTGCTACAGATTGGAAGTAATTGGCAATCAGATCATCGGGAAATAAGCTGGGATCAAAAAACCGTTGCATCCAAAATACATGCTGTCTGGCATCATCTTGTACAATGTATTGATTACTAAAGGCTTCTTCGAGGGCAATCAGGCTGTAAACCATAGCAAATGCTAGGCTCAAGCTAAACCAAAATATTACTTGGTTTTTAGGGGGATTCGAGGCTGGGGGATTCATACTTTTTTGTGTTTGGGTAGAGATACTTAAAATGGGATAATGGAGTGACGATTATCGGTAAGTTTCTAGATTAAGTATTATTGTTAACAGTGAAATATTATCGTTAACAGTAATCAGGAAACGGTCAATAAAAAGCGATCAAGTACAATATCCAAATTAAACGAATACGAATCAATTACCTTTGTACTTTCCTGTATACTTTTCGGTGTACTTTTTTGTGTGATGGAAACCAAAAGATTAAAGCTAGGGAAATTACCTCAACCTCCCTTGCGACTATTATGCATTACCCTACTGCTCTTAGGTATAGTCTTTCGCTTAGCCAATCTCGACAGCAAAGTCTACTGGGGGGATGAAACTTTCAGCTCCTCTAGAATTGCTGGCTATTCAGCGGAAGAAATTATCGGGGATATCTACACAGGTCAAGTGATTAGCGCTACAGAATTACAAAAATACCAGACCCCTAATTCTGACCGTAGCCTCGCCAATACCTTACGAATTATAGGGGAAGAAGCGCCACAACACCCGCCAGTTTACTATATTTTAGCCCGATTCTGGGAACAATGGCTTGGTAATTCCCTAGCACTCAAGCGCACTTTACCTGCTTTGATTAGCTTGCTGGGATTACCCTGCCTCTACTGGTTGTGCTTAGAACTATTTGGGACATCCTTGACCCCATGGCTTGCCGTGTCCCTATTCGCTGTTTCACCAATCCATATTTTGTATGCCCAGGAAGTTCGGGAATATAGTCTGTGGACTGTGAGTGTCTTGCTATCGAGTGCTTCCCTATTACGAGCGATGCGAGTCAACAGTAGGGTGAGTTGGTGCATTTATGCCCTTTCTGTAGCGCTATCTTTCTACTCTCATTTATTTTCAGCACCGATTATCCTAGGTCACGGCATTTATGTCCTGATCATCGCAGGTTGGCAAAGGCGTCAACAAGTAATTGCTTACATCTCAGCGGTCACAGCAGCACTGCTGATATTTTCACCTTGGTTAGCTGTTTTCTTGGAAAACGAACCCAGAGCTAGCAAGGAATGGGGATGGGTGATTAAAGAATTACCCCCCCTGGATCTGGGTCGATATTGGCTGAAGAATCTACTCTACGGCTTTTTTGATGTACCCCTAGGGAAGGAGTACCCGTTTGACCTAACCTTTAGCTACACCCAGCCTAGAACTTACCTAGTGCTACCAATTGTGGGGCTAGTGATTTATGGGCTATATTTTCTCTGTCGCTATACTCCAAAACAAGTTTGGCTATTTGTTTTGCTCCTGATGGGATTTACTAGTCTACCCCTAGTGCTACCAGATGTGATTTCAGGAGGCATGCGCTCAACGATTGCTCGATATCAACTCCCAACCTACATCGGGATTCAACTCACTATTTCCTATTTACTCTCCACGAAACTCAGTAAGTTTTCGATTGGTATTTGGCAAAAACGTTTATGGCGATTGACTACAGTTATATTAGTCTCTTGTGGTGTGATCTCTGGTGTGCTGATTGTTCAAGCTGAAACCTGGTGGACGAAGTACAGTGATTACTATAATGCAGACGTTGCTAATATTATTAATCAGTCTCCTGCTCCCCTTGTACTAAGCGATAGTACTCACAATCGAATTCTATCCCTGAGCCATAAGCTTGACCCCAAGGTTCAATTACAACTCATCAAAAAAATCAAAAACGTTTCAGAAATACCTGAAGAAAAATTACCAAAAGTATCAGCTGAATTTACTGATATTTTTGTATTGGAAAATATTCCATCACCATCATTGCTACGCCCCAGTATGGAAAAACATAATAACTATAAGTTCAATCTGATATACGAAGGAAATATTGGCTTTAAAAAACGAAAAGTTCTGTTGTGGAAAAAAAATGATTAGATTGATTAGTCATTAGTCATGAGTGATTGGTCATTGGTCAAGTTGGTTTGACCTTTTGACTTTTGGTTTCACTGCACTAGCTTCCAGAGATGCTTGCGTTTATGAGCTGGTTTAACGTCATAGGGTGACTCATGTTCAAATTTTTGTCGCAGTTTTGGAGAAGGTCTATATAAGAAGACGTCACTGAAACTGGAAAAAACTGTTGGAGAATCCTTAGTTTTGATTAACTGTAAGGTCACGTTTGGCTCAAGTAAATAACTCAGAGACACTAATCGCATGATATCACTACTAATCACCAAGGGACGATTGGCTTCATTAATAATATGAGCTTCCTCAGGAGTGTAATAGTTACTGTATTTATGCCACCACGTTTCTGCTTGAGAACTAATGGCACAAGAAAGCACACCTGCTGAAATAACTGTAATAGCAACTAATCGCCATAGTTGTTGTCCTTTTATTGTATTAGCATTTAGGGGATTAATTTTTTTAGCAAGGAGGTAAGCAACAGCAAGTTGTATACCCAAGTAACAAGGAATAAAATAGCGAGCCATGCTGGAACGCTGTCCTCCTAAAATTAAATCTTGAGCAATGGGAAACATTCCGACAACGGCGATCATAGTCAAGATAAATAACCAAACCCGCTGCTGACTATGACGAAACATAAAATATATAGAATAGCCTACGATAATTACAATCAGGATATCGAAGTAAATGAGTAAATGGTCGTAGTTAAACTTTAGGTCTCGACCTGATCGCACATCAAATAAGGGATTGTTATAGCCAATCTGGATATCGAAAAACACAGAACTAAGATTGATAAGCCAGCGGGTGATAAGTTTACCGAGTGGAGTCTCTTTATCCGCCCAATCCCCCAATTCAATACCGTTTTCAATGACCAATCTTAACCAAGGAATAAAGGCGATAATCCCGAAAAGCGAAGCTAATTCATACCTAACGACTTGTTTACTAAAACGAAATTTTTCGGTGAAAATAACATAGATACCATGTCCAATAAAAACTAATCCAGAAAGCAAATAGCTGTACAGATTTAGAGAAACTGTTATGGCATAGATAACCCAACTCATCAGTGTGCTAAGACGCATCGCCCTCAGCAAGGCTATGCTGGAAAGCAATGTGGTCAATGTCCACAAGCTATATTGTCGAGCTTCCTGGGCATACAACACATGGAATGGAGAGACACACAGCAATGCGATCGCAATCCATCCCGTTAAGGGAGACTCGAACAACTCCAAACAAAGCCAATAAATGCACGGCAAAGTCAACAGACTAATCAAGGCAGGTAAACTTCTCATCACCGTTACGGAATAACCGAACAATTTTGCCCAAAAGTGAGCCATCACAAAATATAACGGTGAATGTTGTGGCTCATGTAACGCTAACCCTTGGATCGTGTCACCTACATCTTTGTTATCATTAGGACGCTGATACTGCTGTAAATCTTTAACATTAATTTGACGACCATCAATTTCTTCGATAATTTCTGCTTTGGTATAGCCAGAAATTCGCAAGGATGTATAGGCTTCATCAATCCAATAGACTTTTTTGTCAATATTGACTAATCGAAAAACTATCCCCAGGAGTAAGATAATAAGAATTAAATACTTAGACCATTGACCAGATGTAGGTCGATGAAATTTTAGATGATTTCCCATGACTTATCGGGGTAGGGGTTATTAATTGGTGGCCTTTGAGCAGAGGTTAAGGATTGGATAAGCTTTGGGAAAATTAAGTTAGCCGTTTCAGGCAACACCAAATAGTAAAGCTTACCCCTCAGCAGCAGTATGGCAAGACTAAATTCATGGCCAGCACTTTCAAACCGTAGCCGAATCGTGATTTAAGACTGAAACTTGGAATTTAGGCAAGGGAGCAGTGAAAGCAATACCAAAGGCGGGATATGACGACTGGTAGTTATGCCTTAGTTAGAAAGATTATCAGCCAACGACACAGGATTAGCCATCGTATTGATCAGTAATTTACATATCTTGACATAAATTCGTTCTGTTCAATGAATTCTAGCAACTTACCTGTATTATGGAAGATAAAATCCATAAAAGTAACCCTGGGGAAGCATAGGATGATTTATCGGATGAATGACGTCAACAACTCACCGCTAAGTCTTGTCAGACTATAGCGGGAGCTTGTGAAAGCTCATAGTTGACCAGACTAAGACCTAGTAATGGTCTACGTTATTCGAGTCATAACACCTGTAGATGCGTGCCAGTCTTCAGCTCTGTTGTTAACAATTAAACATCTGTAGTGAGTTAAGGAAGTGTTGTTAACCTGAAAAGCTCTTATAACATTGTCGTTCGCGCAAGCGTGTGCTTTGCACAGGCAAACTTTACCCACTTGTGGAGTGTTCAAAGTAATGCGAGTGTTCGTGCTAGATAAAAACAAACAACCATTAGATCCATGCCATCCAGCACGGGCTAGGGAGTTACTTAAAAAAGGGAGGGCTAAAGTCTTTAAGCGTTATCCATTTACTATCATCCGGCAAGACAGGGATGTTGATAATTCTGTTACTCATCCACACAGAATCAAGATAGACCCTGGATCTAAAACAACCGGGATTGCCATCGTTCAGAAAAAAACTGGACGGGTCACAAGCGCCTTGGAAGTTAATCACAGAGGACAGAATATCAAAAACTCTCTGGAATCCAGAAGAGCTTTAAGGCGAGGTAGGCGAAATAGAAAGACTCGTTACCGCAAACCTCGGTTTCTCAATCGAAAACGCCCAGAAGGGTGGCTGGCTCCATCGCTAATGAGTCGAGTATTTAATATTGAGACTTGGGTAAGACGGCTAAGGAAGCTGTGCCCAATAACCACCATATCTCAAGAATTAGTCCGGTTTGATACTCAAAAAATGCAAAACCCAGAAATATCGGGTGTAGAGTATCAACACGGTGAACTGTTTGGGTTTGAGGTGAAAGAATATCTGCTTGCCAAGTGGGGTCATAGCTGTGTTTACTGTGGAGCAGAGAACGTCCCCTTGGAGGTTGAACACATTACTCCAACATCTAAAGGAGGGACTAATAGAGTCAGCAACCTAACCTTGGCTTGTCGGCCTTGTAACCAGAAGAAAGGTAGCGATCCGATTGAGAAATTTTTACGTAAAAAGCCGGAACTTCTAAAGAAAATACTGGCCAAGGCTAAATCCCCCTTGAAAGATGCAGCAGCAGTTAACTCAACTCGCTGGGAAGTATGGAGGAGGCTGCAACTGACTGGATTACCTGTTGACACAGGTTCTGGTGGTCTGACTAAGTTCAATCGTCAAACCAGAGAGATTGAGAAAACGGGAGCATCCCAATTTGGCACGTTAGCTCTTTTTAGGGGGCTGAAACCCTTGAAATATCGTTGCTTTGGGTAATATTGTTTCCAAAATGGGATGCTCCCGAGAAAACCCATTGGACTGATGCTGCTTGTGTGGGTAAATCCACTCCTCAGACATTACTACTAAATGGAGTGAAACCGCTAATAGTTACAGCTAAAGGTCACGGGGTGCGCCAAAGATGTCGTCCAAATAAATATGGCTTTCCAAAGGCTCATGCACCTGCCGCTAAGTTTTTCAAAGGTTTCCAAACGGGCGATATTGTTAAAGCTGATATCAAGGGAGGGAAGTATGCCGGTCAATACACAGGACGAATAGCAATTCGCCATCGTCCTAGTTTTGCACTCTCTACTCCAGAAAAGAAAATTGATGTACATCCAAAGTATTTACGAACAATTTTCAAGGCTGACGGCTATGAATACGCGAGTCAAATTAATCAATGATTCGCGCTTGGCCATAGGCCACGCTACGCGAACGCTGGCCGTAGGCCACGCTACGCGAACAATTTATTCTCCTGCGGGAATTCCCCGGAGACGAAACCTTAGATAGTGGAGCCTTTAGAGTCAGTGGGCTATGCAGAAAAGGCTTAAATCTTTTTTAATAGCGATGCAGCGCGGTCTTGGGGAGGCAGTGCGGTCTTGGGGGTCTCCCCCATGAGCAACTGCCGTGGTTTCCCCCATGAGCGACTGCATCAAGACAAGGCTCCACTATCTTACGGTAACTTTAAACCCGCTAAAACTGACGTTTATAACGGGAGTCCCCTTCCCGTATTTAAGATGGATCAACGAAAGCTTTTATCACTGTTATGTCATGGCTCAATATTTTTTAGCTCTCTGGTGGTCTCTATTGCCATCCCGATAGTCATTTTTTTGGTCACCGAAGACTCAGTGGTCAAAGAAAATGCGAAAGAAGCTCTGAATTTTCACATTTGCCTTTATATATATGGGGTGATTTGTCTGATACTGACTGTGGTGATTATTGGGATTCCGCTGCTAATTATATTAGGGCTTGTCAGTCTAATTATGTCCATAATTGCCTTAGTCAAGGTGCTGGAAAATCCTAATCAGCCCTATCGCTATCCGTTTATTTTTCGGGTGCTTTGACATGCCATGGCATAATTGATACAACGTTTGGGAGATGACAGTATTGATAAGTTAGGGTAATTTATCGTCAAAGATTTTACTGACTATTCCGAATCATGAAGCGATCGCTTGTCCGTATTTCCGTATTCATATCATTACTAGGGTTTACTCCATCTCCTGGTATAGCAGCTCCCCCTAGAACTCCAGACCAAACCGAATCGTGTGAAATCTTAGTGATTGGAGGTGGATTGGCTGGTGCGGCGGCTGCCTATGAAGGCTTATTGGCAGGGCAAACGGTGTGCTTGACTGAGATTACCGACTGGGTAGGGGGACAAATTTCTGCCCAGGGAACCTCTGCTCTGGATGAACGACCCACTCAGCGATCGCGTTTATTCTATCCTAAGGGCTATCTAGAATTACGCGATCGCATCAAACGCTACTACCGTCAACTCAATCCTGGGGACTGCTGGGTAAGTGAATCCTGTTTTCTACCCCGTGATGCTCACCAAATCCTGTTTAATATTTTACGAAAGGCGGCCAAACGGGGAAAAGGGAGATTAAAATGGTTTCCCTCTACTGTAGTTAAGGAACTAGAGATTAGCGCCGATGGCAAAACTATTGACAGTGTGATTGCTATTCAACACAAAAGTACTGCTGATGCTCCTGGCCTGAACACTTTTCCCCTATCTCAAACCATTGAAGATTGGTATAGCTACGAGAATTCCTCCCGCTTTGAGAAAAGCATTTTGCGCATTGTCCCCCAACAGACCCAAGACAATAGTTCTAATTGGTATATTATCGACGCAACAGAAACTGGTGAAATTATTGCCCTAGCTGACGTTCCCTACCAGTTGGGGATTGACTCCCGCTCCTACCTAAACCCTTCCGCATCTAGTGCTACTGACGACCCCTATTGCACCCAAGGCTTTACCTACACCTTTGCCATGGAGCAAACCAAGGAGCCTCAAACCCAAGAAATGCCTTCGTTTTACCCGCAATACCAACCCTACTACAGCTATGAATTACAACGGCTAGCGGACTTTGAAGGAGTATTCACCTATCGGCGAATTTGGAGTTCTAAGCGGGGTAAACGGATCCGATGGGGGGTTACTGCTCCTACTCCAGGAGATATTTCCATGCAAAACTGGACATGGGGTAATGATTATCGTCCTGGCACTTCAGAAGATAATCTAGTGTACACCCGTCGCCAATTACGAACCAGTGGTCAACTGGCTCCTGGTGGCTGGATGGGAGGCTTGCGCACGGAAAGTCTACGGAAAGGAGAAGAAAATGCTCTCGGTTATTACTATTGGCTAGTGGCAGGGACTACCGACTCCCAGCTTGGGGATGGGGTAAAAGAGCCTCATCCCAATCACCGCTATCTAACCGGGTTAGATTCTCCGATGGGGACAATGCATGGGTTGTCTAAGTATCCCTATATCAGGGAAGGAAGGCGGATTATTGGACGCCCTTCCTTTGGCTATCCTCAAGGCTTTACTATATCTGAAGTGGATATTTCCCGCCGTGACTACCAGGATGAGTATTATCGGCAGACCCTTTCACCAGACGAATATCGCCGCTTGTGGGCAGTACTGGCTGGATTAGAAGCACCCTCTGTGATTCAAGGTAAAATCCAGCCAGATCAAGTCAGCCAACGCAGTCGCTCTACTATCTATCCTGATTCTGTGGGTATTGGTCACTATGCCATCGACTTTCATCCTTGTATGACCTTAAGTCCAGCAGAAACCCCAGGAAACACCGAGCGTCAAGGGGAACGGCGGGGAGCAGGTCAAGCCTATCCGTTCCAAATTCCCCTGCGAGCGATAATTCCCCAGAAAATTGACAACCTATTAGTAGCAGGTAAAAGTATTGCTACCAGTCACATTGCCGCTGCTGCTTATCGCGTGCATTCCTTTGAATGGTCATCCGGTGCTGCTGCTGGTACAACCGCTGCTTTTTCCTTAGAAACTGGGATAGCACCTTACCAGCTTGTACAAGAACCCCTCTTCCAACAAACCCAACTCCAAGCTCTACGCCAGCAGTTAGAAAAAAACGGTAATCCCACCGCTTTCCCAGACACGTCCATTTTTAATCAAAATTGGGAGGATTGGCGTTAAAGGGACACAGTTTACTAATAGTAATTATCTTTAGTAGGCTACGTTTTTACATACATTGATAATGGCTCTTCCATAGATATTATGCTAAATAACCGCCCAAATCAATTATCGCCTTACTGGGCAATTATTTGACTTTATAAACAGTTTTTTTAACTGTTAAAGTAATTCCCAGTAAAGCTTTCAGCATAAGGGAAATTAAAATTAGCATCAACTTGTAACAAAGAGCATTTATTATCTGTTTCTCAATAGTAATAAGTCATGATTGTGCCATGACTTATTACTATGATGAATTAGCGACAATAATGCTAAAGATAGTTAGTTAGTTAGTAATTGGTCATTGGTAATTAGACTACTATTCCCTATTCCCTATTCCCAGAAGGTATTTGTAGCCAACATTCAATAGCCCGATGGTAGTTTTGATAGCGGGTTGATTAACCTGACTTAATATTATTTGCCGACCAACTTCACCATTCCAATCCCACCAAAATATAGACCAAGTACAGCACCCCCCAGTAAACTTTGAGTGAGAGGATCTGTCGAAGGAGTCAGCACTGCTCCCAAGATAGCTGCTCCTAGGACAACCGTGCGCCAACCAGAAAGCATTTGCTTGGAAGAAACAATTCCAAAAAATCCCAGTAACATTTGAATAACTGGGATTTGAAATGCCAAGCCAGTACTAAACATCAACAGTAAGACAAATTCAAAATACTTATCAATTGACCACAACTGCTCTACTACATCTGCTCCGTAACTGATAAAGAAATTCAGAGCAGCAGGAATTAGAGCAATGTAGGCAAATACCAAGCCTAGGAAAAACAGAACCGTTGAGCCTAAAACCACAGGTCCAATGAAGCGTCGCTCCCGGCGAGTCAACCCTGGTAAAACAAATAGAAGGATTTGGTAAAGAATAAAAGGACTAGCCACCAGTAAGCCACTATAGCCAGCCACTTTCAAGGACACAAAAAAGTATTCCCCTGGAGCCAGTTGCAGAAACTTGACCCCCCTAGCTGGAATTTCCAGCAACTGAACAATCGGCTTAACTGCGACAAAGCAGCCAGCCATGGACAAAAATACAGCAATCAGCGAGTAAAAAATCCGCTTTCGCAACTCCTCTAAATGGTCGAACAGAGACATCTCGACATCATTAGGTACCTCGTCGAGATAGGTCTCAGGGTCTTTGAGAGTATCCAAACTTTCCTGGGGAGGAGTATCTAACTCAGAAGGCGTCATGGATTTTGATTGGCTTAGGGAACGTTCACTATTGTATCTTCTTGTATCTTCCAACGATTGTGTGGGGATAATTCAAACTCGACGATAAACGCGATAGTTAATCTTGGGAAAGATATTGTCAATCTCCTCGACCTTCTCCAGCCAGCCTGCATCAATCTTGCCCAGCTTGATATCATCGTAAAGCTTATTAAACCGCATCAAATGCGATCGCGTTCGTCTAACTGCATAAGGAACCATTGTCTCGGTGCGCATAATAAATGCCCAGTCTGACGATTGCGCTAGTAGTAACTCTCGCGCTGCTTGATTTAATGCCTTCCACTCCAACTCGTCTGTAGCTTCCAACTTTGACAGCTCAATCATCCGTTCTGTGGCTTTGTGCAGATGAGGGTAAATCCAGGTATTGGTTTCATTGAGCCAGTATTCATGGAACCCCTGATACCCCCAGCTAGATTGAGAAGGCTTACAGACTTGTTGGATCGGATGATTCCGCAAATAATCTGCCAAATGAGTCATTTCATAGGTGTTCTGGTCATACCACGACTTACGGAGCAAGACATCCAGAAACCAAGGACCTTCGTACCACCAGTGACCAAATAACTCTGCGTCATAGGGAGACACCACAATTGGAGAACGCTCTATTATTGCTGCTAGATGTTTAACCTGCTGCTGGCGATTAAACATGAAATTTCCAGCATGTTCCGCAGCTTTGTCTTTTGCCCAATACGGATCATACAGTTGCTTTTCCCCTAATCCTGTACCACGGTCTGTAATTTTGTGATACTTTATACCCGTATTCTTCCGCTTTCCATGGGGCATAATATAAGGTTTAATGTAATTATAATCTGCTTCCCAGCCTAAATCCTTGTAAAATTCCCGATATACTGGATCCCCTGGATACCCGACTTCCGAGGACCACACCTGCTGGGATGACTCATGGTCACGACCAAATGCAGCAACTCCTGTCTCAGTATAAATGGGGGCATAGGTACCAAAACGTGGTCGGGGACGAGCGTAGAGAATACCATGACTATCCATCATAAAATAGCGCAAACCAGCATCTGCTAGCATCTCCTCCATCCCTTCGTAGTAAGCGCATTCCGGTAACCAGATGCCCTTGGGCGGACAGCCAAAGTTTTGCTCATAATGTTCACAAGCCACCCGAATTTGAGCCCAAACTGCTTGGGGATACATCTTCATCAGAGGAAAATAGCCATGGGTAGCACCGCAGGTGATAATTTCCAGGTTATTACTGTCTAAAAATTTTTTAAATCCCTTGACTAAATCCCTTTCATAGTGTATCCATGTTTGGCGAATAGTGCTGAACTCTTGAACATAATGTTGGGCTAGGTAACGGATATGACCATTATGCTGATTATGCTCAACCTCCTTCTTGGCTAGTTCTTCGAGCAGTGACAGATGGCGCTCATAACGTTCTTGTAGTAGTGGATCCCGTAGCATTGACACTAAAGTTGGTGTCATACTCATGGTTATTTTGAAGTCAATCCCATCCCGCTTTAATCCCTCAAAAACATGTAGTAGGGGAATATAGGTTTCAGTAATGGCTTCAAATAGCCACTCTTCTTCTAGAACATAATCACTTTCTGGATGCCTAACAAACGGTAAATGGGCGTGAAGGACAAGAGCAACGTAGCCAATAGCCATGATCAAGTAGCAGCCGTGGATAGGTTTTTAAAGGAGAACTGACGCAATCCGCGATAATGTTACATTATTTTAAGATTTTAGTCTCAAATAGACCGGGAAAGTGGCAGAAAAGGGCTGGTTAGTACCGAGACTATAAAATAATAAAATAGATATTAAATTGTAAGGAAGCACACATCACCAACAAAAAATAACAAATCTTAGTCTTATTCCAGCCTTATTGGTTAAGAGTGCTAACACCAAATTGCATGCAGGCAGCTACACAAACACACACGAACTCCCCAACCTTTCTACAACTGCTGCTGTTTGTCGATGAACGTCCCGGTTCCCGTAAACAGCTCCAGTCTATCCACCATTATCTGGAAACTCTCAAGACAGAGTATCCCTTTGAACTAAAGGTTGTGGATGTTGGGGAACAACCCTATCTAGCTGAACATTTTAAGCTAGTAGCAACCCCAGCACTGATTAAGATTAATCCGAAACCCAAACAAACCCTTGCAGGTAGTAATCTAGTTGCCCAGCTGAAGAGCTGGTGGCCCCGCTGGCAACGCTCTATAGAAGAAAACCAAACCCAACTTACCCAAGGATTCCCTTTACAACCAACTGTTCGCTCATCTAACTCCTCGGCTGAGACATCACCAGAGACAGCTGGTTCCCTAGCTTGTGCCTTGGAACTGATTCGACTATCCGACGAACTATTTCGCCTGAAGAAAGATAGAGAAGAATTGCTTGAGCAGCTGCAATTTAAAGACCAAGTCATATCGATGTTAGCTCACGACTTGCGTAGTCCTTTGACAGCAGTATCCATTGCGTTGGACACCCTACAGCTAGAGCAACCAGTAGCCCAGAATGTTAGAAAACCTGGGCTGACGCCACAGCTAAAGGAACGGCTATTTGAGCAAGCTCGTAATCAATTGCGCACTATCAACCGGATGGTGGTGGATCTGCTGCAAGCTAGGAAGGGAAGTAATGCTGAATTCAACATCCGACCTCATAAACTGAATTTGGGCAGACTTTGCCAAGACGTTCTAGTTCAGATGCACGAACAGTTTCAGCTCAAAGCTCAACTTGTGCAAACCGACATCCCGCAAGACTTGCCTCCTGTCTACGGCGATGAAGAATTGGTGCGTCAGGTGCTAATTAACCTGCTGGATAATGCCATTAAGTATACTCCCAAAGGGGGGAAAATTGCTGTCTCTACCATCCACCGTACTACCCAGAAAGTTCAAGTCAGCGTTTGCGATGATGGTCCTGGTATACCACAAGAAAATCGCGATCGCATTTTTGAAGACCACTTCCGCCTTAAACGAGACGAAGCTATAGAAGGCTATGGGTTGGGCTTAGCCCTATGTCAAAAGATTATCCGTGCCCACTATGGTCGCATTTGGGTTGATTCACCTATCAAGGGTGGCAGCTGTTTTAACTTCACCTTACCGATTTATCGATAGCAAATGGGGTTGAAGGTTGAAGTTTGTTCCCGTAGCGTGGCCTATTGGCCAAGTTTGAAGTTTGTTCCCGTAGCGTGGCCTATTGGCCAAGGTTGAAGGTTGAAAGCGCTTTAGCAGTTGAACCGATCAGGTAATCGCTGTTCAGTCTTGAGAGCGCAAAGCCGCAATAATTTGAGTATTGGCTTTGGGGAAGGGGAACTGATCTACTTCATCTAAGGTGACCCAGCGAATCTCATCACATTCAATGGGTTGCGGAACACCACTGAGATGGCGACAGTGGTGTACACTTAGCACAACACGAAAGTGGCTGTAGGCGTGATTGATTGTGATCAGGTGTTCACCAACCTCAATCTCAATGCCCAATTCTTCCTGAATTTCGCGTTTAATACATTCCGGAACAGTTTCACCAAGCTCAATTTTGCCACCAGGAAACTCCCAAAGACCACCCAATAAGCCTTTTGCAGGTCGGCGGTCGATTAGAATTTGTCCCTGGTCGTTCCAGATTACAGCAACACCGATATTTTTTGTGGGTAGGGGAGAAGATGGTTCTCGCATAGGTATTTCAGATTGAATACCATGATTGTAAGCCTGACAGTAAGATTTCCAGGGACAATCAGGGCAATTGGGAGTTTTCCGAGTACAGATAGTTGCTCCCAAATCCATTATTCCGTAGGTTTTACTCTCGAGGATGTTGATGATCCAGTAAGGCTTCTGATCGCTTCCATAATTGTTGAGTGGCTTTGGCAGGTGGTATCGACAATGCTACCAATCGTGCTAGTACTCGTTTAACATTACCATCGAGAATAGCCACTGGCTGATTGAAGGCAGCGCTGAGAATACCACCTGCTGTTGTTCTACCAATCCCTGATAATGCTAAGACCTGACTCAGCTGTTGGGGAAAAACACCACCATGAGACTGCATAATTACTTTAGCGCAGGCGTGCAAGTTGCGAGCACGGGAGTAATATCCCAGACCTTCCCAAGCTTTGAGGACTTGCTGTAAGTCAGCAGATGCTAGATGTTCGAGGGTGGGAAATTGCTCCATCCAGCGGTGATAGTAGGGAATGACCGTTTTGACCTGGGTCTGCTGTAGCATAATTTCAGACACCCAGATGCTATAGGGTTCCCAACTTCGTCGCCAAGGTAAATCTCGACCAGCTCTGGCATACCAGTCCAAGAGTGATCTTCTTTGTTCCTCAATAATGGAAACCGACAGACTCAGGTGATGTCTGCCGATATTCGATTGGGCATTTTCTCTCAAAAATCTATAGATTCAGCCCTTTTAGGCCAAGGTTTGACTAATTTTCCTCCACAGATTGAGATTCAGCTATTTGCAAAGATTTGTCAAAAACCATACGTTGTTCAGCGTTCCTAAGGAAATAGCCGCTAACCATGGCTGAAGCCAAAAGGCGACCTAGATTCTCACGGCTAGTACTGATAGTTACACCAAAGTCTTGGGAAGGCAAGTTTCCCAACATTCCCATAATATTGTTTTCCATCACCTGATAGACTTCCGAAGACGTTGGTCTAGACAGCTGGGTAATGGTTTCTGGACTCATCGATTGAACATACTGCCAGAGTAAATTATTGTCAGAATCTTTATCAAAGAACTCAGGAACATGATTGGGATTGGATGCGTTATTCACCGTTTTACCTCCTAGCGATGGCTAATTCCGGTTTTTCTACTAGAGTCGGCAGCCAATGATGATGTTTATCTGTTTAGCTCTACTGCTTCGTATTTCTAATTACTTTAACAGGCAAATGACCATGGCAAAGTGGGTGGAACCGAACCATCTAGGATCTGATTTTCTCACCTATTAGTCATTGGTGATTGTGAGTCATGACTCATGAGTCATGACTCATGACTCATGACTAAACCGACTCAGCACAAATTAACTAGCTGGGATATATTCCCGCATATCCCCTTGACGCTTACGAAGTTTAGCGATCGCTTCTCGTTCGATTTGTCGCACTCGTTCACGGCTGATGTTGAGGTGTTGACCAATTTTGGCTAATGTCATCGGTTCGACCTCTGCCAAGCCATAACGGAGTCTCAACACCTGCCTCTGCTGCGGTGTCAAATCATCCATGAATTTCTCTAAGTCTAGCTGCATTAACGATTGATTCACAAAGTCTTCTGGTCCAGGACCGGTGTCTTCGAGCAACTCAACCAATTCTGTATCTTTGTTATCCCCCACTCGCAACTCCAAAGAGAGGGGTTGACGTGCTTGCTCGAAGTACTCTCGCAATTGATCAGGTGTGAGGTTCAACTCAATTGCCAATTCTGAGATAGTAGCTGTTCGTCCCAGCTTTTGGGAAAGTTGGCGCTGGGCTTTTTTGATTTTGTTTAACTTCTCAGTAATATGGATAGGAAGGCGAATCGTGCGCCCTTTTTCTGCGATCGCACGAGTAATTGCCTGCCTTATCCACCAGTAGGCGTAGGTAGAAAAACGATAGCCTTTGGTAGGGTCAAATTTTTCTACACCCCGCTGCAAGCCGATGGTTCCCTCTTGAATCAAGTCCAGCAACTCGAGATTACGCTTAATGTATTTCTTTGCCACTGCCACCACCAATCGCAAATTGGCTTCCACCATCTTGCGTTTAGCGGATTCACCAACAGCGATGCTAGACTTTAACTGAGAATCCGTTAGGCAAGATGCTGTTGCCCACTCAGAAAACGTAGGTTCACGACCCAGCTGTTGGACAAGGGACTCTTTGACTTCCTTTAAGGTTGTTAACTGCTTAACCTTTTTCCCGTAAGAAATTTCCTGCTCATGGGTCAGTAATGGTACACGACCAATTTCCTTTAAATAGGTACGAACTAAATCTGTAGAGTCCTGAGCGGTTTTCATTGAATTCGATGGCGTTATCAGTGAGATTTAAATTAAGAAAATTAAAGCAGACCCTGCTGGTTTTCCAAACCAGATGATAAGCTTTGTGGGATTCCAGTTAAATCATTTTCATAAAATTAACATAACTTAACTAAATTCCCGAAGAGGGTGTAAGGTAACATGACCCAAACTGTTTGGATTGCCAGACACGGAAACCGCCTTGACTTTGTTAACCCCGAATGGTTCAACAAGGCAGAGCGACCCTATGATCCACCCCTTTCAATAGATGGTGAACTGCAAGCAGCGCAACTGGGTCAACGCCTTGTAGGAAAAGGAATTCGGCATATATTCGCCTCACCGTTTTTACGAACTGTCCAAACGGCTAACCAAGTCGCAGAAATTCTGGATTTACCCATTAAGCTAGAGTTGGGTTTAAGTGAATGGCTCAATCCTGAGTGGATGGCAACTGAACCAGAAAGACTGCCTAATGAAGTATTGCACAAGCAGTTTCAGCGAATTGACACCAGTTATACTTCCTGTGTAATCCCTGAATATCCAGAAACAAGTGTTGCTTTACTGAAACGAACAGGTGAAACTGCACAACGTATCACCGCTCAATTTTCAGAAGACTTACTACTGGTTGGTCACGGACCATCAGTAGTTGGAACCACTCAGGGACTAGTCGGTGCCACACAAGACATTAAAGCATCCTTGTGCTGTTTAGTTAAACTAGTGCGCCAAGAAAAACAGTGGGTGATGGAACTGAATGGAGATACCTCTCACCTGAGTAAGACAGAAGATGTCATCCGGTTTAATTGAAGGGTATAAGCTTCCATAACATACGAAGGTTTTTTTGTCAATAGTCTACAGCCATAGTCTCCTTTGACTCATCATCTCACACTTCCCTTCGCCCAAGGGGCGACAGTGGCGCGAACGGGTAAGACCTAGGGCTAATTTAGCTGAGGGACGCTAATGACCCATAACTAATCACCAAAGACCAATGATACACTAACTGTTCGTGAATTTACAGGTGTCAAGATAGACAAACTAGCTAAGACACCGTAGTTTCCACGAGGGCTAGAAATTAAGACTGTGCAACAATTTAGGCATCTAGTGGTGGTATAACATCTTACCATCACCTAAGGTTGGGCGGCGAGTGTTGCCCCTATTTTCTTGGTATGGGCATGAATCGACGCCTTGCAATGGTCAGTGGTCAATGGTCAGTTGCATGCATGTAATTAGCACTTAGCCCATAGCTAAAAGCTAGTAGGTGCAAAACAACTGACAATGGACAACTGACCTCAAATCCCCGGGATTGGTGGGGATGGGCTGAAAATTATCGTACAGCGTGGAGTTGATGGCGGTTGAATCTATGTCCAGTCTAGGCTAGACAGTTCCGCTCTTAGCTAATTTTATTGGTTATGTTACCTGAGCATACACCCATGGAATCGAGCACTGGACATCAAAGAGTGGACTATCACCTCTTGAAAGTCCAAGCGGAAATGATTAACCAGATTGCCCAGGTTACAAGGGGGACGTTAGTCCTCAATGAATTGCTACCCACCATAGCTAATCAATTACATCAAATCTTGCAAGTGAGTGGCTGTTTAATGTTTCCCACTCACCACCCTCCAGCTATGGCAACTCATCAAGTTAGCTTTCCCATTACCCAATCAGTGGAGAGTACAGGCGAGCCATGTCTGATCGAGGTATTTCGCCACCTCTTTCAGAGTTATCACTCCTGGCTAGCTCAGGGCAAACCGTTGATTATTCCTGAATCCCAGGGAAAACTCCCACCAGAACTGAAGGAATTAACCTATCCATGTGACCTCCGTACCATCATGATGGTGCCACTGCTGCATGGGCAGTCTTGTCTAGGTAGTATCACCTTGTATCAGTGCGATCACGAACGAGAATGGACAGTCCAAGAAATTGCCTTTATCCGAGGGATCGCCGATCATTTTGCCATTGCCCTAACCCACCAAGAACTTGAGCAACTCTATCAAAAACAAAGCCAAGAACTTAAACAAAAAGAGTCTGCACTAAAAGTAAGCGAGGCTAGAAACCGAGCCCTCTTAGAAGCGATACCAGATGTAATCTTTCGTGTCAATCGGGATGGCTTTTACTTGGATTGGAAAGCGGCCATTGAAAACCCTGTGCTGTTTCTCACCAATAACTGTATTGGGAAACATTTACATAACTGTTTACCCACTGAGGTAGCAGGATTAATTTGGGAGCATGTGGAAATAGCCCTAGAAAGTGATGAGATCCAAGTTATTGAGTCCCCAATCAGACAAGATGGTAAACTCCGCTACTTTGAGGCTCGTATTGTTAAAAGTGGGTTAGATGAAGTTGCTGTTATTGTCCAGGATATCACTGAGCGTATTGAAGCACGACTCACCCTAGCACAAGTCAATGATGCTTTGGAAGTCAGAGTTCAACAACGTACCGCTGCTCTGAGGAAAGCGAACCAAGCACTCAAGGGGGAGATTATTGAGCGCCAGAAGGCAGAAGAGCAGTTGCGGCAGAGTGAAGAGCGGTTTCGTAATGTTGTAGAAATTAGTAGCAATTGGATGTGGGAGATGGATGAAAATGCTGTCTATACCTACGCTAGTCCCAAAGTCTGGGACTTACTCGGTTATGAACCATCAGAAGTAGTTGGCAAAACTCCCTTTGACTTAATGTCACAGGAAGAGGCAAAACGTGTGATGGAAATTTTGGCTTCCTTTACCGTTTTAAAACACCCCTTTAGCAACTTGGAAAATACCAGAATTCACAAAAATCGTCAGTTAGTGGTTCTGGAAACCAGTGGTGTACCAATTTTTGATCGTATTGGCAAGTTTTGTGGTTATCGAGGGGTTGATAGAGATATCACTAAACGGAAAGAAACGGAAGTAGAAATTATAAATGCACTGGCTAAAGAGAAACAACTTGGGGAGCTAAAATCCCGGTTTATTACCATGACATCTCACGAATTTCGTACCCCTCTAACCACGATTTATTCATCAGCAGAGTTACTGGAACATTACGGAACAAAATGGTCAGAATATAAAATAAATAATCACCTACATCGCATTCAAAACATGGTTCAACATATGACCAGACTTTTGAATGATATATTGCTGATTGGCAAGGTAGAATCTGGTAAAATAGAGTTAAAATTAACCCCGATAGACTTGGAAAGTTTTTGCACCGATTTAATTTATCAAATCCAGCTTAATGACCGAAATTATCACACAATAAAATTTACTTATAGCTTAGAAAAGTTTGAAAATAAATTAGGTAGTAATCATGGAAGAAATAATGCGGCTAGTTCGTTCTCATCCGCCCGACCGTATATGGATGAAAAATTGCTTAGGCAAATTTTGGAGAATTTGCTGAGTAATGCACTGAAGTATTCTCCCAAAGGTAGCACGGTTGAGATTAAACTCACTTGCTCTGCCAATCAGGCTATCTTTAAAATCAGCGATCAAGGTATTGGTATTCCTGAAGAAGACCAAGGACTACTCTTTGAGACCTTCTATCGAGGTACGAATGTCGGTACAATTACCGGCACTGGCTTAGGACTGGCAATTGTCAAAAAGTGTCTCGATATCTACCAAGGTCAAATTGATCTAGAAAGTGAGGTAACTGTCGGTACAACGTTTACTGTAACCCTGCCAATATATTACGTGCTATCAAATTAATGATGAGAAAAATATTAGTTATTGAAGATGAAGAGTTTGTCCGGGAAAACATTATAGAACTCCTGGACGCTGAAGGGTTTGATGTCATTGGAGCAGAAAATGGTCGTGTTGGTGTTAATTTAGCTAAAGGAACTATCCCAGATTTAATTATCTGTGATGTCATGATGCCGGAAATGGACGGTTACAGTGTCTTAACATCCCTGCGTCAAGACTCAATGATGGCAACAGTTCCCTTTATTTTTTTAACCGCAAAGGCGGCTAAAAATGATTTTCGTCAGGGTATGGAACTAGGGGCAGACGACTATATTACCAAACCCTTTACCAGAGCAGAGCTCCTAGGGTCAATTGCCAGTAGACTCAAAAAAAAAGCTGCTGTTCATAAGCATTACAATACTGAACTTCAGGAAGCTAAAAATAAACTCAATTACTTGATCCACCATGACAGCTTGACAAACCTACCTAATCGCCTGTCGTTGCGAGAACGGTTTAAGCAAGTAAAACAACACATCGACGATAATCAAAAACTGGTTACCTTTCTGTGTTTGGGTTTAGATCGGTTTAATCAAGTTAACAATAATCTGGGTCATTTTTGGGGAGATTACTTACTAAAATTTGTGGCTGAAAACCTCACTAATTGTGTGGATATTCAGGGTACAGTTGCTCGTTTAAATGGCGATAAATTTGCCGTTATTATAGCCACAGCTCAACACAAAAAAGATGTCATAAATGTTGTCAAAAGCATTCTTGAGAGCCTCTATCAAACCATCGTTCTGGATGATCAAGAAGTTTTTATAACCGCCAGTATTGGTATTGCAATTTATCCCCGTGATGGTGAAGACGTTGAACAATTACTCAATCATGCCAACCAGGCGATGCTTCAGGCAAAGCGTCACGGTGGTGATCAATATCAGTTTTACACCAGTGCCTTGAATGTCAATTCTTCAAATCATCTTACCTTGCAGAGTAGCTTACGCTATGCTTTGGAACGGGAAGAATTCCAGGTTTACTATCAACCCCAAATCAGTCTCGAGACAGGAAAAATTGTTGGTGCTGAAGCTCTATTACGTTGGCATCATCCAGAACTTGGTTTGATTCCACCAGCAAAATTTATTCCGATTGCGGAAGAAACGGGTCTAATTCTATCCATTGGAGAATGGATATTACAGCAGGCTTGTCAGCAAGCTAAAGTCTGGCAAAATGATGGATATACCTCTTTTCGTATAGCAGTAAATATATCAGGTCGTCAATTTAATAAACCGGAATTTTACCATAATTTAGTCAAGATTTTGCAGTCAACTGAGTTAACCTATCGAACTCTAGAACTAGAACTAACTGAAAGTATACTAGTAAAAAACACTGAGACGGCTATTCGTCAGTTAAATGATCTAAAAAACCTAGGCTTAGAAATTGCAATTGATGATTTTGGTACCGGATATTCTTCATTAAGCTATTTACAACAATTTCCCTTTGACGTTCTCAAAATTGATCAGTGCTTTGTCCGTAATATTGTGCAGAAACCTAACCAGGCTGCTATTACTAAGGCTATTATACAAATGGCAAAAAGTTTAAATCTACAACTGATTGCTGAAGGAGTAGAAACTCAAGAAGAATTGGATTTTATTTATTCTCATAAATGTGATCGAGTTCAGGGTCATTTGATTAGTAGGGCTTTACCAGCGTCGGAATTTAAACGTTTACTCAATAGCGGTATTGGCTTCCCACTACCTCAAGTCAATTAGATTAGTTTCACAAAGCGCAAAAAAATGGTAAGAACAAAAATTATGTTAATTGAAGATGAACCTTCAGTACGAGAAAATATACTGGAGTTACTGGAAGCTAAATATTTTGAGGAGATTGCTGGTAGGAATGGTCGGATTAGTATCGAGTTAGACCATTATAAACGCTAAATTTATTATTTAAGATGTTATAATGCCAAAAATTGATGGCTATAAGGTATTGCATGCGTTGCGCAAACATCCTGCTACGGCAACCATTCCTTTTATGTTTCTCACAGCTAGAGCTGAAAAAACTGATCAGCGCCAAGGAATGGAATTAGGAGCAGATGATTATCTGACCAAGCCATTTACTAGAGTAGAACTACTAGGAGCAATTACTACTCGATTGTAAAAGCAAGCTGCCCTTGAGTTGCAAAAAGATAAAAAACTGGATGATTTGCGCAGCCATATTAAACTGTCTTTGCTCTATGAAATGGATAAACCCCTAAATCGGATTCTGGATATTTCCAAACTAATCATGGAGAAATGGTAGAGTTTGGAACGATATCAAATTAAGACTATGGCAGAAGATATCCATCAGTCTGCTGAACGGTTATTAAGGTTAATTCAGAACTTTTGACTTTATGCAGAGCTTGAAATGAACGCTACAGATTCCAAAAAATAATAAAATCTGCGAAAGACTACCAGTAAATTACCTAATCCGGTTCTGGCTAATTTGATTCAGAATATTGCTCAAAAAACAGGACGGGTTGCGGATTTGCAATTAGATTGGGAAGAGGCTACTATTGCTATGTCGCCAAACCGACTTAATAAAATGTTGGAAGAGTTAATTAATAATGCCTTTAAATTATCATAAGAGGGAACACCTGTTTGGGGAAATAGCTATTCAGAAAATAATACCTTGATCTTGTCAGTCCACGACAAGGGGCAAGGGATATCTGAAGCTGAAATGGCCGAATTGAAAGCTGACTTACAATGTAAAGGTAACTTTTACGAACAACAAGGCTCAGGGTTGGGGCTGCTGATTGCTAAACGTCTAGCTGAGTTACACGGTGGTAAATTAAGAATAGATAGTACACTAGGAGAACAAACTACAGTGCAAGTAATGCTACCCCTAATCTCCAAAGGGCTAATCCCTTGACCAAAAACCATTTAGGATATAGCATTTACCATGGACTTTCTTTCCTTCAGTTGGTAGCTATCCTAGGAGAGAGAATAGTCTATTTTAGGAGATGACTTGGGTAGGTTATATGCTTAAACCAAGAAGTGGAGGTATTTTGTAACTTGGGTAGTAATTAACTTAACCGTTATGGCAGGACATAGTAAATGGGCAAATATTAAGCGTCAGAAAGCGAGGGTGGACGCAGTTAAAGGTAAGACCTTTGCTAAAATATCTCGGGAGATTATAGTAGCTGCTCGCAATGGCATCCCGGATCCGGAGGGTAATTTTCAGCTGCGGCAAGCGGTGGAAAAGGCTAAGGCAGCAGGGATTCCCAATGAGAACATTGAAAGAGCGATCGCAAAAGGAGCCGGTACCCTAGGCAATGAGAGTGACAATCTTGAAGAGATTCGCTATGAGGGTTATGGTCCAGGAGGCGTTGCTATCTTGATAGAAGCTTTTACTGATAATCGGAATCGGACAGCAGCTGACCTGCGTTCAGGATTTACTAAGAATGGTGGTAATCTGGGTGAAACAGGCTGCGTTAGCTGGATGTTTGAGCAAAAGGGTGTCGTTACGCTTACGGGTGATATCACAGAGGACCATTTGTTTGAAGCATCCCTTGAAGGGGGAGCTCAAACTTATGAGTTGAACGAAGATTCTGAAGGTGTAACGGCTGAGGTATTTACAGAAGTTAGCAACCTGGAAAACCTGAGTCAAATCTTGAAAAATCAGGGCTTTGAGGTCAGTGAGGCGCAGTTGCGCTGGATTCCTAGTAATACGGTGGAAGTGACTGACCCAGATCTGGCGCGGACGCTTTTAAAATTAATGGATGCTCTGGAAGACTTGGAGGATGTACAAAATGTTACCGCCAATTTCGAGATGTCTGATCAGCTGATGTCCCTCAGCATGATCTAGCAGATAGAATATTATAAACCACTATAGGTGATTTTAAATGTTTCTATCTGCCAAGACAAAGCAAAAGCGAACAGATCACCAAAAGGTCTTAATGGCTAGATGCGCAGGCATCGCTCCCCCCCGATTGCGCAAGAGGAGGGTTTTAGCTAAGTCCGGTGCTTTGTCCCAGGATGGATACAAGCCAAACCATCTCATCTTCAAGCAGTTCTTAAATAACCAGCCTCTCAAACTCACGTTCAAGAATGGGCAAACGGCTTGTGCGATTCAAGTGGATCATCCTGTGGACTTGTCTGCTGCCCTGAACCAAATCGGTCTTCACGGCTCCCGTCCGGTTTTAGTGGTAGTCGGGGGGGCAAGTAAGATGAGTGATCAGAGTATGGCTCGTTTGCGCTTGTTGTTTGTCAATGTACTAGCTCCCATTGCTGAAACCCTCGGAGCATGTGTGGTGGATGGCGGTACCGATACTGGGGTGATGCAGATGATGGGGCAAGCTCGTGCTGAGATTGCTGGCACCTTTCCCTTAGTAGGTATTGCCCCAGTGGGCAAGATTGCGCTTCCTGATGCACCCCCCTCGTATTCTGGTGAAACATCACTGGAGCCACATCATACTCATTTTGTGCTGATTCCTGGGTCTACCTGGGGTGATGAATCCCCCTGGTTGGCTCGTATAGCTACTACCCTGGCAGACGGAAAGCCATCAGTCACAGTAATGGCTAACGGTGGGGCGATTACCTTGCTAGACTTATTTGAAAACAAGAAAGCTGGACGACCATTGGTAGTTCTTGGCGGCAGTGGTCGGTTGGCAGATGAAATTACTATGGCAGTAAGCTATCCAGAACAAGAAGCACGAGAATCTGTTACGGAACTATTACAACCAAATCACTTACAACAAAATCACTTGACCTGTTATGACCTCTCACAACCATTCAGTGAATTGACTAAAATCATCATGGAGGGACTGACGAGACAGTCAAGGTACACATTGACACTCCCCGTCCGCTGAAGAACGGGGATTCTTGGCTCTACGACTCGTCTTGCTATCCCTTGCCGGAGCCAGGAAAAGTAGAGGACAAATCTCCCCGAGCGTTTAGATCATTGACCTAGGTTTCGGTGTGCCCCACCGTACCTTTTTTATATGGATAGACAGATACTTTTTCTTATCTAATTTTTTCATAGACGTTAAAGCCGTTAGACCAAATTACGCAATACGTATCTAATACATATTTTTTACGTTGTCTACTTATGATTAGATAATACCTATCTAAATATTAGTTTATTACTTATGTTTTTATTATAGCACATGGAAAAGCCGTCCTACAAGGACGGGGCGCGATTACCCAAAATTTTTGGTAAAAAGCACATAGACTAAAGCACATAGACTGCACATAGACTGTCATGACGTCAGAAGTTGAGGCTACATACTCCCCTGGGCCAAGCCCAACCCTCAAACGTGCTTGGGAACGTCAGCGTACCTATAGCAAAAATGCCACAGCGGCTCAGAAACGTTTCTTCTTGCTGCGGATAGGGATTCTGATATTGAGTGTGTTGGCTACTTTGCTAGCTGTGCTCCACTCAATGTTTATAGAACGCCTCGGTGAGTCACACCACACGGTCAAAGTGATTCACTATGTTCTTCTACTAGTGCCAATTGCTCTAAGTGTACTACTAGCAGGTGCAGTTAAGTTCGACAAAGGTGGCAATTGGATTCTGTTACGGGGTAGTGCCGAGGCAATTAAAAGGGAAATTTACTGTTACCGTGCCCAAGTTGGGGAATATAGTGATAACACGTCCCGGGATGCTAAGCTGGCACGTAAGGTCAAGGTGATTAGTCAAAGGCTAAAGGGAACTACAGTTCACCACACTAGTTTTAGCCCCTACGAAGGGGAAGTTTCCCGGAGAAAACGCTCATCCTTAAGCAAGGACAAGAAACGTCAGGAAGCTCAACAGCATAATCAAGATGATAAGTTTTCTGACCTAACCCCTGAAAACTACCTAGTCTGGCGAGTGGAAGACCAGTTTAAGTGGTACCGAAAGCGAACTAGGAAACTTGATATACAATTGCATGGCTACCAGTGGGGAGTATATATCTTGGGCGGTGTGGGTTCATTTCTGGTGGCGCTGGGTGAAGACATCTGGGTGGCGGTCAGTACAGCCTTTGCTGCGGCATTTTCCAGTTTCCTGGAATTGAAACGGGTTGAGACAACGCTGATTGCCTACAACCAAGCAGCTGATGATTTGTACGATATAAGCACTTGGTGGCATGGTCTGTCAGACGAGGAAAAATTGGAGAAATTTGAGTTATTGGTGATCAGTACAGAGAAAACCATCCAAAGCGAAAATGTAGGCTGGGTGCAAGAGATGAATGATGCACTAGCAGAACTTTATGGTGAAACCCAGGAGTCGGAGGATCAGGGAAAAAACCCGTCTCCGTCTAAGACAGTGGATACTAAATGAGATCTTTTATAATATCATATACGTGCTTGACAGACTGGCTTTATTGTGGTAATTGTTCAGCCCATGGGCAGAGCATCTGAGGTGACACCTAAATCCTGACCATTGTTCACCTGCTCCCCATTCGTTATATCCGTTACCCATCCGTTACCCATCCGTCACCCCTATTTCCTTCTCACAACTCTTCAAGCTTGCTCGATTTACGAAATCCAGGGTGTTACAAGTGTAGTGTTAAGTAGATCTCCTCACTTAGACCCCTGGACAAATGACTACATTTTTCGATGCCTTTATCTCCTACGGACGTGCTGACAGCAAAGCCTTTGCTACTAAACTTGAAGGTAGACTAACACAATTGGGCTTAACTGTCTGGTTTGACCAGAAGGACATTCCGCCTGCTGTCGATTGGCAGCATCAGATTGATAATGGCATTGAGAGAACTCATAACTTCATTTTTATCATTTCCCCCCATTCCGTTAATTCAAAATACTGCCTCAAAGAAATTGAACTGGCTATTAAATACAATAAACGCATTATTCCTTTAGTGCATGTTAAATCCCCTCGGGAGAAAATTCCTACGATTATCCGTAAACTGAACTGGATCTATTTCCAAGATAAAATCAACGATTTTGAAGCCTCCTTTAAACAATTAATGAATTCTATCCGTAAGCATGCTGATTATGTAGAACAGCATACTCGGTTTTTAGTTAAAGCTCTGGAGTGGGACAGAAATCAACAACAAACTAACCACCTGTTAATCCAGTCAGAACGGATTCAAGCTGAATCTTGGTTAAAGGTACGGTTTCAAAAAGATCAGGCTCCTTGTGTGCCAACGGATTTACATTGTGAGTTTATTTGTGAAAGCATCAAAAATGCCAATAATTTAATGACCCAAGTGTTTATATCTTATTCTGATAAAGATCAAGATATAAAGGATAAACTTGGCAAAACCCTGATGCGGGAAGGAATCACAATCTGGAAACCTGAAACGGATATTAAAACCGGTATAGACTTCCAAGCGGCAATCAACCAAGGAATTGAGGAAGCTGATAATGTCATTTACTTAATTTCACCCAATTCGATTCAATCAAAATACTGTCAGCAAGAGCTTGAACACGCCTTTGCTCACAATAAACGGATTATATCCCTACTGATTGAAGACACGGAAATTGACCAAATACCACCGAAAATTCGCTCATTACAATTCCTGGATTTTACTAAGTCTAACCATGAAGCAAACTACCGCTTCATGGCTGCTCAATTATTAAAAGAATTAAATCAAGATGCTCTCTATTACGAAGAGCATAAGCTTTTGTTAGTCAAAGCGCTAAAATGGCTGATCCAAAACCGCAATTCTAGCATTTTATTGCGGGGTCACAATTTAAACTATTACGAAAACTGGCTGAACGTAAATCGGCAACGCCTGGAACATCCACCACTAGGATTACATGAAGAATTTATTGCGGCTAGCACGAATCAACCAACGGAATCTTATCTAGACGTTTTTATTTCTTATTCCCGTACTGATTCAGATTTGGCTAGAAAGTTAAATGAGGCATTGCAGTTACAGGGAAAAACGACTTGGTTTGACCAAGAAAGTATTCCTCCAGGGAGTGATTTTGAGAAGGAAATCGAACGGGGAATTGAACAGTCTGATAATTTCTTATTTATTATTTCCCCTGCTTCGGTAAATTCACCCTATTGTGCTGGGGAGGTAGACTATGCTCAGAGATTAAATAAACGGTTTGTGACTGTGCTTTCTATACAGGTACCAGCAAAAATGCTACATCCTGGATTAGCTAGCATCCAGTGGATTGATTTCAACAGGCATGGTGGAGATTTTTATCCCAATTTAAGTGAATTGGTCAGAACCCTTGATACTGACCGAGAGCATGTGCGCAGTCACACCAAATGGTTGCAGCGAGCTAGGGAATGGCAGCAGTCTAACCAAGATACAGATTTGCTGTTGCGTGGCAGCGAATTTTCTATTGCCCAACAATGGTTGCTTGATGCCGAGACCAATGATAAACAGCCGACTGCGACATCTTTACACAAGGAATATATTGCTAAAAGTCGGGATGCCATATCGATTTTGAGAAAACAGGAAAAGCGTCGATTAGTCATCTTACGGTTGTCCCTTACTTTGATGAGTGCAGCATTTGCAGCAGCTGTTGGCTTTGGCTTGGTTGCTTTCATGCAATGGAAACGAGCAGAAACGGTAAGCGTTGGTCACATTAATGCTCTGAGTCGATATTCACTGGCTCTGAGAAAATCACATCAGGAATTTGATGCCCTGATCGAAGCAATCAGGGCTGCACGGCAACTGCAAAAACAGAGACGCAGTGTAAAACCTGAAACTGAGAGTCTGGTTAGGACAGCATTGCACGGAGCAGTGTCTTGGGTTAGAGAATACAACCGTTTGGTAGGCCATGACAGTTGGGTGACTAGTGTTAGTTTTAGCCCTGACGGTAATCTGATTGCTTCTGCTAGTAAAGACCATACTGTCAAACTTTGGAGCCGCAACGGTAAGGCACTCCAAACCTTGAAGGGACATAACGGTACCGTTTGGAATGTGAGTTTCAGCCCAGATGGCAAGACTATTGCTACAGCTAGTCAGGATAAGACGGTCAAACTGTGGAGCTTAGACGGGAAAAACCTCAAAACGTTTAAAGGACATCAGCGTGGAGTGCGGAGCGTCAGTTTCAGTCCCGATGGCAGGATGCTGGCTACGGCTAGTAACGATAATACTGTCAAGCTGTGGAGCCTCAATGGCAAGCAACTCCAAACGTTTGAGGGGATTGCGGCTGGATATCGCAGCATCAGCTTTAGTCCGGATGGCAAAATTCTGGCTTCTGCTGGAAGTAACAACACTATCAAACTCTGGCACCTGGACGGCAGAAGTATGGCAACGTTCAAGGGGCATAAGGCTGAGGTTTATAGCGTCAGTTTCTCACCCCAAGGCAAGATGATTGCTTCTGCTAGTGAGGATAAGACTATCAAACTCTGGAGCCTTGATGGTCGGGAACTGAAGACTTTTCCAAAGAAATTAGCTGGAGTCAGAAGCGTCAGGTTCAGCCCGGATGGCAAAACCCTCGCCTCTGCTAGTCGGGATAAAAGCGTTAAACTCTGGAGCCTTGATGGCTCGGAACTCCAAACCTTGCGAGGGCATCAGGCTGGGGCTTATGACCTTAGCTTTAGCCCAGATGGCAAGACTCTGGCTAGTGCTAGTGAAGATAAAACGATTAAACTCTGGCGCTTAGATGCCAAAACACCTCGCACCTTCAAGGGTCATAGGAGTAATGTCTGGAGTGTTAGTTTTAGCCCAGATGGCAAAACCTTGGCTAGTGCTAGTGAAGATAAAACTGCTAAACTATGGCATTTAGATTATACCTGTAGCAAGCAAGGATTAGGGGAGAGAAGGTCTAGTAAAACTATCAATGTGCTGGATTTTTGTTTGACTCCAAATGTTCTAGAAAACCACAGGGATGCAGTTTTTAGTGTTAGTTTTAGCCCGGATGGCAAAACTATTGCTACGGGTAGCCGGGATAGTACGGTTAGACTTTGGAGTAAGGATGGTAAAAAAATCCAAACACTCCAGGGGCATCGGGCTCGAGTCTTTAGCGTTAGTTTCAGCCCTGACAGTCAGACTATTGTATCTGGCAGTTGGGATCAAGCTGTCAAGCTTTGGAGTTTTAAAGGAAGAGAAAGCCAAAACTTGAAAAAGCTTAGGGCTGCGGTTAGAAGTGTTAATTTTAGTCCCGATGGTCTGATGATTGCTGCTGGTAGTGATGATAATACTATCAAGCTTTGGAGTCGGGGAAATTTATGTAATGGTGAATTAAAATCAGCAAAATTAAAAGCAGCAAACTTAAAAGCAGCAGTTGGATCAGACCATAACACAAATTTTTTGCCTTTTTGCTTAACTCCTACTATCCTCAAAGGTCATGATGATGTGATCTGGAGTGTCAGTTTTAGTCCCGACAGTCAGATGCTTGTCTCTGGTAGTGAGGACGAAACGGTTAAACTTTGGAGTAGAGACGGTAAAGAAATCCGAACTCTCAAAGGGCATCAGGGTAAGGTGTTTAGCGTTAGTTTCAGCCCAGATGGCAAGATGATTGCTTCGGCTAGTGGTGACAAAACGGTTAAACTCTGGAATTTGAAGGGGCAAGAAATTGAAACTCTGATTGGACATAATGATGGCGTTTTTAGCCTCAGTTTCAGTCCCGATGGCAAAATCCTGGCTTCATCTGACTCCAGTGGCAATGTGATTATGTGGAATATGGATATAAGTTTAGATTTCAATGACCTTCTGAGTCGGGCTTGTGATTGGGTAGGGGATTATCTCAAGCACAATGCTGAAATCGATGAAAGCGATCGCACTCTTTGTTATGGCATTAAACCCAAATCAAAATAGATTGGATTAATCAAAGGCAAGAGCCAAGAGGCAAGAGTTGGGTGCATCTCAAACTCGTAAATCTATGAGTAAAGTAAGTGTGGGGAGTGTGGGAAGTGTGGGGAGGGTGGGGAGATAGGGAGATAGGGAGATAGGGAGATGGGGGATATTTTTATTAAGGGGAATTGTAATAACATGATCTTAGCATTCTATTATCCTGAGTGTTTTTGCATGCATTGAGATGCACCCCAACAGTTAATCAACTATAGAGAGATTTTGGGTAATTTTAAAACTCAATTGGGTATAGAAAGGGAGAGATACTTGTGGAAAAAGCATACACAAAAGACTTTAATTACTGGACACAACAAACAGCACAGCTGTTGCGAGAAGGTCGTTGGCAAGAGATTGACTTAGAAAATCTGATTGAGGAGGTTGAAGACTTGGGCAAGAGTGAAAGGCGGGGAATTACCAAAAAATTTGGGTAATCGCGCCCCGTCCTTATAGGACGGCTTTTTTTTAAATTAAGACTTGACGGTTTTCTCGCATCGTGTTAATATAGATGAATAAAAAAAAATAATGTTCTAGATAAACATGATCTTAAAATAAGTAGATGATGTAAAAAATAAGCTAAGAGATAAGCCTATTGCATAATCAAATCTAACGATTTGGATATCTACGAAAACATCATAAGATCAAGAAAAAGTTTATCTAACTTGTTAACTAGATTAGGTACGGTGGGGCACACCGAAACCTGGGTCATAGACCAAGTACGCTTGTGAAGAGGAGACCTCTATTTTTTCTGGCTCCGGCCTGGTTAAACAAGTCACCCCGTTGAAGCAAGAATCCCCGTCCTTCCAGGGCGGGGAGTGTCAATAGCCAATTGATTCGCCTGCTGTTACATTTGCTCAAGTGGCAATACCAGCATCAGCGTCGCTCGGATAGCTGGCTGGATTCGATTACTGACGCATTGAAGATAGTCCGAGTCTCAGGAGCTATCCAGCCCAGCAGCTGGAACAAAGCTATCAGCGGGCTCGCCGTAAGGCAGCCCAGCAAACCGGAATGCCTGTTTCGGTTTTCCCAGAGGCTTGCCCCTATTCTCTTGAATTGGCCTTAGATCAGGATTGGTTACCAGAAGCTGAAAATTAAAGCCTATTTTATGATAAAATAGGGAATATTGAATTAATTGATATTGGGGTGAGTTAAACCATAACTTGGAATGAAAAAATCAAGGCACTAGAGGCATGGGTTGATAAATTGTAAAAGAATAACTCCTCATACAATTAAGCTGTGTTTTTAAAGTTAAGTTATCATGACCCTGATCAAAACTAAGCGCTTTAGCCTAGCTGACTATCATCGCTTGATTGATAATGGTTTTCTAACAGAAGATGACCGGGTGGAGTTGATTCGGGGAGAGTTAATACAAATGGTGGCGAAGGGTACCTCCCACTCGGTTTGCAACACTAAGTTATGGCGAGAGTTGGACAGACTAGTAGGCGACCGTGGGGTAGTAAGGGGACAGGAACCAATCATCCTATCCAACGACAGTGAACCGGAACCGGATGTTGCGATCGCATGGGGTCAGGCAGATGACTACTTGCCAAATCACCCTTATCCAAAGGATATATTGCTGGTTATTGAGGTGTCAGATTCAACCCTGGAGTATGACCAGACCGTAAAGCTATCTTTATATTCAGAAAACCAAGTTCAGGATTACTGGATTGTTAACCTGGTGGCTGGTCAACTAGAGTGCTATACTCAGCCCTATCAAGATACTCAAAGAAATTTCGGCTATCGGGTCAAACGGGTGGTGTTGCCCAATGAAACGGTTACCATTCCTGGTCTTGGAGATTTGTGCCTAGAGTTAAGTCGTGTGTTTCCAGGTTGAGCAAAATTGGATCAGTTGATGGGTTGATCTAAAAGCGTCACAATGAAAAAGAGTATATATTACTATTTACCGAGACATTTACGACTATAGTTATGGCGCTGGAACTGCTGATTCAAACTACCTCAGCAACCCATCAAAGTTTTGATTACGACCTAGCCATTGTGGGTGGTGGCATTACTGGTTCTACCCTGGCCTGTGCGTTGAAACATTCTGGGTTGAGCGTATTACTCATAGAAGCTAAACCGAAGTCAGTGGCAGCTGCCAGGATACAAGCCTATGCCTTGTCTATCCTCTCAGGGCGTATTTTCGCAGGTATTGGGGTTTGGGATAAAATCCTGCCGCAGATTAGCACATTTCGGCAGATCAAGCTTTCCGATGCTAACCATTCCGGTGTGGTAAATTTTTCCCCTTCAGATTTAGGTACCAACGCCCTAGGGTATGTGGGAGAACACCGTCCGGTGCTAACGTCGTTGCAAGAATTTTTGACAGATTGCCCCAATGTTGACTGGCTGTGTCCAGCAGAAGTAGTGGATGTAGACTATCAGGAGTCTGGGGTGGAGATTACTGTCAAGGAGGGTGATACTCAGCATCGAATCAGGACAAGGCTCTTGGTGGCGGCTGATGGAGCGCGATCGCAAATTCGGACTAGGGCTAGGATTACGACTCGTGGCTGGAAATACTGGCAATCTTGTGTGACTGCCCGGATTAAAACTGAAAAGCCCCATAATAATACGGCTTTTGAACGCTTCTGGCCTAGTGGTCCGATGGGGGTGCTGCCCTTATCAGAGAATCGCTGCCAGGTGGTGTGGACAGCACCCCATGCTGAAGCCAAAGCTTTAAAAGAACTAGACGAAGATCAGTTTCTCGCTAAGCTGGAATACTACACTGGTGGTCTGTTGGGTCGCTTGGAGTTGGAATGCGATCGCTATTTGTTTCCAGTGCAGTTGATGCAGAGCGATCGCTATATTCAGTCAAGATTAGCACTAATTGGTGATGCTGCCCATTGCTGCCATCCTGTCGGTGGTCAAGGACTAAACCTTGGGATTCGCGATGCTGCTGCCCTTGCCCAAGTCTTGACTGAAGCACACCAAGCAGGGGAAGATATTGGAGCCATAGAGGTTCTTAAGCGCTATGAAAACTGGCGCAAGCAAGAGAATCTTGTCATCTTAGGGTTTACCGATACCCTAGATCGGATGTTTTCCAACAACTGGTTACCAATAGTGGCGATACGCCGTCTCGGGTTATGGATGCTGCGCCGGATTCGTCCAGTCAAGATTTATGCTTTGAAGTTGATGACTGGTTTAAGGGGAAATATTCCTCAAGTTGCTCAACAATAGAGCAGTGACTCTCTTACTCAATTACTGCTAGAGAGCGCTGCGATCAGAATTCTGGTTAAGGGTTCTAAATCCGTTGGTACCCGGTAGAGAGTCAATTGTTGGGTGATTAATTTATCTTGACGGTGCAGAATACCAAACTGCCAGATTGTTCCAGTTGAAACGGCTCCAAATAGTTGTGGCTGTTGCTCAACCGATGCGCATTTCTCCCACTGATCGAGAGCGATCAGTTCGACTGCCATCTGAGTGAAACCATTGGTAAGATCCTCTTGCTTTGCCTCAACTACTAACAGATTAGTCGTTGTCCTCAGCAAATAGTCCAACGCGCCTTGAAGCTGATTGCTGACCTTGATTGAATACTCAATTCGCAATTGCGCCCTTGTGTAGTGAATTAAATCTGCCATCACAGGTGCAATTAACATCTCCCGCCGGGATTGTTCGTTGCTCAGATCCAGGTAAGGTAAGATTTCTTCGAGGCGTGATTGGCGCTCCTGCAATCGATCTAACTCACCCTGATATTGCCGCAAATCCAATAAGGTACGTTCTAGTGAATAGCCATATTCTGCCAAGATTTCATCCGTCGGAGTTTTGAGTTTGGCTATTTCACTGAAGCTATAAGAACGGTTGGGGTCGAGCAGAGGCATAGGATGGAAACCAGAAATCAGCAATTAAGGGGAAATATTCCTCAAGTGGCTCTACAATCAAGCATCGCTTAAGTCAATAGAACACTTCTTTCTAGTTTGGCTTACCTCGTCAAGCCAGTAAGACCTCGACAAAAATGTTTAGTTTCGTATAGCGTTGTCGAGGATTTACTTTTTGTGTGTTAACTGACTCGATATTTTGAGCCATAAACGTCTCGATCCGGAACAAGTTTATTGATAGTTTATGATTATCAATTCTAAATATAACACAGATAGAATGTTTTTTTCGTTAATCGTCAGATAAAATTTCAACAATCTTTACACTAACTAACCGCCACACCCCCTCACCCCATTACCAGTCAATATTTGTTATGGTATTGGTTCAAAAACTATTCATTGTAATTACCTAGACAGAAAAAAATATGGAAATTCGCGGAACCGATACACTAAGGTTAGACTGGACTGGTGATGCTTTAGCCATTGGGTTATTTGAGGATGCTGTAGACCTGACTGGTGATTTAGCCGAGTTGGATCAGAAACTGACTGGTACGATTACAGAATTGATCGAGGAAACAGAATTTAAGGGTAGCACTAGTAGTTCTGCTGTCACCCGTGTCGGATCCGGTAGCCCAATCCGTAAAATTATCCTGGTAGGATTGGGTAAAGCTGATGACCTGAGCTTAGATACACTGCGCCGTGGAAGTGCCACAATTGCCCGGACTGCGAAACAGCAAAAGATTACAACTCTTGGAATTAGCTTACCGGTGGTTAATGATGACCCCATAGCAACGGCACAAGGGATCACTGAGGGGATAATCCTGGCTCTACACCAAGACAATCGCTTTAAGTCGGAATCCGAGGATAAGGGCGCAAAGCTGGAACAGATTGATTTACTGGCATTGGCTGGGCAAGAAGCAGGGATTGATAAGGCTCAGAAAATCTGTGAAGGTGTAATTTTGGCACGAGAGTTGGTAGCAGCACCAGCTAATGAGGTGACACCAATTAGTTTGGCTCAGACAGCAGAGGAGCTGGCCTCAGAGTATGGTTTTTCCCTGGAAATCTTGGACAGGGAAGCCTGTGAAGAACTGGGAATGGGTGCTTTTCTTGGGGTTGCCAAAGCCTCAGATCTGCCTCCCAAGTTTATTCATATGACCTATAAACCTGATGGTACTCCAAAACGCAAATTAGCGATTGTGGGTAAGGGCTTAACCTTTGACTCCGGTGGCTTGAATCTTAAAGGTGCTGGTAGTGGCATCGAGACTATGAAAATGGATATGGGGGGGGCGGCGGCTACCTTGGGGACTGCTAAGGCAATTGGCCAGTTGAAGCCGGATGTCGAGGTTCACTTTATCAGTGCGGCCACGGAAAATATGATTAGTGGTCATGCCATGCACCCAGGGGATATTCTTACTGCTTCTAATGGTAAGACGATTGAGGTCAATAATACGGATGCCGAAGGAAGACTAACCCTAGCAGATGCTTTAGTGTTTGCGGAAAAATTAGAGGTGGATGCGATCGCAGATTTAGCTACCTTGACTGGTGCCTGTGTTGTAGCATTGGGAAATGATATTGCTGGTTTATGGACCACTGATGAAACAATAGCGCAACAGTTTAAAGATGCGGCAGAAGCGGCTGGTGAAAAATTATGGCAGATGCCCATGGAAGAGAAGTACTTTGAGGGATTAAAGTCTCAAATTGCTGATTTCAAAAATACTGGACCCCGTGCAGCTGGTTCGATTACGGCAGCCTTGTTCTTGAAGCAATTTGTTAAGGAAACGCCTTGGGTACATATCGATATTGCTGGAACAGTTTGGACTGATAAAGAAAATGGTTGTAATAATTCTGGTGCGACTGGCTTTCCAGTTCGTACTTTAGTGAATTGGGTATTGAGTGAGACTTAAGGTAATAGGTAATGGGGAATGGGTAATAAGTAATCGGTAACTGACCCAACTATACTTAATATCATTACTTAAGATCATTCCTTAGTTTAGCAACCCCCTAGTAAGGCACGGCGGAAATAAAGATACCTTTCAAAAAGAGCGAAACACTTATATAATAAGTATGCAATAATTTTGAATTTTAACTTCCGCCCAGCATTACTAGCTATGGGTTTTTAAGGAAAGCCATTGGCTGAGCTAGATAATTTTATGATTTTATGGAACAGGGAATAGGTAATAGTTAAAAACTCCTGTGTACCTGATAAGTATGGAAAACTCTATACATCGAATCGAAATGAAGTTTTAGCAATTGGTGAGCGCTTTTCACATAAACAAACTGGAATCAACTTGAAAAAAAACTCCCAAGGTTTTGGCTTGATATTTGCTAATTTCTCGCTTTCCATTAACGATGTCATCAACGGTTTTTTTAGAGCCAATAATTCCCACTAAATCCGCTGGTTTTATGTCTTTTTGATCCATTAAAAAAAGTAACATAGACTGAGGCTCAGATCTAATCCCTGGTGAGTAATAGTCTTGTTCAAATTTTTCAATTAATGTAATCAGCAATTCATAAATTTCATCTTCTTCTGGTGTTCGTTTAGGTCGGTGCATCAACTCTTCTACAAAAGCTAAAGCTTTTTCATTCTCTTCTTCTGTTTTAATCATTTTAGGTTGATATTTAATTAACAGTTTTTTGTATGGCTTTTGATTAAAAGTAAGGGTCATTCTTCCAGTTATTATAGTCGTATTCTGCGTGATTCAGAATATACTTGATGTAAATTAAATGCTTTTCATAATCTATACTTACAATTAAGCGGTACTTATTCCCCTTAATATTAAAAACTGTAAAATTTCCTACTGCTTCAGCTTTTCTAAAAACTGATTGTACCTCAACTAAGTTAGACCAAGTAGCCTGATTGGCAATCTTATACCAGTTATCGAGAGCATCATGGCAATCAGCGTGTTTTTCACTAAATTCCCGCAAACGTCGATAGCTGATCACATGCATTTGATATCCTCTTTGGTGCCCTGAACCTAGACACAACTCTGATTTCCTGTCTTGATGCAATAGCGAGTGGGGGAAACCACGGCAATAGCGAGTGGGGGGAACCCCCAAGACCGTAATGGTGCGTTTTCCGCATTAAGAATGAAATTCGCCACGGGTCGCACCTCTGCATCGCTTTATTTTGAAACCAAAGGGAATAGAGCTATTCCAAGTTATGTTAACTAGCCCAATCAACTTTTGCGTAATCGGATTGCCTTGAATGGGACTGGTCTTGAACTGGGGCAATAAAAATGATTGATAACGCCCAAATTTATTAAACCTGGGAAATCCATATTATCTGGTGTTAAATGCTTCTATGGTCTTGTGCAGTGGTTTAATCACATCCTGAGTTACCTGAGAGTGAAATGCTTTTTGGGGCTTGAAGCTCGAAGACAGATAAAATTATTATTTTTAAGGCCACAGTAGTTCTGACTTTGAATACCAACCAATGATCAGCATATCACAATAATGGTCATGGTCACAGAGAACGTAGTGCGTTCGCGAAGCGTGGCCTACGGCCAATCGCGAAGCGTGACATGCACGGGCTTTGCCCGACGCTGCGCGAACGGTCAATCGCATTTTGGGAAGTCTGTAGGGTGGGCATTGCTGGGCAAATCCCAAACCACTTCCAACGAAGCCTAGCCACCAATGCCCACCAACTAAGGTTTTTCATTCCCAACTGTTTGAGCCATGGTTTGAACCATCTCAGGCCAATGGGGTGCTTGTCACCATCAGCTAACCGTAAGTGATAGGTTAAAACAGAAGCCATCATTCTCCCGATTGACACTTGAAACCTCACTCTAGTTACTGGCAACTGCGACCTTACCTTCGTTCCCAACGCTTAACTCTGGCTCAGACATTGGTTTGTACATTAGTATTCACCGTCTGCTGGCCCCTACTCCTTTGGCTATCTGAGCCCTTTTTTGCTGTGGTCGGACAGGGAAAACTGGTCAGGAGTCTTCAGCTAGCTGGGTTAGCTGCTGTTGTATTTCTGACCCAGAAAATAGCGCAGTACTGTTTATATACCCTATCAGCAAAAGCTTCACTACAGATTGCCCTCCATTTACGCCAAAACGTTTTTAACCATTTGCAGCGCCTCAGTATTGGTTACTTTGAAGCTGCTAGAACTGGTGACCTTACCTACCGACTCACCGAAGATCTCGATCGGATTGGGGAGGTGATTTACAAAATTGTTCGTGATTTTATTCCTTGTGTCTTGCAACTGATTGTAGTACTAACTGCTGTCATCTATATTAATCCAGAACTGACCTTAGCCATAGTAATTATTGCACCATTGATGGGCTTGTTGATTGGTTGGTTTGGGGAACAGATCCGGAAATTCTCCCATCGCAGCCAAAATCGGATATCGGATTTGTCCGCAATGCTGACGGAAGTGTTTAGCGGGATTCGATTAATCCAAGCTTTTGCCGCAGAAGACCATACCCTCGAAAAATTTAGCCAAGAAGCGGAAAACAACCGCAAAGCCAAGTATGCTGCTGAACGCCTCAGAGCAATTCAGTTTCCCATAGTTGGTTTTCTAGAAGCGTTGTGCTTCTTATTACTATTATTGTTGGGAGCATGGCAAATTGCTGAGGGTAACCTCACGGCTTCCAAGTTTGTAAGCTACGGTATCGGTGTTGCCATGTTGATTGATCCGATCAACATCTTAACCCAAAACTATAATGAGTTCAAACAGGGAGAAGCATCCATAGACCGCATCTTTGAACTATTTGCCCTTGAGCCAACGGTAATGGAAAAGCCAAGCGCTATAGTTTTACCCCCAGCGACGGGTAGGGTGGAATACTGTAATGTCAGCTTTGCTTATCAACCTGGTGAGCCTGTACTGAGAAATTTGAATTTAGAAATTGCTCCGGGAGATGCGATCGCATTAGTCGGCGCTTCGGGTGCTGGTAAAACTACTTTGGTTAATCTCCTGCCCCGCTTCTATGATCCACAATCTGGGGAAATCCTGATTGATGGGATCAATATTCAAGATATTACCCTCAATAGTCTACGGCGTCAGATTGGCATTGTTCCCCAGGATACCACTCTCTTTTCAGGTACTATTGCTCAGAATATTGCCTTTGGTCAATTAAAACCTGACTTTAAAGCTGTTCAGGAAGCGGCTAAGATTGCCAATGCTCACCAATTCATTATTAAACTATCCCAAGGATATCACACTTGGGTAGGGGAGAGGGGAATTAATTTATCGGGAGGGCAACGACAACGGATTGCGATCGCACGAGCGGTACTGCTCGATCCTAGAATCTTGATTCTCGATGAAGCTACCTCCGCTTTAGACTCAGAATCAGAAGCCTTAGTACAAGAAGCCTTAGAACGGATTATGAAAGACCGCACTGTTTTTATTATTGCTCACCGATTAGCAACAGTGCGCCGTGCTGATCGGATTCTGGTAGTAGAACAAGGACGAATTGTTGAATCGGGAAACCATGAAGTACTGTTAGAAAAAGGTGGTCGTTATGCTCGGTTTTATGCTCAGCAATTTAATTGATTTAATTGCTCTAGTAAAGGGAACAGGGAACAGCGGAATCGGGAATCGGGAATCGGGAATCGGGAATCGGGAATCGGGAATCGGGAATCGGGAATCGGGAATCGGGAATCGGGAATCGGGAATAGTAGACAATAATTGTCACAATTTATTTAGGATTTATATCTAGTCATTACTCTTGAAATAATCAATCATGAATTATAGCAATTTGCAGATATTTTGATTATCAAAATTGAACAAAAAATATTGATTAAATTTTTCAATTGGCAATAATAAATCACTTATATTGAATGCTAAATAGTTTTTCCCTGTTCCCTGTTCCCTGTTCCCTGTTCCCTATTCCCTGTTCCCTGTTCCCTGTTCCCTGTTCCCTGTTCCCTAAAAACTTAGAAATATTTACTTAGTAAAGTCGCCAACCGCTATATGAACAATGAACCTATTTTCAAAGTGCGTGACGTGACTAAAACCTATCAGATGGGGGAGGTGAATGTTCAGGCACTAAAATCAGTTACTATTGACCTCTATGGAGGAGAATTTGTAGTATTGCTTGGTCCGTCTGGAAGTGGCAAGTCCACTCTGCTGAATATTCTCGGAGGACTTGATGTTCCCTCCTTCGGACAAGTCAAATTCTATAATCGTGATTTATCAAGTGCTGATGATCGTGCTCTTACCCGCTTCCGTCGGGAGTGCGTGGGTTTTGTGTTCCAATTCTACAATTTGATTCCCAGCTTGACGGCTCAGGAAAATGTTGCTCTGGTGACGGAAATTGCTCCTCGTCCGATGCGTCCTCGGGAAGCTTTGGGACTAGTGGGACTCGACCATCGCCTTAACCATTTTCCGGCTCAATTATCTGGGGGTGAACAACAACGGGTTGCGATCGCTCGTGCTATTGCCAAACGTCCTCAAGTGCTCCTATGTGATGAACCAACCGGAGCGTTAGACTTTCAGACCGGTAAGCTAGTATTGAATGTATTGGAGCGAGTCAATCAGGAATTGGGAACAACTACTGCTGTAATTACTCACAATGCTGGAATTGCGGCTATGGCAGATCGGGTGATTACCATGCGTAGTGGTGAGATTATTAGTGTACATGGTAATCAGACTAAGATTGCTCCTGAGGATTTAGAGTGGTAAGTCAACGATTGAGTATATTAAGAATTGAATCAAATTACCTAGCTCGATAGAAAACCGGAGGTATAAAAGAACTAGAGGGAGTCACAAAGTAAAAGACTTCCCAAGGAGTTGAGCTATGATAGCAATATTATTAACAACTTTCTTAGTTTGCTGTCTGTTCGGCTTGACATTAGTTTGTGAAGCTTTGTTTTATACAGAAGAAGAGCAGTTATAAAAAATCGAGCGTTGCTTAATAATGGAATGATTTTAAGAGTTTTTAGGTGCGCTTTCCGTATTAAGAATTAAATTCGCCACGGGTCGCACCTGTAGAATGGGCATCTTGCCTGTTCCTGACATTTTCGGTTGGTCTTAGACTTCCATGAATTCCCTAGACCGTAAACTCTTACGTGACCTATGGCAATTACGAGGTCAGGTGATTGCGATCGCATTAGTAGTAGCCTGTGGCATTGCTAGCTTCGTCCTAGCCAGGAGTGCCTATAGCTCTTTGCGACTAATCCAAGACACATATTACAACCGCTACCATTTTGCCCAAGTTTTCGCTTCCCTCAAACGCGCCCCAGAAAGCCTCAAATCCCAAATTGGTGCTATTCCCGGTATTGCCCAAACCCAAACTCGGATTGTGGTTGATGTCACCCTTGATGTGCCTGGTTTAACAGAACCAGCCACAGGAAGACTAATCTCAATTCCTGAGCGTCGTAAGTCCAAACTCAACGACTTATTTATTCGTCAAGGTCGCTATATTGAACCAGGACGAGGAGATGAAGTACTTGTCAGTGAAGCCTTCGCCCAAGCCAATCAACTCAACTTGGGTGATACCATGGGTGCCATTATTAATGGACGTTGGGAAAAATTGCGAATAGTAGGAATTGCCCTATCACCAGAATACGTTTATGAAGTGCGAGGTGCTGGAGAAATCTTCCCAGATAATCGGCGATTTGGAGTGGTTTGGATAGGTCGGGAAGCCTTGGGTAAAGCCTTCGACCTTGATGGTGCCTTTAACGATGTCAGCCTTTCCTTAATTCCAGGGGCTCAAGAAAGGGAAATTATTAGCCGTTTGGATCGATTACTGGAACGCTACGGTGGGTTAGGTGCTTATGGAAGGGAAGATCAGCTATCCCATCAAATTCTAGCAGATGAACTCAGCAGTTTGGAAGTCTCTGCTACTTTTATGCCTTCGATTTTTTTAGCGATCGCATCTTTCCTACTGCATGTTGTCCTCTCTCGCCTAATCGGAACCCAACGGGAGCAAATTGCTGTGCTCAAAGCCTTTGGTTACAGTAACCTAACCATCGGTATCCATTATCTTAAATTTGTCCTTGCCATTGTCAGTGTAGGAGGTATCCTTGGCACCCTAGTTGGTCTTTGGCTCGGCAATGGACTAACCCAACTTTATGCTGAATTTTTTCGCTTTCCCCTACTACGCTATGACGTCAGCTCAGACTTAGTCGCCACCGCCATCTTAGTCAGCTTTACCGCAGCAGCAATTGGTGGACTAATGGCGGTACGTCGGGCAATTTCCCTTCCTCCAGCCCAAGCCATGCGTCCCGAACCCCCAGCTCAATTCAAACCTATCATTATTGAACGGCTAGGTCTACAGCAGTTTTTATCCCCTGCCGGTGGTATTATCCTCCGTAATTTGGAACGCAAGCCCATCCAAGCCTTCCTATCCATTATGGGAATAGCTGTTGCTGTAGCAATTCTCCTGACTGGGTTGTACATCGGAGATGCACTGACATACCTGATGGATTTTCAATTCCGCCAAGTACAACGGGAAGATCTCACCATTATCTTTAATCAACCCCGTCCCGCACGTACCCGTTACGAAATCACTCACTTACCAGGAGTGATTCGTTCCGAACCATTCCGCATCGTACCAGTACGTTTACGCTTTGACCATCATACCTATCGCAGTGCTTTAACTGGAATCGACCCAGCCGGAGAATTCCGCCGTCTGCTAGACAAGAATTGGTACACCGTGCATCTACCCCCAGACGGAGTTGTCATGACTACCAAACTAGCCGAAATCCTAGGTGTTACTCCTGGAGATACCCTAACCGTGGAAGTCCTGGAAGGAAGCCGTCCCGTGCGTCAAGTTCCTGTAGTCGGCTTGGTGGATGAACTCTTCGGTGTCTCAGCATATATGGATATCCATGCCCTCAACCGACTGATGCGAGAAGGACAAACTATTTCTGGTGCTTACCTCTCCGTTGATCCTCACCTTGCTAGTCAGCTTTACTATCGCCTCAAACGTCTACCGGCCATTACCGGTATTGCCACCCGTGAAGCCAACCTAGAAAGCTTTGAGGAAATTAGTGCTAAACTTCTGCGAGTCTTCACAGCAGTACTAGTAATTTTTGCCTGCATTATTACCTTCAGCGTAGTCTATAACTCAGCACGGATTGCCCTATCAGAAAGAGGACGAGAATTAGCCAGTCTCAGGATTATGGGATTCACTCGTGCTGAAATTGCCTTTATTCTCCTAGGTGAACAAGTTATTCTTACCCTACTCGCCCTTCCAATTGGTTTTGGACTCGGATACGGTTTAGCTGCTTTAATGTCTGTTGCCTATAATTCTGAACTTTACCGTTTTCCCTTAATTATTACTAAAGATACCTATGCTTTTACATTTGTTATCGTAATAGTAGCAGCATTATGTTCTGGGTTAATTATCCGCAGAAAGCTGAATCGTCTGGACTTAATCGCTGTTTTGAAAACCAGGGAATAAGCATCAACATGGTGATAGTTACATCAGTGCGGAGCCTGCTGATTCCTTTGTATTCAGCTTAGTTTGCATGTTGTAACTAAGGGTGCATCTCACTTTTAGAAATGTTGCGTAGGGTGCGTTAGGGGCGGGCTAGCCCTGATTTTCCGCCTCTTCGTTCCTGGTTGAAACAGCCCGCCCCGTAACGCACCATCAGGTCAAACAGCTTTTAGGAGATGCACCCGTAACTAACACAAGCTATGGAACAGTAAAAAAGTAATAGCAGTAATTAAATAGTAGTAATTAAATAGTAGTAATTAAATACTGTTGCGATCGCAAAATCAATTCCGCGATTTTAGACACTTCATGAAGCACCTTCCTCAACGGCTAACTTACCTTATGGTTGGAGTTGGCATCATCACAGTAGTTGTCCTAGCATTTCGTCCTGCACCGATTCGGGTTGATCTAGCCGAAGTTAAACGCAGTAGTTTGCAAGTAACAGTGGATGGAGAGGGAAAGACCCGTATCCGCTCCCGCTTCGTAGTTTCAGCTCCTGTTGCCGGTCGGCTGGCGAGGATTAAACTAGATGAAGGAGATAAAATTAAACAAGGGGCAATAATTGCCCAAATTGACCGCCTTCCTCTAGATGCAGACGTCCGAGAAGCTCAAGCACGGCTAAGGCAATGGCAAGCAGAGCGTGATGGGGTAGCAACCAAGCGACCAAAACCAGAAGCTTTATTCCAGGCTCAAGCCCGGATCCGGTCAGCAGCAGCCCAACAGCAAGAAGCTCAAGCTCGGGTCCAGCAAGCATTAGCAGCACTAGAGCAAGCAAAACGCGATCGCCAACGCTCCCAACAGTTATACATTGATGGCGCAATCTCTCGTAAAGACCTCGAAACAGCTCAATTGTTAGAAACTACCTGCCAGAGGGAATTAGAAGCAGCACGACGGGAAGTGGACAGTGTGGCCGCTGAAGTAGTAGCAGCCAAAGAAGCCCGTGCCATTCTCCAAGCCGAACAGAGAGACCCTGACTATTTACTTGATGTCTACAATGCTCGCATTGCCAGTGTTCAAGCTGAACTTGCCAAGCTAGCCGATGAAGCAGCCCGTGCCGAAATTCATTCCCCAATTGATGGTTATGTCCTACGAGTCCTAGAAGAAAGTGCTCGATATGTAGAAGCCGGAACTCCCCTGTTGGAACTAGGAAATCCTGCCGACCTAGAGATTGTCGTTGATTTGCTTTCTACTGATGCGGTCAAAGTCAAGCCAGGAGCAAAAATGTTCATTGAACATTGGGGGGGAGAGCGCACCCTAAACGCTCAGGTGAAGTACGTCGAACCCTCAGGTTTTACCAAAATTTCAGCTCTTGGGGTAGAAGAACAGCGAGTGAATGCGATCGCTAATTTTGTAGATTCCCCAATTCCTTTAGGTGATCGCTACCGAGTAGAAACACGGATTGTAGTTTGGGAAAGCTCAGATGTGCTAGTCGTTCCCTTAAGTGCCATTTTCCGCTGCGACTCACAACAAAATAGCTCCTTGGACCCGATTGCACAAAATAGGGATGATTTGTCCGTGTCTGCAACAGGGGGAACACAGGGAAGTAACCAATTTTCAGATCATCAAGGGAGTATCCAGCGCTCCAACTTCCAGACTTGGTGTACGTTTGTGGTGGAAAACAACCAAGCGAAGAAACGTCAGATTATAATTAGTCAGCGCAGTAATCTTGAAGCAGTGATTCAACAAGGACTTCGAGAAGGAGAAATAGTCATCTTGCATCCCACTGAGCAAATTCAGGAAGGAAAACAAGTTGCACCCCGTTGACTAGCTATCCGTTGACTAGCTATAATATATAATTCGAATTTGAGATGTGAAACTTAATTGATAGCAAAAGCGATGGGCGTTGCTGAATTCAGGTATAACTTCAAGTTAGTGATCGCTAAATCAAAAATCAATTAGCAACGCCAAAAATGCTATAAGTCAAGCAACAGTTAACTGGCATATTTTTTATTCAACCTTCAACCTTCAACCTTCAACCTTCAACCTTCAACCTTCAACCTTCAACCTTCAACCTTCAACCTTCAACCTTCAACCTTCAACCTTCAACCTTCAACCTTCAACCTTCAACCTTCAACCTTCAACCTTCAACCTTCAACCTTCAACCTTCAACCTTCAACCTTCAACCTTCAACCTTCAACCTTCAACCTTCAACCTTTAGTTACAATTGTTCCAGGTAACTCAACAGGTCTGCCATATCTCTAGTTTGAGGTTGAAACTTAGGCATTGGTGGTGTTCTACCACTAATCACTTGCTGAATCAGACTCACGTCAGACTTTCTCTTAGAGATACTCACTAGACTTGGTCCTACATGACCATCCCCTTTGGCTCCATGACACCCGGCACAGTTGATTTGAAAAATGGCATCACCTCGGACTGGATCACCGTTGAGGGACAAAACCTTTTGTACATAAGGATCCCAATCCTGCATCATGGGAATTCCGATCAGGCTAAGACTTATAGCAAGCAAAGCGACTAGTACTATCAAGGTGACTCGCCGCACTAGAACTCTAGGTTGGACAAGCTGGTTTTCCAATGGGTCTCCTGTCAAGTTGACTATCAATAAAGCGCTTGTAATCTCGATAAAACTGAACCATTGATTAAGTTGTGTTAAGCAATGATAAGTAAATACTTAGACTAAGTATTATTTTTGTTTATAAACATAGCTTAAAATTTATGGAGTCATTAATCAAGATCTTGTCGTGTATTTGTATTATATGCTACACTATGTCTTAACCATATACCTGATACTAGCGGAATAGATCGATGGTATACATTTTGGTATATAAGCTGGGATATAGGTAAAAGTATTCAACCCAAGTCAGGGCTTAGGTCATGAGGTCAGAACCTCCTGAGTGTGACTGAGCAATCTCAACCCATGGAACTCAGGATGGTTGATAAATAACTGTTTCACCACCAGCAGCACCCTAAGGTTGATCAGAGCTAGTAATATGAGAAACAGGTAAAAAAACTTAATTAGGAGACTTAGTGTGGTAGAACCGTTGCTTGTTGGGATTGTCCTTGGCTTAATACCTGTTACTCTATTGGGACTGTTTTTTGCTGCCTATATGCAATACCAACGGGGTAATCAACTTGGGGGTTAGTTTTTCCTTCCCAGAGCTGATCAACCACTGACCATTACCAAACCCCTGACCTAAACCAATGGGCAATAGAAGGTCAAGGCAGTATTGCCATAGACCTTCTGGCGACAAATTTCTAAATTGGGGATTGGTTTTGGTTGCCAGTAGTTAGAGCTATGCTCAACAGCTAACTCACCATGGGTGTCGAGGAGCTGGTATTGAGCGATCGCATCTAACACTGGCTGGTACAAATCACTAGCGTAGGGGGGGTCAAAATAAATGTGGTCAAACTGCTGAGGAGCCAAGGTTTTCAATCGCCTGACCACATCCCCTTGCAACACCCGAAATTCTTGCTGCGGCTGAGCCATCTGTTGCCAGTTCTGACGAATAATTGAACAAGCTTTTGCCCATTTGTCAATCCCTACCACCAAAGCAGCTCCCCGACACAGAGCCTCAGCCCCCATTGAACCACTACCAGCACATAAATCCAGCCATCGGCAATTCCCTACACTGCCTTGCCAAATATTAAATACTGCCTCCCGCACCCGTGCTGGTGTCGGGCGGGTAATTTGTCCTGGCAAAGTTTTCAGTTGGCGATTGCCGTAAATTCTCATCCAAACACAGGACAGTGGGGAGCGTGCTGATTACATCAGTAGTAGTAGCATAATTTTAGAATAAGAATAATTTTCAGGCTTTGGTGACAAGTGTACGATCATGGCAGTAACTCTTGACCTGAGCCACGAAATTAGACAAAATTTGCAGTCCTGTAGTAGAAGACTTTTCCGGGTGAAACTGTACTGCTACGACATTATTGTAAGCGATCGCAGCCGTCACGGTTTGACTCCCATGAGTAGTAGTTGCGGCTCGAATCATAGGGTCAACTGGGTCAACATAATAAGAATGGACAAAATAGACTCGCGGATTGCCTGATAAATGCTGCCAAAGGGTACAATCCGGTTGAGTAAACTCTAGCTGGTTCCAACCCATATGGGGAATCGTAATACTTGGTTCTCGACGAAAGCGCCGCACTGTCCCAGGCACAATCCCTAATCCAGGTTCTGTGCCTTCTTCACTTGCCTCAAACAGAATTTGTAAACCTAGACAAATACCTAAAAAGGGTTTACCGCTGGCAATGGCTTGTTTAATCGGTTGCTCCAGGTTACGCGATCGCAAATGTTGTATCGCTGGGTCAAACGCCCCCACTCCCGGTAGTACCACCGCATCCGCCTGTTCTATATCTGCTGCTAAATCTGTCACTTTGGTAGTTGCACCAGCTTTCTGTAACCCTTTACAGGCAGAGTGCAGGTTCCCCATGTCGTAGTCTACAACCGCAATTACTGGCATTAACCTGCTTTCCCTTACATTGAACTATTGAAGCTCTTTTTATTCTAATTGGTTCTGTTGGATGAACAAAAAAATCCTCTTGACATCCTTTCAAACCTGGTTACCCGATCAGGTATCTAACTCCTCTGATGATTTATTAGGGAAAATTGCTCAAACCAATGATTTATCTGCTTCCCTGACTTTTCTAAGACAGTTGCCCGTCGATATTGCCGAAGCTAGTGCTCAGGTAATTGCCACAATTGATCAAATACAACCCGATGGGATTATTTGTTGTGGAATGGCGAGTAAGCGGCACAAATTAACTGTGGAATCCTGTGCTACTCGTGAAGATGCCTGCCTTCAAACCCCAGTGAACTTAGAGCAACTAATAGCTGCCTTGAGTGGATGTGAGATTAGCCATGATGCTGGTAAATTTGTCTGCGAAGGACTCTATTACGAAGTGTTGAAGTATCTTGGAGAGCATCACCTCAATACTTCTTGTATCTTTGTTCATGTCCCTGTGCTGAATCCAGAGAATTTGCCTGGTATCTTGGCTGATTTTAGGATAATTTTGGAACAAATGGCACAATAGACTTTGCCGCATTTGTCGGTAACTTCAGATCCGGGAACTTCCGATCAGCACAGAATAATTGAGAAAAACACTATCACGAAAGCAATGCAGCGCCTTAATGAGAGGGTTTCCCCCACTCGCGCTTTGCATCAAGACAATACATTGACAAGAAGCCTAATCAAGACAACCTTCAACCTTCAACCTTCAACCTTCAACCTTCAACCTTCAACCTTCAACCTTCAACCTTCAACCTTCAACCTGCCAACCTTCAACCTGCCAACCTTCAAATTTAAACAAATACAAACTCTTGTTAAGAAATATTGATGCTTATAGCAGTATATATTAATACAGGTAAACAGAGCTTACGCAATTCAGCCATCGACACACTACCTGTATGGGTTAAAGGGTAACTGTTAACACCACCTGTAGAGTTCTTGCGTAAGCCCTGCATCAGCTGTTTCGGTGCTCAATATTGATTATAGGACTGATTGAAAAACTTTTCCCTCGGCAATATTACTGAAGTTGGTTACGCTAATTAGCTCAAGTCATCTGTCTTAAGTTAGGGTTAGCTCCTCAAGTCCCTTCCTGGCTTAAGTTCTGATCTTGATTTTTCAATAAATATTGACAATATTGGTTCAATCAGACTATAATTATCAGATTTATAGAAAAAGATATCCACAGGGAACTTAGGCTCGCGCTCTACGACTCCCGCTGTGCTACTCGCTCTGTGCGACGCTCACTAGCTAGTACTCACTAGTAGAATCGCGCTTGTAATTGTACTTGTGTAGATGCTGTAGATGCTAAGCAATTACATTGGTGGTACTTAGGGTAGTACTTCTGGTGGTACTTCCAATGCAATTGCTCCGAGTAAACCCTTACGAAAATCCCCCAATAGTTGCCGCGCTGTACGTTCGATGTTTCCCTGATAGCGATAGTCGGCTAAACCATGTAAGTAATCTTCAGCGGTCAATGGGTTTGGGTCTAGTTGGTACCGCTTTTCTAAAGAAGACTTTAATAAAAGAGTGTACTCCTTCATCTTATCTAAATCTTTCAGGAATGCAACCAGTGCTGTTGCTACCCGTTGGTTGTCGTAAGATGCTTCACCAATGTCATCACAGATAGCTAACTTGAGCGCCTGCTGCTGATTGTTTAACTTGGCAGGAATAACACCAGGAGCATCAAGTAGTTCAAGTTGGTCAGAAATACGTATCCAACGCAATTGGCGTGTCACACCGGGACGACGAGCACTCTCTACCACACGACGTCCCAAAAGTCGATTAATTAAAGCAGATTTACCGACATTGGGAAATCCAATTACCACAGCTCGGACAGGACGAGGTCGCATTCCCCGTGAGCGCCTACGTCGATTGATTTCCTCCCCAGCTGTCTGGGCTGCTTTAGCCACAGCGCGGATACCCTTACCCTGTTGAGCATTAGTGAAATAGGGGATATCCCCTTGCTTTTGAAACCACGATTCCCAAAGTTGGCGCATCCTTGGGTCAATCATATCCACCCGGTTGATCACTAACACCCGAGTTTTATTACCCACCCACTGGTCGGTTTGAGGATGATTGGTCGAGAGGGGAATCCGAGCATCCCGCACCTCTAATACCACATCCACTCGCTTCAACTGTTCCTTGAGTTCTCGCTCGGCTTTGGCAATGTGTCCGGGATACCACTGGATTGTCATTAGTCATTAGCCATTAGTCATTAGTCATTAGCCATTAGTCATTGGTCATTAGTCATTGGTCATTCGTTAATTGAAAATTGACCATTGACAATTGACAATTAACGGGCAAGCAATTTTAGTGAACCAATGACTAAGCACAACTTATGGGACAATCAATACTGGGCAAGGGGACAAATTAATCACTCGATCGGCCACGCTATTAGGTATACCTTCCTCTGTCAAGCCTGGCCCCCGAGAGCCCATCACAATTAAATTTGCCCCAATTTCGTCAGCCACATCGCAGATCACGAAGGCAGGCTTTCCTTCCCGCTCCACGGTTTTGGCTTCAATGCCTTCCTGAGCAAATAATGCTTTGGCACCGTTAAGCAGTTCTTTTACTGCCTCAGGGGATGTCATTGCCTCGGGAGCAGCTGCTGTAGCCTGGCCAGGGTCAGGTTTTTCAACCACTGACAGCAGATATAGATTGCTGCTGTACTTTTTCACTATGTTCCCAACAACCTCAGCAGCTTCACGGCTTTCTCGACTTGAGTCAATTGGAAATACAACGGTATTGAACATATCACAGATTTCCTCCAGGATCCGGACTCCGGTAAAATGTGAACGGTCTTAACAAAAGAATACCTTTTGTCCTGGTCATTCAGCTGGTGACTTACCAGTTAATGTACAGCGAACTCTCTGAGGTCAAATCATCCGGCAACACGGCTGATAGTCAGGGATTAGCAGGCAATAGCAATTAGGAGATTAATACTGTGTCCAAGAAAAGTGTAGCCAATTTAAGTGAATCAGATTTAGCCGGAAAAACGGTATTGGTCAGAGCAGACCTGAATGTACCCCTGGATGACAATGGCACCATCACCGATGATACTCGCATTCGTGCTGCTTTACCCACTGTTCAAGATTTACTTAAGAAAGGGGCAAAGGTAATCCTGTGTAGCCACTTGGGACGACCCAAGGGACAAGTGAAGGAAAGCTTGCGTCTAACCCCCGTTGCTGAGCGTCTTTCAGAACTGCTGGGTCAACCAGTGACCATGTGTAAAGACTGTGTTGGAGACGAGGTGGCTGCCCAAGTTGGTGCTTTGGAAAATGGTCAGGTGGCTTTACTGGAAAATCTCCGCTTCCACGCTGGAGAGGAAAAGAATGACCCAGAATTCACCAAACAGTTGGCATCCCTTGCTGATTTGTATGTCAATGATGCTTTTGGCACAGCCCACCGGGCTCATGCCTCTACTGAGGGAGTCACCCATTACCTGAGTCCTTCTGTAGCTGGGTACTTGATTGAGAAGGAACTGCAGTATTTACAAAACGCTGTAGAAAATCCTGAAAAGCCTCTAGCTGCAATTATTGGTGGCTCTAAGGTGTCCAGTAAGATTGGGGTGATTGACACTCTACTCGAAAAGGTCGATAAACTGCTAATTGGCGGTGGGATGATTTTTACCTTCTACAAGGCCCGTGGTATGAGTGTGGGTAAGTCCCTGGTGGAAGACGATAAGCTGGATTTGGCGAAATCTCTAGAAGCTAAGGCAAAAGAGCGCGGTGTAGAATTGCTGTTGCCCACCGATGTGGTCATCGCAGATAATTTTGCCCCTGATGCTAATTCCCAGACTGTCAGTATTGAAGCTATTCCTGATGGCTGGATGGGTTTGGATATTGGTCCAGATTCTGTGAAGGTGTTTCAGGAGGCTTTGGCAGATTGCAAAACTGTAATCTGGAATGGTCCGATGGGAGTGTTTGAGTTTGATCAGTTCGCTAAGGGGACAGAAGCGATCGCAAACTCTATGGCTGAGCTGACCAAGACAGGTGCATCTACCATCATTGGTGGTGGTGACTCAGTAGCTGCCGTCGAAAAAGTTGGTGTTGCTGACCAAATGAGCCACATTTCCACCGGTGGTGGTGCCAGCCTTGAGTTACTCGAAGGCAAGGTTTTACCTGGAATTGCTGCTTTAAATGATGCCTAACTAGAGTTTTTTAAAGCATTGTTTTAAATCCTAGTTTTACATAGGGAGATAGCATTGCTGTCTCCCTATTTAGCATTGTCTTGATGGGAAGATTGTTTGGTTTACGATCAATCAGCATTGGTTTTTATGATCTATTTGGAAATCGTAAGCATTCAGCCGTCAGCCGTCAGTGGTCAGCTGATTTTATTCAAAAGCACCAATCAATAGCCTGGCTACAGGGGACCATGTCACTTATGCAGAACATTTGTACTAAATCTCTAGCCCCCTCATGGGTTTAAGCTTGCTCTGATGCTACATAGTTCATTTGTTCTGCAACTTTGACCTGCTCCCTGATTTAGGATTGCTATAGCTTTGCGAAAACAATATCAGAAACAATTTTATCGGCTGGAATTCAAAATACAAACGTACCAGTATGCTCCTGAATAGTTTTGTCAGTCAACCAGGGTTGGTATTAGTAAAACTGCTGCTGGTCTACCTTATGCATATGATAGGCAAGTGGATGACTATCGATAAAGTCCTTCACAGCTTGATTGTTGGCTGCACGGATTAAAAACCGCCCGCGATCGACACAGGGGGAGAGCGACGAACTGAAATGCTCAGAAGTTGTTGAGCAGGGTTGTGCGTACAACTACGTTAGAGGTATCATATTTTTATTCTTTACCTTTAAATTAAATTTTGAGGAATTAATTTGCATTCGTGTTGAAAAGTTTAGATCAAGGCTAGATCTGTCAATTGGCTAGGATATCAATCTACCTAGTTTGGGCTTTCTGGGCTTGAGCCGATGCGATTGTCTAAAGGGTGCTGGGCGAAAGCCCAATCGCTCACCTCAGAAAACGATTGGCGGTGCAGAAGTTGGAGTTTTTGGGTAAGAAATTAAAAATGGCAATTTTAATCTCTTTATTTAATCACAAGGGTGGCGTAAGCAAAACAACTACAACTTTTAATTTGGGATGGGCTTTAACTGACATAGGGAAAAAAGTCTTGATCGTAGATGGCGATCCACAGTGTAATCTTACCGGAACAGTATTAGGCTTTAGTGGACAGTCAGATTTCGAGAGTTTTTACGAAAATAATCCAAAATCCAACTTAAGTACTTGTCTTGAACCAGCTTTTCAAGGGACACAAAAGCCACTGGAGCCAGCCAATATTATCAAAACTTCCAAAAAGAATTTATATTTGTTGGCTGGACATCTAGACTTAGCCGAAAGTGAAGCACAGTTAGCTGTTGCACTTTCAACAGGAGCCGCCATTCCTGCATTGAAAAACTTACCAGGCTCAGTTAACCACCTTATAACTATAACCGCTCACGAGAATGATATAGACATTGTCTTGATTGACATGAGTCCCAGCGTAGGCGCACTAAATCAGTGTTTTTTAATGGGTAGTAACTACTTTATTGTTCCTACTTTTCCAGATTATTTTTGCGACCAAGCAATACTTTCACTATCTCGTGTAATACCAAAGTGGAATAAGTCAGTAGAGTTGTTTCGAGATAAAGATCTAGCATATTCTGTACCTAGCGATCCTCCTAAATTTATGGGAATTATTTACCAGCGTTTTCGTCCGCGTAGTGGTAGCCCTGCTGCTTCTTTTCAGCGATGGATAGACCGGATAAAAGTAACAGTTAACGACCAACTCGCTCCGGCTTTATCGAAGGTGGGTATGACAATTTCTGAAGATGAATTTAAGGCTTCTAATCCAGGTGACACTCCATATAATTTAGCCAACATTCCCGACTTTAATTCATTAATTGCACAATCTCAAAAGCACAATGTTCCTGTATTTGCATTATCTGACATTCAAATAGAGCAGTCGGGTAAAGTCTTAGAAACTATGAAAAATAATCGTCAGAATTTCGATAATACTTTCAAGCAGCTTGCGAAAACAGTGGTTAATCTCATAAAAAGTTGAGGTTACTGCGGCTATAGACCTAACTTCGAGCAGTATCTGGATGAGTTGGTGTGAGGGTGCATGGCCACAGGCCCATAGCTGATAGCTGATAGCTGATAGCTGATAGCTGATAGCTGATAGCTTAAATTAAATCTATTCCCAACCTTGCAATTGATTCATCCAAGCTGTAATCTGATCGCGGCGAGTTTCAAAGGTAGAGGCAATCCAGATAAACCCAATTCCGACAAACAGCGCTACCACCCATTTATAAAATGGATAATCAAAGCTAAAAATCAGTAGTTGGTAGATCGCATTAATTAAAAATGTTCCAGTCCCAACATAAAGAAATGCTCTTACTTTCATCGCTAATCCAGCAAAAATTAGCACTACACTAATTCCCCCAGTTAATAACCCAAGCCATTGAGCAGTCCAAAAGGAAACTAAACAAATAATACTAGTCCCGATTAACCGGAGATTGTGACGTATTTGTTTTTGGGGGGGTTCACTTAGATAGGGATCGACTTGGGCAATATAGAGTAAGGATAAACTCAAGGGGAGAACATACCAAAGAGCAGCAGTTAAGTGTAGTTGTCCAAACCAACGGAGCAACATCCAGTCAATTACTACTACACTGATAAAGGTAAACCGAATTTGCTGATTAACAATAGCGAGAATAATATAGAAAGCTGCGATAATCACCAAACTAGCTAAATTACCGCTATAGGGATTTTCTGCAATGGCAATCAAGGGGATTAAGAAAGCAGCGATTTGCCAAGGACGTTTTGACCAACCCCAATTTTCCCAAGGTAGGAAATACAGAAAGTAAGCGACTAAGGATGCGATCGCACCTTTCCAAGGCACTAATGGTCCGGATAACAGACGCGCCACAGGGGTATTTATCCAATACAGCCGCATCCCCCATGCTTCAGCAAAACCTAAATAAACCCAGATTTCTCCAAGCTGGCGATTGGAGCGATTCCGTCCTTGAGAAATAGCATAGATAACTAAAAACGCGCCAGTACTAAATCCCAGCATCATCCCGGATTCAATCGACTCAGTTGTTGCTGCTATTAACAAACAACTACTCCATACCCAATGGAGATGGGAAATAACCTTTAGTTCTTTGGGGGTAAAATGTAGATATCCTTTCAGCCAAGGAGACAATACCCGATAGGCGTACATGATACTAGTCCCAAGCACTGCCATTATAATCAATCCATCCCCTTTTGCTCCTCCTCCTAACTGAGATAATTGATAAAATAACAGTTGATAGGCAGAAACCGATACCCCAAATAGCGCAAGGTAAATTAGAGGTTTAAATTCTGCAAGGCGACGCCCTACCCCAATGGCAATTGTTGCTAGGGCAAAAGAGTATAAACCAGTCCAATTGGTAAAGCTTCCCCAACTTAAGACCGGTCCTAAGCTACCGTATAGTAGGGGAATAATATGCCAGCTACTAGGTATTTTGTAGAGATTAGATCGGCGTCGCCACCAATCTCCTAAAAGTTGAGCAATTAGTCCTAATACTGTATTGGCAACGGCTAAATTGATCAGTGGATGGTCTAATAAGCCCAGGGCTTCTGTAGTTAACAGTTCCACACTCCAACCCATCCCATAAATAGCCCAGTTGGATGGATAAGGAAAACTGCGATACGCGATCGCTCCTAAGGTCACTGCATTTACAATGAGCATAAACCATGTTGGTGACCCAAACCCAATGTAGACTATCAGAGAATAACAAGTCAGCAGAATTAGCTGAAAAATAAACAGTGCGATCGCCCACCCATCCATTGCTTGTGCATACAGTTTTGGGAGGTTAGTTTGTTGAAGGTTAGTTTGTTGAAGGTTAGTTTGTTGAAGGTTAGTTTGTTGAAGGTTAGTTTGTTGAAGGTTGGCTTTTTGAAGGTTGGTTTGTTGATTTGAAGTTTTAAATTGTGATTGGTTATCCTGTATCTTGCTAACACGAAGTAACCAGCTTCGCGATAACCATAAGGTTAAAATAGCGATCGCTCCAACAACCCACCAATCTTGTCCGGACGGTTGGGGAAAGCTAGGGATGCCATCCCAAAGCAAGAATCCGATTAAGCTGATGCCGCATCCTACGGTAATTGCTGCTGATGTTAATTGCTTTAAATAGCGGGTGTTAACCAACATCAGTGCTGTAGCGGACGCTAAACTGATTAACCGCATTCCTGGTATTCCTAGGATCAGCAATTGGGATAAGATGACAGCAACTACACTCAACTGGATTACAAACTTGTCTTGAGGGGGTTGCCAACTGCGATAACCACGTGCTAATCCAGTCAGAGATAATGGAGTGATTAGCCACAACAGACCCCATGCTCTCAGGTAACTATCTGGGTTAATGTCGTAGGCACTATAGTTGACACACAATAATAGATAACTCAGACCAGCTAAACTTAAACCTAAGTGCCAAGCACTCTCTCGCCAGATCTTGACATAGTCAGAAGTAGCGGGCATCTTTAAACTCAAGCTCCATTCTGCTACCATCAGGGCTAATAAAATTGCTGAAAAGCCCCCTAGATGTAGGTTGGGAAAAAGATAGTTAATGGCACTGATAACGGTTGCGATCGCAGTACTGTGGGTTAGGTAGACCCTTAAGCGCAGATGAGGCTTAATCCCTAACCTATCCCGTCGCTGAGTCACAATCCCTAAAGTTATAGCAGAATTAATACCATTAATCGTGAGTAATAGGGGATTGGAAAAACACAGAGTAGTCAGATTAACTCCTATTCCTAGAGCAATGACTTCTGCAAATTCTGCCAGATCATGTTTTTTGCGCTGATATAACCAATCTGCTAACCCAACAATTAAAACCAGATAGGGAAACAGTACTAAACTCAACAATACATAGGGAGTTTCTTGGGAATGGGTTAACGTAGTTGCTGTTTCCAGTAGCCAGGTTTGTATTGATGGGGGAATCAATCGCCATGAAAGCCAAACCATCTGTAAACCAATGGCTAACATGGCGGCTAAATCGGAACGTCGCCAAAATTTTAGTAAACGATTGACAAATAACCAGACCCCCAGCCCACTGACAATCATGGCTTGCCAAGGAAACTCAGCTGCTACACAAACTAACCAACCCACCACCAGCAAGCTACCCCCTAACCAAATCATAGGGAGACGGGGAGACGGGGAGACCGGGAGAGATGGTGCCTGAGGCTTTTGGTATAGCCAGTAGAGAAACCAACCACACATCCCAATCGCTAACCCCAGTTGTTCAATATCGACACCTATGACAAAAATTGCTCTAAATAGCAGGATGCCGATGCCATAAACTAAGATGCGGAAGCCAGCAACATCAAAAATAATCGCTGAATTTTTCTTTCTGGATTCTATATATAAGGTAGCGATGGTGCTACCGATGCCCAAATAAACTGCTCCTATGGGAAATCCAGGGATACCCCAACCCCAGTTTAGGTAACTCAGACCTAAATAATTAATAATCGGTAAGGGGAATGATTGTTGTTGTCGTAATCGTAAAAATCCGTTCCCGTAGCCGCGACCTAAGAGTATCGAACTTAGTACTATCGCACTTAGTGCTACTGTCGCCACTGCTACCACTAGCCAATTTAAGGGATGACGCCACAAGCCAAAGCCATCCATTGCCCAAAAATTGACTGGGATCAGCAACAGACTGACAACTCGCAAGGTTTGGGCTGTTAACGGTAAATTCCCTTGTTTCGTTGTCCAAGCACTAATCCCCCAAAAGCTCAAGGTATAGGCCAGCAATACTCCATACTGTCCAGCAGCTGGGAAATTGTCCCATTGACTAGCAGCCAGTACCCCAGAGGATACCACCACCATAAACATACCCAGAAACAGCAACCAGCGGACACTGAATTCTGCTTGAAGGGATTGCCACATTTGAGCAATCCAGTTGGGTTTCTTAGGTTTGGGTGTCTCCGGTGCAAAGTCATTACTAGCTAAAGGTGACACTAGTTGAGGCGCTGGTTTCGCGACTGATAAAGCAGAAACCTTTGGAGTTACACTAGGTTCTGGTAAAGCACAGGTAAGATGTTCTCGACACAACCGTTTAACAAAGGTTTCCTGAAGCAAACCCAAACGTAACCAAGCATCTAATCCCTCTAAAAGAGCGGGATGGGATGCTTTAGTTTTAAATATGATGTCGATGCTAGTCTCAGAAAGTAAACCTAACTCTTGCCATAGGGCTAAAGCTTCTAACAGTTTAGACTGAGAAGTATTGGTCTTGAGGGCAATAGTGATAGAACCCTCCCGTGGCGATGACATAAGCAATATTCCTAGTTAAATAGGAATGCAAGGGGGGCTGATTTAGGATACAGGTAGTTACTATTGTCCACTAAAGAGCCGGAACCTTGCTAGATACCACATTCCACCCTGTCAACTGTCACAATAGAATCTTAAGGTTGGCAGTTATGACCCTATTAAGCCTTGATTATCAGCACTATTGCACGTCTTGATCAATAGTCGTTAACATAATGCTTCCTGATTAATTATTGCGATTACCCTATACTATTTACTTAGATGTAAAGAATTGTAAATGCTGCTCAATGGCTCAACCCCTCAACCTTTTAACCTTACCGAAATTGCTCAATAAATTATTATCTTTGCTCCCAGCATTAAGGCAGGAGATTTGGATTCTGGCAACCGGTCGATTGTTATTGCACATCGGTCAAGGGTTTACTTTAGTTTATGCCTCGATTTTTTTTGTTAATCAGATTGGTTTATCCGCCACCCAAGTTGGGATGGCTCTAGGGAGTTCTTCAATTTCTGGAGTATTAGGACGCTTGATTTCAGGGACTTTGGCTGATTCCAAGTTTTGGGGACGCAAGAAAACTTTGCTACTCTCGGCAGCTGTTTCTGCTCTAGCAAGTCTTTGTTTAGCGTTTACCTATAATTTCCCAACTCTGGTTATTGCTAACTTACTGATGGGTTTAGGGATTGGTCTATATTGGCCGCCTACTGAGGCAGTTGTCACCGATCTAACCACTCCTGTTCAGCGTAATGAAGCCTTTTCAGTTACTCGTTTAGCTGATAGCTTAGGACTAGGATTGGGAGTTATTGGGGCAGGGCAGTTAATTGCTGCTTCTGGCAGTTACCGTACTTTATTTGTGCTCAAAAGTATTTTTTATGTGATTTTCTTCGTTGTCATTTATTTAGCGATCGCAGAAACAAATAACGTTCAAGAGGTGCCTCAATCCCCTACCCAATCCTGGAAACAAGCACTAAGCGATCGCTTTTTGATGATTTGGTTACTAGGGAATACTCTCTTCACTACCTATGATGCTCAACTCAATAGCATTATGCCCCTCTATTTTGCCAATTTTGTTCCAGGAGGAGGAACAGAAACCGGATTAGCTCCAGAAACGATTAGTCTTATTTTCTTCTGGCATGTCGCCTTTGGTGCCATTTTTCAACTACCTGTTGCCCGCTTTCTAAACCAGTTTCAACGCACCAATGTTCTGATGGTTTCTTTACTACTGTGGTGTGGAGGATTTGTGTTAGTTTGGCTCACAGGAGTTGTTTATAAGTTGGCAGTTATTCCAGCACTTTGTGCTTTGTTACTATTAGCTTTTGCTAAGGTAATTTATCTCCCTTCTGCCTCTTCTTTGGTGGGGGATTTAGCTCCACAATCGTTGCGAGGAGTTTACTTTTCCCTTGAATCTCAGTGTTGGGCAGTAGGTTACTTTATTGGACCGTCTTTAGGAGGTTGGGCATTGGATCAATCTCCAGAATTTACCAGTGGTTTTTGGTTAGTGACTGCTAGCAGTGTGGGCTTAGGTCTTGGGATTTTGTCCTATCTGGGCAAGAAGAGTCATGAGGTGATAGGTGTTAGGCATCAGGCTTGAGGCAAATGGTGTTATAGCAGAAGTCAGAAGTCAGAAGTCAGAAGTCAGAAGTAAAACTATTGCTATACTTAGCTTTGAGACTTTTGTCATGTCCTAACTGCCCTGGCGACTGCTATAAGTGTAATCTTGCCAACTAATTGAGTATTCAAGCAGCATAATTAAGTGTTTATGCATCAAAATAATAAAATTCTGCTTTATTAATGAAGTTTTAAAATTTAATAGTGAAGCATTAAGCATCATATTGCTTGGGTTAGGATTAGGCTTGATGTCCTAAAACCCGACACCTATGACCTATGACCTATGACCTATCACCTATCATCTGTAAGCATTCAGCAGTCAGGCGTCAGCCGTCAGCTTATTTTATTCAAAGGTGCGCTTGACCCATTAAGAATTAAATTCGCCACGGGTCGCACCTAAAAGTACCGATTGCGCTACTTGAGGTGCTGCGTGAACAGTAGCGTGGCACAGGCTTATAACCTGTGACTTTCCTCATAAACTGTTCGCTTAGCGTGGCCTAAGGACAATGGCTGATAGCTGATAGCTGATAGCTGATAGCTGATAGCTGATAGCTTACTATCATCTTTATTTTCCCATCAAGAGGTCAGGTTTTCTGGCCTTATAATTGGAGGATAGCCAAAAGTAGATGCTTTGATTGTGGCAAAGCATCTACCTTTGGAAGGAGTGTTGTTGTCTTCCCTGTTGAGAGAGTTGAACTGACCTTGCTAGCTTTGCTAAAAACCCTTATCGACATTATCAGGCATTGGTGGTCGGAGTTTACCCTCCAGACCAAGCTAATGGCAGCAGCCACTCTGGTTGTCTCATTGCTCATGAGTGGCTTGACCTTCTGGGCGGTGAATACGATTCAGCAGGATGCTAGGATGAACGACACTCGCTTTGGTCGTGATCTCGGTCTCTTGCTGGCTGCCAACGTTGAACCTCATGTTGCGGCAAATAATTTCGACGAACTAGCTCGCTTTTCCAGCCGCTTCTACACTAGCACCTCCAGTGTGCGTTACATTATCTATGCTGACGAGGATGGGGAAATAATCTTTGGTATTCCTTTCTCCGCAGCAGAAGTAAAGAATTCTTTAACCATTAAGCGTCGGATTGAGCTACCCGAGGGCGACGCCAAAAACTCTGATCAGCCCATGGCACGGCAGCACCTGACTCCTGATGGTCAAGTCACTGATGTGTTTGTTCCCTTAATTGACGAAAACAAATACTTAGGGGTTTTGGCTGTGGGCATTAACCCTAACCCTACGGTGGTGGTTTCTTCCAATTTAACAAGAAATGTTACCATTGCTGTGTTTATCTCGATCTGGGTGATGGTGATTTTAGGTGCAGTGGGGAACGCCTTGACTATCACTAAGCCCATTAAAGAACTACTAGTAGGGGTGAGAAATATTGCTGCTGGTAATTTCAAGCAGCGGATTGAGATGCCTTTGGGAGTAGAACTGAGGGAATTGGTGTCTAGCTTCAATGACATGGCAGAGCGTTTAGAACGCTATGAGGAGCAAAATATTGAAGAACTTACCGCAGAAAAAGCTAAGTTAGAGACTCTAGTTTCCACAATTGCCGATGGTGCTGTACTGATTGATACCAATTTTCAGGTAATGTTAGTCAACCCGACAGCACGGCGGATTTTTGGTTGGGAGGAGCAAGACATTGTCGGTAAAAATGTCCTATACCATCTCCCTGATGTGGTCACAATGGAACTAACACGACCGCTGTATCAAATGGCTACAGCGGATAAACAGACAGAAACAGAACGGGAATCCCGCGAAGGTGAAGAGTTTCGTATTACTCTGACCAAACCGGTCTCTCGCACCGTTCGCATTCTCCTAAGTAAGGTACTCAACCAATACCGGGAAAATATTAAGGGAATTGCTATCACTGTTCAGGATATCACCCGTGAGGTGGAGCTTAATCAGGCAAAAAGCAATTTCATCAGCAATGTTTCCCACGAACTCAGAACACCTCTATTTAACATTAAATCATTTATCGAAACCCTCCACGACTACGACGAAAAACTTAGCGAAGCTAAGCGCAAGGAGTTTCTTGACACGGCTAATCGGGAAACTGACCGACTAACCCGTCTAGTTAACGATGTCCTAGATTTATCACGGCTGGAATCTTGTCGAATTTATCAACTCGAACCCTTTGACATTGTTCGACCTATAGAGCAAACCCTGCGCACTTATCAGCTCAACGCTCGTGACCAAACTATTGAACTGGCTCAGGAGATTGAACCAGATTTACCACCAGTTATGGGTCACTACGATTTGTTGCTCCAAGTCTTGGCTAATTTAGTGGGCAACTCTTTGAAATTCACTGAGTCTGGTGGACGAGTGGTAATTCGTGCTTATCAATTAGAACCCGAACTCAATACCAAAGAAGGAAAAGACAGGGTGCGAATTGAAATCTCGGATACGGGAATTGGCATTGCTCCAGAAGACCAACAGGCGATTTTTGACCGATTTTTCCGGGTAGAAAACCGAGTTCATACCCTGGAAGGGACGGGATTGGGGCTTTCAATTGTCAGAAACATTATCGAAAGACATCATAGCCGAGTAAACTTAGTCAGTGAAGTGGGAGTTGGGACAACATTCTGGTTTGATTTAGAGGTGTGTGAAGAACAAAAAATTACGGTTAAAGAACATTTGCAAGTAGACACCTCACAGACCATACCAACCGACTCACCCGCTACTAGTAATCTGTCAATTTCGTAGCGCTTAGTACTATCATGTCTAGTCAATTAAATTTTGACGGAGTACTAGCTTGTAGGGTGGGCAAAAACAGTTTGTTTCTTTTGATTATTCTAAATAATATTACTTTGCCCACCCTACTTTAATTGGTATTTTTTTTACACGCAAGTCCCTTACCTCTTTTATTCAAAAGCACCTCAAGTAGCGTGCCCATAGCCCATAAGCTGATACGCGACACGCTGATAGCTGAATGCTTACGTCAATTCAATTTTGACGGAGTACTAGTTGACTTTAACTAGTGGCCATCAGGGCTAGCAAAAAGCTAGCAGCGATTAATACCAATAGACCTAGTAAGGCTGGGTTCCTTTGACCCCAAAGCCTGACGGATTCAAGTAAGCCACGCTGGGGATTATAAATCTGCTCAGGCTCTGAGGTACTTTCGGAACTATCCTCGTAAAGGGTACACTGCTTAGCATAGGGACGTTGGGGAAAGGTGCAGGTATCATCAGCATGATAGGTACAGGTTTCACACAAGGGGGTATTTCCTGTGGTTTGGTGTAAGGTAATCCCCGGATGACCATAGGCTTTAAGGATTGCTCCACAATGGGGACAGGTAATCACCTTGCTATTGATAGGTTGATGGCATTTGGGACAATTGATCATTAGTCATTAGTCATTTCTCAATAGTCATTTCTTAATCTTAACCATCTTCCACATCCAGCTGATTTCCCTTCTTTGCCTCTTTAGCGTTTAACAAAACTCGCGGAATTCCCCACCCTCTTCCAGGGTGTTGAAGTTACCGTAAGTAGAGGGTCGCCTTTATGGTTGGTCGGCTATGGGAAAAAGGGTTAAAACTGTTTGATTAAGGCTCCACTCTACTTTGGCGCGCGTCTCTAGGATGGATAGCGAGACAGAAAATTTATTTTATCCCTTGACACCTTACTGTGAAATACATATAATATTAAGCATGGTCGAGTTTGAAGTTACCGTAAGAATAAAGAAGCCTTAATCACAAAGATTTAACCCTTTTATGCATAGCCGACTAACCATAAAGGCTTCTTTATTCTAAGGTTTCATCTCCAACAAGTTTGAGTGCAATGAAACATAAAGCCGTCAAAGTTAGAATTTATCCCACACAAGAGCAAATTCAAGTGTTAGCTCAGCATTTTGGATGCGCTCGTTGGTGGTGGAACTATGCTTTGAATCAGTGCATAGAAACCTACAAAGAAACTGGCAAGGGGCTAAAACAATCTGCACTCAACTCTATGTTGCCAAAGCTCAAAAAACAAAAAGAGACTGAATGGCTAAAAGATTGTTACTCTCAGGTTTTGCAATCCGTGAGTCTCAATCTTAGTCGTGCATATCAAAATTTCTTTGAGGGTAGGGCTGAATATCCTAGGTTCAAATCATATCATCATCGCCAATCAATTCAGTATCCCCAGAACGTAAAACAAGTTGGCAACTACTTGAAGTTCCCTGGAAGATTAGGCATTATCAAAGCAATAATCCATCGACCACTAGATGGAGAAATGAAAACTGTAACCGTTAGCAAGACTCCATCTGGAAAATATTATGCTTCTGTGTTAATGGAATATGAGCCGGATGATTTGCAGCCTTCCACAAAAGGAAATGTGATCGGAATTGATTTGGGTATTAAGGATTTTGCTATTACCTACGATGGCGAAAAAACTTCCAAGTTTGGGAATCCAAAGCACTTAGCCAAGTCCGAAAAGAAACTGACTAAAAAACAGCGTATCGCTGCCCGAAAGAAAAAAGGCAGCAATGGACGCAAAAAGGCCAGAAAGATTGTAGCCAAGGTATACGAACGGATTGGAAATGTCCGCCAAGACTACCTGCATAAACTATCTAGAAAGATAGTTGACAACAACCAAGTGGTGGTAGTCGAGAACCTAAATGTCAAGGGCATGGTATGCGCTACGCGCACGCTACGCGAACGTAACCATAAATTAGCTAAAGCAATATCTGATCTGGGTTGGGGAACCTTTGTAAACTTCCTGTCTTATAAGTGCGAAAAAGAAGGAAAGGTATTAGTTGAAATAAACCGATGGTTTCCTAGTTCCAAAACCTGCTCTAATTGTCATTACCGAATCAAGGAGTTGCCACTGGATGTCAGGGCTTGGACTTGTCCAAGTTGTGGAACTCACCACGACAGAGATGGTAATGCGGCAAAGAATATTAGAGCAGAAGGGATCAGAATGCTATCCTCCTCTGGGACGGGGGAGGTCAACGCCAGTGGAGAAGAAGTAAGACCAAGACGTGGACGCCCGTCCAAGTTAAGGCATTCTTCCGTGAAGCTGGAAGCCCCGACTTCAACGAAGTAAGTCGGGGTAGTTCACTCATGTCCCCCTACTTAATTATTTGCCCCGGTATCCATGAGCCCCAACTGACCCAGGATTTTTTAGCAAGTTTGGATCTATCAAGTCCCTGGACTGAGAAAGTCTTAATTTTTCCAGCTCAGGACTACCCAGCTTACTCTGCTATTCATATTTTAGAGTTCTTGCAACGTCACATTGGTTTGGTCAAGACTCCCATAGTCTTGATCGGTTTCAGTGCTGGGGTAGTGGGTGCGATCGCAGCAGCTTGGGGTTGGCAGCTACTGGGAGGTTCCATCCAAGCATTGATCGCTATTGATGGCTGGGGTGTGCCTCTGTATGGCAATTTTCCCATCCACCGGATTAGTCACGATTACTTTACCCACTGGAGTTCAGCGCTATTGGGGGCAGGGGAAGACAGTTTCTATGCAACACCCGCAATAGGCCATTTGGACTTGTGGCGTAGCCCTTGTCAGTGCCAAGGCTGGTGGGTTCAGGTGCCATTAGGTGAGCAACCCCCACATCGAACTTATCTAACTGCGGCTGAGTTTATTATCGAGTTATTAGCTAGATAGTAAAATTTGCTTCAGTATCACCAGGTTGAACTATTGTGGAAGATCACGAAAGAGTAACAATTGCTGAGTATCAAGCAACAGCAGAATCTTTCCGGGAAGGCACCTGGAATCATGATGTGTCTCAAAATCGCAACGCCTTGGTGGATGCTATGCCCCGCAATCCAGGCAAGATTCTGGATTAGGAGGTGGTCCTGGTAGAGACTTGGTTGTTTTTAAAGACCAAGGTCATCAAGTGATTGGTCTCGATGCTACACCAGCATTTGTGAAGATGGCGCAACAGGTTTCAGGATGCGAGGTTTGGCAGCAATCGTTTCTGAACCTCAAGCTGCCACCAAAGAGCTTTGATGGGATCTTTGCCAATGCATCCCTGATTCATATTCCCCGTGCTGCGATGGTTAGGGTACTTAAGGATTTAAAGCGATCGCTTGTTAGCAATGGTGCCATAGTTATGTCAATGATTCGTGGTGATCATGAGGGTTATAGTGTTCGTCCAACCGGCTATCGCTATGTTGTAGGTTGGGAATATCAAAGCTTGGCTCGCTGTGTTGAACAAGCAGGATTTGAGATTTTTGATCATTACTACCGCCCACCTGGTTTACCCTGTGAGCAGCAATGTTGGTTAGTAATTGTCGCCCTTAATCGAGTGCAATATTAGTGGGAAATAGAGTTATTTTCTTCTTAAATGGTAGATGTGACCCAGAGCTAGCGTACGCTTCTCGCCAACAAGATGAGGGTAAGAAGTATAGCGCTATGCGTAAGGCAAGAGGCAAGAGGCAAGAGGCAAAAGTTGACTAAAAAAGCTTTTTAGCTTTTATCAATGTCCTAACTTTAATGGGTAGTGCTATATCCGCTGGAGTTTACGATAAGGTTCGTTGACGATGCTTGTTGGTAAATTTAGTCAACCAGAAGAGGGGGGTGTTAAACCCCTACAACCTCACCTCATCATAGGTTGTGTTTTTTTGTCAAAGGGTAAGTTTTGGTAAAAAGTAAGCTCAAACTACAGATGTTAGAAAAATCAGCTATAAACATAGTTGATGAATGAAACTATTCAACGTCAGTTTCAAATATCGCTAGTCGTAGCCGGTCTGCTGACTCTTCTATTTCCGCCAAAGACTCAAGGCTAACAACTACTTTCCGTTCAATTCCTAAAATTTCCGCTGCTCGATCAACAGCTGCTTTTTCTTTTTCGTGGTACACTCCATCAGCACGGCTCATTTTTATGGCTTGATATAACATAGAATGGCCGACATTTATAGAAAAATCATAATGAATAGCGCTCAATAACTGTTCGATGTCGGCATTTTTCCCATCGAAGTTTATGACATTTTCTTCTAGGAGGTCAGATGGTGTTCCCATCTGCTGCTGTTCTTCCATAAACCAATCTATTTCTTCCTGTGCTAACTCACCATCAGCACTAGCGATCGCCACTACTGCTCTGAGATAGTTTCTGGCCACATCAACATTGATAGGTGCAGTGACGTTGTATTTCCTCTTGGCATATCCCGTCATTTCAAAACTTGTTTCAGTGGTCATTGTTTTTGTTTCTAGAATAAACTTCGCCGCTAATTCTAGCACACCTTCCCCACTTCACAATCTATTACTTAATTATTACGTCTTTTGATTGAGGGCAAACCTATCTAATTTGGCTTGAAAAATTACGCTTTCTATGTATCGATAAGCTAAGAGCGATGTTCCCAAGCAACCGTTTGGCGATCGCGCTGACTCTATAGCACTACTAAAACTAAAATAAATTTCACATAAATTCACCAATAACCTGATAAAATAACGCTTTGATTTAGGACTACTAACAAATTATTTTTAGATTATCTTTAGGATTTACGCATTGACAACTTGACGGAAATATGAAATCATAGCTGCTTAGATGTGATTGCCCTACCGGCAGTGCTCAAAAGCCAATCTTGACCTAGACTCCAGCCCGAATTGCTGCCTTAGAGGGTTAATGAATAAGAACATCACAACACCAAATACTATTTGCTGTTTTATTGCCGGACCTCTCCACTCCCCTTCTTTGTTACGTGCAATCAAACGTCTAGGAATTTCTGTCTATGGGCAACAACCAATAGCTCCCCTACCAAAAACAATCACTGTTCTTAAAGATGCCAAAGCGATATCTTTGATGCAAGATAAAGATACCGCAGTCATGATAAACTGGGAAGCAAGTCTCTCTTTTATTCTTCAGAATCTACCAAAACAACGTTTAAATCAAGTTAATACATTTAAAAATAAAGCAATCTTCCGTCGGCTATTCAAAGACTTGTATCCGGACTTATTTTATCTGGAACTGACAAGGGATGCTCTGGGGGATTTTAAGTTTCCACGAGAAATTGATAAGGTAGTACTTAAGCCCAGCATAGGAACTGCCTCTATAGGCGTTCGCATTGTGCATGGACAAGAGGAATGGGATCAGGCAGTAGATTGGGTTCTTGAAGATATTGATAGAGCTACAAAACAAATGAATTCTACTGTGTTAAGCGATTCCTATTTCCTTGTAGAGGAATTTGTAGAGGGCGAAGAGTTTGCCTGCGATGGTTTCTGGGACAAAAATGGTAAAACCATAATCACTGGTATTTATCAGCATCCTTTCCTCTCAAACTCCGATGTAAGTGACACATTATACTATACATCGAAACAAGTAGTAGCTAAAACAATAGAGCCCACCATGGCAGTGATGAACTATATTGGAGCTAAGCTTGATCTACGCCGTTTTCCGTTTCATTTTGAGTTTAGACTATCTAGTAATGGAACTCTCTTCCCTATTGAATTAAATCCCTTGCGCTTTGGAGAAGTTGCGCTACCTGACACTGTAGAGTATGCTTTTGGTTTCAATCCCTATGAGCTTTTTTTTACCGATGAATCTCCTGATTGGAATTCCCTACTAGCCAATGTAGATACTTCTAAGATTTATGCCTTTATTATTGGTAGTTTGCCACCCCATTATACTCCAAAAAAATATCTTATTGATCAGGAATCATTCCGCAAGATTTTTGGAAATAGACTACTCAACTATTTACCAAGCGATCCGACAATTAGTCCCTTTTTTGGGGTGGCGCATATTGTTGCGGATAAAGTCGAAGATGTGCTTGACTATTTACATCTTGATTTTGAACGGTTTCTGCATCCATGTTTTGAACCTAGTCCAATTAAATTAGCGTTATAGTTCAAGTCAAGATTGACAGGTTTTGTCTAAATACCAAAATTGAGTATTGACTATGCCATTTACAGTGGCGCTTACAAGATTTAAAACACGAGCAAACAAATGACTATTACACCAGAAGATAATTTTCAAGTTCGTCCTATGACCAAAGATGATATTAAAATTGCCTTAAGCTGGGCAGTATCTGAGGGGTGGAATCCAGGTATTGATGATGCTGATAATTATTATATTGCTGATCCTGGGGGATTTTTAATTGGAGAATTAAATGGAAAACCGATTAGTTCTATTTCTGTAGTGCGATATGAACCTCAATTTAATTTTATTGGTCTTTATATTGTTAAACCGGAAGAACGAAAAAAGGGATTTGGTTTAAAAACATGGCAAGAAGCATTGAATTTAATTTCTGGGCAGCCTGCTGCTCTTTATGCTGTCTTAGAACAAGTTAATAATTATCAAAAATTTGGTTTCAAACCTGCTCATTATAATTTCCGTTATCAAGGAATAATTGTCGGCACAATTTCGCCAGATGTCAGGGATTTAAAGTCTATTGATTTTGAGCAACTTTGTCGTTATGGTCGGCGATATTTTCCTAGTCATCGTTCTCATTTTCTTTCGAGATGGATTAACCAACCTCATGGGCAAGGTTACGCTATCCTTAACGATGGTGAGTTGGCAGGCTATGGAGTAATTAGAAAAGCTACAGATGGCTTTAAAATCGGTCCTATATTTGCAGAAAATGAAGACATAGCAGAAAAGTTATTCTTAGCCTTAGCTACTTATGCTGAAGGAAGTCCTATATATGTAGACGTACCTAATCTTAATAAATCGGCTATTATCTTATTTGAAAATTATCAAATGAACCCTATGTTTGAATGTATAGCCATGTACACAGCTGAACCACCTAATATTGATTGGCACAAGGTTTTTGCTGTTACTAGTGTGGAATTAGGTTGAATTTTTTTGAAAAGTATTGCAAACAAATTAAAATTTTCTGGACTCAATTTTTGGTTACTGTAAAGTTTTATAAAAAAATATGTTTTTGTCACAAAATCCAAGCAAAATACTATCCATATAGTACAGGGTAATCGCATTTTAATCGAGCTCTGAAATTGTTGTAACCTGGGTTAATTTTTGAGTGCATAATTGAGACTCGATGGTAAAGAATTGAGTCTGTATGTTCTACTGCCGTGCTGATGATTTTTTCCTAATTGGCTGCAGTCAGAGCATCCCCTCCTTAAACTGGCTTTGGCTCACTTTGGGATTACTGTGGTGGGCAAAGGGGCTGACTCAGGGGCACTGGCTGCCAGGATTTTGATCACAAAATCATTGTCCATTCCAGCCTGATAGCGCTTCATCTTCAGACAAGGCGCGGGAGGGTTCGCGATCCACGTAAATTAATACTCAAGCGACGCAATAAACCCAGATTTTGAGCGGAATACCAGTACCGATGCGACTAGCATCTTCGTATTTTGTGACATCGAGCACCCAATGCAAACTGTTTTCAATACTCCAATGGCAGCGAATCACCTGGTTGTGCCGTTGCGCTTCTGCTCCTTTGAGTACTGATGTAGAATCGAACCTCTGTGGTCGTTTTATTCCATAATTGGCGTTGAGTGCGAACCATCACCACAGTCGTTAAGCCCAGCCACTGGCCTTGCCGATGCAAAGGGAGAAGTTGACTGACCGATACCGCCCAGACTTGGCGAGTTTCGAACCGGTGATGCCCAAAAAGCGAGGGTCTGGTGATAGCTGTAGTTAATTCCCTGCCAGTTCATTGCTTGAGCTTGCGCGGGACCAATCTTCCACCTGCGCCGCTTTGCTTCCCCTGGTTGCCTTTGAGAGCTAAGACATAGTCGTATTGAGCAACTGATTCAACTTGCAGGCTGTCAATTGTTATATTTACCTCCCTATTCTCCAGACCTTAACAAGATTGAGCGATGCTGGTCTTGGATCATATGTCGTATTCGTAAACAACAAAACCCGTATGATTGTCTACGGTAGCTAAGGAGTATGTCTTGCACAAGGCGTCCTAACCGTTGTGGCGGTTGCTATAACTGCTTGCACTTTTGAGAGACAACCTTGACAGCAGAAACACTTTTGAACTTTATAAGCCGCTCTTTGTCAAGTGCAATTTATACCAAACTCAATGGGATTACCCTGGTCTAAACTCTAGGTTGTAATACTCAGGAAGTTTTATTATAATTTCAGTGTTCTTATGGGATATTAAATATGAGAAGATTCAAAACAATTACTTGAAAACCGATGGTTGTGCCGAAGACAGGCTATGCAGAGACATTCCCGGATAATGTCTGTCGTTCAAGCCACTTCGTCTGAAAATTTTTCCAAAAAAATTATTGATGCATCCGATTTTCCTTGTAAAGGGAAGTTGGTACATACCTTACTGCATATTCTAAGGTATCTTGTTGTATTAGCTGGATTTTTATGACAATCACATCTTCAGTTCATAATTCCGAGAACTTTGTCTTTCGCTTTTTACGCCTAAGCTTAATTAGTACTCTAGCTAATATGACTGTTCCGCTAGCGGGTCTTATTGATGCTATCTTTCTAGGACATATTGACAACATCAAAATGTTAGCAGGGGTGACTTTGGCTACGATTATATTTGATTATCTCTACAGGATTTTACAATCTTTGAGAGATAGTACGAGCGCTATAACAGCCCACGCTTTAGGCAGTTCAAGGCAGCAAGAAGAAATACTTTTAGCTATTTTGCAGGGTGGGTTTGTTGCTCTAGTTGTTGGTCTAGTTATTTTGCTACTACAGTATCCCCTACAGATTCTCGGATTTGCTATCCTCAATGGCACGCCAGATATTGAAACTCAAGGCATGATTTATTTTCAGGCTCGGATCTGGGGTGCTCCTGCTGTCTTATTAATCTATGTATTGACGGGTTGGTATCTTGGGCAGAAGCAACAAAGAACAGTTCTGATCATGTCTTTAGTCGGTGTTGCAAGCAACGCCATGCTTGACTATGGGATGATTGTAAGGTTAGGGTGGGGTGCCTTTGGAGCAGGTATAGCAACCGCACTAAGCCAATATATTGCTCTCAGTGTTGCCCTTGTCGGAGTCTGTCTTCAAATTAAATGGTCAAAACTACAGCAAGTCTCAAGTCTAGTTTTGCGATGGAAAGCATTGAAAAAAATTCTCGCATTAAGTGGTAATATTACGGTTCGATTTTTAGTCTTAATTTCGGCTTATGCTATTTTTACAAATTTTAGTGCAACCCAAGGCAATCTAACTCTAAGTAGTAATGGTTTACTGTTGCAATGGATTTTAGTTGGTGCTTTTGCTATCCATGGAATCCGACTGACAAGTCAAACTTTCATAGGGAGTTTTGCCAGTAAAGGAGCAGATGAGTTGGTTTTAAAGAGCTTATATTTATCAATGCTAACAAGTATACCAATCGTTTTTGGGTTTGCAGTATTACCACTCTTCTTCCCAGTTAAGATGTTTAGGTTACTGACTAATCATACAGAACTCTACCCGATTATGCAGGAAACCCTAATCTGGCTGTTTCCTTTTCTTCTCGCCCTTGCCAGCGCATCAATGTTAGAAGGATACTTTATTGGTTTAAAACGGGGTGTAACATTGCGAAATGCAGCTTTAGCTGCATTTATAGTCATGTATCTACCAATATCTATTACGGCAAGATATCTTGAGAATGTTAATCTGCTTTGGGCTTCATTGGTTGTTTACATGGCAGGAACAGCAATCTACCTAGCTAGGTGCGTTCTGGCAGAGCGAGTATTTGAACAAACCGTTGACACTCCCCCGGATGAATCACGGAGTATTCTAACCAAGGTTTAGCCTGCCGTCAGGCATAATTGCTACAACGTAGATTGAAGTTGAAGAAAAAAGGTTCTGCCAACTAAACGGGCAAGGGGTCTCCCGTTAAATCAAAGATTATAACGGGAGACCTTGCTCTCAAGGTGCGGAACTGAATTCCGCACACAGCCCCACCCTACGGCAGGGCCGTTTCATTCTCCACCCAAAAATTTGGGGTTAGGGATCTAAAAGCCTTTCATACTAGGCGATCGGATCATTTTTTTCTAAGATTAGACATTTTCAGAGGAAAAAAGAGATAAAACTGTCTCCAGTTCTGAGTTTAGGCGATCGCAAAAATTTAGAATCTGGAGTTTAGACTAACTGACTCCAAGGACTTGACCCCTAGTTCGTCAGGATGAGAAGATAAAAACTTTATAGAACTTTCCTCAAGTCCTGATGAAACTGAAACGATTACGAGAGTTTAGCCAAAAGGTCTATAATCAGATGGGAACTGCAAAGGATGCTGTTTTTGAATTGATGGATGCTGCGATCTTGACTCTTCGTCCAAGTTGTTTGGCGGAATTGTCTCTATCTTCTGTCTTTCGTAGAGAGTGGCACTCAGCCTATGAAGCACTGTCTGATTGTAGACCTCACTGGTCAAATTTGCTGAAACTTTTTATACTCGAAATACCTCCAATCATTCATCCAATATTAGTAGCTGACCATTCACCTTATTCCCTCCCGGATGCGGTGACTCTTACTGAAAAAACATACGAGTATCAAGCGTCTTCTGTGTCAGTAAATCCTCCAGTGGGCGTGGGGTAAAGGTACTCGACAGTTACTTATCTCCCTGAAAACAAAGGGAGTTGAGCGTTACCATTAAGCCATGAAAGAATCACTTCTGAACAAACTCCCATTGAAAAAGTAGCCACTCAACTGAAATAAATTTGTTATCTTTTAACTCAACGACCCATTGTACTGTTTGACAGTCAATATGGTTGTGCAAAATTACTCTTATAAATCGCAAATATCTGGTGTGACAAATTAATGCGATTGCGTTATAATCTTTGTCTATATGGATTTCCACCAGGTTATTCAGGTATTGATCGTCCCCAAAAACATGGTCATAAATTCAAGCTGAATGACTCAACGACTTGGAATGAACCGGATGACATAGCGGAAGTTAATGACCCTAAATTTGGAAAAATCAAGTTGAAAGTCTGGCACAACTATCACTTCAAAGAATCCGCTTCACATTCAATGTCTATTGTACGAGTTGAACAATTTGACTCGAAAAAGACCAAGCCGTTATGGTTAGCTTGGGTTGGGTTTGAAATGCCATATCTATTGGAAGTTTTTAAGTTATACCAAAGACGTTTTACTATTGAGTATTGGTATCGATTTGCCAAACAGAGACTCCATTGGACATTACCGAAATTGGGAACAAAAGAAGGGTGTGACCGATGGATTCAATTGATGCCTTTAATGACTTGGCAGTTGTGGTTAGCCCACAAAAAAATCACAGATAATCCTTTACTTTGGCAAAAACATCAAACTCAATTATCCCCCCGAAGAACCGCAGCAGCTTGGAGCGAAGTAATGTTTGCGATTGAAGTAATGTTTGCGATTGTTACACCTACTAGTTCACCTAAACTGCGTGGAAAATTCCCAGGCTGGCAAAAATGCAAAAAGAGGAATAAGAAACTAAGGTGTCCTATTGTAAAAAAGGGCAAAGGTACCTTTGAAAGCCAAAATAAAACGAATAAATTTAAAAAATTACCCTGATTTTTATAGAAATTTCGCAACGATTTCAGTTTGAATTTACCCCAGTGATTGACTCATTATTCAAGCTTTAGTCTAAACTCCAGTGGACTGGTGGAAGCAATGGCAGAAAGTGGAGGAGGTCGGGAAGTCATTGACAAAATTGCCAGGACTTTCCAAGCAATTAATCGGCTATCTCCCGAAGAAGTGGCTGCCATGCTAGCTCAGATGAAGGAAAACTCGTAAAAGCCTATGAAGTTTCAAGTTGTTTATAAACCCATAAACTTTATGAAACTTACAACAGAACAAATAGACCAATATAACAACCAGGGATTTCTGTTAATTCCCGATTTATTTTCTCAAGAGGAAGTCTCGCTGATACAAGAACAGCTACCCGGTTTAATGGCTGAAGATGTACCAGGGCGAGTGCTAGAAAAAGATCGTCATACGGTTCGCGCTTTACACGGTTGCCATCTGTTTAACAAGGTTTTCTAGAACTTAATCCGAGAACCGCGCTTGCTCGAACCTGCCCATCAGCTTCTTGGCAGTCAGGTGTATCTTTACCAATTTAAGATTAATTTAAAAGCAGCTTTTGGTGGAGATGTATGGCCTTGGCATCAAGATTTTATCTACTGGCACAAGGAAGATGGAATGCCACTACCCAAGGTGATTAGCCTAGCAATTTTATTGGATGATCTCAATGAATTTAACGGACCGATGATTTTTATTCCAGGTTCCCACAAACCGGGAATACTCGATCTAGAAGCATCGGTAGCCAAAACTGAAGCTAATCCTGAAACAGCAGATTGGAAAGTGAATGTTAGCGCAAATCTTAAGTATTGTATTCCCCCACAAACTGTTACACAATTAGTTAAAAAATTTGGAATTTTAGCCCCGAAAGGTACGGCTGGCTCTATACTGTTGTTCGATAGCAACGTGGTTCATGGCTCGGTTACCAACATTTCTCCTTTTCCCCGCCGACTTATGATTATTACTTACAACAGTGTCGAGAATCTTCCCGTTTATGTCGATCGGCCCAGACCAGAATTTTTGGTTAGTCGCGATTATAAGCCACTGAAACCTCTAGCTGATTCTGAAAGCCTCTTGTCTGCTAAATAAAAACGATAAAAATTAGGAATGGTTTCAAAAAAATGGATAAGTCTTCTTCAGATCGTTTTTTCCCTACAGACAAACAAGAACTCCTCAAACTCCTGCTCCAGAAAAAAGGCTTGCGTCAAGGGTCGGCCAAAACGATAACTCGCCGAACCGATGCTGGACCAATACCGTTTTCCTATTTTCAGGAACAACTGTGGTTGCTCGCACAACTCAATCCCAAGGTTCCTTTCTATAACGAGCCCGTAACAGTTCATATTCGGGGTCAATTAGATGCGATCGCACTAGAGAAAAGCCTGAAGGAAATTATCCGCCGTCACGAAGCTTTACGAACTAAGTTTATGATTGTGAGCGGACAACCCCTTCAAATTATTGCTCCACCACCTGATTTTAAGTTGACAAGGATCGACCTGCGGGAATTTCCGAAAAACAAACGGGAAACTGAAGCGCGACAACAGGCAACTTTAGAAGCCCAAAAACTATTCGATCTGACTGCTTCTGGGCTACTCATGCGAGCCATCTTGATACAGCTAACAGACCAAGAGTATCGGTTATTTCTAACCTTCCATCATATCGCAATCGACGGAGTTTCCCTGTATGGTATTTTTCTGAAAGAATTGGCAACCCTCTACCAAGCCTTTTCCTCAGGTCAGCGATCGCCCCTTCCCGAACTCCCCCTACAATATGCAGACTTTGCCGTGTGGCAGCGACAGTGGATGCAGGGCGAAGTGTTGTCCCAGCAAATTGACTATTGGAAACAAAAACTCAGTGGCGAACTGCCCATACTTCAGTTACCCTGCGATCGTCCCCGACCTCCAGTACAGAGTTTTCGAGGTGCAAAGCAAAAGTTAACCTTGTCTAAAAGTCTGAGTGAGGCACTCAAAGCCTTCAGTCAGCAGGAAGAAGTAACGCTATTTATGACATTGTTAACAGCCTTCAAAACCTTGCTCTATCGATACACACAGCAGGAAGATTTGATGGTTGGCACGGCGAGTTCAGGTCGCCATTCCCCAGAAATTGAAAACCTGATTGGCTACTTTGTGAATATGCTGGTGTTGCGGACAGATTGTTCGGGCAATCCCAGTTTTCGACAGTTGCTCGAGCGGGTGCGAAAAGTCCTGTTAGAAGCCTATGCTCATCAAGATATCCCCTTTCAAAAACTTGTGGAGACACTCCATCCCGTACGCGACCTAAGTAAAAATGCTCTGTTCCAGGTGATTTGTACGATGGAACCACCACCACCAGCCTTTGATTTAGACTGGACTGTTAGCCTGCAAGATGTGGATAACGCTACGTCAAAGTTTGATTTATTTCTAAATCTAGAAGACAGACCGGAAGGAATTATTGGTTACTTTGAGTATAGCACAGATTTGTTTGATGCTGACAGGATACACCGGATGGTGGCTCATTTTCAGACCTTGCTAGAGGGAATCGTTACCAATCCCAACCAAAGCATTTCTGAATTACCTCTGTTAACCGACAAAGAGCGTCATCAACTGTTAGTGGAGTGGAATAATACCCAGCTTGACTATCCCAAAGATAAGTGCATTCATCAGTTGTTTGAGGAACAGGTGGAAAAAACACCCGATGCAGTAGTGGTGGTATTTGAAGGTGAAGAATTAACTTATCGGGAGTTGAATTGTCGGGCGAATCAATTAGCACATTATTTACAATCTATAGGAGTCGGACCAGAAGTTTTGGTGGGGATATGTGTTGAACGTTCTATTGAGATGGTGGTGGGATTGTTGGGCATTATCAAAGCCGGTGGGGCTTATGTTCCCCTAGACCCAGGTTATCCGATTGAGCGCATCTCCTATATGCTGAAAAATTCTCAAGCTTCAGTACTATTAACTCAAAAAAACTTGGGAGCTGGATTACCGGAAAATAAAGTGCAAATCATTTGTTTAGATGCTGAATGGAATCTAGTTAGTCAAGAAACTGACTTAAATCCCAACTGTACTGCTGATCAGGAAAACTTGGCTTATGTAATCTACACTTCCGGTTCTACAGGTAAGCCTAAAGGTGTAGCAATGAAGCACCTTGCCTTGAGCAATTTGATTTTGTGGCAACGGTCAAACACAACAGTTTCACCAAAAGCAAAAACCCTGCAATTTGCACCAATTAGCTTTGATGTCTCCTTTCAGGAAATATTTTCAACCTGGTGTGGGGGTGGAACTTTAGTCTTAATCTCAGAAGAACTGCGACGAGACCCTGTTGCTTTGCTACATTTATTAAGAGCAAAACAAATAGAAAGACTGTTTCTTCCTTTTGTTGCTTTACAGCAGTTAGCAGAGACCGCTCAAACTTTGGGATTGATTCCCACCAGTCTCGTGGAAGTAATAACAGCAGGGGAACAGTTGCAAATTACCCCAGCGATCGCAGGCTTTTTCTCCCAGCTCAAAGATTGTTCCCTTCATAATCAATATGGACCATCAGAAACTCATGTAGTTACAGCATTCACCTTAACGGGTTCTACTGAGAATTGGTCAGCACTACCACCTATTGGTCGTCCCATTGCTAACACTCAGATTTACATCTTAGATCAATTGGCACAACCTGTACCTGTGGGAATTTCTGGAGAGTTGTACATCGGGGGAGTTTGCCTAGCCCGAGGCTATCTCAACCGTCCTGACTTGACCGCAGAACGATTTATTGCCAATCCCTTTAGTCAAGAACAGGGGTCGGGCCTTTACAAAACTGGAGACTTAGCCCGTTATTTACCCGATGGCAATATCGAATATCTCGGTCGCATCGATAATCAGGTCAAGGTGCGGGGTTTCCGGATCGAAGTTGGGGAAATTGAAGCAATACTTGCCCAACACCCCGACCTGCGGCAGACTGCGGTGATTGTCCGAGAAGACCCACCAGGGAATAAGCGCTTAGTCGCCTATGTTTGTCCACATGAGGGGCAAATCCCGACTTCCGGTCAACTGCGCCGCTTTCTTTCCGAAAAGTTACCAGACTACATGGTGCCTGGGACTTTTGTGACGTTAGAAGCTTTACCCTTAACACCCAGTGGCAAAGTCGATCGCAAGGCTCTACCAATTCCCGATGCTTCAAGTTTGATTCGTGAAACCAGTTTTGTTGCCCCCCGGGATTCGGTAGAACTGCAACTAGCTCAAATTTGGTCAGAGATTCTGGGTGTTTCTCCCATCGGAGTTCACGACAACTTTATTGAATTAGGCGGACATTCCCTATTAGCCACCAAAATTATCGGGCTAGTGCGCGATCGATTCGGGGTAGAATTACCCCTGAATTGCTTGTTTGAGTGTCCCACAGTTGCTGAGTTAGCCAAGGAGGTTCTTCAGGAAGAGGGATTAACTATTGTACCACCCCTACAACCCATTTCACGAGAGCAAACCATTCCTTTATCTTTTGGGCAAGAACAACTGTGGTTTATCAACCAGTTAACGCCAGAAGAACCAGTATACAACGAAACCTTGAGCATTCATCTAGGTGGAGATATCAATATTCCTGCCTTGGAAGAAAGTCTGACGGAACTCATCCGCCGTCACGAAATTCTGCGGACCACCTATTCAGTTGTTAACGGTCAACCTTGCCAGGAAATTCATCCACCATCTGCATTTACTTTACCGATTGTCGATTTGCGAGAATGGTCAGAAACAAAACGAGAAACAGAAGCGGTGCGTATTGCCACCAAACAGCTTCGCCAACGATTTGACCTCACCCGAGGCCCCTTGCTGCGAGCTACTCTCATTCAGCTTGCTTCAGACAACTATCGGCTCTACTTCGCTATTCATCACAGTGTTATAGATGCCGAATCATTTGTGCATATTATCCAGGAATTAGAAATTATCTATACAGCATTTTGTCAAGGTTTACCGTCACCTCTGCCAGCATTACCCATACGATATGCCGATTTTGGGGTTTGGCAACGCCAGAGGTTACAGGGAAAAGTTCTGTCCCATCAGCTTGCCTACTGGGAGAAAAAACTAGAAAATTTACCCCAGTTACAACTTCCCACTGACCGTCCTCGCACTCCACAAACCACTTTTACCGGTTCATTTCTTCGTCACCGACTTTCCTTTGAATTAATCGAAAAGCTCAAAACTCTTAGCCGCCAAGAAAGTGTTACCTTATTTGTGACCTTCGCGACAGCAATCAAAGTTTTGCTTTATCGCTATTCGACCCAGGAAGATATTGTTCTGGGTACTATCATTTCCCAACGGAATCGACCGGAGTTAGAAGGAATCGTTGGAAACTTTCTCAATGCTTTAGTCTTGCGTAGTGACCTCAGCGGCAACCCTAGTTTCTGCGAACTGTTAAAACGAGTCCGGAATGTCTGTTTATCAGCTTACTCCCATCAAGATGTGCCGTTCCAGAAGGTGGTAGAAGCCCTTCATCCCGATTACCAAGTCAACCAAAATCCCATCTTTCAGGTGGCTTTTACGATGGATCCACCTCTAGTAACCGAAGACAAGTTAGGATGGAAGGCGTTTTACTTCGAGGTAGACCCTGAGATTTCTAAGTTTGACATCACTTTCTATCTGTTAGAGGAAGAATCTGAGGGAATGGTTATTCTGACTGAATACAACACTGATTTGTTTGATGCCACTACAATTAAGCGGATGAGCGGGCATTTAAATACTTTGCTAGAGGGAATTGTTATCAATCCCAACCAAAGCATTGCTGAATTACCTTTGTTGACTGAAAGTGAGCGTCATCAGTTGTTGTTAGAATGGAATAATACTCAAGCTGAATATCCCAAGGATAAGTGCATTCATCAGTTGTTTGAGGAACAAGTAGAAAGAACACCGGATGCAGTGGCGGTGGTATTTGAAGATCAAAAATTAACTTATCACGAGTTAAATTGTCAAGCCAATCAACTGGCGCATTATTTGGAAAATATGAGGGTAAGACCAGAGGTATTAGTGGGCATCTGTGTCGAACGTTCTCTGGAGATGCTGGTGGGATTATTGGGGATTCTTAAAGCAGGTGGGGCTTATGTGCCATTAGACCCTAATTATCCTACCGAACGCATTGCCTATATGCTGGAAGATTCCTCGGTGCCAGTTTTGTTAACACAATCTAAGTTGCGTGATCGACTTCCAGAAACACAGGCTCAGGTGGTATTGTTGGATGCAGATTGGAATGGGATTAACTCAAAATCCCAACAGAACCCTGTTCATCAAACAATACCTAACAACTTGGCTTATGTGATGTATACATCTGGTTCAACGGGCAAACCGAAAGGAGTTATGGTTGCTCATCAAGGATTGTGCAATTTAGCTTTCGCTCACAATAGACTTTTTGATGTCGAGCAAAACAGTCGCATTCTCCAGTTTGCGTCTTTTAGTTTTGATGTTTCAATCTGGGAAATTGTGATGAGCATTTGTTCTGGGGCGCGACTATTTATGGGAACGACTGAATCATTGCGACCCGGAGCAGAGTTAATAGAGTTATTACAAAAGCAAGCCATTACTCATGTCACTTTATCACCATCAGCGTTCTTCACTTTGACCAATCAAACTCTGCCAACCTTAGAGAATATTATTGTGGGCGGAGAAGCTTGTCCCAAAGAGTTGGTAGAGCAATGGTCAGTGGGTCGGCGCTTTTTCAATGGCTACGGACCGACAGAATCTACTGTTTTTGCAACTGTAGCCGAATGTACCAACATCAATCACAAACCACCGATCGGTCGTCCGATTGCCAACACCGTTATCTATATCCTGGACAAACATCTCCAACCCGTACCCATTGGTGTACCCGGAGAACTCCATATTGGTGGCGTGGGTTTAGCCCGAGGCTATCTCAACCGTCCCGAATTAACAGAGCAAAAGTTTATCCCTAACCCGTTTAGCAATAAACCCGGTTCTCGCCTCTACAAAACTGGGGATTTAGCTCGTTATTTACCCGATGGAAATATAGAGTTTATTGGACGTATTGATCATCAAGTAAAAATTCGAGGTTTCCGGATCGAACTTGGAGAAATTGAAGCAGTACTTGCCCAACATTCCAAGGTGCGAGAAGCTGTAGTCATTGCCCGCGAGGACATTCCAGGAGACAAACGCCTGGTTGCCTATTTAACTACCAATGACGCCAAAACTACAATCAATGATTTGCGTTCCTTCCTCAAAACTAAGCTACCCCACTACATGATTCCTGCTGCTTTTGTCTTTCTCGAAGCAATGCCCCTGACTCCTAACGGTAAAGTCAATCGTCGTGGTTTACCTGTCCCCGATGCTTCAAGTTTGGTTCCAGAAAGCAGTTTTGTTGCCCCCCGGGACTCGGTGGAATTACAACTAGCTCAAATTTGGTCAGATATTCTCGGTGTTTCTCCCATCGGAGTCCGAGATAACTTCTTTGACCTCGGTGGTCATTCTCTGTTAGCAGTGCGTCTGATGGCTGACATTGAGAAAGAATTTGGCAAAAATTTATCTTTAGCCGCCCTTTTCCAAGGCGCTACCCTAGAACAATTAGCCATTCTACTGCGCCAAAAAACTGATACTCACTCTTGGTCTCCCTTAGTTGCCATTCAACCCCTTGGAAACCACCCACCTTTGTTCTGTATGCCTGGTTCCGGTGGCAATGTGGTCTACTTCCACCAACTCGCCCGTCATCTGGGAAATGACCAACCTTTTTACGCCTTGCAACCCCCCAGCTTAGATGGAGTGTCGGAACCCTTTGGTAGTGTTGAAGAGGTAGCCGCTTACTACCTCCAAGCCATCCAATCCCTTCAACCCTCTGGTCCGTACTTCCTCGCAGGTCATTCCTTTGGGGTTATGGTTGCTTTTGAAATGGCACAACAGCTACAACAGTTGGGAGAAACGGTCGCCCTCCTCGCCCTATTTGACCTTCCCGCCCGACTTCCTAGTAGCGCCCCCAAACAGCTAGATTGGGATGATGCCCGATGGTTGACTAATATTGCCCATATCCTCGAAATGTTATCTGGGAAAAATCTAGAGATTTCTTATGAAACCCTCAAACCTCTAACTCCATTAGCCCAATTAAACCATCTCAAACAACAGATGGAAACCGTCAATCTGTTGCCACCTAATTCAGGAATTGAACGAGTGCGTGGGATTGTTCAAACGATTAAAGCTGATGAATTGGCTGTTATGAGTTATCTCCCACAAGCAGGTTATCAAGGTCGGATTACCCTGTTCCGCACCAGCGAAGTTTATCAGGATAAATTGGGAATGCTTGGTGAAGTTCCCACGGATCCAACTTGGGGATGGAATCAGCTTTCTAGGCAACCCGTGGAGGTTAATGTTGTTCCTGGAAACCATACTACTATGTTGAGTGAACCTTATGTTCAGGTGTTAGCTGAACTGTTGAAACTTTAGCCGATACCGTTGGGTGGTGTTGGCAAGAAGCCCGCGTTGTCCCGTTAGGGCAACGTCGGGAGTATGTCACTCAAAACACTTCTTTGTTTGGGACTAGAGTTGACTATTCATGCTGATGCTGCTTGGAGTGCTTACTTTGCTGTCATGATTCGGGAAATGGTTCAAGACTCGAACCAGACAATGTACATCAATTTCACAAGGTTATACCGCTGCGATCGCGAGGCCAGTAGATTATGAATGCTTTACCAATAATGTTCTCTCTGGGAACAACCCCCCAATGGCGGCTATCGTAGCTGTTTTCCCGGTTATCACCTAGTACCAGATAGGAGTTAGGTGGCAGTGTCACCGGTTTACACAAATAGGGTTGCGGTACAGATTTACAAGCATTCATCACTGTTGGTTGACCATCAGCAATATAGTCTTCTGCTAATGGTTGATTATTAATGTAGACCTTTCCATCTTTAAGTTCTACTTTGTCACCTGGTAAACCAACTACACGTTTAATAAATGCCTGCGTTAAGTTTTGCTTTTTGAGAGTATCAGTAGGGTTAAATACTATGATATCTCCTCTCTCTGGATCTTTGAAGCGATAACTTAACTTTTCAATAATCAGGCGGTCATTAATTTGGAGCGTAGGTAACATCCCACCAGCAGGTATGTAGCGAGCTTCTGCAACATATGCTTTCCAACAAAACTGCAAACCAAACTCACAAATACCAAAAATCATTAGGAGTAAAGAAATGGTTACTATAAAATTTTTCGTTCTTTCTCTACGAACTGGTGAAGCCGAGTAAGCATGATAAGCAACAAAACCGGAAAAAATCAGTGGCGCTAAGGGAAAAAATCCTAAAACTATAACAATAATAAAGAATAAAATACCCAGCCCAAATTTCTTAATGTATAAATGCCCCAAACCAGGCCAACCAGGTATTACTCCTGATAAAAATACAGCCAGCCAGGGGTCTTTGTCTCTTTTTCTCAATTCTTCAAAGCTTGCACTATTCGCTTTTATGGCACATTGATGAGCATCAAAGAGATTCCATAACCAGAGCAGCATCATAGCTAACCAGCAGAGGAAGCCGATTACCAATTCAACTTTAGGAGTTAAGATTAGAATTAATCCCAAGTAAAACAGTACATTTATAATAGATATTATCCACAATCCTCTAATAATTTCACCGGAGTATATCTGCCCAAGCCCAGGCAAAAACTTTGATAAAATTACAGCTAACCAAGGTTCTTTTCCAGATAATGACTCGTCATTAATCAGATTTTTTCGACTTTTATTAGCATTATTATACTTATAACTTTTAGCATTGACAGCACTCTTGGGCTGTTGAACTATGCTGTCTTCTATAGGTACATCATTTGAAGTGGTATTATCCGACGACGATATCGGTACCGGGTTGAAAGCAGCAAGGCTCTCTGGTACTCCAACAATTTGATTGTGATCGTCACTTTCGTTCGTTTCGATCTGCTCTTGAGTGCCTCTGCTCAATAGCTCTCCTACTTTGGAGTCATCAAAATTTTTTTGGTGGAGTACTAACTGGATTGTTTCACGCCAATCTGGGGAGTTTTTACCCAACTGACATCCATAAACCTTGACGGTTCTAATCGATTCAACTTCCAAAGCGATGATTTTTTTACGAAGGAAAGCTACTAATTCTTCTTGATTTGGTACTTGAGTTGACTCTAGCAACACAGACAAGCAGTCATCTCTGAGTTTAACTTTAGCTCTAATGCCTTTGGATTTGAGAGAATGGTTGATTAATGCCGCGATCGCTTTTGGATTGCCTTGCTTAGCTAATCCGGTAATGTTCTGATGGCTCATTATTGTAAACTATCGCAGTGATGCTTGTAAAAATCTACTCAATTCAATTAAATTGAAATCAAAGTTTGAGATAAATTAATCTGCTAAAAGTTAGATTTATTAAAAATTTCAATTTTTTGGATACATGAATTTAAGTTAAATTCTGGCTGAAGTTCCCCCGTACACATGTACTAAATAAGTCCAAAAGTACTGCCAATCCTAGCTTTGAGGGTTGTAGAACAACAGTATTACTGGGTACAGACTGACGAGGGAAAACGGCTGAACCTATTGCTATGAATAAATTGTAGCGTACTCGTGCAATGAAGGGTGTACACTGTTGCCATTTATTTTAGCTTAACTTGCGACAGTTCAATGCAACTCCTCCGCCATGTAAAAACTTGTTTTTGGTTAGGGTATGCACTACAATGGGAGCTTAGACTAAAAACCGGTAATCCAGCCGAAACTCCCACTAAACAAGGCTTAGAGAGATTTGTACCCAGTAGTACATTAGTTCTACACTATCAAAATGTAAGCGCAGTAAAGCTTTGAGAGACAGGTAGTACGTTTGTATGGGGGAACTTCAGTTCTGGCATTTTGGTCAGTATAACTGTTAATAACCTTTTAGGTTTTGAGTATTTTTCTGTTGGTTCTATGGAGCGATTTCAGATTTGAGGGTATGGAGATCACGAATTCTAGGATTAAGCCATTGCCTGGTCATTGCCGAGAGTTCGATTTCTGCGATATTGAGCCAGGAGCTATGTTTGGGGCTGTGGTGGATTTTAAGTTTTTTAGTGCGATGCTCCTTGGCCTTGGCCAAAAGGCCACGCTACGCGAATGGGCCACGCTACGCGAATGGAACCGCTTCGCGAACGCATTATCTTGTCGGTTGGATTTCACGAAGCTCAACCCAACATCATCGATCTCGGGCAACAAATAGCATAAAATTAGGTAAGGGGCAACGATCTATGATCGGCGAGTCATAGTCATTACCCCGTTGACCGTAAGTTCGGGGAGAATGCCTAAGCTTGGTAGAATTTCTTCTCCTGAACAGACTATGGGTAGGTCATCTCCCTGCCAGACCCAAATCTGCTGACGAGCGAAATCGATTAACCAGGCTAATTGTGTTCCATTACTGAGGCAATGCAGAATCTTGTTTTGCAAGTTTAAAGTGCTTTGGTCAGGGGAACGAATTTCTATCAGCCAATCGGGTGCTCCATCAAGGGGTCCGTCCTGATCAGGAAGATGATCGCAAGCAACGATAGCAATATCTGGCACTGGCGAGTAGGGAGGTATGATGCAGCGTAGCTCCTGCACCGCTTCAAATCGATTGGTACGATCATTAATGTAATTAACCAGATTGCGTTGTAGGCGCGAGTGAAAGAGGGTTGGCATTGGTTTTTGGACTGCTCGCCCATCAATTAATTCCCATGCCGGAGAAGCCTCAATATTGGCTTGAGTGAGGAATTCTGCGAGGGCAATCCTTGGGATCGACTGGGTCATAGCTACTTACAAAATTTCACTGGTTCAGTTTATACCAACCACAGTACAGGCCAAATCTTGCCCAAGGTTGCCCAAGAGAAGCACGCTTCCCTTGCCCGATTACAGACTAGGGCGTGTTTTCAAAGTTTTACGCAAGATTATGATCCCCCCCAGCCCCCCTTAAAAAAGGGGGGAGCCATACTCAAAGTCCCCCTTTTTTAAGGGGGATAATGGGGGATCTCCGAGGCAAGAAAACACGCCCTAACCCTTCAAAGATTAGCTTGCCTAAATGTCTTTCTCATCCGCTTAAAGTTCCACAGACCAAAGATTAACCAGAAAGCTAGTAATCCTGTGGTTAGCAGTAACACTACCGATGGGCCAAATTGCACAATCAGTGCTGGTGCAGCAGCAGTAAACAAGCCACCACCTACTATCGGTTCAAAGAACAACTGTTTGTAGGCGAAACTCTCAAAAGCACCGGTATGGTTATCTGGGTCTACCATCTGGATCAACAAGATACCGGTTGCTGTCACTCCCATGGATTGTCCCATATCCCCGATGCCACGCTCAAACCAGTATCTGGGGAGTATACGGGGTGCCAGGAAAATAAATCCCCAGATGTTCCAGACGATGCCAGCGATCGCAAGAATTAAAAATGGCAAGAGGTTGTTTCCCAGCACTCTTAGGGAAATCGACGCTAATGCGGTCACAATTACCACATCTAGCGCTACGCCAGAGATACGCTCCTGCAAGGGTCGAATAATTAGTGACCCCAGTCCTAGACGCACGGTTACTACTTGGACAATCAAACCACCAATTAGTGCCATGGGAAAAAGAGGCACATACTGAATGACTTGAAAGCCACCGGCTCCCCAAGTAACTGACTCAATAAACTTGAGCACTGCCAGGATTAGCCAGCCGATTGCGATCGCAACTCCTACAAAAGCAAGGTTCAATGACAGGGGATCGATCAGTAAACCATCCATTAATCTCGCTCTGGTTAACCTGACTTCCGTAGGTTCTCGTTGAATTGTCTGTTGAATTGTATTTTGAATTTTATCCCGAAACTGTTGTAGCTCACTGCTGGGATCAGGGCTCCTGTGGATGTATCCCTTGCGCCTGCCCCAGCTTGCTAGCCAGGTACCTGCGATCACTCCTGAGAGAATACCGACTGTAGCCAAGCCTAGAGCCAAGTCACCACCGTCGTTAAAACCGAGTTTTCTAAAGGTATTGGTCATGCCAGCAGCGGTGCCGTGACCGCCTTCAAAGGCAACTTCGATTAATGCACCTGCGATGGGATCGACACCGAATATCGGACTCAAGACTAACAGAACTAGCAGCAGTCCAATCACATATTGTCCCCAGGCCAGGGTTTGACCGAATGCTACCTGAGGTGCCGCTTTGCGCCAAATTTTTATGGGACTGGGGATAGCTTCACCTAAAAATAAGGCGGCGAAGACAACATTGATAAAGACACCAGGAGACTGAGACCAAAATGTTGCCATGGCTTTCGGAAACAAACCCCCAGCTAGTAAGGAATCTGTACCTGATACGGTAGATGCGATCGCACCCAATACTCCTGGTCCGAGTAACAATGCTACTCCCCCAGCAATAACCGATTCTGGTAGATAAAGGGATTGAAACAGCGGAACTTTCTGTTTGAGAAACCTGCCGATCAGGAGTAAAATCCCGATCATGATCAAAGCAAATAAAGCATTGATGAGCGTAAACATAGCACCTTCCCCTCAGTGGGATAGTTACACCACCGAAGTCAACTGCCTCTGCTAACTAAAAATTTCAAATGTGACGGTAAAGCTTTGATGGTAAAGCTTTAACAGTAAAGCATCGTCGGCGAGTTGAGTCTATCGTGGTGAAGCTGAATAAAAAATTATTGTAACTCAGGCGAGAGATAAAATTCCGTCTAGTCTCTAGTTTTTGGGTCAGGGTAATCGGACATATCGCATTTCTCACAATATTACACAATATTAATTGTCAGAATTTATGATCGGAACTTCCCTACTCCCTACTCCCTACTCCCTACTCCCTACTCCCTACTCCCTACTCCCTATTCACTATTCCCTGTTTCCTTTGCTATATGATAAATACTCAAGCATATGTTATCTAACCCATGACTTCTACTCAATACCGTAATCCTGCTCCCACTGTTGATATCATTATTGAACTAATCGACCGACCCCATCGACCGATTATTTTGATTGAACGGGAGAATCCCCCCCTAGGCTGGGCAATTCCCGGTGGCTTTGTAGATTACGGCGAGTCGGTAGAAACAGCAGCGCTGCGGGAAGCTAAGGAAGAAATCAGCTTACAGGTTGAACTAATTGAGCAATTCCAGGTGTATTCTGACCCTAGTCGTGATGCCCGTAAACATACCATTAGTATTGTGTTTTTAGCTACAGCAACTGGTGAACCAAAAGCGGCTGATGATGCTAAAAATCTCGGCATTTTTCACCCTTGGGAAGTTCCATCTAATCTCTGCTTTGACCACAACAAGATTTTGCGGGATTATTGGAATTATCGCCATTATGGAATTAGACCTAGGCTATCTGCGGAAGTGATACAGTAAGTCATCAACTAGGGATACATTGAAGCAACCTGAATGCAAACATCAGCCTGTAATCCTGATAATTAAGAAAAGTTAAGGATTACACACTCATGAACATCAAGCCCTCTTTAATGGCAGCTGCTACTGTAACCATCGCTGCTTCTACATTGACCGCCATCTCTGCTGAAGCGGCTGCTCTTGACTTCGATATTTCTCCATTTACCGGTTCTCCAGCTACAGTCAACATTACTTTAGAGGAAGTTGGCAATGATGTTAAGTTTAACTTTGAAGTGACTGATACCTTGGCCGACATCACTGGGGTATTCTTCGATATTAACGACACTTTCAATTTGAACTCAAATGATTTGAGTGTTAGTGGCAATGATGTAACCGGGGGTTTGGTAACCAATACTAAGAATCTTGGCAATGGTGTCAATCTCAACGGTGGTGGTCCGAGCAACCCTGGCTCATTCGATTTTGGTTTAAAGATTGGCACCAATGGTATCGGAGGTGATGATATTCAAGCCACTAGCTTTACCCTATCTCACGCTACAGAAGCCTTAACTCTCAATATGTTTAAGGAGCAAAAGTTTGCAGTGCGTCTGCAAAGTGTAGGGTCTAATCGTGAAGGCAGTAGTAAACTAACAGGAATATCCCCTATAAAAGTTGTCTACCCCTCTGATAACAAACCAGTTGGTGTACCGGAACCCTCCACTGTACTGGGATTAGGCTTATTCGCTGTAGGTCTAGCTGGCACACGCCGCATTGTCAAAACCTAAGGAGTTGATATCAATCAAACCGATTTTGTCTTGGCTATTACCATTAGCTGAATGCTTAAACCAATAGGGAAATAATGAAATTGGATTGTGATTCCATCGTCATCACAAACAATGATTGGTCTTCATAAAGGATACTCATGGTTTTGATGCTTCAGTTTCTGTAATGGTAGAATTGGAGAGATTAACTAAATGCAGGGTGTATCTACTTTTACTTCAGACCGGTAAATAAGAATGACTAGGGCAAGCATCCCTGCTGATAATATCACATTAGGATATGACATTTCAGAGTTTACAGATAGCTTTAAGAACCTTTAGCAATTGAATAGAACTCTCAGATTCCATCAGGTTTAGTAATGGCATCAGCTGATAAGTTGGGGAAGTTTCCTGCTGCAGATAAACAAACTGATAACGTAATCCATTGGTCACTAGCCCCCATACGGATTTTTGATGCTCTAAACTTTTAGAGGCATAAGTCAGTAATTGTGGTAAACCTGCTGTTACGTCAGCTAGACTGTTTTTCGTTTCGATCACCAACACCCAAAAATAGTTATTAGCTGGTGTTGGTTGCTGGTTGTTTATTGCTAGAATATCAAGCCGCCCTGTAATTCGTGTCTCCTCGTCTTCACTATCAATTTCCGCAATCCCCTCTTCCACGGAAATTGTAATCGGGTAGTGATAGAAGCCAGCTAATCTTAGCAATGGAGCAATAACCACCAACTTTACCTGGCCTTCAGAGACTTTTCCTGATCTTAGATAGGGACGAAAATCATTCTTTATTTGCACCAGTTCCTGCTTTTCAACCTCTGTTAGCAGTTCTAAGGATAACAAGGGCATGAATGAGCCATCATAATCTTCTTCAAGATTCAAAAGACGATGAACATCCTCAAGAGATAAGTTACTAGGGTTTAAAGTTTTCATGAGACACTTAATTTTTATCCAATGCTAAAACAGTTTTGATATTACAAGTTTTCTGATTCCACATATATGCCCCTAATCCAACAGCTAGGTTATAACTACAGTAGTTGCTAGTGGTGCTTTAGGGGGGGCTTGCCTTCATTTTCCACCTCTTCGCACTTTGTTGGGAAAGCCTGCCCGAAAATTGTAATGGGTAAGATGCCCATTCCACGGCTGATGCCCATTCCACCCACCAGCCCAAACAGCTTTTAGGAGATGCACCCTTTAGCACCTCAAGTACCGTGCCCATAGCCCATAAGCTTAATGCTTACAGTCTTCGAGGTCAGAATTCAGTATTCCCAAGGGAGATCCGGTGACTTGCTGAAAAGCTGGGATTGATGATCGTGATTTTTTTTTGCATCATAGAAGTAACTCCTACTTGGTTGGGAGGAAAGCCGCGCTGGTCATGATTAACGGGCATACTCAGCGCGGTTCTTAGTCTCATTTTTTACCTTCTATAGTATAGATAAATCTTCGAGAAAATGCAAGGATTAATTAAAATATTAACATTTATTTACAAAAATGTTTTTAGCTATATTAATTGACTATTATTTAAACTCTTTTTTTGTACTATTATTGATTAATAATCATCATTTATATCCGGTAAAATTTTATAAAAAATCATTTGTATTGATAGCCATAAGGTTGTGTAATCTGCGGAACACTTTTTTGTTATATAGCGGTTTTTAATTAGGTGAGGTACATGTTTTTAGGGAGCTAAGGCCGTGGGCTCCGCTTTCGGCTTTGCCGAAAGCGAACGGAGCTGGAAGCAGTGAAGTCATAAGGTAAGCATATATGCTACGCCCACGCTACTTGAAGTGCCGTCAGCCGTCAGTAGTCAGTAGTCAGTAGTCAGTAGTCAGTAGTCAGCCGTCAGCCGTCAGCCGTCAGCCGTCAGCCGTCAGCCATTGGCTTTTGGCCACGCTACTGTTCGCGCAGCACCTCAAGTAGCGCAATCGGTGCTTAAAATAAACCTATGCAGGCCTATGGCCACGCTACGCGAACGGGATAATTTAATTCAGATTAAATTTTATTCAAAAGCTAATAGCTAATAGCTGATAGCTGATAGCTGATAGCTGATTGCTGATTGCTGATAGCTTACCTCAAAGCTGACCCATGCCAGCAGAAACTGATTCTTTCTCTAATGCTAAAACAGTTTTGATATCACAAGTTTTCTGATTCCAGATATATGCCCCTAAGCCAACAGCTACATTAGAAATACAGGCAGCGGCAAAGATACCATTAACCCCAAATAGCTGACTGCCTAGATAAGCCAATGGGATGTAAAGCACTACCATCCGAGTCACCATCATCACCACTGATGGTAAGGGTTTACCTAAGGCATTAAACGTCGAACTGGCAACTAGAATCACGCCTGTTCCGGCATAGCTAATCGGGACATTGACACTCCCCGGTCTAAAGACACGGGGATTCTTGCTTCAACGAGCCAACTTGCTCAACCAGACCGGAATCAGGAAGAGTAGAGGTCGATTCTCTGCAAGCGTTTTGGTTTAAAACCAGGGTTCCGATGTGCCCCACCGTACCCAAGGCTCGTTTAAGGATGTTGATCGCGGCATTGTGGTCACGGTCTAACTCGCACCCACATTTACAAACGTGAGTCCTAGTTGATAGCGACTTCTTGAGCACTTCACCACATTCAGAACAATTTTGGCTTGTGTAGGCAGGGTTTACTGCAACAGTTACTCTGCCGAATTTAGTCCCAAAATGCTCGATCCATTTTCTAAATTGATACCAACCAGCATCATTAATAGACTTGGCGAGGCAGTGGTTTTTGACCAGATTTTTTACCCTCAAATCTTCATAGGCGACCAGGTCGTTAGACCGGATTACGCAACGTGCCAGTCTCTTGGCATGTTCTTCACGCTGCCTACTTATTTTAAGGTGCGTCCTGCCTAGTCTATTAATGGCTTTTTTACGGTTGGCTGAGCCTTTCTTTTTTCGATAAACTCGGCGTTGATAAAACTTTAATCTCTTTTCCCCAGTCCTGTAAAAACGGGGATTAGGTTCAGTCTTACCTCTGGAGTCGGTATAGAACTCTTTTAAACCTACATCTAGACCAACAGTCGCATCAGCAGGTTTTAATTGTTCTTTTACATCGACTGAAACACAAAACTGGACATAGTAACCGTCTGCCCTTTTGACAATCCGAACTCGCTTGATTTGTTTCTTGTCAAATCCCCACAAGTCCCATGTACCTTTGAGTTTAAGCTTCCCAATTTCTTTCTTGTCAGTGAATGTAATTGATTTATTGTCAGGGGACAGCTTCCATCCTGACTGCTTATATTCGACTGACCTGCAATGCTTTTGAAACTTAGGGAAACCTTTCTTTCCAGATACTTTTTTCTTACAGTTCTCAAAAAAGCGAGCAATTGATGACCATGCCCTTTCAGCCGCAGCTTGTCTAGCGGTTGAGTTCAGTTCATTGGCAAACGGAAAGTTCTTAGCTAAGGTTTTGCAATACTTATTGAGGTCGTATTTGTTAAACCCTTTATTATCCATCCACAAACGGAGACAGCTATTCCGTACAAACTTCACAGTCCGGATGGCTTCGTCTATGGATTGATACTGTTTCTTTTTCCCGTATGCCTTGAACTCAAGTATGATCATCAGAACTCGACCTTTTCTGTTATATTATTATAATACGTTTAGCACAAATTTACAAGTCATGTTGCTATATTTTTTTTTTTTAGTGGGACAGGACTCCCTATAGCTAAAAAGCTAAAAGGCGCGTCAAGCCGCTATCAACTTTCATCTCCGCTCGCTTTGTGACGGAGTTTTCAGTTGTTAAAATCCTAATAACTGCAAACACTCCCCAAATCATCGGTATCGTTAGTCGGGTTAGCTGGGAGCTCACCTTCCCTTCAATCAGGTTTTGCTTCATGGTAGGGCATACCTTAATTAATCTTAATAAAATTTAACTAAATTTAATTGGTTTTGAGGATTTATCTAGAGAAAGGGCAAGAGGATAAAGAGGATAAATGAGTTAAAACAGGTAAATTAAGTAAATAGTTTCGGCTCATCTATAACTGAAGTTCCCCTGTACTTTTGTACTACTAGAGCACGGAAAGGCTATCCCCATAAGGGATAAGCTTTATTTAGCCTACTCTTTGTGTGCCCATGTAATTTTCCAATTTTCTTAAGATTCAAGGTTGGGTAACTTTGGCGATAATGTAGTCATGTATATAGAACGAGTTCCCAATCGAAACTCACCACCTGCTGTCCTTCTCAGGGAATCATACCGAGAAGGAAATAAAGTTCGTAAACGCACCCTAGCTAATCTGTCTAAATTACCTGATGATGTCATCGAAAATTTACGCATTGTACTCAAAGGAGGAGTGGCCGTTGAAAATTATGGGGAGGCTTTTCAGATAAAAAGAAGCTTACCTCATGGCCATATTTCCGGGGTTCTAGGCACTCTGAACAAATTAGGAGTTCCAGAACTAATAGATGGTAAAGCTTCAAAAAATCGGGCAGTTATCATCGCCATGATAGTTGCCCGAATAATTGACCCCTGTTCAAAATTGGCAACGGCTAGAGGATTAAATCAGGAAACTTGTGGTTCATCTTTGAGCCATCTACTCGGATTAGAATCAACAGATGAAGATGACTTATATGAAGCCCTAGATTGGCTGATAGCTAGACAAACAAGAATTGAAAATGAACTGGCGAAAAAGCATTTAAAAGAGGGTGCATTAGTTCTGTATGATGTCAGTTCCACCTATTTTGTTCGCGTAGCGTCGGCTTCGCCGAAGGGAAAAACCTGTCCTCTAGCAAGCTACGGTTATAGTCGAGACAAAAAAAGCGGTGCGACCCCGGTCGGGTTTCCCGACCTAGGGAACGCGCACCAAGAGAGAGGAAAACAACAAATAGTATTTGGCTTGCTGTGTAATCGAGAAGGATGTCCCATTGCTGTGGAAGTTTTTGAGGGAAATACATCCGACACTACCACAATGGCCTTACAAATCGAGAAAGTCCGTCATCGCTTTGGACTCTCCAGAATCATCTGGGTTGGAGATAGAGGCATGATTACTCAAACCCGTATCAACCAAGAGTTCTCGACAAGGGAGGATCTCGATTGGATTACAGCCTTAACTGCTGCTCAAATCAAACTCTTGGCTGAGCAAGAAGTGATTCAACTGGGACTGTTTGATGAACAAAATTTAGTGGAAGTGGAATCCGTAGATTATCCGGGGGAAAGATTAATCGCTTGTCGCAATCCAATAACTGCTGAGTCAAGGGCTCAAAAACGAGAAAAACTCTTACAGAAAACAGAAGAAGAATTAGAAAAAATTGTTCAAGCTACTCTCCGAGAAAAAAGGGCTTTAAAGGGTGCTGACCAAATTGGCCTTCGAGTCGGAAAGGTGATTAACAAATATCGAGTGGGGAAGTTCTTTGAACTGGAAATCACGAACAACAGCTTTTCCTACACCCGCAAGCCCCAAGGCTTAAAAGCCGCCGCTGCCTTGGATGGATTATATGTCATTCGTACTTCTGTAGACACCGAAGTTTTAGATGCTCCAGCTACAGTGAAAGCTTACAAAAGTCTGTCTCAAGTCGAACAGGCTTTTCGCTCTTATAAGACGATGGATTTAAAAGTCCGTCCGATTTATCACCATCTCGAAAGCCGAGTTAAATCTCACGTTTTTCTTTGTATGCTGGCTTATTATGTGGAATGGCATATGAAGCAGGCTTTAGCACCGATTCTTTTTGATGACGAGGAGGGCACCCCCATTGATTGGGATGGAGTTACTCCTGTTAAACGATCAAAAAAAGCTTTATCCAAGGCTCGTAAGAAGCGGACAGCCCAGAACTTACCCGTACACAGCTTTTCCACTTTGATGGCAGATTTAGGAACAATTACTCTCAACACAATTGCTTCTAAATTAGAGGGGGCTGATCTGACTTTTTTGAAAATTACTCAACCCACACCAGTCCAACAAAAGGCGTTAGATTTACTTGGTGTTTCCCTATTTGTACCCAGTAAATGACCGACAGAAAATCTGCTATTCCTTACCCAGCATAGGTTGCCCTTTTTGTCAAAGGGGGAACTTCAGTCTATAACGTTTCTGAACGCTATGAGGTACAGAAATTTTTTTTCCTTATTACCTATTCCCTATTCCCTATTCCCTGTTCCCAGATCCGCTGTTCCCTTTGCTATAGCTAACTGCTTAAACTAATAGTTCCAGAAACCTTATAAGGTTAAAAAAAAGCTTCTTTGTGCCCAAGTAAGTTTTAACAAACGCTTCTTTGTGCTCTGGTTTTACACCACGAAAGGGACTATAGGTAGATTCCCAACAAAAAAGAGAATAACCATAACCATAGTTTTCGGCTATTGCTATCTGCTTGTTGAGTTCATTGATGGGCTTAGGGCGATAGACTTCTCCACTGTAGATACCTACCGCTACCGGAACGTAATAACTAGCTTCTCGTAAACCAGAAGATTTTAGAGTATTGATTACTTCTTGGCTTGTCTGGCGATAAATTTGGACGATCACTTCATCAATCAAGCCTTGGCGTAACCAATACAACCAATTTTGAGAGTATTTTCTGTAGGAAAAACTTGGGGAGTTGGGAGAAAGAGATATAATTAAGTTAGGGTTAATTTTTTTAACCGCTTGGTAAATTTTACGGGTTAATTCTGTCATCACTCTGGCGTGATTTCCAAACTGAGTTGGAATGCCCCAATGATCGTCTAGTTGAATACCATAGAGATTGGGATAGTTCTTTGCAGCTTCAGTAAATAAATTAATGAAGTACTGTTGAACATCTGGGTGCTTTGGATTTAGCCACAGATGTTGATCGATAGCTTTTTCTCCTGTTGACGTCTTTAGGAGCCAATCGGGATGCTGCTTAGCAAATTTTGAATTCAGATGAAGCATCATGCCATGCTCATACCAAGCATAGATTTTCAATCCTTGACGTTCACCTTCTTTGATGGCGGCTTTTAGGGGGTCGGTGAATGGTAAGGTAATCCGGTTATTTTTGAGGGAATACTTACTAGGATAGGTAGTTCCACCATTATAAACATCAACGTAAATTCGATTAAAATTCAGACCAGATAACTGGTGAAATACATTGTCAGTTTGTCCTGTATAGGATAGAAAGTTGTTACCAATATGAGTTACCCAAATTCCTTGAATTTTATTGGTAGTTTTTGGGGTATGGCGAGGGGCAGGAATGATAATGTTAAAACCTACCAATACCACCACTCCTATTAATGTCCAAATTATAAATTTATTGAATTTTTTTATTAACGGAAATTTCATTAGTTAATTGGTAATTGGTAATTGGTAATTATTATTTTCGGGGATCATATGCGCGAAGCGCACGCTACTTGAGGTGCAATCAGCTTTTGAAGCAAGGAAAACTAGGTACGAAAACTTAGGCATTTGGCTGAGGGAGCCGAGTACATAAGTATTCGTGGAACTTTCCTCAAGAATCACCCACGCCAAAATCACCAATTACCAATAACTAATAACCAATAAGTAATGACTAACAACTAACGAGCTTCCATAGGAATATAGGGAGCATCGTGAGTGCCAGTGTAGACTTGAGTAGGTCTAAAAATTCGATTGACTGCTAGCTGTTCCTTCCAGTGAGCTAGCCAACCCGCAACTCGTGCGATCGCAAACACTGGTGTAAACAAGTCACTCGGAATACCCAGCTTCCGGTAAACTAAGCCAGAATAGAAATCCACATTGGGATAAATCCCCTTGTGGCTCAGTTTTTCTTCCACTGCTTTCTCCAACTCCAAAGCAATGTCGTAGTACTTGTCTGTGCCAGATTCCTTAAACAGTTGTTCCGCTAAGTTCTGAAGTATCGTTGCTCGCGGGTCTTTTACCTTATAGACTCGGTGACCACAACCCATAATTCGTTCTTTGCGCTGCAAGCGCTCCTCCAAGTAAGACTGGACATTGTCCACTGAGCCGATGGTTTCCAACATGGTAATCACTTCTTCATTCGCCCCTCCGTGTAACGGACCAGCTAGAGTTCCCACCGCTGATGCCACTACTGCATAAGGGTCAGTAAGAGTAGAAGCAGTCACCAGAGCCGAAAAAGTAGATGCATTGATAGTATGTTCGGCATGGAGGGTCAGGCAAACATCAAAGACATGAGCCTCTAGGGGAGTAGGCTCTTGCTCATTGAGCATATACAGAAAGTTAGCTGCATAGCTAAGATCATCCCGAGGGCGTACTGGATCGTCCCCTTTGCGCATCTGTTTAAATGCTGCTACCATGGTAGGAATCTTAGCCAACAGCCGAACCACGGCTTCCCTAATGTATTTTGGATTGTCTAGAGCCCGTTTGGAGTAAAACAGACCCAAAGCAGCAGCAGAGGCTTGTAGAGCATCCATGGGATGACCAGTTTCTGGAAAACATTTCATCATGTCCCGGATGCTATACTTGATCCGTCGGTGGAGGCGAACGTCCTCCTGGAATTCATAAAGTTCGTTCTTAGTAGGTAGCTCACCCCAAATCAGTAGATAGGCGGCTTCTAGGAAAGTACTGTTTGATGCGAGTTCTTCGATCCGAATGCCACGATACTCTAGTATTCCCTTCTGCCCATCAACGTAGCTGATACTGGATTGAGCTGCTGGAATGCCTTCTAAACCTGGCTGGTACTCGCAAGCTATCATGTTATTACCTACAGAATCTTCAGTCATCTCAGGGTAACTTACCAGAGATTAGTGCTTAAGTCTTCCGTGCTACAAAGATTATTACTTTTTAGTGTAATGACTATATTATAGCAATCTCCAACAATCTTGATGAATTTGTGCTTGATGAATTTGTGCTCAAAGAACCAATCGTGATATTCTTCCCCCTCTTACCTGTCTTGCCTGTCTTCCCCCTCTTCAGAAGTTTTACAACTCAAATCCCCATTGCTATAGTAACCATTTCGGTGAGGTCAGCAAGAATAGCTCACTGCGACCGAAGGGCTTGCCAGTATTAGGAAGCTTTAACCCAATTACTCCAGCTTTTTTTAGCACTAGTTTTTGATTGGATACTCCCCACACCAACATTTCCGCCCAATTAGCTAAATCCGGTTGATGGCCAACTAGAGCTAAACGTCTTTGAGCATTAGTCTTTCGCCACCTCTGCTGTAGCCAACTGAGCCATTGGTGAATGTCACCCTCAGGAGCGAGACTCTCTGACTCTTCAACCAATGAGCCTAAACCAACATCTTGGAGGATAGCAGCGGTTTCCTTAGCTCTGACCAATGGACTAGTCAATATTAGGTCAAAATGTAGCCCTCGTTTCTGGAGCTCTTTTGCTACTTTACTAGTTTTTTCATGGCCAATTTTGGTCAGTGGCCGCTCTCGATCGTTGTGGTAGGTGCCTCGCTCAGCAGCAATACCGTGGCGAATTAAGTAGAGTTCCATGGGCTGATGTTGAGATTCGCTTAAAATGCGATCGCGCTCACTGAAAACACTCCTGAGTTCATCAGTTGGTATTAGTTAGTCTAGATAACCGTATCCTCGGGATTAACTAACCGCAGTAGTTTTTGCTTGACTTGGGTATCAAACACCTCCCACTTGAGCTTGGCATACTCCGATTTGTCATTAAAACTACTCAAGAATCCCGTCGGAATTTCAAAGCCACCAGCCATCATGCGTCCACCACCAAAGAAACGCCCATGACTGTCTTGACCGAAAGCTTCTTTGATAAATTCATCAGGGTCGAGGGTTAACTTATTGGTTCTCAAGGAACCAATCACCACTTCTAATTCTTGGTCTTCATCGTAAACAATCCCGTAAACCACAGCAGTGTGAACATTTTCTTCAGTAACTAAAAAGTCAGCAGCTTGGGGAATAGCATCCCGGTCTTCATAGCGAAGATAGCCCACACCAGCCATAGAGAAGTTATCTTGGAGAATGCGATATTTAAGCGATCGCTCAATCACATCCATGACTCGGCGAGATCGGGATGTTTTGAGTATAGCGTTAAGCAGTTGACTGTCGTAGAAGCGACTGAGATATCCAGCTGCCAAGAAATCCTCTTCCTGAGCCTGCATCAGCATATTAGTATCAGAGCGCACACCATGCATCAAGGCTGTAGCACATTTGATGTGTTCACTAATGCTACTATCAAGCTGTAGTAACCCAGCCTGAAGGTAATGGGTTAATAGCGTCGCGGTTGCTCTTGCTTGAGGACGAAGGTCAATAAATTCTGCTTTCAACTCCCCTTGACTAGTGTGATGATCAAAGATTGCAATTAGAGGAATATTGGCCTCGGTAACAATCGGTAATAGCTGGGTGGTTGTACCCTGGTTATCAATCAGCACATAGCCCTGATACACCGATAAATCTTGATTTTTTGTGGTCTCGACACTCCAGCGTTTGGCTGGTAAACCAGTCAGCTTAACCAGGGCAATGTTTTCCTGGTGAGAGAGGGTACCAGCATAGACAATATCGCATTGGATATTATACTGCTGGGCAATCAGCTGGTAAGCCCAAGCGCTAGAGAGAGCATCTGGGTCAGGGAAATCTTGTAGGATGATCAGTTGCCGCTCATGTTGGTGACGCTCTAGAGTCTCCTGCAACTGTTGTACTTTTGAATGTACTTTTGAACCTGATGTAGCCGACTGCCGCCTTTTTGTTTGGGAATTTCCCACGAAGGGATTTAGATCTTGAGTAGATGACGGTTGCGCTTTAGCATCAACCTGTTCTGAATCTAAGCTAGATGCACCACTGTTAAGTAAATTGTTAGTCATTAGTTATTTAGTCATCAGTCATTAGCCATTAGTCATTAGTCATTAGCCATTGGTCAACCCCCTTTTGGCTTGATTAGTCGTGGCATGAGTTAGCAGACTAGGCACCAATCACATACTTCCGCCATTCCTGATGCCGTCCAGTTTTTAAGTGTTTAGCAATTTCAAAGTGGAGACTACTATAAGGTCTCCGGGGTTGGGTTTGCAACATCATGTTGGCTTCTTTGGGGGTGCGATTCCCTTTTTTGACGTTGCAGCGCACGCAAGCTGTAACAATATTTTCCCAGGACTCACCTCCATGGCGAGAACGAGGAATCACATGATCTAAGGTTAAGTCATCACCACTGTAGCCGCAGTATTGACAAGAGTGACCATCACGGTGCAGGATGTTACGACGGGTAAGGGGAATCTCTTTGTAGGGTACCCGTACGTAATGGCGCAGTCTAATCACTGTAGGCAGTGGAAAATCTGCGTAAACGTATTTGCCGTTATGTTCGATACGCTCTGCCTTACCCTTGATCAACAAGACAACTGCCCGTCGCCAGTTGGTGATGTTGAGCGGCTCATAGGAGGCGTTTAACACCAGAACCTTACCCATTGGTGATCTCAGCTAGGAGGATTTTCCCAGATAGTAGCACAGGTTGCTCAATCTGGGTCGTTTTTCCATGGGTTAGTTTAATTTACCTTGTTGCTGAACTGCTGAACTAAAGGCTGAACTAAAGAAATCCGTCAAGGGTTCAGTCAAATATAGTTAGGTCAGTTACCCATTACCCATTACCCATTACCCATTGCTTTAGGACCTGTGAGCAGATAAGTAGTCATTTTCCCTTTTCCTTTGACTTCAAACGGTTCCCGTTTATCAAACCGGTACTTATCTTTTAATTTCTCATAGGTCCTAACTGTAACCTGAATGCTACCTGGTATACCCTGAGATTCCATACGGCTAGCCATATTTACGGTATCACCCCACAAATCATAGCTAAATTTTTTGATTCCAATTACCCCAGCCACCACTGGTCCACTGTTGATGCCAATCCTGAGACGGAAATTTTGATTCGTTTGAGCATTGTACTGCGCAATTAATTTTTGCATATCCAATGCCATTTTAGCGATCGCGTCCGCATGATAATTGCAGGGTTTTGGCAGACCGGCAACAGCCATATAAGCATCACCAATCGTCTTGATTTTTTCGACACCATGCTCCTCAGCTAGTTGGTCAAACTCTGAGAAAATTACATTGAGAATTTCGACCAGTTCGGTGGGAGAGGTTTGGGTTGAGAGTTTGGTAAAGTCAACTAAATCAGCAAACAAAACGGTGACATCTTCAAAACTTTCTGCCAGGGTACGTTCTCCTTTTTTTAACTGTTCTGCGACCGGTTGGGGCAAGATATTAAGCAGCAAAAGCTCAGCTTGGGTTCGGGCACGACGAAGTTCATCTTCAGCTTTTTTACGCTCTGTAATGTCGCTAACTGTGCCTTCGTAGTAGAGTAAATCACCAAAATTGTCTCTGACTGCTCGTATATTTTCCGAAATCCAAATTACCATACCATCTTTCCGATAGACTTCGGACTCAACGTCTGATAACGTTTCTTCTTTGTGGATTAGGGCTAATATATCGTCACGACGCATCGGTGCGAGGTAGAGTTGTTTCCCAATATCCGTGACTTGATTAATCAGTTGTTCTGGCGACTGATAGCCCAAAATACTTGCGAGTGCTGGATTAGCGGTGATAAATTGTCCTTCTGGTGTAACTTGACAAATGCCTTCATTGGCATTTTCAAAGATACTGCGATATTTATGCTCAGCTTCTTGTTTCTGCTTGATTTCCTGTTGCAGCTGAAAATTTTGTTCTTGTAGTTGCTTTTGTAAACGCCCGAGTTTCAAGTGAGTGTTGACTCTCGCTCTTACTTCTTCCTGCTGCACTGGTTTGGTGAGATAATCTACTGCACCGAGTTTGAAACCTTTAACTTTGTCGAGAGTATCAGTACGAGCCGTCAGAAAAATAACTGGGATGTCTCTAGTTGACTCTTGAGCTTTCAAGCGACGGCAAGTTTCAAACCCATCAATTCCGGGCATCATAATATCCAGTAAGATTAGATCCGGTTGAGTATAGTTGACTTTCTGGAGGGCACTATAGCCATCTTGAGCGACTAAGACTTTGAAGCCAGAATTGCTCAACAACTCAAACATCACCCCTAAATTAGTCGGACTATCATCAACAATCACAATTACACCTTTATAGCCAATTTTATTATAGCTCTCGGTTAGGGTTATTTGGCTGGAATAGGAATGATTATTAGCTTGAGTTACTGAGTAAATATTCATAATTACATGAACTTATTATTGGTTTTTTTTTCGCTAAGCAATGGCTAATTAATAAGAGCCCAAATAATCTGATATCATCTCACAAAAAATAAATAAGCCCTTAAAACTATAAACCTTAAAACTATAACCTTTAAAACTATAATAACTTATTCATGGCTTAAATCATCATTTAAATGGCTAGTTATTTTAAAGATATATAATTTATTTTTTAATAACTTTATATTTTTTTTAATCCTTTGATTGACCATGAGCTTCGCGGTCTTTTTTATCCATGTAATTCCTAACAAATTCCAGTATTTGTCTTTCTTGAAAGCCTTTTGATAATTGACGCAAGTTTTGAGCAAAGGGGATGAATTTATCATCCAACTGTTCAATCAAATTAGCTTCCTCTTGGATCCCTCTAATATCACCGATGATGGCGAGTTCATACAGAACGGAGATTTTCTCTGGCGATGGAGCTACAGGCATAACGTCTTCAGCTTTCTCTTCCTTAGTGGATTCTACAATTCCTTGTCCTCCTTGTTGTTCCTGGGAAACGTCTGGTAAATCTAAATCTAGCCAAAAAATACTACCTTGACCGACAGTGCTTTTCACCTTTAATTCACTACCCATTAATTCCGCTAAACGTTTACTAATCGATAGTCCTAAGCCTGTACCATTAACCTGACGGTCAGTGTTACCCACTTGATGGAATGGCAAAAATATTTCTGCTAGTTGTTTTGGTGGGATACCAATGCCAGTGTCTGCTATGACAAAGCGCATTTTTTGAGTACCTTGCTTTTCGGTTAAAGACCGATCAACGTTCAACTCTGAACACCCCAAATAACCAACTTTAAAGGTTACCCCGCCAGTATCTGTAAATTTGACAGCATTTCCCAAAAGGTTCATCAGAACTTGTCGCAGTCTTATTTCATCACCCTTGACAAATTCAGGCAGGGGCGAAAGGAATTCGTAACGGAATGAAAGGTTTTTTTGTTTAGCACTGATCACCACAATTTCCACAATACCTTCCAGAAACTTGGGAAACTGAAAATCTCTGACATCCAGTTCCATTTTTATGGCTTCGATTTTTGATAGATCCAGGATGTCATTGAGTAGGGTTAACAGATGCTGACCACTTTGCTGAATAATACTGAGCTGCTCTTTTTGCGTAGCGCTCAGATTAGGTTCCTCTTGGAGGATTTGGGCATAACCTAAAATGCCGTTAAGGGGGGTACGTAATTCATGGCTCATGTTGGCTACAAATTCACTCTTAGCCCGATTGGCTACTTCCGCGTCAACTTTAGCCTGCTTCAACGCCTGTTCTGCCTGTTTGCGATCGCTAATGTCTCGAAAAATTCCCTGCACAACTGTCTTGCCTTGCAGCTCTAAAGTAGTGGCACTAACTTCTACAGGCACCGTTGTACCAACTTGATGCAGTAATTCCAGTTCTTCTTGAAATACACCCCCTGCCTCCACATGTTGCTGGAAACTTTGGGAGTAGGCTTTGAATCGTTCTCGTGGAATAATCTGACTCTGATGCAAGCCAATAATTTCAGCTCTCCGACGGCCCAGCATCTGTTCCGCCATCTGATTGGCTTCCAGGATGATTCCGGTTTCCGCATCTGCCATCAGAATGGCATCACCAGCTGACTCAACTAACTTGCGATACTTCTGTTCCGCCTGCCGTAGTTTTGCCTCTGATAGCTTGCGTTCAGTGATATCTCGGTTGCAGAATATTCTACCATAGTAATCCCCACCACTCGTGAGCACTGGTGCTGAATAAAAGTCAAAAATACGCCCATCCTTGATTAAAAGTTCATCGTAGTTCGTTGTTTTGGGATGAGCTTGGAGATAGTCCACCTGAGCTAGAAATTCTTCGGGATGCTTCAGTTGAGAACTCACCTGCTTGAGCAATTCTTGAATATCATTGGTTTCAAACAATTGTTCTGGAGTCTGCCACAAGTCAGAGAAACGGTGGTTGTAGGAAACCACCCGAAAATTTTCATCAACCACTAAAATTCCATCAATGGCAGCTTCTTGTTGCGCTTTGAGCATGGCATTTGTACGGAGCACATCCTCCTGTGCCACAGAGCGCTCAATGGCAATTCTAGCTAGTTGGGTGGCTTTATCCGCCAGTTCTTGCTCTTCGGGGTTTGGGGTATGAGGTTCAGTGTAATAGGTTGAGAAGGTGCCTAGCACCGTCCCTTGAGTGGACAAAATGGGGATAGACCAACACGCTCTGAGATTGTGGGAGAGTGCCAAATCCCTGATACTTCCACACAGGGGATGAGTGGCAATATCCTTAACCATGACCGATTCTCGCCAATAGGCGGCAGTGCCACAGCAACCCATATATGGAGCAATAACCATACCATCAATCGCCTGAATGTAGGATTCTGGAAGGCTGGGAGCGGCAGTATGACGCAGATTAACCCCATTTTTGTCCACCAGCAAGAAAGCACACCTAATCTTGGGCAATTGCTCCTCAATCAACCGAGCTAGTCGGTCTAGTACATCTGGCAGCTTCTCCCACTGGGTAATCATTTCCAGGATACGATTTTGTCCAGCTAACAAGGCTTTAACTCTCTGGCTATCAGTAATGTCAGTAAAGGTGCCAACTAGACGAACCACTTCACCGTTATCATCTGTGATCACCAGACCAGTGGAGAGAATCCAGGAAATTGAGCCATCTGTGCGCAGCAGACGAAACTTTTGTTTCCACTTCTTGATGCAGTCGCTCATGGGGGAAACCCCCAAGACCGCGCTGCATCGCTGAGAACTTCGTCCAGTACATAGGTTATCTAGGATGGCTTTCACCTGATCTTGATCCTCAAGATGAATCAGTGCCAGTAATTCATTAATGGTCGGTCCATCTTGATCCAATGGGTAGCCAATCAGGCTGAGAAATTGGGGTGAGTAGTAATGATCATAGGTCTTCAGGTTGATTTCAAAGAGTCCGTTGGTGTTGGCTTGAATAGCCAGAGCAAACCGTTCCTCACTCTCCCTAAGCGCATCCTCAATGCGCTTGTGTTCAAGAACCTCCGCGATTAATTGTCGATTGAGCTGCCTCAGGGTAGCTGTTCGCTCTTGAAATTGATATTCCAGCCGTTCATTTTGGTAAAGGAGTGCGTCTTGAGCGTGCTTGCGCTCTGTGATCTCCTCAACTGTAGCTTCGTAGTAGAGTAGAAAGTTACTACTATCGCGGATAGCCCGCACGTTTTTGGAAATCCAGATTATACTACCATCTTTTTGATAAATCTGTGCTTCAAACCCTGAAACAACACCATCTTCCTGTAGCTGTAGAAGCAAATCTGCCCGGCGTTGAGGGTCAACGTAAAGTTGGTGGGCAATATCGGTGACACTTGCTACTAGTTCTTCCGGTGATTGATAGCCATATATTCTCGCTAGTGCCGGGTTAGCACTGATATAGCTTCCGTCAGGTGTGGTCTGACAAATGCCCTCGACAGCATTCTCGAATATGCTGCGGTATTTGGCAACGCTTAAGAGTAACAACTCTGCCGCCGAGTTTCGTTCTGATGTAATCGCTGCCAAGAATAAAGCGATTGTCGCCATCAGTATCATGAAAACCTGTAGCAGGGGAACTGCTTCACTCAAGTCCCCGGTGCTGGCAAGAAACGGTCCGGTACCCAGACTGGTTCCTACAATGGCAATACTCGATACCATCAAGCAGCCTAGGGTGGTGAGGCGTTGACCAAATTGGAGGGTAGCCCAAATCAGCCAGGGAAATGTCAAGCAGGCGAGGGGATAGGTTGCCATTTCTGGCGCAATGTCCGACCCAAACACTGCCCAACTCACTGTCAACAGTGAAATCAGCCAGATAGCTGCCAAAATAATTTGCTTGATCTTTATGCTTGCTTGAGGGGTTAACGGTTGTTGGTTAGACAGTTGGAGGTTAGTTTGGGTTGACTGTTCAACCTTCTCAACCTTGGCCAATTGGCCACGCTTTCGGCAAAGCCGACGCTGCGCGAACGCGAACAACCTGCCAACCTTCAACTCCTTCACTAGGTAGCACCAAACTAAAAACACTGGTACTACGACTAAAACCACCATTAAGTCCCCTAACCACCATTTCCACCACATCCCCCCGAAATTCCTACCATCAAATTCACCACTCAGGTGTAAGTGAGTTAGACTGACAGTCGGAGCGATGAGTGTGGCAACCATCGACACCCCTAGGAAACCCAATACATCTCGTCGCCGTTCTAGGGAAGGACGAAGCTGCCACAACAGTGCCAATCCGATCGAGAGCAATACTGACAAGATATAGCCGAGAGCAGTGATTACAGAAACTGGCCAGAACCTCTGAGCCGACACAGTCCAGAAAAATTGTCCCCAAGAAACCGATGGCAAAACTCCTTGTTGTTCGGTTAACCACCAAAGATGCTCCCTTAGTAGTAATACGGTTGCTTGGGTAACTCCTGCGGGAGACCAAACTGGTGGTACTAATGTATTTCCTCCAATCAATCCATGGACTAAGTTTGCCAGCCCAAGGTAAACCAAAGTCAGTAAACCTAAATTGGTTAAGTGTTGCCAGAATCCTTTTGGGATGAAAATCATTTTGGGAATACGCCCAAAGATGGAGTTAGGCGAAACTAATCTTTACGCACATTGACATAATTTTCAATCCCTAAACCGGTAAATTCCGCAACTTTACAAACTCTTTTATTTTCTAGTTAGATTTTTTTCAGTCTCTTTAAATTAAAGGTTTTTTTGACCTAGAGATTTAGTTAAAGTGAAAAGTGAAAGGTTATGGGTGAAGGCTACCGACTTAAGCTGGCATATAGCGAAGGAGACTGGTAATTGTTCATTGTTGTTCATTGTTGATGGTTTTCCCTTGTCTCCCTTCCCTTTGCTTGATAAGAGGTAGCCTCGGTGAAAGAGACGACACCAATCTCCTCTCTTTCCCCTTTCTCCTTTTCCTTGTTCCTTTTAACTATCATCAAGGAGCCAAGGCAAGTGATATACCATTCAACTTAAACTTTCTATAAAGCTGAGATTTCACAGAATCCCCCTTACGCCATTGCCTAGGAGACATGACGCTGGCATTTTATATTACACCTCAGCTATTGAAGGTTTTTAAATCAGCGCACCCACATATTGTGCTTTGGTTATCTAAAAAACTTGTATGTCAATTTTCTATTCTCGTCGTAGGCGAGTAGGGGGTTTGTGGCAAAACATTAACGTAGTTATTTGAAGAAGAGTAGTAAGCGATGATCAACAAAGGTAATGTTAAGGTCAACAGCGCAATTACCGTACCCAAGACTTCTGCCCATCTATATGGGTGAGGGTCAGAAGAGTTGGCAGATGAGCCACTAATTTCCATAAATTAATTGAAATTTAAACTAGGTCAGTTGAAAACGACGATTAGTTGGGTCTTATCATAAACCCTACATCCTCTATTTTATCGATTTATTCCCAAAGGATTGTTTTCTAGTAAACAATCTCAACCAAATTCCAGCCCGCTTAACGATACTTTGCAAAAAACTAGGCTCAACAAGGTTACAGGTTGTAGGTTACAGGTTGTAGGTTGTTAGTTACAGGTTGTAGGTTACAGGTTATAACCCACATTCCCCATGTCAGTTTGTAGTATGCAAAGTATGATGTAAATCCGACCAACGGGTGATGGGGTGACGAATCAATTGCTCTACACACCGGATCCGACGAGCTGGGTTGTCTCCATAAGTAGAGACTTGAGATTTGAGCACCACCGGATAGGGAATCTCTAATCCCTTGATGTCGGTAGGATGGTCAATGCGTTGAGCAGGCAAAACCGGAATGCCAATCTCACGGAATAATTCTTTAGCCTGGTATTATAACAGATGCATGATTCGCGAACAATCCTAACCACGACGTTTCAAATCTTTTGCCACTTGGTCAATGCTGTAGAAACACTTCGGTGAAAGCGTCTACCAGCTGACGGATCCTTAAATTGGTCATTAAAAACAGCAAAATTATTCCCCCAGTAGCCCCTAGGTAGGATAGGTAGAAGGGAAGCAGGTGTCGATCGCTTTAAACGCCATCACTTAGTTATTCATCTATTAGACATCTCCAAAAATTAACCTCAAACCCTTGCACTGCCTGGGTCAAAACCGAGTTTCTGGAGATGTCTATTATAGAAGTTACTAGTTCATAACTCCAGATTAGGGCAGGTGTTTGTTCATCGTTCTAGATAAGTCCCGATCTAGGAATGTCTAATCGTAAGGTGGGAAGTCTAGACCGAATCAAAGATTATGGTGGTCGAGGATGTCACTCCTTGCTTCTTTGATTCTTCAAAATTCCCCCCTAACCCCTATAATTCCTCACTGTTGCCTTAATATCTCACCAATTCCTGCCTAACCACTGGAAGCATAGGAGTATATTTTGGGTTAAGATTAAGTACCTTTTTTGGTATCCCTGGCTTTCCTCCTGCTACAGGCAATGGATTCTAACCAGTTCACCCCTGAGTCTAACCACAGCAACGATCAATCAATGGATTCTGACGTTGCAGCCCACCCTTGGGACGAACCACTTTCTGATCCCGAGGCTCAAACCGATGAGCCATTCCCTGAAACACTACAACCCGATGAAGGAAATTCTAAAAGTACGTTTCTTTTGTTGGTGGTGGTGGGCATGGGATTGGGTCTAGTATTTTTAACCGGCGGCTTTTATGTTTTTACCCGTCCCTGCGTATTTGGGTCTTGTACTGTACTCAATGAAGCTCAGCTATTGAGTAAAAAGTCAGCAGACACCCTCAAAAAACCTAAATCGGGAAAGGACATTCTCGAAGCTCAGAAGCAATTAAAGACAGCGATTGAAGGACTCAAAGCAATTCCGTTTTGGTCAATGAAGCATGACACAGCACAAGGATTGCTCCAAGCCTATCAAATCAGAGGTAAAGACCTAGATCAGTTAGTGACAGCCATGCAAATGGCGGCTAGGGCAGGTCATAAAGGGAAAAATCCTCCCCATAAGGCATCAAAGTGGATTGCAATTCAAAAACTGTGGCGAGAGGCAATTGCCCGCCTTGAACAAATGCCTAAGGAGAGTAGCCTTAATGCTATAGCGCAACAGAAAATTAAGCTATATAAGGTCAATTTAGACGAAGTTAATCGGCGATTAGTCAAAGAAAGACAGGCGAGTCAGATTATGAAAGCAGCTAAGAAAGCGGCTCAGATTGCCCAAGCTCGTCAGGGTGTAGCCCAGACTTTAGAGGAATGGCAACTAGTCTATAGTACTTGGAAAACCGCATTAGACCGTCTGAACAAAATTCCTCAAGGAACAACCGTTGAAGAGGACAAGCAACGACTGGAGGAATTCTATAAAACTAATCTGGCCAGGGCGCGCGATCGCAAAACCCAGGAAAAAATTGCTACCAACGCCTACAATCAGGGACTACGTCTGGCTCAGTTAGCTCAAAAGGCTCAGGGAAAGCAACAATGGTCGGTGGCTGCGATTCATTGGCGCAACGCTTTAACTTACGTGAAGCAAGTTCCAAACTCCACATACTACCACAAAAATGCACAGTCTTTAATTGAGCCTTATCAAAACGCCCTTAAGGCAGTTCAAAGCAAGTTGCAGTTGCAGGTAAAGTTAAAACAAATTGGTGGTGATCTTGAACAAATCTGTACTGGGGAAACTCGAGTTTGTAATTACACCATTGATGAAAGTCTGATTAAAGTAGAATTAACACCGACTTATATGTATCAGGTCAGACAAACAGCGATTACGGCTCAAGTCAGAGGTGATGTAGAGGCTCAAGCTGGCATCGTGAATCACGTATTGACGTTAGAAGATGCCCTCAAAGGGATTAGCTATAATTCTGAAATCCGTATGGAAATCTATACTGCTGATGGGGCTCTGATTCAGGTACACAGTCCTGGCACTTAGTTAGGAGAACTGTGAAGTAGCAAACATGATCTTTAACACTGGGTTAACCTAAATTAACCTTAAGTAATATCATGTAAGAAGTTACACATTGAGATTAGAAGCATTGTTATCTGAGCCCCTGCCTCAAATAAAGTTTCCTGCTAGTGTTTTCAAACTGACCAATGGCTTGAATGTCATTCATCAATACCTAAGCGCTACACCAGTAGTAGTGGCCGATGTGTGGGTTGGTGCTGGTGCGATCGCAGAACCACAAGAATGGTCTGGCATGGCTCACTTCTTGGAACACATGATTTTTAAGGGCACCGAGACCATTGCTCCTGGTGTGTTTGACTATGTGATTGAAAGCCACGGTGGTGTAACGAATGCCGCTACTAGCCATGACTTTGCTCATTTTTTCGTAACCAGTGCTTCTGAGTACTTAAAACAGACCCTGCCTCCCTTGGCAGAATTACTCTTGCATCCTGCTATTCCTGAAGAAGAATTTGTCCGGGAACGGTGTGTGGTGTTAGAAGAAATTCGTGGCAGCTACGATAATCCTGATTGGGTGGGATTTCAGGCTCTTTCTGAGAGCGTTTACCAACGTCACCCCTATGGCAGACCGATTCTGGGTACGGAAGCGGATTTGATGGCTCACTCTCCCCAACAAATGCGCTGTTTCCACCAATGCCATTACCAGCCGGAAAATATGACTGTGGTGATTGTAGGTGATATTGACCAAGAATCAGCATTAACTATAGTTGACCAGTCATTTCAAGATTTTGCTTCCCCCACTGATTGTCCTAAACCAGAGGTGATAGCTGAACCACCATTTATCGGAATTAGACGTCAGGAACTAAATTTGCCTCGCCTGGAACACGCACGTCTATTGATGGCTTGGCACGGACCAGGGATAGATCAGCTTGGGGATGCCTGTGGTTTGGATTTACTGTCTGTGCTCCTGGCTGATGGACGCTCTTCTCGCTTGGTAAGAGAATTAAGGGAAGAGAAACAATTAGTGCAAGACATTGGTAGTAGTTTCTCTCTACAGCGTGATTCGAGTTTGTTTACTATTACCGCCTACCTAGAACCCGAATACCTGGAACAGGTAGAAGCAATAATTAGGGAACACCTGTGGCAATTGCAACAGACACCAGTGTCAAGCACAGAAATCAAACGCTGTCAACGTCAGCTCTATAACGACTATATTTTTTCCACAGAATCTGCTGGTCAACTTGCTGGTTTGTATGGTTACTACAGCACTATTGCTACAGCAGAAGCAGCCTATAGTTATCCGCTTGAGATTCAAAAGCTAACAGCTAATGACGTAATGCAATTAGCCCAGCGGTATCTTTATCCCCATCGCTATGCTATCACAATCCTCAACAGTATAGCTTAGATCGTAACTCATTTTTAGATTCAAAAGCTGAGATATTTAGATGTAATTAACTTAGGGGATTCGGTATATTTATACCTATTACCTAAGCTATCACAATCCTCAAAAGGATAGCTTAGATCGTAACTCATTAAAGGTAGTAACTCCTCACAAAGGCATGTAGTAAAAGTGGGAATTCGTGCATTTAAAATTTGGAATTTACAATTTTCCTAAGACCTAAGACTATCAAGCCTAAGACCTAAGACCATCATGCCTAATATCACACTAAAGCAACAACAGAATATCCATCGCACAGTGCTAGATAATGGCATCGTGGTGATAGTAGTTGAAAATGCTGCTGCTGATATCATTGCCAGCCGTCTATTTATTCGGGCAGGTAGTCAGTTCGATCCACCAAACCAAGCTGGCCTATCTCACCTCGTCTCAGCAGTTATCACCAAGGGAACCCAAGACTTATCCTCCATAGACATTGCCGAACGGGTGGAGTCTATGGGGGCTCAACTTGGTGCTGATGCAGCTAACGATTATTTTATACTCTCCCTGAAAACCGTTGCAGCTGACTGGTTTGAAATGTTACAGCTAGCAGGACAGATTTTGCGATCGCCTAGTTTCCCAGATGCCGAAGTAGACCTAGAAAGGTACCTAACCATTCAAACTATTCGTGGGCAACAGGAGCAACCCTTTAGCATTGCCTATAAGCAATTGCGACAGGCAATCTATCAAGACCATCCCTACGGCTTTTCGGTGTTGGGAGAAGAAGCTACGGTATCTACACTGGATCGAGCTGACTTAGAACACTATCATCACACTTATTTCCGCCCCGATAACCTCATAATTAGTATTGCAGGTCGTATTAACTCAGAAGATGCGATTAAGCAGGTAGAGCAAGTGTTTGGGGATTGGCAAGTTCCCGATACACCCCTGAGCAAACCCTCCTTACCCTCCCCTATTGCCCAACCCTGCCAAGTGACCACTGCCCAAGACACACAGCAGTCCATTGTGATGCTGGGTTATATTACCTCAGCTGTACAAGAGGCTGACTTTGCTACCCTCAAACTCCTGAATACCTACCTGGGGAATGGTCTTTCTAGCCGCTTGTTTGTAGAACTCAGAGAAAAGCGGGGTTTAGCCTATGATGTCTCAGCATTGTTTCCGACACGCCAGTCAGCTTCTACGTTTATAGCGTACATGGGAACAGCACCGGAAAATACAGAAACTGCCCTGGTTGGTCTGGTTACCGAAGTGGAACGCCTTTGTTCTCAACAACTGAGTCAGGATGAATTGCAAGTTGCCAAAAATAAGCTTCTTGGTCAGTATGCACTAGGTAAACAAACCAATGGTCAGCTCGCTCAAGTCTATGGCTGGTATGAGACGATCGGGCTAGGAGTTGAGTTTGATAACCTATTTCAACAAGATGTGACAAAGGTTACTCCAGAGATGGCTCAAGCAGCAGCTAATCGCTATTTTATTGAACCTTATATTTCTCTAGTCGGACCGGCTGAAGCAATCAACTTCCTGAGTTAACAGAGCAGACCAAAAACTTCAGGTCTCTCCCGTGTTTTACCTTTTAACCGGGGGAGACCTGAATGTATTGTTGTCTATAAATCCGCTTGAATCGATAAAGTTAAATTAAGTCGTGACAAGATTTAATTCACTGTAAAGATATGGATTCTATAGACACCACTAACAGCATTATCGGTATAACTATCTTTGGATCAATAGCCCTTAGCTTAGGGAATTTGCCATCAGTTGCCCTTGAAGCCAATGGCGTTGTCCCAAAACTGGCTCAAGCAATTACCCCAGTCAAAATCAACCGACCAACTCTCGACATTGGTAGTGAGGGGGAAAGAGTATCTGAATTACAAGCAGTTCTTAAATTATTGGGGTATTACACAGGAGAGGTAAATGGGTTTTATGGAGATAATACTGCGATCGCTGTCTCCAAGCTCCAGCGAGAAGCGGGTTTAACTCCCCATGGCATCATGGGAGCTGCTGAATGGAATCTTCTGTTTCCAAGCATCCCACCCAATCCAACATCCTCAACCTCTACTTCCAATCCCTTACCCTCAGCAAGTAGAACACCACCGACCACCTCTGATGGCATCTCAGCTTCATCGTTTCCGACGCCTTCCATCACAGAAGCTATTACCCAAACCACCACAACTCGTCCCAACCCTTCCTCTCCAGCAACCAGCACTAGCTTTGGTAATCGCACTACCACAACAGGCAATTCGGTCACTGTTGAGAGAACTAAGCCTAGCGCTATAACTTTACCAATTCTCCGACAAGGTATGCGTGGTCCAGCCGTCCAGCAATTGCAGAGGCGACTGAAATCTCTTGGTTTTTTAAAAGCCACAGTGGATGGGGTATTTGGAGAGGTTACGAAAGCCGCAGTACAAGCGGCTCAGCGCAAGTTCAAACTAGAACCTGATGGCATTGTTGGTCCTGCTACTTGGAATGCTTTGCTACGTTGATGAAATTTTTGTTGAACGCGATGGACTTCGTCCCGCTTTCAGCGATCGCGTGGCCGAAAGGCCATGGTTGATGATTGAACTGTCAACTGTTCAATCATCAAGCGTCAACAACACACTAGTTATATTTTTGCTGGTTGACTAATGATCATTCTTGATTGATATTACTGCTTTGGTTATTTCTGCTGCTTGAGTTCGTGTTTAAATAGGGAACTAATTCCTAAAGCTCCCAAAGCTAAAATCCCTAGGGTAGAAGCAGGTTCGGGAACTCTTTCACCTGTAGACAATGACAGCTTCGCACCAGATACAATGGCATCATCTCCATAAAATACCGGAATCTTGCCACTATTAGCATTAAAGACGTTCACGATTTCTCCTGAGTCGTAAAACTCCAGTAAATTTAAAGACAGCGATTGCTTAGTTCCTACTGATAAATTGCTGAGCGGAGCAATAAGAATAGTATCCAATCCTATGATCCCAAATACATCGGTAGTAATCAGGACGTTGTTTGGTGTCAGGTCTAAAGTTAGTTCCGCTTGCAATACGTCATTTATTGATGTTGCCAAGTCAGAAAAATCAAAGCTCCAACTTGTCTGTTCATCAATCCCATTACCAAGGATTTTATCCCCATTCTTTTCTATCGTAAAATCGCTGTTTTGTAGGGTTTGACCAATACTGGGATTTAGTATTGTTGAAGGAGTTGAGCTCCCAATCGCTTCAGCTGTTAAATCAAGACGACTAGCCAAGGCTTTTTCAGGGATTAAGCAACTGCTCAAAACCNCGGCAATTGTAGCCACTG
>NZ_GL890970.1:0-55372 GCF_000211815.1 Moorena producens 3L
AACTCGGGAATCATGCCATAATTGAGATCTGAAATTATCCATTTTGAGCTGTACTTGTGGAACCTTCAAGTACAGATTCGGTCAAGGATTGGGGTTAACCCAAACTTGACCGATTTTTTTTTAGGGAGTCGGGAGTCGGGAGTCGGGAGCGGTGCGACCCGTGGCGAATTTAATTCTTAATGGGTCAAGGGCACCGAGGGAGTCGGGAGTGTGGGGAGGGTGGGAAGTGTAACGTCTATGTTAACGGTTGTTATTACTTAGCCTGCGCCCTACAATAAAAAGCGGGAACAAAAAAATGTGAGCCAGCTGCAATTACCCCTAGATCAGGTAATCAGCTATCAGCTATCAGCGTGTCGCGTATCAGCTGATGCCCTTGGCTGACGGCTGACGGCTGACTGCTGAATGCTTACAGTCAAGCTTTTCGAGCTTAGTAGTACAAATCTATAAAATCAACTATATAACTATATAAGCTGCAATAACAATTAAGTTTAATTTTTGCTTCTTTGACCCACAAAGTAAATGACTAATCCTCCCTTAGATGAGGCTCTCAAGACTTACGAAATAGCCCTTGAACACCTTGAAGATTCAGCATCACCGATGTCTGAAAAGCAAATTATCGTGGTTTTAAATGCTAGGGATTTTGTTCAGGCTGTTGGTCAGGCACAAGTTTACCCTTCTTATCACCAACAAAAAAAGCTTGTTGCCTTGGATGTGCGCCTCAAACAAAATGCTTGGCAGATCAGCAAAGTTATTGATTTTGCCAGCTGGCGAACTAGTTTGGAACCCCCAGACACAGCTTGGTGGTGGCATTTAGAAACAGAAGCGGAGCTTGCCCGCTGGCAATGGTGGGATTGGTTATGGCGAGGATTGAGCATTGCTGGCTGGACGGCGAATCTTGGCTTGTTAATCGACCTTCTGCCTCGTTTTTTGATAGCAGGCACTGGATTTGCGGGAGCAGTAGCAATTGCTTTTCCCAGTCTTTTGACCGTATTACAAGGGATCAGCGAACTAACGGAAACCGGACAAGAAGGATTTGATAAATTATTAATCCGACTGGGTATTCCCAAGCATTTTCATGCGGAAGCCCAGCTCGGGGCGACGGAGTTATTACTGGTAATCTTACTAGGTTTTCACTTTTATCTGCCCAATTTTTCTAATTTCTCCAATAAAAGAGGTTTTGAAAAGTATAACCAAGGTCAACTAGCCAGTGCTGAAGCCCACTATCAGCAAGCGTTAGCCCTTAATCCTGATAATGTCAAAGCTCACTACAACTTAGCTTTTGTTTACGAAGATTTACAACAGTTTGATAAAGCCAGAACTCAATACCAATTCGCCGTAAAAGGCGGTTTTGTCAAAGCCTATAACAACTTAGGTCGCTTGCATATTCTGAACAACAAACCATCTTTAGCTATACCCCTACTCTTAAAAGGTTTAGCCAAGGCTGAGCAAGCCAGTATCAAAGTTAAATACGACCTGATGAAAAACTTGGGTTGGGCAAGGCTTAAGCAACAGCGCTGGTATGAAGCGGAGAAATTTATCCTGGGTGCTGTTTCTCTAGGAAGTAGTCAAGAAGGTAGTAAACGAATCTCTAATCGCGGTTCAGCCCACTGCTTATTAGCTCAGGTTTATCAAGGACAAAACCAGAAAACCAAAGCCCTGAACCAGTGGCAAAAATGTTGTCAATTCGGCTCAAGTGCTAATCCTGATGAGGATCTGTGGCTGGGCTTAGCTCATAAAAAATTAAAGGAGGACAATCAATCATGTGGTCAAAACAATCGAAAACCTTAATTGCCTTTGCACTGGGGCTAGGTGTGGCAGTTACTTTCATCAAACCTGCCCTGCCTCAAATACCAAGGTTTAACCTAATTATCGCCTTGGGTCCTCCAGGTGAAGTCAAATTCCAGAAGCCCAATTGGTCAAATTTTCAACCAGCTTCTATTGGTTCTGTACTCAGGGGGGATTATCAGCTGTTGGTAGGCTCAAATGCTACGGTTGAAGTGCTGTGTTCCAACTGGACAACCTGGAAACCTGAACCGGGAAGAACTTCCACCGTTAATGAAGGCTGTCCTGCCACCAGAGATAATAGAATAATTCACTCAGAGGATGATACCGCTCCTACTAGGGCAGCAAATAATCAAAACATTCCTTATCTATTAAGTCCGAGGAACACATCCTTACTCGACAACCGACCCACCCTACGCTGGCATCAGGTTGAAGGTGCAGAAAGTTACTCTGTTAGGATTCGTGGACAAGGATTAGATCTAGACTGGAAAACCCACAGTAGGGAGACAGAAATTCTTTATTCAGGGGAACAACCTCTACCACCTGGTTATTATTGGTTAATTGTTGAGACTGACAACGGTCAACGTTCTATAGAGGAAGGGGTATTTGGTTTTCGGGTACTTGATGAAAAGAAAGCTACCACCCTATTAAAAGAAGTAGAGAAACTCCAGCAAAAACAGTTAAGTGAAGAAGCAAAAACCTTAGCCATAGCCCATTTTTACCTCAGCGAAGACTTGAAATATGATGCGATTGATATCCTCGAACAAAGCATCAAAGATGGTAATAATTTGGTAGCCACCTATCAACTGCTAGGGAATACCTACACACAAGTGGGGTTAACTCGACTGGCAAAGGAGCGTTACCTCAAAGGTTTAGAACTGGCTCAAACAGCATCAGATTTAAACAGTCAAGCGGAAATACAAAAGAGTTTAGTGATTATCACCCTAATTCTTGATAGTAAAGAAGAAGCGTTACAGTGGTTAGAGCAAGCCCAGGTCAGTTATCGGGCTTTAGGGGATGAATCAGAAGTGCGTGAATTAGAACAGAATAAAAGTGAAATTTTAGAGGCGGCTCTGGATTTGAGGTAGGGGGTATCGGTATGGTTTCAACTAAATCAAAACGGCCAAAAATTTGGGCAACAGCTCTAGTTAGTCTGATCTCAGTAGGGGTAATTATGCCTTTGCCCACAGTGGGACAAACTACGACGAAACAAGATAGTAGCAACCAACAACTTATCAATCAAATCCCTTACAGGTTAAAATCCTCGGGATTTATCCCTTTGGCTTTTAATTGCTCTAGCAATGCCTTCATGCGAATTCGTTCAAGCTCTAAAGCTTGCTGTGCTTGCTCTGCTCGTTTTGATGCCTGTTGTTTTTCGAGCCTTTCAAGCTCTAAAGCTTCCTGTGTTTGTTCTAAAGCTTCTTCGGCTTGCTCTGCCCGTTGACGTTGTTGTTCTCTCTGCTCACTAATTTCCAAATAGCTAGCAAAAGGCTCACCATTGGGATAATAGAGCACCAATTGAGATGCTACTAACTCAAAGGTAATTCCTAAACGGGGACTAACCCAACCAAGCATCTGAGGGATTGGTTCTAGTTTTTCGGCTGAACGCAACCAGCCTTTTAGTTTGGCTCTATTTGGATCATAGAGATAGTACTCTTCTACTCCATGGGTCCGGTAAAACTTGAGTTTATCGTCTTCTAATTCTTTGATGGTGTTGGTTAATGATGCAATTTCAAAGGTGACTTGGGGATTAAGGTTATCTTCAACCCAGGTTTTATAAGAACGCCGATGCCCTTTGGGTCTACCGATAACTACCATCACATCCGGGGCTTGATTGATTTTGGGTTGTCCTTGTATTGGATACCACAACAAATCCCCAGCAACGAATACATTGGGGTCATCTTTGAAGTGGACTTCCAGGCCATACTTAATGGTGGTAATTAGTTCAAATTGAAGGGTATTGTCGGCCATTGGTTTGCCGTCACTTTCGGGATAGAAGATGTCATCGGTTGTGGGAGTAATTTGCTGAACCATAGGAAAAATTGTTTGGGTTGTAGGGAGTAGGGAGGATCCCCCCTAGCCCCCCTTAATAAGGGGGGAACCTTAATAAGGGGGGAATGGAGTAGGGAAGAGGGAAAAAATTATTTGTATCTCACTCGTGATCAGAATTGCTAGAGATTATAGGTTAAAATCCTCGGGATTTATCCCTTTGGCTTTTAATTGTTCCAGTAATGCTTTCATACGAGTTCGTTCAAGCTCTAAAGCTTGCTGTGCTTGCTCTGCTCGTTGTGATGCCTGTTGTTTTTCCAGCCTTTCAAGCTCTAAAGCTTGCTCCGTTTGCTCTAAAGCTTCCTGCGCTTGCTCTGCCCGTTGGCGTTCTTGTTCTTTTGCCAGCCTTTCGAGCTCTGCCTGTTGTTGAGCCATATCTCTTTGCTCACTAATTTCCAAATAGCTAGCAAAAGGCTCACCATTGGGATAATAGAGTACCAATTGAGATGCTACTAACTCAAAGGTAATTCCTAAACGGGGACTCACCCAACCTCGCATCTGAGGGATGGGTTCTAGTTTTTTTCCTGAACGCAACCAGCCTTTCAGTTTTGTCCGATCTGGGTCATAGAGATAGTACTCTTCTACCCCATGGGTCTGATAAAACTTGAGTTTCTTTTCTTCTAATTCTTTGATGGTATTGGTTTCGGAGGCTATTTCAAAGGTGACTTGGGGATTAAGGTTATCTTCAACCCAAGTTTTATAAGAACGCCGATGCCCTTTCGGTCTACCGATAACTACCATTACATCGGGGGCTTGGTTGATTTTGGGTTGTCCTTGTATTGGATACCACAACAAATCCCCAGCAACGAATACATTGGGTTCATCTTTGAAGTGGACTTCCAGGCCATACTTAATGGTGGTAATTAGTTCAAATTGAAGGGTATTGTCGGCCATGGGTTTCCCGTCACTTTCGGGATAGAAGATATCATCGGTGGTGGGAGTAATTTGCTGAATCATAGGAAAAATTTTCACCAAATACTGGAAGCCTATTCTATCTTATCACACCCTATAAAAAACTACCATTTTAACAGATTTTTTGTAAAGCAAACGTGTTATTATTTAATTGGTGCTTGATCTTAGATTCAACAACTAAGGGATGTGTGATGTTTAATTATAGCAATCTCCCCAAGATTTTCTCTTCAATCTCTTGGAAACTATCTTTGGTACCGGTCTCTTCTGTTCTCTTGCTCCTTGGTGCTTGTCAGAATAGTCAAACGATCAACCAAACAGTCAACCGAGGTTTAGAAATTCGCTTTCTGGCAGGGAGTGACTTAAAAGATTTTTGCGATCGCGCTGCGACCAAACTCAATAACTCCCAGCCTAAACTAGAGGATGGTACTCCCTTTTATCTAACCTGCGATACTAAAGGAAGTGGGGATGTGGTCGATGAAGTTCTTAATCTTACGCAACAATTGCAATCCGGTGCGATCGCTCCTGAAGATTCCCAATTTCCTACTTTAATTTCTGTGGATGGGGAAATTTACCAGAGTCAGCTGATCTTCCAGATTAATAAAATTTTTCCAGGACAGAACTATATCCCAGATTTAACTGAATCACCTCTGCTTGCTTACAGTCCGATGGTTTTTATGACCCAAGCTGATTTAGCCGGAGGTTTAGCAGCAGTGGACGATCTCTATGTTTCCTTGGTAGAGGCGAAAAATCACCAGGATCTAGACTCCAAAGCGGCTCCTTTACCAATAACTTACGTTCACACTGCTCCAACCCGTTCCAATTCTGGCTTGCAAACCCTAGTGGCTCAATTTGCTTCGGTTTCCGGTAAGCGTCCTCAAGAACTCACCATAGCCGATGTTAAAAAATACCAAGATCGGGTTCAGAAAATCCAAAACAAAATCACCCGTTACGGCAAATCTACGGGATCCTTAGCGAAATCGATGGTGAAAAACGGTCCCTTTTGGGCTTCTGTGGGCTCTGTCTACGAATCCTTAGTGATTTCTGCCAACAGCCAAGGTAATAATACGGTTAACTATCAAGCGGTTTATCCTTCTGCTACCTTCAGTTCCAACATCCGCGCCATCCTCCCCAATGCTCCATGGGTGAGTGAAAAAGAGAAAGCAGCAGGGGAAAAAGTTATTGAATTCCTACGGCAACCAGAAACCCAAAAAATTGCGGTAGACTTGGGCTTACGTCCGGGGATTCCAGGGGTGCCCCTTGGCAGTAAGTTTTCCCCTCAATTTGGGGTACAAGCTAATCCTCAATACGATTCCTACCGTCCTCCTAAACCGGAAGTGGTAGAAGCGATGTTGCAAAGTTGGCAAAGCTACGCCAAAAAACCTTCCCAAGTTGCTTTAGTCGTAGATGTTTCCGGTTCTATGAGAGGTGAGAAACTCTCGGGTGTGCAGAATACGTTACTGAACTACGTGCAGAATCTCGGTTCAAGGGAAAAGATTGCCATTATTCCTTTCAGTAATGAGATTAAGCAGCCATTTATGGTGGAAGGAACACCCCAAGGAAAAGCTGAGGGGATAAAATTTATCGGTAGTCTGAAAGCTGGGGGAGGAACTCGATTATATGATAGTGCTATTTTTGCTCGGAACTGGTTAAAACAAAATTTTAAAACAGACGCGATTAATGCGGTGTTGATTTTGACCGATGGTCAGGATTCTGGCTCAGAAATCACTCTCGATAACCTCTCAAAACAATTACAAAGCAGTAACTTTGAAGCGGAGGAAAGTATTGCTTTTTTCACCGTCGGTTACGGCAAACAAGGAGAATTTAGTCCTAAAGTCCTGCAAACAATTGCTGAACTAAATGGGGGCTATTATCGTCAGGGCAATCCCGAAACAATTTCTAATTTAATCGCAGATTTACAAGTTGAGTTTTAAGTACAGCAGTTTTCAATTGGGTGAGGTACAGATTCTTGGGTTTTAGGGAACAGGGAACAGGGAACAGGGAACAGGGAAAAAAATTTAGATGTACCTCATTAAAATAGTTAACCATATATAGTTAAAGTAAATTATCAGTCGCTGATTACCGATTACTAAACCCATGTTAACCTTTGCAAATCCTCTTCATTATCCCCTAGCGGTCTTAGCAGGAGGTGTAGTCCTGGCGATCGCAGTACGAGTTGCTCGACTTCCGAGCCCCATTGCTATTCCCCTAGCAGGAGTGGTCACGGTGGCTAGTGCCACTGTTCTTAAGCAAAAGGAAAGTCAACCACGCCCGACCCTACAAAACCCTGCTTTGGAAAGGGAATTACAACAGGTACGACAACAGGCTCAACTGATTGCTCAAAAAGCAGAAAGCCTGCGCTCAGAATCGGAAAAACTTGCCCTTGCTACCACCGAAATGGAGCTACTTTCTACTATTCAATTCGCATGCGATCGCGCTTTGGAATTACCCAGCAAAATTGATCAATTCTCCCAACGTCTCCATGGTACAGACTCCCTGCTTTCAGTAACCGATTTACAGCAGCAGTTGCAAGAGGTAGAAGCCAAACAAAATAATAGTTCTGGAGTCGCTAGGCAACAATTACAACAATTAGCGACCAGCTTAAACCACAACATTACCCTTGCCCGACAAGGGGAAGATGCCAGACAAGCCCAGGTGATTGCTCTAGCTACTTTGATTACCGATACAGCAGGAGTTCTACAACAGTTGCAGAATAGCCTGCGGACAAGCAATTTACAAGATGCCCAAACAGTGGAAGAATTGCGCTCCCTCAGTACGGAATTGGCAGGTTTTCAAGACAATATGGCTCTTTTCCTATCTTAACTTGATAGTAAGCTATCAGCTATCAGCTATCAGCTATTAGCTATCAGCTATCAGCTATAGCGGTTTTCAATACCCAATTGCAAACTGCTTTAAATAACTTAAGTTTAATACCAACTGATCTATTCCCTGTTCCCTGTTCTCTGTTCCCTATTCCCTCTTCCCTCTTCTCTGTTCCCTATTCCCTGTTCCCTAAAAAACCAGAAATATGTACTCAATAAAGTCGCAAATCGTTATAAATCATGGATAATAAAACCACTAAAACAATTACCTCCCTGGGGATTATCGCTGTTTCCCTAGGCATTGCCTACGCTCCTTTACCAGGGGGAAATCAAACCCTTTATGTGGTAAGTGGAACAGAATTGCAAGAACCCCTCGCTGTTCTCGAACAACGTTTTGAAGAAACCCATTCTAATATTAACATCGAATTTAAATTCCAAGGCTCCCAGGAATTAGTCAATCGCTATCTCGATGAAAAGAATGATTTTAAACCCACAATTTTAATTCCCGCTAATGGGGTTTTGTTGAATGAGTTAAGCGTCCGCTGGCAAGCCCAAAACACTAGTGAAGCCTTTTATGATAACCCCCAACCCATTGCCAAAACCCTCTTAGTAGGTATTGCTTGGCCAGAACGGGGACAAGTTCTATTTCCCGATGGTCGTTTTCAATGGTTAAGACTGGAAAATGCCATGAAAAAGCGCAATTGGCAGGAGATTGGAGGCAATCCTAACTGGGGGAGTTTTGACTTTGTGACTACCGATCCTAATCGTTCCAATAGCGGACAACTGACCTTAAGTCTTTGGACACAGAGTAATTCTGGGGGCGCAACCTTATCCCCAACTAATTTTAATAGCTCGGAAACTCAATCTCTGTTCAGTTTAGTCAAGCGGTCTGTCTATCAACCGCCACGGTCAACAGACACTCTATTGCAAGAGTTTATTGCCCGTGGTCCCAATGAGGCAGATGTTGCTACTGTATATGAAAGCATTGCCCTCTACCGTTGGGAACAGGTAGCCCAGACTCAAAGCAAGCCCTATCAGATTTATTATTTTAATCCCACCATTGAAACGGTTTCCACCGCAGCCATTGTCCGCAGAGATGTGAACTCGCAACAGGTAAAAGCAGCACGGAAATTCCTCCAATTCCTAACTGCTCCAGAACAACAAAAAACCTTTGTGCAATACGGTTTTCGTCCTGTGATTGGGGGTATTGATTTGCAATCTGTCTCCGGGAGTCCTTGGACAAAAGGTATTCCCGGTGCAAAAACTGACCCTAATTTAAAAACCTTAGCACCACCAAATTCTGAGGTGATTGGGGAAATTCAACGGATGTGGAATCGGGTGCAGTAGGGAGTCGGGAGTCGGGAGTCGGGAGTCGGGAGTCGGGAGTCGGGAGTCGGGAGTCGCGAAACTCCCTTATTAAGGTGCTGCATCGCTATTCCCTATTCCCTGTTCCCTATTCCCTATTCCCTGTTCCCTGTTCCCTGCTCCCTGCTCCCTTTGCTTTATATCGATTAATCTTTCTTAACAAAAAAGGTACCCGCAAGGGTACTGTTAAAGCTGTATCAGGTCCAATAGTATAGAAAGACGCACCAGTACAGAGTTGGTATACATACTCGGAATAACTAGGAGCAGATATGACTAAAAATTTACCAAGCTATGAACGGATTTTTGGCGAAATTGACTTCAAGAAAGGCGATGAAGCCCGTTCAGTTTATTCTCCTGCTGCTTATTTAGCTGATTTATTACAACTGTTGGATGATGAGTTTAAGGAACACGGGTTTGACCAGCGTCGCAGCGATATCAAGGAAATACTGCTGGATGCTAAAAATACCTTTGATATGCTACCTTACCTGGATCGAGTCAATGAGATCCTAGCCTCTAAAATCAAGAACGATTCAACTGCCAAGGAAGAGGCATTTGAACAGATTCGCAAAGCAGTTTATCCCTTTAACCTGCCCCAAGATATTGACTACGCCACAGTCAAGGTTTATCTTCAGCATCTTGGTGTCAAAGCAGAGGAACTTTATAGATTGCTTGATGAGATGCCACAGCAAGAGCTGTTGGCAAAAGCCTATTTAGGGATCTTAGAACAAGAGTGGGCGACTCTGATCGAAACACCTCGTAAGGGCGATGATCTCGCAGAGTGTTATGGCGTTGCTAAGCTATCAGACCTAAAGGATTCAGTTAGTAAATATATTATTGTAGATAAGTTTATTGCAGCTACCGGCATCAGTGAACTAGAACTTCGAGAACTTTTATTTCAAAATCTTAATAAAAATAGTGAAGAATTTCAGTACGCTAATTTCTTCAAATTTTTCTGTAATGACCCTCAAATAGGTGCTGCTGATCTAACTGAGGATGAAGAACGCATTAAGTGGCAAAGTAAAGGCTCTACATCGATTGAGTTCTGGTTAGACCGTGCTAACCGCTTCATCCGTCTCGCTAAGAAAACCGGGTTCACGTTTATTGAGCTGGATATCATCCTACGTAACTGCTGTAACAATCAGTTAAACGCAGAAGCGCTTACCCCTATCGCAGTTGTTCACTGGCTCAAGGCTAAGCTGGAACTGGAAGTTGATGAGATTTGTGCCTTTTTTGCTCCGATGAATATCCTCGGGCAAGGTAATGAGGAGATGCCCATTGACCTGTTTAACCGCGTTTACAATAACCCCTGTGCCATCGCCGATAAACAGTATATCTGGAATCACGCCAATATTCCTCAACAATTTTATGCCCTAGGACTTTCCAGGATTGAATTCAAACTAGATATTCTCGATACATCCAATGACGGTTATCGAAAAAGGGTTGCCCACTCTCTAGATTTACCTACCAAGCAACTGACCTACTTAATTAAAAAGTTTCGTAGCCACTTGGATAACGATGAGCTTTGGAACACTGGGGATCAAGAAACGTCAATGCTTACCACTTTCTACCGTGTGAGTAAGCTAGCGAATATCTGTGAGATTTCCCTGGAAGAGCTATTTATTATTTTCGATATTTTAGAAAAAGACCCCGCTGTTCGTCAATTTCAAAATTGCCACGTTTTAATAGACTTTAAGATAGATCAGCGGGATTGTTATCAAATAATATCCAACGATAATGTTCAAGACTCCATGTGGTTGATTCAAGTCGTTTATGGATTGACCCAATGGATGCAAAAGAACGACTTTTCTGCCCATGACTTGTTAAAAATAACCAGTGGTGCTTATGTCGATAAAATCGACTTGAAGAAAATTGATGACACCATGCCGGTTAAGAAAGTCAAAACCCAAAAGGAGATTGACGACCAAGAGCAACTGGCGTTATTCAATAGTTGGCATCAAGCTTTTAAACCCTTACATTTTAAAGAGTCATTACTAAAAGAAGCTGGGCTCGACAGCCGGACATCACGGCTGGTTTACGAAACCTTAAGCGATCGCAACTATCATCTGACTAAGAAAGAGCCTAGGCTGATTTCCTTTGAGGCTAATCTTGTCAAAAAAGCGGCCATCGACGCTGTTAATAAAATTGACACCATTACCGAGAAAGATTTCTTAGGCTTGGGGATTGGGGAAAAAATAGCCGATAAAATCTATGACAATTTGATTCATAAAGGTCACTTGAATACTCAAGGCAGGCTGATTGAAGACAAACTCACTACCGATGTAAGTAAATTCCACATTGATACAGATTTTACCCCGATTCGGTCTGAGCTGTTCAATCAAATTAGCAAGCTCCATCAAGACCATGATGATGTTTCTATTTATCCTTCTGATCTCAAACCCTTGGGCTTACAAGAATTTGAATCTAGAGAGCTCTACCATAATCTAATTTTTAACGGTTATATCGATGATCAAGGTGCCCTAGTTGAAAAGTCATTCTTCGAGGATTCTGATAATGAAGATAATTTTGAAGTTAATGCCAATATCGGTACCCAGTCAAAAGATGTATTCGAGATTCTGTCTAAGCGGAGTCAGGAGATAAAACTACACAAAATTGCGGTTAACAAAGGTATCTTTTCTGAGTTACCACTAACCGAGCTCGAAGTGGATGATTTGATTGAAAATCTCAAGTTTAACGACTATATCGATGAAGACGGGCATTTTGTCGATAACCTGAAACTAACTCAGCTCCCACTCAAAGATTTTTCCCTGGCGTTGCAATTCTATCCCCATAGAACAGCGATATTATCAGCCTTAAAGCAACATCTTGAAAAAAATCTGTCTAGTTATCTTCAGTTTAGCCGAGAGGATTTTATTAAGGTTGCCGAAAAGATTGTGGCCAGATGGTCTTTCCAGGCGGTAAACTACCACTTTCTAGAAGGGGGTAAAATAGCCGAAAAACATAAAGCATTTTTCAGAGAAGAAGAAAATTTCCAAAACTTCGATATTTGGTGGTCATTCGAGCCCACTGATAACCGGGTTGTGTTTAATACTTTGCGCAATATCGTACTGCTATCAGACAAGCTACAGTTAGTGGATCATCCACTAGATCAGCTGGGCTTCAGTAGCAGCGAAAAAGAGGAATTATTTGACCTTCTGATCAGTTTAGAGCACATCACCGATGACCGGAAAATCCCAGAGGATAAGCTTGACTATTTCCTAAATATCGACAATGCCCTGGCCATATCCCTAGAAGCATTTGAAGATTACAATAAAGATGTATTCTTTTTATTGCATGCCATTGCTAAAGAGCAATCGGCGATGGTTAATCAGGTAGTTAGCCAGATTAAAACCCTAGCTGAACAACAAGAAACCTTTATCTATAAACAGTTAAAGCAGACGTTTAACCTTAATGTGGACAGTATGCGAGTGATCTCTGCTGAGATGTTTAAAGGCAGTGATCATATTGCATCTGAATGGTTGTTACCCTTATTAAAGGCTGAAGATCTTCTGGGCAATATTACCACACTGCCCAAAGAACAACGGTTCAATACTGCCTATCGCCGAACTCAACAGTTTGCCTTGCTAGCCAATAAACTCAAACTGACTAAAGAAGATGTTGAGCTAGTCTTTTACGATCAAAGTATAGTGGAGAAGTTTCCTGAACAGCTGGAACTTCCCCAAAAATCTAAACAAGAATCTACACCCATTACCACATTTGATGCCCTCCTGGAGAGCACCCATGGCAAGATCTACTTGTTCAAAGGTAACCGATATTGGATTTATGATGGCATAACCTATGAATTAGAAGAAGAAGACGGAAAGGAACTTAAAGAACTTTCAGTTCACTTTGCCGGTAAAACCATTGATGCGGCTTTTGTGGACAATGAAGCTCGAAACGTGATTATCGCAGGCGGAAAATACTATCAGCAAGCCAAAGATAGTAAAGTTTGGGAACTAAAAGAACGAGAATGGGGTAAGCTCCATAATAACTTCCAGAACCTGGATAAAATTGATGCCGCTTATACCGATAGTAGTGGATACACCTATCTCTTTTCAGGGGAAGAATATGTCCGCCAATCAAAGGAAAGCAACTATATCGATGAAGGCTATCCTAAAACTATAGCCCAACACTGGAAAAATGAACCAGGTAACGAACAATTACCAAAAATATTTCAAGAATCCATAGATGCTGCCTTTGTCGGGCATGATGGTAAGACCTACTTATTTAAAAACGATCAATTTGTTAGTTCAGAGGACCTGACTAAAGCCCAGAGTATTATGGCTAAGTGGGGGCGGACGCAAAATAATCTGAAAACTACCGGCAAAGTGGATGCAGTTTATATCGATGGTAGTCAGATCATGATCTTCTGCGGCGATCAGATATTTAGCTTTAAGGATTGCCTTGAAAATGATGGAGTGATGCCGACGGAAGGGTTCCCTAAACTCATTAAAGAACACTTTAACAATCTTCCTGCTGAGTTCCACCAAGATATTGATGCGGCTTTTAAAGATAAAAATGAAGTACTTTACCTATTTAAAGACAAAAAATCTATAACCGTTGACTCAGCCGGTAATCGTAACGGCCCCGTAGAGATTAAGGAGAAATGGGGTAAAACCTTAAACCCCATAACCAATGGTAAAGTGGATGCCGCCTTTGTTGGTCTTGATGGCAAAACCTATCTCTTCAGCGGCAATCAGTATTTCCGTTATTCCAGTGATGACTATTCCGAAGTCGATGCAGGGTATCCGAGAACGATCGCATCTGACTGGGGGGGATTAGAACAAGTTAATGCAGCCTTTGTCTTGGATGGAAAGACTTATTTATTCGATAAGTCTACTTCAAAACCGAAGTATGTTCGCTATTCAACTAATGACTACAAAGAAGCAGATGAAGGGTATCGGGAGCCAAAACTTGTCAATGATAACTGGTGGAATCTGCCTCAGCATTTAATTAATGCTGGTTTTGCAGCAGTTGATGCGGTTTTCACAGATTATAATGGCAGCCACTATCTATTTTCTGGCAACCAATTTATCCACTCTGATGCTATGCACCGTTGGTGGTCAGAGCCGCAAACTATTTCCGAAAAATGGGACGACATCCCCTTTACTAAAATACATGCAGCCTTTACCGGAAAAGATGGAAAAACCTATTTCTTTTCTGGCAATGAGTATGTTCGTTTTTCAGACAAAGAGTTTTGTCATTTGGACAACGGCTATCCCAGAACAACTAACAAATTCTGGGGCAACATCAAAAATAATATTTTAGAAACCGGCAAGATTGATGCGGCGGTGCGACTGCATTCTGAATGGGAGGAGGAAGTTAAAGGTCAAACTGAGACTCAGAAGCAAAGCGCAATTCATACTTATCTATTTTCCGGTTCACAATTCTTCCGATACACAGATGACAATTACGAGAATGTTGAATCTGGTTATCCGAAGTCAATCAAAGATGCTTTAGCCGATGAGCCTCGCTTTAAACAGCTAAAGGAAGATAAAGAGAGTCTCGCCTTAGTCGAAAAATTGACTGCCGCGTTTGCTGATCAGCGTAATGTTTATCTTTTTGCTGATCAACAGCTTCGCGTCATTTCCAATAGCAGATCAAAAACCTACAAAGACTACACTAATGCAACCTATGTAATTCAATGTGCCTTTATTCAAGACGGCTCGGTTTACATTGAGAGCCAAAACAGAGGTTGGGAGCATAGTACTAGCTTAGAAGGCGTAAAGTGGGACCGACTTAACAAACAGCCTGAATGGTTCACTAAACTCCCTAATGATTTCAAATCGGGTATAGACGCTGTACTCAAAGGCACAGATGGTAATACCTATCTATTCAAAGGTAATCGGGTTTACAACCGATTGCTAGATGAAACCAGGGAGATAAAAGAAGAATGGGGGCGCGTAGCCAACCGCATCTATGAATCTGGACAGGTTGATGCTGGACTCGTGGGCCGGGATGGAAAAACTTATCTGTTTTCACAGGATCAGTTTTTTACCTATGAAAATAATAAACCCATGGATAACCCAGCGTCGGAACTACCGGAAATGATCAAAGATCATTGGGGTGGGTTAACTCGTGTCGCTCATGCTTATGTTCTCGATGGTAAGACCTATCTACTAGAACCCCCTAATGAAGATGGCGAGTTCCGATATGTTTGTTACTCATCCAACGACTACACAGAACCCGATACCGAAAACCCCATACAAGCCGACCAGAGTTTTTGGAATATTCCCCAGGACTATCAAGAAGCGGGTTTTGACCAGGTTGATGCGTTATATGTAGATGGTGACAATCTGATCTTGATCCATGATGGTGAATTCCTGGAATACAATCCCGAAAATGATTATTGGTCTTATCCTAAGTCTCTAGATAAGTTGTGGAAGGGGATTGATTGTGATAATCACGTCATTGAGGAGTTAACCACTGTCTTCGTTGATCAAAGCGGTGCTATTCATTGTTTCAACCCTGAGTGTTTCTTAACTATTACCCCTGGTTCAACTAATCCAGAGCCTAAGATCCACAGAACACGAGATCATTGGGGGCTGGTTAAGAATGTTTTAACCGAAAAAGTAGATGCTGCGGTTGTTGATACTAAAGGGATAACGTATCTATTCTCAGGTGACCAATACGTCCGTTATTCCAGCGATGACTATCGAGAGATTGATCAAGATTATCCCAAATCTATCGCGATCAATTTACGGAAAGAAGCCAGCTTTAAACATCTACCGGATGAATTTGAAGAGAAGATAGCCCAACAGCAAGCCAAGCTAGCAGCAGTGGTGATCAATCAACGGAATGTGTATCTCGTGATCGATACCACCTTGTTTGTTGCCTCCATGGAACTGGCGGCTAATTACGACCTGACTAAACTGGCTTGCGGTGAACAACCCTTTTTAGCCAATGGTAAAATCGATGCTGCGATCGCCTATCACAATTTATCGGACAAGAAGAGCTATACCTACTTGTTCTCCGGTAACCGTTTTATTCGCTATTCCGGTGACGAATACGAATATATCGACAGCGGCTATCCCAAAACCATTGCTTCTGGGTTACTGGGTGAGCCGATATTACCTCAATCTACTTTCCCTACTGTTCCAGTTGAGTTAGTTGATGGCATCGATGCTGCCCTAAAAGACAAAGATGGGAAAGTTCATCTGATTAAGGATAGACAGGTTTGGGTTAACGATCGCAACACTCAACTTAAGGTAACAGAGACCTGGTTAAAGACCAATAACAATTTTGAGGAACCCGTTACATCAATCGATGCTGCCATTATTGACCAGGAAGGGGGTTTACTCGTCTTTAAAGGCAATCAATATATCCGCTATGGTAGCCCATTACAGAAATATGTTGACCCAGGTTATCCTAAGTCCATTGCCAATAACTGGGGTAATCTGCCCCATGACTTTGAAAGTGGTATTGATGCAGCATTCCAGTTTGAAGGTCATAGCTACTTTGTTAAGGCTGACCACTATGTTCGGTTCATCAATAACAGCCATGAATGTCCTAAGATTATGGGGCCTTATCAGTTTAAGCTGCGATGGGGAGACTGGGCTGATTACCTGATCTCCGATATTAAAGTAATCACCGAGTTTAAACAGCTTAACGATACCTATGCTAGCGGTGATTCCACCTTGACCGATATCCTTCATCCGAAACAAGGCTATACCAAATTGCCCTATTTTGATTTAGCAGAGCTATTTGATTGGGATATCAATCAGCTCAAGTGGCTCAAGAAAAATAATGGCTTTATCCAAAAGCATAATCAATTTGAGAATCGGTTTAATATTGAGCTTATCCTACGGATATTCGATTTCTTCCAGGTTGCTCATAAAATTTCCACAGAGCCTAAGACGCTTTATTCACAACTACTGGTTAAACTCTTTGTAACCAAGGCCCAGTTCAATAGCGGTCAGCAGTATCCCAGTCATAGTAATATCGTTGCTGCCAAAGAGGAGTTAAACAAACTGCTGACCACAACCCACTGTGGTGCAAAAGGGGTGGAGTTGCTACACAACGAAATCCGGGATGAATTGAATCTGATCAAGCGTGATGCACTCTTACCTTATGCTATTCATAAAGATCAAGAGGTAAATAATGCTCGTGAACTTTATCAGAAATTATTAATTGATGTGGAAATGGGCAGCGAGGCATCCACTTCTAAGATCAAAGAAGCGATCGCAGCAGTTCAACTGTTTATGCATCGTTACTTTATTAATCTCGAATCCGCCGAGCTAAAACCAGATCAGGCTCAACGCCGTCAAGACTTGCTGAACCGATGGGAATGGATGAAGAACTATCGGGTTTGGGAAGCCAACCGTAAAGTCTTCTTGTATCCAGAAAACTATATTCGAGCGGAACTCAGAGATACCAAAACCCCAGAATTTAAAGCCTTAGAGCAAGAACTCCTGCAAGGGGAACTGAATGAGGCCAATGTCACCCAAGCCTTTAATCGGTTTATCGACCAATATACCGAGCTATCACAGCTCAAGGTGGCTGGGGGCTATGTGTATGATCATCCCGACAATCCTGATGATAAAAACATAGTTCTGTTTGGTCATACCATCAGTGAGCCTCGACGCTATTATTATCGAAGCGCTACCTTTATCAATGGCGAAACCGACTCAGTTAATTGGCAACCCTGGGAAGAGGTTAATATTCAAATTAATTCCGAGCGGGTTTACCCAGTATATACCCTGAATCGGGTTTATGTTTTCTGGGCTGAAATCGAACAGAAAAGCAGTATAGGTTCAGATACAGGGGTCAATATCAGTTCAGAAAATAACAACACTAAGGTCGAGTCTAACGCTGTCACCGAATCTGTTTTGCAGATTTATTACTCCTATTATGATTTGAACAAAACTTGGGTTCCTGCCCAGAAACTAAATCATCAGATGACATCCAATTACACCATTACTAACTATTTTATAGATTTTAGTGGTTCAGAAAGGAGTAAGGCACTCAATCTGGATAGTATTCTAGTACACTGTCACTATGTGACCGAAAAACAGATTAAACCGAAATTGAATGCAGATGGGTTCGCAGAAAGGGAAGAACTTATTAAGGCGATTGAAAAAGCGTCTGTGGATGGTGACAGTAAAGTCTATCTTAAGGCAACTAACACTGATAGGCTTCATCTGGTCAATTATGAAAAGGATCTTCTAAGTTACGTTAAACGGATTCTTCCTGGAGATGCATTTGAAGCACCAGAAAACCAGTTTAAAATAGTTGAATCTACCCTCGATAAAAATCGCAATGATCTTATTTCTATCAAGTCCACTGCAACAGATAAGCCGGATTTCTATCTCAGGCATCAGGGAGATCGAATCAAGCTTCACGAACAAGCAGACGATAATTTATATAAAAATGATTCCAGTTTTCAAATCGTTAAAGGCTTAATTGGTGACGGTTACACCTTCGTATCAGTCAATTATTCCTACGATGTATTGTACTTTGATAATGATGGTGCGATGTGGAAGAAAGACTGGCGAACACTTACGTCTCAGCAAGAAAAACGCCATGCCACCTTCCAAATTATTGCTGATCGCAGAAACGAGGTTAGCAGTTTTAACTTCTATCCCGAAACCAGAGATGTAAAAATTAAGGCAAGTCAGTCTAATACTGCTGGTGTCAACCGTTCTGGTATTGATACCTTTAAAGAATTATTTCCTACTGAAAAAGTGAATAAACTTGAACCCCCTGTACTGTTGCATGTTCCAGAAAACAAAAACTCACTCACCTGGGCATGCTTCTATTACAAAGGGGCGAGCTTCCTGTGTAAACCAGCTTCGGGAGCAACGGATACTTATACGAACGGAGACGTTAAAACACTAGATACTACAAAAGTGTTTACTATGAACGCGGCCTTTGTTGCTAATAATCAGTTGTACGCATTTTCAAAGGAAGGCGAATATACGACAACTAGTATTCCATCAGAGTCAGAGAATAAGAAGATGGAGGATCTTGTTATTTCTTCTGTAGAAGCGACGAAAGATAAGTGGGGTAAGGTCAATAATAATATTCAACAAAATAACCATGTAGACGCTGCAATGGTTAAAGGAGGAAAGACCATATTGTTCAGCGGAGACCAGTACTTCGTCTATTCTACTTCCTTTGAACAGGTTGATGATGGTTATCCAATAAAACTAAGTGAAAATAAAGATAACCTACCCCAGTGGGAATCCATGGACGCTGCCTTTGAATATGGCAATAAGTCGTATTTTATCAAAGGAAATCAGTATGTCACATCCGATGATCTTAACAACCCATTAAAGATTTCGGATAAGCTCTGGCCACCGACTGATGACGCAAAAAGTATTAGAAACGCATTTGATTATGGACAAGATACTTATTTGCATGATACCAGCGGAACTCTCAAGAAGGCGTCAAGTAAAGAAGAGTTACTTAGTAAGCTTGATGGATTATATACTGCTAATATAGAACAACTGAACTTAAGTCAGGTTACCGAAGCGTTTGTGGTTAATGAGGATGCTTTCTTTATCGCCGACAATCAGTTCTACAAAAATAGCTCTACTAGTGATGCCTATCTACTACACTATATTGCTGAAATAAAAAGTTCACGGAGTAAATCCCTCGTCGGGTTATCCATATATGGGGAGCACTTTATTTTAGCGGTTAATGATCCTCAACCGAAACTATTTGTATTTCATAAGGACTTTGCCAGAAATGTTGATGGAAGAAATCAACCCACAAGGTCACCTATGAAAACTATTCATGTTAACGGAGTGCCTTCTAACCAGTTAACAGGAATGTATATTGACTCCCAGGGTCAACTAATGCTTCTTTCTGCGCAAAATTACATAATGGGTCCTAGCTTTAATAAGGTAATGAGTTCATTGCTTATTCCATGGTCTCAACCCAAGAATATTGCAAATTATACATCTAGGGCAGATACTGCCGTTTCATCCATTGACTATGCCTTAACCAAGAGGGATTCCACCGGTAGCCAAATCTTGTATTTGGTGTCTGGCAACCAATACATTAAGTTTGTTGGCGACCCATCATTGTCTCAGCCTGTTACGGGATATCCAAAGAAAATTTCCCAAGGCGGAGAAGATGGTATTCCCAACGAAAATGGAATTAATGCTGCTTTCTTTGGCTCAGATAATAAAATCCGATTTTTCCAAGGAAATATTTATTTCACATCTGATAATGCCTCGGATACAAAGACCATTAAGAAGGATTGGGGAAAAGTAAAAAATAACATCCAAGATGGTAAAGGTGTGGTTGATGCAGCTTTTACTCACAACGAAAAAACATACCTCTTTTCCGGGGACCAGTATTATCGTTACCAGGGTACTGAGTTCGATAATGTCGAACCGGGATATCCTCGACTATTGAGGAATAATACGGAAGGGTTGCCTCGATGGAATGGACCGGTTCGAGCGGTATTTGAATTGGATAATAAGGTTTATCTCTTCGACCATAGTCAATACGCAATTTTCGATCCCGAATCCAAAGCCACCAAAGAAATTAACAATATCCAAGGTAACTGGGTATGGCCCGAGGGATTCGATAAGTTCGACGCTGCCTTTCAATATAATAGTCATGCCTACCTAGTATCAGGAAATGACTATGTGAAGGTTAAGGAATTTGTCACTAAGCAAAATGCTAAGTATGACATCATTCGTTTGTCTTCGATGACGGGAAGTAAATTGAGTCAAAAATTGTTTGCCCATGGCATTGATGACCTATTTAGCCTACAGAATCAGGAAATCGATGAAGTCCCGAAGTTTACTAAAGATGGCGAAAGTGGGGAGACAATAATTCAAGTGAACCCCACAAGGGTCGAAACCCTCCCCTTACATTCACACTTGGAGTTTCGGGGTGCAAATGGCCTTCACTATTGGGAACTCTTCTTCCACGCGCCTTTGCTGATTGCTCAATCTCTGAATACTCAACAGAAGTTTGAAGAAGCGAAGAAATGGTTTGAGTACATATTTGACCCGACCGATGAAGTGGAATATTGGAAGTTCTTGCCGTTCTTATCAGTGGATATTGAGGCTTTGATTGCTCGGATCAAGTCTTATGCTAGGGCATTAAACCTGAATGCATCCGCAGTCATTGGCTTGCTTCAACCCGAAAAGGACAAGAAAAAGTTTGAAGAAGCGTTTGAAGGAAAACGCGAGCTTTCCAGTGCAGACAGGACTCAGTTGGCAAACTTGCCTACAGAACTAGCAGATACCGAACTGAAAAAGACTATCGATAATAAAGTCAAAAATGCTCAGGAGAATAAGCTTCTGATTGACCTTAATACCAAAGCTCTATCCGAAACCTTGGAGATAGTTAAACGACTTCCGATCCGATATGGATTTATGGTTCCTGATGAAACCAGCAGTCAGCCCCAAATCCAAGCCTACCTGAAAGACCCCTTCGACCCTCATGCCATTGCCCGACTGAGACGGATTGCCTATCGACGCACCACAGTGATGGCCTATATCGATAATCTGATCGACTGGGGGGATCAACTGTTCCGTCAGTACACCCGTGAGAGTATCAACGAAGCCCGGATGCACTATATCTTAGCTTACGATCTCCTCGGACAAAAACCCGAAAATACCGGCACCAGACTATTGTCTGATTCAAAACCCTTTGGGCGTAATGGCAACAATGGGATTGAAGGCATTCATGATAAAGGCGCGGAGGCAGATAGTAGTCAATATGACTTTTTGTTTGATGTGAGTAGGAAAGACCCAGATGAAAAGAGTCTAACCTTCGCGGCTAATATTCATAGCTCGGTCACTCAACCCTACTTCTATATACCCGAAAATCAAAATTTAATTGACTATTGGGATCGGATTGAAGACCGGCTGTATAAAATTCGCCATAGCCTAAACATTATGGGGATTAAGCAACCCTTGCCCTTGTTCCAACCTCCCATTGACCCGATGGCTTTAGTTCGCGCAGTAGCAGGTGGCGGTGGCATCGGTGGCGCGATCGCAGGATTGTCTGTTGCTGTACCTCATTATCGCTTCAACTTTATGTTGAATAAAGCGCGAGAGTTGGTAGGTAAACTCAATCAATTCGGTGGGGATTTGTTGGGAGCGATCGAAAAGAAAGATAGCGAAGCCCTGAGTTTGTTACAAAATCGTCATGAAAAAGAAATTCTCGAAGTTACGAGCCGGATTAAGGAAGCGCAATTAAATGATGCACTAGAAAACTTGAAATCCCTTGAAGAAAATAAGAAAAGTGCTGAAGGGCAACTTGAGCATTATAACAAACTGATTGATCAAGGAATGATTGCTTCAGAAATCGTTCAAATTGCCATGATGACCGCATCAGCTTATATGAACTATGGAATTTCCGGTCTCAAATTTGCAGCAGCGATTAGTGGGGCATCGCCAGAAGTAGCTGTTGGTCCTCCATTTGCCTCTTATATTGAGCACGGCGGTATGCACTTAAGTGACATATTAACTACGACTGCTGATGGTATATCGTCTATTTCGGAAGCAATAAATATGGGAGGTGAGATTGCAGGTCTATTTGCCCAGTATCAACGCACAAAAGAGGATTGGGAGTTACAACAAACAATGGCTGAAAGTGAAATCAAGCAACTGGAAGCCCAAATCGAAGGGGCGAAATTTCAAATCAATGTCGCAAGGCTAGAGATACAGTCAACCGAAAAGGAGATCAAACAAAATGAATCAATGAAACGCTTTATGACCAGCAAGTTCTCAAACGAACAGTTGTATCAATGGATGACGAGCAAGTTATCAGGCTTGTTCTTCCAAACCTATAAGCTAGCCCACGATATGGCAAAATCTGCCGAAAAAGCTTATCAATTCGAGCGCGGTCTTAAAGAGAGTGAGGTTTCGTTCATTGGCGGTATGTATTGGGACAGCTTGCGGAAAGGTTTACTCAGTGGTGATTCCCTAGGGCATGACCTAGACCGCATGGAGAAGGCTTATATTGATACCAATAGCCGTTCTTTAGAAATCGGGAAACATATTTCCTTGGCGGAGCTGGACCCCATGGCCTTTATTCAATTAAAAACCAAAGGCACATGTGAGTTCAACCTCTCGGAAGCCTTATTCGATTACGACTTCCAAGGGCACTATAACCGACAAGTTAAAACGATTGCCATTGAAATCGATGCGGGTGAAGGAAAAACCGTGAATGCCACCTTAACTCAACTCCGTCATAAAACAGTGATGGAACCAGACGTGAAAGCGGTGAAATACTTACTGAATCCCAAAGGTAAGGAACCGATGTCAATCCGCAGCGATTGGCGCACCACTCAGCAAATAGCCTTGGGTGACATAGGAGAATATGACGAACCGAACGGTTTATTTGAACTGCGATTAGATGATGAACGTTTCCTTCCCTTTGAAGGAACAGGTGCGGTATCAACCTGGCGATTAGAGTTAAGCGGTAAGCGTGGCAGCTACAACTTGAACGAACTGAATAAGGTGACTATCAAGTTGAAGTACACTGCCCTTAATGGCGGCAGTGCCTTCGCCAGTGCGGTGAAGGGGATGTTAAAGCCTTATCCCACTGCTGTTTATATCAATATGGCGGAAACATTTCCTCAAGAATGGCAGGCGTTTATTAGTGGGGAAACAGAAGAACTTGAGATTATGGTCAAGCGGGAGATGTTACCCAATTTATCGGGTAGTAAAATTACTGGGTTGGTGCCTCATTATGAAATGCAAGGGGAAGGGCAGGTGAGTTTAATTATGAATGATGATACGGACCTGACGCTGAAGCATGGCAAGTTTAATGAGGCGAATGGGCTGATGCTCCGAAGCTCGGGTGCGACTTGGAATTTTAAAGCGAAGGGGGATAGGAAGAGTTTGAGTAATTTGGGGTTGGTTGTGATGTATAAGGCGGTTGTTTAGACAACCAATACATCCAAGATTTAGTTGAATAATAGTAAAGAGGAAATAGTGACATGGGTAAGTCAAGACGTAAAGAAGCTGAACTCGCAAGAAAAAAAGCAAGAGAAAGAAAATATGCTCATGTAGATGATAGCTCGGATATAGCTATCCGCCAGCAAGCAATGGAGAAATATGAAGCGGAGAAAAAACACGAATCAAAAAACAATAAATTATTCCCAAACGAGAATGTGAGAAGAGGAGCTATCCAAAAGGAAGAGTATGAAGCGATAGAAGCCCTAAAAAGACAGGAGTTAAATCAACAAGAACAAAGGCAACGCCAAGAAATTGAAAGGGAAGAGTATGAAGCGATAGAAGCCCTAAGAAGACAGGAGTTAAATCAACAAGAACAAAGGCAACGCGAAGAAATTGAAAGGGAATATGAGGAGGGGATAGAAGCCCTAAAAAGACAGGAGTTAAATCAACAAGAACAAAGGCAACGCGAAGAAATTGAAAGGGAATATGAGGAGGGGATAGAAGCCCTAAGAAGACAGGAGTTAAATCAACAAGAACAAAGGCAACGCGAAGAAATTGAAAGGGAATATGAGGAGGGGATAGAAGCCCTAAGAAGACAGGAGTTAAATCAACAAGAACAAAGGCAACGCGAAGAAATTGAAAGAGAATATGAGGAGGGGATAGAAGCTTTTAAAATACAGCAAACTCAAGAGCGCAATAGGAAAAAGATAACCCAATTAATTGAAAAGGAAATTGATACGTTGGTGAACAATCAGAGGGATAACTTACAAGTTGATCAAATAAAGGGGTATAATGTAATGAAAGATTTCGACCAACTTGCAAACCAGGATAAGCAATATTTTCTTGAAAAGGTTTCTAGTGACGTTATAGGATATCTAAACAAAGAGAATGCACTGGATGACAATTTGCAGGAGGAGAAATTATATGAGCCCATCAACGAAAGAATAGGAATTATAAAAAAAAATGCCTGGAAAATAGGGCTTGTTAGATTACGACAAAAAGGCACAAGAGATTCCAAAACCGGAAACAGCCCCGGATTTCTACTAGGGGCCAACCTAGGGAAAAACAAGCAACAATTTCCTAAAAACCAACATGATGCCAAGAAAGTAAGGAATGAAAATGGGCTCTATATTCCAGATAACAATGAGATATCAAACAAAACAGCCGCTGCCGTAAGAGGCCATCAAATTGCGGACGATTTTGGGGGTGCAGCACACCACATTAATGCAGTATCAAACACATATTGGCAAGAAGAAAAACAAACGGCTATCGAGAAAGCAATCAAACAATCTATCGCCAATAATATAATAGATCCTTCCAAAGTCGTCATCAAACACACAGCATACGCCTACCCCGGAACCACAACGGACAGTATTCAGGCGGCAAAATATATAAGTTATAAGGTGTTGATAAAAAACGGGGACAAAGTGGACACCGTGATTCGAGAGGTGATCGATGATCGCACCTACGAAGGGCAGAAGGAAGAGACAAGTCGAAAAGAGATCAATAATTATCAGGATCAAATGGAGAAAAAGCTCAAGGAATATAGGGATCACGAGAAAAGACTCTCGGCCAAAAACGAAACAACAGGCCAACCCCAAAAGCTCACCATTTCAGCTTCAAAAGGATCGTCAAACCAGGCATTCAGCCGAACGGTACCTAGGCAAACGCCCCCCGCACCAAAAGCAGTCTCAACATAACATTAATTAGAGCGATCATTTTGATCGCTCTAGGTTGGGTGAAACGTTTTCCAACTGTTGACCGAAATCTATCTTGCCAAACCCAAAGTGGAACCTAACCTACTTTTCTATCATAAACAAAAGTAAAAGAGTAAAAGGAGGAAATATGAAGAAACAATCGCGTCAAATTCTATTACGAAAAGCCGATGATAACATGGCCGAACTGTTGCAAGGTGAAGCACGGGTAAAAAGCAATCTGAACACAAAAGAAGGTGGAGAGTCCCAAGTTGAAAAAACAGGTACAGGTAAGGAAAAGGGCGTGTTAGGGGATATGCCGGATACTGTTTCGTTCAAGGACTTAAACCAAGAAGCGCAGCCGCAGACGATGACCAAAATAGTCGTTCAGCTTAACAAAGATGAGAAAGACATGAGGGAAAATTTAGAAAAAAATTTGCGGGCAAAGCCGCAAGCCATGCTCACAAAGAGAGAAGAGCTTGTGCAGAAAATGCAAATAAAAGAAAACTTCAATGCGTTTAAAGAAGATGCACAAAGTTACGATCAGATGAGAAACTTTATCAAAACAGCTAAATCCTTGGATCAATTAAACGAGAAAAGCGTGAAATCTAAAGGGTATAAAGGAATTATACATTTTGGGAACAATAAAACGATCAAGAAACCAGGATCATTGGAGCCGGTCGTGGTAGCTGCAAAAGGGCAAGCGAAGTCGGTATATGGAGGTGCCGAACTAAATTGGCAGAACACACAAGCAGAGCTCAAAATCTTAAACAACACAAAGAATGAAATAACCAAAAAGGTGCAATACGCCAGGAAAGTCAATAATGCACAAATTTCGCTCGTGCGCCTAGAGAGGGCATTGGCTAATAACGAAGTAATCTATTTCCATCTTAATATGTTTAATAAAGACATAATCAAGGCGATATTGACCCAAAATGAGAATTACCAAGTCGATAAATTCAATCCGGTGAAAGAATCCGTAACTGCACAGGAGCTGTATCACATCTATAAGCACTGGGATCTTTTTCAAGGAAATGTGGTCTTCTTTCGCAACCTTGAGCCCGTTGTCCCCCCATGGTACATCATGGCAACATTTTGATTTCCGCTCTTCTAGGAAGCGTTAATAACGCACCAAAGCAACTGAGAAGGAAGGCGAGAGAGCATATAAACAGAACAATCTCTCACGTTCTTCTGATTCAATAATAATAAATAAGGAAAAAACTATATATGTCACTCTCAAGTAAAGTCAAAAAAATCCGCAAGAAGAAAAAAGAGGCAAAGAAAGCGAAAAAGACTTCAAAAGCATCTTCTGATTCTTCCAACTCCCAATCACAAGGAAAAATCAATCCGATCACCGGTATGACGACTGAGGCGGAGATTGAGAAATTGAGTGAGGCCCTTGCTGGTGCTTCTAACCTGTCCAAAGATGATGCTGCTTCTTTGTCTTGATGCAGTCGCTCATGGGGGAAACCACGGCAGTCGCTCATGGGGGGAACCCCCAAGACCGCGCTGCCTCCCCAAGACCGCGCTGCATCGCTTTTAAAGCAGGGGCAAGGTCTTAGAGACAAAATGGAAAGTGGTCAGCCCATCTCAAGGTCTGAGATAGCCTCTTTCAAAGACTCTACTGGCGATATGTTTAAAAAATTGGAGGATGTAAAAGGTTTTGAGCAATTAAAAAATCCATTTACCATGACCGAGAGTGAGCTCAATCAACAAGTGTATCAACTCGCTCAGGCGATGGAGAAAGCAGTAAAAGTCCCTTCAGACAATACCCAAAAAATGCTCAAGGATACCTATGCCTTAATTGCTCATTTAACCAATACCAAGGGTGATAGCGATTCTGCCGATAGTGGAACTAAAGATGACTCAGATACCAATGCCTCTGGTGCTGATTATCAAACCTTACTCAATAACTTCAAAGAATCTTATAGCCAGCATTATGATGCCTTAGAGTCCAGCGAAGCCGGTAAACCCATTGGTGGTCATTTGTTTAATATGACCAAAGATGAACTGGATGCTGAGATTAAGGATATCAATCAAAAAATAGCAGACGCGAGACAACTTCCACCAGAGCAAATTCATGAGTTTGTTCGTGATGCCTATGCCCTAAGAGAAAAGCTATTTGAATTTTCTAAATCCGCAGAAAATGCTTCTAGTACCGATAGCTCTACTACAGAGGATAAAGAAGAGAATGCTACAGCGGAAGAGGCGATAGATCAAGAGGTAAGGGATAAAAATTCACCAGATGATCAAGTTGCGAAAAATGAGGTTAATCGAGAGATAGGTGAATTCAACCAAAAACACGCTGGTACGATGGAGGAGATAGTGCGGGCGTCACTCTTGTAGGGTGCGTTCGATTACACAAGATCTATCAAGACATTTATTGACCGAATATTACAGAACGCACCACCCCACCCAATAGATCTTGTAGCATTTTGAGAAACTAGGGATTAAGCTGCTATTTCTACAAATCCGACTTGGGTTTGAGGTTGAGGGATTTTTTCTCCTTTTTCGACCAAAACTTCCAGATAAAGTGCGATCGCCTCTTTAACATTTTCTTGGACTTCTTCCAAAGTGTCACCAATACTAACACAACCGGGTAAATCTGGCACAATTGCCCCCCAGTTAGTATCGCCTTTTTCATAAATTACTGCATATTTTTTCATCGTTCATCTCCTAACTGTGCTTGTTTCCAAATTGCACCTAATGTTCCGATGGGTATATCATCACTTAGCTTACCTGGAACTACTACAATACCTGGCTTTTGAGGATGAGCTAAAATTCTATGACTTCCCCGCATTCTTACTTGATACCATCCATCTTTTTTTAATCGCTTAAGTACCTCTTTAACTTTCATTCAGACAGTTTTTTATAATTTTCATCGGATTATATATAGTTGAAATTGTTAGATAATCAACCTATTTTAAATAATTAATCGGAGTTTATTTTCTAGTTTTAAAAAGTATCTCCAGATTCTGGCTTCGTCATTTGGCTTTGACGAAATAAACGAAGGATTTGTAATAATTGTGGAATCTGTTCGTCGGGATTTTTTTCAAATTCTAATAATATATCGTCACGCAAATCAGTAAGCGCACGTGTTAGTTCAGAACTCGAATGATTCATGATTCATCTCCTCAAGATCGAGAGTATTAATTTGTTCAGGCTTGACAATTGGTTGCACTTTTATTATATTATAGTGCGTACGCGATCTTGTCGGGTGGGTTGAGGAAATGCTAAAGTAACGCCCCCCACACTTTGCTAGAATAAAGCGCAGAAGCAAAGGTTGGGAGGAAAGTAGCTCGATGACAATTGTTGTTACCCTTAGCTCAGAATTAGAAGCACTACTGCGTGAATATGCTGCTCAGCGAGGTCAAGATGTTAGCTTGGTTGCGTCCGAATTGCTGGCTAGTGTCTTAGAGTCGGAGGTGGAAGATTCACAGGAGGCTATAAAGGGCATTCAAAAAGGACTGAATGATTTCCAGGCAGGTCGATTTCGGTCTTTCGCTGAGTTTGCCCAAGAGCAGCGTCGCCAGTATAACCTGCCAGTCGATTCATGAAATACCCTATTGAAATTTCCAGTGTGGCCGAGGCGGAAGCCGACAGCGCCTTCCTACGTTTATCCCAAGTCACATCTACCACCCAGGCAAGCCAATGGTATGCTGGATTGCTACAAGCAATCGAATCTCTATCGCAATTTCCAAAACGTTGTCCTCTAGCAAGAGAGAATAAGTATTTCAGTCAAGAAATACGACAATTACTCTACGGTCGGGGACGTAATTCATATCGAATTCTTTTTACCATTTTGGAAGAGCAAGAACGAGCGACCGTTCGCATTCTACACATCCGGCACGCATCACAGCAAACCTTAGGTGAAGAACTAGGCTGATGCCAATATGGTCGTAGCGATCGTCGCTTTTGTAGGTTGGGTTGAAGAATGAAACCCAACATAATTCCCCTCAACACAACGTCTTCTCCTCAAGAGCGAGGTTTTCTCTCTTGCAAAGAGAAACTAAAATTTAATTGGTGTGGCGGTCTGATGTTGTTGGGTTTCCGTTCCTATACCCAACCTACGATTGAATTGAGGTGGTGAGTGCGTACGCTTATCCTCTGTTGCGGATAACATACATTGAGCCATGCGATCGTGCTATACTAAGTAAAAAAATATAATCAAAAAAACGTAATTAATCATGACAGCAAATAGCACTATAGAAAATAGACTCATAGAAAAGCTTAAAAAACTCTCCCTTGAACAAATCCAACAAGTAGAAAATTTGATTGATGCCCTTAGTCAAGATAATACAGAGCGAAAATTAACTGTTGTATCGACTAAACTTTCTGAATCTGTCTTTGCTAAAATTTGGGATAATCCTGAAGATGCCGAGTATGACAACCTATAATTTTGGGGATATTATTCTCGTCCCTTTTCCCTTTACTGACCAAACTACTATCAAAAAAAGACCAACCGTTATCATAAGCTCAAACACTTATAGCAATTCTACGACTTGTGAGGTACAAATTTCTGAGGTGCGACCCGTGGCGAATTTAATTCGCCTACGGAAAGCGCACCTAAGTTTTTAGGGAGCAGGGAGCAGGGAGCAGGGAGCAGGGAGCAGGGAGCAGCGGATATGGGAAAAGGTAAGAGGGAAGAGGTAAAAAATAATGTGTACCTCATAGCTAAGAGAAACGCTATATAATTTCAGGTTAAGGAGAAGGTTCAATTGGCACAAAATTAATTTCTACCTTATATCCAACAGCCTGAGCATAGTCTTCGATCGTCGAGAGCTTGGGAGAATAAGATGAATTAACATTCTCTAAACGGGAAATATTGCTCTTTTGTGTATTTAGAATTTTTGCCAACTCTTCTTGAGTTAAACCGGCTTTTTTCCTTAGGTCAATAAGTTTCTTTCTAAGATCGTAAGCTACGGCCAGAGCTTCATACTCTTTTTTAACTTCACTATTAACTAGAGCTTTTTCTTTAAACTTGGCAAAGGTTGGACGGCTCACTTTTTTATCTCCTTCATCCGTTTTTTGGCCAGATATAATTCTTTTTTTGGTGTTTTTTGCGACTTTTTAATAAAGGAATGCAGAATAATTACTTCTCTTCCTTTGATCATACAGTAAAGAGAGCGACCAATACCTTCTTTACCTTTTGATCTTATTTCAAAAAGTCCGCCACCCATTGAAGCTGTGTATGGTTTACCCAGCATCGGACCAAACTCTTCAACCATCTCAGCGATGTGTAGAAAATTAGCGAGGATGCCTGGTGGAAAGTTCAATGTTTCTTGTTCTACTTTCTCGTTGTAGAAAGTAATTTGCCAGTTCATAGTTACAGGTTATCATATTTGATAACTTTTGGGTGATGTCCTAAGATAATGTGCGTACGCCATTCACCATATGATCGAGTTGCGAAAAATGAGGTATATCGAGAAATAGGTGAATTTAACCAAAAACATGCTGGCACGATGGAGGAGATAGTGCGATCGTAGTTCTTGTAGGGTGGGTTATCAACAGCCCTTAGCACCAACCAACCACCAATCAAAGCGATCGCCTTCTGCAACTTCCAGCGGGTCGGCGCTGATGGCAAGTGTGGGAACTGTGGAACCCGCGCGGGAGGTGTAGTGCGATCGCGTTATATAGCAGTCGCCAGGGCAGTTAGGACATGACAAAAGTCTCACACCCTTTGTAAGCGCAAGAGTTTGACTTCTGACTTCGTTCCTTCTGACTTCTGACTTCTGCTATACTAAGAGCATCCGTTAGGATCGGAAGGTAAATTAACAGACAATGCAGACCTTACCTTAAAGATGGCATCCTACTCCCTTAACTTGCCGCTTCAACTTCAGCAAGAAGTAGAACAATGTGCTTTGCGTCAAGGCATTCCCCTCAACGACTTTATTTTATGGGCAGTGGCTGAAAAAGTTGCCGAAATCAAGCATCAATTCCATGACCCAAGCTTTCCCCACATTACTTATCGTCAAGGAGCCAGTGGTCACCCCGTCTCAGTCATTCGTGGGACAGGGATTCGAGTCCAGACAATTGCGATCGCCACCCACCAATGGGGAATGTCTCCCAACCAGCTGGCCGAGGAATATGGGTTAACTGAAACTCAAATTAATGACGCACTAGGGTTTTACACCGCACATCAAACCGAAATTGACAGCGCGATCGTAGCTGAACAAGAGAGCGAAGTAGCCAATGTCTAAACTTCGGCAACACCAAAGATGCGGACACGTCTATCAAAGCCTTACAATCAGCCCTAACCGTTCGTGGTCATGATGTTACTCGGACTCCCAATGAATGGATAGCCAAAGATGCAAGTGATGAAACCCAACTTTTGAAGGCAACGGCTCAAGGGCGATGTATTTTTACATTCAACATCAAAGATTTCTCCGCTTTAGCCATACAATACCCAGAACATCATGGCATTATTCTGGCGGCTCAAAGCAGATGGAACTTATCCGACCTTATTAAGGCACTCGAGCGTTTTCTTTTAGAGACTCAATCAGAAGATTGCTTAGGGCAAGTTCGTTGGTTGAATCAATATCGCCCTATTAGCCGTGATGATTAATGGTGAGTACATGAAGGGGAATATATCTGGTTAATCACATCTGGTCAAAGCATGAAAAGGGAGAGAGAAATTTATGACCAATATTTCTAGTGAAGAAATTGAACAAAAAATTGAAGCAGGAGAAGACGTTATAGACCGCTATTTTGACTCTACAACCACAAGAGTCGGAACACGCCGTCAGATGACTTCACGAAGAAGACAGGATATAGAAACCACAAAGGTGGAAATTCCTAGCCCTATGCTTACCGAACTCGATAAAATGGCAAAAGAACTCAACATTAGCAGATCTGCTGTGATTAAAATGATGCTAAGACGCGCCCTTGACGAACATTATCTTGCATTGAAGCAGATGAAATCAGAAATTTAGTGCGTAGGCTCTTGTAGTACGATAGTGTTTGGAAGGCGCGAGCTATAGCTTTTCGCCTCATTTTGGTTATGCACAAAATATAAATTATCCACCGATTACTCTTTGTTGGGTCTTTCAACTATAGAATAGACAGCCAAAAAAATATCTAGAGAAAAACAACAATGAAATCCTTAAAGGACTATAAAATTATTTTACGTCCCGATGACAATGGAACTTTTGTCGCCTATATTCCAGCCATTAAAGGATGTCATGCCTGGGGAGAAACTCCTGAAGCAGCCCTATCCGAATTAAATCCTGTTTTTGAGATGATTCAAGAAGAATACCTCGAAGAAGGCAAAAATTTACCTGATGATGTCGAGGTAACTGTTTCTCATGCCAGCTAAAGCTAAAACCTTAGAAAAAGTTGCTAAACAATTAGGCTTTCATAAAGTTCGTCAAAAAGGAACTCATGCCCGTTGGAAGCATCCGGATGGACGGTCAACCACTATTCCTGTTCATGGTAATGCTGAGATGGGAGGTTGGTTATTTCGAGAAATACTCAAGCAGTTAGGAATTAGTGATCAGGAATTTTATCAACTCAAATAAGTGCGATCGCCCGTAGATTTTATTGACAAATAAAATAGGTAAATTTCGGTTACCTTTATAGTGTATAAAACTCTGACTATCTCAAAATGAAAGCAATTACGAGCAATCAAGCAAAACACCAATTAGATGAACTTATTGATCGGGTCATTCTTGACGTAGAACCGACTATATTATGTAATGATCAAGGAAAACAAGCTGTTTTAATGTCTTTAGATGAATTTAACTCTTGGCGAGAAACACTATATTTATTATCCCACCCTGCCAATGCCGAACATCTATTAGAATCTATTGGACAAGCTAAATCAGGAAAAAAATCAATTAAACAATTAATTGATGAATGAAAATCACTTTTACCGAAGCATCATGGTCTGACTATATTTGGCTACAAGAGAATGATAAAAGGCTATTAAAAAGAGTTAATTTACTGGTTTACGAGGACCTCAATTCATCAGGTTGACTCAAAGGGGGGATAATGTTGAGGCACGAAACCCAACAATCACGGGCTTTTGCTTACCTAACTGACGCTGCACTGGACGGACTGGCGATCGCTTAGTTCGTAACCGTTAGATACCTGCCGCCAGTGAGCTTGAACGTTAGAGTGCCTCACCTCGATTAACTCATAAATTTCTGGAGGATGGGGCTGGCGCACCACGCAGCATCCCTTCTGTACTCAAATCCTCGTCTATGTCGCTCCAGTGGATACCATAACCACCACCGCAAACTTCCCAATTTGAACGTTGATCGGGTGTGGCGTTAAGTAGCCTTGGGTACCAAACTAGAGGTACGGTAATTTTCCGCCCATCCATTAAATCAACACTAATGGTTTCTTCAGTAAAGTAGACATTCTTAACTCTCTCATCCGCTCGAATTGCCAAAATACCCATACCAAGCCTCTAATAGATTTTTCTGATTTTCCTGGACTATCCCTTGCAATTTCCGAAGTTCCTTAGCACTGAAACCAACATTGCTAGCTAGACTGACTGGTTCCAGCCAGAATTTAGCAGATGAAGCATCACGGTCAATATGGATGTGCGGCGGTTCATTCGGCTCATGACTATAAAAGTAGAAACGATAAGGACCGTACCGTAAAATTGTTGGCATAATGGAATAATTCTAACACTATGCTGGTTACCATGTCTTGAACTTTGGCTTGCAGCACGATCAAGTCGTCTGGTAGTGCGTTCGCGTAGCGTGACCTACGGTCAATCGCTTTTAGCGGAAGCTGAGGCCTTTCGGCCACGCTTTGCGAACGCTTCATCGCGTAGCGTGGCCTACGGCCAATCGCTCTTGTAGGGTGCGTTCGATTACACAAGAGCTATCAAGACATTTATTGACAAAATATCACAGAACGCACCATCCCTTACTGGGCTTCATTCAAAGTTAAATTTTCATTTTTAACTTTGAATTAATCCCTGAATCTTGCTAATAATTACTCACGGGATAGCTGAGATAACTGTAAAATTAAAGCGGAAAATTCTTGATTAGATAAGGACAGCATTGGTTCAATAATACCTCTAAGTTGGTCATCAATAGAATTAAACCGAACTCTCAACAAGTTTTCGATAATCGCAGTGCGCTCCATCCTCAGACCCTGCTGCATACCTTGTTGTATACCCTGCTCTATACCTGACTGAGTAGCAGCTTCTAATTTTTCTAATAAAAGTGGTGATAACCGCATAATTAACTCCCTGTCTTGCTGTTCTAATTCTGTACTTACTTCCAAGTTACTACGCAGAGAAGATAACAACAATAAAGTATTTTCCCGAAATTGATTTGTTTCTGGCAGTGCTTCTAATTCATCAATGGCCTGTTGTTGGACCCTGCCTCTGCCTAACATTCTCAACCATAGTGTGTCTAAGGTCTTTGGTAATTTATGTATTACGACTAATCCAGTCCTTAGGAAAGAGGGTAACAAATAAATCCCCTCACCCCAATGGTCCGGATCACTCTTAGCACCAAAGCCTTCTAATATTGCAGATGATGCTGTCGGGGTCAAAATCCATAATTTTGGGTAATTCTCTTCATTGAGGCGAGTATTCTCTCGATTCCCTTGACGAATAAAATCTGTGTGTACCTCTAATAATTTCAGGAGGCAAGTCCGAATTTCGTTAATAGTAACCGGATTTCTAAAGGGTTCAAACAAACAAGGCGTTGTAGCTAATTTCCCTAATAATCCTAAGGCTTCTGGGGAAGTTTGTGCTTGATTGGCCGGGGCAAAAAATACATCGAATTGTCGGATTTCGCTGCGGATTTCTAGGGGAGCCTGACATTCTCCAAATTGTGATAACAATTCTTCTAAATAATCTTTGGCAAATTGGTCGTGGATAAATCGGGTCATTAGATAAATATGTAGGGTGGGCACTTGTGCGATCATCTGTGATAAAATCTTAGATTTACAAACACAAGTGCCCACCATTATAGGTTTGAATTGGTAAGCATTGTTGTTGGCCAATATCGGTCGATCGCGATCAATATTTCCATCAATGCTCAATCTGAAACCTACTCATTAGGTGGATGCGGTGCCTACTTCAATCCAAATTGCTCTTGCTTCAACCAGATTCTCATTGTTCAAGCGCAGCGCTTGAATAATGAGGTACACAAGATTTTTTCCCTCTTGCCTCTTGCCTCTTGCCTCTTGCCTCTTCTCTGTTCCCTGTTCCCAGATCCGCTGTTCCCTAAAACCCAAAAACTTGTACCTCACCTAATTGAAAAACGCTATACTGTTGCTCGGCCCACTGGTGTTATTCCAGCAATATGAGTTCCACCATTGTTCCAAATGAAATGGTCGTTCCCAAAATTGATTTCGTGGATTATAGAGTGCAACATACTGCCCTGTCTGTGGATCAACTGCGTAGATTTTGCTCCCTTTGAATTCATTACAGCGATAACAGGAAGCAGCTAAATTTTCTCGATTGTCTGTTCCACGTTGTGAGCGAGGCCAGATGTGCTCCATGACTAGTGGTGTACCAGTCAACTGGGAAGAGGTTTTACAATATTCACAGCGAAAATTGGCTTCTTGAATTACGCGCCGTCGTAATTCAACAGATATGGTCATAGAATCACAGGTAAATCAATAAGTGCAGGAATCCGATGCCCTTTCCAACGTAGAACAGACCAGGCATAAGCTTTCCGCAGCATGAGACGATCGGCTGCTTGTCGCAACTCGGCGAGTTCGAGCCGTTCCTCCGGTGTCAGTTTCTCATCCTGATGTTTGTCTAGCAACTCAACACAGCGATGATGCTGATCAGGGTCTATTTCTGCTTGAGCAATGGTGAGTAGCTGTTCAGTATCTAGTATCTGAAGCTGTAATAACTCTGCTTGCATTTCATTTGGTGCATTATCAACCGAAGGTGGCAAATTGCTAACTACACAATGCAGCTGCAAGTGTCTCTACACTTTGCTGCGTAGCTTTGGCAATTCGTGCCAGTTGGTGGAAGATGGGACGGCAGCAGATCGATCGTGATTTGTTGAGTTGTCATGTTCAATGGCTACTGGCTAGATACTGCGGTTATTGTAGCGAGTTTTTTCATCGTGCATCAAACACTTCAGGAAGCTAGGTGTGATCGCTGATGTAGGTTGGGTTGAAGAATGAAACCCAACATAATTCCCCTCAACACAACGTCTTCTCCTCCAGAGCCGGGTATCTGCTCTAACAAAATAGAACCTACAATTTAATTGGTGTGGCGGTCTGATGTTGTTGGGTTTCCGTTCCTATACCCAACCTACGATTGAATTGAGGTGGTGAGTGCGATCGCATCATCGATGGCGTACGGGTGGGGATTGCGTACACTGATGGGGATTGGTTAAAATTAAGAGGTTACTTATTGTCGGTGAGTAAAACCGTTTGCGCGTCTGACAAAGAAAAGAAAATAATTTCTCTTGGTGCGCATTCACGCTTGTCGGGAAACCCGACCGGGGTCGCACCGCTGAGAGTATCGGAGGGCGAAAATAGGGTTTCCATGATGAAAATTACATATACATATTGGAAAGAAGCGGATGGGATGTTCTTGGGCTATTTGAATGAATTTCCAGATCATTGGACACAAGGGGTTGATCTAGAAGAATTAAAAAATAATTTAGCTGTACTCTATAGAACATTTACTAGTGAAGAAATTCCCGGAATTAAGAGAGTCGCAGAACTTGAGGTTGCATGAAAAGACGCGATTTAATTGCCTACTTATAAAAATCCGGTTGCTATTTGATTCGACATGGTGGGAAACACGATATTTACCATAACCCAAATAATGGACAAACGGAACCAATTCCAAGGCATCGAGAAATTAATGAGCGATTGGCTAAAAAGATTATCAAAAGCAAAACTCCAAGAAAATTAAATGCGAATAAAATAGCGCGAGCGGGTGGGAAGGGTGATCTCTGTTGTCGGTTGGGTTGAGTGCGTACGCTCTTGTAGGGTGCGTTCGATTACACTAGATCTATCAAGACATTGTTACTATCGCTTTGGTAGAGCTAATCTAATAAAAACGACAGTGGACGACTCATATTCTGAGCAAAGCCAAGGAGACCGCCATCGCGGTATTCGTAGAGTAATTTCCCCTGTGAATCGAATAAGAAGGTTCCCCCTCGCTGGGTCAGATAAGCCCCATTGGGTACATAAGTATTCCAGTGGCTTAAAACCTCTGTCATATTCCGCAGCCGCAGGGTTGCCAATTCAAAGGGTCTTTGAAAACCTTTGCCACCAGCCAGCCTGAAGAATGACCCCTTGATAGGGGGAAGTGGTATACCTCGCACAACCTCCTCATCATCGAGCAACTGCGGAGCCTGACTATCGCCCCAATAGCCTCGAAATACTTCAGCTAGAGTGCCAGGACTACCAATACCCGCACACATCAGCAGCAGATTCAAGTAGGCATTTAGGGTTATTGAGAGCCCTGGTAGCTTGAGCGATAGTCCTGGATAAAGATTAAGCTGGTGGTGCAGCTGTGCATTGGGACAGACAAACAGCCAATCCCCAGAAAACCCCGTATAGTTGCAGAATCGCTTACCAAAAATTTTGGGTTTAAAGCCCCGTCCTTATAGGACGGCTTTCTTTTTAAGTTAAAACTTGACAGTTTTCGCACTGCGTGTTATTATAAAAGCATAAACAAAAAATAAAAAACTAGATAAATACTATCTAATGATAAGTAGACAACGTAAAAAATATGTATCAGATACATATTGCGTAATTTGGTCTAACGACTTAAACGTCTATGAAAAAAATTAGATTAAAAAAGTATCTATCTATATATAAAAAAAAGGTACGGTGGGGCACACCGAAACCTAGGTTATAAACCAAATACGCTTGTGGAGAGGCGACCTCTATTTTTCCTGGCTCCGGCCTGGTTAAACAAGTAACCCCATTGAAGCAAGAATCCCCGTCCTTCCAGGGCGGGGAGTGTCAACAGAATCGCGATTGCCAATACCAACAGCTCGTATTACTATACCCTCGCCCTGTAACCTTTTTGCTTCCCGTTGCAGCCACCAAGCGTATTCGAGACTGTCGAAATCTCCAAGTTGGGGCCAGACAAGTACCAGCTGGCGGGTGGCTGACTCACAACCGCTCAGAAGTGGCAGGATGACTCCATCACTTACCCGCTGGCACTGGGTCTGATTTAAGATTGTGTAAGGATTCATGTTCAACCGGTTGTTTTAAGGGGAATGTGGTATTAAAAGTAAAGCACGCTTCGACATTGGTTTGAGCTTTGCGATGAAGCGTTCGCGTAGCGTGGCCTACGGCCTCAGCTTCCGCGCTTATGCGATCGCTTCTTCTATAATTTGTTGAATTGCTGCTAAATCAGGAGGCTGTTGGTGGCTCTCCATTCCCAGCCAAAGCAGATACTCAATATTACCACCAGGTCTACTCAAATTGCTGCCTCAATTAAAGGTATTTATCTGCCTTGATCGTAAATTCGGGACTTACTTCAAAGTACCATCGAGTTGAGCCTGGTACGATCGCCGATCAACTGAATGAGTGAGCGAACCATAACGGATCTTATTTCGTGCTTAAAGGGTATATGTGAGCGAACGGGCTTTGAATATAATGGACATTGGGTATCAAGGGAATAGATAGCTATCCACCAGGGATAGGAGGTTTAATATGGTGTCAGCACCTACTGAAGAACCAGCAATCATTCGGACAGAGCGGGGATTGACAATCGCAGGTACACGCATCACTCTTTACGACGTGATGGATTACCTGAAGGCTCAGTATCCACAACAGTTGATCTGTGAAAAACTAAGTCTTAATAATCATCAGATTCGTTCAGCGCTAGCCTACATTGAAACTCATCATGTTGAGTTTGAAGCGGAATACCAAGAATGTCTCCAAACAGCAAAGGAAATTCGGCAATATTGGGAAGAGCGAAATCGAGAACGATTTGCCAAGATCGCAGCAATGCCTCCGAAGCCAGGTCAGGAAGCCCTCCGTGCAAAACTCCAAGCATGGAAAGCGCGAATTGAAGCCCAGGCATAGCCATGAACTTTCTGATTGACTACAATTTAACTGGCGATGCTGTTCTATTTTGGGGAACACTATCGGCTGAAGGATGGCTGGAACTATTACCTATTCGCTTCTTTACATTTCAGGACGCTGACTTGCCAATGGATAGTAGCGATCGCGCTGTTTGGCACTTTGCTCAGAGCAACCAAATGATCCTGATTACCGCTAACCGAAATATGATAGGAGTTGACTCTCTAGAGCAAACAATTCGTGAGGACAATACACCAACTTCGTTACCAATTCTGACAATTGGTAACCCAGATCGACTTGACGAAAGTAGTTATCGGCAAAAATGCGCTACCCGATTGATTGAAGGCAACCCAACACCTCAGAACTTTGACCCATGATGTCCTGGAAGGCAAAAATTTACCTGATGATGTCGAAGTAACAGTTTCTCATGCCAGCATTAGCTAAAACCTTAGTGACTAAACTTTCTGAATCGGTCTTTGCTAAAATTTGGGATAATCCTGAAGATGCCGAGTATGATAACCTATAATTATCACTTATAATTTTGGTGATATTATTCAGTTATACGTGCTGTTTTACTTAACCGGAAAGAAGCGATTGATTAGTACAACAAAATTTGGTAATAACGGAGAAGTTAACTCATCCTGATCAAATAAGGTAGCAACTAGAGTTAATTTTACCTTGTCTCGGCGATATACCTCTACTTGCTTACGAAAACGATCGACAATCCAATATTCTTTTACTCCTTGAATTGAATATAATTTGACTTTCACTTCCCGGTCGCGTTTTTCATTTTCTTTACCAAAAGAAATTACTTCCACCACTAATTCTGGTGCTGCGGTAAGATGTCCAGCTTCATCTTCTATTTGAGCTAATCTTTCTTGGCTTACCCACACTACATCAGGAATCACATTATCGGCATCTGAGAAGATAATTCCGGGAGTAATAATAGTTTCACCATTACCTGTTGATTCTGACCAATTATTCAAATAACTAAAAATTCTGCCACAAACTTGTTGATGTCGTCGGTGAGGCGTTCGAGTCACAAATAATTCTCCTTCAATTATTTCGTATATTGTCCCTTCAGAGTGAGGCAATAGTTCTAAATCATCGATTATCCAACTGACTCGATCAATCGTTTCAGTCATACCAATTCTCCTAATTTAATATGTATTAATTTTATCAAAATGCAGATAAGCTAATATCATGTCGGGATAATTACCCTTAATAAAAATCTCCGCCATCTCCCCATCTCCCCACACTTCCCACCCTCCCCACACTTCCCACCCTCCCCACACTTCCCACCCTCCCTCTAATTATGGGTATTCAACCTGACTTGATATAATCCCTCATCCTGAGGGGGAGGGTGTTGCGCCACCCTTAAGTCATTCATCACCTCATTCACCCCCTTAATCGCCTTCCGCACTTGACAACGTGTCGGTATGGTGGGGTTCATAGCTCGAACTGTTCTGGATCTATGCCCTTTGCTTTTAATTGCGATCGCAAGGCTTGCAACGAAGCTTCTGCCTGTTCTGCCCGTTGTGATGCCTGTTGTTTTTCCAGCCTTTCGAGCTCTAAAGCTTCCTCCGCTTGCTCTAAAGCTTCTTCCGCTTGCTCTGCCCGTTGGCGTTCCTGTTCTTTTGCCAGCCTTTCGAGCTCTGCTTGTTGTTGAGCGAGATCTTTGAGCTCAATAATTTCCAAATAAGTAGCAAAACGTTCACCATTGGGATAATACAGCACCAATTGAGATGCTACTAACTCAAACCTAATTCCTAAACGGGGACTAACCCAACCTGGCATCTGGGGGATGGGTTCTAGTTTTTCGGCTGAACGCAACCAGCCTTTTAGTTTTGTCCGATTTGGATCATACAGATAGTACTCTTCTACTCCATGGGTCTGGTAAAACTTGAGTTTATCCTCTTCTAATTCCTTGATGGTGTTCGTTTCTGATGCTATTTCAAAGGTCACCTGGGGATTAAGGTTATCTTCAACCCAGGTTTTGTAGGAACGCCGATGCCCTTTGGGTCTACCTACAACCACCATCACATCGGGGGCTTGGTTGATTTTAGGTTGTCCTTGTTCTGGATACCACAACAAATCCCCAGCGACGAACACATTCGGGTCATCCTTGAATAGGGCTTCCAGGCCATACTTAATCGTGGTAATTAGTTCAAATTGAAGGGTATTGTCCGCCAAGGGTTTGCCATCACTTTCGGGATAGAAGATGTTATCGGTAGTGGGCGGTCGCTGCTGAACCATAAGGAAAAACCATTACCAGAGCTGATCAGCCTATTTTATCTTATACTCAGATCTTGAACCAAGTTTAAAATTTATCTGTAAAGGTAGGGAACTTCGGATCAGTAAACAGGTAAAAAAACCTGTATACCTCATTACTATGAGAAATGCTATATTAACCCGAAATGACGTTATTTATTGAGAGCATTAATTGCCAATATAGCTGTTGCAAAAGCCATTTTTAGCCTAGGTAATCTGCGGGATTCAGACCACTTTTGCAAAACGTCTAATCAGGGCATCTTCATTCAGGACTGGATGTTATTGCGTGCTTTCTGCTTAATATCAGGAAAAGTGCTGGGGGAGAATTCACCCCATTCAGCCGCTTCTATTCTCGGCTTGAGAAAGGCAGACAGTTGAGCGAGGGCTTCTTCGGAGCTTAGTTCTGGGTTGATGGGCACATCAGGCAGAGAGCGTTCAAGCACATATTCCTTAATCGTTTTGCCGCTCAGGGCTGCGTTCGCGAAGCGGTTCTAAAGGAACATCGCTTTGAGCTTCTGATGCTGTTCTGGGGTAACCAATCCCCACGGCGCTTATGCCGGGGGCTTTTAGTAGCCCTGTACAATATCTGTTAGAGAACAGGATAAGTACGAACCTCCGGGCAGGGTTACACTCTGCCCCAGCATTTTAATCATCATAGAACCATTGAAATCAGCATCTCCAATCCATCCACAAGCACTACACTTGTAGCGTTTTCGGGACCTATAAGACTTGCCTTTTACTGGATGGATATGCAGGCACTTGTGGCACGTTTGAGAGGTATAGCGAGGATTGACGAAGATGACTTCTACCCCAGCTTCTAAAGCCTTGTACCGTATAAATTCTCTAAGCTGATAAAAAGCCCAACTGTTAGACCTTCTTTTTTCGGTCTTAGACCTTGGCTGTAGGTTCGTCCTCTCTCTGATACCTGTCAAATCCTCCAGAGCGATAACTGCTCCTTGAGACTTTGCTGATTCAACAATAGCCTTGCTTACATTATGGTTAACCCAAGTCTGAAAACGTCTTTCTTTGCCTGATAGCCGTTTCTGAAGTTGGCGACATCTGCGTCTACTACTTCTTGTGCCCTTCGAGGCTTTCTGTTGAATTTGTCTTCTTACTCTGGCAAATTTGTCTCTAGTTTCCGTTACTTGCTTGCCAGAAAAACTCAGGTTTTCACTAGTAACAGCGATCTCCGTGCGCCCTAAGTCTACTCCAATAACCTTTTCTCTTTTTTGAGGTAATGGAGCTTTTTCCTTAACTTGGATATGAACATAATACTGACCATCACGATGCTTGCATAGTTGAGCGGAGGTAGGTTGCTTGCCTTTGAGTTTGCCAATTTGGTAGTTACCAATCTGCAAGGTAAATCTCTCTCTGCCACCTACTAAAGTTAAGCTAACAGTTTGATCTTTTTCTCTGTAACTGAAAATTCTGGCATCATAATCAGCACTAGTAGGACTGAAATTTGATACAGGCTTGTTTTTATGTTTAGCTGTTTTTCTGTTTGCAGCCACACGTCCACAAACTCTTACCGCTAAATTAGCGCTTAAGTTATAGGTTTCCCTGATGTATTTGTAAACCTGAGCCTGTATCGTGTTTTTGCTGGTTATGGAGGATTTTACGACAGCATTGGTATAGTTGCAAGCATCCGCAAACCCCTTAAGTGTGGCCTCAATCTTGTCGGCTTGCTGGGGTGTCGGTTGAATCTTGCAAACTATTGTTAATACTGTGGTTTCCATCTCCATAAATTCACATGTGAGTATCTATTGCTATTATACATCAAGATTTTGGATATTCCGGAAGATTTCGCCGCCAACCTCGGGCTTTGTCCGACGCTACGCGAACAAGGGTATTGAACCCATTGACCTGCTTGTCACGCTGCGCGAACGGCTGGCTGCGGGGGATTATCCCCCAGACCCCCTATTTTTGGTGATCTCAATCGAAAGCCTAGGCATGGGAAATCCCTATGTTGTTCTTGAACAACATTTCTGGAATAACAACTTTTGTTGCTTTTACGCAGTCGGGAACAGCGGATCTCGGAACAGGGGATCTCGGAACAGGGCAAAGTGGACAAGAATTGACCCAAAGCCATACAGCGTGGTCTTGGGGGTTCCCCCCACGGGAGTTTAGTTTATCCGAAGACCTTGCTGCATCACTACTCTGTTCTCCCTACTCCCTACTCCATGCTGCCCTCAAGGTAATCCCGGTAAGAGTAGTTATCGACACTAAGAGCCTAACACTAACTAATCTCAGCTCATCCCCCTAGTGGGCAAAGCCTATCCAGAGAGATTCACTTTTTGACTTCCATTAATGGACACAATTGCTCTGAAGCTTATCTGATGGTGGTCTTGAGAGGATTACACCTAGAGTTTTAGAGGAATGCGATCGCTTTTAGCGTGGCCTACGGCCAATCGCGTAGCGTGACCTGCATGTCAATCGCAAAAATAAACCCAAATTACACATGGGTACAGTTTCCCGGAAGCAATTGCTGTAACCCGAATTTAAAAAGGGTTTTATGGGTTGTTAACCCCATTAGTATGGAGGAATTTAAGTTAAATGCGATCGCTTTTAGCGGAAGCTTCGCTTCATCGCATAGACTTTTGGTCAAAACTCAGCTGCGAACCTAGGGCTGGTAGCCCACTGAAAAGTGGAAACCATTCTCTTGTAGTGAATTTCCCCGGTTGTTGACCTCAATCAAGGGGATACCATAGTCTAGGCGCAAATCTAAACCAGAGATAATCTGCGATCGCAAACCTACTCCCAGGCTAGCAATGGTGGCGAGGTCAGGGTCAGGATCTAGATTATTCCAAGCTGTACCGATCTCAAAAAAAGGGGCTAGTTGTAGCCTGCTGGGGTCTGAGGTGAGAGGGATGCGGAGTTGTACCGAACCCAGGATACCGTTATCAGCAACCAGTTGGTTTTGTCGATAGCCTTTGATAGTATCCACGCCACCGATACTGAAGCGTTCTAGGGAGAGCAAAGAATCTGGGGTTAACTGAGCATTAATTTGTGTGATCAGCGTCGTTCTCGGTGACAACTGTTGTACCAATTGGAATTGTCCCAACCAGCTAAAGAATCGCCCGTCAGTCCCACTATTGTTGATAGTTGCATCAAAGGCACCCAACCCAAAACTAAACTGAGAGCGAGCAGCTAATATCCGACTAGGGCTACTACGGTCTATCCAATCTTGAGAAAATCGCAATACCGTTACCTTGGATTCGCCGTCTTCTGGACCAACTGAGAAAGAAAAAGGTTCCCCGAGTAAGAAGGTTTGACTGCGACGCAAGTCTAGGGCTAAACTCAGAGCAAATTCACTTTCTGGGGAGCGTAATATCGGTTGGCGAAAACTAACAGAAAAGGTGCGAGTTTCGCTTTCGATATCAAACTCCTCGAATTCATCTGCGATAATGCCGCTGTCGCTGTTGTTGTAGCGTACAGTAAGGGTGCCATTGTAGGGATTGACGGGGATAGAATAGTTGATATCGTAGAGGTCTAGCCCTTCGGTAAAGCTGTATTGAGTGCTGAAGCGATCGCCAAAACCCAAAAGATTATCATGGGCAACAAACAGCCTGGTTTGTAGTGAACCAATGCTGGGAGATTGGTTGTTGGCCGTAGAAATACCAGCGTGAAAGGCAGACGCTTCTTTGAGTTTGACTTGCAAAATATTGCTACCAGAGCCGCTTCCTGCAGTTAACTCGGCATCCACTTGATTGAGTAAAGGGTCAAGTTGCAGCAGTTTCAGGGCTTCTTCTAAGCGGCTTCGGTTTAATGGTGGGTTAGTGGCCAGTTCAAGGCGACTGCGCACATATCCTTCCCGCAGACGGTTTAATCCCTCCAGTTCAATCCGTTCTAAGTCACCCTCAACCACCTGGATTTTCACAACACCTTTGCTAAAGTCTTGGACGGGCAAAAATGCGCCAGAGGTGATGTAACCATTTTTAATGTAGAGCTCAGTAATGGCAGAACGCAGTTGAAGCAACTCCTCAAACCTTACTTCACGGTTCTCATATTGGTTTTTTTTATCTGCAATTTCTTCTTGCAAAACGGTATTGCCCAAGACCTCCACTTCTGTGACGAAGAATGGCACACTGGATGGAATTGTAACTTCAGGGAGTTGGGGAGAGGAAGGAATTTCCAGACTTGGATCCGGTGGTGATGCTGGAGATTCTTCACGAACAGGAGGAGGTAAATCGGATGGCTTGGGAATAGTTTCCTCAATCCTCTCAGGGGTTTCGGTGGGAAGGTTCACTCCTGGGGGTGGATTAGACTGAGCCACTGCTCCCATAGTTAGGCTCACGATGGGAAGAATGCTAGAGCCTGAAATTACAATAATCGATTTCAGTGTATGATACATAGTTTCAGCCTTGTTCGCATTGCTGAATCTTTGGATGAATAGGAGTGGGGTGGGCATGCTGCTTGCTCGGGAATGAAATAGGCAAGATGCCTGCTCGGAAATGAAACAGGCAAGATGCCTGCTCGGGAATGAAATAGGCAAGATGCCTGCCTGGTCGGAAATGAAACAGGCAAGATGCCTGTTCTACAGCTAGATGCTTGTTCCACCAAGATGCCCGAGGCAGGAAACAGGCAAGATGCCTGCCTGGTCGCAAATGAAACAGGCAAGATGCCTGTTCTACAGCCAAATGCCTATTCCACAACACTATTAAAATCATCCCGTATTTATAGCACTACGCATTAAAGTGTTTGACATTGATAAAAGCTCAAAAGCTGTTGTAGTCAACTTTTCCATGCATGGCTCTTGCCTTGGGCGTAGCGCTATATCTAACCAAATACTTCCCCCAACCCCCAGAGGCTGAGGGTGTTTTTGGAAAGAGTCTTAAACAAAGTTAAAGTCCGCAGAGGTCACGACATTAGTGGTGTCTTCTACCACACCGATAAGATCGTTCTTATAGTAAATCAAGGTATCCTTTGCACTGCTGCCAGACCAGTTTTGGAAGCTCAGTGAGTAGTCACTGGCACTACCATAAACCTCGAACTTATCTCCCTCAGACCAGTAGAAGTCGGTAATTGTGGCATAGCCCGAGCCTAGATAGAATGCCCCAAAGGCATTCCCCAAAACAAATGTATCTGCTCCATCATAAGAACCTTGAACACCAGGCTGGGATGAACTGTAGTCTCCGCTTAGGATATCGTATTCTCCGATAGTGCCACCATAACCATTGAGGATGTCATTACCGGAACCCCCGACTAATGTATCGGTGCCCGTTCCTCCAAGTAATGTATCATGGCCAGATTCACCCTTAAGGCTGTCATGGCCGGAACTGCCACTTAAGTAATCGTTCCCAGAGTAACCTAGAAGGGTGTCGTTACCTGAGCCACCATACATATTGTCATTGCCAGTCCAGCCATCCAGATAGTCGTTACCACTCTCACCGTAGAGCTTATCGTTGCCGCTATTACCATATAAATTATCGTGTCCAGAGTAACCTAGAAGGGTGTCGTTACCTGAGCCACCATACATATTGTCATTGCCAGTCCAGCCATCCAGATAGTCGTTACCACCCTCACCGTAGAGCTTATCGTTGCCGCTATTACCATACAAAGTGTCGTTCTTCGGACCGCCAATCAGGGTATCATCGCCCCCATTACCCGTCATTGTCCAAGACTTCCATTTCTTGAATATCCACCAACCTTCCTTGTGTGCTTGAAAGTAATTGTTAGCATTGTTACCGATGTAATTTCCCATGGTTTTTACTCCTGAGAGCATTGAATTGTGTAACTTCAAAGGGTTATCTTCAGTCAATTAATTCTAGATAACCCCAATGTCTAAGCTTTGATTTTTGCGACGACAATTTGGTCGTTTATTCGGCAAAAAAAACAAATTATTTAGAGATAATTTGTTCAGCAACTACCTTAGCTTGTTGCTTAATTTTCATAATAAAGTTAAGACTTTTAGAATTCATTCACCGTATCTACCAATGTGATGACTTGGATAACCAAGACTCATGGCAAGATTTAGTCAGTGGGATTGCTGAAAACTACATATTGGTAATCAAAAAGAGAGGCTCTAATCCAGTGAGCCTCTCTTTTTTGGTTTACGGTAGTTGTGCTAAAAGCTAAAGCTTGAAGCTAAGGAAGTATAGGATCAAGCTTCTGTTCAAAATCCCTAACCCCCAGCCTCAAGAACATTCCCGCCCCATCACTAGGCGTCCATTGGGCAGTTGATACACCCCGGTTGCTTCAACAATTGGGTCACCCTTTTGCCAAGGACGAGAGGCACTCTGACTCGGTACCGTGCGTACCTCTCCAGTGGGATAACGTGAAACGGAAGCATCCCCAGGGCGGGTGGGTAAGTTACCACCACCGGTAATGATGAATTTTCCTTCTTGTTCACTGGTTCGGACAATGCAGCTATTGGCTAGCAGATTGTCGGTGTCAATCAGATTGTCCGGTAACTCTGTCAGGCTGTTTGTGATATGAGCGAGGTTGGGTAAACCCTGAATATCCCCAGGGATAGCAGCACTAGCGTTGATATCGACTCGGTTATTATTATCTAAAGTGGCTGGGTCAGTGCCTGGTGGTGCTGGACGGAAAGCAAAGCCGAAGAAGATGGGGGTTGTGAAGGTAATATTACCTCCTCGGCCATCACGGGCAAAGGCTAGGATATCACTGTCAGCGAAGGCAATGAGGGAGTCAGTGGTGATGGTAATATTGCCCCCGTTGTCAGCACCGCTGAAGACACTGGTGGTAATGTCACTGTCACCGCGTAGCCTAATATCTTTGGCTGTGATTTTGATCTCACCTCCGGCAGATTGAGTGGTAGCAGTAATAATATTGCCGTCAGTAGCTGTTAACCTGTCTGAGACATTGATATCGATGTTGCCAGCGTCGCCTTCTCCCTGACTTTGGGCAGATATCTCTGCACCATCCTCAAGGGTTAGTTTTCCAGTGGTAATCTCTAAGTCTCCAGCCTTTTTAGTTGAGCCTGGAAGTGCTGCTGTAAAGACACCACTGGGGACTGTGCCATCCGCTGAGGTGCCAATCACTTCTACTGATTCTGAGGCATTGATGGTTATATTTCCTCCTTTACCTGCATTTGCGGTTGCTGCGCCAATGCGTGAACCACTGCGGACCATCAGTTGGTTGGTTTCAATAGTTATATCCCCGGCATTTCCGAAAGCATTAATAGAAGTAGCAACAGAATCAGTAGAAGTAGCAACAGGACCAATAATTGTATCTGCCGAAATTGTAGCTCCCTCCTCAAGAGTTATTCTGCCAGATTTTAAAAATAACTTTCCTGCATCACCATTTCCGAGAGTAGCAGTTGCTATGCCTGCCTGACCTTGAATCTCGATAGACTCGGTAGCAGTTATACTTAACTCTCCGCCTTTTCCGCCAGACAAGGTAACTTGCCCATTATTTCTTTCAGTTAAAAGAGGTGCTGAGGTAATTCCAGCTCCATTCTGAATGACTAAACTACTAGTACTAAGGCTTAACTTACCAGCATTACCAGTCCCAAAAGTTGCTGTTGTCAAACCTGTAGTAGTTTGACCTGCCTGGCGAATTGAGTTTGGGTCTAGAGGATTAGGATTAAATACTATTGATTGATTGCCCCTTAGTATAACAGACTCGGAAGCATTGATGGTTAAGTTCCCTCCATTGCCACTGCTGAATGTTTCTGTTCCTATTCCAGTCAAGCTATTCAATTCAGGTCGGTCATTTTGTACAACCAATTGCTTAGTATTAATGGTTGCGTTGCCAGCATTGCCATTCCCAAATGTCTGGACAAGCAATCGACTACCATTGGTTATATTGATGGAATCAGAGGCATTAATGTTGAGATTTCCTCCCGAGCCATCCCCACGAGTCCTCGTCGATACTTTCGTCCCAGTAAAGGAAACGGATTGAGCCTTGATATTAATATCACCAGCCTTACCGGAGCCATCAGTGTCGGTAGTAATAAGCTGATTTTTTGCTATGATTGCACCGTTGCTATTTAACGTAATATCACTTCCTGCAACATCGCGACCACTAGAATCAAGAGAACCAAGGTTAAGGTCACCGTCAGCAGACAAGGTTATCGGTCCGCCACTGCCAGAGGAATATGTACTGAGAAGACCTGCCGTAGTATCGATACTACCATTGGTGCTGTTGAGGGTAATCGAGCCACTGGGACTAATAATATCCTGAGTATTAATGTCTCCGATGGCGTTGAGGATCAAGCTTATTTCTTGATTGGAAGATTCTCCAATACTAAGGCTACCGCTTTGTGCGATCGCACCACCAGAAGTAATGTTTAAATTACCAGAATAAGTTGAGTTGAGTAAGTTGGTAGAGTCACTTTCGTTGATTGAGATGTTACCCCCTGTAAAGGAAAGATTCCCAAACTGATTGTCTGAGTTGTTGAGAGTAATATTGCCATTCTCAGCATTAAAGCTAGCAGTACCGCTAACATTTAGAGCACCATTTTGGATAATTTCGGGAGTACCTGTATCGAGGCGACTTAGGGGTGCTTCAGTATTTATTCTCAATACGCCACCAAAGGAGTTTCCAGATTGAGCTAATTCAATCGCTGTACTTTCGTTAAAGGCTTCATTGTTGTTGAAAGTCAGTCTTCTGCCTAAGCTGTTCACCGTTAGATTGCCAGAGATAGTTTCGGCATTTAGGGTGATCTGTCCCACGTCAGTGATAATTACATCCCCATTGGGCAAGGTTATTCGAGGCAAAATATTGTTGCCAGTAGGCTCTAAATTGTCACTAGGAGCGTTTGGAATAGTGTTCCCTGCTACTTGTAAGATTTCCCCAGGGGCTTGGAAAATTGGTCCAGTAGAGTTAATCGTAAAATCCCCACCAATCAGGGAATTACCGATGATGGTGGCATTACTGTTAGTAATTGTGACATTGCCAGCGTTGGGGAGGGTAGTGGTGAGGCTGGTATCTCCTACAACAGTTAATGATGCTCCTATATCTTGAGTAATCATGCCTCCAGAGGTTAAGTTCAAGTTACCAGTGGCAGAGGAACTGATCAGATTTGTCTGGTCACTCTCACGGATAGAGACATCATTACCGGTGAAGGCTAGATTACCAAACTGATTAGCTGGTTCGTTGAGACTAATATTGCCAGTGTTGGCGTTGAAAGTAGCGGTACCACTGACAGTTTGAGTGCCAGTTTGAATAATCCCGGGGGTACCTTCCAACAAGATGGCATCGGTGGTGGTGTTAAACCGGAGGGTACCGCCAAAGGAATTGTCTTGATTAAGAGTGATGGCAGGGTTATCCAGAACTTGGTTAAAACTGACAACGGCTGCTGGTAAGCTATTTACTGTCAGGTTACCTGTGACGGTGTGGGCCTCTAGGTTAACTGTTCCCAGCTGAGTAATAATCAAATCCCCATTGGGTAGGAGAGTCTCTTGAGAAAAGTCACCGATAGTGTTAATTAGGGGTTGGCTACCTCCCCCATTCACTGAGATCTCTCCAGCCACTTGCAAGGGTTCGCCGGGAACTTGAGTAATTGGTAGAGCAGAGTTCAGAGTGAAGTTGCCCCCAATAATGGAGTAACCAATGGTGGTAGGTTTAGTGTTGGTAACACTGACATTACCTGCATTGGCTAGAGTGCTGGTGAAGAAGGCATCCCCATTCACAAATAGACTGCCGCTAGTTTGGGTAATGGTACTCCCTAAAACACTAAGATTACCACTACCAGTATTGATGTCATTGTTAAAGGTAACGTCGCTACCGGCAATGAAGGTCAGGGGGTTATTGTTGGTGTTAAGGGCTCCAGTTGTTGTAATCGTTCCGCCTGTAACTGGAGTTTGAATCGTAGTAGGACTATTGAAGGCAGCAGGCAAAATAGCGATCGCACCGCTGCTGTTGTCTCGCCCAATCAGAATCTGGGCAAACCCGTTTTGTAACCTGTTGAGTTCGCTGCTGTCTAAATTTAAGCGGGCATCAGTAGTAGTGCCACCGATAGTGATGCCCAAAGTAGGGTCAAGGGGCTGTAGCTGAAGGCGGTTCGCGCCTCTAATTTCAGCCAGATTACTAGGGATAGTAATTTCATCAGCGGTGAGGGTGATGTTTCCAGTGCCAATAGCTTCAATTGCACCTCCATTACCAAAGAAAATCCCCTCACTGTTATTGCCAATGCCGCTAATAATGCCTTCTATAGTAATGTTTCCAGTTCCAGTAGTTCGCACTACGCCACCGCCAACTGCACCTAACCAAATACCGTAATTTTCAGTTCCGGTTCCTCTGCTAATTCCTCTCAAGAGGATATCGCCATCTACCGATGTCACTCTAGTGTTGGAACCTAAAACAACGATTCCTTGATCCCCGTCCGACCCGATTCCACCATTCCCCCCATTTCCTCTCATGGTAATCATTCCTGTTCCGGTGGATTCTACCCCACCGCCAGCTACAATCGAAATGCCCTCGTTGCCAAACCCAACATTACTGCTTGCGTTAGCAGTACCTGTTATTTCGATAGAGCCTGCTCCAGTCGATTGCACCAAGCCTTGATTTAAAATATAAATGCCGTGGTTAAGATCTCCATTACTTGGAGCTGCTGTACCTCTGAGGGTGATATTTCCATCTTTTCCACTCACTCTGGAACCATTACCATCAATTAATATGCCTTGATTCTCAGAAGTTCCAGCAGCACTTGTACCCTCCAAAGTGATGGCTCCAGTACCCGTTGATTGAATTACACCACCACTGGTAGGATTTGCACCCAGATTGGAATCGCTCAGAAGAATACCGTTGTTGTTGCTCCCAGTTCCGCTACCAGTTCCCTGAAGAGTAATACTTCCTACCCCAGTTGTTTCCAGCAAGCCGTTCTGAAATATGAAAATACCAGAATTATTTTTCCCAGTTCCGTTACTGTTGCCTAACAACCTAATATTTCCATCTACTGAGCTTACTTTAGCGTTGCTTCCAACAGCTATTCCTTGATGATCGTCACTGCCAGCACCGGCAGTACCCGTCAAGGTAATATTCCCAGTTTTAGTTGCTTCCACAATGCTGCGAGTTTGAATCGAAATGCCATCACCGTCCACACCATTTGCATTAGTCGTACCTGTCAAGGTAATATTCCCGCTGGATTGCACTACACCGTCTAATCCAATAAAAATGCCGTGATTGCTTAAACTTGCAGGTGTTTGACCAGCATTACTACCGCCAGTCAGAGTTATATCTCCATTAATCGAACTAATTCTAGACTTTTCATCTTGAAGTAGTATTCCGTGATTAAAATTCGCTCCACTCCCGCTGAAACCCTCTAGGTCAATGGTGCCATTGGTTGTTTCTACCACACTGCCAGAGTTAATGAAAATACCTGTATTGCCGCTTCCAGTGCCGTTTCCAGTACCTGTCAAGCTAAGATTTCCAGTTGTTGCAGAAACCCTAGAACCGGACCGAATACTTATCCCGTGATTACCGTCTGTCCCAATACCATTAATACCTACTAGGGTTATGTTCCCTGTTCCAGTGGCTTCTACCACACTAGGACCTCCAGCGGGGAACTGTTCCCGAATTAGGATGCCATAGTTCAAACTGCCAGTACCGGTAGTAGTACCACTCAGAAAAATGTTCCCCGTCCCAGTGGAACGTACTAGACCATTGTCACGAATTTGAATACCCCATCCATTATTAAAACCTTTGGCAATACCTGTTAGCCTAATATCCCCATTTTCTGAACTAATGATCGTGTTTTCTGTAACATCAACCCCAATACTATGCCCTCCGATTCCACCATTGCCAATTAGAGTAATCGTCCCTAGCCCGGTGGTTTTTAATTCGCTGTTCTCCAGAAAAATGCCGATGCCATTGCCAGTGCCATCAGGTATTCCCGTCCCCTCTAATTTAAGATTGCCACCTCCAGCGTTGATGTTAGCATTGTTAAGATGGTGTCCCCACCCGTTGGAATTATTCGTTCCCCTGCCCAAACTACTGAAATCACCACCATTAGTATCAATCGTGGCATTAAAAATACCAATAGCGCCTGCTCCACTATTGTCACTATCAGCCAACAGCTCTACATTCAACTGACCGCTATTGGAAGTAATATCAGCGTTCAGAAAAATATCGTTTTCTGCCTGCAAGGTAAGAGTTGCGTCTCCACCTGCTGTCTTGCGAATTGGTGCATCATTGTTCTGAGTAATGTTACCTTGATCAGTGCCACCGATAGTTGTTGAAATTGTGACGTTGGTGCCCCTATTCAGGGCAGCATTAATATTAGCAACATCAACTGTATTGGTCCCAATCCCACCGCCACCGTTTGCGAGTGTGATATCAGTGGGATCGATTAACCAAGTGCCACCACTACCATTAGGAGCACTAGCATCGGGAGTAGTGGTGAGATTAAGAAACTGTTTGCCAGAGGTTTCAATAAATCCCCCATCACCGGAAACAGTTCCTCCCCTTGCTGTAAGGGTTCCGTGAACGGTTGCTGTCTGATCCGCCCAAACAATCACCTTGCCCCCATCCCCATTGATCAAGGCATCGGCATTAATCCTTACATCGGAGCCAACAAAGGTACGTGCTGCATTGGGAACGGTGCCATTACCCTGAAAGTCTCCCCCAATCAATACTGTACCGCCACCGGTGTCAGACGAGACATCAATTCGGGCATTTTCCAACAAGCTAACCTGATTTCCGAGAACCTCAACCAGGCCACCAGCTGCTGTCAGGGAGCCAGTGCTAGTTACCGTACCACCGGATAAGCTGAGCGTTTGTCCGGAACCAACTGCCAAATTCCCAGCATTAGCGATCGCACCAGCTTGATTCGTCCCATATTGCAATCCCAAAGGCACACTTACCGTTAACAACGACGAATTGTCGGGATTGGCACTAAAGGATGACCCATCCCCAAAGGTGATCGAATTCGCTGTACTCGCCACAAAGGAACCCTGAATATCCAGTTGAGCATTGGCTCCAAAGATAATCCCATGGGGATTCAGTAAAAATAGATTAGCAGCACCATCGACTCCCAAGGTGCCCAAAATACTTGAGGGATTAGTGCCAGTCACCCGTGAGATAATATTATCAATTCCTGCTGGATTAGCAAAATAAACCCGTTGTAACTCCTCAACATTAAAATCAGTAAAACTGTGGAACAGATTTGCCCCTCGTTCTGCTCCACCTTCTATCAAATCCGCTAGCCCTCCCCTAACATCAGCATCAGGCGTAACCCGAGAACTTTCAGCCCCTAAAGTCGTATCTGGTGTAACCTCAGCCAAGGCTTGATGTTTATCAAAGGGAAAAAACACACCAATCGTTAAGCAACTGGCTACCTTCAATAAGCCACAGCAACGACCCCAAGATTGATTAACCATGGAATTATTCTCCTTGCTCTAAGCATTCAGCGGTCAGCGGTCAGCGGTCAGCGGTCAGTGGTCAGTGGTCAGTAGTCAGTGGTCAGTGGTCAGTGGTCAGTGGTCAGCCGTCAGTGGTCGCTGAAAGCTGAAAGCTTTTCGCGTAGCGTGCGCTAATCGCTGATAGCTGATAGCTGATAGCTGATAGCTGATAGCTGATCGCTGATAGCTGATAGCTGATAGCTGAAAGCTGAAAGCTGATAGCTGATAGCTGATAGCTGATAGCTGATAGCTGATCGCTGATAGCTGATAGCTGATAGCTGATAGCTGAATGCTTACTTTACTTTTTTGCTACCTCAGAAAGA